>CAZKDY010000026.1:30164-107766 GCA_964551615.1 uncultured Polyangiaceae bacterium
GCCACCCGCTCCGCCCGCGGCTGAGCCACCCGCTCCGCCCGCGGCTGAGCCACCCACTCCGCCCGCGGCTGAGCCACCCGCTCCGCCCGCGGCTGAGCCACCCGCTCCACCCGCGGCTGAGCCACCCGCTCCACCCGCGGAGCTCCCTCCAGCCCCCGCTGAAGTACCGCCGCTGCCACCGCCAGGGTCGCTGGTAAACTGTCCACCGCAGCCGAGCGCGACCAGCGCGCCGTAGCAGAGGTAGAGGAGGTCAACAGTCTTGAGGCGGCGCGGACCGTGGCTCATAGCGCTGAGACTAGCTCAGCTGAAGGCCGAAGACCACAGCCTGACTCGCGATGAGGTCCGCGCCGGCGCAGCCGGGGCTGGGCAACGCTCCCGGTGTGATATGAGGTGGGGGTAGCGCTAGGCTGGGGTCACGAGCTATGCGCCGTTGCCGCGTGGAGTTATCGAGCCGCTGCCCCGCGCGCGCTCCATCGCGCTGTCGACGGCGCTGCGCAGGCGCTGTGGTCCTTCGGTCTTGTGGACGAACACGCCCAGCGTGCGGGCATCTTCCACGTCGGCGCCTAGCTCTGCGCTGTACACCACCGCCTCACGCATCGCGCCCGCCGCCAGCAGCTCTTGGCCGACCTCGATGCCGCTGCCGTCAGGCAGGTGGATGTCAATGATCGCGACGTCGAAATAGGGCAGGCTAGAGATGAGCCAGCGCGCCTCTTCACAGCTACGCACCGTGCGGATCTGCCACTCGGGCCGCTTCAACACGCGCTCAATGGCCCGCCCGACCGCGGCGTCGTCCTCCACGATGAGCAGGCTGGGCGTCGCGCCCGCGCGGCCGCGCAGGCGCCCGCCAGATCGTAAACTTGGATTCGAGTCAGCCATTGGTCGCTGGGGTCCTAGTGCAGCGCGCTGCACGCTTTCGAGGCGTGGGCGCGTGAGAAACAAGCTTAACCTTGTCTCAGATCGGCGCGCTTTGCAGCTCCAAATCGCGGGCTCACGAGAGATTGTTCTCCTCAGCACGCGCGGCGGTCTTCACAAGCTGCAGGACAAGCCGCTGCCGGATTCTGTGGGTTTCCGTGAGTTTCCGTGAGTTTCCGTGAGTTTCCGCGGCCTCGACAAATACCGCACGTGCGCGTTGCAGATCCGCGCGCGATCTCAGCTGCGCCTTGACCGGTTTGCGTTGTAACAGCTGCGCTGCAATCTCAGCTGCGGGAGCGAACACCCGCTGCGCTGCGAACCTCAATGCGCAGGCGCGCTGCAGCTCTCGGGTGCGCTGCGAATCCCAGCTGCGCTGCGAATCCCAGCTGCGCTGCGAATCCCAGCTGCGCTGCGAATCCCAGCTGCGCTGCAATCTCAGCTGCGCTGCGAATCTCAGCTGCGCTGCGAATCCCAGCTGCGCTGCGAATCCCAGCTGCGCTGCAAACCTCGACGCGGATGTGCGCGGCGAATCTCAGGGCGCTGCGAATCTCAGGGCGCTAGCGCGGCAGAGCCGGTGGATGCGCGTGATGGCTGAGCTCGCGGTAGCGCTCCAGGGTGAAGAAGCTCGGCGTGGAGAGCTGGGTCCAGCCGAGGTCCAGGTAGGACCAGCCCAGCAAGAGCTCAGTCGAGCCCTGCTCGACCGCCACCAGCGGATCTCTCACCCGACGCATGACGTCGAGCGGCTTGTTTCCGCCCCGGCCGTAGTCGATCATCAGCCCGGCCCGGAGCGCCGGGCCTGGCACTCGGTAGCCTTCGAGCGGAAGCACTTGGTAGTGCCCGAAGCTGAAGACCTCACCGGCCTTCAGCATTGGCTCCCAGCGCTGATCCTCAAGCGGGGTTTGTTGGATGCGCACGTTCCAGCCGCGCAGCAGCCCGCTGGCAGGGTCGCGGTGGAACGTCTTCATGAACTTCTTCCAGGTGAGCCGCTCAATCAGGTCGGGCAACCCCAGGCTGACGCCCTTGAACTCCAAGTTGTCTAGCGCCGCGGGGTCGATGGCGTGGCCGCGGCTTAGCTCAGCGCGTAGCTCGCGAGGGCTGAGGTGCAGAAAGTCGCTCGCAGTGGACATTGAGTCATTGGACACGCTTTTCGGGCGTGCGGCAAGCGCGTCGTCGGTGCGCTGCATTATTGCCTCGCGGATCGCAGACAGCGCTGGCTCCTGCTGGCGCGCCGCGCCGCGCGCGGACTCGCCGCTGTGCATTCGTCGTTGACCTCGCGGATCACGCGTTCTCTAGCGCGCGCTTCGTGCTACACACCGCCGCCATGCTATTGGCGCAGCGCTGGGCCCTCTCAACTTCTAGTATCTTGACCCGCCTGAACGGCGGCGCCCCCTACCTGCTGGGTGGCGCGCCGCGCTCAAGCTCTGAGTGGGTCAGCAGCATCAAGGACACGCTGCACAGCTCGTGGGGCGTGACCGACGCCGCGAGCCTGCGTGAGATGTTGAGTTGGCTGCGTGAGGCGGGTCACGGCGCGGAATATGACACGCTGCAGGGGCTGTGCAACCAGAGCTTGCAGCAGTATGGACCGGCGTTTGCGTTTGAGCAGGCTTTCCCGGCGGAATCGGCAAAGCTGCGCTTCATCCAGCAGCATCAGGCAGCGATTGGCCAGCGCGGCCTGCTCGCCTGGGACGCAGGTCGTTTGGTGGCGGTGGCCGGCTGGGGCTACCTGGCCGGCTACATTGAGGAGCAGGAGGCTTGGGGCAACATCCTGCCGGCCGCGGTGCTGCTCCAGCGTGCCTATCAATCCTGGCAAGAGCTGGGCGAGCACTACCTGCTGGGGCTCGCGTTCTGGGGCGGTGACGGCGCGTCGGCTCATGCCGCACACCAAGCGCTGCTGGGCGATGCAGAGTCGCCATATCGCAGCATCCCGTGGCTGACCTCCCTCAGCATCCCAGGGGTGGAGGCGAGCTGGGGTCAGCGCTTGAGCGCGATGTACCCGCGCTTCGTTGACCCGGCGTTCCCGACGCCGGCCGAGCCAGTGATTGAGCGGCCCAATTTCCCGCGGGAAGCGCAGCTGCTCAAGGACTACGACGGCGCGCGGCTGGTGCTCTACGAGGGCGAGAAGCGCTGGTCCGACGGCCATGACCGCGACGTGGCCCTGGACCAGTGGCGCGACGACTGGGGGCCGATCACGCGCGCTGAGTGGAGCTTCAACACGGCGAATGAGCTGCTGGAGCAGTTCTTCGCGGATCAGGCGGTGTTCGAGCACCTGTGCAAGACCAACCCGGTCGAGGCGGAGCAAGAGCTGCTCACGCGCGGTTACCGCTCGGTCGGCCAGTATTTTCGCGTGGGGCACACCATCGCAAAGCACTACGGCACGCCCGCTGGCGACTCTTTATTTTCCGCTGTGTTTGATGACGCCGACTCTCAGCGCGCCATGGTCAAGGGGCTACAGCAGATCCAAGCGCGCGACCAGCAGCGCGCGCTGGCTGCCAACCCCCAGCTCACCGCGCCGATTGAGGGCGTCGACTTGCAGGGCATGGCCCGGCTCTCTAGTCATCAGACCGCCGGTACCGCGGGGCAAGAATGGGTGCAGCTCTTGGCCGGCTACCAGCTCGACGACGCGGGCTATCGGCGTGTGTGTGCCGGCTGGACCGAGCGCTTCCAGCGCGACACTACCGGCGCCCTCGGGCAGACCTACGCTCAGCTCTACCAAGACGAGCTGCAAGCGCTTCACGGCCAGCGCATCGCTAGCGGCGCCGCGCAGGAGATGACCTTTGACTTGTACTGCGAGATCACCGGGGCCATGGTGGCCTGGGATCAGCTAGGCAAGGACATGAGCGCCGAGATCGAGCGGGTGTTTGGCATGACCATGCAAGCGTATAGCATGGCGGGTATGCCGTGGGGAACCAAGCTCAGCACTGACATGGGCCTGCTGGACGAGTACTCGATACTGCTTGAGCGCTACACCCTGAAGCACGGCGGCAGCGTCGCTCAGCCTGAGCCCGACGAACCGGATGGCGACGACGATGACGACGACGATGATGACGATGATGACGATGACGATGACGACGACTGAGCCCTAGCGCGCGCCGGCGCAGGCGTCACAACTTCTAGGGGGTGAAGGGGGTGTTCTGAATGGCTTGGTAGCTGCGGCAGGGCTGCGCACGCAGGGAGCAGCCAGGTACATCTGCTGCGGGCGTCTGGTCTGGCAAGAACGAGAACACCACGCTCGACGGGTACATGGCCGAGTGGGCTACTGAGTGCACCGCGCCGCGCTCTAGGTCGTTGAGGATGAACTTCCAGCGCGCGTGGTTTCCGCCCGGAGTATTAATCACCAAGCGGATCCGCGAACCCGTACGGAACACATGGCCAAACGGCAGGATCTCGACGCGCGTGAGCGTCCACTCGCCGCTCGGCAGCGGGGCAGCGTCCTTCTCTAGCTGCGTCTTAATGGGGCGCAGCTCAGTCGCGTCAGCGGCTAGCGCGCGCTGACTCGCGCGCTGCATGCCGCTCTGGACGTAGAGCTCTTGGCCATCGCTGCGCACCTCGGTGACGTTGACCTGAATGTCAGCGTCAGCGCTGGTCGAGCGCAGATACAGATCGGCGCTGGAGTGCCCGAGCAGCATCATGTCCTCGCTGAGCGGCGCGGTTTGAAAGGCGATGGCGTCGCCGCTGGGCGGCGTGGCCCAGGTCCACTTGGTGTCGAAGTTGCCCGGGTTGTCGCCCTCCATATTGCCAGTGCGAGCCAGCGCTGGGTTATGGTTGAACGACGAGCCGCTGTCGCCGGTGGCGCTGGGCTTAAGCTCGGTCAGGCTGCCGTCGGGCTCAAAGTAGTAGCGCAGCGGCGTCACCTCTGGGATGGGCCACGCCGAGAAGCGCCGCTCAAAGCTGCCTTCAGGCGCGTAAGGCGTGCCGCCGGGCTTGGCGCCGACGTCAAAGATCACCCGCACGTCGTCCTCTGCTTCGTAGGCCTGCTTGGCCTCTTCATACGTCGCGTAGCTGGCGAAGCGATCCGGGCCGAGGCCGATGGACGCGCCAAAGATCTCCTTGAACAGCAGCGGCCCGGCGGCGCGTAGGGCCGGGTCGATGGACGGGATGGTGCGCGCTACGTAGAGGTCAAGGAAGGTCTTCCACTCAGAGAGGATATGCGGCGCGAAGCCGTCCATATGCGCGCCGTTGTAGACCGTGAACTTGGTGACTGGAGCTGAGGTGAATTGGTCGAACAGCGCGGGGAAGTGGCCGCCGGTTTGTTCGTCTTGCCACGCCCCAGCGATGAACACCGGCACGTCGATTTCGCCCACAAACAAGCTTGGGTCGAGGGGATCGAAGATCGCAGGGTCGCGGTAAGGGTTGGCCAAGGCCTTGGCGACCACGTCCACGGCTTGGCCGTGGAGCAGCTGGTTCTCTGCGCACACGGTGTCGCCCGCGTCAACGCGGTCTTGCTCCCAGTTTTGGCCGAACGGCTTGGCCCCGTCGAGCACCCCGTCGGCCCAAGCCAGCGCGAAGCCGTCGTTATAAATTCCTCCCGGAAGCAAAGTTGAGCTCGCTGTGTCGGCGATCACCGAGAGCGGGGTGATGGCCGCGAGGTGTGGCGGCCGGGTCTGGGCGACGAACAACTGGCTGATGCCAGGGTAGGACAAGCCCGTCATGCCCACGGCGTTGTGTAGCACCCAGGGCTGCGCCGCGACGGTCTCGATCACGTCGTAGCCATCGAGCACCTGCATGGTCTCGAAGAAGTCATACGCGCCCCCCGAGCAGCCGGTGCCGCGCACGTTCACGCCCACCGTGGCGTAACCCATGAAGCTGCTGATCATCGCCGACGGATCGTTGGGCGCGTCGCAGATGGTGGGGAAGAGGTCGCACGCGTCGGGCACGTTGAGGTCGATGGGGCCGCCGGGCTTCGCCGGCTCGTAGCCGGAATAGTTCACTACCGTGGGGTAAGGTCCGTCTTCGGGGGGGCCGGGCAGCGTGACGTAGACCGCCAGCTGGGTGCCGTCTCGGGTCTGGATGTAGTTCACCCCCGCGTTGAGCACTTGGCTGGTGTAGAAATCGGGAGCAGGCAAGCTGCCCTCGGCGGTCCACACGCTGAGCGCGGCGCTCTGATCACCCGTCGCGACGTCCACGACGCGGTAGCCCTCTCCGGGCGGAACCAGTCTGAAGATCAAGCTGCCGAGCCCGTCGGTCGTGCCGCGCGCAATTTCTTCGCCTGCTGCGTTCTCCAATCGAAGCTCGCTCTGGGGGGCGGCGTGAGTGACCTGAAGTTGCTGCACGCTCTCGCGCACCGAGAACGTCGCTAAGGCTTGCTGAGTTTGGGCAAAGTACTCGTCGGTGCAGGCCGTGGTGGACGCTGCGATGAGCAGCGCGAAGGTGAGCTTGGATACCGCGTGTCGCACGCCGCGCATGCTAGAGCTTCTTAGCGCCCCTTCAAACGGTTGTTTGCTTTAGATAGCGTTGAGCTTCTAGAGCAAGCAACCAGCGCGGTTGCAGGCTAGCCGGGGAGCGGATGTTCAGTGAGGGGATCCCCCTATATCAGTCCGGGAAGGGCGCAGGCACATTGGGGGGATGTACACGTTGTTGCCGCCTTCCATCTCGCGGTGCTGCCCAGCCTTTCGGGCGGGCCTAGCGTTGCTGGGGTGCGCCCGAGTGGTCACACGAACCACGCGGTTCGGGTTTGCGCGGCTGCCTGAACCCGGGTTGGGACGAAGCTAGTGGCGGCGAACGTCGAATCCCCTCAGGACATCGCGTGTGAGCGGGCCCTGTTCAGGCGCCTGCTCGATCTCGGACACGCTGACGAGGTCGAGACGGCCATCGCACACACCCTCGGGCTGGTTTGCGCGCTCACGCGAGCGAAGGCGGGTCACATTCAGCTCTGCAATCGCTACGCGGTGAGCGCACCCGTGTGGTCCATCAGCCATGGGTTAGATGGGGTGGGTGCCGCGGAAATCGTGGCAAAGACCGCGAGCGACGTGATCGGGCGCTGCATGAGCAGCGGCGAGACGCTGCTCACTCCGTTTGCCTTTGAAGGCCCCGGTCTTGGCGATTGCGATTGCGATTGCGATTGCGATTGCGAGAGCCAGAGCGTTGAGCAGTGTGAGAGCCGCGCGGTGCTCTGCGCGCCGGTGGGCCGGGCACCAGCGTTCGGGGTGATCTACCTCCAGGGTCGGCTAGAGCCTGGAGGCTTTACTGCGCTAGATCGTGAGCGCTTAGAGCTGTGCGCGCGTCAGTTGGCCAGCCTGACAGATCGCTTGATGTCGCAGGCGGCGGCGGGTTGCGACCGCATGGCATCGATGCGTTCCCGCTTCAAGATCGATGATGTGGTTGGCCGCAGCGCGCCTCTGGCCGCGGCCATTGAGCAGCTTGGCCTAGCCGCGCCCCTAGATGTCAGCGTGATGATCTACGGCGGCACCGGCACGGGGAAGTCCCACCTCGCGCGGGTGCTACATCGCAACAGCCGGCGCGCCTCAGGGCCGTTTGTCGAACTAAACTGCGCTGCGCTGCCCGAGACCCTGCTCGAGAGCGAGCTCTTCGGTTCAGCCAAAGGCGCCCACTCCACCGCCACTGCCCGCACCATCGGGAAAGTGGCAGCGGCAGAGGGCGGGACGCTGTTCCTAGACGAGGTAGGCGAGCTCAGCCTAACCGCCCAGGCCAAGCTGCTGCACCTGCTGCAGTCGTCGACCTACTATCCCCTGGGCAGCGCGAGTCTTGAGCGCGCGGACGTGCGCATCGTGGCTGCGACTCATCAGGATCTGAAGGCGCTGATCGCCGCTCGACAGTTCCGAGAGGATTTGTACTATCGGCTCCAAGTGCTGCCTGTGCGCGCACCAGCGCTGGACGAGCGGCGCGAGGACATTGACCCGCTGGCCGACTGGCAACTGGCCCAAGTGTGTAGGCGCCACGGCTTGGCGCAGCTGGAGCTCTCGCCGGCCGCGCGCTATCTGCTCGAGACGTCGCCCTGGCCAGGCAACGTCCGCCAGTTGTTCCACGTGATCGAGGCCGGCGCGATCCGTGCAGCAGGGGCGGGCATGTCGCGGGTAGAAGCCAAGCACCTGTTCCCGGACGGGCAGTCAGAAGCTCAGGAAGACCACACCTTTCATCACGCCACTCGGCGCTTTCAGCGTGATCTGGTGCAGAGGACCCTCGAGCAGACCCAGTGGAACATCAAGGACGCTGCGGTCAAGCTCGATGTGGCCCGCTCCTACCTCTACAAACTGATCCAGGCCTTTGGTTTAGAGCGCGACCCTGCGGCTGCATCGGCTGCACCAGGTGGCGATAGCGTGGAGCCGCCGCCGGTGTCCTCTCCTGGAGACACTCGCTCGTAGGTCAGTCTCCAATAGTGGACGAGGCGTTCTCCTGGAGTAGAGACTTTGCCGTGTATTCGCCGCGCCTGACTGTGGCACACGGGTTGCTCAAGCGTCTGCGCTATGCAGCTGCGGCGCGCCATCGTTCGAGGTGTTCTGGTCGTTGGGTTGCTTGCCGCTACCGCAGGGGGTTGCAGCAAGGACAACACCATCAACCAGGACAACAGCGTCACCAACAACACGGTGAACAACATCACCCAAGTGCTGGGGCCGGCGGGCGGTGAAGTGGTTCACCCGAGCGGCGCGCGCATTGGCGTGCCCGCCGGAGCGCTGGCAGCAGACACCGAGCTGAGCATCGGCGAGTTGCCTCCGGCCAACTTGGAGTTTCCGTTACCTAGCGGAACCCAAGCCGTGAGCACTATCTTTGGCTTTCAGCCCCACGGTCAGCTGTTTGCGTTGGACGCGCGCATCAGCCTGCCATATAGCTGGGCAGCCCCGTCCGCCGTCCGCTTGCTGCGGGCGTCTCCTGGCAGCGACTGGCAAGAGGTGAGTATGACGGACATCACCCCGAGCAGCGTAGTGCGCGATACGGCGACCTTCTCGTTCTACGTCGCGGTGGTGGACGGCGACGGTGGCAGCGGCGGCAGCACTGGTGGTAGCGGCGGCAGCACTGGTGGCAGCGGCGGCAGCACCGGGGGCAGTGGCGGCAGCACCGGCGGCGTCGGCGGTACCACCGGGGGCAGCGGCGGCAGCGGAACCTGGGATGCGGGGGGCTGCATCGGGGGCGACGGTCCGTGCTCAGGCGCAGCAGATCCGAACTGTTGCGCAGGTCCGGGGGCGTGCCAGTTCGTGGTCAGCGAGTTCTTGTGCGTGGGGGGAGTCGACCCTGGGTAGTCGCTGATTCGGACTGCGCTGAGCGCGGTTGGCGAGTCAACCTAGGTGTTGGCCGCGTCGCCGCGGTCAGGCGCTGCTGGGAGCTGGGGCTTGGGGGTGGGCCGCGGTTGGCGTTACCTCGAGGGAACGGATGCGCCCCGTGGCGCGCGCTGGGAGGATTTGCGATGAAGATCTTAAAAAATGGCGATAATTCACGGTCTAGCGCTCAGGCGCAGGCGCCCGGCCCGCGTTGGCCGAGGCTGCGCGCGAGCGGCGCCAAGTACGCGCTGGGCCTGCTGGTAACCGGCGCCCTGGTCTGGGCCGCGCCGGGCTGCGGGAGCCAGGCGTCCGTCGCGGAAACGGATACGGAAACCGGCCAGCTTGAGCTTGGGTCCTCCCCGGAGGCGAACCACCTCAGCTTCGTCACTAAACGGCCGACCCTGGGTCAGGCGTTTGCGCAGCGTGGAGCGCGCTTGGTCGCGCCGGGCGCGTTGAGCACCAGCCTTGAACCGAAAAGCTACACGCTGTCCGGCGAGGTAGAGCTGAGCTTCAGCACCAGGGTGAACGGCGTCCAGAGCGAGCACGCCTGGCGCGTCGAGCAAGGGCACGCCCAGCGCGAGGTCGCGCCCGGGGTGAGCGAGCAGGTCGTGGCGCTGGCTAACGGCAGTCAGACCAGCTGGACCATCGCGCAGCGCTCTGAAAAATTCTCCGCGGAAATTATAGTGGGCGAGGACACAGCGCTGCTCAGCGTCGATGGCGAAGGGCTGTGGTTTGACGCGGGCTCAACCGAGAAGGCAGTCAAGGTGAGCCACGCCAGCTGGATTGACGCTGAGGGCCGTCACACTGAGGTGCGGGGCAGCTACGTGGGTGGCCGCGTGATCTATCGCGTGCCTGAGTCGGTGCTGGCTGAGTCAAGCTACCCGGCTGTGCTCGACCCCATCGTGAGCGCCGAGTTCTTCGTAGCTCCTGCGCTGGACGCGGATGCGTACGGAGCGGGCATTCCAAGCAAGATATTGGAGCGCCCTAACGGCGATGTGTTGTACCTCTCGGCCGCGACCCTTGAAGTACGTGGGGTGGACCCGAAGGACAACAAGCTCAAGCTGGCGTTCGTCGGCACAGCGCTGTTTGCGAACCCGTATATTATCCGTGCGGTAGATATCGTGATGCTGGGCGCCGACTTGGCGTTCGCCTGGATCGAGAGCGGCAGCGTCCAGGTGCGCCGGCTGGACCTGACCACCCTGGATTGGAAGGACGCGGCGCCAATAGCAGCGACCGATATCCTAACCAACCAGCCTGGAGATTCGCTGGCCATCAACGCCAACGCCAGTCGCCTGTTGGTGACCTGGGCGGACGAAGTCGCCTACGGCGTGAGCGGGGTGGACGTCGGCTACGCGCTGTTCGACACTACCAGCCTGGTCAAAGTCGGGGGTGGCTTCTTAAAGACCAGCAGCACCGCTAAGGATGATATCCCCACGGAAGTAGTAGTGGACGACGCTGGCGCACTCGGCGTGCTGGCAGGCGGCGGTGCTGGGAGCACGTACAGCACGAGCAGGCTGTTCACCCTGGACGCCGCGGGCGTGCCGGTTGGCGTGTTTGATCTGCCCGTCGCCACGTCGGCGGGTGATGTCGAGGGTCTCTCGGTCGAGCGTAAAGGTTCCGGTGCTGCAACGCTTCAACGCGAGCGACGGTAGTCCGATAGACAGCAGCCCAGTCGCGTTGTCGAGCACAAGCATTGGTTACGATGACGTCGTCCTGGCCCATGGGGGCAATACCCTGCACGTGAGTTGGTACAACAGGGAACGCGGTGCGGCCACGACCGCCACCGTGGATGTCTCCGCTGCCAGCCTCGCGCCGACTACCAACAACAGCCCAGAAATTATTCCCTATGGGAAAATTGTCGGTGGAACTGTCATTGGGTACAGGCCCCGCGCGGGCTCCACCGACTATGGCTCAGCCGTGTACGGCACTGCCCTCACCGTGGCCTCTAAGGTCCAGGACTTGTGCACTACCGGTGGTGGCACGGCTGCTGAGGAGGTGGTCGATGGGCGGGTGGTCCCAGGTGCCAGCAGCTACTTGGTAGCGTGCGGTAGCGTGTGCGAGCTCATCTTGCCAGACGGAACCGTTACTTCAAGGCCTTGCACGGTGCCCACGTCTGCCAGCGTGAGCGGCTTCGCGGCGCCTCACTTCTTGCGAGTGAGCGGGAGTGTGTCCAGCGCCGGCGACCCCGATTGGCACATCGCCAGCGTGTATCAAGACGGCACCCCGATGCCGACCTTCGGTGTCACAGGCAGCGTGGCGCAAAAACCATTCTCGCTTGGCGTGCAGCGCGGCGCGGCAGGCCCAGGCGCCATGCTGATTGGCTACCTGGGCGGGCAAGTCGGCTCGGGGGTCAACCAGGTCATGCTGCGCTGGATCGACCCTGGCAAGGGGCTCACCTCCAGCTGCACCACCGCCGCCGACTGCGCCTCTGGAGTGTGTAGCGGCTCCGTGTGTGTTAGCTCGAATAGCGGCACAGGTGGCAGTGGAGGGACCGGCGGTTCCGCAGGGACTGGTGGCAGCGCTGGCTCAGGCACTGGCGGCACTGGGGGCTCAGCCACCGGCGGCACTGGGGGCTCAGGCACTGGCGGCACTGGGGGCTCAGCCACCGGCGGCACTGGGGGCGCGGCCACTGGCGGCACGGGCGGCTCAGCCACTGGCGCCACTGGCGGCACTGGCGGCAGCGCCGGTTCAGCGACTGGCGGCTCAGCGACTGGCGGCAGCGCCGGTTCAGCGACTGGTGGCACTGGTGGTAGCGCCGGCTCAAGCACTGGTGGTAGCGCCGGCTCAGCCACTGGCGGCAGCGCTGGCTCAGCGACTGGCGGCAGCGGTAACGGCGGCAGTGGCAACGGTGGCAGCGGCAACGGCGGCAGCGGTAACGGCGGCAGCGGCGCCACGGCAGGCAGCGCGGGCGCCAGCGGCAGCGGAGCTGGGGCGAGCGACGATGACGGTGGCTGTGGCTGCGCGACGCCGGGCTCCAACGCTCCGCGCGGTTTCGGCTGGCTCGGGCTGGCAGGTCTCGGTCTGCTGGTCGCGCGTCGACGTCGGCGCAGCTAAGCGCTTCGCTGAGCATCCACGGCCCAGCTCCCGAGCGCCTCCTGTGGGCGCTGGGTGCTGGGCTGTGTCCTGTGCGCAGGCTCGCGCCCAAGCTCCAAGAGCCAACTTCAGCTGGGACTCAGGTGCTTGGTGCGCTTCTCGATGAGGTCGCGCCCACTGCCTGGCGACGCGGTGACCGCCGTGAGCTATCCTGCGCGTGGTGGCGCGGCGCGTTCTAGGGTCGGTCTTGCTTGGTTGCCTGCGCGCGCTGTGGTGGGCGCTGGTGATCGCGTTGCCGCTGCTCGGCGTGTGGCTCGCCTCAAGCCTCGCGAGCTACTTGAACGGCCCGCGCTGGCTGGCGGTCGCGGCGGGGGTGGCGCTGTTTCCAGGCTTGCCTGTGCTGTGGGACCGCGCAGCGGAGTGGCGGCGGGGGCGCCGCGCGGCGCGGGACAAGCGCGTCGCGGACAAGCCGCGCGTGCTCACCACGGGCGATCGCTTGGTGTTGCGCACCCTGGCCATCAACTTGAGCTTCCTCGCCCTGCTCTGCGCCTGGTACCCGGCCCAGGCGTTCGCGGCGTTGGCGACCCGCGGCGACTGGTTCGTCGAGGGCCAGAGCCCCGAGCGCGTCAGACAGGTTCGGGCGTTCGCCTCAACGGCGGCCGGCGGCCTGGAGTTCTTATACGCCGCGGCGCATGACAATCCTTTCCGACCGGAAACAACAGATGATCCGCTCAGTGAGGCGCCCACCGCGGGCAGCAGCCTGCCAGCGACGCCCCAAGCGTCACTCGGCGCCTCAGCTTCGCCGGTGCCCAGCGCGCCGCAGCCTGAGCAAGCGCCGAGCCCAACACCCGACCTGCCAAAGCCCGAGCCGCCAAAGTCCGAGCTACCCACACCCGAGCCGCCAACGGCTGAGGAGCCAAAGGCTGAGCAGCCAACCCCCGAGCCGCCAAAGTCCGAGCTACCCACACCCGAGCCGCCAAAGCCGGAGCAGCCGAAGGCTGAGCCCACGCTGCAGATCAGCTATCCGTTCGCGGCTCAGCTGCACCCGCTGGTCCGCGACATGCCGCGCGACGCCGAGGCTAGCATCCAGAGCGTCGCTGAGTACATTGCCGCGCGGGAAGCAGAGCCGTTCCTGCGAGTGAAGGCGCTGCATGACTACGTGGCGTCGCGCATCGCCTACGACGGCGAGGGCTACGTCGCCGGCAACTACGCGTCCTCAGAGCCTGAGCAGGTCTTCAGCTCGCGCAAGGCGGTGTGTGGGGGCTACGCCAGGCTCTTGGCTGCGCTAGGTAAGGTGACCGGCGACGAGATCCGCTACGTGCCGGGTGACGCTCGCGTGGGCGCGGCGGGGCTCACCGGCCAGGGCCACGCGTGGAACGCGGCCAAGATCCGCGGCGCGTGGTACTTGGTCGACGCGACCTGGGACGCCGGCTACCTAGACGGCAGCAGCTTCATTCGAAGTTACCGTACGGATTATTTGTTCGCGCCGCCCGAGGTGATGGGGGTGACCCACTTCCCCGACGCTGAGGTCTGGCAGCTGCGCGCGCCGGCGCTCAGCCGCGCAGAGTTCTTGCAGCAGCCCGTGCTCAGGCCCTGGTTCTTCAGCAACGGCTTGGAGCTGCTCGACCCACGCAGCGCGCAGGTGACCGTACGTGACCAGCGGTTCGCCGCCCGCATCGCCAACCCGAACCGGCGCTTCATCACCGCGACGGCAGATCCGGCGGCTGGTGGGCGCGCGGTGCGCTGTCAGGTCACGCCCGGCGGCTCAGTGTTGGTCACCTGTACATTGCCGCGCGGCAAATATAAGGTCAACCTGTTCGCGGCGGCGCAGGAGTCTGGGAGCTACCCGTTCGCTGGTGAGTTTGAGGTGTTCTCAAATTAGCCAGCGCGGTCGCGACAGCAGCAGCTAAGCCGGCGCTATTTCCAGCTGCGGCTCAGGTTCTTGGTGTTCTTCTCGATGAAGGCGCGCTCGATGTCGATGTCCAGGCGGTTCGCGATGGCGATCAGGTAGTTGAACACGTCGACGATCTCTTCGCCGACGTCAGCCACTAGCTCGCTGTGCTCTGTCGCTGGGGCGTCGGCTTGGTCGTAGAAGCGGTTTACTTTCCGTACGGCTTTGAATAGCTCACCCAGCTCTTCGCCCATCAGAAAGCAGTTCTCGATCAGGCTGACATCAGTCCAGCCGTGGTGCGCCTCTAGCTGCTTGATGTAGGCTTGATACGCGCTCATCGCCGCGGCCGGTTGGAGCCTGAGCGGCGGCAGCTCCAGGGTCGGGCGGTCGCCTTCGCTGGCCTCGCGGATGTCGATCTCTGGCTCCGCTAGCTGGCTCAGCTGCGGCTGGTTAGGCTTCGACTTGCGCTTGGCTTCTTTCCTCGACATGGGGCTCCCCATAGCACGCGCGGCTGTCGAGCAGCGCGCCGCAGCGCACCACCCCCACCCCCAAAAAAGTCTGGGACGCTGCGGTGTCTTTAGCTTAGGCCAAGCTCGGCTAGCTCGGCTTCCACGCCCTCCCACTCGGTCACCAAGCGATCCAGGCGGCTCTCGATCTCCATCTGTTCGCGCTTGAGCTTCTCAACTTGAGCCTCTGGGGTCTGCTCAAAGAAGCCAGGCTCACAGTACTTGGCTTCAATCTCGGCTTTGCGCGCCTCGGTCTTTTCAACCTGCGCGAGCAGCTCGTCACGCCGCTTGGGCAGCGCCTTGCGGCGGTTGGCGCGTCGCCTGCGCTCGTCGTGGCTCAGCCCAGCGTCAGGATCGGGAGCAGGGCGCTGTTGAGCTAAAGGGGGTGGAGGGGCGACGCTCTGCTTGCCGTCCTGTTTGCCGTTCTTCTTGCCGTCTTTGTTGCCTTTGGCCTTGAGCACCACCTGCTCCACGTCCAGGTGGTCGTCGCCTTCACGCTCTAGGTACTCGGCGTAGGTGCCGGGGAAATCGACGATGCCGTCTTGCTGGATCTCAATCACCCGCGTCGCCAACGCGTCGACGAACCAGCGATCGTGGGACACGAACAGCAGCGTGCCGTCGTAGCCTTTCAACGCGGAAACGAGCGCCTCGATCGACTCGAGATCCAGGTGGTTGGTCGGCTCGTCGAGCACCAAGACGTTGGGCTGTTGCACCATGATGCGGCTAAACACTAAGCGCGCGGCCTCGCCACCGCTCAGCGCCTCGAGCTTCTTCTCGACGTCTTCGCCGCTGAACAGCACCCTGCCGAGCTGACCTCGGACGTAGCTGGTGCCTTCTTGAGGGCAGGTGTCCCACAGAAAATCGAGCGTGGTCTGCTTGGGGTCGCTGAGCAGATCTTTGTGATCCTGGGCAAAATAGCCGATTTGCACCTCGTGTCCCCAGTTGACCTCGCCGGCGTCCGCCGCCAGGCGATCCACGAGGATCTTGAGCAGCGTCGATTTGCCGAGGCCGTTGGCGCCGATCACGGCCACGTGCTCACCGCGGCGGATGCGCAGGTTCACGTCGCGCAGCACGACGTTCTCGCCGTAGGCCTTGTCTAAGCCCTCGACCTCCAGCACGTCTTTGCCGCTGGGGCGCCTTTGCTTGAAGCTGAATTTCGGGTAGCGGCGGCTGGTGCGCGGCAACTCATCGACCTGGATCTTCTCGATCTGCTTGACCCGCGACTGCGCCTGGCGCGCCTTGCTGGCCTTGGCCGCGAAGCGCTCGACGAACGCCTTCTTTTCCGCGATGATCCGCTCAGCCTTGGCGATCTCGGCCTCTTTGCGCAGCATGGTGTCGGCCTTTTGCTGGCAAAACGCGGTGTAGTTGCCCTTGTAAGAGCTCACCGTGCCGTAGTCGACGTCCAGGATGTGGGACGACACCGCGTCTAAAAAGCGGATGTCGTGGCTGATCACCACCGCGCAACCTTTGTACGCCTTGAGGAAACCCTCTAGCCAGCGGATGCTCAAGATGTCCAAGTGGTTGGTCGGCTCGTCCAGCAGCAACGCGTCAGCGCGGCTCACCAGCACCTGCGCCAGCAGCACGCGCAGCTTGAAGCCGCCGCTCAGCGTGGACAGCGGCCGCGTCAGCGCTTCTTCAGGGATACCGAGACCGATGAGCACCTGGCTGGCGCGCGACTCTAGGGTGTAGCCGTCGCCCGAGGCGATGATCTCGGCCAGCTCGCCGATGCGCTCGGGATCGATGTCGCTGTTCTCGTCCCAGTCGTCTTGCTCTTTGAGGGCCGTAAACACCTCGAGGTCGCCCTTCATGGCGACGTCCAGGATGCGCTGGCTGTCATCCTCGAAGCGATCTTGACGCAGCACGCCGACGCGCGCGTGCTTGGCGAAGGTCACCACGCCGTCGCTCGCCGGCTCGTCGCCGATCAGGATCTTGAGCAGGGTGGTCTTGCCCGCGCCGTTGGCGCCAACCAAGCCGTAGCAGTTGCCGGCGTCGAGCTGCAGGCTCACACCTGCGAACAGCGAGCGCGGCCCGAAGCCCTTAGCGAGATTGGAGATGCTGATCACGGGGCGGGGGTTAGTCGCTTTGCACAGCTAGAGCAAACGCCACGGCCCGGCTTTTGTGCCGCTGTGGCAAACGAGTGGGCACGCAGCTCCGCCACAGCCGTGGGCTGCGCCAGGCTCCAGGCACCGATCCACTGCCTACGACGCTGTCAGCAAGTGTAAGCTCCCGGGTGGGGCCGTTGATGCGGGGGACGCGGGCGTGGCATCTCAACTGAGCAGCTATCTAGACGAATTGCCTGCGGGGCTTGGATCGTACCCCGAGTGCGAGGCAAAGGCATCGCTTCTGCGCGCGTTGCTCGGGGTTTGCCCACCGCTCGACGGCGTGGAGTTGCCACCGGAGCTTCGGGAGCTGTTGCTGCGCCCACCCGGTGCCAACGCTTGGATCCCCGAGGTGCATCTGGTGGCGTCGCACCTGGCCATCGTGGGCTGCTTGGGCCTCAGCGAAGACGACATGTTGCGCCGGACCTATCTGGCCAACCGCGCGCTCACCGGCTCACCAATGTACCGAGCGCTGGCCCGGGTTGCGTCGCCGGGCATGTTGCTGCGCGGCGCGAAGGCGGCCTGGGGGCTGATCCATCGAGGGGTGCGCCTCGCCATCCATGTGGACGCTGGGCGCGCTCGGGTGGTGCTCACCCACCCCCCAAACTTGTACGACGCCCTGGCCCACGAGTCCGCCGCCTTGGGGTTCATGGCGGTGGTCGAGGCCGCCAACGGCAAGGCGGTGACCGCCACCCTCGAACAATCATTACCGAGCGGAACTAGCATTCTCGTTAAATGGAGCTGACGCCAGCTGGGTGTGGAGACGAGCGTTGCGTCGCTCAGCCAAATCGGCTAGATGCGCCGCATGGTCTCAGAGATCTTCGACGCCGCCCGCTACGCTGAAGTCCCGGGCTTTGATTTTACCGACATCACCTACCACCGCTGCCTAGAGCACGGCACCGTGCGCATCGCCTTTAACCGGCCCGAGGTGCGCAACGCGTTTCGTCCTCACACCGTCGACGAGCTGTATCGCGCGCTGGATCACGCGCGCATGTGGAGCGACGTCGGCTGCGTGCTGCTCACGGGTAACGGCCCCTCACCGAAAGACGGCGGCTGGGCGTTCTGCTCCGGCGGCGACCAGCGCATCCGCGGTAAGGACGGCTACAAGTACGAAGGCGCACAGGGGGTTGACCCAGCGCGGCTCGGGCGCCTGCATATCCTCGAGGTACAGCGCTTGATCCGCTTCATGCCCAAGGTGGTGATCGCGGTGGTCCCCGGTTGGGCAGTTGGGGGTGGGCACAGCCTGCACGTCGTCTGCGATCTGACGTTGGCTAGCGCAGAGCACGCGCTGTTCAAGCAAACTGATCCCGACGTCGCGAGCTTTGACTCGGGCTATGGCTCGGCGCTGTTAGCGCGGCAATGTGGCCAGAAGCGCGCGCGAGAGATCTTCTTTTTGGGTTTGAACTACACCGCAGCTGAGGCGGTGGCGATGGGCATGGCCAATAAGGCCGTGCCCCACGCTCAGCTCGAGAGCGAGGCGCTCGAGTGGGGCCGGCTGATCAACAGCAAGAGCCCCACGGCGATGCGCATGCTCAAGTTCGGCTTCAACCTGCCCGACGACGGCCTAGTGGGTCAGCAGCTGTTCGCAGGCGAGGCGACCCGGCTCGCGTACGGAACCGAAGAGGCACAGGAGGGCCGCGACGCGTTCTTAGACAAGCGAGAGCAGGACTACTCCAAGTTTCCTTGGCATTTTTGAGGCTAGCGCGCGGCGCCGACCTCGATCGACGGCCGCTCTTGGGATTCGAGCAAGGCTAACGCTTCGGTGATGGTGGCGCACAAGCTGACGCCCGGCAGGTCAAACACGCGAGCCCGCTTCAGCACCCCTAGGGGCTGGGCTTGGACGTCAGTCAACAGCGCGCGACAGCCGCGCAGGTGCAGGGAGTCGAGGACGCTCTCTAGCGCGACGAGCCCGGTCGCGTCCATGGCGTGCACCTGTGGCATGAGCAGGATCACCGCCCGGGTCTTACCCGAGACGACCTGCAGCGCCGCCATCGCCTTCTGCGCGGCGCCGAAGAACAGCGGGCCGGAAATTTCGTAGATCACCACGTCCTTGGGCAGCTTGCCTTGGAAGCTTAGGCGCTCGGGCCCTGCGAGCTGTGTCTCGGTGACCTCTGCCATGCGGCGCATGAAGAGCAGGGCCGCGAGCACCATCCCTACGGAAACGCCAACGACCATGTCGAACGTGACGGTCAGGCCGTAGCAGGTGAGCAGGACGGCGACATCGCTCTTGGGCGCGACGCGCAGGATGTGGACGAAGTGCTTGGCGTCGGACATGTTCCACGCCACCAGCAGCAGCAAGGCGGCCAAGCTAGCCATGGGCAGGTAGCCAAGCAAAGGCGCTAAGGCGAGCACCGCGATCAGGATGGTCAGCGAGTGCACCATGGCGGCGACGGGCGTGCGCCCGCCAGCCTTGATGTTGGTGGCGGTGCGGGCGATGGCGCCCGTCGCGGGGATGCCGCCGAACAGCGGCGCGACCACGTTGCCCACGCCTTGGGAGATCAGCTCGGCGTCGGGGTCGTGCTTGGTGTGCGCCATGCCGTCAGCCACCACCGCGGACAGCAGCGACTCGATGGCCCCGAGGATCGCGATGGCGAAGGCGCCTGGCAGCAGCGCGCGCAGCGTGTCGAATGAGGGCTGCAGCGCCTGTCCGCTTGGCCCTGGCTGGAGCCATGGCAGCGCCGGGGTCGGAGGCAGCTGCGGGATCCCGTTGAAGATGTGCCCGTTGATTTCCGTGTGAAAACTACTGGCGATGGTGGCGACGCCGAAGCTGGGGACCCAGCGCTGAAGCGCGGCGGCGACGAGCGCCGCCAAGGGGAACGCGACCAGCGGCGCCGGCACGCGGCGCGTGAGCTTGGGGACGCCGAGCAGCGCGCCCAGCGTCAGCAGAGCGATCAAGAACTCGGGCAGCGCCGCGGTGTGCCGCGCGGCAAACAGAGCCTGAACCTTGTCGATGTAGTGCTCGGGGTTCCCCTGCGGTTTCAGCCCGAACACGTCGCGCAGCTGCATGGTCGCGATGACCGTGGCGATGCCCGCCGTGAACCCGGTCGTGACAGGGTGCGGCACGAACTGAATCATGCGCCCCAGCCGGAACACACCCATGGCGATCAAGATCAGCCCGCCCAGGATCCCGGAGAGCAGCAGACCTGCTAGGCCGAACTTGGTGTAGATGGGCGCGAGGACCACGATGAACGCGGCCGTCGGTCCGGTGACTTGGTTGCGCGAGCCCCCCAATGCTGCCACGAGGAAACCCGCGACGATGGCGGTATACAGCCCGTGCTGTGGCGGGACCCCCACACCGATCGCCAGGGCCATGGCCAGCGGGAGCGCGACCACGCCGACCACCAGCCCCGCCAACACGTCCGCTTTGAGATCGTGTCGGGTGTAGCCCTCACGCAGCACCGCGCGGAGCGCAGCGGCGGGGAGGTCGCGGAGTGGGAGGCCTTGATCGGCCCCTTGGTGGCGTGTTCGAGCCATTGGTTTCCTGGCGGGCGGCAGTCAAGCGCATCGCCACGCGCAAGTCCAGGAGCCCAGGTGTCTCTAGGCGGGGCCGCCGGTTCACAGCAGGCGCTCGTGGCCTACGCGCTCGACTTCAGCCTCGATCAACTGCCCTAGCTCTAGTGTCTGGATTAGGCTGAGCTCCCCGACCTCCAGCTTGCGAACTGACAACAGCGCCAGCCAGACCTCCAGCGCGCCGGTGTAGCTGCCTTGTTGGCAGCGCGAGAGCGCGTCGTACTTCAGCAGCAGCAGCGCGCGGTCGTCGTGATTTGGGCGGAACCCGAGGCGCACGGCGTGGAGCGCCGTGATGGGGTCCTCAAACCATGCCTTGATCACGCCGCCTTCTGCTTGGCCGCGCAGGCTCTGGGGGCAGATGGTCAGGACCACGTGCTTGCCGAGGACCGCGGGCATCAGCGGCAGTGCGACGCACACCAAATACGGGCCGAGCATGGGCCCGATGAGCAGAGCAAACCTGAGGTGCCCCTTGAGCAAGGCGAAGCCCTCAGTCTATTCCTCGCGGTAACGGATGCCCACGTCTGCGCCCTGATCAACGACAACAGGGTCGCCAACCGCATCAAGCTGCAGGTGCCCTGACGTAGGCCAAGCGTACTCTATGTCGACGATCTGCCCCGGCAGGCAAACGGCAAGCTCGAGGAGCTCAGGTCGGACGTATCGGCCGGCTGACGATCAGACTTTTGCCGCGCTCTGAAGCGCGCTCTCCACGGTCGTGGATTCTGGCGAGGCCGCCGCCTCACTGATGGCTTCCAGCCCCGCGAGAGAGGCCTGAGCGATGCGCTCGTCGACCCAGTCTGGCAGGGCCCCGAACCGCGCCTCAAGCTGCCTTCGGGTGACGCGACGCAGGCTAGCTTCAGCCCGCTGTGTTTCGGCTTCAGCCCGCTGTGTTTCGGCCTCGGCCGCAGCCGCTGCTCTCCTGGCGGTCTCTGCCAGCTCGTACTGGTAGAGCTTTCTGTCGATCTCACGCTTGTCCGCGAGGCGTCGCGCCTCGGGGTCCTGAGCAAGGTCTTCGAGGGCCGTCTTGGCGGCTTCCATGATGGCGTCTTCCTCTGCGAGTTGGAGCAGCTCTTGCGTCGAGGTGGCGGCAAAGAACCGGGCCCAGCGGTGCAGGGCGGTGTTCATAGCCTGACCGGGATTATCCAGATTGGCGAGGTGGATGACGTGGAAAGTGAGCTGATCGCTGTGAAGCAGGCCGGTCTCGCGCCCTCGCAGTTCGAAGACCTCGTGCAACTGAGTCAAATCTGGCACGACGATGCAGGCCGCCCAAACGATGGACACCGTGGGCTCGAGCTGGTGGTAGCCCTCTCCTCGCCGGAGCTGAGCTGCGTAGTCAGTGGCGGCGTAGTAGACGAAGCGCTGCGGAAGCGTTTCACCAGGGCCCACCTGCATCTCGACGTTCACCCGTTTGCCCGAGCTGAGCAGCGCTCGGAGATCGAGGATGATGGCCTTGTCGTTCGCCAAGTCGCCGGGGATGCCAGGGTTGAGCAGCTCGACCTCATCGATGGGTTCGCCGAGGACTGCTTCGAGCATGCTGTGGAGGAGTCGCTTCTCGCGGCTGAAGAGCAGCTTGAACACGACGTCGTTCTTGGGGTCGAGGGGTGGCATGTGCGGTAGCCCCCGCCCTCGTGATGCGATTGGAGGCTGTCCAGCTCACGGACGGACGTTGTCTGTCACAGCGGTTCGAGCCGCTCGGTTCGAAGCTGCTAGCTTGGGCGCCCATGACCGAACCCACCCACGACGCGGCGTCGTTGCGGAGCGCGTTGAAACAGCGCTTTGGCTTCGATGATTTCAACCCTGGGCAACTGGAGGTCATCGAGCACCTGATGGCGGGGCGCTCCTCGGCGGCCGTGTTCGCCACCGGCGCCGGAAAGTCTCTCTGCTATCAGCTCCCAGCGACGCTGCTGCCGGGTTTGACCCTGGTGATTTCGCCGCTCATCGCCTTGATGAAAGATCAAATCGACGCGCTGACTGCCCGGGGGATCCCCGCGAGAAACCTGGATTCGACCCTCAGCTTCGACGAGTACAAGACCGTCATGGGCGAGGTGCGCGACGGCACGACCCGGCTGCTGTATGTCGCGCCGGAGCGCTTCAACAACGAGCGTTTCCGCGAGGCGCTACGGGGTGTTCGGGTCTCCCTGTTCGCTGTTGACGAGGCCCACTGCATGTCCGAATGGGGGCACAATTTCCGTACGGATTATCTGAAGCTGGCGGCCTTCGCCGAAGACTTCGGAGCCGAGCGAGTCCTGGCCCTGACGGCGACGGCAACCGAGCCGGTGCTCCAGGACATTTGTCGGGTGCTGAACATCGCCCCGCAGTGCGCGATCCGGACGGCGTTTTACCGCAAGAATTTGACGTTGCTGGCCACGCCCGTGTCGGCGGCCGCGCGGGACGCCGAGCTTATCGCGCGGTTCCAGGAACGTCCGCCCGGGCCGGCGATCGTGTACGTGACGCTGCAGAAGACCGCCGAGCAGGTGGCGGCGCTGCTGCAGGGCCAGGGTATCGAGGCGAAGGCCTACCACGCGGGAATGGGCGGCGAGGCCAGGGCAGCCATCCAAGACTGGTTCATCGGCGCCGAGCGAGGTGTCGTCGTCGCGACCATCGCCTTCGGCATGGGTATCGACAAATCGAATATTCGTTACGTTTATCACTACAACCTGCCCAAGAGCCTGGAGAACTACTCTCAGGAAATCGGAAGGGCGGGTCGGGACGGTGAGTGGTCCATCTGCGAGATCCTGGCGTGCGAGGCGGACCTCGTGGTGCTCGAGAACTTTGTCTATGGCGACACGCCGACCCTGAGCGCCGTCACCCGTCTCACCGATTCGCTGTTTTCCGGAGAAGAGGAAATCGAGTTGAGTCTGACGACGGCTTCCTCGGAGTACGACATTCGAGTGCTCGTGCTGCGCACCCTGTTGACCTACCTCGAGCTCCGCGGGCACCTGGCGGGCGGGACCCCGATCTATTCTCTCTACGAGTTCAAGCCGCTGATGCCCTCCGGCGAGATGATCGCCCGCTTCGACCCAGGTGAGCAGGCTTTCGTGCGGAAGATACTGTCCCACTCCCAGAAGGCCCGGGTGTGGTTCAAGGCGGACGCCAACCAGATCGCCAGCTCCATGGGGGTCGAGCGTCATCGGGTCGTGGGTGTGCTGGATTCTCTGGCCGAGCGCCAGATGATCGAGCTGCGGGCCAAGGGCGTACGCCACCGCTACTTCGCCAAGGACGTGCCCGACGACAAGCACGCGCTGGCCGCCGAGCTGCACCAGCAAGCCGTCGACCGGGAGAAGCAGGAGCTAGGCCGCCTCGCCGAGGTGGTCTCGTTGATCACTCGAGACGGCTGTCAGGTCGCGGCCCTAGGCGCTCACTTCGCGGAAACGCTCGATGGCGATTGCGGCCACTGTTCGTGGTGTGCTTCGAAGCAGGCGACGCCCTTCGCCGGGGGTGGGGGTGGGGGAGCAAAGCTGGACGACGCCATCTGGCAGCAGGCCCTGGAGCTCCGTCGAGAGCAGACCGAGCTGTTCTCAGAGCCTCGCACCCTCGCACAATTTCTGTGTGGCATTCCTTCACCAGCGATCAGTCGGGCTCGGCTCGGCAAGCACACGCTGTTCGGAGCTCAGTCGCGGGTGCCGTTCTCCGAGGTGATGCGGGCAGCGAGCGGTACGGCGTAGCGGTCGCGGGCCGAGGTCGAGGTCAGCCAAGGCCGCGGAGGTTGGATTGTTTGTGCTGGTCGGTTCCGTCGGGCAACGACGGTCACCGCGCACATCTCGCCGAGAAGCGTGCTCAGAAATTCGCCGCTTGGCAAACTGATCGGTGCTCTAGGGAGCACCCGCGTCCGCATACAGCCGCTCGACATCAAGTTCGACGCCCAGCACAGCGATCCGAAGTCGACCGCCTCTCCTCGCTTCAGTGCGCTTCCACTCGCCAGACGCTTGCCGCTCGATGACCTCCATCAACGCCTCTCGGTGGGACACGAACACGATCGCGTCGAGCGTCGAGATACGCTGATAGCTCGCGTGCTTCTCGCCACGATCGTATTCCTCGGTGGATGGGCTGGTGACTTCCACGACGACCTTCGGGTTGACGATCGTGTTGGGGTCCGAAGGATCCGTTTGATAGTCGCCGCAAACCACCGTGATGTCGGGATACGTGGTGAGGCCGGTCTCGAGGACCCGAACGCGGAGATCGGAGCTGTGCGCCCGGCATGGCCCCCCACTCAGCGTGGACTGCAGGGCTGCCGTCACGCCCGCGGCCAAAGCCGCGTGTTGAGGTGTCCCCCCGGCCATCGCAAAGATCTGCCCATCAAGGAACTCGTGGCGGATGGTGCTCGAGGCTTCAAGCACGAGGTAGTCTTGGAAGGTATGTCGGTGGTGCCGGTGGGCCTGGGTCACTCGAGGATCATAGACCGTTTCGGCCAAGTGGGCGGGTCTCAAACTGCTCATTCGCGCGGGCGATTGACGCCTTGGCATCAACCCGGTCGGATCCGACACTCGCGGCTTTTTTCGACGCGCCTCGCGCTGGTCCGTGATGCCCGCGTATCAGCAGGTGGACCGACCCACACGATCACCGCGACAGCAACCCCGAACCTTACCTTCCGTTGTTCTGAAACTGCGCTCGCTGGGCCTGGCGGTACAGCTTGGTCATTGGCAATTCAGCGCGTGGACTCGGCGCTGCGCCTGATGGGAAGAGGCGGTGGTCGCTCTGGTGGCGTTTGCTCCGGCGCTCCGACGACACGCATCACGGGCCGGATGAGCCTGTCGGGGAGTACGGGGGCATCAATCTGTACACCAGACAGTCCGTACCTGGGCGGGACAGAAAGCAGCTGGACCACTTGTGTGCATACTTGGCCTTTCGCGGCCGCCTCGAAGGGCACCGTCACGGATCTCGACGAAAGCGCATCGTGATGCCGTGGGGCATCACGCAGTCGATCGCGTCAGCCGAGGCTCTCGTGCATTCCACGTCGGGGCCTTGTCGGGCTCGAAGCAGGACGTGACCCTGTCCCTGGTCGACGACCTCGAACGTTGGCGCGTCGCCGGGGCGTGCGGCGTCGGACTGCAGCTCTGCGCCATCACCAGAGACACGGATGCGCAGCTTTGCGCTCGATGCGGCGCCGAGCACCTCGGCGCTGGCCTCGGGGGATGTTCGAGAGAGGTGACCGAGGTCCAGGCGATACGTCCCTTCGGGCAAAGAAGAACCCTCGGGCGCGGCAGCCGGGGCGGCATTCGAGCAACCTGCAACCAGGGTCAGCAGCGCGGCGAGTCGAGTGAAGGGCACACGCAGAACCTACCAGGCCCCGAGTGAAGCGTCAGCTTGGGGCACGACGCGCGTTCTCCGGACTTCGGTCGCCTGGGCTCAGAGCAGGCGCTTGTGAGCGACGCGCTCGACTTCAGCCTCAATCAACTGCTCTAGCTCTAGTTTCTGGATTAGGCTGAGCTCGCCGACCTCCAGCTTGCGGACTGACAACAGCGCCAGCCCGACCTCCAGCGCGCTGGTGTAGCTGCCTTGTTGGCAGCGCGAGAGCGCGTCGTACTCGTCTCGCTTCAGCAGCAGCAGCGCGCGGTCGTCGTGATTTGGGCGGAACCCGAGGCGCACGGCGTGGAGCGCCGTGATGGGGTCCTCAAACCATGCCTTGATCACGCCGCCTTCTTCTTGGGCGCGCAGGCTCTGGGGGCAGATGGTCAGGACCACGTGCTTGCCGACGCCATTGACCACCGCAAACAGCAGCGCGGCCAGCGCGAAGCTGAGGAGCGCCATTACGAGGTAGAAGGCGACTGGCGGCACGTCATAGCGCGCACCCAAGACCGCGAAGCAAAGCCCGGACACCACCATCAGGCCACTTACATGCGTTACCACGCGGTATGGTTTCTTGAAGCGAATGCGGGTCTGTGTCGCCGATTTTTCTATCTGGAAATGGCCGCTTAAAGCGGGCTGCTCCGCTGGCGCGTCAGCGCTTTCAGTCGGACCAAGCTCCACGTTCTGAAGCACCAACTCAAGCAGCCGCTCAGCTTTGTCTTTGGATTGAAAGTTCACCAACGACCAGCTCGCGCCGTCGCGGCGTACGACGTCCAGGGCATAGGTCGTTGAGCGACCCTCGCTGCTTGAGTTTCGATAGCTGCCGACCCGCAGGTCAGCAATTTGTGAATACGGGACGCGCCCTTCAGGCTCCCCGCGAGCGCTTGGGCTGCGGTAGGCGAGCAAGGCCTGGGCGCCATCGTCGAACGCGAAGGCCCCTGGCCCGGCCCTTCGCGTCACCACCAGCAGCATGGCGCCGGTGAAGGCTAAGCCGAAGCCTGCGACGAGCGCACCCAGCTGGGGGTTGACCAAGGCGATGGACGCACCGAGCAGCGCGGCCGGCACTCCCAACACACCAAACACTACCCCGAAGAGGTACTGGCCGGTGCGCGAGCGCGTGAACTCGACGCGGCCTTCAGCGTAGCGCAGCAGTTTGTAGTTCAAGCGTGTCGGCTCCCGAGGCGGGCGGCTTCACCTGCCGCAGCCTTCTTCGTGTTGTCAGCCTTACCAGACGCTCTCGCGGTGAACCAAGCCCCGTCTAGGGCGCGCGCCACGCGCGCCCCACGTTTGTCTGCCTTTGTGCAGATCGGCGTGTGCTCAGCGGGGGGCTAGATTCTACGCGGGGAACAGCGTAGTCCATGTTCCCTGAACGGCGCTGTTCGCCTACTGACCCCCGGAATATGTCTGAGCGCGACCCACTCGGCGTGAGCGGTGAGACCCTCGCGCAAAAGTACGAGATCCGAGAGCTGATCGCCGCCGGTGGGTTTTCGCTCGTCTACAAGGGCTATCACAAGCTGTGGAAGGCGCCCATCGCGGTCAAGTTTTTTACTTTCCTCGCGGAAGCGCCTGCCGAGGATAGGGCAGCGCTCCAGGAGGCCTTCGTCAACGAAGGCGCGCTGCTGAGCGAGCTGTCATCCCAGAGCTCGAGCATCGTGCAGCCGCGTGACGTCGGCACCTTCACGACGGCCCTGGGTGACTGGGTCCCGTACATGGTGATGGAGTGGCTCGACGGGCAGCCGCTAGATCTAATCCTAGATCAAGAAACAAACCGCAGGGAACCAAGGCGGACCCCGGCTGAGGTGTACCAGCTGTTAGAGGGGGTAGCCCGCGGGCTGGAGCTGGCTCACCAGCGCGGCGTCGCTCACCGCGACGTCAAGCCAGAGAACCTGGTGGTGATGGGCGATCCCCGGGCGCCCGATGTGGTCAAGTTGCTCGACTTCGGCGTGGCGCAGATCATGGATGTGCAGTCGCCGGCCCTCGGCACCACGGGTCGTCAGGTCAGCGCGTTCACGCCGGGCTATGGCGCGCCAGAGCAGTTCGATGCTGAGTACGGCACGACCGGCCCTTGGACGGATGTGTTTCAGCTCGCGCTGATCGCCACCGAGATGCTGGCCGGGCGCCAGGCGCTGGCGGGTCCAGAAACACAAGACTTTCACCGCGCCAGCACCTCCACCCAGCAGCGCCCGACCCCCGCGGCGCTTGGGGCGTTCGTGTCGCCCGAGCTCGAGGCGGTGTTCGAACAGGCCCTGGCGCTTTACCCCGCGGATAGATACCAAAGCGCAGGGAGCTTTTGGGCGGCGGTGGCCGACACCTTGGGGATCCTACCCACCAGCGTGCGGCCCGCCGCCATCGAGGCCATGGCGGCGCGCGCCATGACGCCTCCAGAGACCAACGAGCAGCTGCCAAAGTCGGTGCGCCCCCCGCCACCTCCGCCGCGGGATCTGTTGAGGTCGCAGCGCGCTGCAGCCCAGCAGCCTAGCGAGCCCGCGGTCGCGCTGGTGTCGCCGGGGGCAGCGCTACCCGACTTCAACTCGCCGTCCGCGTCACCCTCGCCGCTCGGGTCTCCGCAGTCTTCGCCCTTCGGATCTCCGCCGTCCTCGCTGTTTGGTTCCGCGCCGTCCTCGCTGTTTGAGCCTCCGCGGTCCTCGCCGCTAGCGTCGCCGCACGCGTTGGGTTCGCCTCCATCAAGCCGGCCTAGCTCTTCGCCGACCAGCAGCGGTGGGCCGGTCACGCGCCCGCTGACTCCGCCTCCCAGGAAATGGCTCGGCACGGGTCTGGTCGCGCTGCTGGCCGCGGCGGTGGCGGGTGGTGGGGTCTACTACATCACCCAAGGTCAGCTTCAGCTGCGCGCGAAGGCCACGCTCCCTGAGCCCGCCGTCGACGTCGCGGCGCCCCCCGCGGCGGTCGCGCTGGGGTGTCCTCAGGGTATGCAGGCTATCCCGGCGGGGGAGTTCTTCATGGGCTCCGACGCTGACGCAGCCTCCGACGCAGAGAAGCCCAGCCATCACGTGATTCTCCACGGATACTGCCTGGACACGACTGAGGTGACCGTCGCGGCGTATCAGCAGTGCTCGGTGGCAGGCAAATGCCGGCGCGCCGCCACCGAGGTGAGTTGGGATGAGATGACGCGCCAGCAGGCGCGCGTGTACTCCTCGGCTTGCAACGAGGGCAGCAGCGCCCGCGAAGACCACCCGATCAACTGCGTCAGCTGGTCTCAAGCGCGGGACTACTGCGAAGCTCAGGGCAAGCGCTTGCCGACTGAGGCAGAGTGGGAGTACGCCGCGCGCTCATCGGATGGGCGGTTATATCCATGGGGAGACGATGATCCCACGGCTAAGCACTTGAACGCTTGCGGGTGGGAGTGCGTCAACTGGGGGACGCGGCAAGGCGAGCGCTTGCCGGCCCTCTACGAAGATAACGATCGCTTCCCGACCACGGCTCCGGTGGGGAGCTTTCCCCTGGGTGACTCGCGGTTCGGCGTCAAAGACCTGGTCGGCAATGTCTGGGAGTGGACCTCCGACTGGCAAGGCGACTACGCGGCGCCGGAGCAGCGGGATCCGAAGGGACCCGCCAGCGGCGAGCTGCGGGTGATCCGTGGCGGCGCGTGGAACGGAGGCCTCAAGGCGTGGCTGCGCCCCAGCTTTCGTTACGCGATGAAGCCAGACACGGTGAGCCACGGCATCGGCTTTCGGTGCGCCGCAGATCAGCCGAATTGAGCGCGCGGTGCCGCCCCTCCACCCAAACCCCGATCTTGAGCGCTCCTAAGTTGGATAAGCGCGTCGTGATTTTGGCTGGCTTGGTGGTGGCGCTGGTCGCAGCTACCGGGCAGGCGTCGGCGCAGCAGGCGGATCTTGAAGCGAAGCCTCTGCGCCTCGACCCTGTGGGTAGAGACCGCCGGGTCCCAAGCCTGTGGATCCCCACGCTCCACGCCACGCTGCTGATGATCGGCATGCGGGTGTCTGAGGCGCGGATCTGGCCCGAGGTGTTCGCCGAGACCGAGCCGTCAGTCATCGCTGAGCGCTATCGTCAAGCGTTTACCCAGCCGCCCAAGTGGGACTCGAGCCAGCGCGCCTTCGAGTGGGACGGGGACCCTTGGTACATCAACCTGGTCGGCCACGGGTTGTTCGGCAGCGAGCTGTACCTTCGCGCGCGGCAGTGCGAGCTGGGGGTGTTGGGGAGCCTGGCGTTCACCACGGCGGCGAGCACGGTGTGGGAGTATGGCTTCGAGGCCAACGGCGTCAGACCCAGCGGCTTTGACCTGTGGTTTACGCCGCTGTCTGGGGTGGTGTTTGGCGAGCTGCGCTACGCGAGCTGGAACGCTGCCGCAGGGATTCAGTCAAAGGCGCTGCGCTCGACGCTGCGCGTTATCCTCGATCCGTTCGGTGAGCTGGAGCGCGCGGCCGGCACCAAGTGTTGAGCGCTGGAGAGCTGGTGGCCGCTTGGAATTTGCGCGGCGCTAGGCGTGGTCGCCTTGGCTGATCAACACCACCGCGCAGGACGACTCATACGCGACGCGCAGCGCGACCTCGCTGAAGCTGCGCTGACCACGGCCACCCCGCTGCAGGCCGAGCACCACCAGATCGCAGCGCGTGGCCTGCTCGATGATCGCTTCCACCGCCGAGGCGTGCCGCAGCACCTGTAGCGTCGGCGCGCGCGCCGTGGCGTCTTCAGCTAGGCGGCGCAACTTACGCCGCGCGGCTTCAAGGTCCTCGTCGTCGGCCGTCTCCGGGAGGGTGCTCAGCCAAACAAACTCACGCTCGACGCTGCGCTCCAAGCTGCTCAGCATGCGAGCGCGCAGCTCTGCCTGCGCCCCGTGACCGCCGACTGGCACCAAGATGCGCTTGGCTGCTGCGAGGTCCCAGCCAGCTGGAGCGCGCAAGAACGCGACGTCACAGCTCACCCCGTCGAGCAGCTCTTCAAGGTGCGTCGTGGTCTCTGAGCGCTGGTCGCTGAGGCCAAGCAGCAACCCGGCGCAGGCATGGCTGCGCGCGACCCGGCGGATCTCGCGCCACGGGGTCGACGCGATGGTGATCAGCGCCTCAGGTCGATGCCCCGCCTTGAGCGACGCGGCCAGCGCATCGCGCAGCACCTCGTGGGCGGGGTTCAGGCCGCTAGGGCTTAGATTGGACAGGCTGGGGTCGTCGCCGCTGGCTGGGGGGCGCATCACGCTGAGCAGCGTCACGCGTCCGTATCTGGGCGGAGCCAGGGCAGAAGCCATGGCGACCAACATCGGCGCGCTCCTCGGGTTGGCCAGCGGCACCAGCACCAGCGGGCTGCGACCGCGCAGCTTGGCCAGCGCGGGGTCGTGGCCTTCTGCCTGGGCGTCGAAGGTCTCTGCGCGCCCCGAGAACAGCGCCATGTAGAGCAGCACGCCGAAGGCCAGCCAGAGCACCGCGACCGCGCCCGCCGCCGGCACCGCGATGCCTTGAAACAGCGCCATGCCGGCGCAGGCCAGGCCACCCACCACCGGCAGCACAGGGAACCACGGGCTTCGAAACGGCGTCGAGTCGCTGAGCGGCTGTGCTACCCCCAGCGTCGACGAGGGGGGCAGCATGCTCATTCTCTGTTCCGCGCGGCGCCGAGCCAGGATGCTCATCCAGTGGACCAGCGCGAACACGATCAAGAAGATTAAGCTCGCCGCGGCGCCTGCTGAGGCCAAATCGGGGACGATCAGGATGATCGCCACCAGCGTGAGCGCGCTGGCGTAGAGCGCCATGACCGGCGTCCTGCGCGTCTCGTGCAGCTGCCCGATGACCTGAGGCAGCGTGCGGTCACCGGCCATCGACAGCGCGACCCTGGACGCCGCCAGCAGGTTCGCGCCCAAGGCTGACAGGGTCGACAGCACGGCGGCGACGATCACCAGCCAGTAGCCAGCCGCGCCCATATAGTTCCGTGCGGCATTAGCCATGACGGTCTCTGGGTTCTTGTTGCTCATCGCCACGATGTCGCTGCCAGCGTCTGCGCCGACGGTCGCTGAGATGAACAACAGCGGCAGATAGATCAATAACCCCACCCCCAAGCTGATCAGCATCGCCCGCGGGATCACTCGACTGGGTGACTTGATCTCGCCGGCCACCGCCGCGATCAGATCGAAGCCTTGCAGGGCCATCAGGGTAAAGCCCAGCGCTTGCAGCAGCCCCGAGAAGCCGCCGACGAAGAACGGGGTCATGCCCTTCGACACGGTACCGGAAGGGCTGGTCGCCAGGGCCCACAGGCCAGCCAAGATCAGCGCCGCGAACACGACCAGCTTGCCCCAGGTCGCGTAGTCACCGCCTCCGCTCGCCTTGCGGATCTGAGATACCGTATAGAAAATCGTGGGGATGATCGCCAACGCTACCGCTGCGCTGCGCCCGCTCAGCCACGCCGGCGGGCGCCCGAACAGCTCCCAAATGTGCTGGATCAACACCAGCCCGTAGGACGCAAAGCCGAGGGCATACAGCACGCCCGCCACGATGTACGCGAACCACAGCACCCAGCCAGCGGCGAACGCAGCGCGCACGCTGAGCACCTTCTTGGCGAAGGTGTAGGGGCCGCCAGACTCCGGGAACGCCGTCGACATCTCCGCGAAGCTCATGGCGGTGATCACCGCGATCACGCCGTTGAGCGCGAAGGCGACGATGGCCGCCGGCCCGCTGGTCTTGAAGGCGACGCCCGCCAGCACCAAGATCCCGCCGCCCACGATGGCGCCGATGCCCACCGCGGTCGCCCCAGCCAGACCCATGCTGCGCTCGGGCGTGCCGCTCGGTTCGCTCATGGGGCGGTGACGCTACGCTGGGACGCGGTGCTGGTCTAGAGCTCCGCTAGTTCGTACGTGCCAAGCGGAAGTACAAGGCGCGCTCATGGCCGCAGCGGCGACAGCGTACCCGCGCGACGCGGAGCCGCTCGCCCTGGTGCTCCAGCACGGCGTGGTCGAGCACGTCGACCGCGCCCTCGCAGCGGGCGCAAGCTCGATTGCCCGCGTGGGCTTCAACGACGCTGGGCGCAGGGATTTCTACCGGCGTATCCGCGGTGCCGCCCGGCTGCAGTTGCTCGAGCTTGCGTACTTCGCGCTCTAACTGCGCGGGTGCCTGAGCCTGCTCGCGCACTGCCAGGGCGCGCTGCGCGATCTTCAGCAACTCACGCCCAAGCCAGAACAGGCTGAGCGCGACGGCCAGCAGGAGCAGGTACTGCACGCGCCCGGGCTTATCCGCCGTGCAGCGCTGGTGCAAGGTAGCCGGCTTTTGTTGGCCGCCGTGGGGCGCCCCGTTTGCCGGTGGGTTGTGCGGACGTCACGCGCCCCGTGAACGCGGGTCGTGTGCGCCTAGGGCACAGCACACCAGCTGGCGATGGCAGCGGCTGCGATGGCGCTGGGTGACGGCAATCGACCGCTGATTTCACGGCGCGCGGGCCGAACAAGCAGCGTCTTGCTTTGGGTCGTGACCGCCGACGCCTTTGGCACACAGGCTGCACTAGCGCGCAGGGTGAGACGCCTAGAGCATTGGCTGTTGGTCCTGGGGGTGGGGTTTGCTGTGGGCGGCTGCTTTCAGAGTCGTGCCCCGATCCACAGCGCGCACCTGGACCCGACGTGCGCCGATGCCTGCATCCTGGGCGGCCGCGAAGATCTCTCGGAGTGCTTGCGCGAGTGCGGCGGCGCTGATTTCACCGCAGAGCTGGGCTGCTTCGACACCTGCTACCCACGCCCCGAACCGGCCCAAGAAGAGGACAGCGGTGGCGGGAGCTTCTTAGCTGAGCTGATCGGCGCTGTGATCGACGCTGCCGTTTCCGGCGATGACGACGACTCCGACTCCAGCTCGGATGACGGTGACTACGCAGAGCCGGCAGGACCAGCCCCGGAAGAGCGCCCAGATCCGCCCAGCGAGTCCAAGCCGAGCAAGCCTAAGCCGGCCAAGCCTAGCAAGAGCCGCACCCCAGCCCGGCCCTCCCGCGGCTAACCAGTCAGCGCGTGGCACGCTGCGCCGCATAGGCTACTCAAGCCAAGCCATGGGGAGATCAGAGAGATCCAAGGACCGGCGCTACGAGCGTTGGCTCAGCCTGATCGCGGAGTGCCTGCGAGATCATGGCTGGAGCGTCGCCACGTTCTACGAAGACCACCTAGCAGGCAACCTGCTCACGCTGAGCGCCAGCCGCGCCGACGGGCTGGTCGAGCTCCACGTGCAGCGCGCCACCAAGGGGCCGACGCCCACCGGACAGCTCGCACCTGAAGACGAGGCGCAGCGCGCCGTGTCCGCCAACCTGGTGCTAGTGGCCGAGACGCGCGAAGGGGTGCATGACTTTTCGACGGAGCTGGCGGGTCTGCACAGTAAGCTCCCCCGCAGGTACAATGCCAAGCGGAAATTCATTCATCGGGTCGAGGAGCTGGCGCATCACCTAGACGAGACCTTTGACGTTCGCCAGCAGCGCTTCCCCCAGGCAGATCTAGCTCGCTATCGGCAGTGGCTCGCTGACGCACGGCCGATGACCGGCGCGCAGACCAGCTTTCGTCAGCGCGCAGCAGAGCGTGAGCAGGCGGGCGGCTGGTGGGACTGGGAGCAGTGGTTTGAGGGCGCGTCCAAGCGCATGGCTCGTCAGCTGAAGCGCTTCCCCGCGCGTTACGCCGTGCGGATCCGCGCCAAAGGCCGAGCCCGCGCCGCGCTGTATCAAAATGGCGCCTTTGTGTTGGCTGGCGTAGCGCTCACCAGCGCCGCGCTGCAGCGAGGCGCAGCGCGGGTGGGGTCACACAAAATCCCGACGGAAGCAGGTTCGCTGGCCAAACAAGTTGACCTATCCGACGTCGCGCTGGGGGACGCGCTCGACGTGGCGGAGTTCTCGTATGACGTGGGGAGCCTGGCGGGAGAGCTCGCTGGGGTCAGCGGTGACTGTGGCGGCGTCGACGTGCCGGACTGTGACGTGTCAGACTGCGGAGCGCTGAGCTCCCTGGATTGCAGCGCCATTGATTGTGGCGCCATTGACTGCAGCGGCGTCGATGTCCCCGACTGCGGAGGCTGCGATCTCTGAGTCACTGATCCGTCAGGCGCCCGCGCGAGCTTCGGGCGGCGCGCAGCGGCTGCTGCTCGCGGCACTTCGCGGCTACCGGCGCTGGGTGTCCGGGCGTGGACCGCTGCGCGGGCTGCGCTGCACCTTCGAGCAGACAGAGAGCTGCGGAGCCTACGGCCTCCGCGTGGCGGAGCAGGCGCCCGGCGCGCGCGCGGCGCTGCGGCTGATCCGCGGTCGCCTGCGGCGCTGCGGCAGCTCGCGGCTGCACTTTGACCGCGACCTGCTGTGGGGTGAGGCGTACGACGCGCGCTGCCCGGAGGAACTAATTGACTGGGCAGCTGACCAAGCCGAGCTACCACAGACGCAAGCCATGCTCGCCCGCGCGGCGCGGGTGGTGGAGCGCGAGCGCTGGCCGTCGGCTGACGCCGTTCAGCGCGCGTTGGGTGCGCCGCGGGTGCTGCTGCGCGGCGGAGACGGTTCCTTGGGGCAGCGATTTAGGCTAAAATGGGCGCTCTGCTTGTGGCTGCCAGCGGTCGCGGCGCTAGGCCTGCCGTGCCTATGGAGCCTATGGTTTGTGCCCGGGCTCGCCATGGCCGGGCTGCTCGGCCTAGCTCAGCTGTGGGGCGCCCAGCGCAGCGCGCTTGCCTGGCGCGAGCGCGTGGCGACCCTGCGCGCCGCGCGAGAATTTGAGGTGTATTAGCCTGAGCGCTGCGCCGTTTAGCGGCAGCGCTACAGACCGAAGCCGTAGCTGAGCCCTGGGGCCAGCGCGATGGCGCTGGACGGAAACAGCAGCATGCCTCGCACATCCAGCATCACGGCCCCAGATCCAAGCGGATAAAAGAAGCCCAGGCCGAGGGACGCGAAGCCTTGTCCGTATTTGCCCCAGGCGTCCAATTTCTGACCGGAGGGGTTGGCTTGAGCCGTGCTCACGTCGGTGCGCTCGATCACCGGCACCGTCTTCTTGGCGTCGATCTGGCCCACGCCGCCGCTGCCCGCGGCGTACACGCCGAGCCCCTCCGCGGGGAATACACCGCTGGCTGTGAACCAGTACTTGAGCCCCACCTCGCCGTGAAACTTCAGCGACGCGGGGCTGGTCTCGGGCGCCGGCCCGGTCCCAAACACGTAGCCAGCCTTGGCGAACCCGCTGACGCTGCTGCCCAGCTCGAGGTCAAAGCCTAGCAGCACGCGGGTGGTGGCCAAGGCGAAGCCCTTGTCGATTCTGTCATACTCGCCTTCGACGGGCGCGCCCCGATACTGCGCTCCATCCGTACGGAAACAGTAGAAGGGCCCGGCCTGTTGGGCGTCGGAGGTGCAGATGTCGTCGCCGCCGATCAGCGGTAGATCTTGCTGCACGCCCAGGCTGAGGTACATGCTGCTGCGTGCGCCCTTCGGCTCAGGCTTGGGCTCGGCCGGCTCTTCGTAGTCGTCGTCATCGTCGTCGTCCGGGATCACGGGTTTGGCGCAGGTGTCTGGGGCTGAGTCTCCCGGCAGGCTGCGCACTTCCCCGTCGACCTCAGCCACCAGCTCGACCTTGAACGGCGCGGCCTCCGACCCGCTGCTCGACACGATCCCGCCGCCCAGCATGACCGTGACGTAGTACTCGATGCTCTGCTTGCGCAGCACCGCGTCGCACGGCAGGTAGCCGCCGAAGCCTGTGCCGCGCTTGTCTAGCGGTAGCTCGCGGAACACCTTTTGGCCCTGGATGCGGTAGTGGGCGGTCAGGATGGCGTCCGGCACCTCGCCGAGCAGCTCCGCGTAGATCGGCACCGGCGTGTTCAGCTTTTGCTCGTTGGCCGCGTCGTGCAGCAGGGTCTCTTTGCGCCCACCAGCCTGCAAGAACAGCGCCCGAATTTCAGGGCTGGCGTATGCGCGCGGCAACGGAACTGCCACGTCGAGCTTCACGGCCTTCTGAAAGTTGGCCAGCGCGGCGCGCTGGTTGTTGAAGCCGCTGGCGTACAAGATCCCCAGATCGCGATACAGCCTGGCCTGCACGGGCTGCTCGCAAGCGGCGCACAGCTTGAGCGCCTGCTTCAGCTTGGCCAGCGCGCCCTTGAAGTCAGTCGCCAAGAAGTCATCGTTCATGGCCTGACTCGCCAGCTGGTCGGCTTCGTCAGCGGGGGTGGCCAGGCTCGGCGTGACCCAGAGCAGCGCAGCGCTCAACAGGGCGCCGCCCAGCAGGGCGCTACGCCAGGCGCCGTTCGAGCGGCGCGGGAGTAGGCTTTGGTGGTTGAAAATTTCCATATGAGAATATCCAAAGCGGGCGAGTGAGCCGCGAGCGTGCCGCACTTTAGCTGCACTTTGGGCTACTTCGTTGGCTATTTGCACGTGCTGATCAGTCGCCGCCACAGCTGCAGGCGGCGATCTTGGCCTGGTGATGGCTGACTCGCCCCCGCGCCTTGGTGCAGCGCGCGTCGCGCTCACCCGCCAAGCGACAAACCCCCGCCGCAGCCCGCTCGAGCGAGCTGAACGCAGCGCACGCGCGGACGCAGCGGTCGTCATTCTCGGCGAGCTGACTGGCCTTCCCGCTCACTAAGTACAAGCGCTCTAACTGCTGATCCGCCGCCTTGAGCGCGGCTTCAGCGTCGCTCAGCAGCGCGAACTGATCGCCTAGACCGGGCTCCGCGGGCGGGGCCGCCACCCCAGGTCGCGCGCGGGACTTCTCATCGCGAGCAGGGCTTGGCAGCACCGGGCTCTTGGCTGGCGCTGCGGCGCCGGCCGCGGGCCGCTCGCTCTCAAGGTCCTTGTCGCTCGGTTGATCCCCCGCTTGTTCCTTCTTCGTCGCTTCTTGAGCCTCTGCGGGCGCTGCGGGCTCTGAGGCAGGCGGGGCAGGCGACGCTCGAGGCTCCTGGGAGTCGCTGGCAGGCGCGCGGGCGTCGTCGGCTTTGCACTGACAAAGCACACACGCGCCAAACAACACTGCGAACTTGCGGAGCATGGGCTGAGCTTACACAGCCGCCCCCGCCCGACCAAGCTGCTGGTCGCAGAGCCGACAGGCGCTAGGCCCAAAACCCCCCAACCTTGTGGCGGCGCCCCATGGGACTTGGGTGCTGCGCTTGACGCCAACTGCTGGAGGTTGAAGGCATGGGTCCATGACTGAGCCAGCTCTCCTGATCTACGGCGCCTATGGCTACACGGGAAAGCTCATCGCACGCCTCGCCGCTCAGCGCGGAATCAAGGCCATCGTGGCGGGCCGCGACAAGCGGCGCATCGAGGCGCTGGGAGCGCAGTTCGGGTTTGAGAGCCGCGCCTTCGGTTTGGATGATCCCGTGGCGCTAGCCGAAGGTTTGTCGGGGGTGGGGGTGGTGCTGCATTGCGCTGGCCCGTTTGAGCTGACGTCGCGGCAAATGATCGACGCCTGCCTCGCGACAGGCACCCACTACCTGGATATCACCGGGGAAATACAGGTGTTCGAGGCGGCGCGAGCGCGCGACGCTGAGGCTAAGCAGGCGAAGATCGTGGTCATGCCCGGCACTGGCTTTGACGTGGTGCCGAGCGACTGCCTGGCAGCGCACCTCAAGGCGCGGCTCCCCGACGCGGTGTTCTTGCGCCTGGCGTTTATGGGCTTGACCAAGACCTCTCACGGCACCGCCACCACCATGCTGCGTAACCTCGGCAAACCCGGCTTGGTGCGCCGAGGCGGTGAGCTCGTCGAGAGCCCGCTCGGCAGCTTGACCCGCAGCGTCGACTTTGGCGAGCTGGGGGTGCGACACTGCATAGCAATTCCGTGGGGAGATGTGTCGACCGCCTATCACAGCACGGGCATCCCCAATATCGAGGTGTACACCGCCGTGCCTAAGGCCGCGGCGCTCGGCGCCCGCGTGATCAGCTTGATTCCGCGGGTGATCGGCTCAAGCTGGCTGAGAGCGCGGGCTCAAGCTCGCATCGACGCTGGGCCGGCCGGCCCGACTGACCAGCAGCGCAAGCGTGGCTTCAGCATCTTGTGGGGTGAAGTCGAGGACGCAGCAGGCAATCGGGTGCACAGCCGCTTGCGCACGCCCGAGGGCTACACGCTGACCGCTGACGCCTCGCTGGTCATCGCCCAGCGCGTGCTGGCCGGCGAGGTAGCGCCTGGCTACCAGACCCCCGCGTCAGCCTTTGGCGCGGATTTTGTGCTCGAGTTGGCAGATGTGAGCCGCCAAGAGCTGTAGTCAAACCCTGCGTCCTTTTCGCCCGGTGCCCGTCTTCATAAGCAGGAGGTAACAAGATGAACGAAGAGACGAAGGAACAAGTGCGAGCGGCGGTGCGCGCGCAGTACGGCGGCGTAGCGCGCACGGGCGGCGCCCAAGGCAGTGCCCCCGGCTGCTGCGGACCCGGGGCCAGCGCGAGCTTGGCGCTCGGCTACTCGCAAGAAGATCTCGCCGCGGTGCCCGAGGGCGCGAACATGGGCCTCGGCTGCGGCAACCCCCAGGCCATCGCCGCGCTGAAGCTAGGTGAGACAGTGCTCGATCTGGGCGCCGGCGGCGGCTTCGACTGCTTCCTCGCCGCGAAGCAAGTAGGACCGGGCGGTCGCGTGATCGGCGTCGACATGACCCCCGACATGCTGGTCAGGGCACGCGCTAACGCGCGCAGCCTCGAAGCGCACAACGTCGATTTTCGCCTGGGTGAGATCGAGCACCTGCCGGTGGCCGACAACACCGTCGACGTCATCCTGTCAAACTGCGTGATCAACCTGAGCCCCGACAAGGGCGCGGTCTTTCAAGACGCCTTCCGGGTGCTGAAGCCAGGTGGGCGGCTCGCCATCTCGGATGTCGTCACCACCAAGCCGTTGCCCGAGGTGCTCGCCAACGACGTCGCCGCGCTCACCGGGTGCGTCGCCGGAGCGGCCAGCGTGGAGACACTCCAAGCCCTGCTCCGCGTCGCCGGCTTCGAGCAAATCCGCGTGGATGTAAAGCCAGAGAGCCGAGCCTTCATCAAGGATTGGCTGCCGGGCTCCGGGGTCGAGGACTACGTCGCGTCGGCCAGCATCGAGGCCGTGAAGCCGGGCGGCGAGCAGGGTTGCTGCGGTCCGGCGTGCTGCGCGCCAGAAGCCTCAGCATGATCGCGCCGGCTGCGCGCGGGGCGTGGCGTGAGCTTGAGGCCAAGCTGCGGCCGTTCATCGCCCGCCGCGTGCGCGCCGAGGCCGACGTCGATGACGTGGTCCAAGAGGTCTTTCTGCGCATGCAGCGCGGGCTGGCCGGGCTCCGCGACGACGAGCGCTTCGGGCCCTGGGTCTACCAGGTGGCCCGGAGCGCCATCGCGGATCACCACCGCGCGGCGGTGCGCCACCCAGTGGCCGACAGCGACGCCCCCGAGGTGGAGGAGGCGGGTGTAGAGGAAGACGATGACGGGGCAGTCGCGCGGGAGTTCGCCGCCTACGTCGGGCCGTTCATCGCGATGCTGCCATCGCCTTACCGCGAGGCGCTGACGCTGACGGAGCTGGAGGGGCTCACGCAGAAGGCCGCGGCGGCGATGCTCGGTGTCTCGCTGTCGGGCATGAAGTCCCGCGTGCAGCGGGGGCGGCGTCAGCTGCGGAGCGCCCTCGAAGACTGCTGCGACATCGCCCTCGACGCCCGTGGCCGCGTGGTCTCATACGGGCCGCGCGCCGACGGCAAGCTGCCAGATGGCTGCTGCCCCTAGCGCTGCTACCCAGCTGGCACAGGAGGTACAGGAGGCGTGATGCTCGACAAGGTAGACGAAGATCTGTGGGTTGCTCAGCGCCCGCAAAAGTTTTGGGGTTTGGAGACCGGCACGCGCATGACCATCGCGCGCTTGGGCGACGGAGGGCTGTTCGTGCACTGCCCGGTCGAGCTCGACCGCGCGACACAGCAGGAGGTCGACGCGCTCGGTCCGGTGAGCGCGGTGGTGGCTTCCAGCCTGTTCCACCACTTGTACGTGGGCGACTGGATGCGCGCCTACCCCGCTGCGTCTTTTTGGGCGTGCCCGGGTCTGGAGAAGAAGCGCAGCGATCTGAAGTGGAGCGGCGTGCTGGGCGACGGATCACGAGCCGCATGGGCGGACGATCTGGAGCAGGCCAGCTTCACGGCTCGGTTCGAGCGAGAGGTCGTGTTTTTCCACAAGAGGACCCGCACGTTGGTGTGCGCGGACGCGCTGCTGAACCTGTCGCAGCATCCGTCCCGAGTCACGCGGGCCGTGGCTTTTTTGATGGCCAACACCGCTCCCGGCAAGGGCTACCTCGAGCGCGTCGCGGTGCGTGACTACAAACTGGGGCGCAAGCAAGTGGACCGTATCTTGGAGTGGGACACGGAGCGCATCCTGTTAGCGCACGGGGCGCCCGTCGACCGAGACGGGCGCGAGGTGGTGCGCGAGGCTTACCGCTGGCTGTAGCGCAGCTGTTGCCGTGGGGTGGATATGACGACCGCGCGGTAATCAGGGCGCGGCTTCGTTTCGAGGCGCCAGCCTCCCTCCCGAACGAGCAAGATACCAGGGCACCACGGCCAGTGAGATCGAGAGGGCCATGCACATCAGCACCGCGCCCACGACGAGCGTGTCTGCACCGGAATGAAGCATGGCCGCCACGAGCAACGTGACGAGGGCAAAACCGGCAGCGCTGACCAGTATCCCGAAAACTCGCAAGAGCTTGGCGAGCATTAGCTTGCCGACGGAAAAGCCGACACCGGCGACGGCTGCGACTTTCGAGTCGGCTAGGCGCGCGCGTTCTACGCGACGTCGCTCGCCTAGCCAGCGCCAGGCACGCACCATCTCGACCAGCGCCAGCACCACCAGCAGCACTCCAAATGGCAACCCAACCAGGGCCGGCAGCCACACGACAGCCCCGTCGCCGCCGATGGCGCTGGCGTTGAGCAGGAGCGCCAGCGGCAACGCAACGCCTAACACCAGGCTGGTGAGCAGCGGCTTTAGGAGCCAGCGCTCACGCCATGACTTCGGTAGCAAGCGCACAAATAGCCAGGTGATGGCCACTGCCTCGGCCAGCGTGGAGATCAGCACAGCGAGCGCCCACGCCACGCCCACCGCCGCGATGGCCGCGAGCATGGCCAAGACCAAGAGGATGGCCTCTGGGGTAACGGGACCGACGCCGGCTAACACCGGACTGAGTATGCACCAACGCTCATCGGCTGAGGGCGCAAACATCGGAGGCGCGAACTAGCCAATTCAACCTGCACGATTCGCGCTGCAGCACCTCTGCAGCTCAGCGCGCGCCAAGCGCCTGTCAGTCTTCCACCACGGTCAGGCGTCGCCTGGGTCCCTTGGCGGCGGGCGCGCCGCCGGGCAGCTCTAGGTGCTGACCCTTGGCGTACACCGGATGACGCCCGTGTTCGCGGTACCAGTCAGCGACCTTGGCCGACATGTGCATCTGCTCGATGATCTGCCGCCAGCCGACCCCGGTGTTGTAGGCGCAGAAGCTGATCTCACCTTGCTGCGTTCCGTACGGAATAATGCACATCTCGGTGCGCCGGAAGTCGTAGTTGAACAGATCTTGAAACCACATGCCGGCCACAAACAGAAAGCGCCATTCAAAGCGGCTGGCGTCGCCCTCGCTGGTGCCGATCTCGTCGCCAGTGGCGCCGCTCTGGCTCACGCACTGGCGCACGAGCTCCACTAAGCCGTAGCCCGCCGGCGCCTTCTCAGGCTTGAAGTTGCGGGCGAGGCTCAAGGCTACGCCGCTCAAGATGTGGGCGCGGCCCTTGCCCGCGTCAGCCACCACCTGCAGATCGCGCAGCACTTGCTCCACGTCGATGAACTCACAGATCGGCGCCCAGGCCTTGGTGCGCTTGTTCACCACCAGCACCGTGCCGATGCCGCAGTTTGGGTGGCAGCCGCACTTGAGCGCGCCGAAGTCGGTGTCCGGTCCTAACAGCACATCCACCACGTCGCTGAACGGGTTCATGGCGCTCAGTGGAAACCAGTCGCGCATCGGCTGGGTCGCGCCCAGCTGATCGCCCAGGTCGCGCGCCAGGTGGCTCAGGGTGTAGCGCTGGCGCTTGCGCTGTTCATCGCTGATGTTCTCGTCGCGGCCCGTGAAGCTGACCGGCTGAAACGAGACCACGGTGATCTTGTCGGCGTTCTCGATGGCAAACCTGACGATGGGGCCTACCTGTTGATCGTTGACGCCGCCGACCACGGTGACCACGAGCACCACGTCGATGCCAGCCGCGTGCAGGTTGTCGATGGCCGCGCGCTTGACGTCGAACAGGTTACCCACCTTGCGGTGCTCGTGGGCCTGATTGCTCACGCCGTCGAACTGGAGGTAGACCAGCCGCAAGCCAGCCTGCTTTGCCTCGCGGCAAAACTCCGGCTCCTGCGCGAAGCGGATACCGTTACTGGCGCACTGCACGCAGAAGTACCCGACATCGCGGGAGTACTTCACCGACTGCAAAAAGTGCGGGCTGAGGGTCGGCTCGCCTCCAGAGAACTGCACGCTCATCTGGCGCCGCGGCTTCACGGCCAGGGAGTCATCGAGGATCTTGGCGATCTCTTCCCAAGCCAACTCGTGGACGTAGCCCACCTGGTTTGCGTCCATGAAGCACGGATCGCACATCATGTTGCAGCGGTTCGTCAGATCGACGGTGAGCACCGAGCCGCGGCCGTACTGGATGCTGCTGGTGCCGTGGTTGCGCAGCGCGGTCTTGGGGGTCTTGTAGTCGCGGCCCGGAAACAGCTTCTCGATGCGCTGCATAAACTTCGGGCTGATGCTCATCACATCTTCAAACTGCCCGTGCACCTCGCACGTCTTGCGCATCAAGATTTTGCCGTCGTCCTCGACAATATCCGCGCGGATTTCACCTGGCTTGCCGTCAATCAGCTCAGACAGCGGCAGCTCGCCGGACAGGATGCCTGCCCGCACCTCCTTCACGCACTCTGGACACAGCGAGTCGGTCTGCCGCGGCCAGCCGAGGGTCGGGAAGCTGCGCTCGGCTTTGCGGATCAGCGGCCCCGGCGCCCACTTGGGGGTCACCCGCGGCCCTGGCTTGGCCTCGCCGAGGCGCTGGTGCAGGGGGTAGAGCCGCGAGGCTGCGCCCACCACCGCGAACTCCAGTACGCGCAGGGCGCGCTGGGCCAGGGTGAGCCGGGGCCGTCGCTCAGGCTGTGCCGCGCGGTCCTGTGCCTCGTGGGTGCCAGCCCCCGGCTCTGCGCCAGCCCCCGGCTCTGCGCCAGCCCCCGGCTCTGCGTCAGGCTGCGCTTCGCTGCCCAGGCTAGCGGCGCGATCGACCATATCGAGCAGAGGTGCGTGCGTAGTAGTGGGTGACTCAGCCATCCCGCGAAACATAGTCGACCCGCGCCGAGACGCGAGCCCCGTTTGACGACACCGCGAACACGACTGCGCGGCTCAAGCTCTCGACACTTGACCAAGACCGCGGACAATCCGGTGCTATGGTCCGGGGGATGAGGCTCTTGGTCGCCAGCGATCTCCACCTGGGCCCCCACACGCCCCACGCCCTAGATCTAGCGCTGGCGCGTATTTTGGGTCAACACCTAGGGCACGAGCTGGTGCTGGCTGGCGACGTCTTCGATCTGTCGCTAGAGCCGCGCGGTACTGATGTAGGTGGCGCCTTGCGCGACCTGATCACGCGCACCCGCGAGCTGCCTCAGGCCCTGCGTAAGCAGCTCACTGCGGGGCATCCCGTCACACTGATCGTCGGCAACCACGACGCCGAGCTGCTAGAGGCGTCGGCGCGGCAAGCGTTGCTGGCTGCTCTTGAGCTGACCGCCGACTCGCCACTCAGCGTCGTGCCGTGGTTCATTCGTCGCGGCGGCGTCCACATTGAGCATGGGCACCTGTACGATCCGGACAACGCTCCCACCCACCCCCTGGCCTGCTGGCGGGAGGGCACAGAGCCCTTGGGGATCGCGCTCACCCGGCGCTTTTTGGTGCCGAGCGGCGCGAGCTTTTTTGCCCACGCTCACCAGACGACGCCGCTTAAAGGGCTCGCCGATGCCTTCGTGCAGTACGGCACCCAGGCCCCACGGCTGATCTTTCAATATTTCCGTACGGCTATAACGCTGACCTTGGAGGCGCGCGCAAGGTCCCCTCAGGCGCGCTTGCTCAGCGCTGAGCGCGACACCGGGGCGAGCCGGCTCGACGCCTTCGCCGCCAGCGTGGGGCTCGATTTGCAGGTGCTTGGCGATCTGCTCCAAGGCGCGCCGCACCCGACGCACCACGCCTTCGACGACACCTTCATGCGGCTCTACTTCGATCGCGTCCTGTGCGCGGTGATCGGCAGCGTCGGCGCCGCAGCGCTCGCGCCGCTCAGCCCAGCCGCGGCCATCGGCTTGGCGCTGGTGGCGGGTGTCTACCTAGCGCAGTCGATGCTGCTGCAAGGCAGCCGCTACTCAGAGGCGCCACACGTGCGCCTGCGCGACGCCGCCGCGACGGTGGGCTCAATCAGCGGGGCCGAGCTGGTGGTGTTCGGTCACACCCACGTTGAAGATCAGGGGCCGGGCTACATCAACTCCGGCTCCTTTGCCTTCAGTCGACCGGACGGAAACAGCTACCTAGTCATCGAAGACGGGCGCGCGCGCCGCGGCGAGTGAGGCTCTTGAGCGCCGCGCTCCTAGGTGAGCCGGGCAGCGGTAGCGGCCGCTCTTTGTAAAATGCCACGCGGCAAATTGCGGCGCGGCCTGGGCGCGAAGCTGGCTGCTCTATTCAAACTTCGAAAAGTCAGGCTCGCGCTTGCCTAAGAAGGCGAAGATGGCCTCTTGCGCCTCGGCCGAGCGGATGTGCTCAGCGAACAAGCGGCCCTCTTCCAGCATGGTGTCTGCCAGCTGCTCCTTGCTGGCGCGGCGCATCAGGCGCTTGGTCTCGCGCACGGCGGCGGGCGACAGGCGGCCGAGCTTAGCGCAGGCCTGGCGAGCTAGGGTCAACGCTTCACCCGGCGCACAGGCTGCGCTGACGATGCCGAGCTGGTGCGCTTCTTCGGCGCCAAACGCCTTACCCAAGAGCAGCAGCTCCGCCGCGCGCTGGTGGCCCATCATGCGCGGCAGCAGCAAGCTCGAGCCGGCCTCCGGCACCGCGCCCAGATCAACGAATGGCATGCGGAAACGCGCGGTGCTGTCCGCGTACACCAGGTCGCAGTGCAGCAGCAGCGTGGTCCCCACGCCGATCGCCGGACCGCTCACGGCCGCTACCAGCGGCTTGATTACCCGCGGAAGCCAGCCGATGAAGCGCATCACCGGGCTGTCGGCGTCTGGCGGGGTCTGCAAAAAATCGTTCAGATCGTTGCCCGCGGTGAAGCACTGATCGCCGCCGGTGATCAGCAGCGAGCGCACCGCCTTGTCGGCCTCGGCCTCCTCAATGGCCGTACACAACGCCTCGTACATGGCGACGGTCAGCGCGTTCTTCTTGGCTTCGCGCTTGAGCCAAATCTCCCTACAGCTGCCGACTTGACTGGTCTCGACGTTGCTCATGGCGCCTAAACTATCACCCAGCGCGCTCAGGCGCTTCACGGTATAAGCTGCGCGTATGCAGCCCCACTCTGCGAAAATCACGCCGCTTGCAGCGCCGCGCTCGGCTCACCCTGGGTCTCCAGCGCCGCGCTCGGCTCACTCTGCGTCTCTGGCCGGCGCGCGACGACTTGCAGCGCTTGCAGCAAATCGCGTCTCACCGGCGTCATGCGCAGCGCGCGCGCCTTGGCTCACGGACGCGCCTCGCCGGCGTTCGCTACGCCGCGGCCTGATCCTGGTCTTGATCGGGGGGTTTTGGGGTGGCGTTGGGTGTGATCAGCCCAAGCCCAGCGCAAAGCCAGCGCCGTCTTCGAGCGCGAGCCCCGCCGTGGCAGCGCCCTTGGTGCTACCCCCCATGCCCAGCGCCAGTCAGCCGGTGCTGCTCGGCGCAGACACCATCGCTGACGTTCAGGCGCTCGAGACCGCTTGTGGGCTGCCTAAGGGCAAGCCACCTGCGCCGTTGCCCAAGCTAGCAGCGCCGCCGACTGAGCCGTCGATGGGTACCAAGATCGTGGAGACGGAGCGTCCTATTAGCCTGGGCGCGCCCCCCGCTGCGGCGCCGAGCGGCGCTGCACAGCTCGGAAGCGCTGCACCGCCCGGAAGCGCTGCACCGCCCGGCAGCGCTGCGCAAGCTAGCCCTTCGGCGCCTCGCTCAGGGAGCGGCCACCAGGCGCCCGCGCTCTCGCCGGATCAGATGGCGAGCAACAACGCGTGCATCAGGCTAGCGTTGCTCTTTTCCACGGGGCAAGGCGTCGGGGTAGATCACGAGCGCGCCTTTACGCTGCGTAGCCACGCCTGTGGCCGGGGGAGCTTGGAGGCCTGCGTGCTGGTCGGCGCGGCCTTAGCGTTTGGTGATGGCACCAAGCCGAACCCGATCCAGGCGCTGGCGGTTTACTCCCACGCTTGCGCCGGCGACGTGGCTGAAGGTTGCCTGCGCGTCGGCGCGGCCTATCAGCTCGGCAATGGAACGTCAAAGAACCAAGCACTGGCCTACCAGGCCTTCAAGCGAGCCTGTGAGCTCGGCAGCCCGGCGGCTTGCTTCAACACGGCGGCGCTGGAAGAAAAGGGCGAGGGCACGCCGATCAACGCTGAGCACGCGCAGCTGCACTACGGCATGGCCTGCTCTGGCAGCTTCCCGAGCGGCTGCTTCAACCTCGGGCTGATCTACGATCGCGGTCAGATCACCACGGCGAACCCAGCATGGGCGGCGGAGCTCTACCAGCGCGCGTGCGACGCGGGCCACCCAGGTGGCTGTGGCGGCTACGGCGCGCTGCTGTACGCAGGCCGCGGCGTGGTAGAGGACCGCCCGCGCGGTCATCAGATGATGCAAGACGCCTGCGCTAAGTCTTCCGACTGGGCGTGCCGTCAGCTGCGGGAGTTGGTCGAGAAGGACAACCCAGCGCCAGAGCCGTCAGCCAGCGCCGCGCCGGCGCCGTCAGCCAGCGCTGTGCTAGCGCCGAGCGCGCCCTAGGGGCGAGCATCTAAGACCCGGCGGGGTCACGCGGCTCGCCTCGACGCGCCACGCGGTTATGCATGAGTGCATAATCGCCGGGAGTCGCCGCGAGGTGTGCCCCGCGCCTCCCGCGTGGGGTTATGCATGAGTGCATAATCGCCGGGAGTTGCCGCGAGGTGTGTCCCGTGTCCCGTGGCTCCCGTGTGGGATTATGCATGAGTGCATAATCGCCGGGAGTCGCCGCGAGGTGTGACCCGTGTCCCGTGGCCCCCGCGTGGGGTTATGCATGAGTGCATAATCGCCGGGAGTCGCCGCGAGGTGTGTCCCCTGTTCAGGTGTTGATCAGTCACGCCGCTTGCGCCACACCAGGCCTAAGAGCAAGCCGAGGGCCGCCACTCCAGGTGCCGATGAACCGGGCACACTAGAGTCGCCGAGCGTTGCCGTGCGGCAGCTACATCCGGAGTCATCGCTTGAGCCGCCGCCAGAGCCACCCTGGGCTGAGCCGCCCTGGGCACCCGAGCCACCCTGGGCGCCTGAGCCGCCCTGGGCGCCTGAGCCGCCCTGGGCACCCGAGCCACCCTGGGCGCCTGAGCCGCCCTGGCCGCTGCCGGCCGTGCCAGCGCTCCCGCCGACGCCAGGCCCGCCTGCGCTCCCTGCGTCGCCGCCGTTGCCTGCGTTGCCAGCGCCGCCTGCGCTCGCCCCAGCGCCGCCCCCGTTACCTGCGCCCCCGCCAGCGCCGCCATTGCCGCCGGCGCCGCCCCCTGCACAGTCGGGGCCATCGGCGACGCCGCCGCTGACGATGGCGGTGTCTGCAGAGAGCGCCGCCGCGGTGACTTCAGCGCGCGCGTCCGCGTCACCTTTGAGGTGCGCCAAGAACCACGCCGTGCCGTAGTGAGCGAAGCTCGCTTGCTTCCCTGGGGTAGCGGCGCCACCGCAAAATCCCCCGCACAGCGCGCCGCGATCCGCCTTTTCGCCGTCGCAGTGGGTCGCGCCTGCGATGCGCAGCGACGCGCGCGGTCCAGCGCTGGCCATCGCAAATGGTGCCCAGTTACCTTGGCTGTTGCAGGTGCTGGGGGTGGTCAGGATGGTCAGCGTGGGGCTGCAGATGCCAGGTACCGCGCTGCCGCCAGGCTCAGTGCCGCCACCCTGCCCGCCGGCCACGGGGTCAAACAACACCAGCGCCCGGGGCTTCAAGCTCGCGGCAGCCACGGCGAACGCCTGACCGCCAGCGCTGAAGCCTTCTAGCCCAAGGTTGCCAGTGTCAGCGAGCCCGGCCAGGGCGCCGCTCGCGCCGTCTAAATAGGTCAGCGCGGCGCTGATGATCGGCGCTCCGCCATTGCCGTCGGGAAAGCTCCCGAGCTGCACCGCGACCGCGACGAAGCCATAAGACGCGAAGTGCTGGCCCCAGCCGATCTGCTGGTCTGCGTTGGCGAACAGCGCGCCGTGGCCAAGCACCAAAGTGGGGAACGGCCCAGCGCCCGTCGTCGGGTAGGCTATTTTGCCCGAAGCCTTGCCGGCGTTGAACGCATCGGTCTTCACCTGCAGCGGCCCCGGTTGGCTGTAGTCAGCCGCGCTGGCGGGAGCTGAGGTCAGGGTCGCGACGCAAGCGGCGAGGCCAGGGAGCAGAACACTGCGGATCAAGTTGTCGGGCGCGAGCAGACGAAGACGGGGCATGGGGCTCTCCTGAATGTGAGAAGTACGACTTCCTACACGCGGAGATATATCTGCTCTGCTAGCGCTCCGCTAGATCTGGAACGCACGTTCCTGCGCTGCTGCGTTGGAGCTGGAAAAGCCGCAGTTTAGCTGGATTTCGAGATGGTGAGCCACCGCAGCGTCGCCCGCCAGGTACACACCTTCAAGCTGCCCCGCTCGGCTCAGTCCGGCCAGGGCGCGACGCTGATCAGCTGTGAGCGGCGCGGGACGCGCCACCGCGCCTCGCCGGAGGCTGACTTGGAGCAGCCGCGCAGATCCATTAAACCCAGGCCCATGCGCAAGACAGGCCGCCTGAGCCCGCCACGCCAAATCGCCCCCGCGCAGCTCCGCATAGGCTCTTATTTTTGGGGGTGGGCGCTGCCAGGTGCCCTCGGGCTCAGCCTCGCTGCGCTCGTCAACTGCGGCGGCAGCGCGCCTGAGCCCACTGCTCAGCCGCCAGCGCCGGCGAGCGCCGCAGCAGCTCCGTCCGGCAATGATTCACCAGGTGCCGCTGAGGCCGGCCTCGAGCCCGGCGCAGCCCTCACGCCTGAGCCTGCATCCGTCGGCTGCAGCGAACCCTGCAAGATCTTGATCGGCGAGTACAACCAGAGCGCTGCAAAGGCCAGCGGCCTGGCCGGTACCGCGGGGGAGCAAGCGCTGTCGGTCAAGGCCGCGGCTCAAGGCGAGCGCGCGTGGCGTGGCTGCCTGCTGCGCCAGCCTGACCCTCCAGACGGCGCCTGCCCAGGCGCCGGCGATCTGGTCAGCCGCTGGGTGGCTAGCGCCGCGAGCGCGAAAGATCCCGATCTGGAGCTGGTGGCCCAGCTGGTGCTGCGCGATCCGCGCTGGCGCCCGCAGGGCGCGACAGTGGACGACACCCGCCTGCAGGCCTTGATGAAGCAGGTCAAGCAGCCTGAGCTGGCCCTCGCAGCGCAAGTCGCCCTGCGCGATCCGCGCAAGGTGCTGGGGCGCGTGTCTGCCATCAAAGCCACGGGGAAAGAAAGCGCGCTGGCGCAGGAGGTGCTGATCGGCGCGGCCGACTACTTCAATCAGTCGGACATGGCGCGTGAGGCGCTCAGCGTCTTGCCAAAGGCCGGCGGCACGCTGACGCTGCAGACCGTGTTGCTCGGGCAGCAGGCCCTGGCGCTGTGGCGCAGCGGCCAGCACGCCGCGGCGCTCAAGCAAGCAGACAAGCAGACTCAAGGCTGGGCAGCCGCCGATGAGGCTTCACGGCGCTCAGCGTTGGCGCGCAAAGCTCCCCACCCCCTGATCGGGCGCGAGTCCATCGTGGCTGCGCTGGGGATCGCTAAATATTTACAGGCGGAAAACTTGCGTGTGACGGCCGAGAAGCTGAAGGCGCCTAGCACCGCTGCGCTCAAGGACAGCAAGCAGCTGAAGGCCTACTTTGAGGGGCCTTTTGCCGCGTGGCTCAGGCAGCGGCAAGCGGCGCTAGATGAGGCGACCGAGGCCTACCGCGACATCGCGGCGGTCGAGCCCGTGCCGCCGCTGGGCTGGGTCGCCGAGGGCGCTCGGCGGGTGGGTGAGCTGTGGCAGCAATTCAGCACGGAAATAACGCAGCTCAAGCTGCCTGCCGCGCTAGACAAGGACAAGGCCAGCGTGGACAATTTCCGTAAGGCACTAGTGCAGTCGGTGAGGCCGCTCAGTCAGCGCGCGCGGGCTTCGTTTGAGGTCTGCGCGGGGCTGGCCAGCAAGGAGCCAGTGGGCGCGGGCACCCGTGAGGCGTGCGAGCAGGCGCTGAAGTAGCGCGCTCTGGGGGGAGGCCAGCGCGCTGTGCCGCGGCGGGCGGCGCATAAGCCTGTGAGCTAGCGCCGGCGCAGCCGATCGGGCCTGGCGAAGAAGAAGCCTTGCAGCAGATCGCAGCCGAGCTCCGTGAGCTTGGCCAGCTCTTCCGGGGTCTCGACGCCTTCGGCCACCACTAGCGTGCCCAGCTCACGCGCCAGGCTCATCATCGAGAGGATGACCTTCTCTTTGGTGCGGTGCAGGTGCACGCCGCGCACCAGCGACATGTCTAGCTTGACGATGTCTGGCTCCAGCTCAGTGAACGAGCCGAGGCCAGCGTAGCCAGCGCCCAAGTCGTCTATTGCCACACGGAAACCAAGGGCGCGCAGGCTCGCGACCCTGCCGGGCACGTCGTCGAGCTTCTCTAGCGACGCCCGCTCGGTGATCTCTAGCACCACCCGCTTGGCGATCTTTGACAGCGGCGCGGTGGCCGAAAACAGCTGAGGGTCCATCAGATCTGTCGGGTGCAGGTTCACGAACAGGTGGGCTGCGTCCGGCGCCTCATGGAAGCCGTCCACCGCCCGATCGCGGATGCGCCGGCCCAGCGCGTGGACTTGCTCTAGATCTTCAGCGGCGCTGAGCACAGCGCCAGGGTCGGGGAAGGTCGGCTCTTCAGAGCGCATCAGCGCTTCAAAGCCGTACAAGCTACCGTCGGGATACACGATTGGGTGGTAGGCCAGCCAGAGCGTGTCCATCATGCGCCCAAAGCGATCGGAGAGATCTTTCCTTGCGGTATCACTTTGGGGCCGCCGCGAGCGCAGACCCTGCGGGCCGTTGCGGGCCTGTAGGCCCTGGCGCACGATCTCCAAGACCTGCTCCACCTTGAACGGCTTGAGCACGTAGTCGTGGGCGCCGCGCTTCATCGCGTCAATGGCCGTCTCTACGGTGCCGAACCCCGTCATCACGATGGTGATGGCGTCGGGGCTCTTGCGCTCGATCTCGCGCAAGAGATCGAGGCCGCCCATATTGGGCATCTTCAGATCGGTGATGACGACGTCGTATTTGCTTCGATCTAGCTCGCGCGAGGCAGCCGCGCCGTCTTCTGCGGTGCGCACCTGGTAGCCTTCCATGCCCAAGAAGTCCGCCAGCACTTCGCGGATGAAGCGCTCATCATCCACCACCAGAACGCGGGTTTTCTCGCTGATGGCAGCGTCTTCGGGCACGAGCGTCAGGGTACAACCAAAGGCCTCAAAACCCTAATCAGAAGCTCAGGCCGCCGATCCTGAGTCGCCGCGCGCCTCCAAGACACTGGCCCAACGCGAGCAACCTCTTGACCCGTCAAAAAAACTCTGGCGCCGACTTCGCCTAGCCCGCTGCGGGCTCTAGGGTCTCAGGCAGATGAGCACGCCACCTCGAGAGGCCCCCGCACCGGCGGCCAGCGGCGGTACTGCTAGCGGCGGTACTGCCAGCGGCGGTACTGCCAGCGGCGGTACTGCCAGCGGCGGTACTGCGAGCTCCTCCACGCTGACTGACGCCGCCGATGTGGACCGCCCAGCCAAAGCCGCGCGGCCCGATTTGCTCGCCCGCTACCTTCACGTTCGAACCCTCAGCTGCCAACTGGCAGCGCCGCTGTCTGCGGAAGACTGCGTGGTGCAGTCCATGCCCGACGCCAGCCCGACCAAGTGGCACCTGGCTCATGTGACCTGGTTCTTTGAGACCTTCGTGCTCAAGCCGCAGGCCCGACGCGGCCTCGACTATCAGGTGTTCGACGCGGGCTTCGAGTACCTGTTCAACTCTTACTACAACAGCGTCGGTGCCCAGTTCCCGCGCAGCCGGCGCGGCTTAGTCACTCGTCCTGACTTAGCGACGGTGATGGCCTATCGCGCCCACGTAGACGCCGCGATGCAGCGCCTGCTAGCGGGCGGCGCGCCTGACGCCGCTGATCTGGAGCAGGTGGTCGAGCTTGGCCTGCAACACGAGCAGCAGCATCAAGAGTTGCTGCTCATGGACATCAAGCACGCGCTGTTTCAGAGCCCACAGCTCAGCGCTTATGCGCCGCCTAGTCAGCCGGCACCCAGCGCAGCGTCGTTGCCCAGCGCGGCGTCGTTGCCCAGCGCAGCGTCGTTGCCCAGCGCAGCGTCGTTGCCCAGCGCAGCGTCGTTGCCCAGCGCGGCGTCGTTGCCCAGCGCAGCGTCGTTGCTCGGCTCAGCCCACGGGCCTGAGCACGCTGTTAGCGCGTCCGCTGCAGCGCCTCAGGCTGAAACCGAGCCGGCGCGCGCTCAAGCTGACCTCGGCGCGGCGCCGCACGCAGCGTTAACCTACCTAGATTTTGGGGGTGGACTGGTGTCGGTGGGGCACGACCGCGCTGGCTTTTGTTTCGACAACGAGCGGCCGCGGCACCAGGTGCACATCGAAAATTTCCGCCTGGCTAACCGCTTGGTGACCAACGCTGAGTACCTGGGCTTCATCAACGCTGGCGGCTACGCCCAGCCGCTGCTCTGGCTGAGCGATGGTTGGGCGCGCGTCCAGAGCGCCGGCTGGCGCGCGCCGCTGTATTGGCACGAGCGCGACGGAGCCTGGTTCGAGTACACGCTGCGCGGCCTGGTCGCGCTCGATCTCTCCGCGCCCGTGTGCCACATCAGCTACTTTGAGGCCGAAGCCTTCGCGAGCTGGGCTGGCGCGCGGCTGCCGACGGAGTTCGAGTGGGAGCACGCCGCGCAGCTCACGGAGCGCGCGGTCCAGGCTCAGGAGTTGCGGCGCGGAAAAGTGGGCTCAGCGAATTTCGTTGACAGCGGCGAGCTGCACCCACGGGCGGCGTCGCCGTACGACAGCGACAGCGGCGAGCTGTTGCAACTGTTCGGTGACTGCTGGGAGTGGACCGCTAGCAGCTACGCGCCCTACCCTGGCTTTCAGGCCGCTCCCGGCGCGCTCGGTGAGTACAACGGCAAGTTCATGATCAGTCAGCAGGTGCTGCGCGGCGGCGCGTGCGTGACCAGCGCCAGCCACTTTCGGGCCAGCTATCGCAATTTCTTCTACCCGCACCAGCGCTGGATGTTCTCGGGCATCCGGCTGGCGCGCTAGCTGCGCGCTCAGGTGCTCTCGCCGCGCGGCAGCTTGCGGTGCCGCGCGGAGAAATCATGGTGGCTAAGAGCGCGGCTCGGGGCGCGGCCCGCCGCGTGAACCACCGCGGCCGCCGTGGCTGCGGCCGTTGTTGCCGCGGCCGCCGCCGCTGCGCCCGCCGCCGCCGTTGCGACTACCGCCGCCTCGGCTCCCGCCGCTTCGATTGCCGCCCCCACCACCCCCTGAACGTGAGATGCGTCCGTCGAGGGCCGTCTGCGGCGGGAGGGGCTGACTTGGCGGGTACGGGTGATCTTCGATGCGTGGGATGTGCTGCTTGATCAGGCGCTCGATGTCGACCAGGAACGGGCGCTCGTCGGCTTCACAGAACGACCAGGCCACCCCGGACGCTTCAGCGCGGGCTGTGCGTCCGATGCGGTGTACGTAGGTCTCTGGCACGTTGGGCAAGTCGACGTTGATCACGTGGGTGACGCCGCTCACGTCGATGCCGCGCGCGGCGATGTCGGTCGCCACCAGCACCGGGATCGAGGCGTCGCGGAACCCCTCCAGCGCCCGCGTGCGCGCGCCTTGAGACTTGTTGCCGTGGATAGCTGCCGCACGGATACCGACCTTCTCAAGGTGCTCGGCGATGCGGTTGGCGCCGTGCTTGGTGCGACTGAACACCAGCGTGCGCCCGACGCCCGGTTGCTTGAGCACGTGGGTGAGCAGGCTCCGCTTGTCGTTCTTGTCGACGAAGAACAGCTGCTGCTCCACCTTCTCGACGGTGGAGGAGACGGGCGACACCGCGACGCTCACCGGGTCGTTGAGCAGGGTCTCTGCGAGGCCCCGGATCTCCTCGGGCATGGTGGCAGAGAAGAACAGCGTCTGTCGTTTGGCGGGCAGCGCCTTCACGATGCGCCTGACCGCAGGCAAAAACCCCATGTCGAGCATGCGGTCGGCTTCGTCGAGGACGAAGAACTCGATGGTGTCGAGCTTGATGTAGCCTTGCTCCATCAGATCGAGCAGGCGCCCGGGAGTGGCGATGATGGCGTCGACGCCGCGGCGCAGGTCGCGTTCTTGGGGGGCTTGACCCACCCCCCCAAAAATCACGGTGTGATACAGGTCGAGGTGCTTGCCGTAGGTGCTGAAGCTCTCGCCGATTTGGGCGGCTAGCTCACGCGTGGGCGTGAGCACCAGGGCACGCAGCTGCGGCTTGTCGCCAGAGCGCGCGAACACGGTCTGCAGCAAGGGCAGGGTGAAGGCGGCGGTCTTGCCGGTGCCGGTCTGCGCGCAGCCGAGCAGATCTCGCCCTTGGAGAATCGGCGGGATCGCCGCGGTCTGGATTGGGGTGGGGGTATCGTAGCCGGCGTCAGCGACGGCTTTCAGGAGCTCTTGGTCGAGCCCGAGTTCAGAAAAAGTCACGGGCGTGATTGACACACCGCAGCGCTCGGGTCGAGGGGTTTCGGTGGCCAGGCCTGCGCTACAGCGGCTCGAGCTTGACGTGAACGGACTGGTAGAACAGCCGGGTCAGCCCCTCGAACCCCGAGTCGGTGCCGATCAGCAGCCACAGCACGGCGGTGTTGCTAGCCCGCTGATCGGTGGTCAGGATCCGCGTGCGAGACAGGGAAACATAGCTCGGGTTGCCGTCGCACGGCTGCCCGTTGGCCAGATCGCCGGCCAGGGTCCCCACGGGGCCGGCGGTGCCCTGATCGCCCTTATCGACGTTCATGCGCCACACGCCGCCGAGCAGCACGGGCACTGGGTTCTGGGCTGTGGTGCCGTATTTGAGGAACACCGCCTCGCCAGGGGCGCCGCCGATCCCGACGCACCCGCTCTGGGCGTTGCTCGCGAACTGGACGCGCATGGTCGCGCGGTAGAGCACCGACGCGCGGATCCCGTCCTCCGGGCCCAGCGAGCGCTTGATGAACATGAACAGGTCATCAGAGCGGTTGTGCCCCTGGATCATCAGGCCTTTGCCAGTGCCAATTTCCGCAGGTAAATTAGCGGAGCCTGAGGCTAGCTCCAGGTCTTGCATGCCTTCAGCGTAGTCAGCGAAGCCCGTGGACCAGCTCTGGAGCCCGCCCGTGAAGTCATAGTCGCGCTCCACCACCGCGGGGGGCGCGGCGCCGCTCCCGCCCGCTCCCGCTGCCGCTCCGGTCCCCGCGCCGCCGCTGGTCCCGCCTGTGCCTGCGCTGGCGCCGGCTCCGCCCGCGCCTGCTGCTGCTCCGGTCCCCCCCGACGCTCCGCTGCTCCCGCCCAGCGCGCCGCTGCCCGCGGAACCTGCTTGGCCGCCCGCGCCTCCGCCCGCGCCTCCACCAGCCGCGCCACCGGTGGCCGCACTGCCTGCCGCTCCGCCTTGGTCGGGGTGCGTCTCGTCGGAGCTGCAGGCCGCCGCTGCCATCAGCAAGAACGCTCCAGCCAGGTCCCAAGCTCGCATCGCCCGATTGTGCCCGAACCAGGCGGCGCCCGCCACGGGCGGGCGCTCGAGGTCAGTCCGGGCGCAGCACGATCTTGCCTTTGTTCTTGCCGAGCTCGATCTGGCCCCAGGCTTCGGCCGCTTGGGAGAACGGGAACACCTGATCGATGTGTGGCTTGATCGCGCCCTGAGCGTACAGCTCGAGCAGCTCACGCATCTCTTGAATCATCAGCTCCAGCTCGCCCCACAGGTGCCCGACGTTGACGCCCGCCACCGCCTTATTTTCGTCGAGCAGCTTCAGCATGCTGAAGCGCGGCACGGCCAGCAGCTGCCTCGCCACGTGGAGCAGCCGGCGCTTGGTGCCAGTGTTGGTGTTGGCCAGCCCAAAACCGATCAACATGCCCGCTGGCTTGAGCAAGTTGTAGCCCCTCTTCCAGTCAGCGCCGCCGAGGGCGTCCAGCACCAGATCGACGCCGCGGCCGTCGGTCAGGCGGTGCACCTCGGCGACGTAGTCTTGGGTACGGTAGTCGATGGGGTGGGTGCAGCCCTGAGCGCGGAGGTAGTCATGCTTTCCTGCGGAAGCAGTGCCGTAGGTCGTCACGTCGCCGATGTTCCGACACAGCTGGAGCGCTGCGGTCCCGACGCCGCCCGCTGCCATGTGGATTAACACGTGCTCCCCCGGCCGCGTGCGGTGCACGCGGCTCAGCATGTGATGGGCGGTCAGGTAGTTGACGGGCAGCGCCGCCCCATCCTCAAAGCTCATGCCATCGGGCATGGGCAACGCCTGGCGGGCCGGCAAGATCACCGTGTCTGAGTGCCCGCCGAAGCGGGTCAAATAGACCACCCGATCGCCCAACTTCACGTCGGTCACGCCTTTGCCTACTTGATCCACGATCCCCGCGCCTTCGTAGCCCACGATGCACGGTGGCTTAGGGGCGTCCGGATATAGGCCTTGCCTCGCGGAAATTTCTGCGAAGTTCAGGCCGCAGGCCTTCGCCCGCACCCGCACTTCGCCCGCGTTGGCGTCGAGGTCGGGGGTCTCGCGCACCTCTAACACCTCAGGTCCGCCGTGTTTCGTAATCCAGATTGCTCGCATGCTGTTCTCAGTTTTCGCGGTGGGTGCTGGGTCCTGCCAGCTCGGGCGAATAGTAGTCTGTGGCCGGGCCCGGCCGGTCGGCGGATCCGAAATGCTGGACCTAGCCGCGCGTTCGTTGGTGCTCTAGGACCTAAACGCCGGGCCGTGAGTTGTCCCAGGCGCTTGCTGACCCGACAGCAGGCTCCCCCTCAGTCCCTACAGCTACGCGCTGCGCGCTAGGTCAGTTCCAGCTAAGAATCTGCCCGGGCAGGCGGATTGGCGGCTGGGGGTAGGTTTTGGCGCTTTAGCGCGGCCGGGGGCTAGTCTTCGAAGCCGTGGACGCCGAACTCGGCCCGCGCGGTGTCCAGGGCCGAGAAGCTGAAGCGCCCCGCTTGGCATGAGCCGCTGTTCAGGAACACGCGCTGCTCGTCGCGCTCGCAGCGCGCGCGGTGCGTGTGCCCGGTGACCACAATATCCGCGTGGCTTTTTTGGGCGGCGGCCAGCGCCCAGGCCTTGAAGCTCGCCGCCTGCTTGTCGCCTTCACCCAGGCGCTCAAGGCCTCTAAACGCTTGATACAGCGGGTCCAAGCCCGCGCGGCGCAGCCACCCCCCGACCCACACGCCCAGCTCGCTCAGCCAGCGCGCTCGGCTGATCAGCAGGTCATGGTGATGTCCGTGGGTGAACAAGATGCGCGCGCCGTCGGCGTCGATCAGCAAGCGATCTGGAGCACCCTCAGCGGCTCCAGCCACCCAGTCGTGGTTGCCGTGCACGTAGCTGTACTTGGCTGACTCGAAGCGCCGCGCGATGCGCGAGTGAGCCTCCCGAGCTGCCTTGAGCGCGCCCCGCGCGTCGCCTCGGCGCTTGGACGTGAGCGTCTCCCACACGTCGCCGAGCAACACGATGCGCTCAAAGTTCTGCTCGAGGTAGCGCAAGAACCTTAGAAATTGCGCGTCGTCGTGGCCGAACCCATCACAGGCGTCGCCTGCACCCAAATGAAGATCGCTGATCACCGCTACACGCATGGCTGAACCCAAGTCACAACCCCAAGTCGGACAGGCGCTGTCCGTCGCCGCGCGGACAAGGGCGCGCACGCCTGGCGCTGGGGAGTTGGGGTTGGGGCCTACGGCGCCCTAAGCAAGAAGCCCAGCGTCTGCGGCTCCAGACGAGAACCGGCTACTCTAAGTTATGACTCAAAGCTTCGGCCCGCGCCCGCGCGAGCTGCTCGCGCTATCACAACCTGACGCAAAGCTGACATGCGGCGCCGGCTGGCGTCAGTCGAGCTCGACCCCGAGCTGGCTGAACAAGAAGGCGTAGGTGTCCGCCTTGCGGTCCACGGTCTTCTCCACCATGTCGCCCCCGCCGTGGCCCGCGTTCGTCTCCATGCGGAATAAAACCGGGGTGCTGCTGTCAGCCTGAGCGGCTTGGATCGCCGCGGTGAACTTGCGCGCGTGCATCGGGTCGACGCGGTCGTCGCTGTCGGCGCTCAACATCAGCAGCGCTGGGTATTTTGTGCCTGGCTTGACGCGCTGGTACGGCGAGTAGCTGCGCAGCGCCTTGAACTGCTCCGCGTCATCCGCCGAGCCGTACTCTTCGATCCAGGTCTTGCCCGAGCCAAACAAGTGATAGCGCAGCATGTCGAGGAGCGGCACGCCGCAGGCCACCGCCTGGAACAGCTCCGGGCGCTGAGTCATGGCGGCGCCGACCAACAAGCCGCCGTTTGAGCCGCCCGCGATGGCCAGGCGAGTCGGCTTGGTGTAGCCCTTGGCGATCAGGTACTCGGCGGCGGCGATGAAGTCGTCGAACACGTTCTGCTTCTTGAGCAGCATGCCGTCGCGGTGCCACTCCTCACCGTACTCACCACCGCCGCGCAGGTTGGGCACCGCGATGCCAGCGCCGCGCTCAAGCCAGGCGAAGTCTGAGGCGTCGAAATCCGGCGTCTCGCTGATGTTGAAGCCGCCGTATCCGCGGAGCAAGAACGGGGTCGAGCCGTCGAGCGCGGCGCCCTTCTTCAGCACCACGAACATGCTCACCTTGGTGCCGTCCTTGGACGTAAACCAGACCTGCTGCACCTCATATGGCTTGGGGTCGACGGGCACCTCTAGCTCAAAGTACGGCTTGCTCTTGCCGCTCCGCACGCTCACCTCGAAGGTGGTGTACGGCGTCGTGAACGAAGAGAAGGTGTAGTAGGCCTCGTCGTCCTCTGGGTTACCGCTCAGGTTGCTCGAGCTCCCGATGCCTGGCAGCTCAAGCTTGCGCACCAGCGCGCCGCTCAGCTCGTGTATCCGCAGCTCCGTGCTGGCGTTGCGCAGGTAGTTCAGGGCGAGGCGCCCGCCCACGATGTTGAAGTCTTGGAGCACGGCGTCGGGCTGCTCGGCGACTAGCTCTCTCCAGTCGTCTGGCGACGACTTGTCGCGGCTGGTGACCTGCTTTGCGTCGGCCACTAACATGCGCCCCTTGGCACCTTTATATTCCGTCTGGATATAAAACTTATCCTTCCAAGCGTACACGTCGAACTTCGCGTCGACGCCCACCACCAGCGGGCGAAACGCTGGTTGGGCGCCCTTTAGATCGCGGTAATACACGTCTCGGCTGTTCCAGCCGCGGCTCTGGTAGACGAACAGCCAGCGCCCATCGCGAGACACGTCACCGTGCAAGAAGCGCTTCGGGTCGCCGGTCTTCTCATAGATCAGCTCGTCCTGAGCCGGGTCCTGGCCCAGCCTGTGGTAGCGCAGCTCTGCGTAGCCAGGGAGCTCAGCGGCGGGGATTTTCGGATCCGTGGGGAGCTTAACGTAGTAGAAGCCGAGGTTGTCTGGGGACCAAGATGGATACGCGTACTTGGCGCCTTCGATGGCCTCTGCCGGGCGGTCCTGCCCCGTGGCCACGTCCATGATGTGCAGCGTCGCCTGGTCGGCGTTGTTCTTGCTGAGCTTGAACACGATGGTCTTGCCGTCATAAGACGGCGTGACCTCCTTCAGCGCGACGCTGCCGTCCTGGCTCATGCTGTTGGGATCGAGCAGCACCTTGGGCTCAGCCGCCTTGCTGGCGCGCCAGTACCAGACCGACTTCTCTTTGTCTTTGTGGCGCCGCGAGAAGAAGTAGCGCTTGCCGCGGCGCCGCGGCGCGCCTACGAAATCGATGTAGCTCAGCTCCTTGAGGCGCGTCGCTAAGACCGCGCGGCCAGGCAGCTGCTTCAGGTAATCCGCGGTGAAGTCCGCGTAGCCCTTCATCCAGGCTTGGGTCTCGGCGGAGCTCGCGTCCTCGAGCCAGCGGTACGGATCTGCGATCTCGACGCCGTGGAGCGTGTCGACCACATCGCCTCGCCTGGCCAGGGCGGGTCCAAAGTGTGGTTTGTCGGCGGGGGTCAGCATGGCGTCGCGGCTGGGTTTGGGGGTGGGTGCTTCGGGACTACTTGGGGGCGCTTCGGGGCCACCGCAAGCGCTGAGAGTCAGGCAGGTCAGGCACGCGGCCAGCAGATTGCTACGCAACATCGGGCGTTCATAGCGCAAGCCGCGCGACTTGTCGGGGCGCACCCGCGCTGGCTCAGAATCCGCGGGATTTCACGGCTCACCAGGGCTTGAGAGGCCGGCGGCTGAGAGGCCAGGGCCCGGACTGACCCGCGAGGCAGAGCGCGCCTCGAAGGCTAGTGCGCCGTGCGTCGGCGCTCGTCAGCCTGCAAGGTGCTGAGCGGCTTGAGCATGAACCAAGTCCGGATGTTGCCCTGCAGGTTGAACACCTCTTCCCGGAGGATACGATAGTTGTCGCGTTCGTAGATGACGGCGGCCGCTGGTCGATCGGTCTCAAGGTAGGCGTCGACGCCGTGCTGGATGGCGCGCTGGTTGAAGTCTCGCAGCAGGCGACCGCCGAGGCCGCTGCCTTGTGCGCTTGGCTCTACGCCCAGCATGAACAGGTAGCAGTGAGGGGTCGTGAGGTGGCGCTCGCGCAGGAAGACATCCGCGATCATGATGCGGTGCACGTAGCGCAGGCCGCTCGCGAACACGCCTCTCAGCATCATCCAACCAGGATCGCCCTCGGCGGGGTACTGGTTTGGGTCGTACGACAGCGCGACGCCGACGATCCGGCCACTCCGCACGGCACAGCGCGCGACCGCGCCGATCCGACAAGACTCCACAAACTTCAGGTACAGGCGCTCTAGCACCTGGACGCGGCCTTCGTCGCTGACATCATCGAAGATCGCCAACATGCCTGGGTTGGTGGCGAAGGCCCGCGCCAGCACGAGCGCGGCTTGGGGCACGTCGCTGGCTTGTACGTCGCGGATCACCACTGTGTCTTTCATGGCCTCAGGGTACACGGCGCCGTGGGGGATGTCGCCGCGCCCGCGCAAATCCGCAGCCAAATCGTGGACGGCGCAGCGGCGTGAGCAGCCTGCGACTTGCGGACGAGCCACCGACGCTGCACACCGCTGCTGGTGATGCCAAGCCTGCCATATCGCCCGGCGCTAGCCTCGTGTCGCGAGCTGCTGGTGGCGAGCGCCTGGCTGCTGGCCGTCGGCTGCAATCGGGGTGACGATCAGGACGCGCCAGCGCGCGCGCCCCACAGCGCGAGCCGGGGCGCCAGCGCGTCTCCCAGCGCGGCTTCGTCGGCTTCATCAGCGGCCGTGGCTCCAGGCGCCGCGAGGCCTGGGCTCCAGCCGCCTGCTACGACCACGACGCGCTATCCCCCAGGCGCGCTCCACTCACCCATCACGCCTGCACAAGTTGCTGCGTGGAAAAAAATCTGGGCGGCGCACCCCGAGCTGAGCGCCCAGCGCTTTATCAAAGTCGGCGACTCCGTGACGGCTAGCGGCGATGCGCTGTATTGCGTCGGGCGCGAGGCGGGCTTGCTGGCGCTCAAGCGAGACCAACCTGCGCTGTTCGACGCGGCCGCCTACTTCGGCGCCGAGGGCAAATACGGCGGCTCGTTTGGTCGGGAGAGCCAGGCTGCGGTGGTCGGCTGGAGCGCCTGGAACGCCATCGACGGTACGAAGAACCGCGTGTGGCGTGAGCAGCAGGCGCAGCGGGCCCGCGTCGCGCTGGTGCAGTTTGGGACCAACGACATCGAGATCGGCGCGCTGCATCACTTCGCCGACAAGCTGTTCGACCTGGCTGAGCAGCTACAGCAGAGCGGCGCGCTGCCTGTGTTCTATACCATCCCGCACCGCGCGGATCGCGCTAGCGCGGGGCGCGACGTGCCCCGCTACAACGCCGTGATCCGCGGCGTGGCCCAGGCGCTGCAAGTGCCGCTGGTCGACTACTACCTAGGGCTCAACGCGCTACCCCGGCGCGGTTTGTCGGGTGACGGGATCCACCCCTCGACCTTCAGCGGCCCTGGGGGTCGCGATCCGTGCGACATGACCGCCGAGGGCTTGCGCTCGGGCTACAACCTGCGCAACTGGCTCAGCTTGCAAGTGCTGGATCGGCTGCGCCGCGTGATGACTGACAGCTTCACCAGTGAAGCACCCGCGCTGGCTTCGGGGGTGGGCGATCAGAGCTCACCGCTGCAGGTCACGCGGTTGGAGGCGGCCTCGCCTTGGGTTGATTTTCAGCCGCTGCAAGAGCAGCTCACGGCTTCAGCTTGCAGCAAGAGCGCAGGGCGCGGGGCAAGCTACCGGCTCGTGGTGAGCCGCCCGGGCCGTTATCGCATGCTGGGCTTCGACCGGGGCCTGGAGAGCGATCTGCACGTCTACGCAGAGGGCGCCTCTGCGGAGTGCCTCGGCCAGGACGCGCGCAAGCTGGTGCTCCAGTTAGCGCCAGGTAGTTACCGTGTGGAGCTGCGTTGGCAGCCTCCCAGCTCTAAGCACAAGCTCGCGGCCGTAGCACCACCTCACGTGGGCGCCCTGCTGGTCCTACTCAAGGAGTAGGTCCAGTTCAGCGGGCGCGCCTGACAGCTGCGGGGCGCTTCAGCCCGGCTGGCTCTTTTGTCGCAACCAGCCGGCTCGAGCGACGATAGCGCTGGGTGACGCGACTTAGGTGCCCCAGCGCATGAGCCCGAGATTTGTCGGAGTGCGCCGGGATCCCGCCTCCGGGTTGTGGGTCGCCTCCATCTCGCGTTGGCCGGGTAGCCGCCGCCCGCTGATGCTGGGAGCCTTTGAGCGGTCTGACGACGCGGCGCGACGCTATGACCGCGTCGCGCGCTTTCTGGGGCGCACAGCACAGCTGAACTTCCCTGGGGATCAGAGTCCAGCGCTGGACCCGCAGCTGATCCTGACCGAGCTTCGGCTTCAACTCCCTGGCTCACCCACCAGCCCGTACGTGGGTGTCTCGCGCGCCAGCTATGCGGGCCTATGGTGCGCAGAGTTGGTGATCAGCCGCACGTCGCGCTGGCTTGGTGTGTGGCCACACCAGCTGGCCGCTGCTAGCGCCGTCGACCGGGCCCGGCTCTACTATCAGGGGCCCGACTCAGCGCTCAACCTAGCTTATCCAGAGGGCCTGCCAGCGCCAGCTGACGCCGCGACGTTGGAGCAGGAGTCGCTGGACGCGCGGCGCCCAGCGCGCCAGTCCACGGCAGCGTGCTGCCCCACGGCAACCCGCCAGCGGCGTAGGGCCGTGGCGCCTCCCAGCACAGAGTGACCGCCGACTTCGGGCCGGCTGCAGTCAGCTCCGGGGCCGCGAACGCTACTTGGCTTTGGTCTTGGCTTTGGGCTTGCTAGCGGCTTTAGCTTTGCCAGCAGCTTTGGGCTTGCTGGCGGCCTTGGCCGTAGCGCTCGAGGCGCGGGTCCGCGGCTTACTGGGAGCGCTGCGTGCGTACTCCAAAGCATCCGTGGACTGAACCCTGCGGTAACGTCCCTGCATGTGCCCCGGGATCTCGCCAGCGTCCAAGACCTGCTGAATCTTGGTGAAAGACACGTTGTACATGTCGGCCGCTTGTTGCGTGGTGAGCTCAACCGACACCGGCATCAGGTGGATCGCGTAGCCTTGGCCCATGTGGGCCAGCACGTCGAGCAAGTGCTGGAAAGCGTCGAGCGGGATGCTAACGCTCTCTGAGGACTTCCCCTCAGCCTTGACCGTGGCTCCGGTGGCGCGCTTGTATTTAGAGAGTGCTGCTGCAGCGGCAAGCGCGTGGTCGGCTGTGGCGAGCGTCGGTGGCTTCAGTGTTGTCTTACCCATGGGCCGAGCATGGCAAAGGGTGCTGGGGAAGCGCAACCATCCCTGGATCTGATTCGGCGGGCTGTCGTTTCCACTCAAAAAACCCGTGAATTCCCCGGCCTAGCTGGTTCGGCGCAGCGCCTTGGAGCGGGCGCGTCGTCGTATGTATAACCGTGCGGACGGGTAACCGGTCCGCCACCAGGGTCAACCCGCCTCGAGCACCTGTCGCGTTTGAGCGCGCCGGACCGGGAGTGAGGTGCGGTGGGCTGGTAGAGGCGATCGCTGGACGGCGGGGTGACGCCGACTCGCTTTTCGCATGGAAAGCACCGACAGCATCCCGCGGGCAGGGCCGCGGGAGAACGGCGGCGCCAGCCGCGTAAGCTCCCAGCCCCGGTCTCCGTCGCGCCGGCCCGTCCGTGCGTTGACCTGCTGGTCCAGCGAGCGCGCTTCCGCGCTTGTATGGGCGCGCTCCGCTGCCAGGCGTGACGCAGACGCCGGCTACTGGCACACTCCTCAGATGCTGACTCTGCAAAGACGTGTGGGTGACGCCGCGTGGGTCTTGGGGGTGGGCGCGCTGCTCTTGGGCTGCGGCGACTCGGGGGCAGCCGGCACGAGCACCGGCGGCTCAAGCAGCGCCGGCTCAGGCAACGGCGGCTCAGGCAACGGCGGCTCAGGCGGTTCGGGCGATGCTGGCGCAGGGGGCTCGGGTCACGCCGGCTCAGGCAACGCCGGCTCAGGTAACGCGGGCAGCGCGAATGGAGGCTCCGCTGGCGGAGCCGCCGCGTGCGACGGTGAAGCTGAGCACCAAGGTGAGGGCACGTACTACGCCGCAGACGGCTCAGGTAACTGCAGCTTTGACGCGTCGCCGAACGATCTGATGGTCGGCGCGATGAATCAGGCTGACTACCAAGCTTCAGGAGCCTGCGGGCGCTGCGCTGCCGTGGTAGGGCCTTCCGGAGCAGTTACCGTACGGATCGTAGATCGGTGCCCAGAGTGCGCACCTGGCGACATCGATCTCAGCCCGCAGGCGTTCGAGAAGATCGCGGCGCTCGAGCTGGGTCGTGTGGCCATCGACTGGCGTTACGTGCCCTGCCAGAGCAGCGGACCCATCGCGTACTTCTTCAAACAGGGCAGCAATCAGTGGTGGACCGCCGTGCAGGTGCGCAACCACCGCCACGGCATCGCCAAGTTCGAATACGACTCAGGCGGAGGCAGCTTCGTCGAGGTCGCGCGGGAGAATTACAACTATTTCGTCGAGCCGGCCGGCATGGGACCAGGGCCGTATACCTTCCGCGTGACTGACGTCTACGGCCACCAGTTGATAGATTCCGGCGTCGTGTTCGCCGAGGCTAGCCAGGTCAGCGGGGCTGACCAGTTTCCGGCCTGCGAGTAGCGCCGTTCGCGAGCCGTGAGCTGCCGACCAGCTGCGTCCCTACCAGTACTTCTCAAAGGAGATATGGCCCGGCTTGCGCACTCGGTGTTTGCGAAGCCCGAGCTCGGCGAGCGCTCGCTGGCTGTCATCGATCATCTGTGGGTTGCCGCACAGCAGCACATGAGAGTGCTCGGGGTCAAAGGCAGCGCCGGCTGCGGCAGCTAGCCGCCCATCGCTGATCGCCGCGGGGATACGGCCCAGCAGCCCTGGCGCGCTAGCGTCTCGGCTGGTGCAGCTCAGGTACTTGAAGCGCTCGCCGCGGTGTTGCTCGAGCGCGCGTAGCTCCGAAGCGTAGGCGAGATCTGTCAGCTGGCGTACGCCGTGCACCAGCACGACGCGCTGGAAATGATCCCACAGCTTGGGATCGCGCAACATGGCGATGAACGGGCCTAGCCCGGTGCCCGTCGCGAGCAGCCATGCGTCGCGGGTCTTGGGCATGTAGTTCAAGGTGAAGAAGCCTTGCGGCGCCAGATCGACCTCGAGGGTGTCACCGATCCGGAGCTGCAGCAGGCCGGGGGTGAGGGCTCCCCCTGGTACCTCGATCACCAAGAACTCAAGCCCTCGGCCTGGCGCTGAAGCGGCGGAGTAGGAGCGCCGGAGCCCTGGCGCGTCGCACAGGCCCAGGTTGAAGAACTGCCCTGCCTCGAAGTCTGGCGCGGCGTCGATGCTGAGCGTCGACAGGCCAGGCGCCCAGTCGTGCCGCGCGATCAGCTTGGTGGAGGTCATGCTTTGCGTCTAGTCGTCGCGCTGGGTCGCCGCAAGTCGTCAGGTTGACGCGCTGATCCGTGAGGTAGCGGTGGCAGGCTTGGAGGTGCGCCGCCGCCGCCGCAACTGGCGGTCCGCGCGCTGTAGGAGCGGCCACGTTGCGCCGAGGCGCCCTCGAGCATGGCCCCCGAACCGCTGCAAGAGTCGCCGGCCCAGGGGCATCGCCCAGCGTCGTCGCCGGAGCGTGATCGCCGGAGCGTGATCGCCGGAGCGTGATCGACGGAGCGTGATCGACGGAGCTTGATCGCCGGAGCGTGATCGTCCCAGAACGATCAGGGGGTCGCGGCAGTTCTATTGTGTTCAGGTTGCACGCGCGAGAATATCGCAGCCAGGGCGCCAGCTTTCGGTTAGGCTCTAGGGGTGTCGACGCAGTGGGATGAGGAGCAAACCATCGTCTGGTCGCGCCCAGAGTGGGTGGTAGAAGACGAGGACCAGTCCGCGCAAGATGCGCGTAAGGTCACCCGGGTTCAATTCGCGGAGCCCGCCCCGGCGCCCACCCCCACCCCCGCCCTCACTTCCGGCCCTACTGAGCGGCCTGAGGTTGAAGTCGATATCCGTAAGGTAAATGGCCCTACCGCGCTCGACAGCATCCGCCGTGTCTTCGAGATTTGGACCAAGAACCGCGTGTACATCCTAGACGCGAGCATGCGTTGCATCGAGGTCATTGATCTGGCGACCGGCGCGACAAACAAGCAGCACCCATTTCTGGGTGCGCGCTGCGCTGGTGGGCGAGACCACAGCAAGAGCGAGCTGTCGTTTCCGCTACCTGCTCTCGGGGGTGAGGCGGTGTTTCAAAAGACCGACAGCGGTAACCGCATCAAGTTGAGCGTGACGTCTCAGGTCGTGCGGGTCATGTTCCACGCGAGCCGGGTGCAGATAAAGCACGAGCAGGCAGATCATGTGTGGGGCAAGATCTCGACCTGGTGAGGCGGCCCGCGCGGAGCAGCGCTTGGTTCAAACCCTGCGCGCGACCTCAGCTTGAGCTCAGCCAAGCAGGTCGTCGTACTTTGGGATCGCGACCGACTGCGCCGCGAGCTTCTCCCACGCTTTGACGATGGGATGCTCCCACATGGTCTTGCTGTACTCTAGCGCGTCGCCGTTTAGCTCGACGCCGTAGGTGCGGAAGCGCGACAGCACCGGGAAGTACATGCAGTCGGCGATGGAGAGGTTCTCGAACAGGTACGGACCGCCCAGCGTCTGGAGTGACGCCGACCAGATCTCGGTGATGCGCGCGACCTCGTCTTTGGCGGCGCTGGACAGCACGCTGGGCTTGAGGGCGCGGGCGCGTCCGTTCATCGGCATCTCAGCGCGTACCGCAGGGAAGCCAGTTGCCATCTCCGAGCTGATGGCTCGCGCGCGTGCTCGCGCGCCGCGTTCCTCTGGCCACAGCTTAGCCTCTGGGGCTAGCTCGGCTATGTACTCGCAGATGGCCAGGGTCTCGTGGACGCTGAGCTGACCATCCACCAGCACCGGCACTTTTCCTGCGCCGGAGAACTGGAGCAGCTTGTCTTTCCATGCATCGTCGACAAACAGGTCGATGATGTGGGGCTTGAAATTGAGCGCGCTGTACTTCAAGGCGAGCCACGCTCGCACTGACCAGGAGGAGTAGTTGAGGGGACCTATCACGAGGCGCAGCGGCATGCCGCACCCTAGCAAGTTTGGTTAGGCGCGTGGGCTAGTTGAAGACGACCCCGATCTCAAAGCGCCCCACCACGTCGAACGGGTACAGCGAAGAGTGGAGGTTCGCGTAGTTCTGCGGGTTGTTGCGGTCGAACCGCATGTGCAGCTCGCCGTCACAGCCGCTGGTCTTGTAGTCGCCGGCGTCGTCGGCGCAGCGCTCGGGCGCGCCCAAGTAGCGGCCGATGCCGATTCCGCCGCCCAGGCTGACCGGACCGTATTTCCCGTAGGAACCAAGCATCACGATCAGTTTGTTGCTGTCGTCCACCACGCTGTCGAACTCGCCGTCGGAGTCCTTGGCCACGTATTTGTAGTTGCCGTGGTTCAAGAGCACGCGCAGCACGTAGCCCTCGAGCGGCGCCTCAAACCAAAAGCTCGCGCCGAGGTTGATCTCGCTCATCGCGCCGATGAAGTTGGACTCTTGGTAGATGGTGTCTTCGTGGCCGCCCAAGTTGAACATCGGCGGCGAGTCGTTCACCGCGAAGACCGGCGTGAGCTCGACGCTGAACCATTTGGTGAACGCGACGTCCGCCGAGAGCCCCAGGCGTCCTTGCAGCAACCAATTGAATGGATCGAGCCGCACCGCCCAACCCTCGATCTCAAAGTCACTCCCGCTCTCCTTTTTAGGAGGGGGTGGAGGGGCGCCGCCGTAACCATAGCCGCCTTGCTGTGGTTGCTGCTGGTACTGCGGCTGCTGGCCGTAGCCCGGCTGTTGCTGCTGGTAGCCAGGGGGAGGCTGCTGATAGCCAGGGGGTGGAGGCTGTCCGTAGCCTGGTGGCGGCTGCTGTCCATACTGCGCGCTCGCCTGAGCCGCCATGAAGCCGAAGCTAGCGAACAAGCCGACCGAAAGAACGCTGTGGTGAAGGCCCATGAGCAGGAGCATAGAGTCCCTGGCCGGCTTCGGCCACCCAGAACTCCCGCCCATGGACGCGGCAACAGACGGCGATCGCTCCGGGTTGGTGCGGCGCGGCTACGGCGCGGGCGTTTGTCCGCGCTTGAAGGTCTCGTAGTCCTGGACATCCAGCTTGCTGCCGAGGACCAGGGGGACGCGTTGATGCAGGTCACCCGGCATGACGTCGCGGACTCGGCGCGTGCCCGTCGACGCGGCGCCCCCCGCGGCCTCGAAGATCATCGCCATGGGAGCGGCTTCGTACAGCAAGCGTAATTTTCCTTCCGGATTTTTATTGTCTTCTGGGTAGACGAAGATGCCACCTCGCATCAGCGTGCGGTGGGCGTCGGCGACCAGGGTGCCGACGTAGCGGTGGCTGTAAGGACGGCCTGAGCCCTCGCCCTTGATGTAGTTGCTCCAAGCTCGGACCTCCGGGCTCCACTTCGCGTGGTTGCCTTCGTTGATCGAGTAGGTGTTTCCGCGCTCAGGCACGCGCATGTCTTGGTGGCTCAGGAAGAACTCGCCCGCGGTTGGATCATAGGTAAATCCATGCACCCCTTGGCCGGTGGTCAGCACGATCACCGTCGACGAGCCGTAGATCACGTAGCCAGCGGCGACCATGTCGGTGCCCTTCTGCAGGAAGCTGTCAGCGGTCGGGGGGCCTGCGTGGCGATCGAAGCGCAGCAGCGCGAAAATGGTGCCGATCGAGATGTTGACGTCGATGTTGCTTGAGCCGTCGAGGGGATCGAACACGACCAGGTAGTTGCCTGTCGCGCCGGGGAAGATGATCGCGTTGTCGAGCTCTTCGGACGCGATGCCCGCGCAGTGGCCTCGGCGCCGCAGCTGACCGATCAGGGTCTCGTTGGCGATGACGTCCAGCTTCTGGACCACTTCGCCCTGGATGTTGGTGCCGCCGGTGTGCCCAAGGATGTCCGCGAGGCCCGCTCGGCGGACGCGCCCAGTGATCAACTTGGACGAGAGGACGATCTGATTCAGGATGGAAGTGAAGGTGCCCGTCGCCGCGGACGCTTGGAACATGCCTTCGAGGATGAACGTCTCGATGGTGGGGGAGTCGGAGATGGACGGCGGGATCCAAGATGGGTTCTGCATTTTTCGAGCCTCCTCCCGTGGCATGCGGGTCACTGCCCCTTAGCAATGTCGGCGACCATTTGCATGTGCCCGCAGAAATCTGCGGCCGGTGCGCTAAGAATTCAGCGGTGTGCTGGCGCGGGTGCGCCGACGCCTGGGTCGCGGGGCGCTCTAGCTTCAATAAGGGCCTGTAGCTCTCGGGTGCGGCGCAACGAGGTCCGCTGGGAACGCGGTTGATAGTTGCAACGAGCCGGTGCCATTATCGGCGCCCGGTTCCGTTTGGGGACCTGCGCCGTGAGGCGCTTTGGGTTTTATGTGTTCCCGCCTTCGCGGGCGGAGACTGTTGTTCTCGCGCTCCACGGGCGTGAAACCACCCTTTGAGGAGGGAACTTGAGATGGCGCTGAGCATTCGACTAACGGCAGCGGACCCCATGGCCGCAACCTCTGATTTACTGGCGGTAGGCGTGACAGCCAGCGCCCTCGACAAGCAAAAGCTGCTGGTGGCGCTCGACGCCGCGCTCGGCGGCGCGCTCTTCGCCGAGGCCTCGCGTGTTGAGTTCGCTGGGGCCGCTGACACGGTGCTGGAGCTCCACGCGGTGGGCCACCTCGCGGTGAAGCGGGTGCTCCTGATCGGCCTCGGGCCGAAGCGCAGCCTCGACGCCGCGCAGCTGCGTATCCTTGCGGCAGTAGCTGCGCGTCACGCAAACACGCTGGGCTTGTCGAGCCTCGCCCTCGCCGTCCCAGACAAGGCAAGCGGTCCGCTGCTGCGCCAGATCGGTGAGGGGCTGGCGCTGGGCGCCTACCGCTTCACCAAGTATTTCACGGGCGACCGCAGGCCGAAGCACGAGCTGACCGACGTCGAGGTGTTCAAGCCTGGCAAGCTGAGCGCGACCGAGAAAAAGGCGCTGGATCGCGGCGTCGCTGTAGCCGCTGCGGTGTGCGTCGCGCGCGACGCGGTCAACGAGCCCCCGAACGAGTTGACCCCCGAGCGCATGGCGCAGGTGGCGCGCGAGATCTGCAAGACTGGCCAGCTCAAGATCAGCGTGCTCGACAAGGCCGGGATCGCCAAGGCCGGGATGAAGCTGCACTACGCGGTCGGTCAAGGCAGCGCGAATGAGCCGCGCTTCATCCACATGACCTACACACCCAAGAAGGCTAAGAAGAAGATCGTTTTCGTGGGGAAAGGCCTGACGTTCGACTCGGGCGGCCTGTGTATCAAGCCGGCGCCAGGCATGGGTGAAATGAAGAGCGATATGGGCGGCGCCGCCGCGGTGCTGGGCGTGATGGCGGCGCTGAGTGAGCTGCAGCCGAACGTAGAGGTCCACGGCATCATCGGCGCGGCGGAGAACATGCCCGACGCGGCCGCCTACCGTCCTGGAGATGTGTTCGGGTCCTTGGATGGTAAGACCGTGGAGATCATCAACACCGACGCTGAAGGTCGCTTGGTGCTGGCTGACGCGCTGGCGTACGCCAAGAACCTCGAGCCCGATCTGATCATCGACGCGGCCACGCTGACCGGCGCCTCAATGGTGGCTCTGGGCAAAAATTGCACTAGCTTCTACACCGCCGATGACAAGCTCGCGAAGGGCGTGAGCAACGCGGCCAAAGACGCGGGCGAGAACTTCTGGCGCATGCCGCTCTTGGCCGAGCTCCGCGAGCAGCTCAAGAGCGACATCGCGGATCTCAAACACACGGGTGATCGCTGGGGCGGGAGCATCACAGCGGCGCTGTTCTTGCGGGAGTTTGTCGGTGAAGTGCCGTGGGTCCACTGCGACATCGCTGGTCCGGCGTTGAGTGACACGGCCCGAGGCGTGTTGCCCAAGGGTGGCACCGGACACGCCGTCATGACCTTCTTGAACGTGGTGGAGAGCTTCAGCTAACCAAACCAAGGCGGCGTCGTGGGGAGGCTGAGGGCATCCACGGCGAGGACGTGGCTCACGTTCACGGCGCTGCCTACCGCGCGTTCGCCCGCGGCGCGACGCTGCGACGGCGCTGGGCGAGGTCTTAGCCCGCAGGGAAGCAGCTCGCACGGGCGTTCGTCGCTTCGGCGAGTCGGCGCGGCTCGCTTCGGGCGCCATCGTCGAGGCGCCGCGCGGCCTGCGTGGCGCGAGAGCCCGCGAGCGCCGCTGACCCACGCCTGGGGCAGGTTCTGGCGATGTGGGGGCTCGACACGCAACTAGCGCTGCCTCAGGTTGAGCTGGACAGTCTCGCGCTTCGGCTCGCATGGGTCGACGCGCTTGGTTCCGATCTGCGAAGTCTACCTGTGGTGACCTACTTTCACGATCTTGGCGCGGTATTTCCGCTCTTTAACGCGCGGGTTGAGGAGGCGAGCGAATACGTAGGCATCGCCGACTGCTCAATTACCCGCGCGGAAGCGGTTCCATGCTTCCGGCTCGGCGTCGGGTGCCACTTGGTCGTGCGCTGTCTGGCGTGCGGCGCGGACAACGGCCTAGACGCAGACGACCGCGACGCTGAAGTGTGCCACCGCTGTGCTGAGCTGGTAGAATTTCCTCGGGGAATGCCTGATGAGATAGTGGTCTGCTACGCAGCGTTGCGCGCTGGACGTGCAGCGATCAGCAAGGACACCGAGTACGGCATGATCACCTGGGAGTCGGCGCAGTGTGGCCTGACTGAAGGCCCGCCCGGTGGTGGGCGCTCGCGCCAGTCGAGCCGCGCGCCCCTGTCGGCGCTGTGCGAAGACCGCGCGGGGACAAAGCTTGATCCTGAGGTGATGCTAGAGCTGCTGCGGACACCCACCTATATCTCGTGGCAGGGCGAGCGCTGGCTGTTCGAGGGCAGGACCCCTGGCGTCTTCATCGGTTGCTGGGACGCCGCAGACTTCGCGGCGCACGCGGGCTCCCAGTCAGCCGAAGACCTCTTCTTTGCGGTGGTCGGCTCGAGCGAGCGCTGGCTGTGGAGCGCGCTGGGGGCTGGGCGCATCAGCGTGTATGTATTTCGCATGCCCGGCAGCGGCGACTTGCGCGCCCACTGGGATATGGATTGAGCTGGAGCGGGGCGCGCCAGCCGGGCCCTCCACCCCCAACCCCAAGGGCGTCGGTGGTTTCACGGGCTGCCACCCGAGAGGCTTGGGTCGATTCTCCGGCTGCGTGGCTTGGTCTCCGCAGCTAGAGTGGCGACGTGGAGTCCCAGCGACCTGGAGTCAGCGCCGTCGCTGATGGCCGCGGCGGCGCGGTTGGCGTGTCTGCGTTGCCGAGGCGCATGGCGGTGCGTGTGCTCGTTCCAGGGCTTTATGCCTGGTTTGTGACCGTGGCGTTGCCCGCAGGTCAGCGCGACGCTTCGCTCTGGCCGAGGCTCTTGAGCATCCTGGCGGTGCTGTGCTTGGTCAGCGGCCCGTGGCTCGCTGTGCGCCGCGAGCGCGTAGGGCGCGCCCTAGGGGTCTTCGGGTTCGTGGGTTTTTCGCTGCTGACTTGGTTGGTCCTGGGCGACTTGCTGTCGGTGGGCCGGCTCGATCCGGTCCGCGCGGCGTTGGGCAGCATGGGCTGGGCTCTGTATGCCTTTGGGTGGGGCTCGGTCCGCGAAGTGGGGACGATCCCCGAGAAGAGCCCGCACGTCTTGAGCGGCGCGGCGCTGACCGCGCGCAGCACGCTGCCAGCTGGCGCAGCGCTGGTGGTGACGCTTGGTTTGCTCGGAAGCCTGGTTCCGATCTTCCTGGCCTGGCGCGTTGAGCGTCCGCTCCACGCCTTGTTCGCCCACGCTGTGGCGATCGTGGCCGCCATCGCGCTGGTCACCGCAGCCGCCACGATCGGGGTCTCGCGCGGCAGCAGAGCGCTGCATCCAGCGCGCACACGGCTGCAGATGGCTGGTAGCTCCATCGGGCTGGCGGTGATGCTGCTGTCGTTGGGCTTCATGGCGACGCTGCTCTGGTAAGGTGCCGCTGATCATGACTCGTGCGGTCGACGTGCTCTCTATCCTACTGCTCGTGCTGGCTATCACCGCCTTTGGGGTGGGGGTGGCTGCCCTTGGCCGCAAGGCGGACCTCGAGGCGCTGTATTGGTTAGTGATCGGGGCGCTGGTGCTCAAGGCGGGGACGGACATGGTGCGACCCAAGGCAGGCCGATGACGGGTGCGCAGCGCACGAACCGCTGGGGGGCGGCGCGCTTGGTGCTCGCCTTGGCAGTGGCCGGGCTGCTCGTCGCGTCGTGCGGCGCTGATCCAGAGCGGATCGACGAACAGCGCACGAACCTGCCACCAGGCGCAGCCGCTGAAGTCGGTGACCAGACGGTGCAAGCCGTCAGCGTGGCGCGCATCGCTCAGGCCCAGGGCATCACCAAGCTAGCGGCTCGCGAGCTAGCGGTGAGCGACGCGCTGTATGGCGCCGCTGCGCGAGATCAGCTCTCTGCTGGCCAAATCCGAGTCGTTCAGCGCGCCGAGGCAGCCCGTGCCTTGTACGCGGAGCTCAAGCGTGAGGCAGCGGCCGGCGGTATCCCTACGGATGCAGAAATCGAGCAGCTGACCAGCGAGCGCTGGCTCATCTACGACCGCCCCGAGGCCGCGCGGACCAGCCACGCCGTGGTGCTGCTCAGCGCAGATGGCGACACGGATGAGGGCGCTGCGCGGGCTTTGGCAGAGCGCATCCGCGAGGCAACTCAAGGCGCGGCTGACCAGGCGGCATTTGCGAGCGCAGCCAAGGCGGTCCCCACGGGAGGCTTGAAGGTGACGGTAGAGGCGCTGCCGCCGGTCGCCCTTGACGGGCGGATCGTGAACCCGGAGGCTCCGGCCGCACCAGGCCAGGGGCTGGACCAAGACTTTGCCCGCGCCGCGCTCGCCATCCCCACCCAAGGCGCGATCAGCCCGGTCACCAAGACACGCTTTGGTTTCCACGTGATTTATCTGGCGGAGCGCTTAGCCCAGCACCACGTGCCGCTAGCCGAACGGCGCAAGCTCCTCGAACCCGCCGTCATGGCGCGCCGCGTCCAAATCGCCGAACAGAAGTTGCTCCAGCGCGCTCAGGTCGCCCACCCGATCGAAGTCAGTCGGGCGGTCGATAGCTTGACGGCGCTGGTTCAGGTTCGCCCATGAGGCCCTCCCACCTCATGAGGCTCCCGTGAGGCCCCCATGAGGCGCGGCGGATGAGGCACCGCAGCATCATCGGACGGGATCAGTCGGTCTCCCCATTTAGCGCGATCTTGCAGCGCTTTTGTGATGCTGCTGGCGCGATCGCCGTGGCGCTGGTGGATGGTGAGGGCGAGACCGTGGACTACGCCGGGGGGCTAACGCCCTTCGACATCAAGATCGCCGCCGCCGAGAGCGCTGTGCTGATGGGCATGCTGCGTGAGACAGCCGCGCTGGACTGGGCGAACACCCGTGCGCTGACGGTGCGCGCGGCGCGGCGTAGCTTGGCCTGCTTCGCGCTGAGCGATGGCTATTCGCTGATCGCCGTATTGCCACGCCACGCCACGTCTGTTTCCGCGCGGGCTGTGCAGGAGGTGCTTCGGGACCTGAGCGCAGAGGCGGGCCTCGAGTTGCCGAACGGGGTCCAGAACACCGCCGAAACATGGGCCCGCGTCGACGTGTTCGCCGACGCAGCTGATCGGCGTAAGCCACTGTCAGTCTGGCTCGCCGGCGGCTGGTGCGAGGTCGAGGTCCTAGGGCGCTACACCGCGGGGCCTAACCCGCGCGAGCTGGGCTACCGCGTGCGGCTCAGCAACGGCGCCGAGCTCACCCTGATCCGCGAGCGACGAGGGATCTGGTACGCCGACGAACTGCTTGGCTCGAAAGCGTAGACCCGTCGGGGACGGCCGACGTTTGCGCTCTCCCAGGCAGACAATGCCCGCCGCGTCCCAGGCCTGCCCCGGTAGGGTGGGCGCAGCGCCCCACCCAGCACCCCAACCCATGGCGAACCCACCACAAAAGCTCCGCTGGTCGCTCCCGCTGGAGCGCCCTAACATGCGGAATTTACAGTACAATTGTGGGCAACTGAACGAGCGACCAGGAGCATACTCAAAAATTCTTTGCAGCTTCGCTTGACCAAGCCGAGTGAATGAGGGAGAAGCCGCCTCCCAACGGCGAACGGGTTGACCCCGCAAGCCCGACGGGGCGGGCGATCCACGGATCCACCGGCGAACGAAAAGTGGATACTTATCCACAGCTTGTCCCCGGTAGTCTGGTCGCTCAGGTCTCTGAGGTGTGTCGCCGACGGCAAGCACCGGGAAGTCTCGAAAGAGCCAACCCACTCTCCGAAAGAACGAAATTCGGGGTTGACAGAGGCCGCGGCGGAGACTAGATTCCGCAGCCCGCTCGGGAGGAGCTTTTACGCCCTCCCCTCGGTCCTTGAAAACTGAGTTCTACAAAACCACGATGTGCGTGGGCCCAGACAGTCTGTTGGTGCGTGAACGATGTCGAGAGACACCTGACACTAAACAACACCACGACTAGTCAAACGGCGAGAATAAAGGCAGCGGCGACGCGATCGGGAAACTGGCCGCGAATCTGCTAGCCGACAGGATTTAACTGGAGAGTTTGATCCTGGCTCAGAACGAACGTTAGCGGCGCGCCTAACACATGCAAGTCGAGCGAGAAAGGGCTTCGGCCCCAGTAAAGCGGCGCACGGGTGAGTAACACGTAGGTAATCTACCCCTGGGTGGTGGATAACTCTCCGAAAGGAGAGCTAATACAGCATGAGACCACGACACCTTCGGTTGTTGTGGCCAAAGCGGGCCTCTTCATGAAAGCTCGCGCCTGGGGATGAGCCTGCGGCCCATCAGCTTGTTGGCGAGGTAAGAGCTCACCAAGGCAACGACGGGTAGCTGGTCTGAGAGGATGAACAGCCACACTGGAACTGAGACACGGTCCAGACTCCTACGGGAGGCAGCAGTGGGGAATCTTGCGCAATGGGCGAAAGCCTGACGCAGCGACGCCGCGTGAGCGATGAAGGCCCTCGGGTCGTAAAGCTCTGTGGGGAGGAAAGAATAAGGACAGGCGAATACCCTGTTTGATGACGGTACCTCCTTAGCAAGCACCGGCTAACTCTGTGCCAGCAGCCGCGGTAATACAGAGGGTGCAAACGTTGTTCGGAATCACTGGGCGTAAAGCGGGTGTAGGCGGCTTGGTAAGTCGGATGTGAAATCCCAGGGCTCAACCCTGGACGTGCACTCGAAACTACTGAGCTTGAGTTCTGGAGAGGAAGGCGGAATGCTTGGTGTAGAGGTGAAATTCGTAGATATCAAGCGGAACACCGGTGGCGAAGGCGGCCTTCTGGACAGTGACTGACGCTGAGACCCGAAAGCGTGGGGAGCAAACAGGATTAGATACCCTGGTAGTCCACGCCGTAAACGATGAGTGCTAGGTGTCACGGGTATTGACCCCTGTGGTGCCGTAGCTAACGCGTTAAGCACTCCGCCTGGGGAGTACGGCCGCAAGGCTAAAACTCAAAGGAATTGACGGGGGCCCGCACAAGCGGT
>CAZKDY010000027.1:0-44214 GCA_964551615.1 uncultured Polyangiaceae bacterium
CTAGCCGCACCCCATTCGCAAACAGGTACGCCACCTCCGTCAGCGGAGTCAGCGCATAGTCTTGGTCCACCGCGCTCCAGTTGGTCCGCCTTAGCTCCAAGCTGTTGAACAGGTAGAGCGTCCAGCTCTCCTCACCCAGCGTATCCACCGCGCGCTTGCTCACGCGCATGTCGCTGGCGTCGTACCCGTAGTGCAGCTCCACGTCGGGCACTCCGCTTGGCGGCGTGGTGTCGCTCACCAACAGGGAGCTTGCGTCCCAGCGTTTGGCGGTGACTAGCCGGCCTACTTCGTCCCACTCGTAGCGGAAGATTTGGCTGCAGCGGCCGCTGGGCAGGCAGGTGCCGTCGCGGTCTAGACGCATTTCCGTGAGGTTGCCGGTGACGTCGTAGGTCGTGCGCAGGGCGCCTTGCCGCGCGCTGCCGCTGCTGCGGTTGTCCGCGGCTTGTAGCTGGTAGGCTTTGCCCCCTAACGGACCGTTTTCTATGTCGCCTAGGCTGCGGTCGTAGAAGCCCTTGGCGTCGTCGTCGGTGGTGGCCGTATTGCCGAGCCAGTCGTAGTCCCACGCCTGGTAGCGGATGCGGTTCTCAAACTCTTGGTACGGCGTCGGCTCCGCGCGGCGCGCGTCAGGTAGGCCGCTGTTTGGATCGTCCCAGCCGTCGTCCTGATTTGTCAGCGGCAGCACCACGTTGAACACCTCAGGGGCGCTCCACGGGCCTTCGCCATCACTGTTGATGGCGCGCACCCAGACGGTGTGGCTGCCGAGGTTGAGCACCACGGCAGGGGTTAGGTTGCAGTCGCCGCTACCGCCCGTGCAGCCCGCCTCTGGCGGCGTGATCAGCTGGGAGATAATTTGCTGGCCCTGCGCCGTCTCCACGCGCAGCTCGTAGTTGGTGACGTTGCCCTGGCTGGTCCAGCTGTAGACGGGGACGCGGTCTTGGAGGTTGCCGATGGGCGCCAGCACCGTCGGCGCCGTCGGAAGGGCGGTCACCGAGTACGCCATCTGTCCCGACAGCGCCCCGCGGCCGTGGGCGTTCACCGAGGCCACGACCCAGACGTAGTCTGCAGGTGGCATGTTGAGCGTCGGACCGCTGCAAGTGGGTTGACCTGCGCCGCAGCCAGCGGTGGTCTTGGACTGCGAGCGGTACTCCACCACCGCGCCGTTGCGCAGAATCCACGTATCGTACCTGGAGGCAGCAGGATCCGCCGTCCAAGTCAATGACACCGTCGGCTGGGAAGACGTGCCCTGGGGCGCTAGCTGGGTGGGGATCCCTAGGGGCTGTACGCCGTCGTAGGAGAAGTACCGCCAGTCGTACACCGTCCAACTACCGTCGGCGCGCTTACCGCGGATCCCCCAGCTACACGCACCCGGCGATAGATCGTAGGCGACGCTCGGTGCAGGTGAATCCGTGGTGTACGGAGGCGTGTAGGAGCAGATCCCTCCGGAACACAGCACCTCGGTTAGTGGGACCTCGAGCTGGCGGAGCTCTCCAGATGAATCCCACAGGTGGAAGTAGTAGGACTGGGCTCCTGCTAGCTCGGTGAAGTGATAGGTTGGTCGGGCAGTGCCAATGTCTGCGTTCGGTGTCAGAGGGGACGGCGCGTCGCCATCCACCTCGAACGGCTTGCCGGCGGACCAGGGCCCGAGGGTGCCTTGCCCGTTGATCGGGCGGACGTACCAGAGGTAATTGCCGCTCGGCAACGTGATGTCTTGCCGTAGGCAGGTGTTGCCGAACAAGCCGCAACCCAGGGCTCCGCGGGTTTGCAGCGCGGAGAAGACTTCCGTACCGCCCGGGGTCTTGATGCTGATCGCGTACTTCGCTGCAGCTGAGTCGAACTCCCACTCCAGATCGAAGGGTGAGCCGACCAGTCCGTCCGGGGTGAGCAACACCGGATCGACGAAGGGCGTGATGGGGCCGATGGAGAAGTCTTGGCGCCGGAAGCCCGTATCTCCCGAGCTGAACCCGCCGCGCACCTCCCAGTAGGCAGCACCCTGCGGAATCGTGAACCACGGCGCGACTTGGCAGATCCCGGCGTTGCCTGCACAGCCGGCGTTGTTCGGCATCACGTAGAGCTGGTGCAGCTCGCCGTCGCCGTCCCACACACGCAGGTGGTACTGGCCGACCGCCGAGCGGGGGGTCCAGCGGAAGACCGCAGGTTGCCCCGCGACTTCGCCAGCCGGCGCGATGGGGGTCGGACCCGACTCGTCGATGGAGAACGCCAGCGCTGCCGACCAGGGGCCGGGCGCGTCATCTAACCCGCGGGCGCGCACGCGCCAGCTGTAGTTGCCCAGACCCAGTGTGATCGACGGGCGCTTACACACGGCGGCGGCGCTACTGGGGTTGGCGCACCCGAGCTCAGTCTTGGTGTACTGAGCGAAGTCTAGGGTGTTGCTGTTCGCGTCGAACAACTCGACGTCGTAGCGGCTGACGCCGAGGGCAGGTTTCCACGAAGGCGTGACCGGCGAGCCCACAAGCCCCTGGGGCTCGTACTGCACGGGCCCCGTGAGCGTTGGCAACGAGTCACCGAACGCGATGTCTTGCCACACGTACGGGCTCCACATGCCGGGGCTGCCCAAGTGGTACTGCACCCCCCACACCGCCGGGCCTTCCGCGATGCTTCGGGCGATGGGGTAGTCGCAAACCGAGTCGTTTAGGCAGTGCGCCCAGCTTGGGATGGGCGTTTTTTCCGTGGGGCTCCCGCCATACTGCGTATAGACCAGCACGCGGTACTGACCGGTGACCGTGCCCGTCCAGCGGTAGGTATCCAGGGTGCCTGCGCTGCCAGCGCCCGTTGTCGCCGTCGGGGAGATGGGCGTGGCCGGCGCAGTGAGGACATGGAAGGCGGTGGTCGCCGACCACGGCCCAGGGTTGGCGTCAAGGCCGATGGCGCGAACGCGCCATTGGTAGTCGCCCGTGCTCAGGGCCGGCAACGTCTGGGTGCAGGCCACCTGCGGGTTATCACACCCGAGCTCTGCCTTGGTTTGCGAGTAGCTATCGATGAGCGTGCCGCTGCCGTCCAACAGCTCCGCCTCGTAGCCCGACAGGCCAGTTTGCGGCTGCCAACGCAGTTTCGACTGGTAGCCGACTAGACCAGAGGGGCTCACCAGTGTGGGGGCTGTCAGGGTGGGAAACGTGGTCCCGCCGTAGACGACATCTTGCCAATGAAAGGCTGTCCAAACCCCAACCCCAAACCCGCCTTGCACGCCCCATGTTCCAGGACCGTCGGGAAACGTTCGAGTCCAGGTGTAGGTGCACACGCCACCCGCTTGGCACCCGATGTGAGATGGCACCGGCGTGGCCTCGAACACGCTCCCGTTCGATCCGACCCAGCGGATGCGGTACTGGATCACCCCAGCGCGCGCGCTGAACCGATAGGACGCGGTGTCCGCGGCCAGGCCGTTGGGTGTGATGGGGGTCGGGCCGTCCGCGTCCACAGAGAACGCTAGGGTGTTGCTCCAGGGGCCGTTCAGAACGTGCTCGCTGTTGGCCTGGATCCGTACGGTGTAATCACCAGATGGCAGCGCCGGGATGCTCAAGCTGCAAGTGGTGCCGGTACACACTTCGTACTTGCGGCGCGTCTCACCAAACACGCTTGTGTCGTCAGCGACGCGACGCACGTCGAACACATGGTGACTCGCTCCGCTGGATCCAGTCCAGCCGACCACCAATGGCGTTCCTGTCACGCTAGGAAGTGCATTGACGGTGGGCGCGGTCAGGGTGTCCACGGTGCCAACGGACACTTCAATCCAGCTCGCCCACTCAGCGTCCTGGGGGCCTCCGTTTACTCGCACGTTCCAGCGCGCATCGCCTTGCCCTGGGGTAATAGGCGGCGCAGCGTTCGCCGCTACCAAAGTGCAGGTGCCGCCGCCGCTGCAGCCAAGTTCGCTGGGGGCTAGCGTGCGATCGATGACGTAACCGGCGCCGTCGTAGAAGCGGAACAGGTAGCTAGTTGCGTCACTCACCCCGGTCCAACTGAAGCTGTACGGGGCTGTGAGGGCGCCGCTCGGGCTCTGGTTGGTGACCGCGATGCCACGGGGAGCTTCCACACCGCTCAAGTCGATGCCCGCCTGATCTGCCAGCTCTTGCGGCGACGCAGCACTGAGCTTGAGCTTCGCAGCCTGCCCGCTGGCTGGCGACTGTCGCTGAGGCGGCGCAGGCGCAGGTGGATCGTCGCCCGGGTCTGCGGTGCCCTTGGGGGCTGCGACAACCGCCCCGCTATTGGTAGCACCTCTCTGGACCCCTCGCTGGGCCGGTCCCTTCGTGGAAGCCGGCCGGGTCGGCTCTTGGCTGACTTCACGCTGAAATTGCGCCAGCTGGGCAGCGCTGATCCGCGGGGTAAGGCGCGTCAGCGAACCTGCTGGGCCGACGCCGCGCGGGGCGGGCAACGGCTCTGGCTGCGTGACGCTGTCGTCGCCTTGACTGTAGCCGTAGTCGACGCGGGTGACGCGGTACAGATCGTCGTACTGCATCGTGCGCGTGACGGGCTTGGCGCCGCTCGGCCACTCGTCGGGGTTACGCAGATCCTGGACAACCAGGGGATTGCCAACGACGTCGTAAACGTACTGGTCGTTCTGCAGCACCTTCTGGAAGGTGTCGCTGCCACTGCCTACGTGGCTGTAGCTACTGCTGGGATCGTTCCACGCGCTGGGTGGCCCGCGGTAGGTTTGCACGCTGCTCAGGCGGCGCCGCTGATCGTAGGCGAAGGCGGTGGTGGTAGCCGCCAAGTCGCCGTACTCGATGTGCTGGTGCAGGCCGTCGGCGGTGCGCTTGATGTCGGTGACCAGCGCGCCGTAAGAGCCGCCCACGTTCTTGACGGTGCCGCGCTCGGAGTAGGCCATCTGCACCCAGCTCTGGCCGTCGCCGCCCATCAGCTCGGGGCTGCGGGCGCCGGTGCTCTCTTGCACCACGCGGTCGGCGGCGTCGAAGCTGACCTGCTTGCGGTACCAGCGGCCGCCGTAGCGGTTGCCCAGGGCGTTGTCTGGGACCCCTGGCGTGGCCAAGCGCACCCAGCTCTCAAAGGCGCGGCTGCGGCCGTCGTAGTTGGTCCAGCTGGTTTTGGCGCGATCGAACACTGCCACCAATTTACCGCGTAGAAATGCTGAGCTACCTGCGAAGCCCTCGGTCGTCCCGGAACCCACCGGGACTTCGGGCATGCCAAGCACAGCTGGCGGAACAGAGTCGTAGTGGTAATAGACCTCGGCCCCGGTGGGCCCCTGCGCCCCTGGCGCCGGCTGGCTGTAAAGTTGGTGCTGCGCCTCGCACGGGGAGTAGTCCTCGTAGAGCAACCGCCCCACCCCGTCGTACCCGAAGTTCATGCCGCAGCCGCGGGCGTCGCTGGTCGCCACCAGCTCGCCGCTGGCGTTGTACAGGTAGCGCCAGGCCTTGATGTTGCTGGCGTCGGCGAAGGGGCTGGGGTTGAAGTTGGTGCTGGTGTGGGGTTCCACGTTGAGCACCATGCGCCCAAGCGAATCGTAGCGTAGCCAGCGCGTGGTGGAGCCATGGACCGAAGAGCGGGTGATGCTCAGGGGCTCGCCGGTGGGCAAGAACTGGGTGCGCGTTTCCCTCTGGATCAGGCTGCCGCCCTCTTTGAAGCGCTCAATGCCCAGCACGCCGCGGCCGTGGCCGTCGCTCACGCTGGTCACGTAGGTGCCGGCGTGGGGGCCGCCGGTTTGCAGGTCTGCCGCGTCCCAGGCGTCGCTGGACAGCGGGTGGTAGACGTTGAGCAACGTCTGGGTGCCGTCGAGATCGTACAAGCGCAGGTCGCGGCCGAAGGCATCATACTCCACGCGGCCGAAGGGCGTGCCCGGGAGCGCGGTCAGGTTGAAGCTCAGCGGATTGCCATCCCAGAACTTCGGCAGGTACTTTTTTGAGACTGCGCCCTTGGCGTCGTACTCCACGAAGCCGCCGACAATCCACTGGCCTTCGTCGTTGGCGGTGGGGTCGGCTTCGCTGATCCCTACGAGCGAGCGGCCCATGCCGTCCACGTAAGCATAAGAGTCCATGTAGGCGCCGGAGCTCACTGCCGCGCCGTCCTGGCTGCGGGTGTGCACGACGGAGTACGGGCGGCTCGGCGTGGCCAAATCGTAAAAGATCTGCACCGCGGGAAGTGGGCCCAGCATGGTCGAATTTGGATCCGAACGGAACAGCTGAGTCAGGCGCCCGAGGCCGTCATACTCCACCTGGGTGCTCTGAAACGAAACGTCGATCACGTGGGTCACTAGCTCTAGCCCACGATCGTATGAAGCCGCTGTGTACAGCGCGTCTGCCGGAGGGCTACTCAAGGAGCGCGCTCCGGGACATCCGCCCGGATACATCATCTCAGTCGTCGCCAGCTGGGCGTACAGCGGATCGAGGAACACGTCTGCGCAGCGGTCGCCCGGCGCGAGGCTGCGAACGGCGTTCCCGAAGACGTCGTACTCGGTACTCGACACGAACAGCTGCGGGTCGTCGTAGACCGCGTCGCCGGGCGTGGGGGCTACCGCGCCGCCCGCAGCGTGGGAGCGCTGCAGCGCCTCGGTTCCGGTGAGCACCGCCGTGGTGGTGCTGGGGTTACCCTCGGCGGTGTAGTTGGTCGTGGTTTGACCACGCGGGGCGGTGTGCACCGAGCCTACGCTGTAGCTGGTTGATGTGCGCCACAGCCAGCCGCTCGGGTGGTCCAGCAGCACGGGTTCCGTGACACCAGTGATGGTTTCATCCACGTTCCCCGACGGGCAGCCGCTCACGCAGCCGAAGCTGATGGAGCTGAGCTGATTGCCGAAGTCATCCGTGGTGGACTCACCGCTGGTCCGCACGGTACCGCCCGACGCGCGCACGCGGACGCTCGTCGACAGCGACGGACCCACCCCCTGCCCTTCGGCCGTCACCGTAGGCTCAGTCAGCTTTGCGCTGGACGGGACAAAAGCCGCGGTGTCGTATGACCAAGTCGAGCCACCGCTCTGAAAGGCGTACACCACCCCGCGCCCATCCAAGCCTTCGTATAGGCGACGCAGCGTGTAGCGGTTGTGAGTGGTCGACAGGAAGACCCCGCGCTCGTCGAAGGTCTCGCTGACCAGGGGCAGACCCTTGAGCGCCTCGTGGGGGTTGTCGATCCAGGTTTGATTTTCCGGGCATACTTCGCCCGTATCGAGCAGACACTCGCCTAGCAAGAACGTGGAGCGCGCCACACTGGTCGGGCTGTTCGCGTCACCAAAGTTGGTGCTGGTTGCCTCGCGGAACCCGCGAAACTCACGCTGCCGGCCGTCATACACTGGATCGCGGTAGCTATACTCCGTCGAATAGGTGCTCGGTCCCTTGCCGAACACATTGAGGTTGTCGGTCTCGGTCATGCGCTTGACCAAGTGCAGCGCCATCGGCACCTTGCTCGCCCACGGCTCCCCTGCCCGCTCGGCGGCCAGCATTTCGTCGATGCTGCTCGTGTACTCAAGGCTGGTGGTCTTGCCGAGGCCGTTGACCACCTCGGTCAACACCCAGGGCCGTGTGCCACCCTGCAGATCGACATAGCGATACTCGCCGGCGTCGGCCCACAGCACGTCTCGCGTACCACTGCCGTCCACATCGACGATGCGCACGACGTTCTTGAGTTGGGTGTTGGCAGGCGTACCCGATAGGATGCGGCGAGGCGTGAACCGCGTGCCGTCCACGTTGATCCAAATGTCGACGTTGGTCGGGCGCACTTGGATGATGTCACTCAGCCCGTCGCCGTTGACGTCATCTAGACGCAGCAAGCTGTTATCACTCAGGGTGGGCGGATCCGACATGGCCAGGAAGCGATTCTCGCCGTTGTCTCCGGCCTGGCAGTCATCTCGATCCCCGGTGCCCCAGAAGCCGTTACCCCGGCCGGGCCAGTACTTCACGTCGCCCGCGCGCAGGCGCACGATGTCGTTGATACCGTCGCCGTTCATATCAGCGAGCTGCACGTCCGGGCTTGAGAACAGCACCGGGTTGCCGTTGCGCAAGATGCACGCGGTGGCCGGCGAGTCGCTGAGGTGAGCACTTTGCTTCCCGGTGAGCGCTCCGGTACCGAACTGCCCTTCTCCTCCCGGAAACCGACCGAGGGCGAAGAACGTCTGCATCGCGGTGCCCGAGGAGACAACCACGTCCACCAGGCCGTCGAAGTCCACGTCGACGACTTTGGTGTCCGCCCCTTGGCCCGTGAAGTCGATCTTAGGGCTGAGTCCGCTGGCCGTCGCGACTTCGCTTCGGTGCCACACCCAGCCCGCGCTGGTCTCAACCGGTTCATAGGTTGAGTAGCGCTTCTGACGCGGCATGTGGAGCAAGTTGATGTGGCCGTTTCCGTCTAGATCCAGCGGCACGACGTTGGGGTTCCCGAGCAGCAATCCCCCTGCACCGTCGACGTCCATGGGGGTGGCGGGCCCAAAGGCTTCGAGCTCGCCGTTCGCGCCGTTGAAGTACACGCGATGGTCGGACGAGAACGAGCCATTGGTGGCCAGCACGTCGGGCAATCCGTCGGAGTTGATGTCGAAGAGATCCGTGTCTGTTTCGTCGACGGACACCGGCGGGCTTGCGGCCATGCTTCGGACGGTGGTGTCAAACGGCTCGAAACCGCCTTGAGGCGGACCCACGTGGCTGTAGCCGAACCGCGTGGGCGGCAATCGCTCCGCCTCGCAAGGGAGGATGTCCGGCAGGCTGCCGTTACCCTCGCTCACGGCTTGGCCCGTGCAGCGGCCTATCAACGCGACGCTGTCGAGGAGCGACACGTGGTAGGTCGAGTCGTAATCAAGCTGGTAGCGGCGCACCAGCTCGCGGCCTTCGTTTCCGTATGACGCGCTGGTTACGTCCACACGGTTGAGGCGCAGATTCTGTTCCATGCGCCAGCCGGAGCGATAGGAGAACGTCGGGTCGCTCCGAGGCTCCCAGACGAGGCGCGCGTGGTGCGCGAAACGGCCAAAATCCAGGGTGGTCGGGTCGTCAGCTGGGGACGTATCGTAGATGTCGGACAGGTACGCGGTGGCGCCGTCGTGGGTGTAGCCGTAGTACGCGACGTTGACGGGTTTTCCGTTTCCGCCGAGATACGTGTCGTACTCGCGACGTAGGTTCCAGCGGTAGACCTCACCGGGGCGTGCCGGGTTGGCTTCGAGCGCCTGCAGGTCCTTCTGCCCGTCTAGCGCGACGCCGAGCTCGAGGGTGGTGCCGTCTTTGGACTGCACTCGCCAGGTGCGCTGGTCGGGCGACCAGAAAAACCGCATGAAGCCGCCTTCAACCCGCGGCCGGTAGTAGTGCCAACCGTTGGCCCAGTCGGGCATTCGCTCGCCGGGTAGCGCGCCAGTGCACTGGCTGGAGACGACGTCACAGATCGGAACCAGCTCCTGACCGCCATTGAACGTGAAGCGATCTTGATCCGCGTGGAACGCGCCGTCAGTGCGGTACTTGGGCAGCCCACGGTCCGTCTGGCGGGCGATGAACGACACCCCCACGTTCCAGCCCACGCCAGCCGTACCATGGCCACCAGAAGAGGAGTACGAGAGCCCCAATGAGGGCTGAACACCACCGCGTGCGGTCGGTAGCGCGAAGCCCACTGCGTAGGTCGCGATACCCGTGGAGAGCTGAGCGGAGAAGCTCTCTTCCATGCCCTGGACGGTGCCCGAGCCCTTCGGCACGCTGATGGCCTTGCTGGTCACTCCGCTCTTGTCGTCGCCGCTGGTCAGCGCTCGCGTTTGAGTGGGGTCGCCCGACGCGGCAGCCGCTTGTTCCTTCACTCGATCGGCGTCGATCGCTTCAAGCTTCGCGCCTTGGTCGCGGACGCTATCGGACGCTGACTGCTGATCAGAACCGGTGCCATCTGACACCTCGCCTGAGCCAACGGGTCGTGCCCTGGCGGTGGTGGCAAGCTCACGCTCAGTGCCGATCGCCTGCCGTGCGGCGACTTCTGCGGCCGAGGGTTCCACCCGTCCTTCCGCCGCCTGGGCGGCGACGCGCTGCGATAGCGAGAGGCTCGCGACAAACACGGCTAGCGTACACAACGCGATGGGCGCGCGAATTTCTCCAAGGCGAATCAGCATGGCTCACTCCAGGACCCCCGCGCCTGGGAGACGCGGAGCACGTTGACATTGGTGGCGGTCACACTTCGGCGACGCGAAGCTCCGGGTAGAACTTCGAGCGGCGCCAGTGCGCCATGCTATTTCTGGAAACGACTCCAGTAGTGGTACTTCCAGACCAACTGGATGTCTTCCACATTCTCCCAGCGCAACCCCGGGCGGTCCCATATCCGTAAGGTATACAGCCCTTGCAGCGGCCGACCCTTGAACTCACGTTTCATGTAGTTCGACAGCTGCTGTTCATCAGCAGAGGAAGGCGGGTTGGTGATTAAGCGCTCGGTCGCCAGCCCCTTGCCGTGCTCAATGAATGCCCGGTCCATGTTGGCATACAGCGAGTCACCCTGATAGTTGCGGATCTTGGTCGCACCTGAGTGGATCAGCGTGTACTCGACGAACCCATTGCCGAAGCATGAACTCCCCGAGACGCCATCGCAGGTCTTCACGTTGGTTCCAACCAAGTTGAGGCTCAGCGTGTTGTGACGCAGGTTGAAGTTACCGATCGCCAGCTGTCCGCTGGGGATCAGCTCACCCGATTCGATTTGATCAAGATCGACGTTGAAGTTCGCTTCATAGAAGCAATCCACCGGCACTGCCTCCGGGCTATCCGCAGGGCAATTGTCTCCGATCCCATTGCGACAGATGTAGTTGCACCGGTAGCGGAAGTTGCGACGCATGCCCTGGGGGGCGGCCTCTGCGCAGACTGGGTCCACGGTATCGCGCGCGGCATCCGTGCGCTGCCAGACGCCCGCGACTGCATCCGTGCCGTCAATCTTCCGAGCAACAGCCTCTACGCTCGCGGCGGCGACGAACAACCCCGGAGCGGGATTGGTGAGCGGGTACTCCGGGTGATCTGACGGGCTGACGGAGATCCGGTAGGTTCCGCCTGCTGTCACGGGAAACCCATCCGTTTCCACGCGGGTCCATCCGACGTCAGGGGTAAAAGTGCGCGCGGCCACCTGCTCAACGCCACCGCCCTCAAGGAGCCGCTCCACCTTGAGTAGTGCGTTGAATCCTGCGTAGGATGCCGATAAAACATCCCGTTTCACGTACAGCGACGCTCGGTGATAACTACCGGAACTGGGCGCGAAGTACTGCACTAGCTGTCCTTCGCTCCGGTACTGGTTCGCGGGAAGATCGGGACAGAACTCGTACTGAGCATCGCAACCCCGATACGACAGAAGGTAGGGCAACGCACCGCGCGGGAGCCCGTCGAGTGCCATGCCGCTAAGGCCTGCGGGGAGGCGGTTCAAGCAACCGGACCACTCGCTGCTCTCATCCTCTCCTGGCACCACGGGGGCGCCGACGCCGCAACCTTCGACTTGCCAGCCGGCACTGCTGGATTCATCGGAGACAGATTCTTGCTTCTCGAACTCGGTTGAGTAGTAGAGCAAATTACCGCCGGGAATTACACACTCTCCCTTGGCGCCCATGATGTCGTCCCGCAGCGAGACCACCGCGAAGTCGTCTCCGTCCTGGAGCGGGTAGTCAAACGGGTAGCTGCTGACGAAGTCCTCTAGCCAGGTCACGTAGTTGCCGACGTACTGATTAGCGAAGTCATCACCCTCCGGGGGGGGTCCGCCGGCTTGCCACTTTTCCGTGGCTCCGTCGGGATCAGGGGCGCGGATGGCGGAGTAGTCGATGCCTGTCAGGTCACAGATCTTGTTGGCCCAGCCAGCGGGTGCGTCAACAAGCGTCATGTCGCTGGTCATGCGGCCTAGATCAAGACCGAACCGCAACTCCACGGCGCGGCGCGCAATGAATGCGAGGCGCCTCGCTCGTTCGAGGGACTCTTGATAGCGAATCAGTCGCGTGTTGTAGGTTCGGCGCATGACTACGTTCACGAACTCTGGGTCCCTGTCGTCCTCGCCTGCGTAGTCCGAGAACTCCATGCGCGACCGCGCCACGTCCGCCTTCTTTCGAATCAACCGCAGGTTGGCGGACGCCACGTTCAGAGCATTTAAGCTCAACACCACCTCATCGGCGCCAGCCCGCGCGGAAGCGAGATGGGACACCATGTTCCCGATAGTGCTGAGGCGTTTTTGCTGAAGCCCCTCATCGTTGGCTGCATTCTGAAACGCCAACGCGGCCACCTGGGCTTGCGCCGCAGCGTAGGTCGCTGCGGCAGCGATAGCCTTACCCGGTGCTTTTGAGAAATCCAAGACGCCTGCAGAATCCGAGGCGTCCCGCGCCATCTGGGCGTAGGCGGTCAGCATCGTGCTCAGTGTGTTGGCGACCAGGGCAGCGTCGAGGGCGTCTCCCTCGTCATTGATCGATTTGAGCATCCTGACGGCAAGCCCAAGCTGGGCGTGGGCGTCGCGGATTGCGCCGTAACCTTGAGTGACGCGCTTGAAAGCCGCGTGCATGTTGGACATTTCCGTAAGGTATTGTCCACCTAGACCGGAAGTAGACGAAATTCCTTGCTCGCTGTCTACCGCGTCCACTAGTGGACGTGGCACGCCAGGCACCACGTAGTTTCGAACCGCCTTATCAAGGTTGCCAGCCTGGCAGTTTAGAATGCTGGCGATCTGGTCGAGATCCGCGGGTAATTGCGTCAGGTCGGACACATCCTCACAGCGCACGCCAGCGCTCGACGAGTACTGCTGCGCGTGACAGGCGAGCTCTAGCGCGTCAAAGATGTTCCGTTGGTCAAGCGGGTACTGGAACGTCGATGACGATGCGCGGGAATCGTACAAGAACTCAGCCGGAGGACTGCTGCTTGGGTTCACGCGGAGCCAGCGCCCGAGCTGCGCTGCGGTCACGTACTCAGTGCCGTGGTTCGGCAGCCTACCGAAGCGCATGAAGTCGCGGTTCGCGGTAAGATCTCCATCCGGCGCGATCTGAACACACAGCGAACGCCACACCGCGCCTAAGAGCTTGTCGCTCTTGCTATCTGCACAGAAGTCACCGTCTGGCATAGTCCACATTTGTTGCACTGCATCGTAGTAGTCGCCCTGCGCGGACTTGAATTTCGCGGCGACGGGGCTGACATGGCTTACGCCAACGAAACCTGAGGTTTGATTGTCGTCGACCCCGTGCTCCAAGGTGATCTGGTCGTAGTATGCCTGGCGATCGGTCAGCGGAACCACCGAAGCATCAGGGAAACCGCAGTACACCATCTGCGGGTCGACGCCCGCGGCGCAGTCGCTGCCGGCGCACAGCCACGGGAATTCCGGAATACTACCAGGCGAGTTGTGCAGGTTCGGATTGCCGGAGGGGATCAAGTTGGCAATAAAGCCGTTGAAATTCACCGGGCGACCGGACATCAAACGCAGGGCGTCACTTCCAACCCCGCCCGCCCCACCGTGGTTGCCTCCAGGTAGATGGACGCACCACATGTCATCTGGCCGGTCCTTGCCATTCCAGCGACCTCGCTGCATCCAAAGCGGGTCGTTGTAGGTCGACCCTCGGTGCCGGCTATGCAAGCCCGTGTGGTACACGCCGAAACCCGGAATCTGCATCCCTCTGTTCCATACCCCGGCGACGAACATCCGCTCGTTCAGCTCCCCTGTCAGCGCGCCCAACGTGGCAACAGATCGGCGTAGATGCCCAAAGCCAAACGCCCAGCGGTTGCGCAAGGCGGTGGGCTCGGTGTCGAGGGACATGCCGCCATTGGGATTGTTCAAGCAGCCATCGTTGCCGTAACCCTCGGGCTGGCCCTCGCAAGGCTCGGTTGCCGGTGGCCACACCTTTCCGGATTCGTAGCACTCCACGCTCTGTGTCCAAAAAGCTGAACCCGTGGCGATGTCCGCGTCGCGGATCGCGCACGGGGCCAACGCATCGGCGTTCAGCGACGGCCGTCGCGGCCGATCGGTCTTAAAGACCGGTTTCTTATCGAACATCAAGGTGTAGTGGTCTGCGAACTCCTCATGGTAGGTGAGTCGCTTCATCACGCCTTGGGCCGTTTCCGCGGAGAGGTAGTTGGCTACGTTCTTGCGAATGTAGTCCGAGCGTTGGGTATTCTTCGACAGGCTGACTACGGTTCCGTCCGTGTTCGTGTATTCGCCATTGCGCAGCGCTGTGAACGCACCGCAAACCCCAGGAGGCGGAGGAAACTCGCTCTTCGCGTACTTAAGGGTGTAGGGTATCGGGATCGCATCAATTCCCTGTGGCAACCCCAAACCGTTGCCTGGAGCGAGAAAATCGTGGCATTTTATGATGTTGTTTTGCTCCTCACCGGAAGCCGGGTTCAAGACGATGGTGTCCGGAAGCGGCATGGGGCACTGAAAGCCCATTGGCATGCCGCCGTTGGGGCCGCTGGGTACACCGCAAAATTCGCCGTCCAGCTCCCACGCGCACAAGGGCTTGTCACCCAAAGTCGCCCAGGGCACATCTTCCAGCAGCGGGTTCGCAGCACCTGCACCCTCGGAGCAGCCGGTCTCCCCGTCCCCATCAGCGCCGCACAGGTCCAGCAGCTGTTCCTTGTACTGCTCCCGCCGCACGTCCATGCTCAGGCCCTGCTGCAGCAGTTCTTCCCCCCTGCGATCGGCTTCGGCCGCGGCATCCTTGGCCATGCTCAAGTATCGTTTCCACGAGGATTCGTAATTTTGAGCAGCGTTGGGATCGCCGTTGATCTCGGACTCAAGGGGCGGCCAGAGGTCAACGGGCAACCCCGCGCAGGTGTCTTGAACCTTGGAACAGTCATTGACGTTTGGCGTGAGCGCGTTGCGCACCACCTCGTCCAGGCTGCCGCCAGCAGGGGTCCACACCACTCGCGTCGTGCCAGACTCCGGCACTGGGAGGATGCCGCCGAACGCTTCGCGAACACCGCCGTTCGCGCCGGTTTGCCGCACCAAGTACACCTGCTGAGTCTGAGTAATAGGCACGAGGGTGCCTGCACGCTGAACCTGAGCGACCGTTGCGCTCAGGTAGCCGCCCTCCAGGTCGGGTTGGTCGGCGGGAACCGGCGTGTTGAAGGACCCCACCGCGTTCAAGTCGATCCACATGTCGCTCGCCACGCAGGGCGCACCGTCGATTGAGCCGTCGACCACGCACTTTAGCGCGTTGAGACCCTGCACCAGGAAGTAGCGCTCCGCGGGGATCGTGTTCGCCGGCGGGAAGGCTGGGATACCGTAGATGTTGACAGTCAGCTGATCGATGGTCGTTGTACCGGGGATCTCGTTGCCAATCCGCCACTCGATGCGGTGCCGCCCCGCATCTACTTTCAGCCCCTCCAAGACATTGGTAGCCGCGGAGTTCAGCCCTATGTCAAGATACGCCGCATCCGCCCCGTTCAGCACCTTCGCGGCGGTGAGCTTCACCGAGTCCGTGCCACGCGAGGCGCCGGCGCTCAGCGCATAAGCGGAAGAGTAGAGATCTCCGGCAAGCTGAGTCCCCACGGCACCGCTAAAGCCTGTCGCTACCACCGCCCCGCCGATCTGTGTGACGGCTGGCTGGAGGAACACGCCTCCGCTCGGGTTGGGCGTGATGACGCCGTTGAAGACCTGCGTCTCCGCGCACAAATAGTCGTTGGCGAGGTTGATGTCGCCAATCCCGACGCCTAGCTGACTCGCGGCTTCACCGACTGTAGAAGCCGGCGTCTGGCCCTGCTGGCTCTGGTAGAGCTGGTACGCGGCGAGGAACAGCGGCGCACCGTCGTTGGGTACTGGGGTTGGTTCGAACCGGATCGCGAGCATGAAACCAACCAACGCCTTGGCAGAGTCGGTTAGCCCTGGAGGACAGACCGGAACGCGCTCGGGACCGGTGTTTCCTCCGGAACACGACGGCGGGTCTGCGCCGATGGGCATGGAAATGGGGGTGGCAGAGTCAGGATCTCCAAACGAAATGTAGTTGGCGACAGCGCGCGCTGAGTTTAGGTCGTCGTTCCAGAGCGCGTTCGTGGCGTCGCCGGGCGAGAGCTTGAGTGCTTGGGTTTCCGCGGCGCCCCTCATGGCAGCGATCGACCCCTTCACCGCCTCCTGATACTCTACGGCGGCGTCCAAGAATGTCTCAACGTGGAGATCGGTCCAGGTGGGTACGCGACCGGCCTCATCAGCAGCCAGGTTGGTTGGGTTGGGCGGGGCCTCCGGATCCGGCGCGACAGCGTTTGCTGCGTCGGCGTCAGCGAACACCTGGGCACAGGTTTGCCCCGAGCCCAGCTGCGTGCTTGCCAAGGAATTTGCGATCCGGGTCGCAAACTGGTGCGCCATCGAGCTGGTGCGATACATAGCAGCTTGCCCTGCGGAAGCCAGGGCTGAGAAGCGCAGCTTGGGAGCGCCACTCACAACCACCGACTGCGGCAGTTTGGCGAGCTCAGCCTCCGAGACGCCGTAGTGCGCCAAGTCGAACGTCTTGTTGAGCAGCACTTCGCTCTCGGCCCCGAGTTGGCTGAACTCCAGCTCCAAGTCGAGGGGCGACGAGGCGATCTCCTTAGACAAGTAGCCAATACACAGCGCCACACGCTCAAGACAAAGGCTGGCGTGGCAGGCTTGTAGTTCGCTCGAGCCGCTCGGCAGGCTGGGCAGGGGCACATCGGTCGAGAACCCACCATTCTCAAGGAAGAGGTCGGGCTCTAGCTGGCCACACAGCTTGGTGTCATCACGGAGCAGGTTCTTGTAGACGCACCACTCGGCCAGCGCCCCCGCGACGCCAGGCTGTTCGATACCCGACGCTGGGACGGGCACCGTGGCCTACTGGTCGGTGCCGACTGGGACGCGGACGGGGACGGTTCGCGTCTGCATCAGCGGCTGCTCCCGAGGGCTGGAGCTGACGCTGCTGGTCGGGTCTTCGCCGCCACAGCTCAGGGCTGCTACCCCCAACGCGATGAGGCTGGCTCGGGTCATGGAACGCTTGCGCTTGCTCTGCTTCATAGTCCGGTTCTCCGGTAGATTCGTGGCACCAGTATATATTCTCTACGGAAATTATTGTGGGTCAGCACAGCAGCGAATGCCGACTAGTGACGAGCGGTAGTCTATGGCGCGCCTCATCTGGCTGGCATCGCACCGGAAAGGCCCGACACCCCCTACCGTCATACAGCTATCGATATCGAAGCAACCCACCCACTCGTCGACGTTGCCCATGATGTCGAACACCTGATCGTTGGGCGGCGCGCCTGTGCAAAGCGGACGGGTGCCAGCGGGCCCAATGTACCCCCGGCACTCCTCGTGGGTCGTGGTGCCGAAGAGCGCGAAGCACACCTGACCCAATTCATGGGGAGCGGGCGCTGGCCGAATCCATGGGCTGCCGATCGGCGCACAAATGCGCTTGCCCGCCCACTCGCAGTAGCCGCGGGCATCACACCAATCAACCCCGCGCCGAGGCTCGTTCACCGGCGTGAACTCGGACGGGATCTGCCAACTGTCGTTAAAATCGCACTGCGGCGGCTGCCCGGAGGTGTCTCCGTTCTTTGCCGCGAGGAACTCGCGGTATTGGCCTTCGGTGACTTCCGTGTTGTCCACGCATACGCCGGCCACGTAGCTCATCGCAGGGCCGTGGCTGCCAGCGCACACGGGGCTGGCGCCGCCGCTGCCTGCAGCGCCGGCTGACCCTCCCACGCCCCCACTGCCGGCTGCGCCTCCGTTGCTCCCAGAGCCGCCAGCTCCAGACGCTCCAGCGCTACCCGCTGCCGCTCCGCTCCCCGCCTGGCCGGCAGCGCCGGCCGCGCCACCGGAACCTGAGGCTGCGCCGCCACCCGCCCCGGCGTTTCCGCCAACCGCGCCGCTACCCCCTGCGCCGCTACCGCCCGCGCCGCTGCCGCCAATGCCCGCAGACCCGGCGCCTCCAGCGTGACCGCCCTGGCCCGCAGCGCCGCCCTGAGCCGCGCCTCCTCCATTGCCACCAGCGGCTCCAGAACAGGCGCAGGCGCCCCATTTCGTGCCAGAACTTTCACAGATTTGGGACGATTGTAGACCGCCCGGACAGGTACAGTCAGCCGCTCGGCCTGGATCACAGACCACCGGCGCGCCCGCGATAGGATCGCTTGAGCCACAGCCCGCCGCTAGCCCCAACAACGCTGAAACAGCCAAAGAGACGCGGCTCGCCCAGGTGAGCGGGCCACAAATGTCACGAAATTTGAGCGTGTTTGACATAGCAACCCCGATCAGTCGCCCCACGCAGGCACGACCGCCGAAAAGCCGACCGCTGACGGCAGCAGGCGGGATCAACGCACGCGAAAATACCCAAAACCAGGCAAATTACGCGCCAAATGTGAGATCGACGCGAAGCACAGGGCCGCGCGGTCTGAAAATTGGGAGACCAAAGGGCACCGAGCGCGAAACTCAGGAGCCAACTGCGTACGTACCTATCAGATTGTCGTCACAGACGTCACGCACAATCAGCTCAAGCCCCGCTCGTGTTAGTTAACTACGCTGAAATACTAGCAATATTTTTCTGCGGTCCGTCGATGCCACGCACGTCATCGGTCACCTAGCGACCTGCAACCCGTCCGCGCGGACGCGCTCATGGTGGTCTGTCCACGTCGCAGCGCTCACGGTGACCCGCGTGACGATTGAGCCGGCTGGGGCGAGATCGCCAGGTGGCCCATCCGGCCCCCCTGCCCAGACTCGGCGCGCCCTTGCTGCCGGTCAATCCCGACCTGGGGGTCGGATGCAGCGCGCAAGTTGAGCGCAGCCTACAACCCCACAGCCCAGCCTCACTCGTCGCGCGCTAGCTCAGCGTCCAGCTCGTCATCCCACTTGTCGCGCTTGGCGCCCGGCTTGGGCGTCGGCAGGTGCTCGCCGGTGCGCCGCTTCCAGCGCACCAGCATGTAGCCCAAGCCGATGCCCGAGCCACCCAACAACACCGCGAGCAGCACCGCTAGGCGTTTGAGCGGGTTTCCCTCGGGAACCGCGCGCAGCTTCTCTCCGTAGCGGCCCACCAGATCGGCCTCAACCGCGTCTGGCGTCTCGCCCGCCTTCAAGCGGCGCCTGATCTCACGCTTGAGCTCGTGCGCGATGGGCGAATCGTGGATATCCAGCGTCTGCTTGCTTGCGTCCCAGCAGCACGGCGAGAGCAGTCGGCCTTCAAGGCGCTTGGCGCCCGGCACGAACTCGTCGTCGTTGACCACGCTGCCCGCCGGCGTAGGATCGTGCCCCTGGTCGGCGACGACCGGCGCGCTCAGCCCGAGCCAGCAGCCAATCAACAACAGCTGAAGAAGCCTGCGCCTGGGCGACGCTGGAACGGCGAGAAACTGGGTCGGGGCTGGCATCAGCCCGCAGCCTGCCACGCGTCCCTAGCCAATGCATGGATTTGCAGCGAAGTGCCTAGTCAGCGCCTAGAGATCGACGAACACGCCTATCGATCAACCTCGAGCGCCGCGAGCGCCTCAGCGACGTCGACGAACTTCTCCCGTAACTTGCCGCGCTCCTCGCCTCGCTTGAGTTCAAGCTGATCGAGGCGCTGCCAGTCGGCCCAGCTGACGACCCTCGTGCCCCTGCCCTGCAACAGCTGATCAACCGCGGCGGCGCTGCGCGCGGGGTCAGCGGCTGGGGCGCCAGCGATCACGGCCCTGGCGTCCGCCAACATGCTCTCCACTGTGGCCACTGCATCCGCGCGGTTGGTCCCGATCACACCGGTAGCCCCGCGCTTAATCCATCCCGCGACATACACGCCAGGCAACACGTCGCCAGCGCCCTGGGTGATCCGGCCCTCCAGGTTTGGGATCACGTTGTTGCGCTCGTCGAATGGCAGCCCCTCGAGCGGCGTACCTACGTAGCCGATCGAGCGCAGCACGAGCCCCGCCTCAACCCGCTCGAGCTGACCCGTGCCGCGCGCGCTAAAATCATCACCGCGCTCGACCAGCTCGTTCTTCTCGATCACCACCCGCTCAACACGCCCGTCACCTTCGAGCGAATGCGGCGAGCTCAAGAACTGAAAGCGCATCACCCCGGCACGACCGCGGGCGCCGACCTGACCCTTGGCGATCGCCTCCAGCAACTCCAAGCGCTTGAGCCCAGCGCCGTCGGTCGACTCGGGCTTGGCCGCGACGCGAGCGCGCGCGGCGGCCACTTGAGCGGCGTCGATTTCAACCGTGATTTGAGGATCTTCTACGATCCCGCGCAGCTCTTTGACCGCCATCTTGAGCTGCTCAGGCCCGCGGCGCCCGAGCACCAATACCTCGCGGATCCTGCTCTGGCGCAGCACATCCATGGCCTGGCGGGTGACGTCCGTGTTGGCCAGCGCCACCCGGTCACGTAGCAAGAGGCGCACGACGTCTGTCGTCACGTCCCCCACCCCCACGACCACCGCGCGCTGACCTGACAGATCGGGACGGACCGCTTGAAAATCTGGGTGTCCGTTGTACCAGCCGACGAACTCCGTCGCGGGCATGCTGCCGGGTAGTTCTTCCCCGGGGATGCGCATTTTGCGGTCACCCGCCGCGCCGACGCTGATCACCACCTGGTGGTAGTGCGCCCGCAGCTCCGCCAGGCTGACGTCGCGCCCGAGGTCCACGTTGCCCAGGTAGCGAAAGCCAGGCATTTGTGCCGTGCGGTCGTACAGCAGGGAGGCTGTCTTGATCTTCTGGTGGTCCGGCGCCACGCCGTAGCGCACCAAACCAAACGGAAACGGCAGGCGCTCGAAGAGATCGACCTCCACCTGCAGCTCACGCTGCTTGAGCAACGCCTCGGCGGCGTAAAAGCCTGCTGGCCCCGCGCCGATCACGGCCACGCGCAGCGGACGCCCTTTGCCCCCCAACCCAGACGCACCCTCGGACTGGCTCATCAGGGCCGAAGCTATCATGCCCACGCACCAGCGCAGCCCACTGCTGGCGCAGTTTCTGCTGGTGCCACGCGCCCAAGCCCTGCGCTTACACGCCTCCCTCAGTCGGCGCGTGTTGGCGGCTGCATTTCTGGCGGAGGACGCTATATTCCCCGCCCATGCCGTTTCACACGCCGCTCACCCCACGCACTCTGATCGCCCCTCAGCTGGGCCTGCTCGGCGCCAGCCTGATCTGCCTGATGTGGGGCGCCGGCTGCAAGTCGGAGGCCGGCAGCAAACCTGAAGCCGGCCAGAGCTCGGCGCGCGCCGAGGCCTCCGCCATCAGCCCGGGCCCAGCGGCTGGATACAAGCTCTATGGCGCGCCTTTGGTGGCTGATCTGAAGCCGATCCACTTGACCGAGGTGCTGGCTAAGCCCGCAGACTTCGAGGGCAAGACGGTCCACGTCGACGCCAAGGTGCGCCGCGCGTGCTCGCGCAAAGGCTGCTGGATGGAGCTGGCTGAAGGCGCAGGGGACGCGCCGGCCACCTGCCGGGTGACCTTCAAGGACTATGGCTTTTTTGTGCCCACTGACTCCGCTGGCGCTGAGGCGCGGCTGCAGGGCGTCGTCCAGCTGAAGAAGGTGACCGCCGACCACGTGCAGCACCTCGAGTCTGAGGGCGCCACCTTCGCGAGCAAGCACCCAGATGGCAGCGCGTCTGAGGTGGCGTTGGTCGCCACCGGCGTCGAGCTCAAGAAGTAGCTGCGGGGCTGTGGGGTGCGGCGCACTCCCGCAAATATTCAGTGTTATTTGGCGGTTTTTCTGGCTTTTTTCGGGGCCGGGGTTTTTCCAAGCGCTACCGCGTGTGCTACGGCTTGGCCGTGCGTGGCTCGCTGCTGTGGTTCTTGGTGCTGAGTTGCCTGCTGACTTTCAGCAGCCTGGGCGCCGCCAAGACCCGCGAGCACACCGTCGGTAAGGGTCAAACCTTGGGCAAGATCGCCCACCGCTACCACGTGAGCGTCAGCGCGATCTGCAACGCCAACGACATTGAGCGCTCCGATCCCATCAAGCCCGGACAAAAGCTGCTGATCCCCGACAAGGACGACGAGAACGGAGACGCCGCCCGCAAAGAGCGCGAGGCCAAGGAGCGCAAGCGCAAGCCCAGCAAGCCAAAGCCGGCCCCCAAAGAGGACGCCAAGTCAGAGCGCAAGTCGGCGGACGACTCCGGCCTGCAGCTGCTCGAAGTGGCTGGAGGCTCCGCCTACTACTCCTACCCCACCGGACCAGGTCGCAAGTCGTTGCGCCCGGTGCTGATGTATATGCACGCCCGCAGCGGCGATCCGCGCAGCGATTGCGCGCGCTGGGCCAAGGTCGCCAGCAACCTCGGCTGGGTGGTGTGCCCCGTCGGCCCCGAAGATCGCGGCGGCGGGCGCCGTGGCTGGGCCAACAACTGGGCGACGGGGCACCGTGCGGCAATGGCGTCGCTCAACGCGCTCCGCGAAAAGCACGGGCGCCGCGTGCAGCTCTACGGAAACACGCTCATCGGCTTCAGCGAGGGCGCGTTCGTGACCATGAACGTGGGCGTGCGCGAGCCCCGCGCCTTCAATCGTTGGTTGGTGCTCGCCGCCGACACCAAGTATTGGGGTGGGCAAGGGCTGGAAGAGCTGGGCAAGAACCACGCGCGGATCCGCAGGGTATACTTGATCACTGGCAAAGAAGACGGCACCTACGAGCCGACGCTGACGGTCAAGGGCTGGCTCAACAAAGCCAAGGTGCCGGTGCGCATCTCTACGCCGGCAGACATGGGCCACGAGCTGCTCCTAGAGAGCAAGCGCGGCATGTACAGGGCTGCCCTAGTTTGGCTCACCAAGGGCTGATCATGCGCCTTTTTTTGGGGTGGTGCGCGCTCTGGCTCAGCGCCTGCGCGCCGTCTACGGCGCCGCACCCAGGCGCTGGTGCGCCGGCTGCGGACAATGCCACGCGGCAGCACAGCGCCGTGAGCAAGGCAGGTGCCAGCGCCGTCACCGCTAGCTCCGTCACGACCAGCGCCGTCACGGCTAGCTCCGTCACGACCAGCGCGCCGCGGCGCAGCAGCGCAGCGGCGCCCAGCGCCGCTCCCCCACCCCCGCCGGGCGACCCAGCGCGAGCGCCGGCTGCTTCATTGCCTCCGGGAATCCTTCCGGGACAAGTGGTCAAGCTGCGCGTCCCTCAAGATCGGACGCTGCTGGTGGTCCATGCTCCGGCAAACGTACGGCTGGCCGCGCTGTACTTGCACGGGGTGTGCGGCGACATCGACGCCATCCGCTCCTGGGCTGAGGTCGCCTCCCGACACGCTACGCTGATCGCGCTGCTCGCCGACGAGCCGTGCGCGGACGGCGCTCGCTACCGCTGGACCGCCAACACCAGCCATCAAGAGCGCCGGATTGGAGCCGCGCTGAGCGCGGTCAAGGACGCGCGCGGCGGGCTCCTCGACACCGAGCGGCGCCTGCTGATCGGCTACTCCCAGGGCGCGCTGCGTGCGCTCGCGCTGCGCGCGGCGTACCCCGAGCGCTACCCACGCCTGCTGCTGGGTGGCTTGCCAACGCAGCCGCCGAGCGCGCGGGTCAGAGGAGTTGAGCGCATCGCGCTCTTGGCTGGCGCGCTTGAAGGCAAGGCTCAGGTTGAGTCGACGCTCAAGGCTTGGAGCGCTGACAAAATTTCCGCGCAGTTATTTATCTTGCCACGCGCTGGTCACGGGCAGTATGGCCCAGAGGCGCCTCGGGTGATGGAGGAGTCCCTGAGTTGGCTGCTCGACGGCACGGGCGCCGCGACCGCCCTGTAAGCTGTCTCAAGCTCATCCGCGCTCAGGTGACTCACGCCGGCGCGTTCGCCAGGCCGCGGATCGACGGTCTGACGATGGGCAGCGCCTTGCGCATGCTCTCGCGCTCAATCTGCTGAATTTCGAAGCCTGCCCCCTCGATCAGCTGCTCTGTGCGCCGGGTGAGATGACACCCGCCAGCGATCAGCCGCCAGGCTGGCTGGACCGCGTGCTGCAGCAAGCGCCGCCCGGCGCGCTGCTCATCGCGCACGTGCTCGATGAATACGAATTTTCCGCCTGGCTTTAATACGCGGCGCACCTCGGCCAAGCTGGCAGCGACATCGGGCACGCTGCACAACACGAGCGTGCAGACCACGGCGTCAAAACGCCCAGCCTCATAGGGCAGCTGGTGGCTCAGCGCAGCGGCGATCTCCACCTGCTGGGCGGCGTGAGCTTGGCTCGCCAGCTTCTGCTCGAGTTGTTTGCGCATGGCGGGCTCTGGTTCGCTGAGCACCAGGTTTTCTACCGCGGCCGAGTAGTACGGCAGGTTCGCCCCAGTGCCGGCGCCGACCTCCAACACCTCACCTTGCAGATCCGCGAGCAGCTCACCGCGCCAGCGCGCGAGACAAGCTTGCTCAGTCGCCGCCATGAAGCGGTCGTAAATTCGGGCCATGAAATCCACCACCGCGCGATCATCGCCAAAAGCCCAGCGCCGAGCAATCGAGGGCAGCAGAAAGCCCTTGTGTCACCGGGTGGGCAGCTAGATACCCGCTGACCCCTGTGTTTCGCGCGCTCTTCTCTCACCACGCCTTCGTCGAAGCTTATCTGGTGCCTGTGCAGCTGCTGCTGGCCATGTTCGGCATGGGGGCGGCGCTCAGCGTGCGTGACTTCGAGCGCATTTGGCGTAACCCGAGCGGGCTCGGGATCGGGCTCTTGCTGCAGATCGTCTGCGTCCCGCTGATCGCTGTCGGGTTCTCGAAGCTGCTTGGCCTCGGTCCCGGCTGGGCGGTGGGCTTGATCTTGGTCAGCGTGGTGCCGGGCGGCGCGTTCTCCAACCTGCTGACCTATTTTGGTCGTGGAAACGTCCCGCTCTCGATCTCAGTCACCACCGTGACCACCCTCGGCTGTCTGATCACCATCCCGTTCGTGCTAGGGCTGACGGCGGCCCAATATCTGCCGGCCGATTTCGCGTTCCCGACCCGGCAGATCATCCGCGACATCTTCGCGTTCCTCTTGCTGCCGCTAGCCCTCGGCATGCTGACCTTTCGCTACCTGCAGCCCCGCGCCGCGGCCTTGTCGCGCTGGGGGATCCGGCTGTCGATGTTGTTCGTGGTGCTGATCACCATCAGCGCCCTCGGATCCGGGAGGATCAAGGTCGCAGAGTACGGCTTCGGCCCGCCCCTGGTGATCCTCGCCTTCGCCGTGCTGTTAGCCGTCAGCGTGCCGCACCTCACGCGCTTGCTCGGGCGCTACGACGACGAGAACACAGCCCTGAGCATTGAGGTCACGCTGCGCAACATCGGCATCGGGCTGCTGCTCGTGCGCTTCTTCTTTCCGGGGCAACCCGAGAACGGCCACGTGCTCTACACCTGCCTGCTCTACGCGGGGATCGCCACGCCGCTCAGCCTGCCAGCCATGTTGCGCAACCGCCGCGGCCGCAGCCCAGCCATCGGGCGCGCCCCATACATCCGACCCGAGCCAGACTCCACGCCTCCCACCTAGACGCTCGGCTCCAAGCCTGGGGACGCCGGCCCGGCGACGCCAGCCTGCCGAGCCTAGCCGATCTGGTCGATCAACTGCCTGGCCGCCTGGTTGTTCGGATCTTCATTCAGGCACTTGGCTAGGAAGATCTTAGCCTTGCGCAGATCGTCCCGGCGGTGCGCCAAACGGCCCATGTGATAGTAGGCATGAGCGCGCGCCTGCGGAGTCGCTCCGTCGTCTTCGCCTTCTGCCACGGGCCGCATCATTGTTACCGCACGGAATGCACGGTTGGCCATCGGCTCGTCGTCAAGATCAAGCGCTAGCTCACCTAGCTCCATGGCCAGCGCGCCGTGCTTAGGATCCATCTCGAACGCGCGGTTCAGCGACTCAAGCGCGCTGCTCAGCGCGCCCAACCCGAGATCGACGTGAGCCAGCTCCCGATAGATCTGAGAGAGCGCGCGCGAGCGGCGACCACGCTGAGACGCGATGCCCTCGGTCAGCAGCACTCGCGCGTCCTCCGCGCGACCAGCAGAGCAATACGCGCGGCCAAGCGCGGCGATGCCTTCAAGCTCATCGGGCGCCAGCGCGCGAGCTCGCTCAAGGACCCCTATCGCCTCAGTCAGGCTTCCGCCCGGAGTGCCCAGCAGCTGCCCCGCCTGGACCAGCGCGGCGTACTGCGCCGCGACCGTCGAGGCTCGGCGGGCATCGTTCAAATACAGGTACGCCAGCTCCCGCTTGGCGCCGATGGCCGCGTACAGTTCCCGCAGCCGCTGGCTGATCTCTGCATCCTCCGGGAATAGCTCAACCGCGCGCTCCAGCCCCGCCCGCGCGTGGGTGAGCTGCCCTGTCTCGTTGCAGATCTCGAGCAGCTCCGCGATAGCCTGGATCAGCTGGTCGCCCTCCTCTAGCAGGGTGAGGCGCTGGTAGTAGCCGCTCGCCTGTTCCAGTTGGTGATCGCGGCGACCGAGGCGCGCCAGCCGCCACAGGGTCTCGCGGTCCTCCGGATCCTCAGCTAGTGAGCTCTCCAATATCTCCAGCGCCGCGTCAAAGCGCCCACACTCTTCGTAGACCACCACCAGGCGCTTGCGCAGACCGCGCCGGGTGTCACCGTCGGTGATATTCGCGGCGCGCGCCAGCGCCGCGCACAGCGCTTCCACGTGGCTTGGATCCTGCGCGTAGACCCGCTCGTGATCATCCAGCGCGTCCAGAGGTCGGTCCAGCGTCTCGAGCAGCTCCGCCCGCTGACTCAGCAGCGCTGGCCGATGGGGGTTCAGGGTGAGCGCCACGGTCAGCGCCTCAAGCGCGCGATCTAGCTCGCCGGCCTTCTGGTGAGCCGTGATCAGCCTGCCCAGCAGCTCCGCCTGGGTCGGCTCCGCCTCAAAGCAGCGCGCCAGGATCTGCGCCTGCGCAGCGAAGTCTTCACGTTGTTCGAACAGCATAGACAAGCGCTCGCCCAGCGCGGCGTCTCGCGGGTCGGCGTCGAACAGCATGTGCAGGGCGCGCTCCTCCGCTTCCTCGTCGCCTTGGCTGCGCCTGAGCTCGACCAACCGCCGCCCGAGCGCGCCGGCCGCGTCCCGCTCTTCGCGTGGCAGCAACCGCTCGATGCTCTCGGCGAGCAGAAAATCGTCGTCTCGGGTCTCGAGGATAGCGACCGTGCGGCGCAGCGCGGCCCTGGCGTCGGGCGCCCAGTCCAGGAGCGCTTGGTAGACATCCAGCGCGTCATCCTCGCGCTCCAGCGCTTCGAGCAGCTCACCGAGCCGCACGGAGATCTGGGTGATGCGCGGGACATCCTGGGAGTCCTTGGCTCGCTCGAGGTCCATGACCAGCAGCTCTACCAGCTCATCGCGACGCCCCTCACGCTCGAACACCTCGGCCAGCGCCACGCTCGCCTCTAGCTCCTCTGGGTAGCGTTCTACGAGCTGCTGCAGCAGCTCCACCGCGTCGGCGGTGTCGCCCCGCGCGAGCAAGATGCGCGCGCGCTCCAACGCCAAGCGACCGCGCGCGGCCGGGTCATCTACGACCGCGATGGTGCTCTCGATCAGCTCCGCCAGGCGCTCGCTGTCACCTCGCTCACGGCACAGCTCCATCAACGGCTCCCAGGCCTCACGGTCTGCGGGGTCGTCCTGGAGCACCCGCTCCAAGACACGCACCGCGCGGTCGAGCTGGCCTAGCTGTTGGGCCTGCGCTGCGATCTGCAGACAAAGGTCGCGGGCCTCCGCTGGACCCAGCGTCTGGGAGGCCTGCTCACGCAAGTCTAGCGATCGCTCAAGCTCACCCTGTGCCTCGAGCAGGTTGGCCAGCTCAACGCGCACCCAGGCAGCGTCCGCGCCCTCGAGCGGAGCGTCGCTGCGGCTCGCGGCGTGCTCAAGGACCGCGAGCGCTTGATCGGTGAACGACAGACGCTGGGCGAGCTCTACTGCCTCGCGGATCACATCTGCGCGCAAGACAGGCAGCGAGCTCAGGTAGCGCAGCGCAAACAACAGCGACTCCTCGCGCCCGGCGCTGCGTGAAATCGACTCCAGCAGGCGCGCCGCCTCTTCCCGGCCAGCTTGGCGGGTGAGCACGCCACGCAGCATCGCGTCTGCGCGCGTCACATCCGGGCCCAGCTCCAAGGCACGCTCAAGGAGATCGATCCCAGAGTCCGTCGTCGCCTCGGCGTTCAAGCGCAGCTCCGCCAAGCGGTACAGCGCCTCAGCGTCTGCGTGCTCGATGCCTTGGGCCGCGACGCGGCGCTCCAGCACCTGGGTCTCGCGATCCCGATCGCCCAGCCACTCATAGACCTGCCCGAGCGCAGACCACGCGAGCGCGTCACCCTGCGCCTGCTCAAGCGACTCCAGCACGCCATCTGCCCGCGATCGGACCCGCGCGCCGCGCTGCGTGTCGCCACCCACGCCGTCTTCGGCGTAGAGCAACACCAGATCGGCCAGCGCCCTCGCGGTCTCCGCAGGGCTCGACGCGCGCTCAAGGCGCGTCTCGACCACGCGCGCTAGCAGCTCGTAGCGGCCACGTTGACGCAGCGCTCGCTCAAGGCGCTTGCTCTCGAAATCGCTCTCGAGCGCGGCCTCGAACGCGCTCTCGATGAACTCCGTCGCCCGTATCGGGTCGTCCTTGGCCACCGCGATCTCGCCCAAGTACACGAACGCCTCGGCGCGGCTTGAGCCGTGCTGATCTGGTTCAGCGCCGGGCTTGAGCACCAAGAGCAGCGCCCGGAACGCGCGCTCTGCGCGCTCCCCCCGCCCCAACTCGAACGCCACTCGGCCTAGATCCTCTAGGATCTCAGGTTGCGCCGGGTCAATCTTGGCAGCGACCTCTAGCTCTCGCAGCGCCGACTCGCTGCCCTCGCTCAGCTGCAACACTCGCGAGAGCCTGTGGTGAACCAGCGCTCGTGATTTCGGCCTGCGCGCTCCGTAGCGCTCAAGCTGATCTCGCAGCAGCTCCTCTGCCCGGCGCTGCCCCGGCAGCAAGCCCCCGCCCGAGGCGTCGGGGTTGGCTGCGCCGATCGCAACCGGGCGGACATCGCACAGCGCGTCGACCAGGCTGAGCCGCAGATCGACGTCGTCCGGCTCGGCGTCCAGCGCTGCTTCGAGCAGCGGGATGGCTCGCTCCGGAGCGCCCACCCGCGAGGTGAAGAGCAGCGCCGCCTCCTCGAACAGCTTGCGGCGCTTGCGCTTCAAGGTCGCCCGCTTCGCCTCGTCGCTCAGCAGCTCTGCTAGCGGGACCCACGCCTTATCTGCGCGGTACAGCTCCGCAAGCTTTTTCCGTACGGTACTGGCATCGATAGCACGACCGAGGGCCGCCTCCAGCCGCGCGCGCGCTAAGTCCCGACGACCGAGCTCCTCGTACCTGCTGGCCAGGCGCAGCACGCGTTCGCCGAGGGCCTCGCGACTCGACGAGGCGCACAGCCACTCAAGTACATCGGCGGCGCTCCGCTGATCTCCAGCCGCCTCGTGGAGCCGCGCCAGCGCCTCCAGGGAGTCGTCCCCGCCAAGCGCCGCGCCGCGCCGATAGGCCGCGGTCGCGCGCTCTGGGTCCTCAAGCTCGTCCTCGGCCAGCCCCGCCGCGCGCGACCACAGCGCCGCTGCGCCGCCGCGGTCGCCGAGCTGCTCGCGGCACTCCGCCTGCTGTTCCCAGAGCGCCACCTTGGCTGCTCCGTCACCGAGTTGATCCAGCAGCAAGGCGAGCCGCGGCACGCTAGCCTGGGCGATTTCATCTGCCGGCTGCTCTTCGAGCAGCCCGCGCAAGATGGTCACGGCGCGCTCCACGTCGCCCAGGCTCTCGTGACACAGCAGCGCGGCCTCACGCCGCATGCTGCGACGCTGGGTGACGTCGAAGCCGAGCTTCGCCGCGTCGAGCAGCAACTCAACCACCTCGGCGTGCTTGCCGCGCTCAAGCTGCCGGTGCTTTAGCTCCGTGACCGTCCAAGCGCAGACCTCGGCGGCGCCGGCAGCGTCCCGCTCTGTCCAGTACCTCACGGCAAGGGCGTGCAGCGTCTCACACGCGGCCAGCGCCGCGTCGGCGTCGGCGACGTCGCGGACCGCTTGGGTCGCGCCGTGCCAGTCGCCGGCTTCAGCGTAGGCGCTCAGCGCCTCTTGGGTTTGTCCAGTGCGCGTCGCGAACAGCTCGGCCAACCGCACTAACAGGGCGCGCCGCTCGCGCGGATCCTCCGCGCGCTCAGCTTGCTGCCGCACGCGCAGCGCGAGCTCTGCGTAGCGAGCCTCGCGCTCCAGCAACGCCCCGAGCTCGGCGAAGCTCTGCGCGGTCGCGCCGTAATCGGCCTCGATAGCCATCCAGCGCGCGGCTGCATCCGCCGTTTCACCAAGCTGCTCCACGAGCACGCGGGCCGCCCAGATGCGGTCAGCCAGGGCCTGGTCAGCGTCACCCGCTCGCTGGCGATGCTCGGCGCGGACATCTAACGCCGCCACCAACTCGCGGTGCTTACCCGCGCGCCGCAAGGCGTCCACTAGGCCGTCCCGCGCGGCGGCGGCGCCAAGCGCTGGCTGCTCAGCCTCGCCTTGATCATTGAGGCTCTCTTGGAGCACCTCGCGCCACAACCGAATCGCGCGGTCTAGATCTTGTAGCTCGTGGTCGACTAGATCTGCCGCCGCCGCCAGCACCCGCTGACGCTCGGCCAGCGCCCCGGGCACCACCACGCACAACAGCGCGATGCGCTCCAAGAGGTCTGCGCGCCGCTCCGGCTCGTCCCCGGCGGCGAGCAGCGCGTCTAGGCGCTGACACGCGCTGAGCTGCAAGGCCTCGGGTGCCTGGTCGTGATGCCCAACCTGGTGATGCAGCGCGGCGGCTCGTTCGCCGTGCCCTTCACGCTCAAACACGCACGCCGCCTCAAAGGCTAGCTCGTCCTGCAGCGGAGACTCGGTCTGCTCGGAGATGCGCACCAGCAGCTCAGCGTGCTCAACTCCCGTTTCCGTACGGATTGCTAGCTGGCTGAGCTGCTGCCTATAGGCTTGGTCCTCAGGCACCAACCCCACCAACTCGCGCAGGTGGCCCATAGCGCCCGCGGCGTCATCCAAACGCTCCAGCCGAATCGCAACTAGCTCGGCTAGGCGCGCCACCAGCTCGGCTTTGCCTGGCGCAGCCTCGAGCTCGACCTCGAGCATGCGCACGACATCCGCCGTCTGACCGAGCCCCTCGTAGTACTGCTTGAGGCGGGCCGCGACGTCGTCTCGCACACTCAGCGCTCGCCGCCGCCGGCTGCCGTCGCCCGTCGGCGGCAGCGACTCGGGTGGCACCGGCAGCAGCAGCAGGCGCTCTAGCAGCTGGTACGGCTCGTCACCCTTGGGTGAGTCCTCGAGCGCCTCGTCGATCAACTCAAAGGCCCGACGCGCGTCCCCTAGATCAAGCCAGAGCGCCGCGATCCGCAGCTTCATTTCGCTACGCGCCGCGCCGCTGAGCTTGGGCAGGCGGGTCGACAACAGCTCGATCAGGGGGCGACTCTGGCCTTCGCGCTCGTACAACCGCTCCAGGTTGTTTTCCACACGCGAATCCCCTGGGCGCAGCACCAAGAGCTGCTCCAGGTACCCGATGGCGCGCAGCGCGTCGCCCGCGAAATCCTTGGCGGCGAGCGCGGCCTCTTCAAGCAAGCTCTCGCGCTCAAACGCGGCCTCACTGCGCGCTATCGCGCGGTCATACACCCGAAATAGATCCGTCCAGCGCCCCGCGGCGTTGAAAGCCAGCTTCAGACGGTCTAGAGCCCACGCCGCGGTGGGTGCCAGATCAAGCACGCGCTCTAGCAGCTCGATCACTCGATCGGGTTCGTCGAACCACTCCTCATAGAAGTCGATCAAGCGCCGCCCAAGCAGCTCCGCCAGCGCAGGATCGTCAGTTTGTTTCAGGGCAGCGGTGTAAGCGTCGCGGACAGGTTCAGGCCGCTCCACGCTCCGCGCCAGCCGCTCTGCTGCGTCCCACAAGGCCTCGTCCTGCGTGGACTCCAGCGCGCCCTGCAAGCACAGATCCAGCGCCGCCTGCGGCTGCTCGGCTTCCTTGTACTCGACCACCTGCAAGAACCACTCACGGCGGCGCTCAGCCAACTCCGGGGTGTCGCGGGAGGCGGCGAGCAGGGTCTCCAAGATCGCTAGACTCGTCTCGCGATCTTCCAGCTCTTGGCTGATTCGGTCCAAGAGCTCCGCGGCCTTGGCGCGCGCCTCGGGGCGCAGCAGCACGCTTTGTACCAGCGCTAGCGCCTCGGGTTGGGTGGGGTGGCCGGTGAGCACGCTGTGCAGCACCTCCAGCCCCGCTTCAACCTGCCCAGCGTCCTCGATCAGCGCGCGCGCATAGGCTAGATCCGCGAGGACTTTCGGCTCCCCCTGAGCGCGATCGCGGAGCCGCTGCAGCAGCCCGAGCGCAGACGCAGTCTCCCCCGCCGCCAGGCGCAGACGCGCGCCGTCCGACAGGGCTTGGTCGTGGTCTGGGTCCTGGCTAAGGACCCGGTCGAGCAGAGCCTGCGCTCGCGCGGGCTCTGCCAACCGCTGCTCCTCCACCTGCGCCCACGCTAACCAAACTGGCACCGGATCGTCGTGCGACGCTGCCCGGCGCTCGAACAGCCAGCGCCAGTCCTCACCGCGCGGCGCGCTGTGCGACTCGAGGAACGCCTCAAAGCGCCGCGCGCCCTCACCGCTCGCGTCACCCAACTCGATTAGCTCGCGGAAACGGCTAGCGCAGCGCTCAGCCTGAGCTGGGTGGTGCTCCAGGCAGGCCACTTCCAGCGCCAAGAGCGCCTCGACTTCGGCTGCTCCGGGGTGCGCTTGGCGCACGCTGTGCGCCAGATCCGCGATCACCAGCGCGGCGCCGAGCGACGCGGGGTGATGCGTCGCTTGGTCGGCATCGGCGGCCTGCGCTTGCTCAGTTTGGAGCCGCTCCCGCTCCTCGATTCGCTGCAGCTCCTGGATCCGCTGCAGCTCCTGGATCCGCTGCAGCTCCTGGATCCGCTGCAGCTCCTGGATCCGCTGGGTCGCTACCGCGGGGCTACTCGCCGCCAGCACGACCGCGAACACCCGCGGGATCTCAGCCCAGTCCGCGTGTTGAGCGTGCAGGAGCAACAAGCGCTCGGCAGCGCTGAGATCCGCCGGAGCCACCCGCAACACGCGCTCTAGCAGATCACAAGCCAGGCGAGTGTCACCGAGCTCTGACGCGGCGATGGTCGCGGCGCGCCCCCACGCATCTGCTGCGCGCGAGGTGTCGTGCAAGCGCTCAGCGGCGACCTGCGCCAGGCGATCCAACACCCTCAGGCGAAGGGACGGGTCGTCGCTGAGCTCCAGCTTGCGCTCGAGTACACGCGCCAAGTAGGGCCAGTCGGAGGCGCTCATGGCTAAGCGCTCGGCGGCGCTGAGCCAGGCGCCGCTCAGCGCCCCCGCGTCGAGCAACTCGGCGTAGTGGCGCAGCGCCTGCGCGTCATCCCCGCCCTCCGCTGCCAGCTCCGCCAGGCTGCCCTGGGCCTCGTGCCGGCGCGTCCCGTCCAGCCCAGGCAGCATGCGCTCAAGCTCAGCGTACGCCTCTCGCGTTCGGCCCTGCTCGCGGAAGGCCGCTACCAGCGAAGTGTGCGCCAGCTGATCTGCACCGTCGTGCTCCAGAATTTGTTGCCACACGGCAACTGCCTGGTCAGTATCACTCAGATCGCGCTTGAGCAGCCGCGCCATGGAGTGCAAGAGCTTCTTTTGACGCTCTGGGCTGCTGGGGCGCGCCAACGCCTCACGGTAAAAGACTAGGCGTTCCTCGGGCGTGCCGCCCTCTGCCAACAGCTCCTCGATCCGCCCCACCAGCCCAGGGCTCGCCGCGTCAAAGGCATGAGCGCGGCGCAACACCTCAATCGCTCTGCTCGTCTCTCCGAGCGCAGCCAGCGCGTCACCCAGCGCGCGCGCCAAGGCAAAGATCGGGTCTGAGTCAATCGCCCGCGCTCCGAGCGCCTCCGAGAGGATCTCAGCTAGCTCAGCTGGGTCTTCGTCCACCTCCAAGCGCGCGAGCCATCCCGCGATCTGCTCGGGCGCCGACTCCACCGCGATGCTCAGCGCGCTCCCCGCGACGCGCAGCAGTTGGGCCCCATCGCGGGGCTCGGCGGCCAGCAGATCGGCGGCTTGCTCCAAGAGCGCGAGCCGCGCCGCGGCGTCTGGCGTCGAGCCTGCTCGCCACTCTAGGACCACGACCGCGAGGCGCCGATCGTGGCTCGAGTCGGCCGCGGCGCCCAGCACCTCGGCAGCCTGTTGCGCCGCCTGCTGGGTCGCGGCCGACCCGCTCCCCGCTGGCGCGGAGAGCAACAGCTTCTCCAACGCGCTGATGGCTGGAGCAAAGCTCGGATCGATGCCCAGCGCGCTCGCGTAACACTCGATGGCGGCCTCCGGATCGCTCAGCTTCTCCGCCAACACCTGGCCAGCCCGCGCGAAGGTCTTCAGCTGCTCTGCTGGCTGCTCTAGCGTTGCGCGTCGGCGTAGCGCGCCGGCGAGCCCAGCGAAATCACGCTCAGCCTCGAACAGCGGCACCAACTTCTGAAACGCCTCAAGCCCCGCGCCGTAGCGCTCGGTGGCGAGCGACCAAGTGCGGATGGCCGCCTTGCGGTCCGCGAGGCGCTCGCTCCTCAGAGATGCCGCACGGATAATTAATGCGAGCGCGGCGTCCGCGTCTTGCTCGAGCTCCGCTCGACGTTCCAGCACCCGCGCCAGCCCGAGGTCATCCTTCAGCTCGCTGGACAAAGCCTCGAGGCGCTCAAGGGCGACCTCCACCTGAGGCGAATCTAGCAGCGCCGACCAAGCCACCACCGCGAGCTTTTTGTCGCCGAGCTCCTCACAAAGCCGGGCTAACCGCTGCGCCGCTGGGTGGCGCGCTGGAGGCTCAGGCTCACGCAACACCACCTGCTCAAGGGCCTTGGCTAGGCGCTTGGGCTCACCAGCTCGTGCGTACAGCTCGCACAGCTCATGAGCCGCGCGCAGTACCGCAGGGTCGTCAGCGCCGGTCTCTATCGCAGCCTGAAACGAGGCCAAACCTCGGCGTTCGTCGCCGCACTGCAGAAACAGACGCCCGACCTGCGCCAGCACCCGCGCCTTGGCGTCTGGCTGCTTGGCGCTGTGAACGCTCCGGCTGAGCAACCTAGCGGCGTCAACCCGGCGATCGAGCATCGCGCTCAGCGCTACATAGCGCTCGCGCAGATCGTCGTCGGAGGGATCCCGGGAAACCAACGGCTCTAGCAGCTCACGGGCGCCTTTTGGATCGTCGAGGTGATCTTGCTTGAGCACCGCGAGCTCGCGCTGCACTTCAGCGCGTCGCGGCCCGGCCGCCAGCCTCAGCTCCAACGTGAGCATGCTGGCCGCGTCTTGGATCTGGCCAAGCCGTTGATAGGTCCGCGAGAGGATCGCCGCGGCGCGCCCGGCGACGGTGCGCTGCTCGAGCAGCTGCTCGGCTGCGCTGAGCGCGTAGCTGTCCCTCGGGTCCGCCTCCAGCAGCTCTTCCAAGTAGCCGATGGCCTTGTGGGGCGTGCCGAGCTCTTCCACGTACGCGCGGATCAGCCAACGCTGGAGCTCCATGGCGCGCTCCGGCCCGGGGTCGGTGAGCAGCTGCGCTTCGAACAGCTTCACGGCGTCTTGCATACGCCCTTCCGCGACGTAGCGCTGACCCAGCTCCTTCTGAACTGGCGAATCCGTAGGGTCGAGTTTGGCGAGCGCCTCTAGCAGCGGCAGCGAGGCGTCCTCGCGCGCCGGCATCGACTCAACCTGCTGAATCGCCGTTCGCAGCAGCCTGAGGCGCGCCTCCTGATCGGCCAAGTGAGGCACGCGGCCGAGGTACAGATTGCTCAGGCGGATCGCGTCCCCACCCCCTACGAACAGGCCACGCAAGCGCTCAAAGGCGGGCTCGTCGCCGGGCTGGATCTCGAGCGCGCGCTCAGCCTGTTGAATGGCCCCTGCGCTGTCGCCAAAGACGCCGAGCAAGAAGTCCGCGGCGTGCAGGTGTATCGCCGCTTTATTCCCTGCGGATAATACACGGAATCGGGTCCCCGCGGTGAGCTTCTCGTAGGCGAAGGCGAGCTCTGCGATCTTGTCGTCGCGAGCGGCCGCCGAGTGCAGGCGCTCCCACTGCTCTTCCAGGGTCTCGCCGTGGGCCAGCGCTGAAACCAGGCTCTCCAGGATCAACTCCTCGTCAGCGAGCGGTCCCTCCAGCGCAGGCGCGATGGCATCGGGCCTCAGCGAGGTGCGACGTCCCGGTGGGTTGCTCTGGGCGGAGCCCGCCGGCACGCTGTTAGACCTGCTGCTGTCATCCACCATGCTTCCTCGATCCCTGGCCTGGAGTGAAGCCGAACGCTACCAGACCTGCCCTGACGCGTGCGCGGCGTTTCCCGAACTCCCTGAGCTGGGGAGTTGCTTGCATAAGCGTGAGGCGCGACCACCAGCGGCGTGAGGCGGCGCCCGCCCAAGCTCAGCCACGCGTTGCGTCGCGCAACCCAAGACCGAACGACTCAGCGCGTCGCGGCTGGTGGCGCCGCAGCGCACAGTCGTCGCTCCAACAACGATCGCCGAAAGCGCGGCACGCCCCACAGCCCAAGCCGGGTCAATTGCCTACGATTTTGCGCTGCCATGCTGCGTCACGCGCCGCGCTCGATTTGCGACTGAACGCAGGTCCAGTCCAGGTTGGCGTCGTGACCCACGCGGCGCAGCACCGCCCATCGACGCCCAATTTCGTGCGGTAGCTTCCTTGGACTCAGCTTCATTGGACTCGGGCAGCACGCATCGGCAAGAGCTCGCTGGTCGTAGAGCTCACGGCCCCGAGCAGCGCCGCGACCATCAACTCGCGCAACGCCTCACGTGTGATGCTGCGGCTCACCAGCCACTCTAGGCTCGCCGCTTCCACGAAGCCGATCCACCCCGCCAGGGCGATCAGCAACGCAGCTGGCGTCTGAGCCAGCCCCGCGCCCGTGGTGATCTGCAGCATGAAGCGCTGGCGCGCGTCCTCGACAATCTCCGCCACGTCCGGATCCGCCGCGCCGCTCTTGATCAACGTCCTGTAAGCCACGGCGTGCTCCTCGACGTAGGCGATGAACGCGTCGAGTCCGCTCCGCAGCCCGTCGACGCCGGCGCCGCCGTTGATGCTAGCGCTCTCGATAGTGTGCAGCATTTGCTCCGCTGCGTAGCGCACCGCCGCGACGTAGAAGACCCGCTTGCTCGGGAAATAGTGGTACAGCAGCCCCTTGGAGATACCTGCCGCTCTCGCGATCTCGCCGATCGGGATCTCGTCGTAGCTACGACCGCTGAACAGCTCGATCCCGAGCTCAAGCAGCTGTCTCCGTCGCTCATCGAGCCGGAGGCGGTTGCGGCGCCGCGCGGCCATCAGCCGCCCCGCCTAGCTAGCATATAAATCCGCACGGCATTTTACATCTACGGCGTACGCTCGCTGCGCTGCGCGAAAAGTTCCGCGGGTCCGAGCACCCCGTCACACTAACCTATTGACTCATATTCAACAAGGCCTAGTCTTGCGCCCAGCCGCCGGCCCGTGTGCTGCAGACACCGCGGCTCGTGCAGCCCACTTGGCCAACACGCGCACCGTCGCCACGAGAACGCACATGCAAGCTCTGATTGACCTCATCGCACAAGACCCGTTGGTGCTGTTGATCCCACCGATCAGCGCGTTCGTGGGCTGGTTCACCAACATCCTCGCCGTGAAGATGATGTTCTACCCAACGGATTTCGTCGGTGTTCGGCCGATCTTCGGCTGGCAGGGCCTGGTCCCGGCGAACGCCAAGAAGCTCGCCAAGTTTTCCACACGGCTAATCACTACCAAGCTGATGCGGCTAGAAGAGCTGTTCAAGGATTTCGACCCCGAGCGCTTCAGCGATCAGCTGACGCCTGTGCTGGATCAAATCAGCGACGAGGTGGTCGACGAGGTCAAGCGACGCGTGCCCATGATGTGGGACAACCTCGCGCCGGAAGTCCAAGCTCAGGTCCGTGGCATGATCCATGCGGAAGTCAAAGCTACGCTGATCTTGGTGCTCCAGGATTTGAAGGACAACATCAACGAGGTCGTAGATCTGGAGGAAGTGGCGACCCGCGCCATCGTCGCAGACAAGCGGCTGATCACCCAGTTATTCCTGGAAGTGGGCACCAAGGAGTTCGAGTTCATCGAGCGCTCTGGCGCTTACTTTGGGCTGTTGTTCGGCTTGATTCAGCTCGCGGTTTGGCTGATCTACCCGGCGTGGTGGATGCTGCCGCTGGCCGGCTTCTTCGTCGGCTACGCGACGAACTGGCTCGCGCTCAAGCTCATCTTCGAGCCGGCCGAGCCACGCAAGTTGGGCCCGTTCGTGCTGCAAGGCATGTTTCACAAGCGGCAACGCGAGGTGGCTGAGCGCTTTGGGGAGCTGGTCAGCAGCAAGGTGCTCAACCCCAAAAACATCGTCGAGACCATTCAGTCATCCACCCGCGGCGACTACATCGCGCGGCTCGTGGACAAGCACCTGGACACGCTGTTTGAGCGCTACGCGGCTCATCCGATGGCCAGCATGCTGCTACCTGAGAGCGAGCGCGACGCGCTGCGCGACCAGGTGCAGCGCCGAATCGCGGAAGAGCTGCCTAAGCCCGGCGGATTCCTCCACACCTTCGCTGGGCGCGCGGTGGACATCCGGGGCGAGCTGATCACCCGCATGACCCAGCTTGATCCAAAGAGCTTTGAGGGGGTGCTGCGCCCGGCTTTTCAGCAAGACGAGTGGAAGCTGATCGTGGCAGGCGCCGGGCTCGGGCTGCTCGCGGGCGTGTTGCAGCTGGTCTACTTGTTTGAGGACGCGCTGAAGACGCTGAGTTAGCTCGCGCTGCCCATCCCCAACGCTCGGATCGATTAGTTTGCGCGATATGTTGAGATTTCTGCGATGCTACTGACCCTTTGCAGCCTGGAGAGTTAGCTCACCCACCCACCGATCTCGTCAACCTGCAGTGCCAGGACTGCGGCGCGGTGCTCCACGTCGCGCAGCATCAGCGCAGCGCGACCTGTCTGTACTGTCGGTCGGCCTCGGTGGTCCAGCGCCCCGTGGATCCAAGCCGGCCGCGGCCGCGCTTCGCGTTGCCGTTCGTGCTCCCGCCAGAGCTCGCCTTGGACAGGGCGCGGGCCTGGCAGCGGGGTCTGAGCTGGTTTCGTGGGGTAAAAATAAGAAAGGCAGCGCTCGGCGACCTGCGCCCCGTCTACAGCCCAGCGTTCTTGTACAGCGCGGCCGCCCAATCGAGTTACCAGGTGGAAATTGGCGAAGAGTACGTGACCGGGTCGGGTGAGAACCGCAGGACCCACACCGACTGGCGCCCCCTGAGCGGTCACTACTCCGCCTTCGTCCGCGACGTGGTGGTCACCGCGTCGAGAGGGGTGCCCAACTTAGAGCTCGAGCAGGTCGAGCCCTACGATCTGCGCGCCCTACATCGCTACAGCCCAGCGCTGATCAGCGGTTGGCCCGCTGAGGAGCCGAGCCTTGAGCCGGACGCGGTGTGGCGCACCGCGCGAGCCGAGGCGATGCAACACGTAGACCACGGCCTGCGCAAGTTCATGCCAGGCGACTCGCTGCGCGGCCTCCGCTACAACACCCAGCTCAGCTATGAATCCCTAGATCTTCTGCTGCTGCCGCTGTGGGTGTTGCCACTCCACACGGAAGCCGGCGAGGCGCCAGTACGTCTGCTCATCAACGGCCAAACGGGCCGTATCTACGCGCCAGCGCCCTTCTCTTGGGGCCGGCTCGCGCTGGTAGTGTTCGGGGGCCTGGGGGTCATTGTGCTGATGTTTCTGCTGCTGTTCGCGTTGCTGTTGGTGGTGAGCTGATGCCGGCCCAGCGAACGCCCCCTGCTGGGGAGCTATCGCAGTGCAGCCGCTGCGCAAGTCCGCTCGAACCGCAGGACCTGCGTTGTCCGATCTGCAGCCAAGCTGCGCCTGAGCGCGACCAAGCCGCTTCGAGTCGCGCGCTAGCTGAGGTGCTGCGCTGCGACGACTGCGGAGCCGCGGTCAACTACCAGATCGCCCACCAGGCGCCGTGCTGCGCGTTCTGCGGTTCGGTCATGCGGGTCGAGCGCCCCGAGGACCCACTGGAGCAAGCTGAGTGGTACTTGCCGTTCGCCGTGAACCCGCAGCAAGCGGCTCAGGTCCTTTCCGCATGGTTATCTAGTCAAAAAGGATTTTTTACGCCGAAAGATATCGCGTCCCAAGCCACGCTGAGCGCGCTCGTCCCGCTCTGGTGGGTGGCGTGGGTTTGCGACGCCGACGCCTACGTGACCTGGACGGCCGACTCAGACTATGGCCGAAATCGGGCGGCGTGGGCGCCTCACAGCGGCGCTGGTCCGCGCAATTTTCGCTCGCTCCTGATCCCCGCGACGCGCGGCTTGAGCTACGGCGAGGCCAGCTTTCTAGGGCCTGGCTTCAACCCAGCCACCCGCGAGCGCGCGCCGCGTGGCCCGGCGGGCGCGCCCATCGAGCACTTTGACGTGCAGCGCTCGGTCGCGCGCAGCCACGTGATTGAGGCCATCCACTACGCCGCAGCAGCTGAGCTCGCGCGGTCGACCATCCCGGGCAGCCGCAAGCGCCACATCAAGGTGTCAGCCTTATTGAGTAGCCTGCAGACGCATCGCTACGCGCTGCCCAGCTATGTACTGGCCTACCGCTTCAAAGGAGAGCTTTACCGTGCGGTAGTGCATGGGCAAGATCCGCGCTACGTCTGGGGCAGGGTCCCGCGCACTTACCTGCGGCTGTTCGTGACGTTAGCTGCCATCGCCGCCGTGGTCTTCGCGCTGTTCGCGTTGCTCGTGCTAGTGGCGCTGGTGGGCGGATAGTCCGGGGCCCGGCGCGACTCGAGGCTCGGCCCAAGCTAGCCGCCAAGACGGCGGCTGCGTCGCTGCTGCGGCACCCCCGCCGCGGACGCAGGCTCACTCCCGCTCCCAGCGTGTAGGAATCGCTTGATTCTCGAAAAGCCGCATTCGGAGGTGGCTCGGCGGCTGACCTTGCCCTACCCTCCGCCGCCATGCCTGCCTCCGGCGCTCTGACAACCACTGCTCGACACTTGGGCTTGCTCACCATCGTCGTGGGCACGGCCAGCTGCGTCGTCTCAACCCACGAAGGCCCAGCAGAGCCGCCGCGTCACGCTGGCGCCTTGTATGAGCCGGTCTTCCCCGAGCCCAGCGACGGCGCCAAAGCAGGTGAGCCAGAGCACATCACCGCCAGCCACATCCTGGTCATGTACCGCGGCTCACGAGGCGCCCCTGCCAGCATCGTGCGCAGCAAAGAAGAGGCGCTAGAGCGCGCGGAGCAAGCACGCCAAAAGGCTGTGGCTGGCGAGGACTTCGCCGCGCTAGCTGCAGAGTATTCCGACGAGCCTGGCGCCGCAGATCGCGGAGGGAGCCTTGGTGCGTTCCCGCGCGGCGTCATGGTCAAGCCGTTCAGCGACGCGGCTTTCGCGCTCAAGCCCGGTCAAGTCAGCGATGTCGTCGAGACCGATTTCGGTTTCCATGTGATTTTTCGCAGCGAGTAGCGTGGCTCGCGCCGCGCCGCGCAGCGCGATTGACAACAAGTTTCATGCTGACGCCAGCCTGAGCCACAATGCGCTTTGTGGATGGTCTGCTTGAACAGCGATCGCGGTGCCCCCGTTCGGGCTGGCTGCTAGGCTGCGCGCTGAGCCTCGTCGCGTGTCAGCAGCAGAGCTCTGAGCCTGCCCCCGCGACCAGCATCAGCGCAGCCGCGGCCGGCGCCCCGGAGCTCGCCAGCGCCGCGCCATCGGCGTCGACTGGAGCCGCCCAGGACGCGGGCAGCCTCGACGCGGGTGCCGCCAAGCCAGCGCCGCCCAGCGCGCCCGATCCCAAGCGCTACGCTTGGCTCGGAAACGAGACCCTCAAGCAGCCGCCGGCGGTGACCACCCTCAGCCAGCGCTTCCCCCCGCCCCCGAGCTACACGCGCCTGCCAGTAGAGGCGGGTTCATTTGGAGAGTGGCTGCGCGACCTCCCGCTCGCGGCCCCTGGCACACCGGTGCTCAACTACAAGGGTGAGCAAGTGCAGGCCGGCTCAGATCAGTACTTGGGCGCCGTGGTCGCCATGGACACAAGCGAGCTGCAGACCAGCACCGACCTGGTTATCCGCTTAAATGCCGAGTGGAAATATTCTCAGGGCACCGACGTGGTGTTCAAGAGCGCAACGGGCATTGATCTTCCCTTCGCGCGCTGGCTGCTGGGGGACCGGCTCAAGGCCAACGGCGCCGCGGTCAACTGGATCCGCAACGCCAAGCCCGCTGAGCGCAGCCACGCCGCGCTGCGGGCCTACCTAGAGGGTGTGTTCACGTGGGCGAACAGCACATCGCTGATCGCCAGCGCCAGCCCCGTCGCCCCGTCAGACATCCGACCTGGCGACTTCTTGATCCACAGCGGTAAGCCAAACCACGCGGTCGTACTGCTCGACATCGCGCGCAACCCAAAGGGCAAATTGGTCGCGTTGCTGGGGCGCGCGCTCAGCCCAGCCCAGAGCTTTCATGTGCTTGGATTGGGCCTAGGCGAGACCTGGTACAACATCGACCCACACTCCGAGTCATTGCTCACGCCCGGCACGGCATCGTTTCCGTGGAGCAGCGCGCGGCGCCTCAGGTAGCGCATAGCCCGCCGTGGTCTATGCGCCGCGGTCTATGCGCCGCGTCAGGCCTCGTGAGGACGGGCGCCGCGCCGAGCACCGGCACCGACACGACCCCGTTAACCTGCGCAAGCGCTGAGCCTCAGCCCTCGACTGGCATCGGCTGAGGCTTTGTTGTATCTCGCCTGCGACCGATGAAAGAGACCCTCACCGACGACGTCCGCATCCAGAGCCTGCGGCCGCTGCTGCCACCAGCGATCTTGATGGAAGAGGTGCCGTGCAGCGACGCGGGCCTGCAACACGTGACAGACGCGCGGCGCAGCGTGAGCGACGTCCTCGGAGGCCGCGACCAGCGCCTGGTGGTGGTGGTCGGACCTTGCTCAATTCACCACGCTGGCGCCGGGCTTGAGTACGCCGGCCGCCTCCAAGAGACGTCTAAGCAGTATTCAGATCAACTGCTGGTGGTGATGCGCACCTACTTCGAAAAGCCGCGCACGACCATCGGCTGGAAGGGACTGATCAACGATCCTCGCCTGGACAACTCATTCGCGATCAACCACGGGTTGCGGGTCGCTCGTGGCTTCTTGCGCGACGTGGTCGAGCTTGGCCTGCCCACCGGCACCGAGTTCTTGGACCCGATATCGCCACAGTTTATCGCAGATCTGGTGGCCTGGGGCGCTATCGGCGCGCGCACCGTCGAGAGTCAGGTGCATCGCGAACTAGCGAGCGGCCTGAGCATGCCTGTCGGCTTCAAGAACGGCACCGGCGGCAGCGTGCAGATCGCGGTCGACGCCATCCGCTCAGCTCAGCACCCACATCGCTTCCTCTCGGTAACAAAGCAGGGTCTAGCGGCGATCGTCGAGACGACCGGCAACCCCGACTGCCACGTGATCTTGCGCGGGGGTGGAGGGAGCCCAAACTACTCCGCCGAACACGTGCAAGCCACGGCCCAGCGCCTGGACAAGGCCCAAGTGTGCAGGCGCATTATGATCGACTGCTCCCACTCGAACAGCGGCAAGGACCCGAGCCGCCAACCCCTGATCGCGCAGGCGGTAGCCGACCAAATCGCGGCCGGTCCGAGCCCGATCTTCGGTGTGATGCTGGAGAGCTTCTTGGTCGGGGGCCGCCAAGAACACAGCTCCGGACAGCCGCTCGCCTACGGGCAGTCGATCACTGACGGCTGCATGAGCTGGGACGAGACGGTGCCCGTGCTCAATTGCCTCGCGGAAGCGGTGGTTAAGCAACGCTCCCCGGGCTGACCGCATCAGTCGAGGGCGTTGAACGTCTCGCGCAGGTGGTACTCCTCGCGCGTGGCTCCAAAGCCAGCCAGTCCCACGCGGAACGAGATGGTGACGTCGTCGCCCCAGGGCCACCACAAACCAAACACCAGCGTGCCGCCGACCGTGTCCGAGCAGTACAGCACTTGGTCTGCGCGCACGCCGCCGGTCAAGTCGCCGACCTCGCGCACTAGGGTCGGGGCCTTGGAGATGCTGCGTGACGTCCACTCCTGGGCAAACGCGGCGTGCACCGCGCTGCGAGCCTCGGCGGCTAGCTCAGCATTAAACGACGAGGAAACGCACGTGAAGCGCGAGTCCCAGCTCCAGCCGCCTCCTGGCCAGCGCTGGCGCAGCGGAGCGAGTGAGTCGAAGAGCACCTGATACGGGGCCATTCCCGGCCTATTCATGCAGCGAACGTTAGCGCAGATCCGGAGCCCATGAGGTGTTTTGTGTGATCCAACTCGGCGTTGGCGAGCATTCGCGATGCGTCGCGACGTCTGTCGCCGTGGCGATTGCATGGAGCAAGCTCGCCAAAGTAGGCTGCGGACCACCCCTGCCGGATCCGACCCCACTAACCGGACACACCATCCTTGCTCGCCATACACCTCACCAGCCACACGATTCGCTTTGTGGCGCCGCGGGTTGAGGTCGGGGCAATCATTGCCTGCAGCGTTCAATCACCTCCCTCCACTCCGT
>CAZKDY010000027.1:44314-107209 GCA_964551615.1 uncultured Polyangiaceae bacterium
CTGATCTCCACTCCGTCTGATCTCCACTCCGTCTGATCTCCACTCCGTCTGATCTCCACTCCGTCTGATCTGCGATGCAACCTCGTCAGAAGTTGATCCCGCTGCGCGTCGCCGCGCCGCTCACCCTGGGCGCAGCGATCCTTGGCAGCATGCTTGGCTTCGGCGTTGTGAGCGCCCTGCAGACCAAGCCGGCGCCCGCTGACGCGACGCTGGGGTCCACCGCGGCCAGCGCGACAGCCGCTGCGCTCCACCCCAGCGCTGAGCCCGCCGCTGACGCGGCGCCTGCTGACCCTGCAGCCGGAGACGCAGCGCAAACCACCGACGCAGCCCGAGCCAGCGACGCAGCGCGCGCGACCGATGCAGCGACAGACGCCGGCCCAGCGGGCGGCGACGTCGATTTGAGCGACGCCGGGCTCAAGCCGTATGAAGCCTACCTCTTCGTGCGTTCTGGCACCGCCGCTGACGTGTGGGTCCAGGGTAAAAATATCGGGCGCACCAATCAAAAGCTGAAGCTAGTTTGCAGCAAAGGGCTGCGCTATACGCGCCTGGGCCAAGAGCCAGGCCCCGCGTGGATCAGCAACCCGACGTCAATTTTAATTCCGTGCGGCAGTGTAACTCAGATCACGCTGGAGGCGAGCGAACAGCGGGCCAACGCGGCGCCCACCGAAGCTAAGCAACCTCAGCCTCAGGCGAGCAAGCCGCTCCCCACCGGCAAGATCAGCAAAGACAACCCCTACTAGCTGGGCAGCGAGCCGAGCGCTTTCGAGTCCAGGCGCTCGCCGCTCCCCTCCTCCACCACGACCACACGGCACCTGCCTGGCCCCACCCCACCTACCGCTCAGCCGTCCGTCGCGGGGTGAGCGACGTCCATATACTGGCCGCGGAAATAAACCAGCGGATCACCCTCGTTGACTTGAGCGCCGAGCAGTTCGCCGATGAACACGTCGTGATCGCCACCCGGATGAACCGCGAACAAGCGACACTCGACCCAAGCCAACGCATCTGGCAGCAACGGACAGCCGGTGATCTGGCCGGGGCGCCACTGGACGCCTTCGAACTTATCGTCCAGCGACTTGGCAAACTGCGTCGACAGCTCCGCCTGTCCACGGCTCAGGATATTGACCGCGAAGCGCCGCTGACTGCGCATCACGGCGTGGGCTCGCGCCCGTTGGTCTACGCACACCAGACACAGTGGAGGCTGCTTGCTCACCGACGTGAACGCGGTCGCCGTCAGCGCGTGAGGCGCGCCCTGCTCGTCGACGCAAGTGATCACCGTGACAGAGGCCGCAAACGCGGCCATTACGGCGCAAAACTCAGCCGGACCGAGCCCTGGCAGCGCGAGCAAGTCTGGGACTGACGGGACGCCTGAAACGGTCGCTTGGCTCGGCTTCGGGTCAGCTTCCACGCCGTCAAGCGAAACACGTTCTACGCGATGCGTCCAGCGCCCCCGCCGCACAGGCGCTGTGGTACACCCGTCCGTTGAATGGCCAAGTCGAGCGCCCTGCTAACCCCCTTTGCGGCAATTGGCGAGACCTTCCTTTCGACCGCGGAGATCGTGGGCGGCATGGGCGTGCTGCTGGGGCGCATCTTGAGCCGCATGGTGCGCTTTGACTTCGACTACTCTGAGCTGGTCAAGAACATGTACAAAATGGGCGTCAAATCGCTGCCCATCGTGGTGGTGACGGCGCTGTTCACTGGCGGCATCATGATCATCCAGGCTGCGCCGATCGTGCAGCGCTACGGCGCTCAGGCGCTGCTCGGCTGGGCGGCTGGGTTCACCACGCTGCGCGAGATCGGGCCGCTGCTGACCGCGTTGATGCTGAGCGGCCGGGTGGGTGCCAACAACACCGCCGAGCTCGGGACGATGGTGGTCACCGAGCAGATCGACGCCCTGCGCGCTCTGGCCATCGACCCGCTCAGCTTCCTGATCGTCCCACGCTTCGTCGCCATCGTCGTGACCTTGTTCCTCTCGACCATCTTCGCCGACGCGTTGGCGTTGCTCGGCGCCGCCTACGCGGGCTACGGGGTGCTTGGTGTGGAGCCACAGGTGTTCTACAACGGCATCTCTAGCGGTCTGCTCTCACCGTGGGATGTGGGGCACGGCCTGTTCAAGTCCATCGTATTTGGCGTGGTCATGGCCCTCGCCAGCTGCCAGTTCGGGATCGCGACCAGCGGAGGCGCACCAGGCGTAGGGCGCGCGGTCAACGCGACCGTGGTGGTCAGCGCAGCCGGGATGTTCGTCCTCGACTACTTCGTCTCCTTCACCCTCGGCTGACAGTCGCCCCAGAGCCGCACCTATGACCCTGCCCGACTCGCCAGATCAAGCCGCGGGCGCCGATCACGGCGCGGCGGCGGCTGGAGCAACCGCGCTCGCTCCTCAAAGCGCGACCGCGGGCGGCGTTGGGAGCATCGATGATGACATCCCCGAGGAACCAAAAGGCGTCGCCATCCTGGGAGCGTTCGCGTTTGATTTCGCGCGCGCTGCCAAGGCCCAGTACTCGGTCTTCGTCCAGACGCTCTACTACACGTTCAGGGGCACACGCCGCCCCGGCGCGATCATTCGGCAGTGCTACGAGATCGGTAACCGGTCGCTGGTCTTCCTATGCATCGTGATGGGCTTTATGGGGATGATCATGGTGTATCAGGCGGGGATCCAGACGCGCCGCGTCGTGCCCGACCTGTCGCTCTTGGGAGCCACCTTCATCGAACTGCTGGTGCGTGACATCGCGGCTTCTATCTCCGCGCTGATGTTAGCGACCCGCGTGGGCGCGGGCATCGCCGCAGAGATCGGCTCGATGGTCGTCACCGAGCAGGTCGACGCCCTACGTATGACCGCCGCCGATCCCATCGACTACCTGATCAAGCCACGCTTCGTCGCCAGCACGATCATGACGCTGGTGTTGGTGGTGATCGCAGGCGGGGTCGCCATGCTCACTGGGCTGTGGACCGGTCGCGTGTTCTTCGACCTCAGCACCGAGACCTTCATCAACTGGAGCTTGGTAGACTGGGGCGACCTCACGGTCGGGCTGACTAAATGCGTGGCCTACGGCGCGGCCATCCCAGTGGTGAGCGGCTACTGCGGGCTCAGCACCTTCGGCGGCTCAGAGGGTGTCGGAGCGGCCACCACCCGCGCCGTCGTCAACTCGTCGCTGGCCGTGATCATCCTGAACTTCTTCATCAGCGGCGCCGGTTTCCTGATCTTCGGCTAGCCCGCTCGACCGCCGGCTCAAGTCAAGATGGTTCAACCTGCGGGCTGATCACCCTGAACCCGGTTCGTCCGAGCTGTCGCGCGGGCTCCCCCAGTGCTGCGCCACGTGGTCGAACACGCGCGGCGCGCTCATGAAGCCAGCGAAGTGCCCTAGGCCTTCTAGGACGTCCAGACCACTGTCTGGAATTCTTGCCGCAAGGTACTGCGAGTGAGCTAGCGGCACGATGCTGTCGGCCGCGCCATGCACGAAGCGGATGGGGACCCGGATGTTCGCCGGATCAAACGGCCAGGGCTGGCTGAACAGCGAGATATCCCAGACTGGTGCGTGCATGCCGCGGCTGGTGGCAGCCACGATGTCCCGACAAAACATGGCCTTCATCTCGGGTCGCTCGAACACCGCTCGATCTTCCTGAGGGCCAAACTTCACGTACAGATCAAAGCATGGACTGACCAGCGGCCGCAGCGGCTGCACACCCCAACTGAGCAGCGTGCCGAGGGGGCGCCTGCCGCGGTGTACCAGGTTCATCAGCGTGCGCAGCCTGGGGCCATAGCCTGGGGCGCCGCTGGCCAGATCGCAGGGACCCACCCCGCCCAGGCTCACCCCCACCACCACGCGCGCGGGGAGCTCATGGGCGCAAGCCAGCATGTACGGCGCACCTCCGCTCAGGCCGACCACGCCGAATCGTTCATGCCCCAGGGAATCAGCCAGCTCCGCCACGTCGCGCGCGTAGCTGAGCAAGTCGCGCCGGGGCTGATGGCTCGACCCACCGATGCCAGGGCGTTCAACCGTGATGATCTCGAGCCCGCGCGCCTGTGCGCAGCTGGCCACGTCAAGCGGCACCTGCGACCGCCCACCGGGCGTGCCGTGAAACCAGAGCACAGGCCGGCCACCAGGCAGCCCAAAGCGCCCAAACCCGAGCTCGGCCCCGTGAGACAAGCGCACGCTACCATCAGCGAACGGGCGCGGGGTCTCCGGCCGGGTCTTGGGCGCTGACCAGCGCGGCATGCGCAGCCCGCGTGATTTCAGCGGCCGATCTGGAGGTCTCGTTCCGCGCGGTTTTGCCATCAGATAGGGTCCAAGTTGAACACGCGGCGAGCGTTCCCGCTCAAAAATTTGGGCCAAACCTCTGCTTTCAACGGCACCCCGTCCAGCTCTGCAAAGATACGCTCTAGGCTGAGCCCCATGGGAAAATAGCCAGCATACATGATCTTGTCGCTGCCGCGTGTGTTGGCGTAGTGGATGATTTGCTTGGGGTAGTGCTTCGGCGCGAACGCGCTCGTCATGTAGCTGAGGTTCGGGTACTTGATCATTAGCTTGATGGCCAAGTCCACCCAGGGCTCCGCGCCGTGGCGCATCACGAACTTCAGCTCAGGGAAGAACCAGCACACCTCGTCGACCAACTCCACGTGCTGAGGCGCCATGGGCAAGCGAGGGCCCGGCACGCCGACGCAACAGCAAAACGCCAAGTCGAGCTCAACGCACTTGGCGTAGATCGGGTACCAGCGCTTGTCGTTGATCGGCACCTGTGGACATAATCCCGACGGAAACGCAGTGACCGCTACTATCCCGTGCTCTTCGCGCATGCGCGCGACCTTTCGCACCTCGTCCATGCCGTTGTTCGGGTTGGCGTGGTAGCTGGTCAGGATGCGACCCGGGTAGCGCTGAGCAGCCTGCTGCACGACCTCGTTTCCGTCGTCCACCCCCATCATGGCGCGCTCGATGTTGAACTTGTCTAGCTTGGCCAGGGTGTAGGCGATGTAGTCCGACTGAGGCTCGATGTCCGGGATATTGCGGTTAAACAGGTACTCTGCCGGCATCTTGAACACCCGCCGGCTCTCCTCATCCAGCAGCAGCGGCTTCATGAAGTCATACCAGTCGCTGTTGTCGTCACCTGGGATGTTCAGCATCAGATCGATGACTGGGACGTCTTTGGGCATGCTCATGGTCTAAGCTCCGAACACTGGCGCCACGAGCCAGCAAGGGTTGGGGGTGGAGGGAGTCGCGCCGCGCGTCTAGCTCATCGCCCCGCCGTCGATCAGCACCTCAGTGCCGTGAATAAAGGCTGCGTCGTCTGACGACAGGAAGGCGATCGTACCGGCGACGCCAGCTGGGCTTCCGTGCGGAATGTGCGGCATCGCGCCCTTCAGCAGCTTGAAGTCGGCCCCCTCAGGCAGCCTGAACTGAGCGTGCATCCCCGTGGCGATCGCGCCGGGGATCACGCAGTTGACCCGCAGGCCTTGCTTGATGAACTCGATGGACAGGCTCTTGCTTAGCGACAGGACGCCGCCCTTAGAAGCCGCGTAGGCGGCCATCCACGGGTGGCTGCCTAGCGCCGCGGTCGAGGACGTGTTCACGATGGTGCCCTTAGTCTGCAGCAAATGTGGCAGCGCCGCCTGGCAGACCAAGAAAGTACCCGTGAGGTTGATGCCCAAGACCCGATTCCAATCCTCAAAGCTCAGCTCCGCCGTGGGATCCGAACGCAGCACCCCTGCCACGTTCGCGACGTGGTTCAGCTGGCCAAACTTGGCTACAGCCCCGGCGACCGCCGCGCTGACCGCCTGCGGATCGCTGACGTCACAGCTGAACAGCGCGGCAACGCCGGCTTCAGATTCGATGAGTCTTTCAGTCTCCGCCAGGCCCTCGCGGTTCACGTCTAAGCACGCGACCTGAGCGCCTTCGGCGGCAAAGCGCTGAGCCGTGGCGCGCCCGATCCCGCTGGCCGCCCCGGTGACCAACGCGACCCGTCCAGCAAACCGTCCTTCTAGCGCTTCACCCATTGCGTTTCCTCGTGTCGGTTGGAGCCCGCGGCACCCCCAGCAGTTGCCGGGCTGCGCCAGTGCTTGCAGCGATCAATAGAACATGTTCTATTTTGTGTCCTAGGTCGAGTCAAACGTGAACTGACAGTGCTTGAGCGCGGGCTACCCTGCGCGCGCTCGTCCCCCACACAGGCCGCGCGTACACCCGCGCGGCGCGAGTCCGAAAGGTGCCCCGAGGTCATGGCGCAGCCGAAGTTTGAAGGTTATCCGAGCGGGTGGTTCGTCGTCGCTTGGGCGGAGGATCTAGCGCCGGGCGATGTGCTGCCCCTGCGCTACTTCGGCAAACATCTGGTGGCGTATCGTGGCCACGACGACGGCTTGGTTCACATCCACGACGCCCACTGCCCCCACCTCGGCGCGCACCTCGCCTACGGGGGCAAAGTCGAGGGCAACGGCATCCGCTGCCCGTTTCACTCGTGGCGCTTTGGGGCGGACGGTGTGTGCGACGACGTGCCGTACGCCAAGCGCATCCCACCCAAGGCGTGCGTCACGAGCTACGTCGTGCAGGAGTCAAACGGGCTGGTGTTTATGTGGCATGATCCGCACGGCTCAGAGCCCAGCTACAGCATCCCCAAGCTCGAGGGCTGGGGTGCGCCAGAGTGGACAGGCTGGACCAAGAAGATCCTGACCATCAAGACTCACCCAAAGGAAATTGTCGAGAATGTCGCCGACAAGACCCACTTTCCGCGGGTGCATGGCACCCACGTGGACCTGTTCGAGAACGAGTACAACGGCCACATCGCGATCCAGCGATCCAGCGGAGTTGCGTATCCACGTGGAGGCGGAGAAGACAAGTTCAAGCTAGAGGCCACCTACTACGGACCCGCCTTTCAGGTCACCGAGATGGAAGGCGTGATGCGCAGCCGCTTGGTGAACGCGCACACGCCGATTGACCAGCACAACCTGCACCTGCGCTTTGGCGTGATGCTGAAGCGCCTCGGTGATCCGAGCAAGACGCAGCGCTTGGCGGACGCTTATGTCGACAACCTCCAAGTTGGCTTCGCTGAAGACATCGCGATCTGGGAGAACAAGTGCTACCGGGATCGCCCCATCCTAAGCGACGCAGACGGGCCCATCGCACAACTTCGCAAATGGTACTCGCAGTTCTACGATCAGCGCGCTCACGTCAGCTTGCCCCAGGCCCCAGCCGACTGAGCCGCGGTTGACGCCTGCCCGTTGGGCGAGCGGCGTGCCCCAACCACGCGGATCCCCGGCTAGGTTCGCGCTTGAGACCGCTGCTCAGCCGCTGCCTCAGGCTCTGTTCGAGCTGGGTTCGCCGCGGCGTGAAGCGCAGCGGCGAAGCCGAAGGTCATCGCTGGGCCGATGGTGCCGCCCGCGCCAGGGTAGGTGTTGCCCATCACCGCGGCCGAGCAGTTGCCCGTCGCGTACAGGCCTTCGATCACGCTGCCGTCCTCACGCAGCACGCGCGCGTCGATATCGGTGACCAGACCGCCTTTGGTGCCCAGATCTCCGGGCCAGACCTCGATCGCGTAGAACGGCGCTTCGACGATGGGCGCGAGGCTCGGGTTCGGCTTGATCTTACTGTCGCTGTAGTAGCGATCGTAGAGGCTGTCACCGCGGCCGAAGTCCTGGTCTTTGCCCTGCTCTGCGAAGGCGTTAAAGCGTTGAATTTCTGCCTCTAGTCCCTGGGGATCCACACCTAGCTTCTGAGCGAGCTCTGCCAGGCTGCGCCCCTTCTTCAGGAAGCCATGCCTCAGACGCCGCGGCAGGCTTGAGTCTGGCTGCAGCCGGCTTGGGCCGAGCGGGCCGCACGGATACGAACGTCGATAGCGCTGATCAAAGACCAGGAAGGCCGGGATGCTCGGCTGCTCCGCGCTGTTGGCGGTGTATTGACCCTTGACCACGTCGACGTACGGCGCGGCCTCGTTGGTGAAGCGCTTGCCGGCTTGGTTGACCATGACGCAGCCGGGCATTGATTTTTCGACGACCAACAGCCAAGCGTAGCCATCCGGGAGCAAGGTCACCGGTGTCCACCAGGCATCGTCCATCAAGTCCACGGCGCCACCCAGCCGCTGCCCCATCTCGATCGCCTCACCCGTGTTACCTTCGCTGGCCGCGGTCCACGCGCTGCCGATGGGGGCCTGCTGGTAGCGCTGCCGCATCGTCGCGTTCTTGGCGAATCCACCGGCGGCCAGCAGCACACCACGCTCGGCCTTGACCCGCAGCTGTTTGCCGCCGCGGGTGATCAGCGCACCGACGACGCGACCCCGCTCTTCGACCAGATCATCGCAGGTCGCCTCTAGCCACAGCGGGACATCGCGCGCCGCCAAGCTATTACGCAGGCGTCCAACCAGCGCCGTCCCGAGGGTCAGCCGCCCGTCGCCGCGACCCTTGCGCCGCGCCGGGACATCCACCCAGTAGCGCAGCATGATCCAGAACATCAGGACGAAGCTCCAGAAGTTGAACTTCACCAGCGTGTGAGCCTCCCGCGCCGTGAGGCCCATGCGCCCGAGCACCAGGCCCTGACCCGAGCGCCGAAGCTTGGTTTGCTCAGCTCCTAGCTGTGAGGCGCGGAAGGGCAGCGGCTCAATCGAGCGCGCGCCGATTTTTCCGCCTGGCTTTTCTGGGTAGTAGTCAGGGTAACGTGGCACGGCCATGAACTTGACGTCCGAGTTGGCCTCCAAGTAGCGCACCATCGCCGGCGCCTGATCGACGTAAGCCACGATGCGCTCTTCAGGGACGCGCCCAGCGGTGATGCCGGTGAGGTAGGTGAGCGCGTCTTCCCGCGAGTCCTCCACCCCCACCCCCGCCATGTGCTGGTTATTGGGGATCCAAATGTTCCCTCCAGACAGGCCGGTCGAGCCGCCAAACTTTGCGGTCTTCTCGATCACCAGCGCCTTCAGGCCCTTGTCATGGGCGACCAGCGCCGCGGTCATGCCTCCGCCGCCGCTGCCGATGACCAAAAAATCCGTGATGTGATCCCAGCTGCTCATGACTCGACTGCTTTCGCTCTCAAAGCTCCGTGCTCCGCGCCGACCGCGCCACGGAGCCGGGGTGATCTACAGGTCCGCTCGAACGCCAGCGCACGCGAGGTGTGATTCTTTGCGGAACTAAACGATGTTGGGTAGCCCGTTCTTTGGGCTCAAGGAGCGCCGCGGGTCCTTGAGCGGCTCGCCTAGCCGCGGCTCCGCTCGCTTCACTCAAGGTTAGGACATGCATATCGTCTCCTCACCCGCCTCGCCACCACTTAGACTCCCTTCGCGCGCCTTGGAGGCGCGGCACCCTGCCCAATCCCCTACGGCTGCTCAGCGGATGGATGAGCGTCTAGCAGCGCTTGCATCTGGGAAGGCGAGAGCTCCACGAACATGCCTTCAGCTTCCGCGGTGATACCCTGAGCGTCAGTCAGCTCGCCTGTCACGACGGTAGCCCGGCCCACCACGCTCTTGATGCGCGCGCAAAACTCCAGCGGTACCGAGAGGCGCGTGGGCCGACGATACTTGACGCTGAGCTTGCCCGTCATACACACCACGCCACGGCGGAGCGCCGCCGCGCCCAGCACGTGGTCAAAGCCCGCCGCGATCTGGCCACCATGCACGCAGCCAGGCGCGCCTTGAAACAGATCATCAAAGCACACGCTCCCCCGGACCTGGTCGCCGTCGACCCGCAGCTCAATCGGCGGCGACGCTGGGTTGGAGCGCCCGATCACCGGCCCACGATCGGCCCAGTACTCATGCTCATCGCCGCCTGAGCGCGCGTAGTGCGCCGCCAGAAACGTGCGGCTCGGCGCCGCCTCGAGCACAGCGCGCGCTCGTTGCACCAGCTGCTCTACCTGGCCTAAGGCGTCGATTGACGCAGCGCTGGTGACTAGCAGGCGCCCCAGCTGGTGCAGCCCAGTGGCCAGATCACGTTGCACGCGCCATACTGGATCCGCGGGGTCGTCAGGCACGCGGAACCCAGGCGGCAGCTCAGCGCTCAGCGCGACGCGTGCGCCGCCTGCCTGCGCTGGGTGCGGCGTGGGCGGCTCAGGCTCGTCGCCGGGCGTCGTGTTCAGCGATGAGCCTGACACCATGGCTCCTCAGCGCGCCGCGACCGCGTCGGGTGCGTCCGCGACGGTCACCCTGGCCCAGGCGTAGTCCGGCTTCCCGCTCGCAAAGCGCTGGACAGCGCTGACCAGCTTGAGCTGCCGCGGCACCTTGTAGCCCGCGATGTACTTGCGCGAGTGCTCCTGGAGCTCTTGGAGCGTGACATGCGTGCCCGGCCGTAGCTCGACCACAGCCGCCACGCGTTGCATCCAGTGAGGGTCCTCCACCCCAACCACCAGCGCGTCGTAGACGTCGGGGTGAGACTTGAGCACTTCTTCTACTTCCTCAGGGAAAATTTTCTCGCCGCCGCTGTTGATGCAGTTGGAGCCGCGCCCATACACCGTGATCCGCCCGTCGTGCTCGATGGTCGCGGCGTCCCCCGGCAGCACCCAACGCACGCCGTCCACGGTGATGAAGCGCTCGTTCGTCTTGGCTTCGTCCTTGTAATACCCAAGCGGGACGTGGCCGCTGCGCGCCAAGCGCCCGATGATGCCGGAGCCAGGTGCGATCGGCTTGAAATCGTCGTCCAGCACGGTGTTGGCTTGATCCATGAAGAACGACGGCCGGCCATCCCGGCCGGTGTCCTCACCAGGGACCGCCGAGCCCTGGTGCCCCGTCTCACTGGCGCCGAAGTTGTTCAAGATCAGCGCCTGTGGGATCAGCTCCTGCAGGCGATCGCGCACCACTGGGCTGAGCACCGCGCCGCTCGAGGCGACGGCCAGCATCCCGCTCACGTCGTAGCTGCCGCTGGCCAGCTGATCGGCGATCGGGCGCCCCATGGCATCCCCCACCAGCATGATGGTGGCGACATCTTCCTCGGGGATAAGCTCACAGACCCGCTTGGCGTCGAAGCTCTTGCCCGGCTGAATCACCAATTTTCCGCCGCTGAGTAGGCAGATCCAGCAGGTGAGCTGCGCCGCGCCGTGGATAAACGGCGCGCAAGGCAGCATGCAGACGCCGCCCTGCGCGGCCAGCGGCGCCAGCTCTTGCGGAGTGGAGACAGGGTCTCCGCCCGGGTTGCCGCCTTGCAGCGCGGCGAAGAACAAGTCCTCTTGGCGCCACATCACCCCTTTGGGCATGCCGGTTGTTCCGCCAGTGTAGATGATGAACTGGTCATCGCCGCTGCGCTCGGGGAACGCCCGAGTTGGGGACGCTGAGGCTAGCGCCGCGTCGTAGTCAACGGCCTCAAGCCGCGGATCAGCCTCGACCCCGCTGCCGTCCTCCAATAGCAAATAGGTGTGCAGCTTGCCGCGCGCCGCGCCAGCGCTCAGGGTGGCCTCTGCCACGGTGTGCGCGAACTCGCGCTGACTCAACACGGCGACCAGGTCTGCATTTTCCGCCAGGTAACGCAACTCGTGCGCCACGTAGCGGTAGTTGAGGTTGATGCTCACCGCGCGCAGCTTCATCGCGGCCAGCATGGCCTCGACGTACTCGGTGCCGTTGTAGATGTGCAGCCCGACGTGGTCGCCGGCCTTCACTCCGCGCGACGCCAAGAAATTGGCCAGGCGCGTGGCGCGCTCGTCTAGCTCAGCGTAGCTCAGGCGCCGATCGCCACTCACCAAGGCGAGGCGCTCGCCGAAGCTGTCGGCCAAGGACTCGTAGAGATCTGCGATGTTGAACTGCATGCTAGTCGTCTCCGAGCCCGCTCGGCGTCAAACTCGAGCACGACCCGTGGCACACAAGGCGCGCACCTGCCTCGGGCTCACCCACGCGCTTCGAATTGCGCGCCGTACGGAACAGAGGATTGAGCCCTAGCCCTTGAGCGGTGGCAAGAAGTTGTTCATCTTGCGCGCGAGCGGGATGCTGCCGCCCACCTTCAGCTTGCGGGTCATCACTGCCTTGGCGCCGCCAAGGTCACCGTTGGCGAGCTTGATGTAGTCATCAGCCTTCATTTGGTAGGTCACGCTGGCGCCGTCGGCGCCGCCCTCGGCCACGGTCAGGCTGTTATCCTTGACGGTGACGGTCCAGGTGCCGCCGCCGTCTCCGCTCAGCTCGTACACGTAGGTCGCCTCGACACCCTTAGCCTGTTCCGCGATGAAACGATCTTGGATGGTGTCGAAGTACTGCTGACAACTCTCGATACGGCCGACCATGTGCTGAACCTCCATCACGTTTGCCCCGCGAGCGGGGCCAGACGCTGCGGCAGAGCGCCGCTCAAATTTGAAACGTGTTCTAGCAAGTAGCGGGTCTTGGCAGACGCTGTCAAGCAGAAACTATACCTTGGAGTATTGCGATACTTTGGAGTATATGTCCTACGGTATCGCAATACCGATGAGTACTGGAGACGCCAAATGTCTGTAACTACTGATACTCCGCCGCGTCGTCTGACGCGCGACGAGCGCCGGGCGCGCACCCGCGAAGATCTGCTGCAGGCCGCCGCGGCGGTGTTCGGGCGCCGCGGCTACCACGGCGCCTCCCTAGATGAGGTGGCAGAAGCCGCGGGCTACACCAAAGGCGCCGTCTATTCGAACTTTGGCAGCAAAGAGGAGTTGTTCCTCGAGGTCGCGGAGCGCCACGTACAGCAAATCGTCAGCATGCTGCTGGGGGTGTTCGAGGACGCTGACCCTGACCGTCGGCTGCAGGTGTTGTTCGAGCACGCACGGAAGCTCGCGTTGGTGGACGACTTCGTGCTCTTGGACATGGAGTTCCGGCTGTACGCGCGTCGCCACCCGGAGGCCCGAGACAAGCTACAGCAACGCGACGCAGCGCTGATGCAGGGGTTTGGCGCCGCCTTAGAGGCACATTTCATCCAAGTCGGCATCCGTCCGGAACTAAATGCTGAGCAAATCGCGCGCACGGTGTGGGCTCTAGCCGATGGCCTCGCCCTGCAAGGCGCGACAGATCCTGGAGCGGTGCAACAGGGCTTGCCTGGGCTCGCGTTGAAGTCGGTGCTAGCTGGCATCGGCGTGCAGCTGCCGGCGCTTAGCGCCGCGGCGGCGCAGGCGGCAGCCGCGGCGACCAACTCGAACGGCGGGTCAAACCGGCCCGCGTTTAGCGCCGCGGCGCCCTGCGTAGCCTCGGGTAGCGAGCATGCTGCAAGCGCAAACAGCTGAAGACGCCTTCGCCGCTGACGCCAAGGCCTTCCATCAGCTCAAAGTCAGCCAGGTAGTCGACGAGACCCACGACACGCGGTCTTTCGCGCTGGAGATCCCCGCCGGGCTACAGCGAACATTCAGCTACAGCGCGGGGCAGTTCCTGACCTTCAAGATCGCTCACGCCGGCCTGGAGCTGACCCGCTGCTACTCGCTGTCCAGCTCACCTGAGACCGACGCCGAGCTGCGCTTCACGGTCAAGCGCGTGAGCGGCGGCCGTGTCTCCAACTGGTTCAACGACCAGGTCACCATCGGCAGCGTGCTGCGCGTGTTGGCCCCCGCTGGGCGGTTTGTCCTCAAGCCACACCAGACGCCGATCGTGCTGTTCGGCGGCGGCAGCGGCATCACGCCGCTCTATTCGATGCTCAAGACTGCGCTGCTGACCACTGAGCGTCAGGTGCGCCTGGTCTACGCAAACCGCGACATCAACAGCATGATCTTCGCGCCCAACCTGGCGGACCTGCAGCGCCGGTTTACGTCGAGGTTCGAGCTGATCCACAACCTGGATGACCAGCAAGGCTTCTTGTCCGCGGCGCGGCTCCGAGAGCTCAGCGCGGACCGCCTGAGCGCAGATCACTATATCTGCGGCCCGGGCCCGTTCATGGAGCTGACCGAGCGCGTGCTGCTCGAGCAAGCGCTGCCGCGTGAGCACCTGTTCGTCGAACGTTTCGTCTCCCCTTCCGATCCGGGCCCGCAGCCAGCGCATCCCGTAGCGCAGGCAGACGCGGCGCCGGAACACTTCCGCGCGCGCTGGGACGGCAAGCTTCACCTCGTGCCCTACAGCGCGGGCCAGACCTTGCTGCAGGCAGCCATCGCAGCGGGGATCGATCCGCCGTACTCGTGTGAAGAAGGCTACTGCAGCTCGTGCCAAGCCCAGCTGACGCGGGGCCAGGTCAGGATGGACACCAACGATTGTCTGAGCGACGCCGAAGTCGAAGACGGCTGCATCTTGGCGTGCCAGGCGCACCCGCTCACCGACGACATCGAGATCGACTGGGATGTCTAGCCCCTGCGCCCGCGGCGCCCCTCGGTGCGCTAGGCTACGTGTCTAGAACGTGTTTCATTCGACGCGGTGCTGAGCTATGCATCCCCCATGGGTGCGGAAGCTACGCCCAAAGGTTCTGGCGATACGGGGAAGTCAGATGAGCATTGAACTTGGGTTTTGGGGAGCCGCCGCCAGCAAACGCGACGCCGTCGCTATCGTGGATCCCGACGGTAGCGAATACCGCTTTGGCGAGCTGCTCGACCACACTAATCAGCTGGTGCATGGGCTGCGAGCGCTCGGCCTGAAGCGCGGCGACACCCTCGCCATGGCTGTGCCCAACTGCCACCAAGCACTTGAGATCTTCATGGCTGCCGCGCAAGCGGGCTGGCGCGTGACTCCAGTCAACTGGCACCTCACCGCCGCCGAGGTGGCTTATATCCTCAAAGACTCTGGGTCTAAGCTGTGGCTCACGGCGTCTCGCTGCGCTGACATCGCCCGCTCAGCCGCCCAACAGATCCATTTCCCTGCAGCTATGTGCTACAGCGTCGACGGCGAGATCGATGGCTTTAAGAGCTACGCGAGTTTGATCGACGGTCAGCCGACCTCCACCCCCAAAGAACGCTCGGCTGGTGGCCCGATGACATATACGTCAGGCACCACGGGGCACCCCAAGGGCGTGCGCAGGCCGGTCGGCGACGCGACGCCTGAGCAGGTCGCCACCCAGCAGGCGCTGTTCTTGAGTTTGTTCGGCATGTTCCCCGGCAGCGCAGGGGTGCACCTGGCGGTCGCGCCGCTGTACCACACGGCAGTGCTGAATTTCGCCAGCAACCATTTGCACCTTGGCCACACGGTGGTGTTGATGGACAAGTGGGAGCCAGAAGAGACGCTGCGCCTGATCGAGCGCTACGCCGTGACCAATAGCCACATGGTCCCCACGATGCTGACGCGGCTGCTGAAGCTGCCCCAAGAAGTTCGCGACAAGTACGACGTCAAGTCGCTGACCCACGTGGTCCACAGCGCTGCCCCCTGCCCCGTCGCGATCAAGCAAAAGATGCTCGATTGGTGGGGTGACTGCATCTACGAGTACTACGCCGCCAGCGAGGGCGGCGGCACCCTGGCCACCCCTCGAGACTGGCGAGCGAAGCCGGGCACCGTGGGTAAGCCGTGGCCCATCTCGCAGATCCGCATCCTAGACGACCAACAGGCGCCGCTCAAAGCTGGTGAAGTCGGCACCGTGTGGATCCGAATGGGAGACCATCGCTTCGAGTACCACAAGGACAAGGCCAAGACAGACAAGTCGTGGCTTGATGGCTTCTTTACCGTGGGCGACGCGGGCTACCTGGACGAAGACGGGTTCCTCTTCCTGAGCGATCGCAAGGCTGACATGATCATCAGCGGCGGCGTCAACATTTACCCCGCGGAGATTGAAGCGGTGTTCGTGACGCACCCCAAGGTGCAAGACGTCGCGATCTTCGGCGTGCCCAACGAGGACTGGGGCGAAGAAGTGATGGCGGTGATTCAGCCGGCTGCTGGGCAAGCGCCGGGCCCAGAGCTCGAGCGAGAGCTGCGTGACTACGCCAGCGCGCGGGTCGCAAAGTACAAAATGCCACGAAAGATCGAGTTTATCGGCGAGATGCCCCGCGATCCGAACGGCAAGCTCTACAAGCGCAAGCTGCGTGACCCGCACTGGGAGGGTCACGACCGCGCGATCTAGCCAGGCCGCTCCACCAAACTAATTGAACAGCGGCGCCGGGTGAACAGCGGCGCCGGGTGTACAGCGGCGCCGGGTGAACAGCGGCGCCGGGTGAACAGCGGCGCCGGGTGAACGGCGGCACCGGGTGAACGGCGGCGCTATACGGACAGCAAGCCGATGCGCTCCACGAGCCAGTACACCCCAAAGCTGCCGGCGCTGTAGCCGAGCCCGAGCCGAGCCCAAGCCGCGCCTCGTCGCGGCAAGAAGCCCAAAGCAGCCGCCAAGCAACACACGAAGGCGAGCTGCCCGAGCTCAACGCCTAGGTTGAACAACAGCAGCGCCAGCGGGACATGGCTGGCTGGCAAACCAAGCTCCAGTAACCCCCCGGCGAAGCCCAGGCCGTGGAGCAGGCCAAACGCCAGCGTGCTCAGCTGCAGCCGCAGCGCGCCGCGGTCCCTCGCCTGGGGCGCTGACGCTCGGTTGGGGTTGGCACGCAGCCGCAAGGCCTCCCGCGCCGCAAATACCACGCTGAGCGCGATGGCTGCCTCGACGCCCGCGGTGTTGAGCGGGTGCTTGAGCAGCACGCTGACACCCAGGCTCAGGCTGTGGGCGACGGTGAACAGCGAGACCACCCCGACCAGGCGACGCAGCGCCGCGGCGAGCTGAATTGGCCCGCACATCAGCACCAAGCACGCGAGGAAGGCCAAGTGGTCAGCTCCCGACCAGACGTGACGCACGCCATGCGCCAAATAGACCGCGACAGGGGCCGCCTCCGCAGGGATCAGACTGCGCAGCTCAACCCCCGCTCCCCGCGCGATCTCGGGGTAGAGGCGCACGTTGAGCGCTGAGCCCCTAGAGTCCTCGAGCAAGAGCCCTGTCGGCGCGCCGCCAGGCAGCACCAACTCGCGCATGCTCAGCGCCTGGGCGCACGGCACCTGCCCTGCCCAAACCAGGTCGCGCTGGGCGACAGCGCTCGCCTCACGCGCGTCGCAGCCCTGAATACTAAAGCCGCGCGCCGCCTGCTCAGGCGACGGGAAGCGCACGCTCAGCGCGACCGAGCGCGGCCCGGCGTCGGCCAACCTGACCACCACCGGCGCCAGCGCGTGGGCTGTGGCTCCTCGAGACGCCAGGAGCACCACCAGCAGGGCCCCAAGCGCCAGCAGCCCCTTCACGGCGTTAGCTTCCACGCGGCACCGTCAACGCGGATCTCGTAGCGGTCAGCCAGCTTGCGTACGAACGCCTCGCGCTGCCCCGCGCGCTGCTCCTCGCTCAGGGCCGCGACCAGCGCCGCGCGCGCCAACTCTAGGCTCTGGGTGCGGCGCGGCGCGTGGCCCTGGATACGCACCAAGTGCCAGCCGTAGCTCGATGGGATCGGGCCAAGCCAGGTCTGCGACGGGTGTGCCTGCACGGCGAGCTCAAACACTTGTTTGGAGAACTCACTGCCAAACAGCGAGCGCAGCTGGGCCTGGGTCTTGGCGCGGAAATTCGAGCCCTTGATGAACGGATCGCCCCGACCTGGCTCCTCTTCGCCTGGCTGCCCAAGGCGCCTCTGGATGGCAAGCAAGCGCTGTTCGGCGCCGTCGCCTGACTTGGCGAAGATGTGCTGAAGGTCGACGGTGGCTGGCGCCTGATAGCGCTCAGGGTGGGCCCCAAGCTCAGCGCGCAGCTCGGCCTCTGTGTAGGCCCGCGCCGGAGCCGCGGGGGCTTGGGTCTCCGCTAGGTACTCCATGCTCTGCACCAGCCGGCGGCGCACCACCGGATCGGACTCGTGCAGCCCCATGGCGATGGCCTCGTGGCGCAGCAGCTCCTCTCGCACCAAATCAGCGATCAGCTGGTGGCGCTGCGCAGCGCTGGGCGCTTGCCCGGTCTTGAGCTGGTAACCTGAGATCAAGCTCTCGACCTGCGCGTGCTCGATCACCAGTAGCCGAGCGCTGGGTCGAGCTGGGGTGAACGCGATCAGGCACGCCGCGAGTAACCCGAAGTGAACCAGCGGTTCCTTGAGGATTTGTCCTAAGAGCTTTCCCATACGTGAGTCAGGGTCGGGCCGATACGGGGGACATGCGGCTAGGGTAGTACCGGGCTGTACCAGATCGGGCTGGTCCAGGCGCGCTCTTGGATCAGCTTGGCCACGCTGGGGTCAGCGCACGCCTCGGGGCGCTCAGCAGCGGGCATGGCGAGGCACTGCCGCCAACTCCAGCGGCACGTCGGGTTCTCCAAGGCGCGCACATAGTAAAACGCGCGCTCACTGGCGACGAAGGCTGGATCCTGCCAGACAGCGCACAAACTCATATCGCCGCTGCCCTGTAGCGCGCAGGTGGCAGCGTCGGCGCCGCCGCGACCGGCGCTGCCCGCGACGTCGAAGACACGCACCTGCGGCGTGCCAGCGGCGTCGACCCAGCCCTTCACGATTTGCACGCGCTCGAGCGGCGCGGAGCCGGAGGCAGGGTCGGCGTCGACGCTGACTACGAAGCTTGGCGCGCTTCCGTCGGGATTCATACTTGAGTCGAGCACCCCACCCATCGGCACGCCCGCCGCGTCCGCTTGGGCCACCAGATCGCTCTGACCGCACAGGCCCTGGCTGAGCCCAAAGCCGCCGAACAGCCGCGGCGTGATGCGCGGTCCGCTCGTGCCGAACGTCTCGCGCCGCGCCAGCGCCTCAAACAGCGCGCTGCGCGTGTTCTCCGTCGCCCACACGCCCATCAGACCACCAGGGGTCGAAACGATCCCGCTCGGCGGCTGGCTGATCACCCGCAACCGATCCGCAGGCCGAGTCTCGCCCCCAGTGTGGCCCACGTACTTGTCTTCTTCCACGGCGCCAGCGGCGCCCAGGTGGGTGTCGGTGCCCGCTACGATCCCCAGCCGCAGCGGGTTGATGCCGAGCCGCGCTTCTTCCTTTAGGCCTGCCAGCAGCGCGCCGCGCACGAAGTCATACCGCGACACGCAGCCGCTGCCGATCATGCCGAGGGAGCCGACCCCGTCGCCGCAGTCTGTGGCGGTCCGGAACTGCTCGAACTGGCAGAGCTCATCGGCTGCGCCGTACACCTGGCTCTGCTGCAAACTGCACTCGCTCGCCCCTTTGTGCTGAAAGATCTCCACCAGCGGCTCCAGGGCTCCGCGCAGGGCTGCCTGAGCGCGCTGGCCAGCCTCATCCGTTGCCCCGGGGTACTCCGGGATAAACAGCTTGCCGTTGCTCAGGTTGGAGTTATGCGGGATGGCGAGCACCTCGCAGCCCTCAACCCCGCGGCGACACGCGCAGTCGAGCTGCGCCCACAGCTCCTGAGCCGTCGGTGTTTCCATATAGGATATTGGATAGTCGAGCACGCGATCGTTCTTGAAGATCACGTTGCGATGCAGGTTGCTCACCCCCGTCGCGCCAGTCCACTCGTAGCCTATCATGGCGGTAAAGCCGCAAGCAGAGCTGCGGTCATAGGCCTCTTCTGCGGCTTCGATGACGCTCCTCCAGCCGTCGCGGGCCAGCGCCTCACAGCCCTTGCCGTCGTCCCCGCACAGCTCCGGGCGGCGGTTTGGTGCTGGGTTGCTCAACCGCGTGCCCATGAGCTGCACCGCCGCGGGGCCGCCCACCCGGTAGGCGACGCACGTCTGGGAGTCATAGCCCACGGCGCGAGGTGTGAGGCAGGCTAACACTTCCCCGAGGAACTCAGCGTGATCCGTCACCGCGGCGAAATCCAGCGGCCGCGACAGCTGCAAGGTCTGGGTGCCCTGCCCGCTGGCGTCCAGCGGCGGCACTTGAATCGCCTCGCCTTTGGCGAAGCGATAGGCCTCACGGGGCCCGGCTCGCGTCTCGTCCGCGTAGGCGTCAAAGCTCAGGCGAGTGTGGACGTGCAGATCGCCAAAGTACGCGTTGCGCAGCGGGTTGCGGTCGGCGCACGGCTCACGCTGCTCTTGGTACGTGCTCGGGCCCGGCTCGGGCAAGTCGCAGACGAACGGCGCGCCCGCGACGCCAGCGCTCCCGCCGCTGCCGCCGCCGCTCGCGGAGTCGCCGTCGCCGCCAGAGCTACTGCAAGCGCCCACTGAGGCCAATGGCAGGCACAGGACGAAGGCCGCGAGTGAGCAGCAAATGACACGCGGAAGCGAGCGCTCTGACTGAAGCATAGCTTTGCTGGTTGGGGTGGTGGGGCGGCGCTGGGGCGGTTCCCTACAGCCACGCGCGCAGGAGCTTGCCCCGCTGGCCTACGGGTCCGCGGCGCGTTGACGTGTGGACTGTAACACGTTTCAATCCGCGGATGACGTGGCGTCAGATGCGCATGCTGGAGATCGGTTTTGAACGGGATCTCGAGCTGGTCGAGCGTGAGCTGCCTGTCCCCACGGGGTCGCAGATCTTGGTCGCGATCGAGGCCTGCGGTGTGTGCTACCGCGACACCATCGATCGCAGCGGGCGCTTCGCGTTCATCCAGACGCCCATCACCCCGGGGCACGAGGCCGTGGGTCGTGTGACGGCCGTCGGACCCGACGTCAGCGAGTGGCAGATCGGCGATCGCGTCGCCAGCATGCACCGCGACTTTTGTGGCAGCTGCAAGCGCTGCCTGGTTGGAGAGATCTCCCTGTGCCCGTTCGCTGCCAGCGTGCTGGGCCTGCTGATCGACGGCGCGTACTCGAGCCATGTGCTGGCGCCTGAGCGCTGCTTCTACGCTATGCCAAATGAGATCCCCTCGGCAATGGCCGCGGTGCTGCACTGCACCTACGGCACCGCCTATCGCGGGCTCACCCGCTGGGCCGGCGTGGTCCCAGGTCAGCGTGTGCTGATCACTGGCGCCAACGGCGGCGTCGGCGCCGCCGCGATCCAAATCGCCCGCAGATTGGGCGCAGATGTCGTGGCTTGTGTGCGGCGCACAGAACAAGCCGCCTACGTCGAACAGCTGGGAGCGAGCGAGATCTTAGTCAGCGCGGACGCGCACTTTCACCGCCAGCTCGCGAATCGCGTCGACGCAGCCTTGGAGTGCGTCGGCGAGCCCACCTTCAACGCCGCCCTGCGTTGCCTCAAGGTCGGTGGACGCATCGTCGTGATCGGCAACGTGGTGGAGAAACGCGCAGCGCTGAACCTCGGCTACGTGATCACCAACGGGCTGTCGCTCCACGGGTCAAGTGGCGCCACGCGCCTCGATATGGCGGCGCTGCTCGACCTGCATCAGCAGACGCCCCTCGAGACGATCACTCACCAAGAGCACTCACTGTTGGAGGCAGACCAAGCTCAGCGTCGCCTGCTGCGAGGCGATCTGCGCGGCCGCATCGTGCTGCGCCCATAGCCCCCTGGGTGGCCCAGGCGCCGACCGCAGCGAGCTCAAATCAGCGGGCTGCGCCGATCCTCGCTGGGCGCCTTGTGCGGGCGCAATGACCGGTGTAGAACACGTTCTATTCGGCGCTCCACTCCAGCCGGGAGCGCGCTCACCGCGACACTCCGGGAGACAGCATGTATCTCGACTACACGCCCGAGCAGAAGCAGTTGCGCGACGAACTGCGCGACTATTTCGGGCGCATGATGACCCCGGACTTGCAGGCTGAGGTCGCGCTCACGGAGAGCGGCGGGCCGCTGTATACGGCCGCGCTGAAGCAGATGGGGCGCGACGGTTGGCTGGGGACCGGTTGGCCAAGAGAGTACGGCGGACAGGGACGGCCGGCCATCGAGCAGTTCATCTTCTTCGACGAAGTCCAGCGCGCCGGCTACCCCATCCCGCTGCTGACGCTGAACACCGTCGGTCCGACCTTGATGAAATATGGCACCGACGCTCAGCGCCAAGCCATGTTGCCCAGGATCCTGAAGGGCGAGCTTCAGTTCTGTATCGGCTACACCGAGCCCCAGGCGGGCACCGATTTGGCGGCGCTGACCACCAGCGCAGTCCGCGACGGCGATCACTACATCGTCAACGGCCAGAAGGTCTTCACCAGCCTTGCCGACCACGCGGACTATATCTGGCTAGCAGTGCGCACCGATCCCGATGCCACACGGCACAAGGGCATTTCGATCTTGATCGTGGACGCCAAGGCGCCAGGCGTCACCATCACCCCCACCCGCACCTTGGGCGACAACAAGGTGTTTACGACGTTCTACGAAGACGTCCGCGTGCCGGTCGACATGCTCGTCGGCCCCGAGCACGGCGGCTGGAGGTTGATCACGAACCAGCTGAACCACGAGCGGGTCGCGCTGTTCAGCGCGGGCATCGTGGAGCGCTTTTTGGTCGAAGTGACTGAGTGGGCCAAGGCCCACTCCAGCGCCAGCGGAGCGCGCGTGATCGACCAGCCATGGGTCCAGCACAACCTCGCTAGGGTGCGGGCCGGTACGGATGTGCTGCGGCTGTTTAACTGGCGTCAGGCTTGGAACATTGAGCGGGGAGAGCTGCCGGCTCAAGAGGCTTCTGCCGTTAAGGTGTACGGCTCAGAGTACTACGTCTGGGCATCCCGTTGCCTCATGGAAATTTTGGGTGAGGCATCGACCCTGCGACATGGCTCTGCTGGCCAGGTGCTGCGCGGCCGCCTCGAGCGCTACTACCGCGCGACGCTGGTGCTGACGTTCGGCGGCGGCACCAACGAGGTCCAGCGCGACATCATCGCCATGGCCGGCCTGCGCATGCCGCGGCAGGAGCGCTGAGGAGCAGCTATGGACTTCAGTTTTAGCGAAGATCAGCACAGCCTGATCGATCTGTGTCGCAAGCTATTTGGCGAGCTGTGCACGGCAGACAGCATCACCCACCTAGAGCGCGAGAGCGCAGCAGGCGGCGAGGACGGCCCGCCCGTGTTCCATACGGCCTTGTGGAAGCAGCTCGCCCACAGTGAGCTGCTCGGGCTCAGCCTGAGTCAGCCTGCGGGCGGCGCAGGCCTCGGCGTGGTGGAGTCGTGCTTGTTGCTCGAGCAAGCCGGCTGGGTCGCCGCGCCGCTACCCCTGATCGCGACCGTGTGCATGGCTGGGGCAGCCATCGACCAGTTTGGTAGCGCCGCGCAGCGTCAGGCGCTGCTGAGCGGCGTGATCGCAGGTACGCGGGTGCTTTGCGCAGCGACCGAGCACGTGGCCGCGGAGCGCGGCGGCTCTGGGTACAGCCTGAGCGGCGTCGCCGACTGCGTCGCTTGGGCGCCCAGCGCGAGCCACGCCGTAGTGACCGCGCGTGATTCCATGGGAGAACACAGCGCGCTGATCGTCGATCTCAGCCAACCGGGCGTGCGGATCGAGCGCCAGACCGCGAGCAACGGCGAGAGCCTCGGGCGGGTCTGCTTTGAGGGCTGCTCGCTCCCGGAGTCAGCGTTGCTCGGTGCGGCAGGAGGCGGCGCGCAGATCCTGAGCTTCCTGCGCGAGCGCGGTCGGCTTGCTCAGTGCGCCTACACCCTGGGCATGTGCGCGCGCGCGCTGCGCCTGACCGCGGAGTACTCCGTCGAACGCAAGCAGTTTGGCCGGTCGATTGGCTCCTTTCAGGCGGTGGGTCAGCGCGCAGCGGACGCCTTCATCGACGTCGAGACCATCCGCGTGGCGTTATGGCGCGCTGCCTGGCTGATCGACGATGGACAGCCCGCCGCCGACGAGGTCCTAGTGGCGAGCTACTGGGCAAAAGAAGCGGGGCACCGCGTGGTCAACGCGGCGCAGCATATCCACGCTGGGATCGGCTTCGATCGCGACTACCCGCTGTTTCGCTACTTCCTTGGAGTCAAGACCTTAGAGCAGCGGCTGGGGTCCGCCACCAGCTGCCTGAGCGAGCTCGGTGGACACATCGCCCGAGACTAGAACGTGTGTCGGCGCGTCGACTAGAACACGTTTCAGATCCGCGGCAATGGGTGTAGCGTGGAGCATGAGGCTTGGCATGGGCAGCAATCGTCGGTTGACAACAACGTGGAGCGCGCTGGCACGAGCAGGCGTGTTGGGCGCGTGCTCGCTGGGCTTCTCGGGGACGAACACCAGTTGCGCCGCAGATACTATCTTGGACGCTGGTGACTGCGGCAACGGCGTGGTCGACGGGGATGACGCGTGCGACAACGACAGCGACGGCTGCATTTCGTGTCGAGTGGCGACGGGCTGGGCTTGCCCTGACAACGTGTGCCACGAAGTGTGCGGCGACGGCGTAGTGACCGGCGACGAGGAGTGCGACACCCCGGACCGCACCACCTGTGATTCCGCGTGTAAACTTGGCAAGCGCACCAGCGCGTGCGACATGACCGGCTACTGGATCACTCGCCAGACCGACTTTTCCATCGACCGAGTGCTGAACAGCCTCCAGACCTCCTCCAACTGGTACGTCTACAAGCTCAGCCAAGCCGGCGACACGTTCAGCATCGACGAGGCCTTGTTTTGCGGCATCCGGGTGAGCGGCACCGTGGACGTCGTGCTGCCAGAAGCCGGCGTGCGCGGGTTGATCTACCGCAACCCTCAAGACGCCACCAACACCACCCAAGGGCCGAGGCAGGGCACCTCGAAGTTGGTGGGGAGCCAGTGCGAAGTATCGCTTGAGCGCTGGTACTTCCTGCGCGGCCTCGATTTTGACGCGCAGCCGAGCTTCGCCCCGCCCGACTTCTCCACCGGCACCCCGCTCCGCGATCTGAGGCCAATGCCCACCAAGGAGGCACCAGATGGCCAACTGGACACCGACCTCGATGGTCACCCTGGGGTGGCTTGGAACGTCTCTGGCAACGCCTCGGGCATTCGGCACACGGTGATGCGCGATTGGAACGAGTACGCGCCACATACTGATTTCCCCGCGGCACCTAACGAGATCGAGTTCGACGTGTTCACGCGCTTTGACAACGAAGAGCGCATCCTCGAGATTGAAGGCTGCCCGCCCGTCGGCTGCGGCGTGCTCAGCGCGCTCTCCGATCCATCCCAGACCGCCAAGGGGCGCACCGCGTTTCGCTATCTCGGCAGTGACCTCAGCGATCCCCGCGTCTCCGCGGTCATCGGCGCCCCGCTGCTAGAGGACCTCACGACGGATCTACAGACCTGCGCGCGAGTTCGCAGCGCCCTGGTCCACAAGGACTCCAAAGATCTGGGAGTGACCAAGTGAGCCTGCGCAGACGCTCAAGCCCGCGGCTCGTGGGCCTGCTGCTCAGCGCGCCGATCGCACTGCTGGCGGAGCCCGCCGCCGCTTCGCCCCTGTTTGAGTTGGTCGGCGGGACCACCGGGTCTGGCGGGCTCAACGGGCGCGCGACGGGCGCGGACGCGCCAGCCACCTACTTCAACCCAGCGCTGCTCGGGCGTGCGCGCGCCGGTTTCTCGCTGGGGGTGTTGGTGCTGAGCGACCAGATCTCGATGACGCTCGACGGTCGTGAAGGCGGCGCCGTTCCACTTGCCGTCGGGAATCGAGACATCGTGGACGGCAGCGGCAGCGCGATCCCGAATGACACGGTTCCCACGGCGTGGCTCGAGGACGGCTGCAACACCCCGTCTTGCTCCCCGCCGTTCGCGAAGCGCCCACGCCAAGGCAAGAGCTCCAGCGGCGTCACCCGCAGCTACACCGTCTTGGGTCTCGTGAACCCGATCGTGCCAAGGCGCTTGGTGCTCGGCCTGCACGCCCTGATCCCGAACGGCGAGTTCACCACCGCCGACGCCTTCTACAACGACGAGCGCGAGCAGTTCTTCTCCAACAGCCTGCACCCTGAGCTCTACTCGGACCGCCTGACCGCCACCTCGCTGGCGTTCGGGGCGGGAGGGCAAATCACCGATCAGCTCTCGTTCGGCTTCAGCTTCACGCTCAGCCTGACCAACAGCGCGCGCGCAGGCACCTACGTACGCGACCCCGCGGAGTATGGAAAGCTGCTCCTAAGCACCGACGTGAAGGTCAACACCATCGTCTCACCCCACTTTGGTGTGGAGTATCGCCCGAGCGACGATCTGTCGTTCTCAGCCACGGTCCACTCGGAGCAGAAGCTGGTGATCGAGACCGAGTTCAGCGCCGCGCTGCCCTCGGGCCCCGAGTCTTCAACCACCCGCAAGTCGGTGCACGACTTCGTCCCCTGGAGCTTTGGCCTGGGCAGTGAGGTCAGGCTCAGTGACAGCTTCTCGCTGGTCGGCAACGTCAGCTACGCGCTGTGGTCCGACTACCTGGATCGACAAGGCCAGAACCCCGAACAGGCGTACGGCTCAGCGTACGCATGGAAGAACACGTTCGCAGGCGCCCTCGGGGCTCGCCAGGAGTTTGGCGCGGTCACCACGTTCGTGGACGTTGGCTACACCGCCACCCCCGTGCCCGAACAAACTGGGCGCAGCAACTACGTCGACAGCGACCGGGTGAGCGCCGACCTCGGCGTAGGCTACGAGTTCGAGGCCTGGGGCATGCGCTTCCGCCCGGAAGTTCAGGCGCAGGCTCATCGCGTGCTCAACCGCTACCAGGCCAAAGATGACAGCGAGCTGCGCGATGAGGTCCCGGACGACTCGGTGGTCGCCTCGACGGGTGCCGCCCTCCCCGGCCGCGCTGGCCTGCAGACCAATAACCCAGGTTGGCCTGGCTTCGCGAGTGAAGGTTGGCTGCTGGGCGGCGCAGCTTCGCTGACGCTGCTCTACTGACCAGCGCACCACGGCCCCCCACGCCAGCTCAGCCCCGCACCGACCCATTATTTCCGTATAGCTCTTGAAACCCCCTCAGCAGGATATCTCACATGAAATTGAAGCAGTTAGCGGCCCTCGCCTGTCTCACCGCGCTGAGCGCGGTGGCCCCCGGATGCAGCAGCGGTGACGACGGCGGCAGCGGCACCGCCAAGGGCAAGGTCGGCGATGCCTGCAGCACGGACTCGGACTGCGCCGGCTATACCAACCCGAAGTGTGTCACCGCGATCTACCCAACCAAGAACCTGATCACAGACCCCACGGACCCCAGCGCCAAGACATTCGAAGAGCTTGAGATCCCGTTCACCGGCGGCTACTGCACCAATGACCTGGGCGAACTGACGGCCGACGATCTCACCAACAAGTCATGCACCGCAGATAGCTGCGGTGAAGGCGGCGAGTGTTTCGCGCCCCTCGGCTCGTTCGAAGATCTGAGCGGCCTGGAGCAGGCGCTGCCGTTCGTCAACATACAAGCCTTCGGCGCCATGGCGCTGTGCCTGAAGCCGTGCACATCCAACACCGATTGCCGCACGGATGAGGGCTACGTGTGCACGATCCCGCTCATGGGCCTGCTCAACACGCTGGGCGAGACCAAGACCTTTTGTATGGTCGACAAGGACTACAGCGCCCTGCTTGGGGGTGGTGGGGGGTGAGCATGAAGATCATCGTCGACTACGATCTGTGCGAAGCGAACGGCCTGTGCGTGCGCTTCGCGCCACAGGTGTTCAAGCTGGATGACGACGACAACCTGCACCTGCTGATCGCGGAGCCCAGCGAGGCTCTGCGCGAGCAGGTGAAGAAGGCTGAGCGGCGCTGCCCCAAGGCAGCGATCCGAGTCGAAGAGCCCAGCGATGAGTGAAGCCCCGACCGAGCTGCTGAGCGCCCCGTACACGCTAGAGTACACCTACACCCGCAGCACAGGCCCGGTGATCGGCCGCTTCTTGAGCGGGCTGCGCGCAAAGAAGATCGAGGGCGTGCGCACCACCCGCGGCCGCGTGCTGGTCCCGCCGTTAGAGTACGACCCGGACACCGGGGAAGCCGTGCAGGAGTTCGTCGAGGTGGCCGCTGCGGGCGTCGTCAAGACCTGGACCTGGAACCGCGAAGCGCGCCGCGGCCAGCCGCTAGACCAGCCCTTTGCTTGGGCGTTGATCCAGCTCGACGGCGCTGACACCGCGCTGCTCCACGCCGTCGATGTCAGCGGTCCGGAACAGATGCAGACGGGCATGCGGGTGGAGGCGCGCTGGGCAGAGGAGCGATCCGGGAGGATCCAAGATATCGCGTGCTTCGTGCCGGAAGGCAGCACGCCAAAGCAGGCGAAGCCCAACGACCCGGCGAGCGCTGACGAGCGCGTGGCGCTGCTGCTGACCCCGACCCGGCTGGACTACACCGTGGTCGCTGGCCAGCACCTGACCCAATACCTGCGCGGCTTCACCGAAAAGCGCATCCTGGGCGCGCGCTGTGAGGGCTGCCAAAAGGTGTTGCTGCCGCCGCGGGGCGCCTGCCCGACCTGTGGGATCCCGACGGTTGGCACGGTCGAGGTCCAGGACATCGGGACGCTCACCACGTTTTGTATTATCAGCATTCCGTTCGGCAATATGCCGTTCGATCCGCCCTACGTCGCGGGCATGATCCTGCTGGACGGCGCGGACATGCCGATCTTCCACTTGGTGCGCGGCATCGAGCCGCATGAGGCGCGCATGGGGATGCGCATCAAAGCCGTGTGGAAATCAGCCGAACAGCTAGGCCCGACCCTCGAGAGCATTTCGTGGTTCGAACCAAACGGCGAAGCCGACGCGAGCTTCGACAGCTTCAAGGAGCACCTGTGACGCGCGACATCGCTATCGTCTCCTTCGCGCAGCTGCCCAACCAGCGCCGACACACTGGGCGCGAAGAGGTCGAGATGGTGCAGCCGGTGGTCGCGCAGGCGCTCAGCCAAGTGGGGCTCACCAAGTCACAAGTCGGCTTCACCTGCTCGGGCAGCAGCGACTACCTGCTCGGGCGCCCGTTCAGCTTCGTGATGGCGCTGGACGCGGTGGCGCCCTGGCCACCCATTCAGGAGTCCCACGTAGAAATGGACGGCGCCTGGGCGCTGTATGAGGCGTGGGTGCGCCTGCAGCACGGCGACATCGACACGGCCCTGGTGTATGCGTACGGTAAATCGAGCCTCGGTTCACTGCGCGACGTGCTCGGCCTGCAGCTCGACCCCTACTACGTCGCCCCGCTCGCGCCAGACGCCATCGCGCTGGCGGCCTTGCAAGCGCGCGCGCTGATCGACGCCGGCCTGGGCAGTGAGCGTGAGTTCGCTGAGGTGGCCCAGCGCAACCGCCAGCGAGCGGCGAACAACCCCAACGCTCACCAACTCGGCGCCGGGAGCGTAGAGGACTTGCTGGCGTCCGCTTACGTGGCTGAGCCCCTGCGCCAGCACGACTGCCCCCCGATCACCGACGGCGCCGCGTGCGTGATCCTGGCGAGCGTCGAGCGCGCCAAGCAGCTGGTCAAGACCCCTGCGCGCATCGTGGGCATCGATCACCGCGTGGAAGCACATGGACTCGGCATGCGAGATCTCACGAGCTCAAGCTCAACAGCCCTGGCCGCGGCCAAGGCTGGGGCCTTCGACGCCCCGCTAGATCTGGCTGAGCTCCACGCGCCTTTCTCGCATCAAGAGCTGATCTTGAGGCGCGCGCTGAAGCTAGGTGACGCGGTCAGCGTCAACCCCTCGGGAGGCGCCCTGGCCGCCAACGCCATGATGGTCGCGGGGCTGATCCGCATCGGCGAGGCCGCGCAGCGCCTCCTGGCCGGCGACGCCAAGCGCGCTCTAGCTCACGCGACCAGCGGCCCGTGCCTGCAGCAGAACCTGGTCGCCGTGCTGGAGGCCTGCTGATGGAGCGCTGTGCAGTCGTGGGCGTGGGGCAGACCAAGCACGCCGCCAAGCGAATCGACCTGTCAATCCCCGGCCTGCTACGCGAAGCCGCCCTGAGAGCGCTGGACGACGCAGAGCTGCGCTTCAAGGACATCGACGCGGTGGTGCTCGGCACCGCGCCCGACATGTTCGAAGGGGTGATGATGCCCGAACTGTTCCTCGCGGATGCGCTTGGAGCCGCCGGCAAGTCCATCATGCGCGTCCACACCGCGGGCAGCGTGGGTGGCTCCACCGCCATCGTGGCCAGCCACTTGGTGTCGAGCGGCATCCACGGTCGCGTGCTGACGGTGGCCTTCGAGAAGCAGTCTGAGAGCAACGCGATGTGGGCGCTCAGCCCCACGATCCCGTTTCAGCCGCAGCTGACCGCCGGGGCCGGCGGCTACTTTGCGCCGCTGATCCGCGCCTACATTCAGCGCTCAGGCGCGCCCGCTCACGTCGGCACCCTGGTCAGCGTGAAGGACCGCCTCAACGCGCTGAAGAACCCCTACGCCCACCTGCAACTCCCGGACATCAGCCCCGAAATGGTGGAGCAGTCGCCCATGTTGTGGGACCCCATCCGCTATCTGGACGCGTGCCCGTCGTCCGACGGCGCGGCGGCGCTGGTGCTGAGCAGCGAGGCCCTCGCCAGCTCTGCCCCCAGCGCGCCCGCTTGGGTGCTGGGCACGGCGATGCGTAGCGAACCGGTGATGTTCAGCGGCCGCGACCAGGTGAACCCCCGCGCCGGGACCGATTGCGCGCGAGACCTGTATTCCCAAGCGGGAATTACTGAGCCGCGCAAACAAATCGACTGCGCTGAGCTGTACGTCCCCTTCTCGTGGTTCGAACCGATGTGGCTCGAGAACCTCGGGCTCGCGGAGGTGGGTGAAGGCTGGAGGCTGACCGAGCGCGGCGCGACGGCCCTGGGCGGAGCTTTCCCCGTCAACATGAGCGGTGGCGTGCTGTCCAGCAACCCCATCGGCGCGAGCGGCATGTTGCGCTTCGCCGAGGCCGTGCTGCAGGTGCGCGGTCAAGCCGGCGAGCACCAAGTCGACGGCGCCAAGATCGCCATGGGCCACGCGTACGGTGGTGGCTCGCAGTTCTTCGCCGCTTGGCTGGTGGGGAGCCAGCGCCCCTGAGCAGACGCGCCCCGAGACCCTGGAGCCCCACACGCTAGAGCCCATGACAGACGCCGCTTACACCATCCCCGGAGCCGTAGAGCACGCCGCCGCGCGCTGGCCCGACGCGATCGCGCTAGAAGAGCGCCCCGCTGGAGATCCGGATGGTGCGCTGCTCAGCCTGAGCTTTAGCCAGCTGTGGGAGCGCTGCCTGGACGCAGCGCGGGCGTTCATCGCCGCGGGGCTTGAGCCTGGAGACCGCGTCGCCATCTGGGCTCCCAACCGCCACGAGTGGATCCTCGCGGCAGTAGGCCTACACTGCGTAGGCGGCGTGTTAGTCCCGATTAACACGCGCTTCAAGCCGCGCGAGACAGCCTACGTGCTGGCGCGCAGCCGGGCGCGGCTGCTGGTCAGCGTCGGGCGCTTTTTGGGGACGGATTACCTCGCCGCGCTCCACGCGGAGCTAGGTCTAGCGACAGGCGACGCCCCTGGGGTGCTGGCCGGCTTGCCAGAGCTACGGCGAGTCATCGCGCTGCCGAGCGTAGATTCAGCGACCCAGCGCGCGGCGACCCCAGCTGCAGCATCTCCGGACGCCGCGGCGCCGGCTTGGTGCACCGCCTTCGACGCGTTCCTGCGCGCTGGTCAGGGGGTGCCTCGCGACGCAGCGTTAGCACGCCTGAGAGAGCTCAAAGCCGAAGACGTGTCCGACATGTTGTTCACCAGCGGCACCACAGGCCACCCCAAGGGCGTGATGACCCAGCACGCCCAGAACCTGCGCGCCTTCAGCAGTTGGAGCGACGTGGTCGGGCTCAAGGCAGGGGATCGCTACCTGATCGTGAACCCGTTCTTCCACTCCTTCGGCTACAAAGCGGGTTGGCTGGCCTGTTTTATCCGCGGGGCAACCATTTTGCCCCACCCGGTGTTTGAGCCGGCCCAAGTCCTGGCCCGCATCGCGGCAGATCGGGTGACCGTGTTGCCAGGTCCTCCGACGCTCTACCAAGCCATCTTGGCTCAGCCGGATTTTGCGAGCTATGACGTGTCGAGCCTGCGCCTCGCGGTCACAGGCGCTGCCAGTATCCCCCTCGAGTTGATCCATCGCATGAAGGACGTGCTCGGGCTAGAGACCGTGATCACCGGCTACGGCCTGACTGAGACCTGCGGCGTGGTCGCGATGTGCCGCTTCGACGACGACGTAGACACCATCGCCACCACCAGCGGGCGCGCCATCGACGGCGTGGAGATGCGTACCGTCGACCGCGCTGGCGCCGCGGTCGCCCCAGGAGAGCCAGGCGAGATCGTGGTGCGGGGCTACAACGTGATGCAAGGCTATTTCGAAGACGAAGCCGCCACCCACGAGGCCATCGACGCCGCGGGTTGGCTACACACCGGGGACATCGGCGTCATCGACGCCCGCGGCTACGTGCGCGTCACCGACCGCCAGAAGGACATGTTCATCATGGGCGGCTTCAACTGTTACCCGGCGGAGATAGAAAACCAGATCCTCGCGCACCCAGATGTCCACCAAGTAGCGGTGATCGGCGTCCCCGACCAGCGCATGGGCGAGGTGGGCATGGCGTTTGTTGTGCCCCGCCCAGGCGCAGCGCTCGACGGCGCGGCGCTGAGCACCTGGTGCCGCGCGCAGCTGGCCAACTACAAGGTGCCCAGGCACATCCAGCTGGTGGCGGCGCTGCCCATCAACGCGACGGGCAAGGTCATGAAATACCTGCTGCGCGAGCAGGCCTCGCAGCGCTTGGCCGCTGAGCCGTGACTCACGCCTTGGCTAGCGGACAGGCAGCGCGCCTTGCCAGATACCCCGCGTTCTTGGGTCGGCCCAGGACTCGCGTACCATGAGGTTCCGAGCCTGGGCGGTTGTGCCGCCTTGACTTGTCAGACTGAAACGTGTTTCGTTTTCGCAGTGCAAGCGCGTGACCGCAGAGACCGCATCCTCGACGTCGCCATCAGCTTGGCTGAAGAGGGCGGCTTTGAGAACGTGCGGCAACGGGACGTCGCCGCCAACGCGGGCGTCGCCTTAGGCACGCTGTACAAGAGCTTCCGCTCCAAGGAGGACATCCTCACCGCCGCCCTCGATCGCGAGACCGAGACCCTTGAGCGGCGCATGGAGGGCCGCCCGGCCAAGGGCGACGACGGCCTCGCACGCCTGGATTCGTTCTTCAACATCGTGACCCGTGGGCTGGTGCGGAAGCCAAAGTACGCCCGCGCGGTGCTGCGCGCGATGGCGTCGGGTGAGCCAGAGGTCGCGAGCCACGTGGCCGCCTACCACGGGCGCATGGCGGGGCTGATCATCGCTGCGCTGCGCGGCGTAGGCCGCTTGAGCTACACCGACGCGACCTCGTCGCCGCCCACTGAAGACGAGCAGACCCTCGCCGCGTTGCTCCAGCAGGTCTGGTTTGCGTCGCTGGTTGGCTGGTCTGCGGGCCTGCATGGTCAGCAAGAGGTGCTTGACCAGACCCTCCGCGCAGCCAAGCTCCTGATGTGCGCGCTCGACTGTGAACGCGCTGAGAAGGGGCGTGATTAGAGCGCGGTTGCGACGCGCGTGTTGCCGTGCGGCACTAAATATCGGCGCTACGACGCGGCTGCGCGCGCCACGCGCACCTTGGACTGAAGCACCGCCATGGACCTACGCCACACCCCAGAAGACGAGCTGTTTCGCGCGGAGATCCGCGACTGGCTCGAGGCTGAGCTGTCCGGAGCTTTCAAGGCGGTGCGCGGTCGTGGCGGCCCGGGCGATGAGCACGCGCTGTTCGACGAGCGCCTAGCTTGGGAGCGACGCCTGGCTGAGGGGGGCTGGACCTGCGTGGCTTGGCCGAAGGCGCACGGCGGCCGCGAGCTACCGCTGATGCAGCAGGTGATCTTCAACGAAGAGTACGCGCGGGCCGGCGGCGCGGGGCGGCTCGGGCACATCGGCGAGGGCTTGCTCGGCCCGACGCTGATCGCGTTCGGCAGCGAAGCTCAAAAGCAGCGCTTTTTGCCTGAAATCCTCGGCGGGCGAGAGCTGTGGTGCCAGGGCTACTCCGAGCCGAACGCCGGCAGCGATTTGGCCAGCGTGCACACCACGGCGCGACTAGAGGGCGACGAGTGGGTAGTAGACGGGCAAAAGGTCTGGACCAGCGGCGCCCACTGGTCTGACTGGTGCTTTGTTCTATGCCGCACGGAGCTTGATGATGTGGGCGGCGTAGGCGCCCCCAAGCACAAGAGCCTGAGCTACCTGTTGGTGCCCATGCGCCAACCTGGCGTCACCACCCAGCCCATCGTGCAGCTCACCGGCTCAAGCGAGTTCAACGAGGTGTTCTTCGAGGGCGCGCGGACCTCAAAAGACCACGTGGTCTTGGGCCGAGGCCAGGGCTGGAAGGTCGCCATGGGCACGCTGGCCTTCGAGCGCGGCGCCTCGACCTTGGGTCAGCAGCTGCTGTTTCAGAACGAGCTCGACCACGTCGTGAGCATGGCCAAAGCCAACGGCATGGCTCAAGACCCGGTGATGCGCCAGCGCCTCGCTGACGCCTACATCGGGCTGCGCATCATGCGCTTCAACGCCCTGCGCACCCTGAGCCAGTCAGAGGGCGCACAGCTCAACCGGGCTGCGCTGGTGACCAAGCTCTACTGGGCTACCTGGCACCGCGAGCTGGGTAAGCTCGCCATGGACGTGCTGGGCCCGGACGCAGAGCTGACCCAAGGCGGCCTGAGCCAAGAGGCCGAAGGCTACAGCCTAACGGCGCTGCAGCGCTTGTTTCTATTTTCCCGTGCGGATACGATTTACGCGGGCTCCAACGAGATCCAGCGCAACATCATCGGCGAGCGGGGCTTGGGTTTACCCAAAGAGCCGCGCCCGGCTTGAGCGCCGCCAAGGGCCGGCCCTGCGCCCATACAAATCCTTCCACCTCTCACCGGCAGCAAACTAGATGAGTAAGCAGACGCCCCCCTACCCCACCCCCAGCAACTTGCTCGCTGGCCGCAGCGCGCTGATCAGCGCCGCCGCAGGCACTGGCATCGGCTTCGCGGTAGCGCGCCGCGCGGCGGAAGAAGGCGCCAAGATCCTGATCAGCGACATCCACGAGCGGCGCCTGGGCGAAGCGGTGGAAGAGTTGACGCGGCTAACGGGTCGGCGACCAGCGAGCCAGCTGTGCGACGTCGCTGTCGAAGCAGACGTGCAGGCGCTGTGGCAGGCCGCTGAGCGCGAGTTAGGCCACGTCGACGTGCTGATCAACAACGCCGGCCTCGGCGGCACCGCCAACTTGGTGGACATGACCGACGAGCAGTGGGATCGGGTGATCGAGATCACCCTCACCGGCACCATGCGCATGACCCGCGCGGCGCTGCGCCACATGATGCCGCGCGGCAAAGGCTCAATCGTCAACAACGCCTCGGTGGTCGGCTGGCGCGCCCAGGCCGGGCAGTGCCACTACGCCGCGGCGAAGGCCGGGGTGATGGCCCTCACCCGCTGCTCCGCCATTGAAGCCGCCGAGGCGGGGGTGCGCGTCAACGCCGTGAGCCCGAGCCTGGCGATGCACAAATTCTTGGCCAAGGTGACGACCGAAGCGCTGCTCGCGGAGCTGACAGAGCGCGAAGGCTTCGGGCGCGCCGCCGAGCCATTTGAGGTGGCCAACGTGATGATCTTCTTGGCCAGCGATCTCAGCTCGTACATGACCGGCGAAGTGCTGAGCGTGTCGAGCCAGCACCCCTAAACCTGGTCACGCGCGCGGCGCCGGCCAGCGTCTGCGGCTACCTGCGGCCACTCAGCGCAGGCTCGTCCCGAGCAGACGCTGCTCGGGTCAGCCTAATTATTTCCCTGCGGCAGCATCCAAAAAGGCTGGGCGTTCGCCGCCGCCGTGCACGAGCAGGCTCGCGCCGCTGACGTAGCTGGCCAGCGGCGACGCCAAGAACAAGCAGGCGTCCCCCACGTCGCTGGGCGTAGCTAGGCGGCCGAGTGGCACTGTCGCTGCCACGCGGTCGATACCGGCTTGGTCGCCGTAGTGCAGCGCGGCCTGCTCGGTCTCGACCAGCCCAGCGGTGATGGCGTTGACCCGCACCTTGGGTGCCCACTCTACAGCCAGCGACTGGGTCAGGCTGAGCAAGCCCGCCTTCGCGGCGCCGTAGGCCGCCGTGCCCGGTGACGGCCGCACGGCGCTGACGCTGGCGATGTTCAAGATCACGCCGCCCTCAGGCTGAGCCTGCATCTGGCGATTGGCCAACTGGCAGCAGTTGAGCGGCGCTAAGAGATTGAGCCGAATAATCGACTCACTGAAGCGCGGCGACGCGGTGGCTGCGTCGGCGAACGGCGCGCCGCCGGCGTTGTTGATCCACACGTCGACTCGACCGTGGCGCTCAAGCGCTGCCCGGACCACCCCCTCGATCTGATCGAACTCCCGCACGTCAGCTTGCGCGAAGCTCGCCTGGCGCTCACCCGCCGTCGGCAGTTGCTCTGGCTGCTTGCGGGCGCACACCACCACCTCTGCCCCGGCTTCTAGAAAGCGCTGCGCGATGCCCCGCCCCACCCCCTGAGTGCCGCCGGTCACGACGACGACCCGTCCTTCAAGCTTCAGCGCGTCTTGCATGGTGTGCTCCGTTGGCATAGCGTCGCGAGTAGAACACGTTCTAGCGTCGGACCTCAACCGGCGACGCGCGAGCGCCACGTACGCACGGAAAGAGCACCATGATCGAGACTCAGATACTAGCCGGCGTCGCCGAGGTGGTGATGAAGAACCCGCCAGTCAACGCGCTCCCGGTGCGTGGCTGGTTCGCGTTGGCTGAGGCGCTGACCCAAGCCGGCAAGGACCCCGACGTGCGGGTGGTGATCCTGCGCGCCGAGGGCCGCGGCTTCAACGCTGGCGTCGACATCAAAGAGATGCAGGCGACGGAGGGCTTCGACGCGCTGATCGGCGCCAACCGCGGTTGCTTTGCGGCCTTCAAGGCGGTCTACGAGTGCGAAGTACCGGTGATCGCAGCGGTCCACGGCTATTGCTTGGGTGGAGGGATCGGCTTGGTCGGCAACGCCGACCTGATCATCGCTTCAGACGACGCGACCTTCGGCCTGCCAGAGGTCAAGCAGGGCGCGCTGGGAGCCGCGACGCACCTCGCGCGCCTCGTGCCGCAGCAGCGCATGCGCGCCATGGTCTACACCGCTCAGCCTGCGAGCGCCGCGGAGCTGCTCGCCTATGGCTCGGTGCTCAAAGTGGTGCCGCGCGGAGAGCTTGAAGAGGCCGCGCGGGAGGTCGCGCGCAGCATCGCGGTCAACTCCAACGCCGTGATCCGCGCGGCGAAGCAGTGCCTGAACGGCATCGATCCAGTCGACGTGAACAAGAGCTACCGCTACGAGCAAGGCTTCACCTTTGAGCTGAATTTGAGCGGCGTGAGCGATGAGGCGCGCGACGCTTTCGTTGAGAAGCGCGACGCGAAGTTTAGCAAGTAGCTGCGCCTGCTTTGAGCGCCGCGCCTGCTTGAGCGCCCAGGCGGCCGCCGCAACCATAGATCGCGGAAACGACGACGCTTCGTGCGCTACAGCGTGCGGCCGGGTGAGCTGCTCGCGGCCTGTTGGCTGCGCGCGGCGTTCGACTTGGACGGCGCCCCGAGCTGAGCTGCCGCGGCGGGCGGCCGAGCCGCAGGCGGCGGGCGGCGCGCCGGGATGCGCACCCGCGGCGGCAGCGACACGCCGACTTGCTTCGGGATCTTGTACGCCACTTTCGCGCGGATCAACGTGCTGCGCAGGCGGTTGGCGCGCATGATGGCCCTGACGCTGGTGCCGAAGCGCTTGGCCAGCTTGATCAGCGTGTCGCCCTTCTTCGCCGTGTAGCTCACGAACTGGCTCGGCGGGCTGATCTTTCCGCTGGCCACCAGCTTTGGGTAGAGCCGCCGCGCGGCCTCCTGAGCGATGGGGTTGAAGAAGCGGATGTGCAGGTGGGTGGCGTGCCCAGGCGCGTGGAGGATCAGCGCGCGGTGCTTGCCCGGCTGGCCGTGAAACACGTCATCTAGCCAAGCTTTGTCCTCGCCGATCCCCAGGGCATAGTCGTAGAGCAGCTCTTGAATCGAGTGATCGATCAGGATCATGTCCACGTCGGTCTCGGCGATCAGCGCCCGCACGAAGGCCCAGGTGCGCGGCAAATCCAGGTTGTCTGCCGTGCCGCGCTTGTACCAGCGGGCCGCCTTCTCATCGGCGTAGAAGAAGCTGATGTCTACGTCGCGCCCGGCCTGATGGCTCTTATGGGGGTTCAAGTGCCCGCCGGATTTGGCGCTGATGTGGCCGATGTACAGCGGGTGACCACCAGGCAACACTTGGTGCACGTGATCGAGAGCGCGCTTCAAGAAATCGAGGGTCTCGCGGGTGCCGTACGCGTGGGCTGGGTCAACGAGCTTCCAGTGCGGGTCGTCGGGGGCGCGCTGGCCACCGACCAACACGCCGGCGTTTGGGGTCCCGATGCTCAGCCCGCCCAGCGCGTCGGGTGATTCCGCGAGTAAATGCGTGAGCTCTTCATCGCTGAGCTTGCCCAGGGCCAAGCTGAACGCCGGATCTACCTCAGGCTCCGCATCCGCGTGGTCGTCCATCTCCACGTCGGGGTACTCGGCGCTGGGCACCGCCTCAGGCGTATTGGCCAGCGCGCTCAGCGCGGGCGCGCTGGGCTCGGCGCCTGCTGCCTCGGGGCCACCTGCGCCGTCGCCGCCATGAAGGGGACCCGCTGAGACGGAGCTAGGCGTGGCGCGCTGCGTGCTAGCCGCGGCGCTGGGCGGCGCCACGGCGTAGGCTGAGCCGCAGGCGCTGACAAGCAGGCTCAAACCCGCGATCAAGGCGCCACCACACAGCCCACGGCTCGCGCGCTCCAGGCGTGGCGCGCATGAGGATTCAGTTCGCCGCATCGGCGCGCAGCTTGACACGCCTGTCCGGCGGAGCCCAGCCAGGGCACACAAACTCTCGACCGAGCGGCCGAATTTCGCTATTTGAGCGCAAAAGTCAGTGATAAAGCACGCTAAATTGCAGCATCAGCGCGTTGGTGGAGCCCGTCTCTTTGAATCCCTTAGCGTCCAGCTCTGTGTTCGCGTGAGTCAGCGCCAGCAGCCCGCCGAGAGACCAATCGTCGCCGACCCAGAAGTCGTAGCCCACGAACAGCTGCCCACCCCCACCCCCCGCAGCGTCGCTTGAAGGGCCGTTGTCGGCCTCAACCTTCATGGTGTAAATCCCAAGCGAGCCGCCCACGTGGAAACCACCGTGCTCATCGGGGAACCAGTCGAGCAATAGCCCGAGGTGCGAGAGGTTGAGCGTCGTGTTCTCTGCCGTGCCCTGGTACCCGTCTTGCTCAAACTTGGGCTCGACTACGGTGATGCCGCCCATGGCGGCGCCGATCACGAAGCCCTTGGCCACGGTGCCGCCCAGCATCAAGTGACCACCCACGGCGCCACCCGAGGCACTGGCGTCAGCCACGTCGTTGTCATAGCTGAGCTTGGTCTTCATGCTCCCGCCACCCAAGCCAAAGCGCAGGTAAAATCCATCGTGGGTCCTCACGCCGCGGCGTTCCCGGTCGGTGGCTGGAGGGGCTTGCGGGTACTCGCCAGACTCAGCAGATGGCGGAGGAGGCGGAGGCGGCTCGCCGTAAGCTGGGTAAGCAGGCGCGGGCGGCGCTGCAGCGGGCGGCGCCTCTGGTGCGTAGGCTGCGCTAGGCGGCGTGGCCTCAGCGGGCGGAGGGGGTGGTGGGGGTGGCGCGGGCTGTGCCGCGAGGGCGGGCGCGATGAGCAAGCCAGCCAGTCCAGTCATCCAAGTAAGGCGCTTCATAGGGCTTAAGGAAACTGCCTTACCCAGCGTCCGTCAATCCGCTTGTGGATTCTGCGGCTGAGCTCAGCCTCAGCCGTGCCCGCTGCGCTCGATCCGTGGCCGAACGGTCTCTGATCCACCTTTCAACCCACGTCGCGAACCCGCGCCGCTCCTGGCGCGAGCAAACCGGCGACCGAGAGATCCTCGTCGAGTTGGGGCCAGTGGATGCCAAGGCTTTCCGGTCAAGCGAAACTCCGCGCGCTCCTGATCCGTCGCATCGCGCAGCCGGGGAAACCACTGCAGTGGAACGCGGATCTCGCGGGCGTCTTCCAGGTACGCGACGAGCATATCGCCCTCAAAGGCAACTCGAGTGGCCCGATGCTTTCCGCCAGGCTTTAGCGCAGGTGTCTCCATGCTAGTCCGCGCAACACCGAAACGTGAGATCGCCCGCGGCTGCGCTCTTGGGGGTCGCGAACGTGTGCCCCACCTTCGCACACGGTCCCACGGGCGTGAAGCACGCAGCCTCCGGCCAGTCGAAGCAGGTCGCTGTCCACTCCCGCATCGCGCCCATCATGTAGAGCCCCTGGTAGCCGCCCTGACATGTCTCTGGGATTTCACCGCGCGCCGGCTGGAGGCTTGGAGCCGTGGGGTGTTGGCCCGTACAGCTCGCTCCGCTCATTTGCTCCGAGCCGAGCTGATCCTGGAACGCGCTCCACTGTCCCCGTGTCACCGGAGAGCTATCGATCTTGAAACAAGCGCCGTTCTTCAGCTTCGCCCCCACCATGGACGGTCCCCCTTCGCAGGAGGAGGTCGTTGGTGTGATGTACTCGCCCGGCCCGCCGGCGCCGGCTGTGGCTCCGGCGCCACCTGCACCATATTGGCGTGAAACCCCAACGATTTAGACCGCCCGGCAACATTCCTGACGGACACCACGAATCGGCCACACGCTCATCGTCGCTGCGAAATTCCCAATAACGCATGATGCTGCAGCTCGCGTTTCGCGTTGTGTAGACGGATCACCTGATTGAGGTGATCGACTGCGCGATATTGCTCAAGCGGATCCAACTCATTAGGCGCTGGGTTTGCGTTCGATTGGCCGTTCGCTAGCCGCCCCGCACCACCACGCTTGAGCCATGGCCAAACAAGCCCTGATTCGCCGTCACCCCGACCCGCGCCCCGGGCACCTGCCTCGCGCCCGCCTGGCCGCGAATTTGCCACGTTAGTTCGCAGACTTGAGCGATGGCTTGGGCCGGCACCGCCTCGCCAAAGCAGGCTAGGCCCCCGCTCGGGTTCACCGGCACGCGCCCGCCGAGCTGGGTCACGCCATCGCGCAGCAGGCCTTCGGCCTCCCCCGGCTCGCACAAGCCGATGTTCTCGTACCAGTCTAGCTCCAGCGCCGTAGACAGATCGTACACTTCCGCGAGGTCTAGATCTTCCGGCCCGAGCCCCGCCTGCTCATACGCGAGCTTAGCGATGGAATCCCTAAAGCTCACCGCGGGCAGCGACGCGCCCGCCCAAGAGTCGGTGGCTAGGTTCGGCATCTCAATCACCGCGCTCGGGTAGCTCGGCGTGACCGTCGACACGCCCGCGATGCTCACTGCCTTCGTGCTGCGCCGCCGCGCGAAGGCCGCGCTGCACAGCACCAGCGCCGCGCCGCCGTCGCTGGTCGCGCAAATCTCGAGCAGGTGCAGCGGGTCGCTCACCACAGGAGACTTCAGCACCTCTGCGATGCTTGATTCCTTGCGGTAGCGCGCGTTGGGGTTCTCCAAGCCGTGGCGCGCGTTCTTCACCTTGACCCGCGCGAAGTCTTCGGCGGTGGCCCCGTATAGTTCCATGCGGCGCCGGGCCCACAACCCAAAATACGTGGGGTTGGTCGCGCCTAGCAGGCGAAAGCGCACCCAATCTGGGTCATCGGGGCGATCTCCGGCGTTGGGTTTGAAGAAGCCCTTGGGTGAAGCGTCTGCGCCCACCACCAGCGCGACATCGCACAAACCAGCCAAAATCCGCGCCCGCGCGACGTCGATGGCCTGCGCCCCGGTCGCGCATGCCCCGTAACAACTGGTCACCATGGCGCCGCTCCAGCCGAGCGCTTGGGCGAAGGTCGCGCCCGCGACGTAGCCCGGGTAGCCGTTGCGCATGGTGTCTCCACCGGCCACGAACTGCACGTCGGTCCACTCCAAGCCCGCGTCTTTCAGCGCCAGCTCGGCGGCCTTTACGCCGTACTCGACGAAGCTCTTGCCCCACTTGCCCCACGGGTGCATCCCCGCCCCCAAGATCGCGACTTGCTCCATGAGCTACTGACCTCCCAAAGTGGGTGCGTCTGCGCCGGATGCGCCTGAGCCGGATGCGCCTAAACCGGATGAGCGCGGCGCTGATGGCGCGGCAGACGCAGCCTTCGGCGCCCACTTCCACACCATGCGCGCGCAGTTCTCGTCTTCATCCAGCACGGCGCTGACCAGCCGCATCGTCATCCCGATCTTCAAGTCCGCGGCCGCTACCCCCGCGATCACCTGACCCAGCACCACCAGCTTCTCCAGCTCGAGCTCCACCGCCGCGATGGCGAACGGCTCAAACGGCTCAGCGGCCACATAGGGCGCAGGCGGCTTGTACTCGCTCGAGGTGTACGACCACAGCGTGCCTTCGGTGCTCAGCTCGCACTCAACCAGCGTGACCGAGCGACACCGCGGGTTGCGGCACTGCACGCGTTCTCGCGGAAAAAAATAGCTCCCGCAGTCCGCGCACTGGCTGCCAATCAGGCAAGCGTCGAGGTCAGGCTCGGGGCCTAGCTTGAACAACCCCTCCAGCGCAGGGACTCGGGGCTTTGCTTCAGTCATCAAATGCTTCTCCCACGGCGGCTAGGCCGCTGCACATGTTGGCCCGCTCGCCGCTACGAAGGCCGCCGAGCGCCCGCCAGCCAACGCAAACGGCGCGACTTTGAATTCTCATAGAATCGGCGATTGAACGCCTAAAAAGACTGGCTTGCACTCAGCGAGTGAAACATGTTCTATCACACCCCAACAGCTCCAGACTAGAGCCACGGCTCAAACCTCTTCAGCCAGGAGCCATGAGGACCACGCATGCTGGATAAGCGGATCAGCGAGGAACAAGTCCTGAGTGAACTTCAGGACGGCATGACGATCGGGATCGGGGGGTGGGGTTCGCGCCGTAAGCCCATGAGCCTGGTGCGAGCCATCGCGCGCTCAGCGCTCAAAGACCTGACCATCGTGGCCTACGGCGGCCCTGACATCGGGATCTTGTGCGCCACGGGCAAGGTCAAGAAGCTGATCTATGGCTTCGTGTCCCTCGACTCGATCCCCCTGGAGCCTTACTTCCGCGCGGCGCGCCAAGCGGCCAGCGTCGAGGTGATGGAGCTGGATGAAGGCATGTTCCAGTGGGGGCTGTATGCCGCGGCTCTAAAATTGCCGTTCTTGCCCACCCGCGCTGGCCTGGGCTCAGATGTGCTCAGCCTGAACCCAGCGCTGAAGCTGGTACAGTCGCCCTACGCCGACGGCGAAGAGCTGGTGGCCATGCCCGCCATCCCCCTCGACGTGGCGTTGATCCATATGAACCGCGGGGATATGGCCGGCAACGGGCAGTTCCTCGGACCAGACCCGTTCTTCGACGATCTGTTCTGCATGGCCGCCAAGCGCCGCTTCATGAGCGTCGAGCGCATCGTGCCCACGGAGAGCTTCCTGCAAGAGGGCAGCATCCACACGCTCAAGATCAGCCGCATGCACGTCGACGGCGTGATCGAGGCGCCGTTCGGCGCGCATTTCACCGAGTGTTTGCCGGACTACCCCCGCGACGAGGCGTTCCAGAAAGAGTACGCGGCCGCCGCCGCAGATCCCGCGGCGTGGCAGGCGTTCAGAGCCCGTTACATCGACGGCCCAAGCGATTTGGCGGCGTACACCAGGGCGGTCGAGGCGGGCCGAGCCGAACGCAAGGCCCGCGCGGAGCAGGCAGCAGCAGCGAAGGCGGACAAGTCATGAGCGGCCAGCAGACAACAGCAGAAGCAGCAGCAGCAGCAGTGACCGACCCGAGCCTCGATGAAATCTGCGCGGTAGCCATCGCAGAGTGCTTCCGCGGGGATGGTGAGAGCCTGTGTAGCCCGATGGGGATCTTACCTGCCATCGGCGCGCGCCTGGCCAAGCTGAGCTTCGAGCCAGGGCTGGTGCTCACCGACGGGGTCGCCCACCTGGTGGCCAACATCACGCCCTTCGGCGTGCCTGGCAGAGAGCAAGTGATCGAGGGCTGGCTCCCCTACCGCTCGGTCTTCGACATGGTCTGGCACGGGCGCCGCCACGTGATGATGGGCGCCTCCCAAATCGACCGTTATGGCAACCAGAACATCGCCTGCATCGGGCCCTTCGCCAAGCCAAAGGCTCAGCTGCTGGGCATGCGCGGGGCGCCGGGCAACACCATCTGCCACCCCACCAGCTATTGGATCCCAAAGCACTCCCCGCGTGTGTTCGTCGAGCAGGTCGATGTGGTGAGCGGGGTCGGCTATGACCGCGCCCTGGCGCTCAACCCAGCGTCGCGACAAGGCCACGAGATCCGCCGGGTGATCACCAACCTCGGCGTGTTTGACTTTGAAACCCCGGATAACCGCATGCGCGTGCGCAGCCTGCACCCCGGCGTGAGCCTGAGCCAGGCGCAGGACAACACGGGCTTTGAGCTGGCGTTGCCCGACGGTAATGTACCGGTGTCCCGCGCGCCTAGCAGCGCAGAGCTGGACCTGCTGCGCACCCAAGTAGACCCCAAGGGCTACGGCAAGCGGGAGCTCGGCTTGTGAGCCAACCCGAGCGCAGCGCCGGCGCGGCTCGCGCGGCGCTCCACACGCCGAGCGAGCGCAGCGCCGGCGCGGCTCGCTCAGCGCTCCACACGCCGATCTGCGATCTGCTCGGCGTGCGCTACCCGATCATCCAGACCGGCATGGGCTGGGTCAGCGGGGCGCGCCTCACCGCGGCCACCAGCGAGGCCGGCGGCTTTGGGATCCTTGCGGCAGCGACGCTGACCTACTCGGAGCTTGAAGACGCGATCCGCCGCATTAAGGCCCGCACCTCCAAGCCGTTTGGGGTGAACCTGCGCGCAGACCAAGATGACGTCGCGCAGCGCGTGGAGCTGCTGATCAAGCAGCAGGTCAAGCTCGCGAGCTTCGCCCAGGCGCCAGGCAAGCAGGTGATCCAGAAGCTCAAAGCGGGCGGCGTGCTGACCATGCCCACCATCGGCGCCAAGCGCCACGCCGAGAAGGTGGCTGAGTGGGGCGTCGACGCGGTGATCGCCCAGGGCGCTGAAGGCGGCGGCCACACCGGGGTGGTGCCGACCAGCCTGCTCTTGCCCCAAGTGGTGGACACCCTGGACATCCCCGTGCTCGGCGCGGGCGGCTTCTGCGATGGCCGCGGCCTGGTCGCTGCGCTGAGCTACGGCGCGGCCGGCATCGCCATGGGCACGCGCTTTCTGCTGACCCAAGAGAGCCACGTCCCCGACGCGGTCAAGGCGCAGTACCTGAGCACCGACGTGCAGGGCACCGTCGTCACCCGCGCCATCGACGGCTACCCCCAGCGAGTGATCCGCACGGATTTAGTTGACAAGCTCGAGCAGTCCGGGGTGTTCATGAAGGCGTTCCGCGCCTTGCGCTACGCCCTGGCCTTTCGTGAGCTCACCGGCACCTCGTTCGGCGCGCTGTTCAAGGAGGGGCTGAGCATGAAAAAAAAGGGCGACCTCAGCTGGGCGCAGATGATCATGGGCGCCAACGCGCCGATGCTCACCCGCGCCAGCATGGTAGACGGCCGCCCTGACGTCGGCATCCTGCCCACGGGCCAAGTCGTCGGCCGCATCGCGGAGCTGCCCAGCGTTGAACAGCTGCTCAGCCGCATCATGGCCGAGGCCGAGAGCACCCTCGAGCGGCTGACCCGGCTCACTCCCCAGGCAAGCAGCGGAGCGTGAAGATGGACTTGAGCTACAGCCCCCAAGAACAGGCGTTTCGCCAGGAGGTGCGCGCGTGGTTGTCGCAGCACGTGCCGAAGCACAGCCTAGGCTCCGGCGACACCCGCGAAGGCTTCGCGCGCCACGTGGAGTGGGAAAAGCAGCTGTTTGAGGCGCGCTACAGCGTGGTGAGCTGGCCCGAAGCCTACGGCGGCCGCGGCGCGTCGCTGTGGGAGTGGCTGATCTTCGAAGAAGAGTATTACCGTGCGGGAGCACCAAACCGCGTCACGCAGAACGGCATCTTCCTGCTCGCGCCCACCATCTTTGAGTGCGGCACCGAAGCGCAAAAAGAGCGCCTGCTGCGGCCTATGGCGGCGGCGGAGCAGCTGTGGGCCCAGGGCTGGAGCGAGCCTGGAGCGGGCAGCGACTTAGCGAGCCTGACCAGCTCCGCGACGCGCACCGAAGGCGGCTGGCTGTTGTCTGGGCAAAAGACCTGGTGTACCCGGGGCAGCTTCTGCGACTCGATCTTTGGATTATTCCGCACGGATGCTACTGCCCAGCGCCACCACGGGCTCAGCTATTTCTTGGTGTCCCTCAAGGCGCCGGGGGTCACGCTGCGCGGCGTCGATCGACTGGATGGCGACGAGGGCTTCGCAGAGGTGTTCCTAGAAGATGTGTTCGTACCCGACCAGGACGTGCTCGGCGGCGTAAACCAAGGGTGGCAGGTGGCCATGGCCACCACCAGCAGCGAGCGCGGCCTGTCGCTGCGCAGCCCTGGGCGCTTCATCGCCAGCGCGGCGAAGCTCGCGGCGCTCTACGAGCGCTACGCTGAGCGCGCGCCCAGCGGCGCCGCTCAAGCTCCAGAGCTCAAGCAGCGCGTGGTCCAAGCCTACATGGACGCCGAGGCGTACCAGCTCTACACCCTGCAGACCGTCACCAAGCTGACCGCTGGTGGCACCATCGGGCCGGAGTCGAGCCTCAACAAGATTTTCTGGTCGGAGATGGATATCGCCAACCACGAGACCGCCCTCGATCTGCTCGGGCCCCACGCTGAGCTTGAAGAGGGCTCAAGCGACGCCATCGACGGCGGCGAGTGGCTGAAGGGCTTTCAGTTCGCGCTGGCTGGGCCGATCTACGCTGGCACCAATGAAATTCAACGCAACGTGGTGGCCGAGCGGGTGCTTGGCTTGCCCCGCAAGTGACGAGGTAGCCAGTGCGTTTCGCCTTCACCGAAGATCAAGCGCTGTTTCGCGCATCGCTCAAGGAGTTGCTCGAGCGTAATTGCCCCGCGGATAACGTGCGCGCAGCTTGGCGCGGCGGCGAGCCGGCCGAGCTGTGGGCGCAGCTGGCTGAGCTCGGCGTGGTCGGTATGACGCTCAGTGAGCAGGCTGGCGGCCTTGGCATGACCGCGCTCGACTGGGTGCTGCTGCTTGAAGAGGCCGGCTACGCGGCGTTGCCAGAGCCGCTGGCTCAGACCACCGCCTGCGCCGCGCCGCTGTTTGAGCGCCTCGCGCCAGCAGCCCTCGCCAGCCAGTGGCTGCCGCGGGTCCAGCAGGGCGACGCCAAGCTCGGGGTGTGCTTCGAGAGCGAGCCCTACCTCGCCCACGCTGCGCGCTTCGACTTGCTGCTCATCCAGCGCGGCGCGGCGCTCTACGCAGCGCCGCCCAGCGACTGCGAGCTTTCGGCCCAGCGATCGCTGGACCACAGCCGAGGCCTAGCCCGCGTGGGCTATCAGCCCAAGCCAAGCCAGCTCATCGCTCAAGACGCGCGCGAGGCGCTGGCCCAAGCGTATAACCGCGCGGTATTGGCTCAGGCAGCCGAGCTGATCGGCCTCGGGCGACGCATGCTCGACATGACGGTAGACTACGTCAAGCTGCGCCACCAGTTCGGCAAGCCGATCGGCAGCTACCAGGCCGTGAAGCACCGCCTAGCAGACAGCCTGCTCAAGCTCGAGTTCGCGCGGCCGCTGGTGCACCGCGCCGCTTACTCGTGCGCCCATCCAGCGCCGCTGAGCACGGCGGAGGTAAACGCCCACGTCTCCATGGCCACGCTGTACGCCCGCGGCGCCGCGGACTTCATGGCCAAGAGCGCGCTCCAGCTCCACGGAGCCATCGGCTACACCTTCGAGTTTGACCTGCAGCTCTGGCTCAAGCGCAGCTGGGCGCTCCAGCGCTGCTTCGGCAGCGCGGCGTGGCACCGTGAGCGCGTCGCCAAGCTGGCGCTCTCAGCGCACGACACGGCCCCCCAGCTCGAGGCGCAGCCGCGAGCAGAGCTGCCACACTGAACGCGCGACGGCGCGCTCCCCCCACCCCATTCGAACGGTTCGTACCAGCGCTTAGCGTAGCCAGTAGATCCTTGGAGAAATGAACATGGCAGAGGCATACATCATTGACGCGGTCCGCACCCCTGTCGGGCGCCGCCGCGGCGGGCTGAGTCAGGAACACCCCGCGGATCTGGGGGCGCACGTACTCCAGGGCCTAGTGGACCGCACGGGCATCGATCCGGCGTGCGTCGACGACGTGGTGTTCGGCTGCGTGGACACCATCGGGCCTCAAGCTGGTGACATCGCGCGCACGTGCTGGCTGGCGGCGGGCTTGCCCGACAGCGTCCCCGGCGCCACGGTGGACCGACAGTGCGGCTCAAGCCAGCAAGCGGTGCATTTTGCGGCTCAAGGCGTGATGAGCGGTACTCAAGATCTGGTGATCGCCGGCGGCGTCCAGAACATGAGCCAGATCCCCATCGCCAGCGCCATGCTGGTGGCCAAAGAGTTCGGCTTCAGCGATCCATTCAGCGGCAGCAAGGGCTGGATGAAGCGCTACGGCGGCCAAGAGATCAACCAGTTCAAGAGCGCCGAGATGATCGCCCACAAGTGGGAGTGTTCCCGCGAGGAGATGGAGCAGTTCGCGCTCGAGAGCCACCAGCGCGCCCTGCGGGCCCAGGCTGAAGGCCGCTTCGATCGCGAGATCTTGGCCTACGGCGCCGTCAAGGCCGACGAAGGCCCGCGGCCCGACACCAGCCTTGAAAAGATGGCCACGCTGAAGACCCTGATGCCTGAAGGTCGGCTGACCGCGGCGGTCTCAAGCCAAATCAGCGACGCGGCGGCGGCGCTGTTGATCGCCAGTGAAGACGCGGTGAAGCGCTACAACCTCAAGCCGCGGGCGCGGGTGCATCACCTGAGCGTGCGCGGCGCCGATCCCGTGTGGATGCTCACCGCGCCCATGCCAGCCACCGCCCACGCCCTGCAGAAGACCGGCCTCACGCTCGCTGACATCGATCTGGTTGAGATCAACGAGGCCTTCGCGTCGGTGGTGCTGGCCTGGGCCAAAGAGACCGGCGCCGATCTCAGCAAGGTCAACGTCAACGGCGGCGCCATCGCCCTCGGGCACCCGCTGGGCGCGACCGGCGCGCGCCTGATGACCACGCTTTTGTGTGAACTCGAGCGCACGGGCGGCCGCTATGGCCTGCAGACCATGTGCGAAGGCGGCGGGCAGGCCAACGTGACGATCATCGAGCGCCTGAGCTAATTGGCGCTATTGCGATTCCGCCCGGCAACACGTTTTAGTTTGTTCTGCGGCGACGCGGAGCGGGGCACCTCAAGGATCTGATCATGCGCTTTGCTTTCAGTGACGACCAGCTCGAGCTCAAGCGCATGTTGCGCGCGCTGCTCGCAAAAGAGTGCCCGATGAGCCGCGTGCGCGAGGTGATGTATCAACAGCCTGGCTACGACGCCGCGCTCTGGGCGCGCCTCAGCGCGGAGCTTGGGCTCACCGCGCTGCTGATCGACGAGGAGCACGGCGGCGCAGGCTTTGGCTGGGTAGAGCTGTGCGCGGTGATGGAAGAGCTGGGGCGGAGCCTCGCGCCGGTGCCGCTGCTCAGCACCAGCCTCGCCGCGCAGCTGCTCCGCAGCGGAGGCAGCGCGGAGCAACGAGCCTGCTGGCTGCCGCAGCTCGCCAGCGGGGAGATCTGGGGCAGCGTGGCGCTGGAGGCGGCGGGCCCGGGCGCAGAGGCTCAACCATTTCAGTTCCGCGAGGTAAGCGGCGAGTTCGAGCTGCGTGGGCAAATCACGCGCTGGGTTGACGGCCACGCAGCCGGGCTGCTGATCGCCCCAGCGACGGACCGAAGCGGCCAGAGCAGCTTGTTCTTGATTGACGCCTCAGCTCACAAAGCTGCGCTGCGGCGCGAGAGGCAGCCCAGCCTGGACGCGACGCGCGCCCTCGGCTCCGTCACGCTCGATCGCTGCGTACTGCCAGCCAACGCGCTGCTCGCTACAGATGCCGGAGCGGCGCTCGAAGGGCTGCGTGAGCTCGCCTGCATCGCCCTCGGCGCCGAGCAGGTCGGCACCGCCGAGGCGTGCCTCGAGCAGGCGGTCGAATACGCGAAGACACGCGAGCAGTTCGGGCGAGCCATCGGGTCGTTTCAGGCCATCAAGCACCGCTGCGCCGACATGTTGCTGCGCCTAGAGTCCGCGCGCTCTGCGGCCTACTACGCAGCGTGGGCTGCCAGCACCGGCGCGCCCGACACCGCTGAGCTCAGCCACCTGTGCGCCAGCTACTGCGCGGAGGCGTGCTTTGAGTGCGCCGCCTCAAACATCCAAATTCATGGCGGGATCGGCTTCACTTGGGAGCACGACGCGCACCTGTACTTCAAGCGCGCGCGGGCCACTGAGAGCTGGCTTGGATCGCCAGCGAGTCACCGTGAAGCGGTCGCGCGGCTGTGGCTGGACGGCGCCCGTGCTTAGCGTGGAGTCGGTAGGCAAAAGAGCGCGCGGCTCAAGCGACGATCCTCACCAGATCGCCGCGAGTGGTTTGGTCGCGCGCCCAAGCAGTCTAGGCTCCGCTCATGGCGATCGTTGAAGCGCAGGTCATTTCCGGGGTCCGCAGGCTGAGCCTAAAAAATCCGCTCAGCGGCGCAGCGCTGGGCAGCATCGACGTGACGCCAGCGGCTGAGGTGCGAGCCGCCGTGGGCCGCGCCCGCGCCGCGCAGCCAGCCTGGGCGGCGCTCGGGGTGCGCGGGCGCAAGCAAATAGTCCAGCGCGCCTTGGACGTGCTGCTGCAGCGCCAAGACGCGATCATCGATACTGTCCGGGCGGAAACAGGTAAGACTCGCGTCGACGCGCTGTCCATCGAGATCATCTCAAGCTGCGACTTCATCAACTACTGGTGCGGCCGCGCAGAGGCGGACTTAGCAGACGAGAAGCCTACGTTGCACGGCTACCTGCGGCCGCTGAAGAAGCTGATCGTCAGCTACGAGCCGCTCGGCGTGGTCGGCGTGATCACGCCGTGGAACGGCCCCTTCGTGCTCAGCTGCGATCCGCTGGTGCAGGCCTTGTTAGCTGGCAACGCGGTGCTGCTGAAGCCCAGCGAGGTCACGCCGCGCTCTGGGGAGTGGGCCGCTCGTATCCTCTGGGAATCAGGCGTCCCCAAGGACGTGCTGCAGGTCCTGCACGGCGACGGCGAGACCGGCGCCGCCTTGGTACAAGCCGGAGTGGACAAAATCGCGTTCACCGGCAGCGTGCGCACCGGCAAAACGATCGCGGTGGCCTGCGCCGAGCAGCTCCTGCCGGTCACGCTGGAGCTCGGCGGAAAAGACCCGATGATCGTCTGCGCCGACGCCAACTTAGAGCGCGCGGCGAGCGGCGCGGTGTTCCTTGGCATGTTCAACAGCGGGCAAGTCTGCTTAGGCGTCGAGCGCATCTACGTGGTGGAGCGCGTCGCGGAAGAGTTCTTGCGGTTGTTGGAGGAGAAGGTCAGGGCTGTACGGGTCGGCGGCGGCGACGACAAGGAGGTGGGCAGCATCTTCTGGGACCAGCAGCTCTCGATCATCGAGCGCCAGGTGGACGAAGCCGTCGAGGCCGGAGCCACCGCGGTGGTGGGCGGCAGGCGCACTGGCGAAGGGCTGTGCTACGCGCCGACGCTGCTCACCGGGGTCACCCGCGAGATGGCCGTGATGCGTGAAGAGACCTTCGGCCCGGTGATCTGCGTGATGGTAGTGCCCGACGAAGACGCGGCCATCGCCGCCGCCAACGACTCAGCCTACGGGCTGAGCGCCAGCATTTTCTCCACCGATGACCAGAAGGTGATCCGCATGGCACGCCGTCTCCGCGCGGGCTCGGTGATGCAGAACGACGCCGCGACCATCTACGGCATGCCTGAGGCGCCGTTTGGCGGCCTCGAGCAGAGTGGTCTTGGCCAGGTCCACGGCGGCTCCCGGGCGCTGCGCGGCTACTGCCACGCCAAACCCATCGTGCTCGATCGCTGGAAGCTCGATCGCGAAGACATCTGGTTTCCGCTCAGCGACCGCACCGTCAAGACCCTAGAGAAGACCATCGAGTACGCCTTCGGCAAGCTCCTGCGGCGCGTGATGAAGTGAGCGGCGCGTGATCAAGTGAGCGGCGCGTGATCAAGTGAGCGGCGCGTGATGAGCTGACCCCAGCGCCGGCCCCAAGTCAGCTCAACGCACGCCGGGCGCTGACCCAGCGGGTTTTCGCGGCGCGGGCGCGGCGTCGACGTGGGCGTCTGGCTCAAGCCCGCCGTCTTTCACTGGCACGACGTTGCCGTGTTCACTCTGCTCAGCAAAGTCGCTCGCTCCCACGTCGGCAGGATTTTCGGGGGTGGGCTTGGCCCAGTCACTGAGCGTGGCGACGAGCATCGCTTGCGACGGCACCACATCTGCTGCCGCGTGGATCCATAGTGGGACTGAGATGTCCCAGTTCGTCTCCACCTGCTCTGGCCAGGCGTTAACCGGGAGCGGGGCTGCGTAGAACAGCGCGCCCAGCAGCGCCACCGACCCCAGCGCGACCCAGCGCCGAACGTTCCGCACCCGCCGCTGCCGCGCGGCGCTCGCGGGTCCGCGCTCCTTCGGGCGCACCAGCAGCAGCACGCTGGCGTCCTCAGTGTCCGCATGGCTCCGCCGATGGAGTTCGGCGTCTGACTCCGGGACCGCCTGGCCGGATGCCGCCGCTACGGCGAGATCCGGAGCTGGGCTGGCTATCAGCGGCGGCAGGGTCCAGCTGCGCTTGAGCGCCTGACCCGCGATGTCAGCTTGCTCGCCATGGTCGAGGAGCCAGCTGGAGAGCTCCTGGCCGAGCTCGGCCATGCTCTGCCAGCGCTCGGAGGGGCGCTTGCTCAGGCCACGACTCAAAATGGGCCACAGGCCCTGATCGTCGACGTCGTGGAGCGCTGGTTCGGTGACCGGCCTACGAATCCGTGCCCCCAGCGCGCTGCGCGTAGCGCATTGTCAGACCGCGAGATACGGTGGCGCGCCTGCCACGCAGTTCGTGGCGCCTGCCTGGAGATCGTCACATGCCCGAAGCCGTCATCGTCGCCGCCACCCGCTCCCCCATCGGTCGCGCGTTCAAAGGCTCGCTGGTCGGCTGTCGCCCCGATGACCTGCTGGCCAGCATCTTACGCGCGGTGCTGGAGAAGGTGCCGGCGCTGCCCCAGGCCATGATCGAAGACGTGATGATCGGCTGCGGCCAGCCGGCTGGCGAGGCGGGCTACAACGTCGGGCGGGTCGCGAGCGTCCTCGCTGGCATCGACGCGCCAGGCGTCACGGTGAACCGCTACTGCTCCTCGTCGCTTCAGACCATTCGCATGGCGGCCCACGCCATCAAGGCTGGCGAGGGCGACGTGTTCATCGCGGGCGGCGTAGAGACCGTGAGTCGTTTCGGGATCGGCAAGAGCGACGGCATGGAAAACAGCATCAACCAGAAGTTCGCCGCGGCCATGGAGCGTTCGAACCTGCGCAGTCAGGGCGGCCAGGCGAGCTGGGCACCAAGCGAGGGCCTCGCGGACATCTATATTGCCATGGGGCAAACCGCAGAGAACGTGGCAGAGCTGGAGCTGGTTTCCCGCGAGGAAATGGACGAGTTCGCGGCGCTGAGTCAAGAGCGCGCCTGCGCCCACGTCGACAGCGGGCACTTTGACCGTGAGATCACGCCCATTCAACTGGCAGACGGCAGCACCGTGAGCCGTGACGACGGTCCGCGTCCAGGCACCACCGCGGCGAAGCTAGCCGGGCTAAAGCCGGTGTTTCGCCCAGACGGTCGCATCACCGCTGGCAACGCCTGCCCGCTCAACGACGGCGCGGCGGCGGTGGTGGTGATGAGCGACACCCGGGCCAAGGAGCTCGGCATCAAACCGCTGGCTCGAATCATCTCGACTGGGCTCAGCGCGCTGAACCCAGAGATCATGGGCCTCGGTCCGGTTGAAGCCAGCCAACAAGCGCTGAAGCGGGCTGGCCTCAAGATGGACCAGATCGATCTGGTCGAGATCAACGAGGCCTTCGCGGCGCAGGTCATCCCTTCGGCCAAGCACCTGCATCTCCCCTGGGAAAAGCTCAACGTGGCCGGCGGCGCGATCGCCCTTGGCCACCCCTTTGGCATGACAGGCGCGCGCATCATGGCGACGCTCTTGAACAACCTCCAGACCCACGACAAGCGCTATGGTCTGGAGACGATGTGCGTCGGCGGTGGTCAGGGCATGGCGATGATCATCGAGCGCCTGTAGAACACCCACGCCCTGCGCGGCGCGCACCAGCAACTCACGGAGAATCGTATGCGTTTAGGTTATGTCTTCGGCTACTCGTCCTCCCACGTCAGCATCGACATCGAGTTGATCCAAGAGGCCGAGCGGCTTGGCTATCACTCGGTGTGGAGCGCTGAAGCCTGGGGCAGCGACGCCGTCACGCCCCTGGCTTGGATCGCAGCCCAAACCAAGACCATCAAGCTCGGCACCGGCATCATGCAGATGCCCGGCCGCAGCCCGGCCAACACCGCGATGACGGCCATGACCCTGGACGCCTTGAGCGGCGGCCGCTTCTTGCTGGGCCTCGGCACCTCCGGGCCTCAGGTGGTCGAGGGCTGGCACGGCGTCCCCTACTACAAGCCGCTGACTTGGACGCGGGAGTACGTCGAGATCGTGCGCAAGATCTTCGCGCGGAAAGAACCACTGACCTACGACGGAGAGATCTATCAACTCCCCTTCACCGGCCCGCGATCAATGGGTCTTGGCAAGCCGCTCAAGAGCATCCTCCACGGAAACGCTGACATCCCGATCTACCTCGGCTCCATGGCGCCCAAGGCGCAAGCCCAAGCCGGGCAAATCGCCGACGGTCTGCTGATGACGTGTATGCACCCCGGCCGCTTCGAGGTCGTAGAAGAGAACCTGCAGCGCGGCTTCGACGCCGCGGGCGGCGGCAAGAGCCTCAGCGATTTCGACGTCGCGCCGGCGGTGGCGTGTATCGTCGGCGACGATCTCGACGCCTGCCGCATGCCCCTCAAGATGGTCCTCGCGCTGTATGTTGGCGGCATGGGCGCCAAGAACAAGAACTTTTACAATGAGTACGTGTCGCGGGTGGGCTTTGAGGCCGAGGCCAAGCAGATCCAGGATCTTTACCTTGCGGGAAAGCGCAACGAGGCCATCCAGGCCGTGACCGACGAGATGGTAGACACCTTCAACCTGGTCGGCCCGAAAGAGCGCATCAAAGACCGCTTCCAGATTTGGAAGGAGTCCAAGGTCGGCACCATGTTGGTCGGCACCCAGCAGCCCGAAGCCTTACGCTTGCTGGCCGAGCTGAGCAGCTGAGGCGCCGCGCTCAAAGCTAGCGCGCCGCGCTCAAAGCCAGCGCGCGGCGCTCAAAGCCAGCGCGCGGCCATCGACGCGCTCAGTCTGGCAACCCAGAGATCCGCAAGCCAGCACCCGCCCCCGGATACAGCTTGTTGATGTGTAGCAACACCGGGGTGAGCGACTCCAAGGCGACGGCGTTACGCAGCGGCCCAGCGTTCACCCCCTTCACCCCTAAGTCCTTGAGCAAGCTGAGCACGGTCTCAAGCGCCGCAGGATGATCGCTACAAGCCAGCACGTCACAGTCGATGGCGTGCTCTGGATCCGCGAGGTGCAGCGAGCTGACGTGGTGGAGCGTCGCGACGACTTGACTCTCGGTGAGGATCGCCTGCGCTTCTAAGGCCGCCGCGCCACCGGCTGGCAGGTGTACCTCGCGCACCTTGGGCGGCTTCAGCGGCACCGTGATGTCGATCACGATCTTGCCTGCCAGCGCGCCCTTGAGGCTCTCGAGCGTCGCCTGATGGCCGCTGTACGGGATGCTCAGCAGCACCACCGCAGCGCCCTCGCACGCAGCGTGGTTGTCCGAGCCGGTCAGCGCCAAATCCCCGCTCGACAGCTCCTGTGCCTTGGCCGCGGCGCGCGCGGCGTCCCGCGATCCGATGGCGACTTGGTGTCCCGCTCGCGCCCAGCGCAGCGCGATACCGCGGCCCTCTTTTCCGGTCCCACCGACGATTGCGATCTTCATCTAGCCAACTCCTGCGTGCTCACTGAAACCAGCAGCTCTGACGCGGCAGCTGTAGCGCGGCAGCTCTAGCGCGGCAGCTATAGCCGAAGCGCGCTGCGAGACCAACGCCTGCGCGGCGCCATGAAAGCTGGCTGACCAAGCCGAGCTCCGCCAGGCCCCACGCCCTACCGACGCAACTTTGGGCGAGGCGCCGCACCGCCGCCTGGCTTGACTCGCTCCTTGCTGCGGCGCTACGAGCCATCTCGGTGCTGACTAGCGGTCGACTCGAGCTCATTGCCCTCAGCGGGTTGCCCATCGTGTCGCCGGGAGACGACCTGTCAGATCTCATCCTGCGCGCACTCGAGCGCCAGGGCCTGAGCCTCCAGCAAGGCGACGTGCTGGTGGTCACGTCCAAGATCGTGTCGCGAGCCGAGGACCGCTTCGTCGATCTGTCCCGGGTCAGCCCGAGCCCAGAGGGCCGCGCCATCGCCCGCCAAGTCGACAAGGACCCGCGCCTCGTCACCTTGGTGCTGCGCGAGTCGACGCGCATCAGCCGCAAAGCCAAGGGCGTGCTGATCGTGCGCCATCGCTTAGGCTTCGTCTCCGCGAACGCCGGCATCGATCAGAGCAACGCCGCGCCCTCCATCGCCGATCAAAACACCGGCCCCTGGGTGCTGTTGCTGCCGCAAGCACCGGACGTATCCGCCCGGAATATACGCAGCGGCATCTACGCACACACCGGCGTCAAGCCAGGGGTCATCTTGAGTGACTCATTCGGTAGACCTTTCCGTGAGGGAACAGTAGGCGTCGCGGTCGGCGTCGCCGGGGTACCAGCGCTGAGCGACCAACGCGGCGATAAAGATCTGTTCGGCCGCGTGCTGGAGCACACCATCACCGCGCCGGCAGATCAAATCGCGTGCGCGGCTGATCTGGTGGCGGGGCAAGCCGCTGAAGGCCGCGCGGTCGTATTGGTGCGGGGCCTAGACCTTGAAGGCGGCGAGAAGAGCAGCGCCGCTGAGCTACACCGCGATCCAGATCAGGATCTTTACCTGTGACGGCGCCCGCCACGGGGTCTACGCGCCGCCAGTTGAAGTTCGTGTATCTCTCCGGGGGGGTGGGGGGAGCGCGCCTGGCCCGCGGCTTGTGCGCGGTCTTGCCGCCTGAGCAGCTGACCCTGATCGTCAACACCGCCGACGATTTTGAGCATTGGGGCCTGCACATCGCCCCCGATCTGGACACGGTGATGTACAGCGTGTCGGGCGTAGGCCACGAGGCGCGCGGCTGGGGCCTGAAGCGCGAGACCTTCGACACGCTAGCCGCCCTAAAGCGCCTTGAACCGCGCTTCCCTATGGAGGCGACCACGTGGTTTCAGCTTGGCAACACAGACTTGGCGACGCACTTGGTGCGCAGCCAAGCGCTCCACGCAGGCAAGTCGCTCAGCGAAGTGACCCGCGGCTTGTTTCAGAGCTTCGGGGTGGAGCACCTGGTGCTGCCGATGAGCGACGCCAAGGCGCCAAGCTTCATCCACACCCGCCCAGAGCCTGGCAAACCCAGCCAGCGCTTGAGCTTTCAAGACTGGCTGGTCAAGCGCCGCGCCCAGGATCCCGTGCAGCGGGTGGAGCTGACCGGCAGCACCACGCCCGCGCCGGGTGTCTTGGAGGCCATCGAGCAAGCCGACGTGGTGCTGCTGGCGCCGTCTAACCCGTACGTGTCCATCGATCCCATCTTGCGCCTGCACGGCGTCGCCGAGCGCGTCGCCCAAAAGCCAAGCCTGGCCGTGAGCCCGATCATCGGCGGCCGCGCGGTCAAGGGTCCGCTCGGCGAGATGCTGCGCGATCTGGAGGACCTCGAGCCGAGCCCCGCCGCGGTGGTCGGCCACTACGCGCGCGCCGAGCCGCCGATCAAGCTGTCAGGGTGCTTGGTTGACGCAGCGGATCTCGAGGCGGCCCGCGCGCAGCTTAGTATCCGCTGGGAATCGGCGGAGACGCTGATGACCTCCCAGAGCGCGTCCACCGCGCTCGCCCGGCGGGTGATCGAGCTCGCAGGCGACTTGGTGCGCTCGTGAAGCTTTGGGCCGTCGTGCCGGTGAAGGCCTTTAGCAGCGCCAAATCCAGGCTCGAGCCGAGCCTGGAGGGGGCCCAGCGCCAGGCCTTCGCCCAGGGGCTGTTCGAGCACGTCTCAGGCGAGCTGCTGCGCCACGCGGCGATCGAGCGGCTCTTGGTGGTGACCAACTCCGAGCAAGTTCAGGCCCACGCCACGGCCCTTGGAGCCACCGCGATCAAGGACCCTGCGGACTCTAAAGTTCTCGGTCAGATCGTAGACGCGGCGCTGCGCCACGCCGAGCAGCAAGGCGCGACCCACGGCTTGGTGCTGATGGGCGACCTGCCGCGGCTCAGCCAGGTCTCGCTCTCACGGCTGATCGCGGCGCTGGCCCTCCACCCCCAAGTGATCGTGAGCGATCGCCATCAGGTGGCGACCAACGCCTTGGGGCTCAAGCTGCCCTGCCCTGCGCCCACGGCCTTCGGCTCTGGGGACAGCCTGCGCTTGCATTTGGCACGTTTCCCTGCGGCGCGCTGGTTGCGCGATCCGGAGCTTGAGCTCGACGTCGACGAGCCGAACGACCTGGACGCGCTCTCTGCGCACGCCGCCGCGGAGCACAGACGCTGACTCGCCGGACAAAACGCCGCTGTTTTCGGATCAGTGGACGGGCAGCGAGCGCGGCTTGAGCGCCTCACGCAGCACCGGCTCAAAGCGAAAGCGCGGGTCCTGGGTCAGCTGCTGGTAGCTGCCAAAGCGCGGATCATCCTCGGCCACCTGATCCAGGGGGTGGACAGGATCTGACGCGGGGTCCGCCCCGAAGGTGTGCAGCGGCTGATACACAGTGGTACGTTCCACGGGGATACGACCTACGTCACGGATCAGGCGCCGCAGCTCGGCCGGACCGACGCGCTGGCCGTGGCTGGCCCCCGCCGAGGTGGAGATGCTCTCGTTGATCAGCGTGCCGCCCATGTCGTTGGCTCCGCAGGACAGCAACAGCTGCGCCTGGCGCAGACCCTCTTTGACCCAGCTGGCCTGGATGTTCTTGATGCTGGGGCCGAGCATCAGGCGCGCGATGGCGAACAGGCGCTGCACCTCGTGACCTGTAGGGCCGGGCCGGCAGCCAGGCAGCATGCCCTTCTTGTACATCGGCGACTCCTGATGCACGAAGCTCAGGGGGACAAACTCGGTGAAGCCGCCAGTGCGCGCTTGGAGCGAGCGCAGCAAATCGAGGTGCGCCACGCGCTCGGCGTCGGTCTCGACGTGACCAAACATCAAGGTCGAGGTGGTGGGGATCTGCAGCTCGTGAGCGGTGGTGATGACATCGATCCACTCAGCCGTGGTGATGCGACCTCCTGCCAGGCGCTGGCGCACGGGGTCATCGAGCACCTCGGCGCTGGTGCCGGGCAGCGAGCCGAGGCCCGCGGCCTTGAGCTCCACCAGATACTCGCGCACGCTGAGGCCCGAGCGCTCGCAACCGTACTTGACCTCTTCAGGGCTAAAGGCGTGGATGTGCAGCTCAGGCAGCGCCTGCTTCACCGCGCGGCAAAGCTCGATATAGAAGCGCCCGTCGAGGCCGGGGGCTAGGCCTGCCTGCAAGCACACCTCCGTCGCGCCCAGCTCAAACGCCTCGCGGGCGCGGCGGACGATCTCTTCTTGAGGCAAGAAATAGCCCTGCTCTGAGCGGTTAGTTCGGGAAAAAGCGCAGAACTTACATGCCTTTACGCATACATTTGTAAAGTTGAGGTTGCGGTTCACCACGTAGCCCACCTCAGGGCCTACCTGAGCCTCGCGCAGCACATCCGCCGTGTGAATTAACGCGTGGAAATCATTACCGGTGGCGCGGCACAGCCGCGTCGCGGCTTCAATCTGGAGCGAGTCGCCGGCGAGGCACGACTCTAAAATCGCCCGGACGGGGGTCGAGGCGATGGCGGCGGGGGAAGCTTGGGTCATGGGATGTCCGGGGTCGGTTGAGAGGACTGCGGCGCTCGAACCGTTGGCGCGCCGCGCGGTAACAAGTCACAAGCTGTGGTGGCGGCGGCGACGCGGGCCTGGGCTGCCGCGACGGCGGGCCGCAGCGCGGGCTCAACGAAGCCGGGGCGCGCAACGTAGGTCGGGTACACTGGCAGCCGCGGCCGCAGCGCAAACCCCGCCTCGCGACACGCTGCCTCCAAGTCGAGCAGGTGCGGCCAAGGGTGGATGGGGTTGATGTAGTCCGGCGTGACCGGGCTGATGCCGCCAAAGTCGTTGATGCCAGCGTCGATCAGCAGGCGCGTAGCGTTAGGGTTTAGGTTGGGCGGCGCCTGCACGCTGATCTCTGCCGGGAGGATCAGCCGGGCCAGGGCCACGTTGCGCGCGATCTCCACGTCGTCGGGCTCTGGCGCGCCGTGCATCGGGATGCGCGGCCGGGCGCGGAAGTTTTGCACGATCACCTCCTGGATGTGCCCGAGCTCCAGGTGCAGCTCCCGGATCGCCAGCAGGCTGTCGACGATCTCAGCCTGGGTCTCGCCGATGCCGAGCAGGACGCCGGTGGTGAACGGCACCTTGAGCTGCCCCGCCGCCCGCAGCATCGCCATGCGCTTGTCCGGGTGCTTGTCCGGCGCGTCGCGGTGGACCATGCCGGGCCCGCACAAGCGCGGGCTGATGTTCTCGAGCATCAGCCCTTGGCTCACGTTGGTCGCGCGCAGCCGCGCGATGTCGGCCGCGCTGAGCACGCCGGCGTTGGTGTGGGGCAACAGGCCACGCTCTAGCGCGCGCCGGCCGGCCCAGTCCAGGTAGTCCACCGTCGACGTGTGCCCCCAAGAAGCCAGCAGCGCCGCGTACTCGGGGAACTCCGACTCAGGCGTATCCCCGAGGCAAAATAGCGCTTCGACGCAGCCCTGCGCCTCGCCCCGGTCGAGCCACATCAGCGTCGTGTCGTGGCTGAAGGTCTCAGCCCCCTTCTGGCCCCAAGAGCGCCGGAACGAACAGTAGTCGCAGCGGTTGCGGCACAGGTTGGTCAGCGGCAGAAAGACCTTTGGTGAGAAGGTCAGCTCAGGCAGCCCTACCCCGCCCCGGGCTGCCGCGGCGGGGGCGCTCCAAGCGCGATCGCGCAGCTCACGGCTAGCGCCGAGCAGCGCCTCGAAGCCGGCCTGAGACCTGTCCGCCGCCGCGCGCTGAGCCGCGCTCGCGGTGAGCGGATGTCCAGCCGCAGCGCGCAGCAGAGGGTCAGCCATGGGCGCGGAGCATGGCGCTCAGGCGAGCAGTTGTAAACCAGGGCTGACGCGCTGCGTGACAATCGGCCGCTGGATGTATTTTAAGCCTGGGAGCTAGTGCCTCGCGTCGAGCGCCCCGCCGCGGTTTGGCTCCGAAGGGTCTTTTCCGCAGGGTGAGCCCGCGGCGCCGCAGCCAGGCAGCGGTTTCTGGAAAAGGAGCCGCACCGGGAAGCTCTGCGCGGTCTGACCAGGCACCAAATGCCGCGCTCCCCCCACCCCCTCGTAGGTCGCGTAGAAGTGGCTGTAGCTGAGCTTGCCCTTGAACTGATTACCTGCGCCGCTGAGCACGATCGACACCGGCTGCGCGATGCAGGCCCTAGCCACCGCCAAGGGCGCCGTATCGCAGACGCAGCTGCCGGGCTCAATGTAGCAGCGATCTTGGCACGAAAAGCAGCCAAAAGGGCGCCGGTCGGTCAGCCAACCCTCAAAGCGACTGCTGGCGCCATCGTCCCACACCACGCCGCGCGCTGCCACCAGGTTGCCGTCGCCGATCTCGAGCAGTGTACGCCCCGCGGTATCTGTTTCCACGCGGCATTCTCTGAGTTTGTAGCCATCGCCGACGCTGCAGCGGTAGATCCCTGGCTTCAGGCGCGAGGGGCGCGCGGGCTCGGTCAGCGCGCTGGGCACGTGGCGGGGCGCGGAGTCCATGGCTCGCAGCTCAGCGCGGCGACCCTCCGCTGTGTCCGGCGCGTCGGGCGGCTCGGGCGGTTCGGGCGCGGGTGAAGTTGGCTGCGCAGTGGCCACCGCCGGCGCGTCTTGTGGTCGCGTAGGCTCCGCCACGACCAGTTGGCTTGTGGTTGCGCTGTCGAGCTGCCCTGGGGCGCTGCTAGCTGGCTGCGGATCCGCGGCGCCTCGCTGAGCACAGGAGGCGGCGTTGGAACCACAACCCGCCGACAAACCAGCGACCAGCAAGCTGCTCGCCAACAGGGCGCCAGCCAGCAGCGCGCCGTTCAGGCTGGCGTTTAGGCTTAGCCCCCGGCGGCGCGCTGCTCCTAAGCTCATCGGTGCATGCTAGTGCGCTGCGGGTCGCTTGCCCAGTCGCTAGGAGCAGCACGCTTTGTCGCACACCCCGCTCCGCGAAGTACGCGCTGCTGAGTCCTCGATGCACTGCCGAGCAGTGGCTCAACGCCCACAGAGACTTGCGCCCCTCGTAGATGTAGCGCCACGCTGTTTTCGCTCTCACGCCGTTGCGCATGAGCCGGCGCACGATCGTGCGCTTGCGCTCACAATGGGCGAGTTGGATCGCTCGCCCCGTGGATTTCCTCCCGGAACTGAGGCTCGTACATTGGCTCGAGCGCCTGGCGTACCGCCTCCTGCACCATTCGGTCCACCACGTTGGGGATCCCTAGCCCTCGCTGCTTGCCGCCCGCCTTCGGGATCCACACGCGACGGGTCTCTCCGGGGCGATCGCTTCCGTCAAGCAAGGCTGCCCGCAGCGCCGGAAGAAGCCTGGGGAGCTGCTCGCGCACCTCATCCACGCTCTGCCGATCGGGCCCAGGGGCACCCCGATTTGCTGCCACTTTCTCGAAAGCGCCGTGCAATCTCTGCACGACTCCTTCCATCGTCGCTTGTTCTGCGCTCTCTTCTTTGGGCTTTGCCTTGGGCGCCGCGAACGAGACCGCGCGGGGTACGCCCCGCGCCGCTTCGCCGTCGATGGCGACCGCGGGTGCGGCTGCCTTTTCTGCTGATGCAAAGTCCAGACTGAGTTGCAGAACTGGTTTCTCGACCGTGGTCGCTCTCCCTCCCTCGCGGGGCTCGACTCCGCGAGTTACGGCCGCGTTTCGGCGGCCTGCTGGTGCTATGCGACCATCTGACTTCTGTCGGGTCATCGCCTTTCGTCCTTTTACGTTCTACGGGCTACCGCTCTCGCGGAACCCGACAGATCTCGCTGGGTAAGACCAACGAACTTCGCGACCACCCCGTCGCCAGTACACCTACGCCTCGAACGGATATCGGGCTTCGCCGCTGCCGGCCGGCTCACCCGACGTAGATGCCTTACGGCGCTTCACTTGCGTTCGGTCTGGTCGCGCACCTATGACTTCCACCAGACATCCCCTCGCGGGCCCAACGGGGCTATTCGCCGCCGCCGGAGGCCTGGTGCTCCAGGTCAACGCCCTTGTCTCTTCGGTGTCAGGTTCCCTCCGTTAGGGCCCTGGGTTTGGATTCTCACCTCCTGTTCGTGTGGTCGTGCCAGTCGCACCGGCGCCGGTGCGTCTCGCTCCGCTCGCGCACGCGGGCGGAGGGGGAAACCCAG
>CAZKDY010000028.1:0-66707 GCA_964551615.1 uncultured Polyangiaceae bacterium
CCGCCGCCGCCGCCGCCGCCGTAGCCGCCGCCGCCGCCGCCGCCGCGACCACCGCCGCCGCCGCCGCCGTAGCCGCCGCCGCCGCCACCACCACCACCGAAGCCGCCGCCTCGGGGTGCGCGCTCACGCGCTTCGTTGACGGCCACAGTGCGCCCGTCGATCACAGTGTCGTTCATCTCTTGAATCGCTTGGTCGCCACAAGCATCGTCCACGAACGTCACGAAACCGAAGCCGCGTGAGCGACCCGTCTCGCGGTCGCTCACGACCACTGCCTCTTGCACTTCACCAAAGCGCTCAAACGCGCTACGCAAACTTGCCTCGTCCGTGGACCAGGATAGACCGCCAACAAATAATTTCTTTGCCATCTCTCTCTTCTGTCTTGATGAACGCCAATCGTTCAACACTTCACTGGCACAAGCGCCAGGGGTCCTCCTCGTGTCTCGGAGAACAGGCTCTCTGATTCACTGCCGGGCCCCGCGAGTCAAGCAGCACGAACCGAGCCTCCGCAAATCGCCCGCAGCGTTCGCCCGCAGCTCACCAGGACTTCGCTAGAATTCGCGGAAATCGCCTGTATGTGCGCTGAACAGATGGTGAGCATAACCAAGCATCAGCGCTGCGCTTTCCATCGCCAGCGGCGCCGGTTCTCGGGAGAGCTGCAGCGCCCGCGCGCTGCTCGGACCCCGATTTTGCCAGATACTCACACCCTAGCGCGCCGCCTGCACACGCCACCAAGACACAGCCGCTTGGAATCCAGCCAGCTGCTTCGCTGTCTGCCTCGGCTGCTCGTCGCGTGTTTACTGGCGCTGGCGTGGGCGGCGGCGGCGCCCAGCGCCGCGGCTGCCCCCACCGCACCCGGAGCGGGGTCTGGGTTATGCGCGCAACACGACGCGTGGGCTGCGCGCTGCGCCGCGCCTGGCTTTCAGTTCGAGGTCACCGCGTGCCTCGAACGTGTCGTAGTTGTATCCGCACGGACAGACAGCGCGCAGCCGTTGAGCATCGAGATCGCCGACGGCAACGCCAAGGCGTTTCGCCGGGTTGGCTCGGTGGGCATCCAGCCGATCGGGGAGTTCCCAGACTGGAACCAGGAACCGGCCGCCAGGCAAGACGCGCTGGCTCGCACTGTCAGCTGCGTTGAGCGCTTCGGCCCACCTGATTTCGCGGCGCCAGCGCCCAGACCTACGGTGAGCGGCCCTCGACTACTTGTCTTGGGCCTACTGCTCTTGCTGTGCAGCGCGGGCCTGGCGCTGCGCCTGCGCCGCGGGCGATCAGCCGACCGGCCCACACCGTCAGCGCGCGATTTTTTCCTTGCGGAACTTGCCGGCCTCGCCGCGCTGACGCTCGCCACCGGTTGGCTGCGCTGGTGGCTGTTAGGCCCCGCGCCGTTCCATCAGAACGGCCAGGCTCCGCTGTGGATCGCGGAAGCAGCAGGCGCGCCGCTCAGCCCCAGCGTCTACGGGCCTGGGTTCCAGGAGGTGTTCGGCTGGTTCGCGAGCCGCGGCGAACCCGACTATCGGGTCCCCCTGCTGCAATCGGCGCTGCTGGCTGCCAGCGTGCCGCTGGCTCACTTGGTGGTTCGCGTCGCTGGCGCTGGTCGTGGTGCCGCATGGTTGGCCAGCTTCGCGATCTGCGCGCACCCGTTGCTGGCTCGGCTGGCTGGCAGCGAGTCGTACATGGCGACCATGGGCGGGCTCGGCATGCTGGCGGCTGCGTCGCTGGCCTTGGCGGCTCAGCCAGGCGAGGGGTTGGCGGACAATCGGCCTCGCCTGTACTTGTTTCTCTGCGGTATCATCGCGGCCGGCTGCTTCGTCGCCCAAGCTGCGCGCGTCCACCCTATCGGCTGGCTGCCGCTGGCGACGCTCGCGTTCGTGGTCCCCTGCCTAGGCGGGTCGCTCAAAGCCCGCGCCCTGCGCGGCAGCATCGCTGGCCTGACCATCGCCGCGCTGGTGTGCTTGACGTCGCTGGGGCCTATGTTGGGCGTGCTCCGCGGCGAACTAGGTCAACGCTGGCTACCAGCGACCAGCATCGAGCTGCACGCAGCACCGCTGCTGCTGCTACTGCCGCTCTGGCTGCTGACCAAGCGGCGCGCGCAAGACTGGATCCCCGTCGTGGCGCTGTGCCTATGCTGGGAGCTTGCCCCCGCCACGAACGCCGTGGGCGACGCCCCGCGGATGATCCGCGACGCCTACCTCACCTTGTACTTGCCCGCGGTCTTGGTCGCCCTGGCTGCGTATCTGCCGAGCTTGGCTTGGGACCCGCTCAGGCAGTTCTCCGTCGTCGCCTGCGCTGCGGCGCCCCTCGCCTTCGCGTGGAGCCATTGGGCAGCCTACCTAAAGCTGCCCACAGACGCCCAGGAGGTGCAGCTGCTCACCAAGTGGCTCCGCGAGATGCCGAAGCCCGGCGCGGTGCTGTACCTGGGGCGCGCCGGACAGCGCGTGCTGTTGCTGCCGAGGTATGACGCGACCATAACGATTTTCTCCGCGGAAACTGATAAGCCTCTCCCGCCGTTTCAAGGCCCCCGAGGCTTACGCTACTACCGGTCTTCGCTCTGCTCGACCGATGAGGGCAAGGCCACGTGCCAGGCCCTGGAGTCGCAGCTAGTGTTGGAACCCGAGGCCGAGGTCGAGCTGCCGGCGCTCGCGAGCCTGCCCTACTTGCCACTTCCGCCGGGATATATCAAGGTCGGCTGGTACAAGGTCAAGGGTACGCGGCACTAGGCGCCAGTCACCACGCCGCGCCAAACGCAGCTAGTTGATGAAAATCCGGGGTCTGCCCGCCAGTGGGGTTCGCCATCGCGAACTGGCGCGCCTCAGCTCGACCCCAAATCGCGCACGCGCTGAGGCGCCAAGGCCGCGGTGGCAAGTCAGCTAGCGCCACCCGCGCTTCGCCCTGCCAGCGCTCGCGTTGGCGAGTCACCTGGTAGGCGCAAGTTAGGTCGCTGCGCAAGAGGACACGAAAGGCTTGGAGCTCGAGCGCTAAGTAGTGTCCGAACGGACCTAGCTCAATTTCCACGTAACGGCCACCGGGTCCCATCAAGAACAGCTCCACCGCGCTATGCTCCCACAGCCGCGGCGTCGGACCGAGCGGGGCAGCGGGGGCAGGGTCAGCCCACCACGGCGCGTCCACGCGCACGACCAACTGCTCAGCGCTCAGGTGGATCCTGACGGTAATGAATAGATCGGGGTCTAGCGCCTCGCCACGGAAGTCGCTCCCGACAACCAACAAGCGACACTCGGCGTCTCCCGGCACGTCCCTCATCATCTCCGCAGTATGCCCCGCTCAGCGCTTGGGTTCGAACGCGATCAGTGGGATCTCACGCTCGGTGAGCGCTTGGTAGTGCGCGTAGCGAGGCTGGACCGCTACGATGGCCGCCCAAGCCGACCGACGCTCCTCGCCTCCAAGCACGCGCGCCCTGGCCGCGAAGCGCTCCCGCTTGAGCTGGAGCTCGACCTCAGGTTCAGCGCGTACGTTGTAGTACCAGGCCGGGTGGCTTGGCTGTGCGGCATTGGACGCGACCACGACAATTCCTGCTTCCGTTCGGAAATACGGGAGCGGCGCGGTGCGCCGAATCCCGGTCTTGGCGCCGCGGCTGTGCAGGAGCAGGATGTCCATCCCCACCAAGCGCGCGCCGACCCAGCCCCGGGACTTGTCATACAGCCAGCTGTGAGCGCCGCTGATCTTGGCCAGCAGCTCGCCACGAGGCCGGAAGTAAAATGCCATCTGACGGCAGCATAGCGCGCGCTGGCTTGCTTGTTGAATCGGTCGCTTGGGGACCGAGCTCGCGCCGAGCGCCCAACCATCGCGATCGTGGTCGAGCTCCCCGCTCGCCAAAGCGATCCCACTTTGTGGCGCATTAGGACGTGTTCTATGCCGGGATACTGTAGGCTTGGCCTATGTTGGCAGGATTGACCCGAGCGGAGGATGACGTGCGATCTCGACGCGGCTTGGCGGCTTGGTTGGGTGGAGCGGTGCTTGTCCCAGGTGTGTTGCTGTTCGGGGCGTGCACTGGCAGCACGGACACACAGGGCGCCGCGACTGGCGGCGCAGCAGGCAGCGGCGGCGCGGCAGGCAGCGGCGGCGCAGCAGCGACCGGCGGCGCAGCAGCGACCGGCGGCGCGGCAGGCAGCGGCGGAGAGAGCCAGGTGATTCACGTATCTCCGCTCGGCAACGACAACGCAGACGGCAAGTCCCCAAGCACAGCGGTGCTCAGCGTCGGTGAGGGGATCCAGCGCGCCTTGGGCTGCGTGAGTAAGCCGTGCGAGATCCACCTCATGCAGGGCACCTACCATGAGCAGGTGACGCTGGCGGACGGCGTGAAGATCGTGGGCGGCTACGCGCCAGGCTTCGTCGACCAGGACGCGGCAAAGTACCCAGTCGTGATCACCTCAAGCGAGCCGAAGACCGTGATCGCCGACGGGCTCACGCTCCCAACATCGCTAGCCAGCCTGACCGTCGAGGGCGCCGATCTGAGCGAACGCGGCGACGGCAGCAGCAGCTATGGAATTTGGGTCAGAGCCTCTGGCGACGCGCTGAGCCTGGTGAACACCAGCGTGCGCGGCGGAAAAGGCGCGGCTGGGGCGGTGGGCAGTTCAGGCACAGTGACCACCTGCAGCGCGCTGGGCGGCGAAGGCGGAGAGGTGGACGACTGCAGCTCCAGCGCTGGCCAGCCAGGTGACGCTGACCGGGATCCGGTGAGCGGCGGTGGCGGCGGCGTTGATGGCGGCGATAACTGCCCCAGCGCGTGCCCATCGGTAGGCAGCGACGGGGTCAGCGGTGGCAGCAGCGGCACGGACGGTGGGGACGGCGCAGCTGGATTACCGGGCGGAATTAACAGCGACGCGCTGGGCGCGTTCAACGCCCTGGGAGAGTGGGTGGGCGCGCTGGGTGCCAGCGGTGAGCGCGGCAAGCACGGAACGGGCGGCGGCGGCGGCGGGGCTGGCGGGACCAAGCGCTTTCGAGCCTGCTTCGGCTGCGGCACGCTCCTCGGCGGCGTCGGAGGCAAGGGCGGCGCCGGTGGCTGCGCCGGTGGCGGCGGGGCCCCTGGGGGGCCTGGCGGCGGATCGTTCGCCATCCTGCTGGTCAACTCGAACCTCACCCTAGAGAGCGGCTTCGTGGCCGGCGGGCGAGGGGGTGACGGCGCGCGCGGTGGTGACGGAGCCGCCGGCGCGCTGGGCGCCATGGGCGCTGGCGGCGAAGACGGTGGCTCTCAAAAGTGCGGCGCGATCTGGTACTCGTCTGCGGGTGGTGCCGCTGGCGGTGACGGAGGCGCGGGCGGACCGGGCGGCGGCGGCGCCGGTGGAAACGGCGGTATTTCCATCGGCATCGGCCTGGTCGGTAAGTCCGCGGTAACCCAGGGTGAGGCCGTGATCATCGATCGCGGAACCCCGGGCAAGGGGGGCCCCGGCGGACAAGGCGGGAACGACGCTCAACCGGGCGTGAAGGGCGAAGTGTGGGGTTCTAAGGCCTTCGCGCTCGGCGGTCCGTAGCCAGACGACATGAATTGCCGTGCGGTTTTTCTAGCCAGCGCTCCTCTAGCCTGCGGCCGGGATCGGCAGGCGTCGTGACGGTTAAGATACCGGGGATGGTGACCACCCTCACCTCGTTCGACCTAGACTGCCAGCGCTGCGGCGCTTGCTGTGCTCCTCGTACAGACTGGCCCACCTACGTCCATGTCACCGCGACCGAGCGACGGCGGCTGCCGACGCTGTTCGCGGCTCAGGTGACCAACGGTGAGCTCGCCACCACCCCGGATCTCTCCACCCCCAGGCCTGGCTTGGATAACGCGAGTGGCGCCGGATCGACTCCGGTGCTGCCTGCTGGGGTCCGCTGCGTCGCGCTGGAAGGCGAGCTGGGGGCCCGCGTCGCGTGTCAAATCCACAGCGTGCGTCCGCAGGTGTGTCGGCTGTTTCGTGCAGGCTCGAAGGCTTGCCTAGAAGCTCGGGCCGAGGTGCTGGGCAAATCGAGCCCCGGCGCTACCAAGCGGATCTCGGCTGCTTATTGAAGTCGATCTCAGTTGGCTCCGGGCGCTCAGCAGGATAGCCTGATGCTGAGGTCCAAATGCAAAATAATCCATACGGTAATCCCCCTCCCTACGGCGCACCTCCTGGTGGTGGCTTCGGTGCGCCCCCCGGCGGTGGCTTCGGCGGGCCTCCCGGAGGCTTCGGCGCGCCGCCCCCCGGCCCTGGCGCGTACGGCCCCCCCCCCGGCGGCGCTCTCGAGAAGACCAAGCTGCCCGCGATCTTCATGATGATCGCCATGGGCATCGGCATCGCCTGGCAGCTGCTCCGCTTGGTGTTGAACCTGCTCGGCACCGGCATGGGAGCGCTGGGCGGCGACGCGGGCATGGCCAACATGATGTCCGGCGTGGGGGGCATGGTGTTCAACTTCATCAGCTTGTTCACGGGCGGCTTCGTCATCTTCGCTATGACGAAGATGATGAAGGGGCAGGCCTGGGGCCTGGCCCTGGCGGGCGTCATCGTGGGCATGATCCCGTGCCTTGGCCCGTGCTGCTGGCTCGGCATCCCCATCGGCATCTGGGCACTTGTCGTGTTGATGGACGAGAACGTAAAGCGCCAGTTCCAAGGCTGAGTATGGGGCGGCTTCTGGTCGCCTCGACACGCTCGCCTGCAGCCCACGCCAGGTCGTCGTGGCGGCTAGCGCTGCCCAGCGCCTATCCGCGTGGAGATAGCTCTCAGTGAGACCTGGCCTGCGATTGCAGCTGCTCTTGCTGATGAGCGGGCTGCTCTTGCTCGGGCTGTTGCCGCTCTATTTCGCGGTCTCCACCTACACTCGGGTGACGCTGCAAGAGGTTCGGCATGGCAGCGCGAGAGCGCTGGGACGCGCCGTCGCGGGTCACGTCGCCGAGGCGCGCGAGCGGCGCTCCCCCAGCGACTTGATGGATCTGTGCCGCTCAGAGATCGGCGCGAGCGGGCTGGAAGCCATCGGCGTCTATAATCCCCAGGGCAAGGCGATCGTGCGGGTGGGTGAGCCGGTGGCCGTCGACCAGCTCCCAGCGCTGCTCGACCCCAAGCTCGAGCAGGTGTCCGCGGTACGCACAGCGTATGGGCCAGGGATCGCCGTGGTTGTCCCCGACCCCCACGGCGCGGTGGCCGCCATCTTGCGCACGGACGACGACGCGGCCCGCGTCGCGCCTTTGCTGAGGCTGTTCGGGTTCTACACGGCGATCAGCGCGCTGATGTTGTTGATGCTCGGGTACTTTGTGCTGACTCGCCTGATCGTGCGCCCGCTGGACAGCCTGAGCGTGGCCGCGGGGCGGGTCGTGACCGGGGCCCGGCGCTTCGAACTTCCGCGTGGAGGCGCGCGCGAGCTAGCCGAGCTTGGCGTCTCTCTCAAGCAGATGACCGAGCACCTGTTGGCTGAGGAAGAGGCCTTGCGCGCCAAAGTCGACGAGGTCGAGCGCGCCACGAGTGAGCTCAAGGCGACCCAAGCGGGGCTCGTGCGCAGCGAGCGACTGGCCAGCGTGGGGCGGCTGGCAGCGGGCTTGGCACATGAGATCGGCAACCCCATCTCGGCGCTGATCGGGCTGCAAGAGCTGCTGATCGACGGCGATCTCAGCGACGAAGAACAGCAAGATTTCCTCCGACGCATGCGCAAAGAGACGGAGCGCATTCACCGCATCCTGCGCGACTTGTTGCAGTTCGCGCGCCCAGGCCGCGAGGCGCCGGGTGAAGCGACCCCCGGCAACGTCGAGGGCGTGGTGCACGACACGATCACCCTCATCAGCCCACAACACGCGCTGCGTGACGTAGAGCTAGAGATCGACGTCGCGCCTGACCTGCCGCGGGTGACCATGGCCGACGAGCAGCTGATTCAAGTGCTGCTCAACCTGCTCTTGAACGCCGCGGATGCGTGCGGACCGCATGGCCACGTAGTCGTCCGCGCGACTCCCACCCCAGCTGGCGTGCGGCTGGTCGTAGAGGACACCGGCCCGGGCGTCGCCGCCGCGGTGAGAGACCAGCTATTTGAGCCCTTTGTGACCACCAAGGAGGTCGGTAAAGGCACCGGTCTTGGGCTCTCGGTCTGCCGTGGGCTGGTCGAGGCTGCGGGTGGTCGCATCGATCTTGACGTGAGCTACACGACCGGCGCTCGCTTCGTGGTGGAGCTGCCCGCGACCGAGTGACACGTCATTCTCCCCGCGGAAGCTAAGGCAGCCCAGCACCCGCCGACGGAGGGGGTGGAGGGGCTAGCTCTTCAAGGAAGCTCACCAGCGGCACCACGCTCAACCCCGCTGCTTGGATCGCGTCTAGCAGCTCGGCCAGGATGGCCGCGCACACAGGCTCAAAATCGTCGCGTTCCGCCGCGTCGTGGAGCAGCAAGATCGCCCCCGGTTTGAGCCCGGCGCGCAGCCGCTCCAGCACCCGCTCGGGGTCCGCGCCCGCGATGCCGTCGCGTCCCTTCGCGCTCCACGCGACCAGCGTGACGCCGGCGCGCTTCGCGCCAGCTGCTGTCCGCGTGGAGACATGACCGATGGGTGGCCGAAACAACGTAGGGCGCTCACCGCAAGCTTCTTCGATCACGCGCTGCGTGCGCTCGATGTCGTCTTGTACGTACTTTGGCGGCTTCCACGAGAACAACCGGTCGTGTTGATAGCCGTGTAGTCCGAGCGTGTGCCCGCGCTGATGAATCTCACGGATCAGCTGAGGGTGCAGCTTGGCCTTGCGCCCGACGACGAAGAAAGTGGCCGTGACGCCGTGATCCTCGAGGATCTGCAGCACCTTCGGCGTGTGCTCGGGGTGCGGGCCATCGTCGAAGGTCAGCGCCACCCCCTGATCGGCTTCTCCGCGCCACAGGACGTCACCGAACATCTCGAGTTGGGGCTTGAGCACACCCAGCGTGTTGAGGCCGATGTAGCCGATCATCGCCGAGACGGCGTACTCAAGTGGGACCGGCTCACCGAACAGCGATCGAACCATCAGCGCGATGCCTCCGAAGGTCGCGACGAAGAGCAGGATGCGGGCTGGGGGCATGATGCGCTGCAGGGCGAACCAGGGGGCGCGCCTTAGCGGCGCTGATCGCGGCGCGCAGCGTGCGCCCCGCGTCCGTCGCTAGCTAGCTCTGACTCGGCAGGTCCAAGCTCATCAACCCGCACGGACCCAGCGACGCGCGCCTTGGAGCTGGCCACCTCAGTGCTCTGCTCTTTCTGAGAACCCCCCGTGTTGTCGATCTCGAACATCAAGGCCAGCAGCGTGCCGACCATAGGCAGCGCAGCCGCTGGCAAATCCCCCAGCTTGCCGCTGCCAGCTTGGAACATCGAGAGGTCCACTGAGAACGGTAGCCATTTCCGCAGCGCAAACATACCGACGCACGCGATCCCGATCCCCGCCACGGCCTTGATAGCGTTCTCGACCCCGGCGCCTCGGCGCCAGATGGCGTTGCCACTCACCAGGGCGGTCAACACACCCAGGCCCATCGCGGTCAAGTAGGCCAGCGTCCCACCCCAGCTCACGACCCCGAAGCCCTTGACCAGCGCGAGGGCGACCAGGCCACCCGCGAGGGCGCCTTTGATGAGACCAAGGAAAAAACGTGTGAGCATTCGGATCCGAGAAGCCTTGGCCCCGACGGCCTACCAGTCAACCGACGGCATGCGAAGTCGCGTCGCGCCGCAGCTAGGCTCGCGCGCCCGAGCGAGCCAAGATACCAGGTGTCGCTGCTTGCTCGCGCAAGGCTTTGCTGACAGCGGCAAAGACTGGGTAAAAGGGGCGCTGGCCTTACGCCGTGGTCTGCCAAGTGCTGTTCAACACCCTCGACTACGCAAAATTTCTGGGATTCGTCTTTGTCGTGTCCTGGGTGCTGGCAAGGCGGCGCTGGGCGCTCTTGCTACCTTGGTTTGCGTTCGCAGCGTTCGCGCTGAGCCTGCCCCGCAGCCTGGCGAACAGCGTGGTGCCAGTGGTCGCGCTGCTGCTGACCCTTCGCCTCTGCCACCAAAGAGCAGAGGGCACCACCCCGGCGTTGCCGGCCGCGGTCGCGGCGGTGGTGATCAACTTCGTGGGCCTGAGTTGGCTTAGCTGGACTCACGCGCGCCTAGACCCGCTCTCACTCGGACTTCATGCCCTGAAGGTCCCGCTACCGCAAGGTATCGCCATCAACGTCGCGATGGCTGTGCTTGGGGTGGTGCTGCTCACGTTGTTGGTGCGAGCGCGCAAGGTTCGGCTGATTTTCATCTTATTGGCGAGCTACGTCTTCTACGCCCACTGGGACTGGCGCTTTCTACCGCTGATCATTGGCTCATCTAGCGCTGACTGGTTGCTCGGGCACGCGATCGCGCGCGAGTCGAACAAGCGCAAAAAGAAGCGCTGGCTCGTGGTCACGGCGGTGATCAACCTGGGCGTCCTCGGCGTGTTCAAATACTTCAACTTCGGCGTCGACTCAGCGCGCGCCCTGCTTGAAGCCGCTGGGATGCACCCGCCCGAGTTGGCCCTCCGCATCGCGCTGCCGGTGGGCATCAGCTTCTTCACGTTCGAGTCAATGAGCTACGTCATTGACATTTACCGTGAGGATATAAAACCGCAGAAGAGCTACCTTGAGTACCTGAGCTTCGTCGCGTTCTTTCCGCACCTCGTCGCCGGCCCCATCGTGCGGCCCAGGGATCTGCTCCCCCAACTGGCCGGGCCGCCGCGTTGGAGCTCGCGGGAAGGCTCGGAGGGCCTCTTCTTGCTCGCCATCGGGCTGGTCAAGAAGGTCTGCATCGGGGACTACTTGGCGCTGAACCTGGTCGACCGCGTCTTCGATGCTCCGACGCAGTACTCAAGCCTGGAGTGCTACTCAGCGGTGCTGGGCTACGCCGTGCAGATCTACTGCGACTTCTCTGGCTACACTGACATGGCCATTGGCTCCGCGCTGCTGCTCGGCGTGCGCTTCCCGCTCAACTTTGACTCACCCTACAAAGCCGCCGACATCCAGGACTTCTGGCGCCGTTGGCACATTTCGCTTTCCACGTGGTTACGCGATTACCTGTACATCCCGCTGGGCGGCAACCGTCAGAGCGAGGCCCGCACCTACATCAACCTCTTGCTCACTATGTTGCTAGGTGGCTTATGGCACGGCGCGGCGTGGACATTTGTGGTTTGGGGCGGCCTCCACGGCGCGGCGCTGGCCGTTCATCGCGGCTGGTCCGCGGCGCCGTGGACCGCGGCTAGCGTCGAGCGCAAGCGCCAAGCTCACGCCTGGTACGAGTGGCAAGAGGGGCAGGCCGTGCGGCGCGTGCCAGACAAGCGCTGGAGCCCTCCGCGCAGCTGGTGGCAGACGCTGCTCGGCGTGCTGCTCACCTTTCACTTCGTGTGCATTTGTTGGGTATTTTTCCGCGCAGATACTTTTCAGGAGGCATGGCTGATGTTCTCCCAGCTGGGCCAGCTCACGCACTACCACCCCAACTTGCACAGCAGAGTGCTGCTCGTCCTGGGGCTCGGCCTGCTCAGCCACTACGTGCCAGAGCGCGCGTTTGTCTGGGCGCGGGAGACCTTCAAGCGCGCCCCTGCGTTCACCCAAGGGGTGATCCTACTGGCGCTCCTGCTTTGGGTACGGGAAATGATCAGCGCCGACGCGGTGCCCTTCGTCTACTTCCAGTTCTAGCGCTCGGCCCCACCCTGCGCTGTGCTGCGCTGCGCTGTGTCGTGCTCCGCTGCCCGCTGCGCGCCCCGCCGACGCGCGCGCCTGCTGGCCGCGGAATGGCCTAGCCTGCGCTGGGAGTTGTGTTGCCTACTGGGTTTGTAACGCTAAGGTGGCTAAATGGTCACCGCCGCATTGGCCTGCCGATGAGCACCGAACACCCCGAGCTCGAGCTGCCCCTCGAGGCACTGAGCGAGCACAGCCTCGATCCGCCCCGGGCCGCAGTGCGACCGCCGGCGCGCACCGACTACTCACGGGGGACGCCGAGCCGCGCCGCGTGGAGCATCCACGACAAGACACACCTGCAATGCTCGCTGGTTTACCGGGCGCGAAAGGTCCGCGGCAAGCTTGAGCTGAAGGAGCAGTTCGAGTGGGAGGCCTACTTCTTCGTCCCCGACAGTTTCCGTCTGGATAGTCAAACCTACAAGCAAGACGACATCTACGCGGATCTGAAGTCATACGTACGCTTGGCCTCGCGGGAGGAGCCGTTGCGCGAGCTGCTCGGGGCTCCGCTAGAGCGCCTGCGCAGCGCCCTCGCTGGGACGCCTGACCAAGCCATGAACGGCATGCGTCTGATGGCCTGCCTGTTGCGGGACGCCCTCGCTAGCGCCGAGCGCCACATCATGAGCGGCATCTCCGCGGCGCACGAGCACGCGCGCGTCTCCAGTAAGCCAGGCGCAGGCGAGGTTGAGAAATCTGGCGTACTAGAGCGCCCGGGCAGCCAGCTGCCAAAGAAGCTGAGCCCGTCATTGACTGCACAGATCCGCAAGGCAGTGGACGTAGGCCCCAAGGTGCTGAACCAGCTGATGCTTGATCTGCGGGTGTCAGACCAGCGGCGGCGCGAGCTTCCTGAGCGTGAGGCGCAGACGCTGCTCACCGCTTCTGACTGGGTAAGGAGCGAGGTCTCGCTGCAGTTTGAGGCGTTCTTTGGCCGCGTCGCGCTGCGGCTGGGGCGGCTCAAAGGGCCCCCTGAGCTGGTCAGCGCCCTGACTGAGGCCGCGCTGCTCTCCGCCGAGGCGCGGCGCGACTGCGAGCTCAAGCTTGAGCTAAGCGGCGCGCTGCAACCAGACCGCGTGGAACATTTCGAGTTTCAGCGGCACGTCCTCAAGCGCTTCACGTCGAGCGTGCTGTGGTTGAAGACGCGCATCAGTGAGCCGGGCCGCTGGGTTCGCCACGCCTTGTACGGGCTCGCGGCTGGGGCCGCGATGTCCTTCGCCGTCGGGGCAGCGCTCTGGAACGGCGTGAACCCAGGTGATCAGTTGATGCCCTGGCTGGTGGCAGCGGTCATCGTCTACGTGGTGAAGGACCGCCTAAAGGCCGTCCTGCAAGAGACCCTGTCCAGCGCGGTCGCCCGCCATTTTCCGGATCGCAGCTGGGAGATTTTGGACAAGACCAACCGCCGCGTCGCGACCGTGAACGAGCAGTCAGGCTTCGTGCCGTTCGACCAAGTCGATGCAGACGTTTTAACCGCACGGAGGCGCACGCGGCAGCACAGCATTGAAGAGGTGGCTCGCCCCGAGACAGTGCTCCATCACAAGAAGACCTTTACGCTCTACAGCGAGCGGCTAGCAGAGCTCGGCCCTGACTTTGATGGGTTGGCAGAGATCTTTCGACTCGATGTGCAGCGCTGGCTCGCGCACACCGACGACCCAAAGCAATCGGTGGTGCTGGCCGATCTGGAGACTCGGCGCATTCGCGGCTACAAAGCGCCGCGGGTGTACAACATCGCGGTCGCGTACCGCCTACGCTACGCCGACGAAGAAAGTGACTGGCACCGGCTGCGCGTCGTGGTCAGTCGCAAGGGCCTCAAGCGCATCGACCGCATCGACTAGCCACGTCCTGCGCCGCCCGACGTTCAGCGGCCTGCTAGCGGCCCAGTTGGTGTACCGTCTCAACCATGAGCGACCAGCCAGATCCCCTGGCCGAACCCGATGCCGATACACCAGAGGCAGCGGCCGGCTCGCCGCAGGCTCAGGGTCACGACCCAGGCGACAGCATCCCGTCAAGACCCAAGCGCCGCAAGCAGCGACGCAAGTCAGCGGACAAGTCCAGCGCCGCGGCCACGCCGGCGCGCGATGAATTGGATCAGGACGGCCGAGAGCGGCCCCGCTTTCTGCTCGATTTTCCGTCAGACCCCGAGCTCGAACAATTGATCACCGCGTTCGAGAACGGCAACTACGCTCGCGTGCGCGAGCTCGCGCCAAAGCTGGTTGAGCACGCTGACTCGATAGCGGTGCGCGAAGCCGCCAGGGAGATCCGACGCCGAATCGAGCCGGACCCACTGCTGAAGTACCTACTATTTGCCTCGAGTCTGCTGCTCGCAGTGCTGGTGTGGTACGCGTATACTCACCACGGTGTGCATGCCCATTGATTCGTGGCCATCGCGAGCCGCCCCGGTCGGAGCGCTGCTCCTGATGGCTCCCCTCGCCTTCGCCTGCGGCTCAACGCCCGCGGTCAGCGCTGGCGCTGCCACGCCCAACCGTGTGGAAACAAAAGTCGAACGCTACCTGCCGCTCCCCGCAGACTTCGTCTACACCTACGACACCTACAGCGACGGGCAGCTGGTGGGGAGCTTATGGATGCAGATCGAGCACCCTCGGGCGGGCCGCGTGGACCTCAAGATGGGCAACCGAACCACCCATCTGCAGCTGCAGGCCGATGGCGTCAGCGACATCACTGGCGGTTGGCTGCTAAAGGCGCCGCTGCAAGTTGGTGCGGAGTTTCAGGGCAAGAACGGCAAGGTGCGGATCACCCGAACAGACGTCGCCCTCGAGACCAAGGCGGGCAGCTTTCGAGGCTGCATCGAGACCCAAGAAGAGGCCGGCGGCGTCGAAGCGTCGAGCCGGGTCACCACGCTGTACTGCCCCGATGTCGGGATCGCGCAGCTCGACATCATGACCCAAGAGGGCACGCAGCTGATTGAAGAGCGAGCCGTGCTGCGGTCCTTTGCCAAGCGCGTGGACATCAACGCGCTCGGCGACAGCGATCTGGAGTCCTCAGCGGGCACGCAGTGAGCAGCGCGCGGCCAGCTCCCGCGCCCAGGGGTCGGCCTGGGCTGCTGCTGCTGCTATTAGTCAGCGTCGGCGTGACGTTGGCCATCGGCTGGTTCTTTCGGGCGGACTACTATGTCGGGCGCCTGCAAAGCGCCACGGCGGATGCCGACCAGGCGGATACGCAGGAACATCGGGACGCGCTACGACGCGTGGAGGATCAGCTCGTTCAGCTTGGCGCGCCCAGCCGGGGGCGCATCTACCGAGCGCTGAGCGACGGCTCCGTCGCGAGCCCCAGCCTGGATCGTGCGCTGGTGCGTTGCGCGGTGCGGAGCTATCAAGCTCAGCCCGCAGGAGACCACGACGAGCTGCTAGGCGCCATTACGCTAGCGCTTCAGCGTCAACCACTTGGTTCCGTGGGGCTTTGGCATGACCTGAGCGGCCTTGAGCTGAAGCTGTGGAGCGAGCTGGCCTGTCGGGTGTGGCCTGGGCTCACGCACCCCGAGCGTCAGGTGCTACTGTCTACCCGGGCCGCGCCGGGTGCGCAGCTGCAGTGCCCGACGGGTGAGTGACCTTCATGCCGCTGACCTTCACTATGTCCCATCCCCGCGGCAACGTCATCACGTAATCCTATGGCACCTAGCAAGCAGCCCGCGCAAGTGGGCAGCGCCAAGTAGCCACTAGCCCCCGCGCGGGTGTAGGCGGCGCGCTGGGAAGCACTCGGCGCGCGCGAGGTCGCGACCACCCGCACCGGCGGACTAGCCTGTGTCAGCTTGCGGCAGATCTCCAGCGCATCCACGTGGGTCAGGCCCACGTCGAGCAGCACCGCGTCAGGCGGGTCAGCGCCGCACGCCAAAAGACCGACGACGGCGTTCGGGTAGCCGTCCACTGCGAGGTGCGGCGCGCAAGCTTGGAGGAGGTCGACGGTTAGACCAAGCGTGCGCGGATCAGCGTCGAGGATAAGCAATCGACCCACCTCGGTCAGTCGCGCAGGCACAGGCATGCTGTGCTCGCGCAGGAAGCGCACGAGCTGGTCCCGTGGCACGCGCCGGTGTCCGCCGACTGTTCGATGTGCGCCTAGCAGGCCACGATCGATCCAATTTAATACGGTCGACGGGCTCACGTGGGCCATGCGGGCCACTTCGTGGGTTGTGAAGTAGTCGTGCAACGCTAACAGCCTAGCGCTTGGACGCGCCAGATGGCCAGCAAAGCTGACGATTCGTAACAGCGCCCCGTCCGTCGGGAAGCGGTGGCCAAGATGGACACCCCCCCGTGCCACTGGGCAGCTCATCGCACCTAGGGCGACTCGCGGGGCGCCAGCGTTCCAAACTCCAGCTGGCCCACCTGCACTGTGGGCTTCAACCCGAGAGCTAAGGGGGAGGCCTGAACCTCTGACGACGCGAACATCTGCACGAACGCAGGCGCATGGGGCACGCGATCGACCAAGGTGCGCTCCAGCACCATCGACGTGTACTGGGTCGCTCCGAACTCGGGAGTGTTCGCGTTGAGCAGGAGGTCCACGTCGTGCTGGCGGCAGTGCCTCGCCAAGCCTGGGATCTTGCTGTCGAGCGGGCTCCAGTTGTCGGCACAGGTACCGTTCTCGCTGCAACCCCAAACCCCACCCGTGGTGTTCACGAACAGCGTCTGGTTGCCACTGGTGTGACCAGGCGTGCGGACCAGCATCACGCCATCACCTAACGCAACGTCGCTGCGCGTAAGTAACACGCGGCTGGTGTCCACCCCCCGCTTGCCGTCCGCGACGAACCACGCCTTCTGCATCGGGTGCAGATCATCCCAATCGTCCCACTCAGCTGCCGGGGCCAAAAGCGTTGCCTTAGGGAAGCGTGCTGGACGCCCGCCGCTCGTCCCTAGCAGCCCGCGCAGATCTTGCGTGTGGAAGTGATCAAACGCGACGTAGTCGATGTGCTCCGGCTTGAGCCCGAGACTCGCGAGTTGAGCCTCGATGGACTCGAACTTCTGTTGCAGGACGTTGAACGCCACGTACTCACCCACCTGTTCGATCATGCGACTGAAGAACGGCGTCGCGCGAGCGGCGATGTCATCGGTGGGGTTGAACAGCAGGTTCTTCAGCTCGCCGCGCTGCAGAAACTGCACCAGCAGGCACTGGTGCTTCATGATCACGTATGGAAACGGGAGCAGGCACGCGCCCCAAAAGGCGTACTTGGTCGGGTAGGCCAGGGTGCTGATGGGGATGGTGCGCACCGCGACCGCTCGCGGTCCCGCCGCGAAGGACTCACGCAGGCGCTCTGCGGCGCTGCGTACGGCCTTCAGCTTGGGACCGTGGCCGCTCACCTGCCAGGCCGCGTCCAGATGATCGAGCCGTCCGAGCGAGCCTCCGATGTGTCCCTGTTTCACGCTCGCGTATCCATCCCGCTCAATCATCACTGCCTCCTACAAGCTGTCGCCGCGCAGCGCGCTGACCGCGCGCAGCGTAGCGCACGGCGCCCAACAGATCTTGGCTGCCTAACGCTTCGGTGCTGCGGCACGGCTTAGGACCTACTCAAGTCGCCGCACATCCCAGCGGATCCGTCGGGCCACCGGGCCGCTGATCACCTTGAGCTGTACGTCCTCCACCCGCAGCTCGCTCTCCGTCCCAGGCTGGGTGGTGACCTGAATGCGCCGCACGTCGCCGCTGACGCCGCTGGCATAGCAACCCGCGCAGTCAGCCACTTGGCTCTGCGCGACGCTCTGCAAGTCCTGCGGGTTCCCGACGTCAGCGCTGAGTCGGGTTGCCTCGAGCTGCGTGCCATCGCTCAGCGTCATGCTGGCGCTGCCGGCGGCACCCAGGACCACCCACACGTCGAGGCGGTCGGCTACGTCGGCGGGCGTCACCACCGCCGGGTCACTGGCAGGCGCCAGTGTGTCGATGCTCTCGTCGAGCAGCGGGAGCATGCTGTCCTCGACCTGGAGCACGATCAACTTGTCGAGGGGCGCGGGGATGTCGACGTGCTGGCCACCTTGAAAGACCTTCAGGTCGTCGATATCGACGAATCGACCGGGCGGAAGCCATCCACGCTTGGTGGTGACCCCACGGCGCACGACTGGCATCGTGTACAGCGAGCGGCCGAGGTAGAACGCGTCGTCGATGGCCAGCGCTTCACTCTCCTGGGGATGCAACAGCCAAGGGTGCAGGGTGAGCGGCGTCCCCACCTCGCTCGCCAGCTTCGCCAACACATTGAAGTAGGGCGAGAGGCGCGTGTGGAAGCGCGCCATGCGCCGGTAAATATCGATGGTCTCGGCGTCGTTCCACAGGTTCCACTTGGTGGGTTTGGTGGAGGCTGTGGGGTTGGAGCACGCGTTCTGCTCCATCATGATGGGCGAGACCGCGCCGAGCTGGACCCAGCGCAGGTAGACCTCTTTATCCCTGGGGAACTTGGTCAGGCACTTGAAGCCGGTCATGTCGCTGCCCCAGTACGGGACGCCAGACATCGACAGCGTGATGCCCCCGCGCACCGCGGACGGCAACCCCAGGCTCTCATCAAAGGTCGCTTCAGAGTCCCCACCCCAGACCGCCGGGGTGACGGCCTGGGTGCCGCTGCCACCAGAGCGTACGAAGTACAGGTAGTCCCCGGGTCGCTCGCGCTCCATGAGCTCGAACGCTGCCTTCGCGGACAGCACTGGGAACTCATTGTGGACTTCGTCCCCTCGACGACCATCGAACATCACTGCATCCCTGGGGATATACTCACCAAAGTCATGCATCCAGCCGTCGTAGCCGACCGCGAGCGTACGGCCGAGCAGCTGTTGAAACCAGCTGACTCCAGCAGGGTTGGTTAGATCGATGGTCGCCAGGCGCAGGTTCTTGCCGGAGATGAACTCGGTGAGATAGGGCGAGGCGTCCGGGGTGTTGACGAACAAGCCATGCTCGACGCCATACGCGTAGTCAGCCGCGGCGGCTGGGTCCGACTCGGCGACGTACGGGTTGTTGTACGCCATCACCTTGTAACCGCTGGCGTGGGCGGTCTGGGTCCAGGCGTGTAGCTCAGCTTCGCGCCCAGCCTGGGACGACGCAGGCAGGAAATGCACCGAGTCGTCCACGCCGGTGATGGCGATGTCCGCGTCGCGCATCGCCTGGATCTCTGGTACCCCCTCCACCATCGACCCCGACCCAACACGGCGCCGCGGCCCGAACACCCACTCCGCGGGGACGGGCGCCTTGCCCGTGTCCTCGGCGTAGTCGCGCAAGCTGAGCAGCGGGTCGTCGTGGACATAGATCGTGGTGTTAAACGCGGCGCGGTTCACCGCGACTCGAAACGCATCTTCACGCTCACTGGCGAAATGTACTTCCGAGCGGAAAGTCGTATCCAGGTGCATGCCATAACCGGAGCTAGACAAGAAGAACGGCACCGGGAAGTAGGTCATGGACGGACCACTCGGGAACGGGTTCTCGGGGCCAATCGCGACGTTCTCGCCACGGCCCAACGCGCCCTCTTCGGGCCAGCTATACAATGACCAACCACGGTGATCGGTGGTCGCGAAGCGCTCACCCATGCCAAAGAAGTGCTCGCTGCCCGAGCTCTCGAAGGCGATGCCGGCCTTGTTGAGCGGGTTGGCGGCGGCCTGGTCTGCCTGCTCGCGAGCGGCGAACTCCAAGCGCACCCGCGGGCCGCTCAAGGACACCGTGAACTCAGCCTCGAACTGCTCACCCTTCAGCGAGAGCTCCACTCGTTCTTTTCCGCGCGAAACCACTTGCGCTACGACGCCGTGTCGCCACGCGGCTTCTTGTGCCAGGTAGCCGTCCCAGCCAGGCAGCGGCCTGGCCAAGTCCAGCGGCTGATCAACGGTCGCTGAGGGCGCGCCGTACGCGTCGGCGCCGCCGCCCTCCAAGGTCTTCAGCACGACGGAGCCGTCGGGGCGGCTGATCTCGACGAAAAACGGGTCCAGGTTGATGCGCACGCGGGCCGCGTCGCTGACTAGCTCCGGAGGACCTGTCGGCGCTTCCGCAGAGTCGCTTCCACAACTCAGCGCCAAAGGCACCACCCCCACCACGACCCAACTACGCCAGTCCATAGCGCCGAGTTTGCCACAATCTGCACGACGAGCGCGCCAAACCAGCCACGCCCCGGTCAGCGCTCGAGCGTCGGCGTTCTGTCAAGCGCGGCTACTGCTCGGGAGAACTACCGGGAACTACTCGACGGGGGGTCGCTGGATGACCAACGCTTCTTGAACGGTCTTGATGCCGCAGTCGTCAGTCTCGTGCACCAGTTGAACTTCGAGCGGCAGGTAACCTGTCGCGGTGACGTCCACCCTAGCCGGACCGTCGGTCCAGAGAGCGCAGCGGAGCGACGCCACAGACGCGTCAGCTGGGGTCTGGGTGCAGCGCACGGCTTCAAGCGGGCGCTCAGGGGCTGCCACGCTGTAGACTTCTTCTCCGGACGAGAACTTGACCGTCAGCTGGGTGTCGTCAGGCAGCGCGCCATCGGCAGCAGAAATCTGCACGTCAAATGCAGCCCGTGGCCCAACGCACTCGCTGGGAGCTGGCTTGGCATCATCAGCGCATGCGCTGAGCAGCAGCAGCGCCGCTACAACGCTCCACTTCGAATCGACAGGCACCACGACCAGGCCACATACGGCCAAGCGAGGTGAACCGCAAGCCGAACATTCGACTGAGGCCAGCATTCGACTGAGCCCGCCTAGGGCGCAGCCCGTGCGCTCCGCCCGCGATCGCCACCACCTCGCCACTTCACCTCGCCCCTTTGGTGAGTACCCACACGATCCTTGCCCGCAGGAGGGTGGATGGGAGTCAGTCTCAGGCGGTCTCAGGCGTCGGCGGCGTCGACGCAGCGAGCGCGCAAATAAACCAACGGAGCCGATTCCTTAGGGAATGGCTCCGTCGGACAAACCTCGCGGCTTGTGTCGCCTAGACGCTGTCTAGGCGGCTTGGCTAGAACTCAGGGCCGTGGGCGTGGCCGTGACCACCGCTGGCAGCCTTCTCGTCCTTCGGCTTCTCTGCCACCAGCGCCTCAGTGGTCAGCATCAAGCCAGCGACGCTGGCCGCGTTCTGGAGCGCAGAGCGCACGACCTTGGTGGGGTCGATGACACCCATCGCGATCATGTCGCCGTACTCGCCAGTTTGCGCGTTGTAGCCAGTGGCGCCCTTCGACTCCTTGACCTTCTGCACCACGACCGAGCCCTCTTCGCCAGCGTTCGCGACGATCTGGCGTAGGGGGTACTCGATGGCGCGACGGATGATGTCCACGCCAGGCTGCTGCGACGGCAGCACCTCGAGCTTGTCGAGGGCCTTTTGTGAGCGAATCAGCGCGACGCCGCCACCAGGGACGATGCCCTCTTCGACGGCCGCACGGGTCGCGTGCAGGGCGTCTTCGACACGCGCCTTCTTCTCCTTCATCTCGGTCTCGGTGGCCGCGCCGACCTTGATCACCGCGACGCCGCCGACCAACTTGGCGAGGCGCTCTTGGAGCTTCTCGCGATCGTAGTCGCTGGTGGTGTTCTCGATCTGACCGCGGATCTCCGACTGGCGAGCCTTGATCTTCTCTTTTTTGCCAGCGCCGTCGACGATGGTGGTGTTGTCTTTGTCGATCTTGACGGTCTTGGCCTGGCCAAGATCGGTGATCGTGACGTTCTCGAGCTTGAGGCCGAGCTCCTCGGCGATCACCTGGCCACCGGTCAGCGTCGCGATGTCCTTCAGCATTTCCTTGCGGCGATCACCAAACCCCGGCGCCTTGACGGCGGCGGTGTGGAGCGTGCCACGCAGCTTGTTGACCACGAGGGTCGCCAAGGCTTCGCCCTCGATGTCCTCAGCGATGATCAGGAGCGGCTTCTGCTGGCGAGCGATCGCCTCCAGCACAGGCAGCAGGTCCTTCATGTTCGCGATCTTCTTCTCGCTGAGCAGGATGTAGCAGTCCTCCAGGACGACTTCCATGCGCTCGGGATCGGTCACGAAATAGGGGCTGAGGTAGCCGCGATCAAACTGCATGCCTTCGACGACATCCAGGCTGGTCTCAGCGCTCTTGGCCTCTTCGACGGTGATGACGCCTTCCTTGCCGACCTTCTCCATCGCCTCGCTGAGCAGCTTGCCGATGGTGGCGTCGCCGTTCGCGCTGATGGTGCCAACCTGAGCGATCTCGTTGGCGTCCTTGGTGGACTTGGAGAGCTTCTTCAGCGACTCGGTGATGGCCTCAACCGCGAAGTCGATGCCGCGCTTGATGTCCATCGGGTTGTGCCCTGCGGCAACGAGCTTAATGCCTTCGCGGAAGATGGCTTGGGCGAGCACGGTCGCGGTGGTGGTGCCGTCGCCGGCGACGTCGCTGGTCTTGCTGGCGACTTCGCGCACCATCTGTGCGCCCATGTTCTCAAAGCGATTCTCGAGCTCGATCTCCTTAGCGACGGTCACGCCGTCCTTGGTGATCGTGGGAGAGCCGAAGCTCTTCTCGAGGACTACGTTACGGCCCTTGGGGCCGAGGGTGACTTTCACCGCGTCAGCGAGCGCGTTAACGCCAGCTAGAATCAAATTCCGCGCGGTCTCTTGGTATACAATTTCTTTGGCAGCCATAGCTCAATTCCTCTCGTAGATCATTTCTCGATCACGCCAAGGATGTCGTCCTCGCGCAAAATCAGGTGCTCTTCGCCGTCGAGCTTCACCTCGGTGCCGGCGTACTTGCCGAACAGCACGATGTCGCCCTTCTTGACGTCCAGCGCACGCACGGTGCCGTCGTCTTGGACCTTGCCATTGCCAACGGCGATGACTTTGCCCTCGATCGGCTTCTCTTTGGCGCTGTCGGGGATGATGATCCCGCCCTTGGTCTTTTCCTCTTCCTGCACGCGCTTTACGATCACGCGGTCTTGCAGCGGTCGGATCTTCATGATGTGTGTTTCCTCTGGTGCTGGCAGCTGCGACGAGGGGCTCAAAAGGAGCCCGGACGCCGCTGTATGCCGATGGTGGGTGTTAGTGGGCGACACCAGCCCCCCCGCGCGAGCCACTGAACAGGCCGGCAGGGAACTGGCGACACCCCGAATTGATCGCTCGATCACGCCGATAGGCGCGAATCGCTTGAGAGTGGCGGCGTTGTTAGCACTCGGCAGTGACGAGTGCTAGCCGCGGGTCCCGGAAACTAGCCACCCGCGATGAGGAGTCAAGGTGCGCTCAGGTTCTTTTGCTAATCGACGCAGCCGGAGCGTAGAGGGCACTCAGCTGGACGCGCCCTTGCGCTGGTCGAGCACGGCACGCGCTCCCTCAGCAGCAGCAGCCAGCCACCGAGACTGCTAAGAATCCTCGGGATTTCTCGCCAATTCCTATGCCGCTCTGGGCCGCGCCCGTACACACTGAAGTGTAGTGCAGCAGCCGAACCGAGCCCCAAGCGCGTCGCTCCCCCACGAACGCTGGTCGAGGTCAACGGCGCAGCGACCCGCGCCCTGGAAGTTCGCGCGCGGGCCGCGCTGCGCGTCTTACGCAAAGGAGTGAGTCATGGCTGAACAGAGTCACAGCATCGAGCTGGGTACGGACGTGAGCGGATTCTTCCACGAGGCAGTCGGCGAGAGCGTTGAGCGCCACGGCTACGACGCGTCCGAGGCCACCGTCTCATATGTCGGGGCGCTGCTGGCCGACTACGCCAAACCCAATCAGCTCAGCACCGAGACGCTGGCGCGCCCGCTCACGCTGCTGCTCAGCGAAGCCAAGCAGGCCTCAGGCTTCGAGCGCTTCGAGCGCCTGCGCACGCTAGGCGACGGTGTGCTCTACGTCTCTAGCTTTTTTCGAGAGCACCTAGAGCGGCGCGGCGTGCAGATGCAGTACGTCTACCAGATCGGGGCGAGCGCTTACGACGCGGCCTCTGCGATGCTCGGGCGAGATCGCGTCGGGCCTGACGTGTTCAGCGAACTGAGCGACAAGTTCGCCATGTTCAACGCGCTGCTGCGCGACGTGGCCGACGGCCTGCGGGCAAATCAGGTCATCACGTCGCGCGACGTGCTCACGCTGTACGAGCGCTGGACCAAGACTGGATCCTCGCGGATCGCAGAGGAGCTGACACGGCAAGGCCTGGCGCCCGTGGTCGGAAACGGCACCCTGCATTGAACGCAAACGCAGACAACAGCGGCGGCGACGACGGCGGCGACGACGACGGCGATGACGGCGGCGGCGGCGAGCACGACCCAGCGTTACTGCGCGCCGTTGAGTCAGTGCACGCCACCCTGTGCGAATATTACCGCATAGAAACTCAGCTGGCGATCGGGCGCTTCTTGAAACACGGTGAGCTGGGCAGCCGCGAGGTGCTGCTGCTGCGACAGCGAGCGGACGAGCTGGAGCTGTGCTTGATGTTTCCGCCCGACATCGCCCTCGACAAAGCCTTCGCCGACTCGCTGGGGCGACCGGCGACTCTAAGCAACACAGAGCCAGGCGACACCGAGCCAAGCGACACCCTCCTGCAAATCGTCGAGGGCACGAGCCATTTCTTGTTCGTCGTCGAGCGCGCGCGCATCGGGCTACCCACCACCCAGCTGGAGCTGGAGCTGCAGGCCGAGGTCGACAAATTCGTCGTATTGAGCCGAACTCGCCGCGCCGCGGGTCTCAGAGCGCTGCACAGCCGGCTGTATGAACGCGTGCATTTCCTGCACGACGCGAGCACTGAGGCCGGGGCCCGCTATCGCCTGGCGAATCAGCTCGCCGCGCGCTTCGTGCACCGCCACCTAGCGCGTGACCTGGCAGCACAGCAGGCGACGTTTAGGCGCTTTCATCGCGCTGGCCAGGCCGAGAAGATCCGGCTCGCGAGCTAGACCAGCGCGTGGCTGGTGCCTCGGCTTGACCGAACCAGCGACGCAGGGTCAGCTTCGGTATGCTCCGGCGCTGCCTAGCCATCGCGACCATCACCTGCGCTGCCGTCGCTTGTAGTGACGGGCCCTCCACCCAAGCTAACGCTGGAGACGCTGGAGACGCCGGCTCAGCCGAGGCTGGCTCCGACGCGGGCCAGGGCGGGGTCTGTGACGCGCGCGTCGAGCACTACGAGAGCGCTGGGCAGACTCACGTCGAGCTGTGCTCCGACGTCAGCTACTCGACCAGCCCGCCGACCTCGGGTGACCACTACGGCAACTGGCCGCAGTACAAAACCTACACCACTCCATTACCTTACGGATTCATAGTCCACGGCCTGGAGCACGGCGCGGTGGTGTTCTCGTACAACTGCCCAGACGGCTGCGCGGACGAGGTGCTCGCGGCGCAGCGCATGATCGACGACGCGCTGCCGAGCGACGAGGCTTGCGCTGCCCAGGGCATGGCGCGGCAGCGGGTGATCCTCACGCCAGACCCACTCCTCAAGTCACGCTGGGCAGCGGCGGCGTGGACTTGGTCGCTCAACGCCGACTGCTTCGACGCCGTAAAGTTTTTAGAGTTCTACGCTGCGCACTACGACCACGCGCCTGAGCAGGAGTGCGGCGACGGCATCGACGTCGGCCCCGACTCTGGTCTGCCCAGTCCATGCGGTCCGCCGGGTGACTGAGCGCCGGCTATACCAGGCTGCTGATCCTGCCACGCTCCGCCTCAGCCTGGCAGCGCCAGCGCCAGCCTCGCCCTGGCCAAGAACGGCAGCTGAGCTTGGTTGAGCGCGACGCTGGCGTCAGCCAAGTTGAACCAAGCGTAGCGGTCGAGCTCGGGGAAGGTCTGGCGACGCCCTGACCGCGGGGGCCACTCCAGCTCAAACGCGTTGCTGCTGAGCGAGGCTGCGTCACAGTCGCCGAGGGCGGCCCAGCCGTGGATGTGCTTGCCGCCCTTGAGCCTCACCTCGCCGATGGCGTGGAGCGCGCCCAGCGCCACCCCTCCACCCGTTTCCTCATGGAACTCGCGAATAGCGGCGCTCTCGAGCGCTTCACCCGCCTGGGCGAGCCCTTTTGGGATGGTCCACGCCCCGGCGTCTTTCTTCGCGAAGAAGGGCCCCCCGGGGTGCGCCAACAAAAACTGCGCGTGAGCCCCCAGCGCGGGCTCTGACAGGCGAACGAGCAGGATCCCGGCGCTGATTTCAGCCACGGCGGGCTCAGCTGGGCTGGGTCTTGGGGCTAGCGACGGCGCGCTTAGGCATCAAGAGCCAGTAGTCCAGGTCCAACACCACGCTGGGGTTGTAGACCTGCTTGCCGTCCCGCTCGACCTTCAGCGGCAGCTCACTTGATGGCTGCTCGACGTTCTTAGACGCGACCAGACGGATACGCAACGCGCCCAGATCGGGCCGCCCAAGATCCGCGGTGTCTAGCACCTCGCTGTAAGCGTAGATGGTGTCGCCGGCGAAGGTCGGGTTCGCGTGAGCCCCGGCGTTGAAGGCGGGGATGCCGAGGCCGTTCTCTAGGCCGTTGAAGCTGAGCGCGCGCGCCACGCTGATCACGTGGCCGCCGTACATCAACCGCTTCTTGAAGCGAGTCTGCTGCGCGCCGTGCCCATCGAAATGGACCTTGGCGGTGTTCTGATATAGCCGCGTAGCGATCGCGTGCTCTGACTCTTCGATGGTCATGCCGTCCACGTGGTCGATCTTCTCGCCCCGCGCGTAGTCTTCCCAATAGCTCCCGCCGCCGACCCAGCTCTCATAGCGTTTGAGATCGAGGGTGTCCGGGATCACGAGCTCCTCGGGCGCCACTTGTTTGGGCATGACAGGCTTGTCGGCGGCGCCGGTCGGGGTGCTCGGGTCGCGCTTGTTCACCATCACCCAGCGGAAATACTCGAGCACGCACTCGCCGCGCTGGTTGGTCCCTGTGGTCTTGACCCAGACGATGCCGTTGGCGCCGCTGGTGTTCTCTTTCTTGCCCACCACTAGCGACACAGAGCGCAGCGTGTCACCCGCGTAGACCGGCCGCAGAAAGCGCACCCCTGCGTAGCCAAGGTTGGCGACGGCGTTCAACGAGACGTCGTTGACCGTCTTACCAAAAACCATGTGGAAAGTAAGCAGATCGTTGACGGTCTCGCGCTGGTAGCCGAGGCTGCGCGCGAACTCCGCAGAGCAGTGCAGCGGATAGCGATCTCCCGTCAGGCCAATATACAGCGCTTGGTCCCCTTCGTTCACCGTGCGGGGCACCGCGTGGACTAGGGACGCGCCGGTCTGAAAGTCCTCAAAGAAATTGCCAGGGTTGGTCTTCGCCACGATGCTCTCCGGGTTGCAGGGATCTCGGCACTGCTGAGCGCGAGCGGTGCTAGCGCATCGCGGGAGCACTCGCTAGCCGACAGCCCCAAACTCAGCGCAAAACCCGCGCGGCGGAGGCTGAGACGCGGTCAGTGCTCGCAGTCGCCCGCGGCGACAGCCGCGGTACACGCTGTAGAAGGCGACGCCGGGCAGTCGACCTTCACCTCAACGCGGCACTCGGCCTGCCCGTCAGCGTTCAGATCCGCTAGGGCGATCACGCTGCCGCTGGTGTCGGAGCTGCGCACCCACTGGTACGAGAAATACTGTGGCATGGACATTGAGTAACCGGAGCCACAGGTGAACGCAGGCTGAGCCCAGTCTGTGGCGGCGCTCATGTACTTGGTCCCTTGCGGGGGCGTCCCCGGCACGGCGATTGAGCTAGGCGGCAGCGGAGCACCGCAGCCAGCCACCGCTCGCGCGATCATCGGCGCGCTGCTGCGCGCCTCTGCCAGCTTTGCCCGCTGCATGTAGCGGCGAAAGCCGGACATGGCTAGCGAGGCCACGACGCCGAGGATCACCACCAGCACCACCCCGACTACGCCGACGATCAGGAGCGTGTTGCTGCCGGACTTCTTGGGGGGCGGTTGCCCAGCTGCCTGACCTGGTGCTTCGTCGACATAGTTCACCAACGAATGCTTGTCCGCGACGGCCAGATACGCAAGGACTTGCAACGTTGAGCGCCGGGATAGGCGCTGGGCAGCAGCGATCGGCCACTGGCGAGCGCGGCACTGCGGCCACCAACAGCAGGAACACCCACATGACGCCTGACCTCCTGATCGACACCTGCATCCAACTCGACCCCCTCGCCGAGCTGCCGCGCACCGGCTGGCTGCTGCGCGGCGTCCGGCCGTGCGAGTCACTGGCCGATCACAGCTATGGCGTAGCGCTCGTTTCCGCGTTGTTGGTCGATGGCGTGCGGCTGAGCGGCGCGGCCGTCGACGGTGAACGGGTCCTGCGCCTAGCCCTCGCCCACGACGCCCCCGAGGCCCGCACCGGCGACATCCCCATGCCAGCGAAGACCGCCGCCCTGGACCATGAGCTGAGTCAGCTAGAATACAGCCTGTTCTGTTCGCTGCTGCCGGCCAGCTGGCACCCGCTGTGGGCAGAGCTTGAAGCCGCCAAGAGCCTGGAGGCTCGCATCGTTCGCGCCGCCGACAAGCTCCAGCTGATGATCAAGGTGCTGGTCTACGAGTCGCAGCGGCGCGGCTGCCTGGAAGAGTTCTGGCACAACCCCAAGAATTTCCGAGATCACGACGTGGAGCTCGCGAGCTTGGCGTTCGAGCGCGTCTGCGAGCGCGCCGGTCGTGAGCGGCCTCGCTGAGGCCGAACCGCCGTCCATTCCTGAGGCGACGCGCCCGGACCGAACGCCGAATCAGCGTCAATTCCTGAGGCAACGCGCGTCGCGTGCTTTGCGCAGCTGAGCATCTGGCTCTAGTGTCCGCCGCCCATGCCCCTGATCAACGCCTACTGCACCCACCGCGACCCACCAGCGCTGGCTTTTCCACACAAACTGCGCAACCGCAGCGACGCCGCCAACCCAGAGCTGGCCAACCACCTCAATGGCCTGTGCGGTTACGTGTTCGGGCGCGGCAAAGATGAGATGACTCAGCTCAAGCTGCACCTGATTCAGCACATCCAGCGCGTGAAGCACCAGTTCTCGATGGAGGTGGAGGACACTGAGTTCGACGCCCTCGCCGACTGGGCTTGGGAAGCCAACGCGGTCCTATTTCTACCCGACGGCTCCATGCGCAGCCCCAACGGCGCGCTGCTCCTCGATCGCGACGGCCGCATGGACGCTGAGGCGGTGCTGCCGTTCCCTGAAGACGCCTTGGAGCGCAAAGAGCGCAACGAAGCGCACATCAAGCGACTCGGCGCTCAGGTGGCGCACAGCTTGCCGCCGGTGGTAGGCGAGGTGGAGCTCAAGCTCCGCACCAGCGATGAGGTGCTGGGGCGCGCTCAGGCGCTAGCAGCTGTTGCAATCCGTGCGGAATCATTATCCAACAGCCCACCCCCGATCCTGGTGAAAGACCTCAAACGGCTGCTGCCCCTTGGGTTTCCGGCGCTCAGTCCCAACGAGGCCGAGTTCCTCGACGCCGAGCAGCCAGACCCCCAAGAAGTAACCAACTTCGTCTGGCGCTACGAGTCGCTGCAAGCCTTGGTTTGGGCCTTGAGCCTGCAACCTGAGCTGCAGTTCCCCAAGGAGATGTGCGACGTCGAAGCGCTGCTGCAGATATTTAAGCAGCCGAAGGCCAAGCTCAAGAAGGACGCCAAGCTGCGGCCAGCCGCCGAGATCCTAGACGCCGTGGATCTCCACTACCGCCTGCACTGGCTAGTGCGCGAGAGCCAGCTCCAAGACCAAGAGCCGCCCCTCGATCTTGAAGGCAGCGTGGTCTATGAGCGCCACTACGCCCTCAACTGGCTCACCCGCTACGAAGAAGCGGCGTGGGATGACGTCGACACCGCGACCTAGCATTGGCGCGGAGCGGCCCAGCGCTCCGCCCGCAGACCGACGTCAGAGCCCCATCAGCTTGGCGAGGTAGTACCGCATGGTCTCAGTCGAGCCGCCGCCGATGCGGATCAGCCGTGAGTCGCGCCAGGCGCGGGCGATGGGGAACTCTTCTACGTAGCCCCAGCCGCCGTGGAACTGCAGGCAGGTGTCCATCACCTCGGTGACCAAATCGCCGGCGGCGATCTTGGCCATGCTGACCAGCTTCACCGTCTCCATGCTGATCGGCCCGTTGTCGACGTAGCGCTCCGTGTTGTACGAGTCGGCGACCTTATACAAAAAGGCCTTGCACATCTCGGTCTTGGTCAGCATGTCGACGAACTTGTGCTGCCACAGCTCGCGCTTGATGAGCGGCTTGCCGAAGGCGTGGCGGTCCTCACCGTACTTGCGGCTGTAGTCGATGGCGATCTCACAGGCGGCCACGGCGTTCACGGCGCCGATCAAGCGCTCGCTCTGAAAGTTCTGCATCAGGTACATGAAGCCCATGCCTTCATCGCCCAGGCGGTAGCGCTGGGGCACCCGCACTTCGTCTAGGAACAGCTCCGCGGTGTCTGACGCATGGTGACCCAACTTCTTCAGCTTACGCGCGACTTGAAAGCCCTTCAGATCCGTGGGCACCAGCACGAAGCTGCAGCCGTGGGCGCCAGCCTCTGGGTCGGTCTTGACCAACATGGTGATGAAATCGGCACGGCTGCCGTTGGTGATGAAGGTCTTTTGCCCGCTGATCAGGTAGTCGTCCCCGTCCTTTTTAGCTACCGTGCGGATCGCAGCCACATCGCTGCCCGCGCCAGGCTCAGACACGCCGATGGCGGCGATCTTCTCGCCGGTCAGCGCCGGTCGCAAGAACTCGTCGATCTGCTCGGCGGTGCCGATCTCGCTGATCACCGGCGTCGCCATGTCGCCCTGGACCAACAGCGACAACGACACGCCGCTGGTCTGGCAGCGCGGCAGCTCTTCAGCCTTGGCGACGCTGAACCAGAAGTCGCCACCCGAGCCGCCGTGGGCCTCGGGGTAGTGGGCGCCGTGAATGCCCAGCTCGCCGGATCTAGTGAAAATCTCACGCGGGAACTCACATGCCTCTTCCCACTCCGTCGCGTACGGCGCGACCTCCCGCTCGGCAAACTGCCGCACGGTCTTACGAAAGGCGTGATGTTCCTCAGTGAATGGGTTCCACATAGCGCTGTTCCTCGCCGAGCACAGCCTCCCAGGACCACCCCATGAGGCTACGGCTCGCTACATCCAGGTTGATCGATGGTCTATCCGCGCGCCCGCCAGTCGATTGAGGTGCGCGCGACGAGATGATTCGTACACGAAACGTTTCTTGGCGCAATCCTGGTCGCAGCTGGAACCCAATTCCGCTAGCCTTGGTCGTCATGGACGCAGCCAACAAAGCCCCGGCGCACGCTCTCCCAAGGCCCCTTGCGCGGCCTGTTGCAAAGCCCGTTGGGCAAGCCGCTGGACAGCCTGCTCAGAGTCCGCTCGGTCAGCCGCGCAACCTCTGGACGCCGCGCTTGCAAACTCTGCGTGTCGCGTTGCAGGGCCTGAGCCCGAGGGTTGGGGTGGTGGGACTCGGGCTGTACGTCTTCGGCTGTGGTGGCCCAGCCGAGGCCCAAGACCCGCGCGACATCCTGGGCAGCGAGTTGGCGTACGACGCGGAAGACGCCGAGCGCGGACCAGCGCAACCTCCCGATCCCCTTGATCGCGTCGCCACCGAGGCGGAGTGTCGCCAGGCGTTTACCCACATTCACCAGCTAGGCGCCGAGAACGCGGCGCGCGCCGAGACGGATCCTGAGCTAGCCCGCAAGATCCGAGCGGGCGGCAAATCCGTCCAAGCCAAGGCCGCCATAGAGCGGGACGTCAAGCGCTGCCTCGCGGAAAATGTAAGCGCCCGCGAGGCGCGCTGCTACGCGCACATCAAGCTGGCGTCGAACGAGCAGGCGCAAGAGGCCGAGTTCGAGCGCTGCTCGGTGTACCAGTAGCGGCCCGCTAGCGCGGAGCCGCGAAGGTGCGAGCAGACTCACGGCCGTTGTAGCCGCCGCGGAGCCGCGCGGCTGACCACGCGGACTCTGATCCGCCGCGTTTTGCGGCCCTGCACTCAATTCGGTGACGCTCGCGAAATCACCTATCCGCCGACCTACGGAATGGGATACCATGTCGGATATGGATCGGGGAACGTTTTCGCGAGGCGGATTCCGGGCCCGCGGATGGCACCTCATGGCGCCCGGTTCAACGTCCTGGGTGCACCGAGCAAGCGAACGGGTATTGCCGTCCAATGATATTGCCCAACGGAGCTAGCAGCGACGTCAGTTGGGATTGGGTGAAGGAGTTCGAAGACCATCCCACTCATTTCCCCGCGGGCTCCGTCACAGTAGCCCCGGCCCTCGACCCCAACCCGCCTTTTGCCCCCACCGGCGGCACTGAGTACAGCGCGGGCCCTTACGCCTTATGGACCGCCACCGTTGAGGGGGAGTCCTTCCAGTCGCCCCCGGGGTTGGCTTTCAGCACCCCGGCCAACGCTCGTTTCCCAGAGCTCGAACGCACCGACCCGGGGGCTGCGCTGGTCGATGTCGCGAGCCCGGAGAGCCGCAGCTTGCGCTCCTCCTTCGCCCGGCCGGTAGACCTTCGGAGCGGCTACGTTCGCTGGTTGCCTCCGGGAAGTGATTGTCAGCAGCCGCCGCTGATTGATCCGTGCGTGGTTGCCTCCTGCGACTGGTTCCAATGGTGGAACTGGCTCGTGTTTCCGCCAGAAATCGCGCGAATTGGCGGCGGGCTGTTGCAGGACTGGACCATCGCTGATGCCTGGTACTGGCAGCGGCGAGGCGATCGGCTGGGGGACACCTACCTCGCCACAAGAGAGGTCAGCGATCTGCGCGCGCAGGTTGAAGAGCCCGACCACTGGAGCGCCGAGCGGCCTGGGCACGTCGCCATACTCAACGCGGGTCAGGCAGCGCCAGCCCTGATGTTCGTGGAGTTGTCGGACACCGCGGCGCGTTGGGTGCTGATGCAAGCGGTAGCACAAGACACCGTGTTCAGGCGCCTCGCGGAGGGTGACATGCCAACCGCCGTCACCAACCAGGCTCGCCTCATCAGCGATCCGCGGGGACAAGGGGCCGTCCTCCTCGATCCTGAACTCAACGCGTTCCTCGCGTTTGACTTTGTCCTACGCCAATGGCTGCCCCAAGATCTGCCAGGTGTCACGGTCTTCGATCTGGTGTCCAGCGCGCCCGCGTTGAGCGGAACGCAGCTCTACACCGCTCCTAGCGTGAACTCGCCTGGGTGGATCGTTGACGTGTACTCTGGGGCCGCGGCGACCTGGACCCTACCCGAGTTTTCGCGGACCGGCGCTCGCCTCACGCCAACCCTCGATGGCAACGGGCTTTTGTTCGCGGGCGGCACGGACCAAGCCGGCCCGCACGACGACGTGTGGTTGGTTCCGTTCGGAAGCAATTCGTCACCCACCCCGACTCAGCTGGTGTCCGACTCCTTGTCTCCAAACCCCAAGGACGCAGCTCGGGCCCTGCTGGGCTACTCATACGGCGGCCCCGTCTTGTCCGTCGGCAGCGATGCTGAAGGGGTAGGTACCAATCTGCGCTCTAGCTCCGGGTCCCAGTGGTCACCGCCAATCTGCCTCTCACCGGATCTCACGAGCCTCGCCGGCTTTGCCTCCGACCAGCTGTGGATTGGAGCGGGCGCCAGGGTGCGTTCCCACGGCAGCTGGGCCAGCGTGGCCAGCCAGGGCAATGCGAGGATCGGCGCGGGCGCGGAGCTCGGATCGATCACCACCGACGGCGGCATCAGCATTGGGTTCGGCGCGCGGCTGGCTGGAGACGTCACCGCCTCAGGCAGCGTGGTCAACCACGGCGTCGTGTCTGGGGAGGTGCATCAACACACCAGCGTCGGGCTGACTGGCCTAGGGTGTTTCGACGTTGTATTTCAGCCTGCCACCGAGGTAGTGCAGGTCGCGCCTAGAGCCGCCCGTTCTCTCGATCCAGGCAGTTACACTAACGTCAACGTGCTTCCCCGTGGAACGCTGCGGCTGACGGCGGGCTCCTACTTCTTCAAGCGCTTCGAGGTGTCCCCCTTGGCCCGGGTCGAGCTCGACACAACCGATGGACCGATACGCATCTACGTCCAGGAGAAGCTGGTCACCCTGGGGGACTGGGCCGATGCAGCCCATGGCGCGGAGCGGCTGTTGGTGGGCTACTTTGGAGTCGCGCCCCTAACCGTAGTGCGCCCATTCGCAGGCACCCTGATCGCGCCTCATGCATCGGTGGTGCTGGCCAACTGGGAACCAAACGCCTTCATCGGGGCGTTCTTTGCTCAGAAACTCAACCTGCTCCCCGGGACCCAGCTGGAGCTCATGCCGTTCCGCGGGGAGATATTGCCGTGAAGGCCGGCCCGATTATCGGCTGGTTGAGCAGCCTGCTCCTGTTGTGTTGCATCGGCTGCTCAGCCTGTGATTCGGGCAGTCACAACGCTGCAGGCGTTGACGCCAGCACCGCAGGCATGGGTGGTAGCATCAGCGACGCCAGCACGGACGCCGATGCCGACGCCCCAAGCTATGGCGGAGCAAAGCCACTGTCTGATGCCATGGTTGACGTGGACGCCGAAGCGCTGCCTGACTGCGGCCCGGGGTGTCGCATCGCCCTCAAGCGGCCCATCATCCACGCAGCCTGGGGGCACGGGTTCAGCACCACTTGGGTGGCCGATACCAATCCGCAAGAGCTCGCGTTCGCGCAGGTCGGTTCGGACAAGACGTTCTTGTTGCGCCAGGAATCCGCCCTCGCGCGGGTGAACGGGGACCATATCGGTTACGTCGGCTTCGACGCTTGGCCAAAAGGCGAGATCGCTGTGATCGACGCCACCAACCTGACCCGCAGGGTCTACTACGCGTTCCCTGATTCCAAGGAGCTCGGTTTCTCTGGTACGTTCCTCACCGACAAACACGTGATTTGGTCCATACGGAAAGGCCTGTTCAAGGCCAACCTGACCAGCGGCGCGATCAGCCAGCTCAGCAACAAGGCTCTCGACTGCCGCGAGGGCTGCACCACCAACGGCGCGATCTATTGCGTGAACGCCAACACAGGGCGCGTCGACCGCATCGACGAGGAGACCGGCGAGCTGACCCACTTGGATGACGGGGGCGCGCTGCAGGTAGAGGGCGCGTGTTCGCCGGATCGGAAGAAGATTGTCTGGGTCGATCACCGCCCGCCAGGTCAGGCATCAGGCTATCTTGGCTTCCGCGGCGCCGCAGAGATCTACCTCCACGACATCCCCGCGGGCACGACCAAGCGCCTCACGTTCGACTCCCCAGACAACGGCATAGCGAAGACCTTCGCCGCCGTCGGCACCGACTGGGTGGTGTGGCGCGAGCCCTGCGCCACCTGCGACCGCACGTTCCAGACGGCTGGTGCGTTGTACTATGCGGCCTCACGGCACGTGCGCTTGGACTTGAACACCAACAAGAAGTGCTACCTAGACGGGATTGTTGCGGGCGACTACTCATCGCTCCACGGTCATCACCTATATGGGTACTGGAATGACGGGAAGAACATGTACCTCGTCGATGTCGACCTGGACGATCCAGGGCTCAACTGGGTCTGCGAGTGACGTCCTGGGCTGCGCTTTGGGTCCTGTCGTGCGCCATCGGCTGCTCAGCCTGCGACTCAGGCAACTCCGTCACTCGTCGCTGCAGCAGCGAAACCCCGTGGAATAGTCGGAGTAGTTGAAGGAGTGAGCGTTGGTGGTGTAGCCGCAGCCAGCGCCGTTGGTGGTCGCGTCAACGTAGAAGCCGCCCTTGAAGGTGCCCGCTGGGTCGGCGGTCCATTCATGCAGGTTGCCGACGAGATCGAAGATGCCCTCGGGCGTCATGCACTGCTCAAAGCTGCCGGCTGGCGCCAAAGTGTTGGGTTGCTGGCTGATGCACGGGTTGTCCAGCTCGCCCCAGATCCAGCTCTCATCAGTGCCAAACAACTCCACCACTGGGTGCTGGGCGCGGTAGTCGTTGCACGCGCCAGCGACTCGCACAAATCCATAAGGATAGACCCGCGCGGCTTGCCCGCGGCAGCCTAGCTCCCACTCAGCTCGAGCGCACAGCCGCTTGCCCGCAGCCGCGCACGCAGCGCTTGCCTGGACCCCGCTGATATATCCTTGCGGTATTGCGTCGGGCGCGCTCTCCGCCCGCATCGCCCGCGTACCGGGGCTAAAGTACGGCGACCACGCAGCGTCCACTTCACCAGAAATATCCACCAGGAAAGCTTCCCAGCGGTCCATGCACAAGCCGGTACCAATGCGCGCCATGCCATCCGAGCAGCCATCAAGGCCCGGCGGCGCCTGGATGCCCGCGTTGGGCAGCGGCATGTCCAGCTCGTCGCACATCCAGCCGCCAGCGCCACCCGCACCTCCTACGCCACCCGCCGCGCCGAACCCCGCCGCTCCCGCGCTGGCGCCGCCGAGACCGCCGAGTCCCGCTGCGCCGCCGCTGGTGCTAGCCCCAAGACCCCCTGCTGCTGCTCCGCCTTCGCCAGAGCTCGCGCCTGTCCCAGCGCTCGCGCCCGCTCCGGCTTGACCGCCGGCGCTCAGCCCGGCGACCCCGCCCGCTGCGCTGCCGGGCTCCGCGCCGCAGGCGCAGATCAGCGCGCCGCTGAGCATAGCCACCTTCAAGCTGTGTGCCCCCACCGCCAAGACGTAGCAAAGCCCACGCGATTTGGCGAGGCGCAGCAGCGACTGAGCGGTGCCGTGTGTAGTCCGCGGTGCAGCGGCTTGGTGGGGCCAGCGTCACGCGGCAGCCGCACGATGACCGCCTTTACTCTGCAGCCGCGTGAGCCTTGACACCGGCTCAGTCGGGGGTCGTGCGCAGGGCGTCGGCTACCAACTCGCGCAGCTCTCGCAGGTTGCCTTGGAAGCGGCGCCCTTGGATCCGCGCGACCCAGCCAGGACCCAGCCTGGACACTGCGAGCCCCGCGTCGGCCTCGAACTGGTGCACCAGCGGCTCCAAGTCCTCCAGGCGCTCGCGGAGCTCAGGCAGCTCGAGCCTGGCCGCGCCGATGCGAAAGTATAGATCCTCGCGAAAATAGCCGGCGTTCACTAGCGGGCGCAGATCGTGGCTCGCGGCGCACACCAGGCGCGCCTCAAGCGGGCTTGGCTGGTTTGAGCCAAGCGGGCAGAAGACGCTCGAGCTCAGGGCGCCGGCCAACAGCGACTGCACCTCCGGGGGCAGCTCGTCCACCGCGCGCAGCAGCAGCGTGCCCCCCGCCGCGCGGGAGAGCGCCCCTGATGCGTCCGCCACTGCCCCACGGAACGCGCCCACGCGGTAACCAAACAACCTCGCCGCGACCTCACGCGCCGAGCCGCGACAGCTGACCTCCACCCACACCCGCTCGGCTGCCGCCCGCTCAGCTGCCGTGAGCTCAGCCGCATCAGCCTCAGCTTGCGTGAGCTCGGCTGCCGCCCGCTCAGCTGCCGTGAGCTCAGCCGCATCAGCCTCAGCTTGCGTGAGCTCAGCTGCCGCCCGCTCAGCTGCCGTGAGCTCAGCTGCATCGGGCTCAGCGGTCGCGCCGTGCCGGGCGCCTAGCTCTGGCTGCGACCAGTCGTGGGCAAGGCGAGCTAAGGTCGCCTTGCCGGTGCCTGACGGTCCGATAAGCAAGATCGGCACGCGCCCCGGCGCGAGGCGCATCAGGCTAGCGAGCACCACCCGGACGCGCTGAGAGCTCGCCACCAAGCCAGGCGCGGCAGGTAATTGCACCGCGGGCAGCTCCACGCTTTGCGCAGGCTCCACGCGCAGCACGCTGTCGCCTACCTGTATATCGCTGCCCCACGGCAATATAGCTCGCATGAGCCGCGCGGCTCCGAGCCAGGTCCCCGTCTGCGTGCCCAGATCCAGGACCTGGAAGCCATCAGCCTGAGCGCTCAGCTCAGCGTGGTACAGGGCCACCCGCGGCTCCCGCAGCTGGACATCGTTGTCACTAGCGCGGCCGATCTGCAGGCGCCCGCTCAGCCGCGGCTCCACGCACGTGCCCTGCTGGGGACCGGCTAGCAGGCTGACCCCTAAGCGCAGCTGAGTCCGCGCGCCCAGCCGCAGAGGTCGCAGAGGTCGCAGAGATCGCAAACGTCGCGCGGTGTGCTCGTCCTGGGTCACGCTGCTGCGCATAGCAGGATCCGCCGCGCTCGGGGGCGACAAGTCTTGGGAGACACAAGCTGCCTGGCCCTCCACCCCCCTAAGAGCCGTTGCATCCTCAGGGAATTACTGAGGATCAAGGCACGTCACAGCCGAGCCTTGAGCACGCGGCCTGGGGTTGCTACCCTCGGCGGCTCTCACCTCGTTAGGAATTGCCGATGCGTGCTGTCGTCGTTACTTCTGTGTTCGCGCTCGCGGTCGCCGGCTGTGGTGATTCGGGCTCTGGTGCTGACAACTCTAGCGCTGGCAACGCAGGCGCTGGCGGCGGCGTGGGGACCGCTGCGAGCGGCGGTCAGGCGGCGGGCGGGACGGCAGCCGGTGGCTCCGGTGCTGGCGGCGCGAGTGGCGGCACTAGCGGCGCGGGCGGCGCAGCTCAGCGCGAGGTCAACGAGCCCCCAACGGCTCGTGGCGAGACGGCGTACACCACGCCGGGCGTCGCGGTGACGCTGCCTGATTTGCTCGCCAACGACGTCGACCCAGACGGCGACGCCCTCACCGTCACCCTGACCAGCCAGCCCGCGCACGGCACCCTCAGCAGCGCAGGCGGCAGCTACGTGTACACGCCGGGCGCTGGCTTCGTCGGTGAGGATTCGTTTGGTTATTCCGTCACCGACGCGTTCGGCGCGGCCGACCAGACCGAGGTGTTCATCTACGCTGCCAACCACATCTATTACGTCAGCCCATCCGGAGACGACGGCGCCAGCGGCCTCAGCCCCAGCGCCGCGTGGAAATCGCCCAACGTGTTCTGCGGCGGCAAGGTCAAGCGCGGAGACGTCGTGCTGCTAGAGCGCGGCGCGACGTTCCGCACCAAGCTGACCGTCTGCGACCCGAGCGGCGGGTCGGCGCTGCCCACAGTGCTCGGGGCGTATGGCAGCGGCGAGTCCCCGATCATCGCAGGCAGCGATCTGGTGCAGGGCTGGACAAAGGTCGCGGGCAACACCTGGAGGGCGAGCGTCGCCGAAGAGGTCAAGGGGCTGTTCTTTAACGGCGAGTGGCAGCCCCCAGCGCGCACGCCGAACGCTGGCTTCGCGACGACGGGCGAAAACATCGCCGGCGGCGCCGGCTCCGTGCAGATCAAGACCCCGAGCCTGAGCGGCGGCGCGAACGCTTACGCTGGAGCGACCCTGCGGATACGCACCTCGAACTGGTCCTACGAAAACCGCAAGGTCACGGCTTCGAGCAACGGGCAGCTCACCATCGACTCGGCGACGTCGTTCGACGTCTCCGACGGCGGCTGGGGGTACTTCTTAGACGGCAAGCTCGAGTTCCTCGACGCGCCCGGCGAGTGGTTCTACGACGCGGGCGCTCGCACGCTCTATTTCAACGCACCCGGCGACGTGGAGCCGGCGACAGGCGTCAGCGAAGCCGTGGTCCGCGACGACGCGATTCGCCTCTACAACAACGCCGGCGTCGACTCCGGGTTCGTCTTTGACGGAGTGACCGCGGCCCAAGCCTACGACTCTGCGATCTCCCTCGCCTACCTGAACCACAACGTCACCCTGCGGCGGGTGACAGCGCGAGACAGCTACAAAGGCATCGCGGCTTGGATGGATGACGTGGACGTCGTGGAGTCGACGATCTCTGGCACCCTCGACGAGGGCGCGCGCTTTGGCGGCAAGAATGCCCGGCTGCTGCGCAGCGCCGTGAGGGACATCGCGTTGCGCCCGGGATACGGAGCAGAGCGCTGGGGCTACCTGGGGCTGGTCTTCCAGGGCGACAAGTTCGTCATGCGCCACAACGTCGTCGACGGCGTGGGCTACATCGGCGTGACCGGAGGCGGCGCCGACGGGCTGATTGAAGAGAACTTGGTGCAGCACAGCATGGCCGTGCTCAACGACGGTGGGTCCATCGCGTTCGACCACTGCGACGGCCTCACGATCAAGAAGAACATCGTCACCGATCCCATCGGCGATTTCGCCGACAGCGTGAGCCCGGCGGCTGGCCCCTGGAAGGCGCCTTATCAAGCCATCTTGTTCGGGATCTACTTCGGCAACACGTCGATCAAGGACACCCTGGTCGAGGGCAACGTCGCCACCAAACACAACGCTGGGGTGATCGTCGATCACACGCTCAACTCCGCCGGCAGCGCCGTCAAAGACAACCTGCTGTTCGGCAACACCGACTCGCAGCTCTACGCCCTCGATCAATCGGCGGCTTCGTGTCAGCAGACCTATGATCAGCGGTTTACTGGAAACCGCATGGTCCCGACTGGGCCCGAACAACGGCTCTACCAAACCCTCGACGTCAAGTGCCAGACCCCGGTCGTGTGGGCCACAAGCGACGACAACCTGTTCGCCACGTTGTACGCATCGATGAGCGCGGCTGTGGTGCGCAAATCACTGCCAAACTCCAGCGTGAACCAGGAGTTTAGCCTCGCCGAGTGGCAGGCGGCGTCAGGCCAGGACGCAAACTCGGCGGAGACCCCCGCGACGCTGACCCTCCCAGACGGCGCCGAGCCAGTGCTCTACTACAACGCCGCGCGCGGGCCGCGCGTCATCAACCCCGCTGGCGCCTGGCTGGGGCTCGACGGCGGCGATCTGACTGGGCCGCTCACCATCCCCCCCTACAGCGCGATCGTGCTCATCCCCAAGTGAGCTAGCGCGCTACCCAGCGTTTGGTTCGGGTGGAGGGAGCGCGCCTCAGCGCAGCCCAAACTCGCCGCCCTGCCCTCGCAGCATCAGGCGGTCATACGCCGCGGGAGCCAGGCGCTTGAGCCAGCGCGACGCGTGGGCCACGGGGGACAGCAAGAGCTCGCGATCACCGTCTGCCACCGCGCGGACGATGGCATCAGCGACGTCCACGGGCTGCAGCGGCCGCCCCACAGCGGCTCGCCGGTCTCCGCGCGCGTGACCGCTAGCGTCCAGGTGCCGCTTGTCGAGATCGGTGGCCACGAAGGCTGGACACACCAAGAGCACCCGCACTCCGTCGCCGCTGAGCTCGGTGCGCAGCGTGTCAAAGAAGCCGTGCAGGGCGTGCTTGCTGGCGGCGTAGGCGCTGCGGCCCACCAGCGGCGCGAAGCCCGCGACGCTCGACAGCGCCACCAGCTTGCCCTGTCGTTGCCGCAGGGAAGGTAACGCGGCGCGGGTACAGTTGACCGCCCCGAAGAAGTTGACCTCCATCACTCGCCGCAGCACCTCAGGATCGGTGTCGGCGAACAGGCTGCGGTGGCTGATGCCGGCGTTGTTGACCAACACGTCCAGGTCGCCCATGCCGCCCGCCTCCAAGGGGGCGAAGGCCGCGGCGCAGGCCTGTGGGTCGGTGATGTCGAGCGCGCGGGTCTCGACCTGGATGTCCTCAGCGCACAGCCGCCCCGCGACCTCGCTGAGGCGGTCGGGCGCCACGTCGAGCAACACCACCCGCGCGCCGCCTCGCCCGAACGCGCGGCCCAGCGCCTCGCCGATGCCACCGCCGCCACCCGTGATGGCGACGCTGCGCGCACCCGCGCGGATATCCCTGGCGTATCGCTTAGGCACGACTCTCGCGGTAGCGGGCGAAGACCTCGCGGCTCGAGCGCCGGGGCAGGTCGCCGAACGCGGCCTTCAGCCGCTGGTTGTAGAGCACTGGCCGGTGCTGAAGGAAGAGCACCTGCTCAGGACCGTACGGCGATAGCTTGGCCCCGTGGAGCAGCTTGAGCCCGCGCTCCACCCACCCGGCCGGCAGCGCGACGAACCGGCGCCCCATCGCCGCGGCGATCTCACGCAAGGTCATCACCCCGTCGCCGGTGAGGTTGAACACCCCGGTCTGGTCGCCGCGCGCGCCGCGAGCGAGGCACTCCACCACGTCAGCGTCGTCAACGAAACAAAACGGCGTGTCCACGCCGCGCAGCCCCAGCACCACGGGCCGCTCAAACATCGCCGTGATCTGGTTGTGGACCGAGGGCCCGAGGATAGTCGACACCCGAAATATGAGCTGCGCTAGCTCGGGGTGGGCGGCGCGGTGCTCAGCCAACATCTCCTCGACCAGCCGCTTGTGCCAGGCGTAGGCGAAGACCTCGTTGCCGCGCAGCGGTGCGTCTTCGTCCAGCAGCGCAGCATTATCCGCGTAGTAACCGTAGGCCGCGCCGCTGCTGGTGTATACCAGCTTCTTAACCCCGTGCGCCGCGCAGGCGTCGAGCAGGTTGCGCGTGCCGCCGACGTCAACCTGCCGCTGGAACTCCCGGGTGTCCTCCTTGCCCGGCGTGACCACCGCCGCCAGGTGCACCACCACATCGACCGTACGGCCGCTACCGGCCAGCGCCGCGTCCACCGCCGCCGCGTCACGGATGTCGAGGGTCTTGTACTCCACCCCCTCGATCGGGGCCTTCGGCAGGCGCAGATCCGTGGCGATCAGCCGCCCCAGGCCCACGCGGTCTGCCGCCAGCGCCGCCACCAGCTGCCGGCCGACGAAGCCACCGGCGCCAGTGATCAGCACGTCGCGCGGGCCGTCGCTCAGCCTCTCAGCCACCCTTGGGCTCCGCGTGCATGTCCTTGAAGTCCTTCAGGTTGGGTGCCCACATGTGAGCGACGGGATCGACATCCACGTGGATCACCGCTGGCTTACCGCTGGCGATCGCCCGCTGGATGGCGCTCCTCAACCCAGCGGGATCAGCGACCCGCTCACCGTGGGCGCCCATGGCGCGCGCCAGCACATCGAACTCAATCTCACCCAGATCAGCGTTGATGGTCTCGTCGGGACCCAGTGACTTCTTCACCAACGTCTTGATCGGCTTCAGCGCGAACTGCTGGTTCATCTTGACCATGCCCCACTGTTTGTCGCAGAGCACCAGCCAGATCACGGGCAGCCGATTGCGCACCGCAGTCTCGACCTCTTGTGGGTGAAAGCCCATGGCGCCGTCGCCGATGACGCAATACACCTGACGGCCCGGGTGGGCGACCTGGGCGCCCAGCGCCTGAGAGCAGCCCGCGCCGAGCATGCCCATCTTAGGCGTGGTGACGATGGTGTTTGGGCTGCGCACCTCGTGGAAGAAGTTCGCCCAGATGGCGGTGTTGCCGCCGTCGATCACCAACACCGCGTCGTCAGCGAAGATCTGACGGCAGGTGGTGGCCACGTGAGCCGAGTGCATCGGCATGTGGGTCTTCTTCAGGTGCTCGTCGAGCTTCGCCCGCCGTTCGGCGCAGGCGGTCTTTAGGCTGTCGATCCATTGCTCGCGAGCCGGCTCAGCGCCGGTGCCACCCGCGCGCAAGGCGTCGATGAGCTGACGCAAGAACAGCTTCACGTCGGCCAGGACTGCCAGGTCGGCGGGGCGGTTATTGCCTGGGACGCTGGGATCGATGTCGATCTGAATCAGCTTCTGCTCGCTGGCTGGCGCCCAGTACGGCGGCTTACCCCACCAGTCGGTCTCGCCCAGCCGCGAGCCGAGCACCAACGCTAGATCAGCCTCGCAGCGCGCTCGATTGACCACCTTGACGTACTGCATCGGCACCGCGTAGCGGATGCGTTCGTCGACCACCGCGCGGGCTGCCCAGCTGGTGGTGATGGGCGCGCCGAGCAGCTCGGCGAGCTGCCGCAGCTCGGCGTACGCGCCAGCGTGAATCACCCCGGAGCCGGCGTGAATGAGCGGGCGCTTCGCCGCTGCTAGCATCCGCGCGGCAGCTTGAACTTGGTCGGGCTGGGGCGGGATCGGCGCGGTCACGCGGTACGACTCGGGGGCGCGGAACCAGGCGGGGTTCGGCTCCACCGCGCAGTTCATGATGCTCTCTGGCACGTCGAGGTGGACGACCCCGGGTCGCCCGCTGAAGCTCGCGCGCAGGGCGGCGCGGAGCAGCTCTGCGAGCCGATCAACTGAGGGCACCGCCTCACTCCATTTGGCCATGGCGCGGATGGCCGCGACCTGTGGAAAGAACTGAAAGGTGCCGCCTCGGTCGGGGTCGATGATGCCCTCGCGCCGACAGCTGGTGATCAGCAACACCCGGTTGCCCTCGGCGTGCTCGACCGCCACCCCAGGCAGCGCGTTGGCCACCCCAGGGCCGTTGCTGGCCATGGCCACCCCCAGCTTGCCGGTCAGCCTCGCGTAGGCGCCGGCCATGTGCAGCGCCGAGGTCTCGTGGCGCGGCGTGACCAAGCGGATGCCATTGGGCGCGAGGGTGGAGTACATGCCGAAATAGGTGCCGTCGATGATGCCGAACACGTGCTCGACGCCCTCAGCCGCAAGCAATCGGCTGATGATCTCCCCTCCCTTCACTCGCTCAAGGCCGAGCAGCCGCTCGGCCTGCTGTTGGATCGCTGGTTTGCTCATCTGTCTCACCCCTGGGTTTGCGTTGCTGGATGGCTTTATGACAGGCATTGACCGATCGGTCAAACCGTTCGGTCAAATGTCCAAAATGCGGCACATTTGCGCGGAATTTGGCGCGCGGCTGCGACCGCGCTGAGCGCCAGAGCCCTCGCCGAGCCGCGCATCCACGCGGCGGGGGTTGGTCCACGCTGCGCTGGTTGGTCCACGCGGCGCTGCTTCGTCCACGCGGCGCTGCTTCGTCCACGCGGCGCTGCTTCGTCCACGCGGCGCTGGCGGAGTTAGGTGGCTCGAGCAAGCTCGCGCCCGAATAACTCCGCACGGAACCAGTGGCAGCGGCTCGCAGGCCGGCCGCCTGGGTGTCGCCCTCCACGCCACCCCGAGCACGCAACCTACGGCGTCATGGACAGTTCTGAGACTTGACGCTGGTGCCCTTGCTGACGGTCGAGTCTTCGGTGAACGTGAACGGGATGCTCTGGCACCACCAGATCCCGCAGTTCTTCTGGACTTGAACGTGGGTGTGGGCGCCGGTGGACCAGCCGCTGTTGCCGCTCTTCCCGAGCTCGTCGCCTTGTTGCACGCTCTGACCCGTGGTCACCGTCGGCTTTGACAGGTGCATGTAGAGCCCCACGGTGCCATCAGAGTGCAAGATCTCGACGGTGTTCGCGTAGTTCGCGCAGCTGGACTGGCCGCTGTCGTAACAACTACTGCCAGGCTTGGACACGTAGCGCACCTGGAGCACCTTGCCGCCACGCATGGCCCGCACGGTCGTGCCGATCGGCATAGGGAAGTCAAAGGCGTACTGATCTTTGCCGGTGTGCGTACCGGTAGAGTTGCCGTTGGAGCAGGTCCGGGTGGTCCCGCAGTCGTAGGGCACCTTGTAGTCATTCTCGGACTTGCAAGAGTCTGGTGTGCCAGCGGGGGCCTCGACGCAGCCAAGTGAGCACCTCTGCTTCACGGTCCATTGACCGCCTGGGCAGTACAGGATGCTGCCGTTCTCCGCGGGCAGCAGCGGGACGCGGCAACTCATCTTGTCCGCCTCCTTGCCGACCCCCGAGCCGCACCAGGCCTCTTTGACGAAGCAGTCGCAAACCGGCAGTTCGCAGCTGTCGTCCAGCTTCTCAGAAGCCTCATCGTAGAGACACTTGCCGGGGCAGTCTTCAAGCACTGACCACTGGTCACTCGCGCACTTCAACAGCTTGACGTCTGCGCCGGCCGCCACGGGCAAGTTGCAGCCCGACGCCGCGGCCAGCGCGCTGGCGCGCCCGGAGCAGTAGGGGCCATCCCCGTAAAAGCAGCCACAATCCCCAGCCGCATCCACCCCGGCCTCAGCGGTACCCGCGTCATCGGCGCTCCCCGCGGACCCACCCTCGCCACCGGCGGCGCCATGCGCTGCGCCGCCACCTTGCGCTGCGCCGCCACCTTGCGCTGCGCCGCCACCTTGCGCTGCGCCGCCACCTTGCCCAGCGTGCGCCGCGCCACCACCTTGCCCAGCTAGGCCGGTGCCTGCGGGCCCCGTGTCTGGCTCCGAGCTGCAACCGGTGCTGCCGCAAGCCATGACGATGAGGGTGGAGTACAGGATTGAGGCGACTCGCATGCCGAACAAAGTAGCAAAGCTGTGCCTCTAGCTCTGCCCCAATCTCCCCAAAGCTCAGCCCAGCGGCCTGGATTTTTTAGACTCTTGCGGACCAAGTCGCCGTGAGTGGTACATTGACGCTTCGCATGTCTTTCAGAGAGCGCGATGGCGCGCAGCAGTTCGCTCCGCTCCGCCTGGCAAACGCCGGTCACGCGGCCCGCAAACTGGGTTGGCTGCTGCTGGCTGCCGCGGCGGTCGCCTGCTCCTTCCCAGAGCGTAGCTTTATCCCCGCTGATGAGTTCGACCGCCTGAAGGACTCTGGCAGCAATGGCGGCAGCGCAGCCAGCGGCGGTAGCACTGGGGGCACCGGCGCAGCGGCAGGCGGAGTTGGCGGCAGCTCAGGCAGCGGCGCGGCGGGCAGCGGCGGAACAGGCGCGACGGCGGGCAGCGCCGGCGCTGGCGGCACCACCACTGGCGGCAACGGCGGCAGCGCCGGCGCTGGGGGCGGAGCGGGCGGTGGAGCGGGCGGAAGCGCGGGCGCTGCCGGTGGGACCGGCGGCTCTAGCGGTACCGCAGGGAATAGCAGCGGCGGGACGGGTGGCGGCAGCGGCGGAGCGGGCGGCACCGGTGGTACCGCGGGGAATACTAATGGGGGCACGGGTGGCGCTACGGGCGGTCAAAGCCTGATCATCAGCGAGTACGTCGAGGGCTCCGGGACCACTAACAAGGCAATCGAGCTATTCAACGCCACCCCAAGCCCCATCGATCTGAGCCTGTGCGAGTTGAAGAAATACACCAACGTCACGTCGTCCGGGTTTTCCTCCACCACACTCATCCCGATTCACGCCACCGCAGGGCAACTGCTCGCCCCCAACGGCACCTGGACCGTCTGCCACGCAATGGCTATTTCAAGCGCATGTGGCATCGCGTCGACCAAGCTCGACCACAACGGCGACGACGCGTACGAGCTAATTTGTAGCTCACAGGTCGTGGACAGCTTCGGTGAGGTGCCCGAGCAGACCTTGAGCGGGGGGCACTGGGGAAGCGGCAGCGCCAGCACGACCAACACCACCCAGCGCCGAAAGTGTAGCGTACGTGGCGGCGAGACGAGCTTGCTCAACGTCTTCGACCCGGCGGATGAATGGGACGGCTTCGCGCAGGACGACCTCACCGGCCTGGGAGCGCACTGCGGCCACTAACCCGCACGGCAACTAAACCGCACGCCACTAAACCGCACGGCAATCAGCCCAGCACCAGCCAACACCGGCGCGCAGCAACCAGCCCGCGCGGCAATAGCCGCGCAGCAGCGAGCTACGGCTCAGACCTGAGCGCGCTCAAGCACAGCCGCACGGATCTGACTCGGCGTCGCTGACTCCAGGCCCTGGGTCAGCAGATCTGCGGGCATCTTGCCGCTGCCGACCAGCTCCGCGATGGGCGCCAAGTGGATGTTCTCATCGCGGCCGTCAGCGTCTAGCAACGCCCGCCGCGACAGGCCACCTCGCGAGATGTCAATCAACCGCTCAGCCAAGCTGCGCACAGACACCCCGTCAAATTCCGCCCGGATTCCATGAGTGACCAGCTGCTCACGAGCCGCGGCCAGGGCGGGCAAGGCATAAGAGAAGCTCAGCTCCTCGGCCTCGGCCAGCGCCTGCGCGTCATACAACAGCCCGGTGTAAAGCGCCGCGACGCAGGTGGTCAGCCGCGCTGGCAGCGAGTCGCAGGAGCGCACCTCCAAGGTGCGCTTGAGGCGCGCCTCTGGGAACAGCGTGTTCAGGTGAAACACCCAGTCGCCCAGGGTGGCGCGGTGGGATTGAAAGCCGTCGCGCATGAAGCTGCGAAAGGTCTGGCCGGTGTTGGCGACGATCTGTCCGTCGCGCTTAAAGAAGAACATGCCGGCGTCGAGGGCCCACTCCGCGTAGTCGGCGTAGCTGGCCAGGCGCTTGCTCGCCAAATCCAAGATCATGCCCGAGCGGTCCGGATCCATCTCTAGCCACACCGCGCCGCGCTCGCTCACCCTGCCCGCCAGCCTGCCCTCTAGGAACGGCGAGTTGGCGAAGATGGCGTTCATGATCGGGCCGGTGCGCAAGCACACACCTAGCTTACGCATGGCGTCTTCTTCGCCAGAGTAGTCAAAATTAGCCTGCACCGTCGCCGTGCGGCGCATCATGTCGACGCCGCGGCGCCCGCGTGAGGGCAAGAACTCACGCATGATGGCGTAGCGCTGCTTCGGCACCCAGGGCAGATCTTTTTGCTGGGCTAGAGGGTGAAAACCCACCCCCAACCAGACCACGTTCATATCCGCAGAGATACGCTTTAGCTCGTCCATGTGGACGCTCAGCTCCGCGTGGATTTCATGCATGCTGCGGAACGGCGAGCCCGACAGCTCAAGTTGGGCGCCGGGCTCTAGCGTGACGGAGGCGAGGCCGCGAGTCAGGCTGATGATCGGGCCGTCCGCCGACTCACGCCCCGCCGCGTAGCCGTGCTCTGCCGCGAGGGCGTCCAACACGCGCAATACGCCGCGTTCGCCGTCATAGTCGATGGGCGCGCCGCTGCCCGCGTCTACGCCAAATTTCTCTGCCTCTGCGCCGACCTTCCACTCGGGCTCGGGGCGCTGTGACTCGTGAAAGATCTGCAGCAAGTCATCGAACGCCTGGATCGGTGCCTGCGAGGGGTCACCCTGAAGAGCCGTCGCCATTGGATATTTTCTTGTTTCGCGCCTCCGCGGACGCGAATTGAAGAGCTTTCGGGGATAGGCAGGAGGCGGAGCGCGCGGGTCGAGCTGCGACGCTGGAGAGGAGCGGCACGCCTAAACGTGCCCTTGTAGTGGAACAACGGCCAAACCCGCGACTTTAAGCCGGGCCGGCGGGCGCAGGGATGGAAGGATGGAGAGCGCCGAGGGCATGCGCAAGTGCCGCCGTGTGCGATTCTGTCGTCCCAGCTCCGCCGCCGATCACCCGAGCGCCAGCAGCGTCCAGTCGCTGAGCGCCGCAGGCCCACTCGCCAGGCCGTGTACTGGAGTCCGGGAAGCCCCGCACGCTGCCCGCCGCGCTGGCCAGTAAGACGCCGTAAACACAGTCCTGTGTCGCTGGGACGCGCTCCCGCGCCTGCTCTAACAGCGCCACCGCCGCGTCCACCCCAGGGATCTCGAACAGCAGCGCGCTGACCCCCGCCGCGCGCAGCTCAGGCACCAGCACCTCCAGCGCGTCGCCGGTGACCAGCTGACCGTCGCTGGTCGTCTCAAGCACCGCCCACACCGGCAGCTGATGGCGCATCGCCGCGCGGACCGCGGCCAGCAACTCAAAGCGCGAGCCCAAGCACCGCGTCACGAGCAGCTCGCAGCCAGCCACCGCCAGGCGCTCTGCGTGCTCTTCTAGCTCCGCCACCAAACGCTGACTGCTGAGCGCCGTCACCATATCGGAGCCAAGCACTCCGGCCACCGCCACCGGGCGCGACGCGCGGCGGGCCACCTCCAGCGCCAGCTCGACGCTCCTCCCAGTCAGCGTGGCCGCCCGGTGCTCCATCCCGACCTCGGCCAGCGCGCGAGGCGTGGTGTCACTGGTCAGCGCACACAACACGTCTACCTTGCTCTTCGTCTCCGCAAGGTAGTGCTCAACGATGGCATCCGGATCCTCGCGGAGCAGCTGGCCCAGCGCTCCAGCGCGGGTCAACGCGCGACCCCGCGACCGAAAGCACGCGCCGGTGTCGGCGTCTAGCACGAGCGGACGCCCTGCGTGGAGGCGAGCCTGAATCCGAGCGAAGGTCATGGAGGGGGTGGGGGGTCAGGCGCTATCAGGAAGCGGCCGGCGTACACTCGTGACCGGCCAAGTTACCACGCAGAAAGGCGCACCGCCAGCCGCGCGCCGTCTTTGGATCGCGACGGGCTAGGGCGCCGAGCGGCTACCAGCCGCACTTCTGGCCGGCGTTTTGCTTCTCCAGCCACTTCATCAGCGGCGCGTAGTAGTCGATGATCGCGGAAGCATCCATTTTGGTCTCGCCGCTGATGGCCTTCAGCGCCTCGGGCCAGGGCTTGCTGGCGCCGAGCTTGAGCATGTCGATCATCTTCTGACCGGCGGCCTTGTTGCCGTAGATCGAGCACTGGTGCAGCGGCCCTTGATGGCCAGCGGTCTTACACAGAGCGCGCAGGAACTGATACTGCAGGATGCGCGCCAGGTAGTAGCGGATATACGGCGTATTGCCCGGGATATGGTACTTCGCGCCTGGGTCAAAGTCGGCCTCTGTGCGCTCGACCGGGGGCACCACGCCTTGGAAGTCCTTACGCAGCTTCCACCAGTGCGCGTTGTACTGGGTGGGCGGCACCTTGCCGCTGAACACGTCCCAGCGCCACTGGTCGATCATCTTTCCGAACGGCAAAAAGGCGACGCCCTCCAGGGCGCGCTGCATCAGCAGGTTGAGGTCGGCCTCTTCGCTGTCTTGCACCTTGTCCAACAGCCCGACCTGCTTCAGGTACGCCGGCGTCACGCTGAGCGCCAGGGTGTCGCCAATTCCCTCATGGAAACCATCATTGGCGCCCTGCTGAAACAGCGTCGGCTGATCGTGGTAGTACATGAAGTAGTAGTCATGTCCCAGCTCGTGGTGGATCGTGACCAGGTCCTCGTAGTCGACCTTGATGCACATCTTGATGCGCAGGTCCCCGCTCATGCCCACGTCCCAAGCGCTGGCGTGGCACACCACGTCGCGATCTGCAGGCTTTAAGAACAGGCTGCGCTCCCAGAAGGTCTGGGGCAGCGGCTTCATGCCTAAGCTGGTGAAGAAGCCCTCGGCCAGCTTGACCATCTTGATGTGGTCGTAGCCTTGCTTCTTCATCTGCGCGGTCAAATCTGGCTGACCCTTGCCCTTGAACGGCTCGACGTCCTTGTACACGTTCTCCCACGACTGAGCCCACATATTGCCCAGCAAGTGGGCGGGGATTGAGCCTGTCGGAGACACCTTGTCTTTGCCATAGCGCTCGCTCAGCTTGGCGCGCACATAGCAGTGCAGCTGCTCGTACAGCGGCTTCAGCTGGACATACAGCCGGTCCATTTCCGCGACGAAGGCCTCGCTGGACATGTCGTAGTGACCCTTCCAAATGTCACCCATGTCGCCAAAACCGATGTCTTTAGCGCCCTCATTTCCGAGCTCGACGAAGCGCTGATACATCGGCCGCATCGGCTTCGAAACCGTGCGCCACCCAACCCACGCCTCCTGCAGCAAATCATAGTCTTTGCTCTCTGCGATGATCTTGGACAGCTCCTCAAGGGAACGGCACCCGTCATCATTCTTCTTAGTTTTTCCGGGTGGGAGGGCGTGCCCTATGAGCTTTTTGGAGCAATAGGTGCCTTTGCCATAGATGCTGTCCATCTGGGTGATGATGGTGGCAAACTCAGCGCGCTTGGCCGCGTCGTCCGGCGCCGGCAATTCCGCAGAGAATTTTAGCAGGTAGAGCTGCCGCGCCACGTCTTCGGGCAGGTCGAGGCCTTCGAACTTGCGGGCCTCCTTGATGCGCCGACCCAGGTACTCCATCACGCGCTCTTGAGCTTTGGCCTCGAGCACCTCGGTGTCGTGGATGATGTAGGTGTTCTTGACCCAAGCGACGCGCTCCGCCTCGCCCATCAACTCCCGCAGCTCGCGATCCACCTCGACCACGAACTTCTGCGCGTCGGCGACAGTGGCCTGTGCGCCGTCGTCAGTCAGGATATTGTCGTTGATGGGCGCGGACACCGCCGGAGGCGGCGTGTCAGGCTGCAGGTTCGGCCCAGTGCAGGCGCTGGCCACGGCCAGCGCAGGGAAGAGAGACGTGACTAATGCCAGCCGGCGAAACATCGACATGCCGGCGGATTAACGGTGCGCCCCCTGCGACGCAACCATGCCTTGCGCTTCAGCTCAGAGCGGAATGTTGCAAGCATCCGTCGTCCACACGTGGCTGCGACGACGGCGCGTGGCAACCATCGGGGGCCTTGGCGTCGGCAGTACCAGCACCCCAGGGCCGAAACGCCCGCTGAACGCTGATTTCACTCGGCTTGCCGCTAAACCAGTGAAACGTTCGTTCCAGGATTCTGTTTAGGGTTGAAGTAGTTTAGAATGTGCGCGGCGAGCACAGGCGCCCAGCCCACCACTGCTGCCCACTGCACTTGGTTGGTTGGCGCCTGCGGGATGGTTTGCGAGCGCGGGCATGCGCTCACTCTGCCTAGCCGAGCTCGCGTCCGCACCCGTTCCCGGAGTCACCACATGCAGCTTAAAGATCTCAGTTTAGCCGCGCTCTCCGCCGTCATCGGCGTCAGCCTCGCGGCGGCCTGCTCCGCGAGCTCTGGAGAGAAGAGCGAGCTGGGCGGCGGCAAAGGCGGTTCCTCAGGGAATTCGAACGGCGCGAGCGGCGGCAGCGCGAACGGCGGCAGCTTCGGCGCCACGGGTGGCGCTGCTGGCGACGGCGGCAGCGGCTTTTTGGATGGCGGCGGCGCGGCCGCGGGCGACGGCGGGTTAAGTGAGGACGCGACCTGCTCCACCACCAGCGCTCAGGCGCTGAGCGCGGTCGACATCATCTGGGTGATCGACAACTCGTGCTCCATGGGCGACGAGATCGACAAGGTGCGCAGCAACGTCAACAACAGCTTCGTACCCATCATCCAGGCCTCACCCATCGACTGGCGCCTGATCATGTTCACGGCGCGAGGCACCGGCGATCTTCAGGTCTGCGTCGACAGCCCGCTGGGCGGGCCCAACTGCGGTGACAACCCGCCGCGCTTCTTCACCAGCAACTGCGAGGTCGGCAGCTTCAACTCGCTCACCCTGCTGCAAGCCAACTACCTGAGCATCGTCAACCCGCTGTTCTGTGCGGGCGCGACGCCCTGGGGCAAGCACCTCCGCTTCGACTCGACCAAGGTGTTCGTCGAGGTGACCGATGACGAGGCGGGCGGCCCCTTCGGCGGTGGCAAGCCAGCTCAAGACTTCGACGGCTGGCTCACCGATCAATCAGATCCTCCCGGAACCCCAGCTCCTGGCTACTTTGGGACTCAGTCCAACCGCAAGTACATCTTCCATGGCATCATCGGCATGGACCCCAACGACCCGAACTCCAAGTGTCAGTCAGCCACCAACGCCTCGGAGGCTCCTGGCAAGCAGTACCAACTGCTGGCCAACGCCACTGGCGGCTTGCTGGCCAGCATTTGCGAAGACGACTGGAGCGCGATCTTCAACAACATCGCCAACGGCATCGTGGACCGCCTGAGCTGTGAGTACACGCCGGTGCCGCCCCAGGGTGAAGAGCTGGATCCTTCGAAGGTGAACGTCACCTACACGCCGAACGGCAACGGCACGCCTGAGAAGGTGCTGCAAGATCCCAACAACCCGTGCGTCGACGGGTGGCAGTGGAACGCCGAGCAAACCAAGATTTTGCTCTGCGGCGCGCTCTGCGACCGCGTGCGCGATGACCCCAACGCCAAGGTCGACATCCAGCTGGGCTGCAAGACGGAGATCGCCCCGCCGAAGTGAAGACTATTATCCCCGTGGAATTAAGCGCGCGTAGCCAGCGCTAGCACACCCAGCGCAGGCGCAGCGGCCTCCTGTCTAAGCCGCTGCCTTGCGCCGGCGCTTGGGCAGGAACTTGCGGTCAAAGAAGCGCACTCGGCGCACCAGCAGGTCGAGCATGAACACCACGAGGGCGGCGTAGATGAAGTTGCGCCACAGCTGCTCGTAGTAGGTGATCTTCTCTTCGCCTGGGTCAAACAGCTGAGCGGGGGTGGGGTCCACGCGGCCCCCGCCCGCCAGCGCCGCGCGCTCTAGGCGCTCGATGTCGGCGTCGAAGCTCGCGTATTCGCGCGGATACGGGTTAGAGACGTGGCCGTAGCTCACTCCCACGCGCTGCAGCTCGCCGTTCTCAGCCGGCTGAGAGTGCTCGGCCTGCAGCCGAAACGAGCCGTACTCGTCTAGCTCAAACGAAGACTCGTAGCGCCCTGGCGCCGTCTGCTTCATGTCGTACTCGCGGCGCTTGCCCCCTGGCTCGGGCCCGATCACGAACAGCTTAGACGTCATGTCGTTGTCAAAGCGCTCGTCCGCCGTGAAGGCGTCCACCACCGCGTGCACCACCCCGCCGACAGACTCCGTCTTCATGTCGAGCTCGCGGCGGTGCTTCTTGCGCATGTGCTCGCGGATCAGCTGACCCCAGAACTGCGAGTAGCCCTTCCAGCGTAGCCAGTCTGCGGCCCACAGGTTCTTGACGTCGCTGGTCCAGGCTAGCGTCCAGCCGAGCCCAAGGCGCGAGCGCGCCAAAATGGGCTCACCGATGTCGCTGGTCAATATCTCCTGAGACGGTGGGCCCTTCATCTGCGTGGCCACGTAGCCGTGCAGCAGCGGCGCCGACTGGATCGAAATCCCCTTCAAGAAGTCGGCGTTGCCTACTTGTTCCACAGGGAACCACTCTTCTACCGCCGCCTGGCGTGAGATCATCTCGGTCTCACGGGTGAAGATCTTAGGCAGGCTGTTGGGGTCTGGCACCGAGTGATAGCGCCCACCACCCGTGTCGGCGATCATGCGCAGTAGCTCGCCGTCGGCGCCCTCGCCCAAGCCCACCGTGGTCACGGTGATGCTCTCGGCGATCATGGCCTGCACCAGATCTTTGATGCCGCCCGTCGGCGACTGGCCGTCGGTCAGCAAGATCACGTGCTTCTTGCGGGCTTGGGCCACCGAGATGTCCTGATACGCCTGATCTAGCCCAGGGAAGATGGCGGTGCCGCCGCCCGGCTGGATCCTCAATATCTCGTTCTGGATGCGGCTACGGTAGCGAGCCGGCTGCATCTTTACGTAGCGGACGGGGGTGTCATCGAAGGCGATGATCTCGATCAGATCATCACCCTGCAGCGTGCTGACGGTGGCCTTGCAGGCGGCCTTGGCCATTTCTAACGGCAGCCCAGTCATGCTGCCAGAGCGGTCGATGACCAGCACGATGGCGACGCCGGGTGTGTCCTTGCGGCGCTCGACGTCCATACGCACCGGCAAGATGCGCTCCAGGGTCGTGCGCGCCCACCCCCCGAGCCCGAAGCTGTTCTCGCCGCCAGCCATCAAGAAGCCGCCGCCCAAGTCGCGGACGTAGCGCTCGACCAAGTCTTGAGAGGAGATGCTGACCTTCTCCTTGGGTACGTCGCTCAAGATCATGAACGCGTAGCGTTCAAGCTCTTTAAGCGAACCGGGGAAGGCGTTGGGTGGGCGTACGTCGACCTCAAACTGCTGAGCGGCCAGCGCGCTGGTTAGGTAGTTGGCGCGCTGCGGCTGGCCCTCGATGTACAGCACCGCGGGCCGCCCCGGCACGTCGATGGTGACCGCGTAGTCGTTGTTCTCTTTGAAGCGGTCATGCTGGATTTGATCGAGCTTGAGGGCGTAGGTGACCTCACCCCCCACGCGCACCACGCTCTGAAACTTGACCTCGTTCTCCCCAGGGATCAGCTCTAGATCGCGCACGCCGTCTAGGCCGTTCAGGGTCTCTCCTTGGTAGAGCCTGGCGCGCGCTTTGGACGCGCGGCTGGAGTAGATGTGAGCGGTCAGGTCAAACGGCTGCCCGATCTCGACCTTCTCGGGCGCTCGCAGCTCCTTCAGCGCGACCTCCCCTGGGGCCGGGCGACGATAGGGTACGCTGGACAGCTTGACCCCGAAGCCTCGCGCGCGGTTGGCCTCAGCCAGCAAGTCGCCCTCGGTCTCCACGCCGTCGGTCAGCAGCACCGCGCGTTTCAAGTAACCCGGTGGGAATACTCCGTACGCCAGCTGCAGCGCCGACTGCACATCGGTGCCCGCGCCGGGCTTCTCGACCTTGACGTCTTCTGACGAGTGTCGCAGGTCGGCGACCGCTGGCAACTTGGGCGCCTCGCCCTGCGAGGCCACCAGCTCGATCAAGCGGGGGCGCTTGGCGAAGGTGATGACCCGAATCAGGTCTTCCTTCGGCTTGTCGTCCAGCGCGCGTTGAATGACCCCTCGCGCGTCCTCCAACGCAGCGTCAGGCGCCGAGTCGCTGACGTCCACCACGAACACCACGCACACCTTCTGGGTCTCGGCGCTCTTGGCTAGGCGCGCCAGCGACGCCGCGAGCAGCGCGATGAAGCTCACCCGCAGCAGTACCGCGAGGATTCGTTGTTGCCACGGCAGGTCAGCTAGGCTGCGCCCGATCACGAACAAGATCAGCGGCGTGAGCAGGACCAAGCCCAGGATGCGCGGCTCGAGCAGCTCGTAGGTGGTGCCGTCCTTGACCCACTTGAACGTGGGCTCAGGCGCCAAGATGATGAAGTGGTTGTAGGCGTAGGCCAGGCCGACCGCCACGGCCACGATGAACAGCCCCCAAACCAGGCGCCGCCAGCTCACGCTCGCCACCTAAAACCCTGCGGCAACGTACGGTTCATACCGTCATCCTCCGGTGATAGGTGATCCACTCGATCGTCGACACGATGATCGCGGCGATCAGCAGGTAGAGCCAGAGCTCTCGGCGGACGCCCGCGCTGAAGCCCGTCACGCCGCTAGCTGCTTGGTCGCCGAACTTTAGCTCTGCCACTGGCTCAATGCGGCTCTCTTCCAGGTCTACCAGGTTGGCGGCGAACATCGTCTGTTGGCTGGGTGCGTCCTTATCTGCCGCGCTGTCAGCGCGCACACGCAACGTGTAAAAGCCGGCTTGGTCGCCCTGATAGACGGCGCGCCCTTGCTTTATTGGCACGACGCGCTTTGTTCCGTCCGGCAACTCAAGCTCCGCGATCTCGGCGCCGCTGGGCGCTGGGATGCGCCACACGTCGCCGGTGCGATACGACGAGATGTAGGCGGTGTCTTCGTCTACGAAGTAGTTGATGGTGTTCAGCACAAACAGCGGCCAGGCGACGCGCATCACGAAATCGCTGTCCCGCGGGTCAAAGCCCAGCGCCATGAAGCGCTTGCCCTGACGACGCCCTTCGACGAGGATCGGCCCCTTAAAGCTCGCCCCTACCACCCGATCTTGCTTCTCGGGCTTGAAGCTGAAGCCGTTGGCGACCTGGATGTCGCCGAGCTGCATCCAGCGCACCACGGGGTGCTTTTTGTCCCAGGTGTCGAACCCGAACATCTTGAGGTTCTTTCCGCGGGCGATCGGCGACGCCTTCACGTCTGGCGGGTTCAGGTACAGCGCGGCGCCGCCGCCGTCCGCCAGCGCGGGCGCCACGGCGTCGAAGATGGTGACGTCGAAGCTGCCCTGGGGCGGGTAGGCGCTGGGCGCTACCAGCGTCACGTCGAGGTACTCGTCCAGCAGCAGGGCGGCTTCCAGGTAGGTGTTGGTCTTGGTCACCACCAGCACCCGAGAGCGCCGGCGCTCGGGCATCAGCGCGTAGGCGTGGTCGTCCGCCGGCAGATCATCTGGCTTGCCGTCGCCCAGCTTGATCTGCGCCTCCAGGGTGCGGCTCGCCCCGGCGAGATCCTTGTAAAATCGCGGCAAGCGCTCGTTGGGCCCGAGGCTCAAGCGGGTCACGTCCACCACCTGATCGTCACCCAGCAGGGTCAGCTCGACCTCGGTCGGCTCTTCGTTGGTGTTGCTGACCTCTAGCATCACCTCGTAGCGAGACTTGTCCAGCGGGTATCTCCGCACGGCAAACTGCGTGATCGCTACGTTGCGCTTCTTGCTGCCCACGGGGATGTAGCTGAGCTTGGTGTCTCCGAGCTCAACGCCCCGCAGCACCTCGTCTAGGTCCCCCAGGGCGCCGTCGCTGACCACGATGATCTCTTGCTTGCTGAGGCCCCGCAAGCTGTCCAGGGCGAAGCGCATCGCGCGGCGAAAGTCGGTGCGCGTGTCGGTGGCTCTCAGCTGCTTCAGCGCCGCCTGCAGATCAGGCACCTCGCCGGTCATCGTGGTCAGCGGGCTGACGCCAGCGTCCATGCTGGCGATCAGCATGCGGTCGGTGCCGCCCAGCCCACGCACCAGGCCGCTCACCTCACGCCGGGCGGCGTCGAGGCGGGTGGGCGCGTCGTCGTCACCGCCGTCGGTCGCCTTCATCGAGGCGCTGGTGTCCACAAGCACCAGCACGCTGCGCCCCTCGATCAGGTTCTGGCTCAGGCGTGGATCGCCGAGCGCCATGATCAGCAAGCTGAGCAGCGCTAGCTGCAAGAGCAGTGAGAGCAAGCGCTTGAGCTGAGAGAACCAGCTGGTCGCGTCTTTATCCCTAAGGATACGCTCCCAGATGTGGCTGAAGGGCACGGCGATGGGTCGCCGGCGGAGCTTGAGGATGTAGAAGACAACCGTCAGCCCACCGGCCACCCCCGCGATGGTGAGCAGCGTAGTGAAGGGGAGCCCCGCGAAGATCATTAGCGCAGGAACCCTCCGCGGCGAAACACCTTGAGGATCAGCTCATCGAAGCTAACGTTGATATCCGCCGGGAAATATGTGACCTGGTGACTCGTGCAAAAGCTCTCGATCTCGGCCTGATACTCCTTCCACGCCAGCTGCATGCGCTCGAGGATCTTGGGGGTGATGGTGACCTCGCGCTCATCGCCCGTCTCGCAGTCGTAGAGCCTGACGTCTCCCTTCAGATCTGGACGCGCCTCCTGGGGATCGAGGATGTGCAGCACGAACGGCTCAAACTTGTTGTAGCGCAGCACGTTGATGCCGCGCTCAAAGCCTGCGTGATCGTACAAATCGCTGATTAAGACCGCGAGGCCACGGCGCTTGTGCTGCGCCACGAACGTCTTCATGCCCTCACCCAGATCGGTCACGCCGCTCGGCTCCAGGTCGCGCAGGAAATTGAACACACGGAAGATGCGGCCCTTGCCGCGGGTGGTCGGCATGCGCGCCACCACCGCGTCGCTGATGCCTACGATGGTCACGCGATCCAGGTTGGCGAGCCCGACATAAGCTAGCGCCGCGGCGAGCTGGCGCGCGTAGTCGAACTTTCGCGCGGCGGCATCCGGCGTCGTCGAGAAGCCCATGGAGGTCGAGCAATCTACGATAAAGTAGATGCTCAGATCTTCTTCTTCCTCGTACAGCCGCACCAGCAGCCGCCCGAAGCGCTGATATACATTCCAATCGACCGCACGGAAATCATCACCTGCCGTGTAGTCACGATGGTCGGCGAACTCGACGCCGCTGCCCTTCTTCTTGGTCCGGCGCTCTGCCCTCAGGCGCCCCGCGAAGACCTTGCGGCTGACCAGCGCGAGCATCTCCAGCTTGCGCTGAAACTCATCGTCGAACAGATCGACCTTGGCGCGGGTGGGCACAAAACGCCGCGAGACTGGCGCTGTTGCTCGCTTGAAAAGGTCTAGGATCCCCATGCGCCGCGTCCTCAGATCAGCTCAGACTGGTTACTCGGTGTCGCTTGGAGCGCGTTCGTTCGTGTCCCCATGCGCGCGAGCCCGGTCAGCCAACTCAGGCCTTCCCCTCCGGCAGCTTCTCTAGGATCTCAGCGAGCACCGTGTCGGGCGCGATGCCTTCAGCTTCACCCTCAAAGCTGAGCAGGATGCGGTGCCGGAGCGCGGGCAAGGCGCTGGCCTTGACGTCGTCGATGCTGGCGGCAAAGCGACCGTCGAACAGCGCGCGGATCTTGCTAGCCAGCAGCATCGCCTGCACGCCGCGGGGAGAGCCGCCGGTGCGCACGTAGCGCCGCACCTTGTCCGTGGCTTCTGGTTGATCTGGGTGCGTGGCTTGCAGCACCCGGATCGCGAAGTCTTGCACGTGGCGCGCCACAGGCACCTTGCGCACCAGCGCCTGCATCTCCAGCACCTCTGCGCCGTCGACCACGCGGTTTACTTCCACGTGGTAACCGGTGGTGGTGCGGTCGATGATCTCGTGTAGATCCTCGCGGTTCGGGAACGGCACGTGCAGCTTGAAGAAGAAGCGATCCATCTGCGCTTCAGGCAGCGGGTAGGTGCCTTCCATCTCCAGCGGGTTCTGCGTCGCCAGCACGAAGTACGGCTCGGGGATGACGTGGGTGGTGCGCCCCACGGTCACGCGGTGCTCTTGCATGGCCTCTAGCAGCGCGCTCTGGGTCTTGGGGGTCGCGCGGTTGATCTCGTCGGCCAGCACGATGTTGGCGAACACTGGGCCTTTGCGGAACTCGAAGGCGTGGCCGCCGCCGTCGCGCTCTTCCATCACGGTGGTGCCGATGAGGTCAGCAGGCATCAGATCAGGGGTGAACTGGATGCGCGAGAACTCCAAGTTCACCACGTCGGCCAGCGTGCGCACCAGCATCGTCTTGCCCAATCCGGGGACGCCCTCGAGCAGCGCGTGGGAGCCAGCTAGCATGCAGGTCAACACGCCGTCCACGACCTCTCGGTTGCCGACGATCACGCGACCGATTTCCTCGCGGAGTGCACCGACCTTCTTCTGAAACGCCTCAACCTCTTCGCGGGCTGCCTGTGCTTCGCTCATACTTGCTCGTCGCTCCCTTAGATTATTCTCGGTCGCGCCGCTCGAGGCGCAGTGTTCTGTGTCCGCGCAGCGCGCGGCCAGAGTTGAAACCAGCGCGCGCCTCGCTCAGTCACGCGGTCGAATCAGCTGAAAATAGCGGCGCACGTAGAACCTGTATCCGGGCGGAATATCGTCACGGTTGATCACGTCCTCCGCCACGGTCTGATAGTCTGTGTAGACTTGCTTGTAGCCGCGGCCGACGAAGCCGCGCTGCGCCGCGCCCGAGATCACCTGGCTGGAGGCGGTGCCTTGGCCGGTGTCGCTAGCCACCGCGGTCACGTCCTTGGTCGCGCCCTTGATCTCCGACTTGTCGCCCTTGATGTTCGGGTCGTGGCCGGTGCCCCAGCCCTCGCCCCCCTTGCCTTGACCTGCGCCCGGCTCTTTGCCGCCCTCACCGGCGCCTGAGCCCGCGCCCTGACCGGGACCTTGGCCCTTGCCCTCACCGCCCCCTGGCATCGGGATGCTCTTGCCGCCGGAGCCTTTGCCCAGGCTCAAACCGCCAGGGCCGTCGCCGGGCCGGGAGCCTCCCTGACCGGGGCGCAGCTTGCCGCCTTTCCCCTCGGAACCTTGACCATCTTCCCCGTCTTTGCCGGGCTTGCCGCCGCGGGCTTTTTGACCAAACTTGAGCAGGCGCTGGAGCTGCTTCTTGTCTCCCTTGCCCTGTTGCCGGAGCAGCTCGCGCATCTCTTGCAGGCGCTTGCGCAGCTCCTCTTTCTCCTTGTCGGTCATCTCCTCTTTGGCCATGCGGTTGATGTCTTCCGCCGCTTGCTCCAGGTCTTTTGCGCTGGCGCCCAGCTCTTTGAGCAGGTCAGCCGCGGCCTGCGCCAGCTCACGATCGAGCCGCGAGAGTTGACGCTGTGCGCGTTCCGCACGGTCTTTCTCTCGATCTAGGCGCTCCAGCTGGCGCTCTTTCTTGTTTAGGAGGCTCTTGTCTTGCTTGCTCAGCTTGCCGTCCTGCTTCTTCTTGAGCAGGCTCTTCTTCTCGTCTTCGGCCGCCTTGCGCGCGGCCTCCAGCGCCTTGGAGCGGCTGGCGTTGGCTTCGCTGGCCTTCTGGATGGCTTTGCGCAGCTTCTCTAGCTCTGCCTTGCTGATCGGCTGCTTTTTGTCACGCAGGCGCTCGGCCAGCTTGCGCATGGCCTGCTCAGCGTCCGCCAGCCGCTTCTCTTCAAGGGGCTTGGCGATGGGCTTGCTCAGATCGCTCTTCTTGAGCTCCTGAGCCATGGCCTTTAGGCCCTCGTCCAGGGCCTCTTTGTCCGCCTCGGTGCCCTTCATCAGCTCGCGCTCTAGCGCCTCCATGCGCTTGAACACCTCACGCCGGTCGAGGCGCCGGTTGGCCATGTCCTCTACCAGCTGATTAAACTTCCGTACGGCAGCAAGCACCTCAGGATCTTTGCTCTGCTGCTTCAGCTGCTCGGCCAGCTGGCGAAAGAGATCGATGTCGTCGGGGCTCATCATCAGCGCTTGGATCTGAGGTCGGTCATCCTCGATCACGCGATAGCTGCGCACCTCGAGCAAGCTGATGCAGAACAGCGACAGGCCCAAGACCCCCACCACCCCGAGCTCGACCGGCAGCAGGTGGATGGGCGCGGCGCGCCCTGGTTGCAGATCTTTGGCGGCCGTCGCGGCGTCATCAATCGCCGCCTGCATGAACGCCGTGCGCTCGCTCTCTGGTACGCGGCTGAACTCGAGGGCGCTGGCGACGCGGTCGTGGAGCTGGTGGTGCTGATCGAGGCGCAGCGCCCCGGCGTAGGCAGGGCTGCGCTGGAACCACGCGTGCAGCGTACCGCCGAGCCAAATCACGACCGGCACCGCGCCGCCGATCATCAACTGCAACTGCAGCGCGCCGCCCGGGCGCCAAACCTTGACGAAGGTGAGCGCGCCCAGCGCGTAGATCAGCGGTAGCGGGAGCAGCAGCAGCGTGCGCGCCAGCGTGCGATCAAAACGCAGCCTGAGCCCCGTGCGGCGGGCGGCTGCGGCCAGGCGATTCAGGGCGGCTTGGTTAGACAAGGCAGAGCTTTGCGGGTGGTCGGTGAGGCGGTGTTGGCCCAGCAGTAGCCCGAGCGGCTCAGGCAGTGACGGTCCTAACGCTCGAAAGTTCCCCGAGCTTTCGCCTCCGGGCTTGAGGCTAGCCTAGTCCGCTGTCGGTCCCAGGCGTAGCTCCCTCGCGCCAAGCCTAGCAGCTGGTCGCGTCAGCAGTCGATTCTCGTTTGAATATCAACACTTATCCGGGTTGGGGGTGGGGAGGGGCCGCGGCAGCCTAGCCGCTGGAAACACAACGTGAGAAAGAAGTTCCCGCCTGCGCGGCGCTCAGGCGTGGCTTCCATGCAGCAGCCGCCCAGCGCAGACGACACCGATCATGCGACAACTCTCCTGGACCTCCCACCTCTCGATCCTGTTAGCCGCGCCCATCGGCCTCAGCGCGGCGCTTGGTAACGCTGGCTGTAGCGCAGGGGTCGATCCGCAGCCGACGGCTCAAGCCCGCGCCAGCGCGCTCAGCGATGAGTGGCTCCCCGCCGCGCCCCCCCGCACAGCGAGCCCCGCGCTGTTCCTGCCGGGGGTGGTGAGCACCCCACCAGAGCAGCTAGTTCAGGTGTACGTGGTGCTCTCCGCCGCCGCGCCGGCAACAGCGATTCCACGCGGCACCGATATACGTACGTACTCGTCGCTGCGTACCACGTTCGCGTCCCAGCTGGCGACAGTGCGCGCTCAACAGGCGCGGGTGTTGCCTCGCGTAGAGGCGGCGGGTGGACAGCTGGTGGCGCGGATTGAGAAGGTGGGTAACGCGCTACAGGTCCTGGTGCCAGCGGGCAAGGCCATGGCCCTTGGGCGCATAGCTGAGGTGTCGACCATCGAGCCGGTGCCCTATTTTTCCAGGGCTTTGGCGGCTGGAGTGCCGGCGATCGGCGCGCCCGAGCTGTGGCAGCGGGCGGCGCCATTGGACGGCGAGGGCGTGATCATCGGCATCATGGACTCTGGCGTTGACTACCTCCACGCGGATTTTGGTGGTCCGGGGACCAGCGCGGCGTTCAACGCCAACGACTCTAGCATCATTGAGCCGAGTTCATTCCCTACGGCAAGGGTTGTAGGCGGCAAAGATCTAGCAGGCGACGCGTATGATGGCAACGTTGCCCCTCAGCCTGATCCCGACCCGTTAGACTGCGCGCGACAAGTCGGCGGCCGGATCTCTGGAGGACACGGGACTCACGTCGCGGGGATCGCCGCAGGCAACGGGGTGCTCAAAGACGGCTCCGCTTTCAGCGGTCCCTACAACCAGAGCCTGGACCCTGGAGATTTCGAGGTCTACCCAGGCGTCGCCCCCAAGGCTTCGCTCCACGCAATTCGGATCTTCGGTTGTGAGGGTGGCACCACCCTCACCGGGAGCGCTTATGACTACGCCGTTGACCCCAACGACGACGGCGACCCCAGCGACCGCCTGGACGTACTCAACGCCTCTCTTGGCAGCGATTTTGGTCTGGGCGCGGGCTACCAGGCGAGCTTGATCGACAACCTCACGCGGGCCGGTACGGTGTTCGTTGCTGCAGCGGGTAACGCCGGCAGCTCGTTCTTCATCACGGGTCAGCCCGCGGGCTACCCAAGCTCACTCAGCGTGGCCGCCACCAGTGAGGCGCCCCTGGCCGAGCTGCGTATCACGGCGCCCGCGAGCATCGCCGGCAAGTACGCCGTGGTGTCTGGCGGCAACAGCGCGGCTGTCCCCACGGATATGGCGATCGCGGGTGAGCTCGTGCGCGCCCAACCGGCCAACGCCTGCGCTGACTTCAGCAACGCCTCGGCGATGGCCGGCAAAATCGTGCTGATCGATCGCGGCACCTGCACCTTCGATGAGAAGCTCGGCCGCGCGGTGGACGCCGGCGCCGCGGCAGCCATCGTGGTGCAAAACAACCCGGGCGAGCCGCCGTTCCCGATGGGCGGCGACGCCGCCATCGCCATCCCTGCGGTCATGATCGGCAACGCCGACGGTCAACTGCTCAAGAGCAGCGGTGGGGCCAAGGCCGAGCTGCAGGCGGTCACCGGCTTATCGCAGCTCTCGCCCTTCAGCTCTCGCGGGCCTGAGGTGCTGAGCGGTGGCTTCAAGCCGGAGGTCGCGGCGCCAGGCGGCAACATCCGCAGCGCGGGCGTGGGCACCGGCTTCAAGAGCACCGTCAACTCGGGCACCTCGATGGCGTCTCCGATGGCGGCGGGCGCCGCCGCCCTGGTGCGCCAAGCCCACCCCGACTGGCTCCCTACGGAGGTTAAGTCGGCCCTCATCAACACCGGGGCAGCGTCGTACATCAACGGTCAGGTCGCGCCGGTGAGCCACATCGGCGGCGGGCGCATCCAGGTCGACGCCGCGGTGGACACGCACGTGCTCGCCGCGGCGGAGCCCTCTCAGGGCTCTGGCGTCAGCTTTGAGCCCTTGATCGTCAGCAGCACCAGCACCAGCGCCCGCACGGTCCGCATCAGCAACAAAGGGGCGAGCGCCGTGGACTTCGATCTGCTGGCACAGCTCACCTATCCGGTGGCTGGGGTCAGCGTGAGCGCGAGCCAGCCGACGCTCAGCGTCGCGCCGGGTAGCAGCGCCGACGTCGAGCTGGTGCTGACCTTCGACCCTAGCCAAATGACGGAGCTCAAGCCTGACCCGACCACGCCACGCACGGTGCGGCTGGGGCCAGACGCGGAGTACGGCAGACACTTTTTGATCGAGGCCGGCGGCGCGCTGGAGCTGATCTCCAAGACCTCAGGGCAGCCCGATCTACACGTCCCGTTCAACGGCGCCGTCAGGCCTGCCGGCGAACGCAGCCTGAGCTTCGCGAGCTGCGCTGCAGGCGACACCCTGACCCTAGAACCAAGCGGCGAAAGCCCGCTGCGCAGCCCGGTCGTCGGCGTGTTCGAACTTGGCGTGCAAACCGACCCCGAGCCCCTGGTCGAAGCCTCCGCGGACGTGCTCGCGACGGGGGCGGCGAGCGACCTGTCGACCCGTGCGTTCGAAGACGCCTCCGCGTTCATCGCTATTTCCGTGCGGGGTACTTGGACGACCCCAGCGCCCAACAGCTTCGAGAGCTTTCAGTCGGGCTTCCCTGGTAAGTACATCGCGCGCATCGACACTACGGGTGACAAAATCTACGACTACGAGCTAGTCGCGGTGGCGTTTGACGACGTGCTGGTGAGCTACTCGGTGAGTCGAGCTGGCGCGCAAGGCTCCGGGCGGTTCTTCAATATCCTGCCGGTCGATGTGCTCAACACCCAAGCGTACTACAACAGCGTCATGGTCCTACCGGTGTTCCTCGCGGATCTAGGTCTCAGCCAGGAGAACAGCTCGTTCAACTACCAGGTGGTGACCATCAGCAGCAGCGGCACCGTCGCAGACTCTACGGCCTGGGCGAGCTTCAACCCCAGCAAGCCCGGCATCGATGCGTCTGAGTTTGGCGAGACCGGGCGCCCGCTGTTCGGCGGAGCTAGCCTGATCCAGGTCAAGGTGGACCGCAGCGCTGACGCGCGAGCCCTGATCCTTCACTTTGACAACGTGGCCGAGCAACGCGCGCAGGTCTTGGAAGTGCCAAAGGCCGGGGGCAACGAGAGCAACCTCAGCCTGAGCGTCAACGCACCTGAGAGCATCCGCGCTGGGAGCAGCGCCTCCGCGACCCTCCGCGTGAGCCACCTCGCCGCCGGCGACGCCGCCGCGCCCCGGGCGGCCAAGCTCAAGCTCAAGGTCGATGGCGCGAGCCTACTGGGCGCTGTGCCGTCGGTCGGCACCTGCAACGCTGCGGCGCGCAGCTGTGACTTGGGCGAGCTGGCGCCAGGCGACGAGGCCAGCGTAGAGCTCACCCTGCGCGGCCTGGACGGTAGCCGGGGCAGCGTGGGTGCCGAGATCAGCTCAGACGTAGGCTGTGGCGCAAACGCGGAAGATGACACGGCTGAAAGCTCGTTCACGCTTGAAGCAAACCCGAGCGGAGACGAGTCGGGCCTTGACGCGGTGTCGCCCGCTGGAGGCGGCTGCAGCTGCCGTTCCTCGGGGAATACTCAGCCTCCGAGCCATGGCCTCGCCTTGTTCCTGGGCGCTGGTCTGTGGCTGTGGCGTAGGCGTCGCGCTCAGGGTTAGCCAACGCCGCGGAGGCGCTCCAAGAGCTGTGCGCCAGGGACGTTGGAGTGTTGAACCCTGGCGCGACAGCGGCCCCTGGGAGCTGCGTGTTCTGCCCGCCCTCCACCCCCAAACCAGCTCAATCGGTAGCCGACTTAGTACGGCGTTGTGGTGTGGGGTTGACCGCTCTCTTGGCGTAGTCTCGAATAGGCTGCGAAACAACGGCTCGTTCGTGGAGCAAAGGCGGAGCAACACATGACGGATTACTCAGACAAGCTGGTCTTGGTCGCGGATGACGAACCGGGGATGGTCGCGATGGTCGGCGGCTACCTGCGCGGCAAAGGGTTCCAGGTGATCGAAGCGTCCGACGGGGCGCTGGCCTGGGACCTGGCCCACGAGCGGCTGCCAGATCTGGTCATCCTGGACGTGATGATGCCAGGCATGAGCGGCTGGGAGGTCTGCCGCAAGATCAAGGAAGCCGTGAGCCTGCACCACACTGGGGTGATCATGCTGACCGGCATCGGCGAGAACCTGAACGAGATGACGTCACCCTTGTACGGCGCTGACGCCTACCTGGATAAGCCGTTCGATTTTGATGACCTCAGCGCAAAAATCGACGAAACGCTGAACCTGCACGCGGGGATTAGTAACCCTGCGGATACGGATAATGAGCCGCGCAAGCCGGTCAAGAAGCGCCCAAAGAAGGCCAGCCCCAACCAGGCCAGCCTGTTCATAGACGACCCCGAGGAAGCGCTAGGCTCAGCTGCGAAGCCAGCCAAGCCCGCAGCTAAAAAGGCGCCCGCTAAGCCCGCCAAGAAGGCCCCTAAAAAGAGCAAGCCCGCAGCCAAAAAGGCGCCCGCTAAGCCCGCCAAGAAGGCCCCTAAAAAGAGCAAGCCCGCGGCTAAAAAGGCGCCCGCTAAGCCCGCCAAGAAGGCCCCTAAAAAGAGCAAGCCCGCAGCTAAAAAGGCGCCCGCTAAGCCCGCCAAGAAGGCCCCTAAAAAGAGCAAGCCCG
>CAZKDY010000028.1:66807-92263 GCA_964551615.1 uncultured Polyangiaceae bacterium
GCTAAAAAGGCGCCCGCTAAGCCCGCCAAGAAGGCCCCTAAAAAGAGCAAGCCCGCAGCTAAAAAGGCGCCCGCTAAGCCCGCCAAGAAGAGCAAGCCCGCGGTCAAGAAGGCACCCGCTAAGAAGAGCAAACCCTCGAATCGGAAGTAAGCCACATGCCGCAGGTCAACCCGTCACACCCCCGCTCCGCGAGCTCTCGGCGTGGCGGGCGCCGCTCAACCTGGGCGCGCGCCGGCTCAGCATGTATTTCCCTGGGGGTTTTGGCCCAGCTGATCGGTGGCTGCGGCTCGGGGCCCATCTCAGAGCCGACGCTAGACGAGCTGCGGCAAGCGCTGAGCCCCGCCGAACGCAAGACGCGCGCGGCGCAAATCCGTGCGGCAGCAGAAGCGCGAGGCCTGCACAACGGCCTGTTACTGGCTGGCATCGCCGACATTGAGACCGGCATGTCGCACTGTCACAGTGAGCTGACGTGGGCTTGCGAAGGACCGAACAGCGCGGACTGCGGCGGTGGGCCGGTGGTGGCAGGTGCGGGGGATGGCCCCTGTTACCTGCAGCAGGGCGGCCTCGGCATGTTCCAGTTTGACGCTGGAACCTTCGATCAGACGCTGGCGCGCGAGGGCAACCGGATCCTCAGCATCGCCGGCAACACCGAGGCCGCGGTTGATTTCGTGATCGCCATGGTCAAGCGCTCGGTGTACCTGCAGGCCGACACCGATCAAGAGGCCATGGATTGGATGAACCGGGTGCGGCCCTGGAACGAGCTGTGGCACCCCTGGGTGCAGACCGTGACCCACTACTACAACGGCTGCACCCCCAGCGGCTGCAGCGTGTACAACGAGCGCTACGCCAACTACTCGCGGGGCGGCACGGGTTTACTCGCGGAAATGGGCGTCGATTTCTGGTACGGCCGCGAGCCAGCCTGCCAGCGCATCGGCGCCGATCCGACCATCTTAGATGAGACCGGCTGGTGCTTCGCCGCTGGGGGCAACCCGATCTACTGGCGCAACGAGACCAGCGGCTTCGATGGCCACTTGCTGTGGACAGAGACCACCGCCGATCTAGAGGCCGCAAACTTTGCCAGGTGGTATTTCTATTTCGATCAACCCGGCCGCTATGAGATCGAGGTCTACACCGCCGCGTCCTTCGCGCAGTCGGAGCAAGCCCGCTACTACATTGGGAGTGACGGCCAGTTCTCAAACGTGATCGTGGATCAGACCAGCGTTGACGGCTGGCAGTCTCTGGGTGAGTTCGATTTTTCGGCGGTGGGCACCTTGGAGGTCGGTGACAACACCGGAGAGCCCCTGGACGGCTCACAGCACCTAGTGGCCGACGCCGTGCGCGTCAGCTTGAGAGATGAGATCGGCGGTGGCGGCAGTGGCGGCAGTGGCGGTAGCGCTGGTGGCGGCGGCAGTGGCCCCGAGGCTGGCGCAGGCGGCCTGGCCGGCGTGGGTGGTGAAGGTGGTATGGCTGGCAGCTGCGACGGCGCGACCTGCGCTGGCGCAGGCGGTGACGGAGCGGGCGGGCAGCCGGGCTCACCAGCCACGCGTACGGTGACAGATCCCGAGGGCTGCGGCTGCCGCATGATAGGCACCGCGAGCTCCAGTTCGTTTCCTCAGGGTAGCTATTTCGGCGCCTTCGCGCTGGGCTTGTTTGGCCTGCTGAAGCGCCGCCGACGCTAGGGGCACTCGAGCTAGCGTGGGCGCCGGAGCTAGCCGAGGCTAGCGCCGGCGTGGAACAGCGGAACGGGGCCAGGATCTGCGCTGAGCAAGTCGCGCACGTAGCTCTCTGGCGGCGTCTCCAGCACCTGAAAGTGGATCTGCCGCGTGTGGATGTCTTCTTCTAGGTTCAGGTAGCCCTCGTCAGCCAACGTACACAGCATGCCAAAGACGTGGCTAGGGGTAGAGACCGGGTGCGCGCCAGCGCTGGGGATGTAAGGGTTCAGGTCACACGCCCTGAACGGCTGCTCACGCGGGCCCCGCGAGGTATCCGCAAGGAATTCATTCAAGAACGCCTGATAGATCCCTTCAAAGTCGCGCTCGGCGAAGCGCACCCAGCCCATGGGCTCCGTCACCGCGAACCGCCCGTGGGGGGGCAGCACCGCGCGCACGCGGTGCCGCGAGAAGAACATGCGCAGGTGGCGGATCGTGCGCAGGTAGCGCTCATAGGCCATGCTGTAGCTCTGCCCGCCCACAGTGAAGATCGGGATCACGAAGTGCCAGGTCTCGGGGTGCTCAGGTTTGCCAGTGCAGATGATGGTGTCGCCGGGCACCGCGACGCCCAGCGCCGCGTCAAAGTACATCACGCAGTCTTGCGAGTGGCCTGGCGTGGGCACCGCGAGGATTCCATCTGGCACCTCCCCGTGGTCGACGAAGTGCAGCGCGCGCTTAGGTGTCTGGGTGAAGTAGCCGCTGAAGCGCTTGCGCAGCGCGTTCTCGATCATCTCTTCGTCGCTCAGCGAGTTGTACTCCCTGAGCCCCCAGTGGCAACGCGACAAAAAGATCTCGTAGGTCTCGTGCAAGAAGGTCGGCGTGGGGTGCGTCAGGCTCCTGAACGCAGCCGAGTGGAGGTAGATCGGCGCGCGCTCCCCAGCGGGCCGCCCAAAACCCGAAATCAGCCCCGCGCTGCCGGCGTGGTCGCCGTGGCAGTGCGTGACCAGCAGCGCATCGAGTTTCTTTACGGAATTATCTTGGAGCAGCTGCCGGTTGGCCGCGATGACCTCTGGTCGTGACGCGCTGGCCTCGAACTGAAAGGTCAAGCCGCCGACCCGCCGCAGCACCAGGTTGACGAGCTTGGGGCTCGGATAGCCGCTCGGCACCGAGAGGATGCGGATCTCTTGCTCGAGCCCCAGCTCGGAGAGCGCCTCGGCGAACGGCTGCAGCATCCGCGCAACATAGGCGCGCTCCACGGGCGGCGGCAACTGGCGCACGAGCAGCACGCGACCGCAGAGTTTGGGGCCGCCGGCGCGCCAAGTGAGCGCAGAGCGCGCTCAAGCCGAGGCTGAGGCCTCCGCGCCGCCCTGCCAGAAGCGACGCACCGCCTCCAAGTCGTCGGTGCGCTGGGCTGGAGGCAGCGCGCTAAGCAGCTTCTTGCCGTAACCCTTGCTGTGGACCCGCTCGTCCAGCAGGGCCACGATGCCGCGGTCGCTGGTGCTGCGGATCAGCCGCCCGAAGCCTTGCTTCAGCGTGATGGCGGCTTGAGGCACGTGCAGCTCCATGAAGCTGTTGCGCCCCTCTGCCTCCAGCGCGTTGCTGCGCGCGCGCACGATGGGGTCGCTCGGCACCGCGAAGGGGATCTTTTCAAGCACGACCAGGCGCAGCGCCTCCCCCGGCACGTCTACGCCCTCCCAGAAGCTCAAGGTGGCGACCAGCACCTGGTTCCCTGTGGCTTTAAAGCGGCTCAGCAAGCTCGCCTTGGGCGCCTCGCCTTGGATCAACATGCGCTCGCCGCCGAGGCGCGCCGCCAGCCCGCGATGTATAGACCGCATGGATCGAATGGATGTGGTCAGCACGAAGGCGCCGCCGCCGGTGATGCTGCACAGCGCCGCGACCCGCTCCACCACTTGGTGCACAAAGCGCCCGTCACGTGGATCTGGCAGGTCGCGGGGGGTGTAGAGCAGGGCCATGTGCTCAAAGTCGAACGGCGACGGCACCACCAGCTCATCGACTTGAACGCTGTCGTCTTCTAAGCCAACCCTCGAGCGCAGGTAGCTCAGCTCGGGCAAGCCTCGCTGCGTCTTAGACTTGCTGCTGCCCACGCTGGTCAGCGTCGCGCTGGTCAAGATCACCGCGGGGATCGACTCGAATATCTTTGATTTCAGCATCGGCGCGACGTCCACCGGCGCGGCCGACAGGCGCGGGGTCTTGCCGCTCGCGTCGACCCAAGTGACGCGACCTGGGCCGCCCTCAATCACTGAGGTCAGATCATCGCGTAGCGACTGGGACTTGCGCGCGAGCACCTCTAGCGCGTCACCCAGCCTGCCCCAATTGCCACCCGGCATTTGACTGTCGCCGTCGCGCAGGCCTTCAAGCGTGGACTCTGCGAAGCCTGCCAGCGCCTCAAGCGAGCTGTCTAGGCGGTGCCAGCCCCGCTCAAGCTCTCCTGTCCAGGCGTCGGCGTCCACGGTCACGCGCCCCTCGTCGCTGCGAAAGCGCGAGACCAGCTCCGTAAAGAAGGTCTGGCTGGCCGCGCTCACGCCGTCGGTCACGCGGCGCCCGCGCGTGTCGCCGCGCGCGCTGGCGACCAGCGGCATGTCGTCGCCCGTACCCGTGAGGATACGCTCCGAGTCGCGCAGCACCGAGTCCACGCGCGCCCGAGACACCGTCACCCCAAAGAAATTGGTGGCGATGTCCTCGATCTGGTGCGCCTCATCGAAGATCACCGCGTCGTAGTCGGGCAACACCCGGCCTGGGTGCGGGCCGCGCAAGGCCAGATCCGCGAAGAACAGGTGGTGGTTGACCACGACCACCCGCGCGCTCTCCGCCTCACGCTTCATGTGGGTGACGAAGCACTCTTCAAAGTGTTCGCAGCCAGCCCCGACTCGCGTGTCGCTCGACGAGGTGACCTCGCGCCAGATGGGCGCGCTCTCTGGCAGCACCGAGAGCTCGGAGATGTCGCCGCTCTCGGTGTCGTCGACCCAGCGATCCAAGCTGTTCAGCGCCAGCGCGTGGGCCGGGCGCAGCCCCTCTGGAGACGCGCGGAACTCTCGAAGCCTGCGCCGGCAGACGTAGTTCGCGAGGCCCTTCATCACAGAGACCTGGGGCCGGATGCCTAGCGCGCGCGCGACCAGGGGCACGTCTTTGTACGCGATCTGATCTTGCAACGCGCGGGTAGCGGTCGAGACGATCACCTTGCGCCCGCTGAGCAGCGCAGGCACCAAGTAGGCCAGCGTCTTACCAGTCCCCGTACCTGCTTCGCACAGCAGCACGCGGTCTTCTGCCAGGGCGCGCTCGACAGCGCTCGCCATGCCGAGCTGCCCGATGCGCGACTCGTAGGAGCCAAGCGTGGTCGCGAATGGACCGTCCGGTCCTAAGAGTCGAGCGGCGCGCCCCTGATGCTCCGACAAGCTGGTGCGATCTCGGTCTGCGGGCTCAGTCGATCTCAACGGGCGGCGGAGGCTGGCTGGGCGCCACCGCACCCTCGACGTCGGTGAACTGAACGCCAATGATCTGGCCGTCAGCCTGCTCTTTGATCCAGACCACGCGGCCTGGATGCACGATGGCGTCGTCGATGTCCCCCACCTGCACGTCGAGCTCGTCGTCGAGCACCAGCGGGTCTTCGACGATCACCCGCACGCCGCCGCGGCTGACGTTGAGCGTCCAGCCGGTGATCTCTTCAGAGCCGCGCCGCAAGGTGACGCGCTCCGACGCCTCGCGACGTGCACCCGACGAGCGACGCGTGTTGTGTTTGCCCGAGTCGGGGTCCACTGGCTTTGGGTCGCTCACTTCAGGCGAGACCATAGCAGACTGCTCACGCGTGGCGTCATCGGTGCTGTCATTCAGCTCACCCAGCGCGCGCGCCGGGTCAACTTGGGGGGCCAGCGCGTGGTCGATCCAGCCTGCGATCAAGTGCAGCTCGGCGCGGGGGGCGAGGGGCGCAGGCTCCAGCTCCTCAATCACCACCGGGGTGACGCGCAGTCGGGTTTGCGAAGAGTGGCTGGGGCGCGGCACTTCAGCGATCACAGCCACTCGGCCTGGGGGTCGGATTGGGTTTGCCATAAAAGCACCTGGGTGAACGCTGAAACTCGTGTGCAAGCCTCGTGCCCCCAGCGACCGGGAGCGCGACTGAAAACCGTGCTGCCGAAGCGCCTTTCGGACCCAGCGACCCGCCAGTCTCAGGATACTTTTAGGTTTTTTTGCATGCCGAGGGGCAGGTTGAGCACTGGCTTGACCTGCGCGCAGCGCGGCACCGAGGGCTAGTCCCCCCACCCCATCGGACACTGCAGTCACACCTCGCAGCGACTTGCGTATCTCCTGCAGCGGGCTGCTGGGCGCTGTACGTGGATCCGGCGTGTTGAGCATGGTATGCGCGGCGCCCCCCTTGCGATGCGCAGTGCGTCCAGGGCTGGAGCGCTGAATTCATGCTCAGAATGCTACGCCAAGGTGGCGTGTCCCAGTGGCTGATGGGCGGTATCGTCGTCGCCATCATCATCGTGTTCATGGTGCCTGCCATGAGCGCGGGAGGCGGCAGCCTGGAAGTGCAGTGTGCGGCCAAGGTCCGCAGCCACTGCGTCTCGGTGAAGGACTACTACGCGGCCTACGGCTTGATCTCTGCCTCTGGCGAGCTCACCAACAAGCGCGCGAAGGGCCTCGGCTTGCCCGCTGCGGCCCTCGACGGCTTAGTCGAGCGCGAGCTGTTGATCCATGAAGCGGATCGCCTGGGCATCGTCGTGTCCGACGCAGCCCTGGACAATGAGCTGATGGGCGGGCGCGTGTACGTCTCGGTGCCCGTAGCGCAGCACGGCTATTTGGCGCGCTACATCGGCATCGGCGAGGACCTCGCGCGTTACCTCCCGGTAAAGAACTCCAAGACCGGTGAGTTCGACTTCAAGATCTACGAGCGCGTGATCCGCAACGTCGCGGGGCGCAGCGCCAAAGAGTTCAAGGAAATGCAGCGCCGCGAGGTGACCGCCAACCGCGTCCGCGCGCTGGTCAAGTCCCACGTCCGCGTCAGCCCCGAGGAGGTCTGGCGCCAGTACCAGCGCGAAAAGGCCCGGGCCACCGCGCGCACGGTGAGCGTCCACAAGGCGTGGGTCGCGCGCTACGTCACAGACACCTCGGACAAGGCCCTAGACGCCTGGCTGAAAGACAACCAAGCCAAGGTGGACGAGAAGTGGCCGCAGGCGAAGGCTGAGTGGGTGGACGGTTGCCCCGTGGTGCGTGAGTTCGTGGCTGCGTTTCCGCAAGATCCCAGCGATGAAGACAAAGTGCTAGCCCGCGCGGATCTAGATCAGGCGCTGCCCAAGCTGAAAGAGGACTTCGTCGCTACCACGCGCAGGCTGAGTGACGGCGCCTCGGCACCCATCGGCGGAATGCTCGGGTGTCTCTCGGAGAAGTACGGGCCCGGCGCTCCAGAGCTGTTGGTCGCGGTGGCGAGCATGAAGCCAGGCGAGGTGTCGGGCGTGCTGGAGACCCCCAAGGGCTTCGTGGTGCTGAAGCTCGAGCGCACCCTGGCGGCTGCTGATGCCGAGAAGGTCGGCAAGCGCGAGCTTGCCCGGGCTCTGATGTCGGTGGACCAAACCGAGGAGCTGACCAAAGAGCTGGCGGACGCGCTGCTCAGCGCGGTAAAGGGCGGCGAAGGCATGGGCGAGGCCGCGGATCGCTTAGCCAAGGAGTACGCGAGCCGCGGCAAGCAGCTGAAGGCCGACGAAGAGCCGGCTGGGATGGAGGACGACCAGCGCCCCAAGCTGCACGTGACCGCCGCCTTTGCTCAGGGCAGCCGGCCGCTGCGCGACGCGCTGGAAGACGTCGCGGCGCTGTCGTTCGCGCTGCCTAAGGCGGACGCGGTGCACCCGAACTTGATCACGCTGCAGGGCGGCTTCGCGGTGCTGCAGCTCAAAGAGAAGACTGAGGCCAAGCGCGAAGAGCTGGAGAAGGAGCGCTTTGAGTTCTCCGAGCGCATGCGCCAGGCCAAAGAGCAAGAGGCGCTACGCATCTACGTCGATCGGCTGAAGCAGGCCGCCGAGGGTCTGATCACCAAGAACGAAGAGCTGATCAGCGACAAGGCGACCAGCAAAGACGACGGCTAGCGGGCCTTGACGTGTTGAGCCGATGACTGGCGCGCTGAGCAGCCTGCGGATTGAGACGCGGGAGCTGCCCAGCGGGCTGCGCTTGTTCGCGGCCTGCGCGCCCCACCTGCGCAGCGCGGCGCTGTGTGGGCAGGTGGCGATCGGGCCGCACTACGAGACCCGTCAGACCCACGGGCTGAGTCACTTTCTCGAGCACATGCTGTATCGAGGCACTGAGCGCTACCCGTCTGCGCACAGCTTGGTCAGCGCCATTGAGCGCCGGGGCGGCTACCTTGACGCGATGACTTACTGCGACCACGGGGTCCTTAGTCTGAGCTCACCGCCAGAGAGCCAGCTGGAGCTGCTGCCGATCTTCGCCGAGGTGTTTCAAGCTCCGCTGCTCGGCGAGCACGACGGGCACAGCATCGAGATTGAGCGCGGCATTGTCCGTGAGGAGATAAATGAAGAGCTGGACGACCGCGGCAAGCAGGTAGAGCCCGAGAACCTGGTGCGGCTCTTGTGCTTCGGCAAGCAACCCCTGGGGTTCTCCATCACCGGCAACCAGCAGAGCCTGGACCGCTTCGATTCCAAGCTCTTGCGCCGGCACCACGCCCGCCACTACACGGCGCGCAACAGCGTGATCGGCGTCGTCGGCCCATCCCCGACGGGTCGCATGTTGCAGGTCCTGGAGCGCGCGTTTGAGGGCTTGCCAGAGGGTGAGCGGGTCAGCCCAGCCGCGGCCGACCCACACGTCAGCGCTTGGCGCCACGTGCCCTTCGCTGCCAGCCAGACGGCGGTCAGACTGTGCTTCCGTGCGGTGTCATCGGCGCACCGCCTCGAGCCCGCTACCCAACTGCTCTTGCGCACCTTGGACGACGGCATGTCGACTCGGCTGTACGCGCGGCTCTCAGACGAGCTCGGGCTGTGCTACGAGGTCTCTGCGAACTACGAGGCTTACCAAAACGCCGGCCTAATCGACATCGCGGCCGACGCGCAGCACGACAAGCTGCGCCAAGTGGTGGCTGAGCTGCTCCAGCTGGTCACGGCGTTGCGGGACCACGGCCCCACCCGCGACGAGCTTGACTTAGCGAAGCAGCGCAACGCTTGGCAGCTGCTGAGGCTGCTCAACTCCGCCGACGACTTGGCGCAGGTGCTCGGCTTTGATTTGTTGACGCAGCCCAAGCGCTCGTCACAGCCGCTGGCAGATCGCGACGCGGTGCTGCGAGGCGTCACCCTACGCCAGGCCAGGGAGGCCGCGCGGGTCAACTTCGACCCAGCCAACTGCAGCCTGCTCACGGTGGGGCGCCTCGGCCGCGGAGACCGTGTGGCGGTCGCTGAGCTGCTCAGCGGCGCCGGCACGCGCGTCTAGCATCTATTTCCGCACGGCGTTATGGAGGAGACAGGTTAAAGCCGCCGGCGGGCCCCGGCGCCGCGGGCTCGATGCGCACGCGGTCCTCGATCCCGCGCATGCGCATGCGCGGCAGCGCCTCATCGGCCATCAGCGACATGCGCTCAGCCACCACCCGCTCTGCGCCGGTTCCGCGGGAGCGCGTGACGAACAGCACGGCAAAGCAGCGCCCCGGCGCCGCCCCAAATGCGTGCACCCGCCCCTCTACCTCGACCGGCTCAGGCGGCCCTGCCGCGCTGTGGGGTGTGCCGCTCAGCCCGATCACCAGCGCCTCGACGGCCGTGTCGAACCCGAGCGGCACCTGGAGCCGCTGCTCGGACACCCGCTGGTCTTCCCCGACCTCACCGATCACCGGCTGCCACAGCGCCGCCTGCGCGCGACACGAGTCGGGAGTGACCGTGCGGGCTGCGCGCCACACCCGAACAAACAGCGACGAGTGGCTGGGGGCGTGGTGCAGCAGCAGCCAGTTTTTTTCCCCACGGTCTATTTGCCAGGCCCGCGCCTCGGGCACGCTCACGATCAGCGGAAACTTCGCGGCCTCGATCTCGGCCCAGTCCACCGCGCGCAAATTCAACGACGCCCGTGGAGGCGCCGGACCAGGATCCACCGCAGGGGGTGGGGGGACCTGAGCCACGGGGCGCGCCGCTGAGCAACCGGGCGGCGCCCAGAGCAACAAACAGCCGACTAGGCCGAGGCGCCTGCCCAACCGCTGCCACCCACGTGCGCTAGACGGGTCTACGCCTGCGTCCACCTCCAGGGTGGGGCGCAGCGATGCTGAGGAGCCGGGTGATCTCTGCATGGCGGGTTGGGTGCAGCCTAGCGCCCAGCGACGCAAGCGATCGCCGCCAAGGCCATGAATCCAGCACCCGACGTGCGAAGGCAGTTGCGCACTGCGTTGACAGCGCCGCCCTGACCGAGCTGATTGCACGGTCAGGCGGCGCACACGGAGCCGAGCTGGGGCCGAGCTGGCGCGGTTGGGCTGTGGAGTCAAAATCACGATCTGAGAAGTTTGACCTGATTTGCCTGGCCCGCATGCACGCTGCCTAGGTTGTGTGCTAGACCCGGATCTGCGCGGGTGGGTTGAGTCGCTTTCCCGACACCGCGTACAGGCTGATTAGGGGCACCTTGTTTCTGGTCACACCTGCAGCGTGGCTCCGGTCCTTGGCGCAGTGGTTCGCCCCGGCCGTGGCTGCTCTCCACACGGGTCAGCCCACTCCGCCAGGCGGGTGTGGGCCAGAGCACTACACAGACATGGGGACCGAGATAAGCAGGCAGGTAGATCACCTTTTGCCATGCGCAATGTCCGAGCAGCCGGCAACCCGATAGCCGAAGACGACGCCCCGCAGCCTGTGCGGCAGGACCCGATTGGGTTCAACCCCACGGATGCACGCTCGCAGACCACGCCGGCGTGGTCCTAGGGCCAAGCCAATACACAACACTTTATGGAAAAAAACACATGATGGAAGGCCATCGCCAAAACGCAGCCGGGGGCCGCCGGCGCAAGCGAACCAAAGCTCGCTCGGGCCCCCGCGGCGCAGCAGAACCCTTAATGATCGTCGCGCGGCGCCCCAACTCACCGCTGTTGGTGAAGCCCAAGTCACGCGCCATCGCTGCCTCGGCAGCGCCCAAGCCTGAGCCCTTGGCCAAGCCGCTGGAGTTGCTCGAGGGCGACCCGCGCAAGCGCCGCGACGCGGTAAAGGATCGCAGCAGCGCGCGCATCGTCCAGCGCAGCGTGGCCGAATACGACGCCCGTGAGGGTGAGCGCCTGCGCATGCTGGATCGAGTCCTGCTCTCCGAGGGTCGCAGCGCCATTTCGCGCGCTATCGACGTCTACTTGGAAGCGGGCTTTGAGCTGCCGCTGGAGCAGGAAGTGCAGCTGCAACTGCTAGAACATGTGCGGGAAGATCGGGCCCGCGAAGCCGTCACGCACATGGCGGCGTTGCTCGAGCACGCGGCGCCCATCAAGCGCCCCATCCTGATCCAGCGCCTGCGCCGCCTGGAGGAGTACGCAGACGAAGCCGACACGCGCTCAGCCGCTGCCAGCCTGCTGCACGCCCTGCGCTAGCGCGCAGCGCGATCTCCACGGTTCTAGGCCGGGGCGCTGCGCTAGACGCCTGAAGCGTGCGGCGACGGCTCGCCGCCAGCGCCGCTTCGTACTACGAGCAGAGCGGTGAAGCTGGGAGACTTCGAGCGCGGGTATCGCGAGCTGCTAAAACAGGGCCGCTCGCGTCAAGAGAACATCTCATGCGTGGAGTGCAGCGGCTGCACCGGCTGCCAAGCGTGTACGTTCTGCCGCGACTCAGAGCTGCTCACCCGTTCGTCGTACTGCGTGCGCTGCAAGCGCTTGACCGACTGCTCCCACTGCCATGACTCACACAGCCTGATCGGCTGCCACCACTGCCAGCTGAGCGAAGAGTGCAGCTCTAGCTCGTACCTGGTGCGCTGCGTGGGCATGAGCGACTGCAGCTACTGCTTTGGTTGCGTCGGGCTGAGCGGCAAAGATTTTCACATCCTGAACGAGCGCTACGACCGCGCGGAATATTTTAGGCTGACCCAGGCCCTGCTAAGGGAGCTGCGCTCAGGCGGCTGACCCAGGCAGCGCGCCGCTGGCGCGAGGGGCAGCCGCCGCGCGGAGACACCCGCGGCGCGAAGGGGATCAGTAGGCGCGGGCGGACTGCCCCGTGATCCTCAAGTAGACGATCGCGGTTGCCACGGACACCACCGAGGCTGCGGGCACCACGCCGATGCAACAGGCGAGCAGCCCGAGCAGCATCACCAAGAACCCCAGCACGCTCAGCAAGAACAGGTTGGCCTTTTGGCCGTTGGTGATCGCCCAAGATCGCTTGGCGGCCTCGATGGGACTGCAACCCTCGTCCACGCACAAGTAGACGGCGAAGGACAAACCGTAGGCCAGGATAATGCCCGGGATGATCAGGGCAACTAAGCCCAAGATCACCGCGAGGCCGACCACTAGGCTGGTGCCTAATACCGGGAGGAAACGATCCATGCCGGAGAACACCACGCCGAACTCCGGGGTCTCGCCGCGGGCCGCTTGCAGGTAGAGGCGGGTCTCACCAACGGAGAAAAAGATCTGCAGCACCATGCCTAGGATGGTCGCCAAGGAGGTGATGACCATCACCTCCGGTGCCTCTGGGTTGAGCTGCGCGCCGCTCACGACGACCTGCGCCACCTGGCTAGGGATCTGTTGAATGAAGCCCGCGGCCAAGGGCGCGAAGGTCAGCACCACCCAGTGCTCTTTGAAGATCTTCCACGCGATCTCCAGCACCTCACTCGGCGTCCAGGGCTGACCTGGGCCGCCACCGAACGCCGCTGACGGTGGACCGTCTCCGGGGAACTGCGGCGCAGCGTATGGATTCTCAAAGCTCATTTTAGTACCGCACCCCCAGCCAGCTCAGCGCCAGCCCTACGGCTACCGACTTACGCCGGCAGCGGTCCGGCCGGCGAGGTTAGCAACCCGGACCAGGTCAGCGCTAGGTGTAACGCGCTGGTCGAAGCCGCTAGGATGAGCCGGCGATGAGCGACCCGCTGCTAGAAGCGCTGTGGAAAACGGCCCTCGACGACTGGGAGCAGGACGCGGTGCACGGCGCGTTCTTGCAGCACTGCCAAGCCACCCAGCAGCTCCCAGAAGCCGCCGCTCGCTACAAAGGCATGTGTGGCGACCGCGAGCGCGGAGCCGCCGCCGAGCGCCGGCTGGGCGCAGTGGCCCTGCTGGCGATGGCGGCCCTGGAGCATCAACCGCGCGAGGATCCCAAGCGCTACTCTCGCTACGTCGCCATCGCCGCCAGCCTGGGCTTCGTCGCGGCGAGCATCTGGCTAGTCTACCTGCTGGCCTCCAGATAGGCGTTTTGCTTATAAATCCGCGCGGCAATTTCTCATCGCGCTAAAGCAGCTGTTTCCGCGGGTGCTCGGCGCCGGCTTTGGGCAGGTCAACTGCCGAGCTGTCAGATCACCACCCCCCAGGCACGCGACCCCAAGTGAGGCAGAAGCCCTCGCGCTGCACAGCGCCGTGTAGCGGTGCGAGCGACCTACCCGCGCTCGCGCCAGCGCCGGGTGGACCCACGCGGCTCAAACAAGCGCCTGGCTGAGGCGCGACCCACATTCCTTTGGCACTGCAACCACACCCTGCCTTTCCAGTTTCGCTTCAACGCGGCGGCGGCCTGGACCCACCTGCCATGGTGCTGGGGAAGACATGCCCGTGGCTACGCGCTATGTCTGGGCCCGAGCCGGGATGCTGCGCTGCTGCGCCCGACGGTCGCAGGGGAGCTCGCCGCGCCCTCGCTCGGAACTCGCCCAATCCACAGAAATCCGACAAGGAGAGGTCTATGAACTCGATCCGTTTACTCAGCACCCTCAGCGCGACCGCCCTGTTGCTCGGCTGCGCCTCCGACCCAACCGAGCCACCGGCAGCGCCCACCGGCGGCACGGACCCCGTGGCCACCAGCACCACCCCGGCCGGCGAGGCGCTGCCAGCCGACGATCCGAATGACGACCCCACCAAGAGCCAGATCAACATCTCGGATGAGATCAAGAAGGCCTGCGGGATCAGCGACTCAGACGCGCACTTCGCGTACAACTCAGCCAACATTCGTCCGCAGGACGAGGCCGTGCTCAAGAAGCTCGCGACCTGCTTCGCCACCGGTCCGCTCAAGGACAAGCTGATGCAGCTGGTCGGCCACGCGGATCCCCGCGGCGATGAAGACTATAACATGGTCCTCGGCGGACGCCGCGCCGAGAACGTGCGCGCGGCCCTGAGCGCGCGAGGGCTCGGCAAGGATCGCGTCAAGACCAGCTCGCGCGGCGAGCTCGACGCGACGGGGACTGATGAGGCCTCGTACTTCGAGGACCGACGCGTCGACGTGCTAGTCGCCGAGTAGTAGATGAGATCCTTGCGGCATACCCGGGTCGCCGGCAGCGGCGCCCTACGCGCAGGGCGCTCCACCCGCACCAGGCCGCTCTGAGCCCACACAGCCAGCGTCCCGGCGAACCGAAATCGCGCCACGCGCACCAACTAACGATCACTCAAGGCGTCCCCCATGTTCCTCCTCGCTGAAACCGGCATCGACATGAACCCGATCTCCCTGGCGCTCCACTCCAAGGGGGTGGTGCTGGTGGTGCTGATCGGGCTGCTGATCGCCTCCGCTGCCGTGTGGTTCATCATCGTGGTCAAGCTGCTGCAGGTGGGCCGCCTGCGCGCCGCCCAACACCGCTTTGAGCGCGCCACGGACCAGATCAACAGCGCCTCAGACTTGATCAGCGCCAGCATCGAGCACCGCAAGTCGCCCGGCGGGCGCGTGGTGATGGAGCTCGGCAAGCGCCACCATCAACCGGGGCTGAGCAGCGATTTGCTCCAGGCGGTCGCCAAGCGGGCCATCGTAAACGAACAGACCAAAGCCTCGACGCTGCTGCCGACCCTGGCGAGCATCGCGTCGGCCTCACCGTTCATCGGTCTGTTTGGCACCGTGTGGGGCATCATGGAGGCCTTCATCTTGATCGGTAAAGAGAAGAGCGCCTCACTCCCCGTGGTCGCGCCCGCCATCGGCGAGGCGCTGATCGCCACCGCCGTAGGCCTGTTCGCGGCCATCCCAGCGACCATCGGCTACAACTACATCGACCGCAAGGTCGGGGACCTGCTGGAAGAACTAGAGGCGTCGTCCGACCAGTGGGTGGAGATCGTCGCGAGCAACCCCGTCGGGCCCAGCTCTGCGGTGCCGCTGGTGAGGCGCTCCGAGCACCCGGGCGCTCAGGTTGGCGCGCCCACTGTCCAAGAGTTCGGGCGCTAGGAGCAGGCTCAGGATGGGAGCGAAACTTGGAGGCGGGCGTCGGCGGGGTGGCCGCGGCAGCTTTACAGACATCAACATCACGCCCTTCGTCGACGTGATGTTGGTGCTGCTGGTGGTGTTCATGGTGACCGCGCCGCTGCTCACCACGGGGCTACGCATCGATCTGCCGAACGTGCAGGCGGCGAACGCTCCCGTGAAAGACGCGCGGCTGCTCGTCACGGTGACCAAAGAAGAGCGCATCATGTTCGCCGACAAAGACGTGACCGACAGCATCGATCGCGTGCTCTCCACCAGCCAGCGCGTGCAGACGGAGCGTGAGCTATATATCCGCGCGGATAAAGACGCGCGCTACGGCGTGGTCGCCAAGGTCGTGGCCGCGGCGCGCGCCAGCGGGGTGACGTCGCTCAACTTGCTGGTGCAGCCTGAGCTAGAAGAGGTGCCTGACGAGGCGAGCCCCTCCACCCCCACACCTGGCGCCACACCTGGCGCTAAGCCTGTTAACGGCGGAAACTAGGCGGTAGCTCGCGAGATGGCGTGGTCCGACTACACAACTACCGAGCTGATCGCGGGCTTCGCCATTTCCGCGGTGATCAGCGTTGGCAGCCCGGTCGCCACGCTGCTCTTGCACCTGGGACCGCAGGGTGGCAAGGCCAAGGAAGTCAGCGTGGCGGCGGAGGTCCCGATGGCGGTCAAGCCGGTGATGGACGAGCTGCCGCTGCTCAAGCTCGGCGGCAAGAAGATGCGCCCGAAGCTGCCGGACGCTTGGCAGGTCAAGCCAGAGGCGGTGAAGCGCGCAGAGGCGGCGTCAGCGCCATCACCCGACGCGAAGGACGATCCCAAGTCGATCCCCGAGAGCAAAGTCATCGAGGGCGACGCGTCGGCCCCGGAGCCCGACGCGGAGATCGCCAAAGAGGTCGACGAGCAGATCCAGGCGGACGCCGGCGACGTGGAGCCTACCGCCGAGGGCGAAGGCGCAGCCGACGGCGTTAAAGAGGGCACCGAGACGGATCCGCTGAAGGCCCGCGCCGTGAGCTTATACCGCGCAAAGATCGCCGCCTGGTTCAGCAGCCGCTTTCATCAGCCTGGGAGTATTCCATGCGACGTGATCGCCAAGTTGAAGGCTTCGGTCTCGGCGTCCGTCGGAGGTGATCGGTCGGTGACCGGGTTCACGATCACCGCGCCCAGCGGCAACGCCGCGTTCGACGCCAAGGTGCGCGAGGCGATGCAGTCAACCGTGGGGCAACAGCTGCCTCCGCCCCCCAGAAACTACTCCGACATCCTGGACACCACCGTCTTTCCGGTCTTCCAGGGAAACAAAGCAGGATCATGCGCAGCAAGCAAACCCATCGACAAGCCCGACACCCCAGCGCCCAGCGATCCGCCGGCGACCCCGCCCGAGACGCCCGCGCCTCCAGCGCCCGCGCCTCCAGCGCCCGAGGCGCCATGATGAAGCTGCGCCGGGCGAGCCTCGGCCTAGGCGTGCTGCTGCTAGCCGGCGCTGCTCAGGCTGCGGATCCGCCGCCCGACGAGACCAAGCTCGGGCCCTTCGTGGTGACCAGCAGCGACGTCCACGAACACGTCACCAGCCTGGCCGTCTTGCCTTCGCTCTCCCCCGATCTAGAAGACGTGATTCTGCGCGGCGTGGTGCGCCGCGATCTCGAGCTGTCGGGCATGTTTCGGGTGATCGGCGACGACAAGGCGCCGCCCGGCCTGTACTCGTTCGATGACCCAGTGGACGTCGACGCCTGGAAGAAGGTCGGCGCTGAGATCATCGTCAAAGTTTCCGCACGGCAAGCAAAGGGCGACAGGATCGAGGTCTTTGGCTTGGCCTACTTCCTCAACGTCGGCAAGGAGCCGGTCTACGAAAAGAAGCTGGTCGTCAACAAGAAGGACATCCGCGAGACCGCCCACCGCATCACCGACGCGCTGCTCGGCGCCATCACCGGCACCGACGGCAGCTTCGCCAGCCACATGTTGTTCAGCGGCAAATGGGGGCGCAACCGCCGCATCTTCAGCATGGACGCCGACGGCCACGATCTCAAGCCGCGCACCACCCCCGACGACACCGCCCTCGGGCCCATCTGGAGCCCCAACGGCACCAACTTCTTTTACGTGTCGAGCCACCGCTTCGCGCCCTTCAAGCTTTTCCGTGACGATAAAGTCGTGCCGCTGCCGTTCCGAGGGTCTATCTACAGCGTCGCCCTGGACAAAGACGGTAAGCGCATGGCGCTCGCCGTGTCAGAAGACTTAAAGAGCCTGATCTACGTGGGCAAGCCGGACGGCAGCGAGATGAAGGTCGTGTCCAACACCGAGCTGGCGACGCGCCCCGTATTTTCACCTACAGGCAAGCTAGCCTGGGTCGGGGGTGGGGTGGGCAAGCGCTCGACCCGGCGGATCTACGTTGACGGCAAAGCCGTCTCACCTGCCGGCTTCGTCGCCTCTGCCCCGACGTTCTGCGACACCGAAGACGGCGTGCGCCTGGTGTACAGCGTAGAAGTCGGCGGCGATCGCCGTGACCTAGTGATGAGCGATGACCAGGGCCGAGGCATCGTCCGGCTGACCCAGGGCATGGGCTCCAACACCTACCCAGCGTGCAGCCCCGACGGGCGGCTGCTCGCGTTCTTTTCTACGCGCAAAAAGGACAAGGGGATCTACCTGATGAACCTCAAGCGCTGGAAGACCACCAAGGTGTCTGGGCAGTACGGCGAGAGCCTGAACTGGGGCCCGCTGCCGCCGCCGGCCTACTCCTTCACTGGCAAGCGCCCAAAGGCGAAACCAGCGGACAAGCCCGACGCAGCAGGCAAGCCCGACGCAGCAGCCCAGCCTGCCGCCGACAAACCAGCGGCCGATAAGGCTGCGCCCAAGCCCTAGCCAGCGCGCGCTGGCCAGCGCGCGCTAGCCGGCAGCGCGCTAGCCGACAGCGCGCTAGCCGGCAGCGCGCTAGCCGGCAGCGCCCAGCCGCGCACGTGTCCTTGCGGAAAGCAAGTGGGGCGCGTCTAAGCCAGCACCGCGGTGAGCGCCATGGGGATCTGCGCGTTGCCTTCGATGCGCATCTTGCCGGTCATCACCAGCTGCATCGGCTGGATGCGCCCCTCTTGCCAGTCGATGAAATCGCTCATCTGACAGCTCAGCTTGCACTCAGGCGCGTCTAGGTTGGGCGCCTGCGAGCCGGGGGTGAGGGTCACGCTCCGCGTGGTGGCTCCGTCAGTCACCACCAACCCCACGCTGCCTGCGACCCCGCGCACCTGCGCGGCGCGGGTTGCGTCGATGGTGATCGCCTTGAGCGCCATCACCTGCTGCTCGGGCTTGGCGTCCTTCGCCTCTTGCTGGCGCGCGCCCTCGACGATCACCGCCGCGAAGTCAGCTTGGTTGACGCTGACCTGCATGATCACGTCGTCACCTACGCCAGGCTCAACCACCAGCTCGCCGTCGGCCAGGCGCAGGCTCCACTCACCAACGCCCGTCACCCGAAAGCTGATGCAGCCAGACGATGACTTACCCGCCAGCGAGGCCTTGATCGCGTCAAACCGCTTGGGCACGTACTGGGTGAAGAACTCACTGGGGCTATCGGGGATTTCTGCCATGGCGTCTCCTGAGGCCCGCTTGTTTCTCAGCCCAGTGCTGGGGTCAAGCGATGATAGCATCCGAGCAACTGCCTGAACTGAGCGCGCAGCGTGGAAGCTCCAAACCGCACAGAAACGCCCTTGCCTGAACCTGCAGCGCCCCTGGACGCGGTGAGCACACCCGCTCCCATTTGGCGGCGCGCGCGCTGGTTCGCCGAGCGCTACGCCGTCGCTCACCTCACCGCCTACCCAGTCGGTGTCTTGGCGTCCATGGCGGCGATCCCCCTGGCGCTGATGCTGCGCGGGGACCAAGTGAAGCAGGCTCGAGCGACGGGGGCGCGCTGGTCGCTGTTGGCTAAGGTCGCGGCCGATCTAAAGCTCGATCCGCTGGCCGCGGCGCAAATGGAGATCGTGATGGAGTTCGCGCTGGGCTGCGCGCTGCTGACCTTGCTGGTGCCGCACCTCACCGCGCTGCCTTGGGCGTGGGCTGCTTCTAGACGGCGCGCTCCCTCCACCCCCCACACCAAAGATCCGGTGTTGGCTCAGCGCTTTCGCTGGTACGTGGGCAGCATGTTGGTGCTGGCGGCGGCGTGGGTTTTGGTGGGCGCTGTCGGCTGGATTTGGCTGTTTACCCTGTGACTTGCCCTGGCCGCGCGGAGCGGGGGTGCGCCGCGGTGCGGGCGCCCGATGAATGCCAGCGGCCCGGCTTGAATCGGAGTCAAGCTTGAGGGTCATGTCGTCAGCGCAGGGTCAACTGCCGCGCAATCCAGCGTGGTTGTGCTATTTCGCGCTGCTTGGCTGCGCGTGCAGCGGCAGCCCACAGCCCGAGCCCACGCTGGAGCGCGACGCGGGCGTGCCCGCGGTGATCGAGGATGGGGGTGGGGGCATCGAGGCGCCGCCTGACGGCGCGACGCTGTGCGGGGCTGGCGACTGCAACTACCAGACACAGGCTGGCTGCGCTGAAGGCCTGGCTTGCAGACCACAGCTCGAAGGCGACCAAGCCGTGGCGCGCTGTGAGGCCGCGGGGGACGCGGCGGTGGGCAGCGCCTGCCAGCGATCGACGGACTGCGGCGTGGCCGCGCTGTGCGCCGGAGGCTATTGCCGCACGGTATGTTGTGGCGCTGACTGGAGCGCCTGCCCCAGCGGCCAGAGCTGTATTCGCCAGCTTGAGCTCGGGCTCCCGGGAGGCGGCTCGACGCCGGCCCATGTGGACTTGTGCTTCCCGGTGGGGACGTGTGAGGTGCTCGACCTGGCCAGCTGCCAAGCTGAGCCTGGCCGAAGCTGCCAGCTGGTGGATCCTCGAGGCAGCGAAGCTTGCGCGCCGATGGGGACGGTGGCCACGGGCGGCGCGTGCGACGATCAGCGTCGCTGCAGCGCGGGTCACTCGTGCGTCGGCGGGCGCTGCGCGCTGCTGTGCCGAGCTGAAGCCATCGACGCCGGGGAGGCGCGGCCCTGCCCCGATCTGAGCCAGACCTGCGTACATTTCGACCGCGATCCGCCCGGCGTCGGCGAGTGCACCGGCTGGCAGTGAGGCGCCAGCGGTGAGGCGCTAGCGGTGAGGCGCTAGCGGCGCGGCCGAGCACTGCTGATTTCGCGCGGCGATATTTTTCCGCGCGGTATTATTACACTGCGCGACGCGGCTACTGAGACTGCTTCATCAGCTGGGTGATGGCGTGGGTGTCCCGCGCCCCCAACAGGCCGAACTGCACGCCAAAGCCCAGCGGCGTCGACCAGCGCACCACCGCGGGCAGCTGCGCGTCGGTTTGGGTGCCGGGCAAGCGTAGCGTGATCACGAGCTTGTCGCCGAACTTAGGCATGCCCGCGCTCTCGATGAACATGCCACCCGGCCCCAGATCTTTGGCCTTACCTTGGTAGGGCCCGGCGCCGTCGGCGCTCGGTGTTTCTGGGGCGCAACTTACGTCGAGGTTACAGGGAGCACGGGGGTGTCTGCGCTTGTCTTCCACAATGATCCACTTCTGATCTGGGGTTGTCGGGGTAACAGCGAGCCGCCATCGCCCGAGAGCGCTCTCGTGTTCGCACCCCACGGGTGCGCGTTGAAGAGGCTCTGATAGTATCAGGTCCGAGTCTACTAGCCGACATGACCAAGCGCCGCCAGATCGACCCCGCCAGGCGCCAGCGATGAGCGCCAAGCTGGGATTCAAACGCCACCTCGAGGGCTGGCAGCTCGGCGCGACGCTGGTCGGCGCAGCGCTGTTGGCCGCGGCCATCGCGGTGCCGCGCAGCGCGGCCCCGAGTCACATCCCTCTCCCCACATTGGCGGCGCAAGACCTACGCGCCGACGAACAACTGGACGACGAGCGCGCGCGGCGCGCCCGAGGTGCAGGCCTGTCGTTTGAGATCCGCACCTTGGGTGAGTACCTGAGGCGCTATGGCGCCGCCGAGTACGCGGCAGCTGGTCGCGAGGGCTTCGGCCTGACGGATCGCTTGCAAGACGTCGAAGGCAGCATGCGCGGCTTGCGGCGCCTGAGGTCCGCTGAAGTGGATGCGCACTTGCTTGAGCTGCGCGCGCTGCAGAGCGAGCTGTTCGTGAGCGCCCTGCTCAGCGCACGCGGCGGGCAGCCTACGGCTGATCTGACGGAGCTCGGCGGCAGCCTGATCAACGCGCCAGAGCACCGCGGCTGGTTCGTCGACGGGCGCTTCGTCGACTCAGCCGCTACCGCGCGGGTACTCTTCAAGGCCCGCTGGAACCAAGTCTGCGGCGTCACCGAGGTCGACGGCTTCCGCGCGACCCCCAGCGAGTCAGTGCTGCTGTTGAGCTTTTTGTTGCGCCACCCAAGCGGGGCAGATCCGCTCAGCCAGCGCCGCAGCCAGCTGGCGTACCTAGACGCCTTGGCCAAGCGGCAGCCCGAATATCCCATCCACTTTGCCAAAGGCACGGTGCTGTTTCAGCTGGGCAGCTACCAGCTGGCGAGCAGCGCGTTTCAGGCGCACATCGACGCGCACCCCGACGGCCCGTGGAGCCTGCGCGCGCGCAATCACCTGCTCGCCGCGCTCGAGCGCCAGCAGCAGCTGGAGCTAGGCCAGCCGTAGCTGTGCTCGGTAGCGCTCGGCGGCGGCGCCGACGCGCGGTTCGTAGAGCGACAGCGCATCTTCGCTTTGCCCCGAGCGCTCCGGTGCTAGAGCGGCTGCGCCAGTGTCCGCTCCGCCCTCCTCAGACCGCGCCCTGATCAGCCTCACGCGCCTCGCGCGCTCGCTGCTCGACCTCCAACAGGAGCCACCAGACCAAGCCGCCGCGCCCCTGCGCAGCGTCCACGCCGTGCGCGCCGTCGGGCTCGCGCCAGCCCTGCTCAGCCAGCGCCTGGCTGAGGCTGGCCGCAAGGTGCTCCACGTGTGCGCTGACATTGACTCCGCGCGGCAAGCACATGCTGATCTGCGTTATCTGTCACGAGCGCCGACCCTGGGCCCTGAGCGGCTAAAGGCGGTTGAGCAGAGCCTGCTCTTCGCGCCCGCAGAGGGCGACCTCTACGCAGAGGTCCACCAAGACCGCCGCGCCGCCATGACGCGCACGGCTACCCTGAGCCAACTGCTGAGCGGCGACTGGTCCAGTCTAGTGGTGCCCGCGGCGGCGCTGGTGCGGCGCACCGTACCTGCCAGCGTGATCGCCGGCGCGACGCTGAGCATCGCGCTCGGTGACAGCGTCGACCTAGCTGAAATTTCTGCGCGGCTATCTGCCGCGGGCTGGCTGCGCGCGCCGGTGGTCGAAGATCCCGCCAGCTTCGCCGTGCGCGGCGGGCTACTCGACGTCTGGGCACCCGGCGACAAGGCGCCGGTGCGGGTCGAGCTAGACTTTGAGCGCGCGGTGCGCATGCGTGGCTTTGACCCCGACGATCAGCGCACCTCAGACACCGAGCTTGAGGCGCTGCGGCTGCCGCCAGCCCGCGAGACGATCTTGGATCCCCGGCGCACGGCTCAGGCCACCGAGCGCCTGCGCGAGCTGTGCGACGCGGTCGACCTACCGTCGACCAAGGCGCGGGTGCTGGTGAGCGATCTAGTCAACGGCACCACCTTCTTCGGCGCCGAGGCTTACCTGCCCGCTTTTTGTGACTTGGTGCCGCTGACGCAGTACCTGCCCGCCAGCGCCGTCGTGGTGTTTGAGCAACCCGAGCGCTGCTTGGCCGCGATCGACCACGAGCTCCACCGCGCGCTCAGCTCAGAGCTGGCCAGCGCCGGGCGCCCTCATTTCCCCTTGGATACGCTGGTGTGCGATCGCAGCCAGATCCGCGACGAGCTCAGGCGGCGCCCGATCGGCTGCTTGCACGTCACCGGCATCGCGGGTGGCGACGCCGAGCGGCCGCTCTCGAGCCTAGAGCGAGCGCCGGTCGACGCGCCCAGCGTCGAGTTCGTGGCTCAGGCTGAGCTATGCGCGGCGGTCAAGAGCGCGCGCCAGCTGGGCGGCAACCAGAGCGCCCTTGACCCGCTGGTGGCGAGCATCAAGCGCTGGCAAGACGAAGGCCTCCGCGTGCAGCTGACCGCCCGCGTCGCGACCCAGGCGCACCGCCTTGAGCAGCTGCTCAAGCACCGCGGGCTGAAGGTAGACATCAGCGTCGGCGAGTTGGCCCGCGGCGCGGTCGCGGCGCTCGAGGGCTTCGCCGTCGTCACCGAAGAAGAGATATTTGGCCAGCGCACCCACCGCCCCAAGGGCAAGCCTAAGACCACGCGGGCGCTGCTTGAAGATCTGCGCGCGCTCAACCCGGGCGATTTCGTGGTGCACGTAGAGCACGGCATCGGCCGCTATTTGGGGCTCGAGCATCGGCAGGTCGGCAGCATCAGCGTCGACCTGCTGTGCGTCGAGTACCTCGGCGGCGACAAGCTGTTTCTGCCAGTCTACCGCCTGAACCAAGTCCAAAAGTACTCCGGCGGCGACGGCGCGCCGCGCCTCGATCGCCTCGGCGGGCAGAGCTTTTCCAAGACCAAGGCCAAGGTGCAGAAGCGGGTCCGGCAGATGGCCGATGATCTGCTCAAGCTGTACGCCGAGCGCAACGCCGTCCAGAAGCTGCCCCTCGACCCGCTGGACGACGAGTACCAGGCGTTCGAGGCGACCTTCCCCTACGAAGAGACGCGCGATCAAGCCGCGGCGATCAGCGAGGTCAACCGCGATCTGGAGTCTGAGCGGGTGATGGATCGGCTGATTTGCGGCGACGTCGGCTTTGGTAAGACCGAGGTCGCCATCCGCGCTGCTTTCCGTGCGGCGACGTCCGGGCGCCAGGTGGCGCTCTTGTGCCCGACCACCGTGCTGGCTCAGCAGCACCATCAGACCATCGCTGCGCGCCTCGACGGCTACCCCATCAACGTCAAAGCGCTGAGCCGCTTCGTGCCCAAGAAGCAGCAGACTGAGGTGCTGAAGGGGCTCAAAGAGGGCCGGGTCGACGTGGTGATAGGCACCCACCGCTTGCTCAGCAAGGACGTCCACTTCAAGAACCTGGGCCTGCTGATCGTCGACGAAGAGCAGCGCTTTGGGGTGACCCATAAGGAGCGCATCAAGCAGCTGAAGGCCAGCGTCGACGTGCTGACGCTGACCGCGACGCCCATCCCGCGCACGCTGCAGCTAGCCATCGGCGGCCTGCGCGACATGTCGGTGATCGCGACGCCGCCCAGCGACCGGCGCTCGGTGCGCACCATCACCTCGCGCTGGGACGAGCAGCTGGTGCGCGACGCGGTGACCAGCGAGCTCTCGCGCGGGGGCCAGGTGTTTTACGTCTACAACCGCGTGGAAGGGATCTACGAGCGCGCCGCGAAGCTCGCCCAGCTGGTGCCCGAGGCGCGCATCGCGGTGGGCCACGGCCAGCTCAGCGAGGCCGCCCTAGAGAAGACGATGATCGGCTTCGTGGGTGGCGACTACGACATCTTGGTCGCCACCGCCATCATCGAGAGCGGCTTAGATATTCCGCGTGCAAACACCATCATCATCGATCGCGCTGATTTATTCGGTCTCTCGCAGCTGTATCAGCTGCGTGGCCGCGTCGGTCGCGCACGCGAGCGCGCCTTCTGCTACCTGTTGGTGCCACCCGCCGCCAAGATGAGCGACGACGCGCGCACGCGGATTGAAGCGCTTGAGCGCTACCACGAGCTAGGCTCTGGTTTCCACGTCGCGAGCCTCGACATGGAGCAGCGGGGCGCGGGCGATCTGTTAGGTGGAGAGCAGAGCGGCTTCGTGGCCAGCGTCGGCTTTGATCTGTTCTGCCAAATGCTGGAAGACGCGACGCGCGAGCTGCGCGGCGAGGAGGTCAAGCACGACGTCGATCCCGATTTGAGCTTCGACGTCGACGCGCTGCTGCCCGAAGAATACATCGCCGAGGTGGGCGTGCGCCTGTCGCTGTACAAGCGCCTGGCCAGCGCGCAAGACGCCGCGGAAGTGCAGCAAATTGGCGCCGAGATGGAGGATCGCTTCGGCCGCGCGCCGACCGAGGCGGTGGCGATGGTCGAGCTGATGCGCCTGAAGACTGAGCTGCGCGCGCTGCGGGCGCTCGGTTGTGAGGCCAGCGCCAAAATCGTCACCCTGCACCTGGCGCAAGACACGCCCCTTGATCCCATCGCCATCGGCGACCTGATCGCCGACCGCGACAGCGCTTATCGGCTCACGCCCGACATGCGCCTCTCGCGCCGCGCGAGGCCCGGCGAACAACCCAAAGACGGCTTAGAGCTGTGCGACCGCATGCTCGAAGAGCTGTCCAACTGCTTGCGCAAGTGACGCTGGCGCTGTGCAAAGGGTCTAGGCGCTCCCCGAACCCACCTGGTGAGACGCCAGGTGAGGTGCCCCCGTGCTTGATGCACTGGTGGATAACCCGCCAGAACACCTGGTGAGGTGGCCCCGTGCTTGATGCACTGGTGGATAACCCGCCAGAACCCAGCTGGCGGCGAACCGCGCCTTGATGCACTGGTGGAAAACCCGCCAGAACCCAGCTGGCGGCGAACCGCGCCTTGATGCACTGGTGGATAACCC
>CAZKDY010000028.1:92363-103772 GCA_964551615.1 uncultured Polyangiaceae bacterium
CCCGCCAGAACCCAGCTGGCGGCGAACCGCGCCTTGATGCACTGGTGGATAACCCCCAAGCCGCCGGCGTGGTGCTCAGCGGCTCGGCGGTTGCTTTTCGTGGCCGCTGGAGCGTGCCATCGTGGGCCGGTGAAGCGCGGCACCTGGGCGGCAATCGCAGCTACCAGCGCTGCCCTGGCCGTAGACGCCGTGGGCGTGGCGCTGAAGAGCGAGCCGGGCGCTGGCTCGCTGCGGAGCGCGCGCCTGTTCGGTGAGGCGTTCGCGTTTGAGCTGTGGCTCGCGCTGGCGCTTGGGCTGTTGCTCGGCGCAGCCTTGGACCGCGTTGGCGGCGCGCCGCACCCAGCAGCTGACAGCTCGTCAGACCACTCGTCAGGCTACGCAGAAGACCACACGGCAGCACACACGGCAGCACACAGCGCGCCCGGACACACAGCGCGCCACGCGCTCCGCTTGAGCCCCGGCGTGCTGCGGCGCGACGTGTTGAGCGCCGCGCTGCCGCTGCTCAGCGCCTGGAGCCTCGCGCTATACGCAGCCGTCCTGACCGCCAGCGTCCGCCTGCACAACCGCGAGCTCTCAGCGTTGATGATCGTGGTGGCGGCGCTGCTGAGCCTGGCCATTATAGTTCCGTGCGGCAACTTCATTAGCGTAGCCTGCGCCAACTGGCGCGCCCGCTCCCCGCGCCTGGCGCTGGCCTGGCTGTTTGTGGCGTGGCTCACGCCGCTGCTCACGTTGGCCGGGCTCAGCTATCACAACAAAAGCGGCTTCGCGCAGCTGAACCCATGGCTCGGCGCGAGCCTGCTCGGCGCGCTGCTCGCCTTCACCGGCGTCTACGTCGGGCTGCGCAAGCGCGGCGGACACTTGCCGGCGAGGCTGCCGCGGCTTGGCCTCATCGCTGGCGCGCTCAGCTTGGTGCTCGCCGTCGTCTCCGCGGTGGTGCCTTGGCAGACCGCCGCGCGGGTGGCGCAGAGCGGCTCTGTCACCCGCTATGCCTTGCTCGGGCTGCGCAGCGCCACGGACTTTGATCGGGATGGTTACTCAGGCTGGTGGGGCGGCGGCGACTGCCAGAGCTTCAACGCCGCGGTGCACCCCGGCGCCGTGGAGATCGTCGGCGATGGCATCGACAACAACTGCCTCGGCGGCGACGCCACGCAGGCCTCTGACAACGCCGCGCCAGAGTTCGCAGCGCTGCCGCGCGGTGTACCCCCAAGACCCAACCTCTTGCTGATCACGGTTGAGACGCTGCGCGCGGACGCTGTTGGGTTCAGCGAGCTGACCACAGGCGTTGCCTCACGGCATAAGACAACGCCTAACCTAGACGCTTACGCCAAGCGCAGCGTGGTGTTTGAGAATTACTTTGCCACTACGCCGTGGACGCGGCTGTCGCTGCCGGCCATCTTGAGCTCACGCACGCCGACTCGCATGCACTGGAAGGCGCAGGGCAGGTCGCAGCACATGCGCAGCTTGCAGGCCGATACCCCGTGGATCCCAAGCCTGCTCAAGCAGAGCGGCTACGCGACGGTCGCGATCTTGAACTCGTTTCGAGCCTTCACCCGCGCGGAGTCGGCGGGCTTTGAGCGTGGCTTTGACGTGTTCGATACCAGCACCCAGCTGTCGTACTCCGGCGGCACCATGCGCGGCCACATCGGGCAGGCGCAGGCGCGCTTGGCGACGGCGCAGCTCACGCGCCTGAAAGACAAGCCGTTCTTTTTATGGCTGCACCTGATGGAGCCGCACTACCTGTACCAGCGCTCGCGGCGGGCGCCTGATTTTGGCTCCACAGAACAAGACCTGTACGCGAGCGAGGTGTGGGAGGTGGACGCGGTGGTGGGCGAGGTGCTGCAGACCTTGCAAGATTTGCAGCTCGACGACAACACCATCGTCAGCGTGGTGGGCGACCACGGCGAGGAGTTCAAAGAGCACGGCGAGCGCTGGCATGGCTCGAACCTGCTGCAGCCGCAGATCCACACGGCAGGGCTGATGCACGTGCCTGGCCTGCCAGCGATGCGCATCCGTGAGGCAGTGAGCCACGAAGACTTGGGGCCCACTTGGCTGAACCTAGCCGGTGTTCAGCGCGGCTACAGCAGCCTGCAGGGGCGCAGCCTGGTGCCGCTGTTCACCAACCAGCCGCTGCAGCGCGGCTACTTTTTCCTGGAGCGCTTTGAGGTCAACGACGGCAGCGGTTTTATGGCCGCGGTGGTGCACTACCCCTTCAAGCTGGTCTACACCGAAGAGGGGCGGCGACTCGAGCTGTACGATTTACAGCGAGATCCCAGCGAGCAACAGACGTTTCCGCGCGAAGGCGACGCCTACCAAACCCTAGAAGATCTGCTGCTGCGCCACGTCGACGCCGCCAAGCGCTGAGCGCCGCCTGGCCGCTACGTCGCCTGGCCGCTGCGTCGCCTGGCAGCTGCGCCTATTGCCAGCGGTCTATTGGCAGCTGCCGACCCCGGGGGGGAGCTCTGGGGCTTGCTTGCAGGTCCCGCCCTTGGTGCAGGTCGACGGGTGCCCGACCTTGCACACCTCTTTGCGATCCACGGTGATCGCGCTTTCGCACGTCGCCTCGCAGGTGATCTTGGGGGTCTGGGCGATGGCCTTCTCCAGGCAGCAGATCTTGCCCGGGCAGTCTTCGCTGCCGTCGCAGCGCAGCTCAAGTGCCTGACACAAAATCCCAGTGCATTTACACTCATTGCTCTTCGTCACGCACGCCGGCGCGGCGCCTTGAGCCAGACAGCAGAACTCGCTTTGGTTTAGGCCACAGGTGTCACTGCCGCAGCCGATCATGCCCGGACCGCTCCACGTGGAACCAGCCGTGCCGCCAGCGCCACCTGAAACCGCGCCACCAGAGCCGCCTGACCCGCCCGCGCCGGCCGCGCCTACGCCGCCTGCGCCCGATCCGCCGGAGCCACCAGCGCCCACGCCGCCAGCGCCACCCGCGCCGCCTGCGCCCGCACCACCCGAGCTACCAGCGCCCGCGCCGCCAGCCCCTGAGCCTGCGCCCGCGCCCTGACCGCCGCTGCCGCCAAGCCCGCTGCCTGCGCTGCCGCCAGAGCCGCTCGCGCCTGCGCTGCCCGCGGCGCCAGCCGTGTTGGAGGAGCCACCTGAAGCCGTGAGCCCCGAGGAGTCACTCGAGCCGCAGCCCGACACGAACAGGCCACCAATCAAAAACAGCGAAGAAGCACTCAATAAGTCACGGAGCATGCACCGACCTCCTGGCCGAAATTCTGCGCTAGTTTCAGCGTGAGCACAAGCTCGGCCCCAGACCGCCCGTGGCTCGCCCCCCGACGGCTCGCCCTCGTTCACCACGTTGCGTCCTCGAAAGCAGGGGGTGGAGGGGCGGCGCCGGGTGCGAGCGGCGCAGTCAAGCGTGCTCAATCATCGCCGCGATGCGCGGGGTAGGCTCCGGGTAGGCGCGTCGGCGGCGCGGCGCGCGCGCTTGGTTTGTCGCCACTCATCGCCGCCGTGCTGCGCTACATTGGCCCGACATGGCCAGGATCGCACCCGCCTCCGACACTCCGGCGCAGCCGTGGGCTAGCAGGCCCGGTTCCGTAGGGAGCACCGTGAGGCGACCCCTGGAGTTCACTGAATGATCATCCCCCTCGGCCACGCAGACCAGTTCGCGCGGCGCTGGCCGTGGGTGAGCCTCGGGATCATCCTGCTCAGCTTCTTTGGCTGGGCGTTGTTGCGCACGCCGATGGAGGCTGGAGAGCTGCGCGTCGCCGTAGCCCAAAACAGCGCCGTCAGCTTCGCGCGCGCCCACCCCCAAACCCAGGTCGGCGCTTGCCGCGCGCTCAGCGACGCCAAGGTCACCGCTGGCGAGGTCTTCGTGGCCCCGGGGGTGTCTCTCCCTGTGGATTTAGCGGGGGTGCGTGGGTTAGGCCAAGGGCCCAACTCGGCCTTAGCCGGTGACGCGGCGGACCAAGCGGCGGCAGATCAGGCGACCCTCGCCCGGCTGTGCGCGGCGTATGAGCAACAGCGCGGCGACAGCCCGAAGCACCGCTTGGGCTACGTGCCTGGGCGCAGCAGCTGGCTCACGCTGATCAGCTACCAGTTCGTCGACGACAGCTTCTTACACCTGGTGTTCGGCATGTGGTTCTTGTGGCTGGCCGGCGCGGTGCTCGAAGACGGCTGGGGCCGCGTGGTGTACCCGCTGTTCTACATATCCGGGGGGATCTGCGCGGCGATCTTCTACAAAGTCGCCGAGCCCCAGAGCGGCGTGCCGCTGCTCGGCGCGTCGGGGGGCGTCGCCGCGGCGGTGGGCGCGTTCTTGGTGCGCCACCCCAAGGCTGAGTCGCGCATGCTGATCTGGTTTCGCCTGCGACCGCGGGTGATCACCGCGCCGGCCTTCGTGATGGTCGGGCTGTGGCTGGGCGTCGAGCTGATCGGCGCGATGTTCTACTCCTTGGTGGAGTCCAACGCCGGGGCCTGGGCTCAGTTCATCGGCTTTGGCTTCGGCATGCTGTTCGCTGCGGGCATGCGCTGGACCGGCGCGGAGAAGCGCCTGGACGCCGCCATCGAGCAGCGCGCCGTGGAGCCGGGCGACCCACGGCTAGAGCAAGCCACGCGCTTGCTCGCCGAGGGCCAGGCGGCCGCGGCGCTGACCCGCCTGCAAGCGCTGACGGCCGAGGAGCCGTTCAACATCGACTTTCAGCGCGCCCTGGTTGAGGCCGCGCAGCGCCTGGCAGACCAACCGCAGCTGAGCGCCGCGCGCGCCAAGCTGATCGAGCTCTACCAGCGGCGCGGCGACCACGAGGCAGCGTGGCAAGAGTACGAACAGCTGAGCCGTGAAGGGCACGGGCACAGCGCGTCGCGCCGAGCGCGGCTGCGGGTGGCAGAGCACCTGGCCAAGACCGCGCGCGAAGCCCAGGCCATGCAAGAGCTCGCGGCGCTGTACGCGGCGGGCTTGCACAGCCCCGAGGCAGCAGAGGCATTGGTCGCCCACGCCGAGCTGATGCTGCGGCTGCGGCAGCGCGACGCGGCCCTCGGCCTGTTTGCCATCGCGCAGCGCGAGCTCGGCTCCTACCCGCGCCTGAGCGCGCGCATCTCAGCCGGCGCGGCCCAGGCAGCCGATGCCTCGCGGTACCAGGTGCGCTCAGAGCTCGCGCCGGGCAGCGCCGCAGGCAGCGCACATGGCAGCGCCGCAGGCAGCGCACATGGCGGCGCCGCAGGCAGCGCACATGGCGGCGCCGCAGGCAGCGCACATGGCAGCGCCGCAGGCAGCGCACATGGCGAGCTGCCCGCGTCGCTGCGCGATCTGCCAAATCCGATCAAGAAGCTGCCTTAGGCGCTCACAGGCTGCGCTCAGGGGGCCGAGCCGAAGCCGATGTTGGTGGGCGGCGCGCCGCAGCTGTCGACGGGCGCGTCGAGCACGCCGTCTAGCAGGTTGCCGGCAGCGCAGGTGCCGGCCGGGTTCTTGTTGGTGAGATCCGCGCCGCGGTTGTTCTCGAAGATGTTTCCGAGCAAAAAGTTGCCTTGGCCTGAGTCCGAGTGCACGTAGAGCCAGGCAGGCGCTGGCCAGGACGAGAGGGTATTGTCGCGAAATGTGTTGTCGCGGACGACCACGCGGTTTGACCGTTCTGGATCGCGCAGCCGGATCCCAGACGGCCCGTCGTGCAGCTCGATCAGGTTGTCACGCACCAGCGTCGAGGCGATCCGGATCATCATCGCGCCCAGGCCGTTGGCGCGAAATGTGGAGCCCTCCACCGTCAGCCGCGCGCTGGCCGCACGTCCTCCGGTAGTGATCCCATAGCCTTCATTGCTCTCGAACAGGCAGCCTCGAAACAGCACGTGCTCCACCCCAGGGGTGGCGGAGCCGGTGTTTGGCTCGATGTCTACCCCGGCCTCTGGCGCGGTGCCGCGGGTGTTGGTGAACGAGCTGTCGATCACCTGCAACCGCCGCGCGTTGATGATGGACATGCCCTGGCGGAAGTTAAAATCCGCGTGGCAATTAGAGAAGACGCCGTCGCTGGGGTAGGTCGCTGGGTCGTCGCCCTGGCGCGGGGCGAGATAGAAGCCGTCGGTCGCGGCGTTGTTGGAGCTCACGCGGCAAAAGGAGAAGTCGCGTGAATACAGCACGCGGATGTTGTGCCCCCCGGCTGACTCAGCGGGCACGCGGTGCTGGCGGTTGCCGTCGACGATCAGATCCACGACGGCGAAGGACGAGCAGTCGCGGAAGCTGAGCGGGTTGTGAGCGCTGGTGGGGGTGCCATCCGCCACCTTCAACGTGGCACCGTTGCCCCGCAGCACGAACCCGCTGGCCCCAATGAGCTCGAGCCTGTCCGAGATGAGATAGGTCCGGCCCGCCTCGAAGCGGACGGTGCCGCCTGACGTCGCGACCGCCGCGAACGCCGCTCGAAGCGCGGCCGTGTCGTCGGTGACGCCGTCGCCCACCGCGCCATAGTCCGCTAGCAAGAGCTCTGGCGCTGGGTACGCGGGTTCGCAGTCGCCTGTGGCTGCATCTGAGGCATCTGGCGTGATCGCTGCGTCCGCGGCGTCTGCCGCGTCTGCGCTGACCGCGGCGTCCGTGGACACGCTTCCGCCTGCGCCTGCTGCGCCTGCGCCCGCTGCGCCGCTACCTCCGGCAGATGCGTCCAGGCCCGCGTCTCGGCCTCCCGAACCCGCCGTGGCGGCGCCGCCTGCCCCTGCGGCGCCCGCGCCGCTGTCGCTGTCACTGCAGCCGACCCACGCGCCAGCGAGGAGCAACGCGACCAAGTAGCTGGGGAGCCTGGAGAGGTGACGGTCCATGCTGGCGAGGCTAGCCCAGCGCCCCCGACTCGCGCAGCGTTTTTCATGCTCCCCGCGTCGACCCAGGGTCAGCGGCGGACCGCCGGCTGCTCGCGTCGCGGCGCCTCACGCTGGGGCATGGCGCCACGCTCGCCAGGCGCTCGTGGGGGCACAACACGAGGCATTTGAGCGCTGCTCAGCGGCACAGATAGTGCTCATGCCGTGGGGTGAGCGCCCAAGACCCCGATCCTCCTGAGACGAAGAGCGCTTCAGAAGCACAGCGCACGCCTGAGACGAAGGGCGCTTCAGAAGCACAGAGTACGCCTGAGACGAAGGGCGCTTCAGAAGCACAGAGTACGCCTGGGACGAAGGGCGCTTCAGAAGCACAGAGTACGCCTGAGACGAAGAGCGCTTCCGAAGCACACACCACGCCTGAGACGAAGACTGCGCCTAAGCGCACGCGGCGTTCGCGGATCGTGCGGTCGCTCATGCTGCTGCTGATCGCCGCGGTGAGTGGCTATGTGGTGCTGATCGGCGGCATGAATTTGTTCTTGGCCTGTGACGGCCCTGGCTGGCTAATCGCGCGGGCGACCCCGGATTTGACGCTGAAAATGGGTAAAGCGTACACGCTGTGGCCCGGGCGCGTGCACTACCGCGACGTAGACCTTGAGATCCACGACACCTCGGTGCACGTCAAAATCCACGTGGAGCGCGGTTACGTGAACGTCGGGCTGCGGGCGCTCCTTTCCATGCGGTTTGTGGGTACAGACGTGCGCGCCTACGCCGTCGAGCTCGAGGGGCGCACTTCACCCGCTGGGCTCAGCCCCGCGCGCGCCGCGACGCTGCCAGATTTGACGGCGCCCAAGCCTCCCCACGGAATCACTGATCCAAACGACCTGTGGGGTGTTGAGCTGCACCTGACCGAGGTCACGACCAAGCGCGCCTGGATCAATGAGCTGCGTCAGGTGGGGACGCTCAACATCAACGGCGGGTTCAAGCTTCAGCCCATGCGCCACCTTGAGATCTACCCGAGCAACGTCAAGTCAGAGACTGGCGATGACGCGACCAAGATCGGCATAGGCGATCTGGTGCTGCTGCGCGCTGTTGCGCTGGATCTGCGCGTGCAGCTAAGCCAGGCTGACGTCTCCGACGACGTCCTAACCAGCCTGCTCAAGCAACTTGAGCTGCGCGGTGAGGTGGACGGCCACGTCGCCGGCCTTGAGCCCCTTAATCCTTTCCTTGGGGCAGCGCAGCTGAAGGGCGGCACCGGGCCGTTTAAAATCGGCCTGGCGCTGGTGAACGGCGTGGCCGAGACGGGCACCAAGCTGAACTACTCTGCGCCAAGCGTCACGCTGATCAAAGGCAAGCTGCAGGGGGTGGGAGCGCTGTTCGTCACCGCCAGCGCCGCAAACGAAGCCGCCGCCCTCGCCGCCCACGTCGACTTGCGCAGGCTGCGGCTCAGGCGCAGCCAGGAGCTGGTCGGCCGCGTCAAGCGCCTGGAGCTGAAGGCCACCTTCTCCAATCGCCTGCAAGCGGCGCAGCTCAGGCGAGCCAGCCTGGACCTGACCGGCGCCCGGGTGAGCGACGTCTCCAAGCTCAAGACCGCGCTGCCAGACGCCCTGAAGAGCGCTGGCGGAGCGCTGCGCGCCGACGCCCACGCTAAGCTCCAGAAGAACAAGCTGAGCGGGCAACTGAAGGCGCGCTGGAAGCGAGCGAGGCTGGATGTGGGCGAAAGCCAGCTCCGCGGGGATGCGTGGCTGCGCGCAGAGTTTGACAGCAAGCCGCCGTTTCAGAGCGGCAAGCTGTCGCTGCTGAGCCTTGACCTAACGAAAGCGTCGGTGACTGGTCAGCACGAGGCGGGACCGGCGTTCAAGCTGTCTCTGCGCGGAAATGCAGTCGACTTCAATGTCAAGCGGCCCGCTGCCAGCGGCCTGCTGCGGCTAACCGTCAGCGACACCACCAGCATCGAGCGCGCCGCCGGCGTAGAGCCGCCGGGCATCGTGAGCGCGCTGTTCGGCTTGGGTGACGTCGAGCTCTTGCTCAACACCCGGCTCAGCGCTTCAAGCCAAGACATCCGCGTGATGGGCGGCCGCAGCGGCTCAGCCGAGCTACAGGGCCGCTTTTCGCGGTCCGAAGGGCATCAACGCCGCGCTGCTAATTTCCCGCGGGATTTTGTCAGCCGGCGTGGCCGCGGCAGGCGACGACGTGAGCATCTCGCCCTTCGCCGGCAGCGGCTGGCTAGCGGAGCAGATGCAGCGCGTAGAGACCGCCGCGAGGAAGCGCTAGGCGCCAGGGTGAGCGTATCCCGGGCTGCAGCGCTCAACGGTTTGCCATAGCGCTCCCTCCACCCCTCGCGCAGCGCGGGGGTGCTCCAGCGCGGCGGCGCGCCCTTGCTGTGGCCACATAGTGTGAGCAACGCCAGTTCGTCATCGACGTGGTTGCGGAGACGGCGTGCGGCGTCCATCCGCAGATAGCTGAGGAACACCCCACAGAAATCCATGCTCCCCTGGCCGCGGTCACCACGACGTGAACTCGACATCCGGCGCAGTCTCGCGCAGGGCTGGGTGTACGGATCTGGATCCAGCGCGTGTGGGGTGGAGGGGGTGAGGCGTGAGCCGCGCTTGCTGAATCCGCGTTAGCTCCACATCCATCGGGAAACGCAATTCCCCAAGCAACTGAACCCTTGTCCGTGCCAACAAGAGACACTACACTCGGCCCGTGGCGCGACAGAACCTTACCCCGCTATCGATCTACGACGCACCGAGCTATCCCATCGCGGAGGCGGCGCGGCTGATCAACGTGCCCCGCACCACCTTGGGCGCTTGGGTCAAAGGGCGCAGCCATGCGACCAACGCCGGTCCACGCCACGTGCCTGGAGTGATCGTACCCGCAGACCCGGGCTACCTCTCTTTCACCAACCTGGTCGAAGCATTCACGTTGGCCGCGATGCGCCGCGAGCACCGCCTTCAGCTGAGCCAAATCCGCAAGGCAATTAAATACGTCGAGAGCGAGATGGGAATCGAGCGTCCACTAGCCCAACAAGCGTTCAAAACGGATGGCGTGTCGCTGTTCGTGGAGAAGCTTGGCAAGCTGATCAATGTCAGCAGCCATGGGCAGCTCGCCATGCAACAGATCTTGCGCGAACACCTAGCGCGCATCGACTACCAGCGCGGCATGGCTGTACGCCTTTACCCCATGCGGCGGCCAGAGCAGCCCAAGTCGATCGTGATCGATCCGAAGCTGGCGTACGGAAGGCCCGTGCTCAGAGGTACAGGGATCCCCGCCAGGATGATCGTCAACCGCTTCAACGCGGGTGACTCCACACACGCACTAGCTGATGACTACAACGTAGCGGTGGAGCTCATTGAAGAAGCGCTCCGCGCGGCTTGAAGAGCCATTCACCTACTTCGTGGACCGATGTCTTGGGTCCAAGGAAGTCCCCAGCGCCCTCAGCAAAGCGGTGACGATTGGAGAGCGAGTGCTGGTACACGACGAATATTTCCGCCAGGATTTACCTGACGTCGAATGGCTTTCTATAGTCGGCAAAGATGGTTTGATCGTGCTCTCGGGCGATCAGAATATCACGCGCAACCCGCTTGAGCTGTCAGCGCTACTTCAGTCAGGCGTTGCGTTCTTCGGCGTCTCCAAGGGCAAGGCTTCGGGCGCAAAGCTGGGAGCACTACTCGTACGAGCATTGCCCTTGGTTCGCCGATGCCTCCGAAGGTCCCGCCCCCCGCTGATCGCCACCGTCACCGCGTCCGGAGACGTCATCGTGAAATGGGAAGCGGGCGAGCCCCTCGAACCGCACAGGCACTTGAGAGCTGGTAAGACCGGACGGGCCTAGCGTTAAGTTAGATCCCGAACGAGAACAGCGGGCCGATGGAGAGCACGCGGAAGTCGGTGTCGGTGATCTTCTGATAGGTCGCCTCGACCCCCACGGCGAACACGCGGCCAAAGTGCAGCATGAGCCCGCCGCCGCCCATCAGCGCCATGCCGCTTTGGCCGGGGTTGCTGATGCTGCCACCGCCCGCCCCGACCACGCCATACGGCGCCAGCGGACCGAGCGGCAACGTGAGGCGCCCGGTGCCCATGGCGAGCCCCACGAAGCGCTGCGAGTAGTAGTAGCCCTTTAGCCTCGCGTTTTCGGCGAACGTGAAGCCTCGCCAAGGGCCGTCCACACACTTTCGGCCTCCTCTGCGCATGGGCGCGTGTCGGTCAGTCCACGCAGCGGCGCCCGCGCCACCCTGGCAGCGTGGGTGAACGGGCGTAGCCACGCGACCGAAGCGGGATGCAGCCACGTCCCTGGAGTGATCGCGGCGGCAGAGCGCGGCGGCAGAGCGCGCTATCTTTCGTTCACCAACTTGGTGGAGGCGTTCACCTTGGCAGCCATGCCCCGCGGCCAGCGGCTAGAGCTAAGCCCAATCCGCGAGGCAATGCAGCGCGTCGAAGCAGCGCTCGGCATCAAGCGCCCACTGGCTCAGCGAGCGTTCAAGACCGGCAGTGTGTCGCTGTTCGTGGAGGATTTGGCAAGCTCGGCAACGTGAGCAGCCGTGGGCGCCGTGGGCAGCTCGTTATGGAACACAGCCTGCGCGACCACCTGGCGCGCATCGCGTACCAGGGTGGCCAGGCCGTGCGTGAGAGTGAGCACGCTTGTTGATGGCGGTCTGTGCACGGTAACTGATGGACGGT
>CAZKDY010000029.1:0-100261 GCA_964551615.1 uncultured Polyangiaceae bacterium
CCCGAAACCCCGCATCCGCCGCGTTGCTTGATGTCAGTTTCAGAGCCACACCCCGTTGGAATGCACAATCGCGCCGCCCACTCCAGCCGCGTAGACATCGGCGCTGCTGCTGCCCCATATCGCGAGGAGGCTACCCGAGACGTTGCCCGACTCGTATGCATATCCGCCCGGCTGTTGGTGATAGATAACGCTTCTGCCGGTATTCCAATCACCACCCACCACATACATGTTGTTGCTAGCGCTGCCCCAGGCTCCGCTGAATATCATAGAGTCCTTGGACCCGGCCAATGTCCCACCCGACCAAGCGCCGTTCCCTGTCGAGCTGCGCGACGTGGCGTCAGAACCAAAAGCACGGACACTCGCGCTCGAAGTCCCCCAGACAACATAAAGTGATTTCGTGGTGCCGCTGGTCTGCGCGGTCCACGTCCCATTGCCGGTTGAATTCGTCGATGCCGGTCGTGACGTATCGACTCTTGCTATGCGGAAATTGATTCAATATCGATGCCGTACGGATTAGCCTAGTGCGCCGCGGGGCGACGGTCCCTCCACCCCCCCGAGCAAGGCCTCGCTTCGCGGCACCAGCTGACGCGGCTTCGTGTGGGTGATCCTGCTGATGCGGCACCAGCTGACGCGGCTTGGTGTGGGTGAGCCTGCTGATGCGGCACCAGCTGATGCGCCTTGGTGTGGGTGAGCCTGCTGATGCGGCACCAGCTGATGCGGCACCAGCTGATGCGGCTTCGTGTGGGTGATCCTGCTGCGATATGCGCTGTTTCCCGCGCCTTGCCCCCGGAAGGCTCGTGCATGCTGGTTGTAAGTCCGCCGGAGTCGTCGTAGCCTTGCGAGTCTCACCCAGGTTGGGGTAGTTCCTTGCGTTATTGCCGCATCTGCAACGCCGAGTATCGAGACAACACCCTAGTCTGCCCCGACGACGGCGGGGCTACGACCGCCAATGTCATTTCCAAGGGTGATCCGCGGATTGGTCGCATGGTGGGCAGCTACCGGCTGACCCAGCTGCTCGGCACCGGGGGCATGGGCTCGGTCTACGCTGGTGAGCACCCTGCCATCGGCTCGCGGGTCGCCATCAAGCTCCTGCACTCGCAGTACGCTCAAGATGAGGAGTTCGTCTCTCGTTTCTTCAACGAGGCCAAGGCGATCAACATCATCCGCCACGACAACATCGTGCAGGCCATCGACTACCTGTACGTCGACGAGGTCACGCCGTGCCTGGTGCTCGAGTACCTCGATCAGGGCTACACGCTCACCAAGCTGACGAACGCGTCGCAGCCGCTCTCGGTCATCGGGCCCATCTTGTTGCAGATGATCGACGCCCTCGCCGCAGCCCACGAGCACCACATCATTCATCGCGATCTCAAGCCGGACAACGTCTACCTCACGGTCAGAAATCGCCGGAAGCACTTCGTGAAGCTGATGGATTTCGGCATCGCGAAGATGCAGTACGCGCGCACCCAGTCAAAGACCCAGTTGGGTACCGTGATGGGGACCGCGCTGTACATGAGCCCCGAGCAAGCGCGCGGAAGCATCAACGAGATCGGACCGGCCAGCGACATCTATTCGCTGGGGGTCATCATGTACCACTTGGCCGCTGGCATGGTGCCCTTCGACGGCCCGAGCGCGACCGTGATCGCAGCGCACCTGAAGGCTGCGCCGACTCCGCCGCGACTGCACGTCCCGGAGATCCCCGCCGCCTTTGAGCAGCTCATCCTCACCTGTCTGGCGAAGCAGCCGGGCGACCGCTTCGCGACCATGCGCGAGCTGTGGACGGCGCTGCACAAGCTCATGACGGACCTCGGTATCTCCAGCGAGTTGCCGCTCACTGAGAGCGCGCGGGCGGCTGAGCTGAGCCCGACCGTGGCCCGCACCGTGGCGTCTTACCAAGAGGTCCCGAGGGCAGCAGTCGTGGGGGAGGACTTGAGCGCCACGTCTGCCGTGGTGATGGGCGCACCGTCAACAGGGGGATCGCCGAAGAGCCGCGCGAGCACCACCGGCTCCCGAACCAACCGCGGCCTCACCGCCGAGCTGCGAGCGGCGCACGTGCAGATCGTCGAGCAGCTCAACGCGCTACGGGGCCGCGGCGGCGTCGCCGCGCAGGTCCGGGCCGAGCTGCTCAACACCCAGGAGCTCTTCACAGCGCATGTCAAGGTGGAGGACGAGCAGCTGTATCCCGTGTTGCGCAAGCAGGCTGAGCAGGACTCCAAGCTGCGGGCCATCCTCACGTTGCTCGACCGGGACACCCAGGAGACCTCGGCCTACGTGAACGGCTTCTTCGAGCGCTGCCTCGCGCTCGGTCCGACCGACAGTCAGGAGCTCGAGTCGGAGCTCGAGACCGTGTTCACCATTTTGATGGTGCGACAATGGAAAGAGGACAACTCGCTGTTCTCGGAATACGATAAAATCAAGGGCCAGACCGACCCGGTGCAGCTGCTCGGTGAGCTGAAGGCAAACCACGCGGATATGGTTGAGCTGCTCCAGAAGGCGCGCGCCTTCGAGGATCCGAAGCAGGCGCGCGCGCTGTTGTTCGACGCGCGCGACGCGCTAATCGACCACATGGAACTCGAAGACGCCGAGTTCTACCCGGTGCTGCGCAAGCACGCTGAGCAGGACACCAAGCTCAGGAACACCCTGGAGATCCTGGCCAAAGATATGGCGGAGATCTCCGTCTTCGCCGCTGACTTCTTCCGCCATTGCGCCGATGAGGAGATGGACGACGAGGACCTGGCGCTGGAGTGCGAGCAGCTCGCCACCATCCTGATGGCGAGGCTGTGGAAAGAGGAGAACATCCTGTTCCCCAGGTACGCCAAGCTCACCAAGAAGAAGCGAGACGTCGTCGATGAGCTCCTCGCCGAGCACCGCGTGCTGCGTGACTCGTTAGACGCGATTAAGACCCTCGACCTTGAGTCACCACAGGGCGTAGCGCAAGTCGTCCAGACCAAGCAGGCGCTGCTCGACCACATGCAGAACGAGGGCCAGGCCATCGGCGCGGTGCTCAAACGAGCCGCGGAGCAGGATGAAGGGCTGCGCCAGACTTTGGCCATGTTCGACGCAGATCTCGAAGATCTGTACGCTGAGATGGTGGGGCTGTTCGACCGCGTCGCGGCAGGCAACACGGCGGACTTCAGCGAGGCCTACGGTGGGCTGCTGGCGCTGATGAAGGCGCGCATGAAGCGCGAGGAGACGATCCTGTTCCCCCAATTCAGCAAGGCCCTGACCGAGCCGAGGATGTCCAGAGGCGCGTAGTCAGCTCGCCGCTGTGTCTCGCGGAAGCGGTCCGTCGCGCTAGGCTGCGTGGCTAGCGTTGGACCACACGGATTTTGCTACTTAAAATACGCCCCCACGCAGCTCAGCAGCACCGCGCCGAACACCACCCAGCGGATGGCGGCTTGAGGGATCCTGGTCGCGATCTTGACGCCGATCAGTGAGCCGACCAGGGTCGCTGCCGCAAGGATCAAGCCTGGCACCCAGACCACCTGCCCGGCTTGGATGAACACCACGAGCGCCACCGCGCCAAACACGGCTGTGCACACCATCTTCAGGGCGTTGGCGCGCACCAGGTCGTAGCGCAACACGCCGCCTAACACGCTGAGCAAGATAAAGCCGACGCCGGCTTGGATGAAGCCGCCATACAGCCCAGCGATAAACAGGCCGACCACGCCGCCGGGGCTGAGCGCGCTCTTCGTTTCCGCGCCGATCGGCGCGGTGATGGTCTTGGGGCGCAGCAAGAGCAGCGTCGCCATGGCGATCATGGTGCCCAGCAAGATCGGCTTGAGCAGGCTCTCGGGCAGGCGTGAGGCCAAGAGCGAGCCGACCAGCGCACCAGCGGCTGTTGGTCCGAGGATCGGCAGCACCGCGGCCTGGTCGAGTTGCCCGCTGCGCCGATAGGCCCACACGCCGCTGACGGACTGGGTGAACACGGCCACGCGGTTGGTGGCGTTGGCGGCGGACGCTGGGAGCCCGAGCAGCATCAGCACCGGCAGCGTGAACATCGAGCCGCCTCCCGCCATCATGTTGAGCACACCAGCCGCCACGCCGGCGACCAGCATCGCCGACACGTTCAGCGGGGTGAACTCATACACGAGTGCTTCCTACGCACCCCAGGTGTCGCGCCGCAAGTATAGTCGCGGCGTGGCGGTCCCGGGATCTAAGCGCAAGCGCGAGCCAGCCACCACACCTGCATCGTCTTGCGCGCCATCGGACGAGCCGTCAGCGTCTGCAGCGCCGCCAGTCGCTCCGCTAGCGTCTCCCGCGCCGCTAGCGTCTCGCGCGGCATCGGACGAGCCGTCAGCGTCTTCGGCGTCGGCGCCGCCCCCCTCGCCAGGCGCGCTCCGTCGCGGCCTGCGGCATTTCGCGCGCGTCTACTTGCAGGTCGATCCGCGCTCGCTGGGCTTGTTCCGCGTCAGCCTGGCGTTGATGCTGTGCTTCGACGTGTTGCGGCGCTGGCCCAACGTGTTCGAGTTCTACTCCAACAGCGGCTGGCTCCCGAACCACTTCGCGCTGTTCAAGCCGATGAGCGGGCACCTGTTCTCGGTGTATCACGCGTTCAGCACGCCGGGCGAAGTGAAGCTCTTGCTGAGCGTGCACCTGGCCATCGCGCTGTGTTTTTTGGTGGGCTGGCACACGCGGCTGATGAACGTGCTGCTGGTGGTGCTGACCACCAGCCTCAACTCCCGCAACATCGCCTTGGAGAACGGCGGCTGGGTGATGCTGAACCTGATCACGCTGTGGTCGGCGTTCTTGCCGCTCGGTCGGCGCTTTAGTATCGACGCCGTGCGGAGTACATTGAGGTGCCGCGCGGCGACAGGCCCTCCACCCCCTGCTGAGAGCCCCGCTTTGACCGCTGCGGCTCGTGCGGCTGCGGCTCCTGTAGCGGCACCCGCTGCGGCTCGTGCGGCTGCGACTCCTGCAGCGGCCGCTGATGGCTTCGCGCTCGAACCGAGCCCGCGCTTTGACGTCAGGCCCTGGCTCAGCCTGGCGTTCTTGGCGGTTTTGCTGCAGTGGGCGCTGGTCTACTACTTCAACGCCGTGAGCAAGAGCGGCCCGAGTTGGCGCGATGGCAACGCCATCTACTACTTCATTCACCAAGATCGGCTGACCCAATCCCTGGGGATCTGGGTGCGCGGTTGGCTGCCGCTGTCGGCGACTCGCGCCATGACCCACGTCGCCTTGGTGATCGAGTACGCCATCGCGGCGCTCCTGGTGGTGCCCGTTTTCTACCGTCCAGCGCGCATGCTAGCCTGGGTTTTGGGGGTGGGTTTGCACGTTGGGATCGCGGTGTTCGCGAGCCTTGGGCCCTTTGTGTGGGTGATGCTGGTGCCGTACCCGCTGTTTATCGCGCCGGAGCACTGGGCCAAGCTCGAGGGCTGGCTGCGCCGACGTAGCCCGGCGCTCGAGGTGCGAATCCGTGAGGAACCAGGAGGGCGCAGCCTCGGGCGCCTGGTCAAGGCGCTGGACACGCTTGGTCTAACGCGCGTCGCGTATGTAGATCGGCTGTCGCCAGGCCTTCAAGTGCGCCGCGCCGCTGGCGACTCGCAGGCTGAAGCGCCGGGGTCAGCAGACGCCCTGGCCGCAGGCCAAGCTAGTCGACCGTGGCTTTGTGACGGGCGCGCGCTCAGCCTGCTCGGACGCAGCTTGATCGCGCCGCGCGTGTTCAGCGCCTGGTGCTCGCTGCCTGGGGTGCGCAGGCTGTGGGGCTGGGCGATTGAGCGCTTGGTGGGTGGTGGGCAGCTGGAGCGTGATATTCCTCGCGGTACTGTATCGCCGCTCAGGCAGCGCGTTGGGCGCGCTGGGTTTTGGTGTGGGCAGGCGTTGGCGCTGCTGTTGATGGTGGCCACGGGCAGTCAGGTGCTGGTAGAGAACCGCAGCGTCCCCGCGGCGCTCAAGCCCCAGCAGCGGCCCGCGTGGCTTGAGGCCATCGTGGTGTATCCGCGGTTGTTTCAGGGCTGGAGCATGTTCGCGCCCGATCCGCCCCGCGAAGATGGCCGCGTGATCGTCGACGGCCGCACCCAAGACGGCCGCAAGCTTGACCCGCTCACCGGGCATGAGCCGAGCTTTGACGTACCGCGGTCGCCCGACGTCTGGAACGACGGCGACTGGGCGGCCTTCCACACGCGCATCGCCGAGCCGCGCTTCTCCGCGCACTACCCGGCGCTGCGTGATCTGCTCTTGCGCTACCACGAGAAGAGCGGGCGACCTCAAGACCGGCTGGTGTCGTTCGAGGTCTGGTACGGCACACAAGCCATCCCTGCGCCGGGCGCGCCCGCTCCGCCGCCGCGTTTCCGTAAGCTCCTAGGCTATGGCCGGGTGTTAGACCCTGGGGTGCCCCGAGTTGGACGCTAGCGGCGCGCTGGCTTTGCGTGGTGTAGGGCTCGCTCAGGCGGCGCCGGCGGTGCCTGGTCCTACTCGCAGCGGCTGAGGTCGGGGGGGAGCGCGACCGGCGCTTGGACGCGCTGCGGGTCTTGGTAGGCGAAGTAGACGGCCCATGGCGCGCGCGCTGCCCAGGCGAGCTCATTGTGAGCCATGCCGGCGCCCTCCAGGCACCACAGGTGATTTGCCGCGGAGAAATTAGCACCTAACAGCGCACTATTCAGCTGGCGTACCAGATCTAGCCCGTCGCTCTGAGTGCCAGCGTCTAGGTAGAGCGCGATGGGATTGGCTGGCGTCGCCGTGGGCAACGCGCGGAGCGCCCACTCGTCATCCCACCACAGGCTGGGAGACAGCGCGAGGCAGCGGTCAAAGCTCTGGCTGCGTGTGAAGCACGCTTGTAGCGTCAGCAGACCACCCAATGAAGAGCCGCCGAAGCCCGCCCGCGCGCCCTGGGTCCGGTAGCGCTGGCGCAGCGCGGGCAGCAGGCTGTCGATGATGAAGCTCAGGTACTCGGCGCCGCCACCCCCGCAGGTGTCAGTGGTCGCGTCGCAGTCGAGCACCGACGCGTTGGTCGGGGTGTACTCGACGACGCGCTCTGCTGAGTTGGACACGCCCACTACGATCAGCTCTTGAGTTGCGCCGCCCTGCCAGGCCACGTCGCTGTGGTCGCTGCTCAGCAGTTGGCCGCGAGCGAACAGCGCGTCGAGGCTGGAGTCGAGGCGCCAGCCGCCAAACAGCGCGCTCTGATCAAACAGGTTTTGGCTGTCTTGCAGCACCAAGACGGGGTAGCGCTTCGCCGCGGCGCCGGGCTCGTGGTAGCTCGGGGGCAGGTACACCTCGACGTCTCGAAGCCCGCGTGGATGCGCGACTTGAAAGCCCTCCAGGCTGCCGCGCTCGAAGTCGTAAAATGGATAGATCTCCTGGGTTTGCCCTGGCAGGATGCGCCAGTTGGACAGGCTCGCGCCCAGGGGCCAGACCAGCTCGCCGGCTGCGTCCTCTAGCACGGGCTTGTACTCCACGGCGCTGGCGAGGTCCTTTAAGCGCAGCTCCCAGACCCCGCGCTCGGGCTGGGTGAGCGCGCTCGAGACGTCCCAGCTCAGCCCCGCGCCGGAGCCGCGCAGCTTGATCTGATGCTGGGGATCCGTGAGGTAATGCACACGGATGTTGGTTTGCTCGCCTGCTCCTGCGCCGCCGCTGCCTGCCGCGCCGCCCGCTCCTGCGCTGCCAGCGCCTGCCACGCCGCCAGCGCCCGCGCTGCCTGCCGCGCCGCCGGCGCCTGCGTGGCTTGAGCCGCCGGCTTCATGGTCTGCTGCGCAGGCGAGCATAGCCAAGCACAGAGCGCTCGCCAGGGGCGCGGCCTGCATCGCGCTGGGCCACGCGGCAGCGCTGCCCAGGGTGACTCCAAGACCGCGAGGGGACCGAGCTCTAGGCGGCATGCTTTGGCTGTATCAGAGACCGTCGCCGCGGTGGAGGCGTTCTTGCGTCGCTGAGCCTAGCGCCGGGCGTCTTCCAGCCAGCGGCGCATCTGGTTTGAGTCGACCAGGCCCGCCTGCTGCTTGATCACTTCACCGCCACGCATGATCAGGAAATTGGGGATGCCGCTCACGCGGAAACGACGCGCGAGCTCTGGGTGCGCCTCGGTGTCGACCTTGAGCACCAGCGCCTTGCCGGACATCTCAGCGGCCACCTTCTTCAAGTGCGGCGCCGCCATGCGACACGGGCCGCACCACTCGGCCCAAAAGTCGATCAGGATGGGCACCTTGGCGTGCTCGACGATGTCGTCGAACTCCTGCGGACCGACCTGGATGGGCTCGGAGGCGGCGGGTAGCGACGTCTTGCAGACGCCACAGCGGCCGACGTCGCTGAGGTGCTTGGAGGGGATGCGGTTGTTTTTCCCGCACGCTGGGCATTGGCGAGTCACAGCCCCGCAGCCTAAGTCGTGATCGGCGGCTGGGAAGGCGTTGCCTGAAATTGCTTCTTGTTCAGGCCCCGTGAGGCTGAACTGGCGATTTGCCGGCGGCACCGCGGGGGCTTAGTCCGCCGGGGGCTGCCTGAGCACGCGGCGATAGCACCAGATCGCGAAGCCCCAAACGAAGCTGAGCGAGACACACATGCTGATCCAACCGCCGATGCTCACTTGGTCTCCTCTGCAGCTGCCTGCGCTTCCAAATCGGCGTATCGCTGCTCGCCGCGATACACGCAGAACGTGAGCACCAGCACGACGCCCGCTACCAGGCCGAGGCTGCCCAGGGCGACGGGGCTCGCCCCCAGGCCCTTCAGGTAGCTCGGCAGCTGCTGCACGCAGAAGCCGACGAACACGATGATCAGAAACCCCGGGGCAACGTAGCGAAATACCCAGCGAAACCAGCGCGGGATTTGTAGATCTGAGCCTGAGTTTGCCTCGGCGATGCCGCGATCCACCCCAAAATACCAGGCGAACACGAAGAGCTGTAGCGCGCCCATCACGAAGATGAGGGTCGTGCCCACCCAAAAATCCAAGGTGTCGAGGGCCGTCAAGTCCTTGCTGAACCACATCACCCACATCACCCCTGGCAAGGCCAGGCCAAGTAGCAAGACCGTCGCCTTGCGGCGAGTGATGCCCAGCGACTCCGTCAAGAAGGCCGTCACGGGTTGCAGCATCGACAGCGAGCTAGTAATTGCCGCGAGGAAGAGCATGAAGAACCACACCGCGCCCACCCAACGGCCGATGGGTCCCATGAACTGAAACACGACGGGCAAGGTGTTGAAGCCGAGCCCAAAGGTCCCGCCCACCGCGGCGCTGGCGCCCAAGAACACGAACGCCGCCGGGATGGTGATCATCCCGCCGAAGCCCACCTCGAACAGCTCGTTGGTCGCGGTCGCGGTGAGGCCGTTGAGCACTACGTCGTCTTTGCGGCGCAGGTACGAGGCGTAGTTGATGATCACGCCAAACCCCACCGAGAGGCTAAAGAAGATCTGCCCCGCCGCGGCGAGCCAGGTCTTGAAATCGAGCAGCCGCGAATAGTCTGGGTTCCACATGTAGCCGAGGCCCGCCACCACGTTGCGCTCAGGCGCCTCGGCGTGGGGCGTGCCCAAGGTGAGCACCCGGATCAAGACGACGACCGCGCACAGCGCCATCACCGGCATGGCCAGGCGACAAAAGCGCTCGATGCCCGCGCTGAGCCCGCGGTAGGTGAGCCACACGTTGAGCACCACCACCACGATCAACACCAGGTTCTCGAAGCTGACTCCCTGCGCGAACAGCGCGCCATTGGCGGAGACGCCTGTGGCGTTCGAGAACAGCGCCGCGCTGGCTTTGGTGTATCCGCTCGGATCTGTGCCCAGGTCTACCCAGCCGGCGGCGTACGAGATCGCGTAGTACAGGCACCACGACTCGATCAGCACGTAGTACATGTAGACCACCAGCGGGATCAGCACGCCGATCACCGCCACGTAGCGCACCGCCCGAGACTTGGAGGCCGCGCCCAGCACGCCGGGCGCAGAGTGTACCCCGCGGCTGCCGCCGTAGCGCCCGAGGGTCCACTCGGCCCAACCGATGGGGATCCCGAGCACGAGCAGGGACACAAAGTAGGGGATCATGAACGCCCCCCCGCCGTTCTGCGCGGCCTGCCCGGGGAAGCGCAAGAAGTTACCTAGGCCAACCGCCGAGCCGGCGACCGCCAAGATCACCCCGACCCGAGAGCCCCAACTTTCGACCACACGTATTTTGTCTGCCATCGTCGACCCGCGCCGTGAACGACCCGTGCCCTGAACCACCCGCGAGCGGACGCTACGCTGTGGACGCCCGCTCGGCAATGGGCATTTGCATGGGTCCGAGCCGCGCTGCGCCAGCGCGCGGCCGGGCTCTAAACTTGCCGTGTGGAAAGAAAAGCGCCGCCGCTGGCTGCGCTACCACTTAGCGTCGTCCGACAGCGAAACGCGGGCAGGGAGGCCCCACAATTTGGCCGAGAACGCGCCCCAGCCTGTCCCCACCTCGGCGTTGTAGCGCTGGGCGGCTTGATCGTAGCGAGCACGCTCGATGCGCACTCGGTTCTCGGCGCCATTCAACTCCGCGTCTTTACCCGGGCTGTCCGCCCGGCCCTGGTAGCGCTCGCGGACCGCCTTCTGGCGTTCGACGACGTTGGTCACCTGGGACTTCGCTCGCTCGGCTTCGGAGTGTAGCTCTTGAAGCTCCGATTGCGTGTGGAGCGTGCCGAGCAGGACCAACACCAAGACAGCGAAGAGCACCGCGCTGGCCGCGATGATGATGCGCCGGGTCAAGGCTGCGCGCTGCCGCTGCTGTCGACGTCCTTGCGCGCGCCGCTTGCGCAAGAGCGCTTGAGCGCGCCCGTTGATGACTCCGCAGTAGTCACAGGTTGGGTCGCTGTCGTGCTCTAGGTCAAAGTTCAGCGGCGCGCCGCAATGGACACAAGCAAAGCTCTCGCCAGCCTCATCGACCGGTGGCCCTGCGTAGGCGGTGTCGAGATCTCGCGCGGTTGTGATTTGGTCGGCGAGTTCGTTTCCGTGGCGATCTTGACCGCCGACGACTAACCGCAACACATCGCCGACTCGGTTGAGGGCCGCGACGATGGCGTCGGCGGGCTTGTCTTCACGGTAGCCGTCGGCGACGCCCTGCACGACGGCCTGCCAGAAATTGGGGGCTTGGTCTGGGACACCCGCCCCGCTGAACACCGCCGCCACGCGGCTGCGCGGCGCTACGTACAGCAACACCGCGGTGTCGTCGTTGGTGCGCGCGAGCCCGAGCTTGGCATACACGCTCCGCGCGCGCTGCAGCGCGTCACCAGCGCACTCTGGCTCGATGTGTACTCTAACTTCCGCGCGGTTTCCGCGCTCAGCGTCCGCGATCGCACGCACGATGCGTTGTTCATCTAGCTCGCTCAACATCAGCGCGCGACCTCCCCGGGCTGCGTCGGCGGCGATCGCAGGTTGTCATTCGCGTACATAAACCCTCACCAGCTAGAGCTGGCCCCCCCACCCCCAAAGCTGCCGCCCCCGCCAGAGTAGGAGCTGGGAGTGGACGCTGAGCCGCTGCTCGAAGAGCCGAAAGTCGAAGAGCTAGAGAACGAAGGTGGGTCCCAGGTGCTGGTCGAGCTTGAAGCGGTCCAGAACGAGCTCGAGGCGCTCGAGGAGCTCGAGCCGGAGGAGGACCCCGCCCAGGATGCGCAGGTGTTGTCGCTCAGCGCCATGCTGCCGATGAAGTAGCCGATCAAGGTGACGCCAGCGGTGACCAGGATGATGGCGCCGGCGCCTCCGACTCCGGTGAGGGTCAGCCAACTGAGCAAGCAGGTCAGGACGATGAACACCAGGCTAGCCACGGCCGTGTTCAGCCTCCACATGAAGTGGAAACCCAAAAAAACTCCGCTCGCCGCGGGCAGGTATTGAGTCCAGCCGAGGCCCAGCGCGCCGAAGGCTGTGCCGATGAACGCGACCCACCCGACGCCGACCGCCACGACCGCTCGGTCAATCGGCGAGCGCAGCCGCTCGTCGTCGGTGCGCTGGGCCTCGCGCAGCTTCGCCCACCACGCCAGGCCGCGGCCTGGCGCCGAGCCGAGCAATAACGCCAGGATGAACCAGGCCGCCCGAGGGACTTTGGTCTTGGGTCTTCTTGGCGCCACTAGGGACGGCGGCTTTGACGTGACCCGCTGCTCGACGCTGCAGCGCTCGGTGATGCCGATCAACGCGGTCACGACGCTGTCCACCGCGTCCGCGTAGTTCGCCTCTTTCAAGCGCGGCTTTGCGCTGTTTAGCAGTTGGGCTGCCGTCGAGTCAGGGATGCAGGCTTCAAGGCCATAGCCTACCTCCACGCGCATCAAGCGGTCATCGATCGCGAGCACCCACAACACCCCGTCGTCCTTCTCTCGACTACCCCCCTGCCATGCGGAAGCAGTGCGGATGGCGAAGTCGTCGATCGGCTCGCCGCCCAGCGTTGAAATCAGGACGACCGCGATCTGGGCGTGTCCCGCTTCAACGTGGGCTCGCAACTGGCGGTCGAGGTACTCCTTGGTCTCAGTCGGCAGCACACCAGCCAGATCCGTGATCGGCTCGCCGATTTGGGGCGTTGGCACCACCGCGGAGGCGAAGCCTGGGTAGAGCAAGCAAACCGTCACTCGCAGCGCCAAGAACGCCAGCCAAGCCCGTGACCGATGGTGCATACAGTGTCTTTTCGACGGATCTAAGGTGGTTGGCTCGACGCGCTGTGGCTAGCGGCCACCAGTCGCAGGCTGATGCTAGCCGATCTGGCCGCGGTGCCGGCATGGCTTTCAAGGTGGACGAGCGCGTGGTGCCAGTCGCGTTACGCCGCCGCGGACGGCAAGAGCCCCTGCAACCTTGACCGGATCCGCGTCGTATGAGACCTTCGGCGATGTCCGTTTTGTCCGGAATGTCAGAAACGCTGGCACGCTCGCTCGCGGCGTTGGAGGGTGGCGCCACAGCGGGTGAGCGTGCGGTCTTGGGCACTGGCGACGCGGCGCGGCTGTGCGCAGTCGACCCGCGCACCATCGCGCGCTGGATCGACGCTGGCCTGATCCGCAGCCATCGCACCGCTGGCGGTCGACGTCGCGTGCGGCGATCCGATCTGCTGGCCTTCATGCAGGGTCGAGGCATGCCCCTGCCGGCGCCGACGTCAGACGCGAGGATCGCCGTGATCGACGACGACGTGGCCTTCGTGAGGGCGCTCATGCGCACGCTCCGCCGGGTTGCTCCAGGTGCCGAGTGCCGCGAGGCCTACGATGGATTCTCTGGTGGGGCGCTGGTCGCCTCGTTTCAGCCTCACATCCTCTTCCTGGACGTCGTGATGCCGGGCGTGTCGGGGGTCGATGTCTGCAAGCACATTCGTGCGAATCAAGCGCTGGCTGAGATCGCCATCGTGATCATCAGCGGAGAGCTCACGGGCGATCTACGCGCGCGCTTGGCGGCGGCTGGGGCCAACCGCTGCATCCAAAAGCCGTTCTCTCGCTCCGACCTCAGCTTGGCTCTGACCGACTTCCTACGCGCGGACCAAGTCTCCAAACTAAGCAGCTAGAACCTAGACTTCACCTCGGCCTTGCCACCCCCCGTACGCCCAATGACTGAACCAAACCTGTCTCCGCTGCCTGACTTCCGAGCGGTCTTCGAGTCCGCTCCTGGGGCCTACCTGGTCTTGGCGCGCGACCTGACCATCGTGGCGGCCAGCGACAGCTATTTGCGCGCGACCATGACCCAGCGCGACGAGATCCTAGGCCAGCGGCTCTTTGACTTGTTTCCGAAAAACCCTGCGGATCCTGCGGCTACGGGCCCGCGCGACCTGCGCGCCTCCTTCGAGCAGGTGTTGGCCACCCGGGCCCCTGACACGCTGGCGAGCCAGAGGTACGATATCCGCCGCCCCGCGGCTGAGGGTGGCGGCTTCGAGGTGCGTCGATGGGGGATCACGAACTCACCGGTCATCGACGCCGCGGGTGAGGTGGCGTGGATCATCCACCAGGTCGAAGAGCGGTCGCCGCTGCAGCGCGCCGAGGACGCGACGCCGCGCTCCTTCCTCGGAGCAGTGTTCGAGAACATTCCGAACATGGTGTTCGTGAAGGACGCTGAGAGCCTCGCGTTCGTGGAAATGAACCGTGCGGGGGAGCGCCTGTTGGGGTTGCCCCGAGCCGATTTGATCGGGAAGACGGACTACGACTTCTTCTCGAAGGAGCAGGCTGAGTTCTTCCAGGCTCGCGATCGAGAGACGCTGAACAGCGCGGGCCTAATTGAAATCCTCGAGGAACCAATTCAGACCAGCCAAGGGCTGCGCATGCTGCGCACGAAGAAGGTGCCCATCCTGGACGCGAGCGGCGCGCCCCGCTTCTTGCTCGGGATCTCGGAGGACATCACCGATAGCCTGGCCGCGGAGCAGGAGCGCGCGCGGCTCGCGGCGATCATCGAGTCATCCATCGACGCGGTGGTCAGCAAGACTCTGGACGGTATCATCACCAGCTGGAACCCAGCCGCCGCACGGATCTACGGATATACCGCCCAGGAGGCCATCGGCCAGCCGATGATGCTCGTGATCCCGAGCGAATGTGCGGAAGAAGAGGCGCAGCTCGTTGCGCGGCTGGTGCGTGGAGAGTCTGTAGAGTATTTTGAGACCGTTCGGCAGCGAAAAGACGGGACGCGGTTTGACGTCTCGCTGACCATCTCTCCCATTCGAGATCACGCTGGCGAAATGGTTGGGGCCTCGACGATCGCGCGCGACATCACTGAGGCCAAGCGCGCCGCGGCCAAAGCAGCGAGCCTGGAGGCGCGCGCCAGCAGCGTGCTGAGCGTCATAGCTGACGGCGTGCTGGTGATCGACGAGCTCGGGATCGTCTCGACGTTTAGCCGCGGCGCGGAGCGGATTTTCGGCTACCGGGCCCGCGAGGTCCTGGGCAAGAACGTCAAGCTGCTGATGCCGGAGCCCGACCGCAGCCGACACGATGGCTACCTCCAGCGCTACCACGCCACGGGTGAGGCGAGGCTGATCGGGATCGGTCGCGAGGTGCTGGGCGCTCGCAAGGACGGGAGCCGCGTGCCCCTGGATATCTCGGTGACGGAGATGTGGATCGACGGCGAGCGCTATTACACTGGCGTGCTCAGAGACATCAGCGAGCGCAAGTTGGCCGAGGCGGCGCTGGCCAAGAAGAACCTGGAGCTCGAAGCGGCCGCGCGGGCGGATCGCATTGGCGCGCGGGTGATGGTCGCGCTCAACCAGCCAGATGCGACGCCGACGCCCGGCGCCGCGGTCCTTCAGATCTTGGCGGACGAAGCGGGCTATCGGCACCTGAGCTTGTATGAGTTCGACGAGTGGCAGAGCAGCCTGGTGCTGAGCGCAGCGCTGAGCCTGACGCCAAGCGATCGCCAAGCCAGCTTCAAGATCGGCCAGGGGCTGATCGGTGAGGCTGCCGCGCGCCGCGAGCCGATATTTCTAGAAGGCACACGGGACGCCCCGTTTTCGCTCGACGCTGGAGCGGGCGAGGGTGAAGCAGGGTGTTTCTTCGCGCTCCCGCTGCTGCATCGGGAGCAATTGCTCGGCGTGATGGCAGGCACGTCCCCCAGACCGCTGGCAGAGCGTGAGCGATCGTGGCTCGCTCACGTCACCGGTCAGGTGGCGATTGGCCTCCACGCGACCCGGCAGCTCCAAGAGCTCAAAGAGCTGTCAAAGCAGCTCAACGAGCGATCACGCAAGATTGAAAATCAGAACCGCGAGCTCGCGAAAGCCAACCGATTAAAGTCGGAGTTCCTCGCGAGCATGTCCCACGAACTGCGTACACCACTGAACGCGATCATTGGGTTCTCAGAGGTGCTGAAGGATGGCTTATTGGGTGAGCTCTCGGCGGAGCAACTCGACTACGCGACGGAGATCTTCCAGAGCGGTCGGCACCTGCTATCGCTGATCAACGACATCCTGGATCTCTCGAAGATTGAGGCGGGCAAGACGGAGCTGGACATCGAGAGCGTCGAGCTGGGGCCCTTGCTCAACAACGCGCTCACGATCATCAAAGAGCGCGCAGCAAAAGGTGGAGTCCGCGTAACGCGCTCGATCGCGCCTGAGCTGACTTCGATTGAGGCTGATGGGCGGAAGCTGCGTCAGATCGTGTATAATTTGCTGTCAAACGCGGTTAAGTTCACGCCGAGCGGCGGCTCGGTCAGCGTGGAGGTCACCGCGCACGGCGTTGACGTCGAGATCGCGGTCATCGACTCAGGCATTGGCATCGCGGTCGAAGAACAGCCGCGGCTGTTCCGGGCTTTTGAGCAACTCGACAGCGGAATCGACCGCAAGTATGAGGGCACCGGGCTGGGCTTGGTCATGGTAAAGGGCTTGGTCGAGCTCCACGGCGGGACGCTCGGGGTCGTGAGCACCCCAGGGGTAGGCAGCCGGTTCTGGGTCCGGCTGCCGCGCTCGCGATCGGCCGCGCCCACGCCCGCGGCGACGTCGGGCGGAGCGCAGGCGCCGAGCGCCGCACAGCTCAGCGCCCCGCGCGTCTTGGTGGTTGACGATGATCGTGCCGCGCTCAGGCTCGCGCGCCAGTGGCTCTCCAAGGAGGGTTACCTGATCAACGAGGCGACCACGTGTGACCAGGCCTGGGAGCACATTCAGTCGAGCTCGCCCGACGTCATCCTGCTCGACATCCTGTTCGAAAATGGGCCAAGCGGCTGGGAGTTCCTCGAGCGCCTGAGGGGCGCCCCCAGGGTCGCTAAGATCCCCGTGGTCATCGTCTCGATCGTCGCCGAGCTCAAGCGGGGGCTGGCGCTCGGCGCGCTAGAGGTGCTGCAGAAGCCCGTCTCTGGCGCTGATCTCCTGCGCGCCGTGGAGGCGCTGGGTCTGACGAGTTCAGGAACGGACTCGATACATGTGCTGGTGGTCGACGACGATCCACGGGCGGTGGAACACGTGACACAGCGGATTGAGCAGCGAGGCATGCTCGTGACCCGCGCCTATGGGGGCAAGGAAGCGCTGGCTTCACTCAGCGCAGGCAGCTTCAGCGCCGTGGTGCTCGATCTCATGATGCCCGGCGTCTCAGGTTTTGACGTGGTGCGTGAGGTGCGGGCTAACCCGGCGACGGCTCAGCTCCCCATCATCGTGCTGACCGCCAAGCTGCTCGAGCCCTCGGAGCGCCGCGCCCTGGAGAACTCGGTGAGCGCCGTGCTCGCGAAGGGGGAGTGGGATGACACCGAGTTCCTCCGGGTCGTCCGGGCAGCCATCACGTCTCGGCGCCAGGGGCCGCGAGCGGGGTCTGCTCAGCAGCTGTCAGCGCCGCAGCCAGGCCCAAGACCCGAAAAAAAACCGCATGTGTTGGTGATCGATGATGACGTGGCCGCGCGTGATCTGCTCAGGCTTTACCTCGAGGACGCGGGATTCGCGGTCACCGCGGCGGCGGGGGCAGACGACGCGTTCAGACAGCTGAACGGCGCGAGGCCCGATCTGATAACCCTTGATCCTCTCGCGTCTGGGCAGGGCGGCCTGGCCTTCGTGCAGGCGTGCAGCCAGACCGAGCAGCTGCGCGGGCTCCCGGTGCTCGTGGTCTCGAGGGAGAACGGACCTGAGACCGCCATCGGGCTCGGCGCCAGCGCGGTCCTGCTGAAGCCCATACGTCGGCATGAGTTCCTCGCGGTAGTGCAGGGGCTCTTGAGCCGCGGCGTACAGCGCAGACCCTACGTCGTCGTGGCCGATGACGATCCCCGCGCGGTCAAGCTCATCACGTCGTACTTCGCGGATGGCGCGGTGGACGTGGGCTGCGCGTACGGCGGGCGGGAGGCGCTTGAGCTGGTCACCGCGCGCTGTCCCGACGTGCTGATCCTGGATCTGATCATGCCGGGCTTGAGCGGCTTTGACGTGTTGGCACAGCTGCGCGCCAACGCCGCCACGGCGGAGCTGCCCATCGTCATCCTCAGCGCGCAGGAGTTGACGCCGGCGGAGCGAGCTGCGCTCAGCGAGGACGTCCAGGCCGTGCTCACCAAAGCCACCACCCGCCGCGGCGATCTCGTTGAACAGGTGCGCAGGCTGCTGGCCTCAACGGGAGTCAAGCCATGAAGCGCGTCCTGCTGGTTGAGGACAACGCCGCGAACCGCAAGCTGATCAGCGGCCATTTGCGCCGTGCTGGGCACGACGTGCAGGAGGTCGAGACGGCGGACGCCGCCATCGCGCTGGCCATGGCTGAGCCGTTTGATCTGATCGTCATGGACATTCAGCTACCCGGAACAGACGGGTTGACCGCCACGCGGCTGCTGCGCGCTAGCCCTAGCACGCGCGCCGTCCCCATCTTGGCGGTGACCGCCCACGCCATGCGAGGTGACGAAAAGCGGATCCTTGCGGCAGGATGCCACGGCTACGTCGCGAAGCCCATAGCGTACAAGGAGTTCCTCGCGGTAGTCGCGCGCTTGCTTTCAATAGAGGTCCACACCGCCAGCTCGGCGCACCCCAATGGGGAGGAGTAGGTGATGGCTGTAAAGGGAAAGATCCTGATCGTCGATGACGAGCGCGCCAACCGAAAGCTCTTGGTCGATCTGGTTGAGCGCGAAGGCTGGGAGGCGGTGATCGCGACGGGTGGTGCCGACGCGCTGGCAATTCTCGCGCAGGAACCAATCGATCTGGTCCTGCTCGACATGATGATGCCCGACGTCGACGGGATGAGCGTGCTCACGGAGCTGCAGAAGCAGGGCGCGCTGCCTACGCTGCCAGTGGTGGTCGTCACGGCGCACGATGAACGAAAGCTCCGCATCGACGCGTTGTCCGCCGGTGCCATCGACTTTGTGGTGAAGCCGGTGGACCGCGTCGAGCTGGCTTGCCGTTGCCGCACGCTGATTGAGCTCAAGCGGCTGCGTGAGGACGCCAGCCAACGAGCGGCGGACAGAGCGTTTCGGGAGCTCTACGACCGCGTTCACCAGATGGTTGAAGGACTTCCGCTGTATCTCTACCGCGGTCACCCCGCGCAAGATGGGCAGATCTGGACCGATTGGGCCATGGGGAGCGTCGAGGCGCTGACTGGCCTCAGCCTCAATGAGTGTCTACACGGCCCAGGTTGGGTCGAGTACGTGCACCCTGACGACCAGCCCGGCATCAGCCAGCTCAACCAAGAGGTGCTCGCCGGCAAGCGGAGTGCTTGGAGCGTCCGTTACCGCGTTCAACACCCGCGCCGCGGTGAGATCTGGCTGGTGAACATCGGCCATTATGATGCCGCGCAGCGCGCGCTGATGGGAGCCGTGCTCGACATCACCGAGCAGAAGCGCGTCGAAGAGAAGCTGGTCCAGTCGCAGAAGCTCGAGGCTATCGGTCAGCTGGCGGGGGGCATCGCCCACGACTTCAACAACATCTTGGGCGTGATCCTGTCCTATGCTGAGTTCCTTCAGGACGGGCTTCCGGAGGGAGATGAGCGCGAGGCCGACGTGGTCGAGATCTTGAAAGCGGCGCGCCGTGCGGTCGGCCTGACGCGGCAGCTGCTGACCTTCTCGCGCCAGCAGCCGACGCTGAAGCGGCCCACGGATCTCAACCTGAGCCTCAGCGAGCTGAGTAAGCTGCTCGTGAGGACCGTGGGTGAGCATATCCAGATCAGCCTCACGCCGTCCGCGCTCCCTGCGATTTGCCAGATTGACCCCGTTCAGTTTGACCAGATCGTGCTGAACCTCGCGGTCAACGCCCGCGACGCCATGCCCGCTGGAGGTCGCCTGGAGATCACCCTCGAGCAGCGCACTCAGGCAGGGTCTCGTGAGGCAGGCTTCGTCCGCCTGACGGTGACCGACAACGGGGAGGGCATGGACGAACTCACGCAGCAGCGGATCTTCGAGCCGTTCTTCACCACCAAGCAAGTCGGCAAGGGGACAGGCCTCGGGCTCGCGACGTGCTTCGCCATCGTTGAGGACGCTAAGGGTAGCATTCGGGTGAACAGCGCGCGTGGCGAGGGCACGACCTTCACCGTTGATTTGCCGTTGTGCAGTGGCCTGAGCACGTCGAGCGCGCCTTCGACCCACGACTTCGCCCAAGCTGGCCGCGGCGAGTGCGTGCTGGTCGTCGAGGACGAGCCCGCGCTCAGGCGGGTGAACAAGCGCGTGCTAGAGCGCGCTGGCTATCGGGTCCACGTCGCCTCGGATGGCAACGACGCGATCCGAAAGATCGATCAGCTCGCGGCCGAGCTGGACGTCGTGGTCAGCGACGTCGTCATGCCAGGCTGCAGCGGCTACGACGTCGCCGAGCACGCGTCACGGGTGGCGGGTGACGCGGCCATCATCCTCACGTCGGGCTACCTGAGCGATACGGTCCGGCGCAACCGACGCGGCGATCTGCCGATTTTGTGGAAGCCCGTGCCGCAACGCGACCTAGTGCGCGCGGTCGCACAAGCGCTCTGCACCCGGGGCTCAGGCGGCGGACACGGAGCTGCTAGTTCGAAGCCGCGCGGCAACACGATCCTGGTGGTTGAAGATGACAGCGCGGTGCAAAAGGTGATGCTGCGCCTGCTCTCCGCTGCCGGATACGAGGCGAACGGCGTTGGGACCCTGGCAGACGCGCGCGAAGCCCTCAAGCCCGGCGCCCAAGAGCCCTGGGTCGTGCTGTGCGACCTCTCGCTCCCCGATGGCTCGGGCGTTGAGCTCTTGGAGTGGCTCCGCACCACGCGCCCCACGATGTGCGAACGCGTGTTCGTGATGACCGGCGGCGCGACGGATGATGCTGCGCGGAGCTATCTGCAGCGCGGGACCTTTCGGGTGTTGCACAAGCCGTTTGAGCCTCGGCGCCTGCTGCAGATCTTAGCTGAGCTGCAGCCTAGGCCGCCCTCTGCACCCCCGCCAAAGCCGCGGCCGTCGTCGCGCCCCCCGCTGCGTGTGGAGCCCGGCTTGGAGCAGATGCAAGACCACGTCCTGTTGGTCGAGGATGACGCAGCGCTGGCGGGGGCTACGGAGCGCATGTTGACCAGCGCCGGGTTCGCGGTCGTGGTCGGCGGCAGTCTGGCTGCGGCGCGGCGTGCCCTGGCGGACGGGAAATTCGACGCGCTCATCGTGGACGTCAATCTTCCCGACGGAAGCGGTCTTGAGCTGCTCAGCGAGCTCCGGGGCGCAAACTCAGAGCTCCCGGTCGTGATGATCACCGGAGCGCTGTCCGTGGAAGCCGCCGCTCAAGCGATCCGGGGCAGGGTGCATGAGTTCCTGCCAAAGCCCTACCTCGCCGGCGATCTGCAGCGCGCGGTCAGGTCGGCGGTCGACGCGGGGCGCATCGCCCGCGTGCGCACGAAGATCCTAGCCGCGCGCTTCGGCGGCAATGAGTTCGTGGCGGACCTGCCAGCGACCGCGAAGACCTTCGCCGCCGCGTTGGCGAAGATCCGCATGGAGTTTCAGCCGATCGTGCGCAGCGGCGACGGCTCGGTGTTCGGCTACGAGGCGCTCTTGCGCTGCGACGAGCCGTCCATGGCGTCCCCGCTTCGACTCTTGGCGGCGGCGGAGGTGCTTGGCCGGGTGAAGGATGTCGGGCGAGCCGTGCGCGGCCTCGTCGCCGGGACGATGCTAGAGCACCGCGACCGACTAGAGGCCATCTTCGTCAATCTTCATCCGTCAGAGCTCCAAATGGATCTCCTCGCGGAAGCAGCTGAGCCTCTGCTAGCGGTCGCGCGACGTGTCGTGCTCGAAGTGACCGAGCGCGCCTCGCTCGATCGCGGTGCCAAGCTCGACGAGGAGCTGAGGCTGATCCGAGAGCGCGGCTACCGCGTCGCGGTGGATGACCTGGGGCAGGGGTACGCTGGCCTCTCGAGCCTGACCTCGCTACGCCCGGATATCGTGAAGATCGACATGTCGCTGGTGCGCGATGTCCATCGGGCCCCACTCAAGCGCGACATCGTGGCGGCGCTCGTAGAGATGGCGAAGCGCCTGGGCATCATCGTCGTTGCCGAGGGGATCGAGACGGTGGACGAACGCAACACCGTCGTCGATCTCGGCTGCGACCTGCTGCAAGGCTACCTCTTCGCCAAGCCTGGCCCCGCCTTCCCCGAGCCCAACACGACCTGGCACTAGATTTCCTTGGTGGAGGCGTAGGAGAGCGAGCATTCGGTCAGCGGTGGTTGGCCGGAAATGACTGCTCATCGTCCGAAGCAGACAGGCCGGCCGCCGCGGGTTCAGCGAAGCTGAACCCATGGAACGTTCGACCACCGCCATCATGCGTCACCTGGCCTTGGCTGCAGCGATCTGGCTGCTGTGTGCGTGCGCGGGGTCCGGTGAGGCGGACTCGGCTGGCGACGGCGGTTCAGCTGGCGTCGCGTCGGCCGGGGGCAGCGCGGGCAGCGGAAACGCGGGCAGCGGAAACGCGGGCAGCGGAAACGCGGGCAGCGGAAACGCGGGTGCTGGCGGCTCGGAGGCCGGCGCCGGCGGCCAGAGCGTGGGCGGCGGCGGAGCGGGCGGGATCGCCATCGGTGGCAGCGCTGGGACGGCGGGCGCTGGCGGCGCAGGGCCAACTCCCCCCGACTGGTTCGACCCGCAGCCGCCGCTGGCGGTCACCCCACACGATGAGTGGCGATACATCCCAGTTGAAGGGGCTGTGTGCGCCAACGGTAAGCAGAGCGGCTTCTTCATCAACTTCTCCCACACCAGCGCTGACGTCCTGATCTTTTTGTTGGGTGGAGGGATCTGCTACGACGAGCTGAGCTGCGCCGCCCACACCGCCCCGGTGAAGGACGGCATGGGTGACGATCCGTTCGGCTGGTGGATGGGCAACTTCGAGCGCACCAACGGCGTGTTTCGCCGTGACAACCCGAACAACCCGTGGAAGGACGCGAGCTACGTCGTGCTCCCGCACTGCACTGTTGATTTCCACGTAGCAAATAAAGAATCGAACTACGCGTCCACGGGCAAGATCCAGCAGCGCGGCTATCGCAACATTCAGCTGGCGATGAACCACGTGGTGCCGACCTTCTCGGATCCCCATCGCGACGTGACCATCGCTGGGTTCAGCGCCGGTGGCGTGGGCTCGGTGGCGAACTACCACCAGATCGCCTCAGCGTTCGAACTCTACGGACACCTGCCACCGTTCCTGGTGGATGACGCAGGTCCGGTCCAACCTCGGCCTTTTTTCTCTGCCAATAGCAACAACGCCATCTTCAACGGCTGGCAGCTCGAAGACACCATCGGCACGTGGTGCAAGACCTGCAAAGACAGGGGCGTTCACGAGGCGCTGTACTGGGACCACCAGCTGCACCCAGGTCTGCGCAGCTCAGTGATTTGCGCTTACGCCGACGCGGTCGTGATGAGCCTCTACACGCTGTTCGATCCAGCAAACGCGCTGAAGTTCTCCATCACGCCGATCCCGACGCCGCCCTTCACCTACAGCACCATGAAGCCGGGGCTCGACGCCCTCCGCACTTGGTCAGAGGGCTTCGCGACCCAGGGCATGCACCGCAACCTGCTCTACAACGGCGGTGATCGCCACGGCGCGCTCACCGTGGGTCCGATCGACGAAGGGTTCACCCCTGCCATCGTGCCGTTTTTGCGCGCGCAGCTGAACCGCAACGACCCGCTCTGGTACTCGCCGCAGTTCTAGTCAGGGCCTGGCCCAGCGCGGCTCCGCGCGAGGCCGCAGCACGGCCGCAAGAGGATTTCGCCAGTGAGCAGGGGGTATCGAACATGACCGGTCGGCCCAGAACAGGAAGTTGGAATATGCCAAGTCGAATTCGCCGTGATCACGGGGCCAGCCTCGATCTGTTTGACGTGAGGTCAGTACGCTTCCACACGGTGTTGCGCTCCAGCCGACTTGTCGCCGCGTTCGCTTGCGTCGCGCTGAGCAGCGCCGTCAGCTGTTCGGACCCCTCAGCCTCAGCCGGAGGAGCGGGTGTTGGCAGCGGCGCTAAGAGCAGTGGAGGCTCAGCGTCCGGAGGCTCAGCCGGCTGGGCAGGGTCTGGAGGCAGCGCTGGGGGCTCCGCCGGAGCCGCGGTGAGCGACGCCGGCGGGGGCGCACCCACTGACGGAGGGGGCTGGGGTGGGGGAGGTCCTGACGCTGACGCGCAGCTCCCAGACGCGGATCCTCCCCAGTTCGTTGGGCTCCGCGCGCTGTGCAAGCTGATCAGCAATCGAAACCTCGGGGATCCGACCGCGAACGATACGCACCACCGCTTTAACCTCACTGGCACCGATCTCGGCATCCCGGTCAAGCACGGCAGCGATCTGTTCTTCTTCTTCGGAGACACCGCGGGCTACGCGCAGATCTGGCCCCTTGGGCCAGAGTCCCTGCCTGACGCCGTGGGCTACTCGGCCGTGCCAGCGCACACCGTGGCCAGCGCGCCGGACAAGCTGTGCAGCGGCCTGCGGTTCCTGGCTTTGGAGCCGTCGGCCAGCGCGGGGCCAGGCGCCGACCCCTCAGTTCAGCGAGACTTCGCGGCAGCTTGGATGAACCCGCCGCCAGGCCGCGACATCTCCGAGTTTATTCATAATCCTTCAGGGCCGCGCGGGAAAAATATGTTCCCCAACATGCCCGGCGACTTCGAGGTGCCGTCTGGAGCGTTTTCGCACGGATCTTCGATTTACGTCTACTACACCACCGTGCAGCTGGAGCCGTTCGGGATGAAGGGCTCGTACCTAGCGCGCTGGACCAGCCCGTCCACGACGGGGCTGCCCGTCTATGACATCCTCTACCACGTGGATCAGCGCTTTGACGGAAACGGCGCGCTGCGCGGGAACTTCGTCAACATCGCCCCGGTCGTCGCGGGGAACTACGTCTACCTGTTTGGCACCGGCGAGTACCGCCAGAGCGCCGTACACCTAGCGCGCAAGGCGCTGGCGACCCTCGAGACCGAGGGCGGTTACGAGAGCTTCGACGCGGCCTCTGGGACGTGGGTGGCAGGCAACGCTCCAGCGGCTCCTGTCGTCGAGTCGAACAGCATCGGCGAGCTATCGGTGCAATATTTCCCGGGGGTTAATCGCTACGTGATGCTCGATCAAGAGATCGCTGGCGGTAACTTCGTGATGGCGCGCTTCGCGAACCGCGTGGAGGGACCCTGGAGCGCGCCGATCCCCGTGGCGCAGATGGAAGACCCAGCGTTCGGCGCCAGCTACTGTTGCGTGGGCGGGGACTGCCAAGGTGACCGCATGTTCAACTGTGGTTCCGCGGGGTTTTACGGAACCTACATGCTGCCAGACGCCATCACCAACCCCGACGGCAGCTTCTCTATCGCGTTCACCATGTCCACTTGGAACCCCTACAACGTCGCGCTCATGCAAGCGACCTTCGACTAACCCGATGCACCGCCAACGCGTAGCCTGTCGGCGTGAGATCTCGAGCCTCAGCGCGCTGCTGTTTGGGCAGGTGTTGATCGCAGGTTGCAGCCAGCCGGACGCGGCGCCGGGCCCGGCAGCGGGTGGAGACGCAGGTGCGCTCGACGGCGCGAGCGGCAGCAGCGGCGCGGGCGGCAGCGGCGCGGGCGGCGGCGGCGCAGGCAGCAGCGGCGCGAGCGGCGGCGCTGGTAGTGGCGGCAGCGCGGCCAGCGGCGGCAGCGCTGCAGGCGGTAGCGGCGGCGCAGCGTTGAGCTGCGCAGAGCTGAGCTGCAGCCACGGCCACTGCGAGGCTCAGGCGGGCGGCGCCGTGTGCGTTTGCCACGAGGGCTACACTGGCGCCGACTGTGCAGCCCGCGGAGGGGACTACGGGCGCCGCGTGAAGCTGATCGAGGGGCTCGCCGACCCCGACGTCTTGGCCATGCCGGACGGCGGCTACATCCTCAGCGGGACCACGACCGGGGTGGATCTAACGTTTTGGCGATCGACGGATCTCACGTCGTGGCAGGTGGCTGGAAACTACAACCCCAGCGTCGCCGACGGCGGGCACGACTACTGCGCGCTCTGGGCTCCGGACATCGCGTTCGAAGACGGGCAGCTGGTGCTCTATTTCTCGGCCTATCAGGGCCCCAAGGGCAACACCCATTGCCCCTGGCCGGGCGGCTCCGACGTAACGACTTTCCGTACGGTATCGACGGATGGTGGGTTGAGCTTTGGCGCTCCGCAGCTGCTCTTCCCTAACGCCGATCCTTACCAACAGGCGCACAGCCGCACCAGCGCTGGCTGCCCGCCGGGTGGCTGCGGCCTGGCCATTCGCATCGACATCACCAGCTTCGAGGGGCGCCTGTACTACGTGTTCTTCAACCAGGGGAACAACGTCGCTTCGGTGGCGCGCAACGACCCGGGAGACTTCTGGATGCACACCGGGCCGGCGGTGTACGGCCTGCAAGGCTACGAAGAGAGCATCAACGAGGGCCCCGAGATCCTGCCCTGGGGAGGCCGCTACTACATGTTCTTCAGCGCGGGCTGGTTCAACAGCCAATACGCCACCTTTTACATGATGGCTGACCAGCCGTCGGGCCTGGTAAGGAGCGCGGGAGTCCACCGCCTGACGACCCCGGTACGGCGCGGCGATGGCGCGCTGATGGAGTCCCACGGCCACAACTCAGTCGCCATCTTCCAGGGCGAGGCATTTAACTTTTTCCATATGGGAGTGTTCGACGGCGGCGGCAACCTGCTCCGGCGCGACACGTACCGGCAGCGCTTGGTGTTCGCCGATGACGGCAGCCTGCGGTCTCAAAACGAGGTTCGAGTCTCCTGGAACGCGCTCGGCGGCGGCAACGCCTACTCGCTAGATCTGGTGCTGCGCAGCGGCGAGGTGATCGGGCCCTGCATCGGCGCGGGGCGCATCGGCACGAGCCTGTCCACCACGTTCACCGGGGTTTGTCCTGACGCCGGGGACCGCTTGGTCCACAAGGCTGAGGTCGCGGCGTTTCGTCTCTTCGCTTCTCCCGGGAGTAATTTTCAACAAGTGGGAGAGCTGCCGTTCGACGGCTACTCAGACTCGGTGCAAATGAGCATAGCGCAGCCCTGAGCGCCAGCGAGTCAGCGCCCCCAACCCAAAGCCCCAGATCGAGTGTCGTGGCCCCAGTGCCTCAAACCCAGTGCCTCAAACCCAGTGCCTCAAACCCAGTGCCTCAAACCCAGTGCCCCAGGCATAATGCTCTGTGGAAATATCAAAGTGAACACGCCGACCTGCATTTTACCGACGCTTTCGCGGCCTAGCTTGTGCTGGCTTGGCGGTCGTGGGTTCAACGCTGTCCCGGGACAGCTCCGCGCGGGCCTGGGTGGCGCTCTTGCCTCTGGCGCGGCGGTAGGCACGAGAGAAATTCGAGGCGTCCGCGTAGCCCAGCGAGATCCCGATATCGGTGATGGTGCGCGCTGGGTCGGCCAGCCACTTGTCGGCGAGGGAGAGCCGGACGTCCTCCAGGATGCCGCGGAACGACGTGCCCTCTTCATCCAGCCGCCTGCGCAGGGAGCGGCTAGACAGCGACAGCGCGCGAGAGGTGGACTCCAAGCTCGGGAACGGCGGGCCGCTCTCTTGCAAGAAGCGCCCGACCGCCGACGACAAGCGGGACGGATCCGGCATCGACTCGAGTGCCTCGCGGCAACGCTGGCGACCGAGATCGTGGGTGCGCGCGTCGGCCAGCGGCATCGCGACGGCCAGCGTGCTCGACGGCACCCGGACCTCGTAGTGCGGCTGGTTGAAGCACAGCTTGATGCCGACGTCGTCCACCCACGCTGGCAGCCCTGCGGGGCGCGGGTGGCGGGCGAGCACCTCGACGCCCTCGGGCACTATGCCCCCCAGCAAAAAGCTCAGCTGCGCGTACAGGCTACCGCTCATTGCTGCCGTATGGAAGCGTTCAACTTCGGGGCTCAGCGGGTAGCGCACCGTCAGGCGCATGCCAGTCTTGGCTCTGTACTCATGCACTTCGATGGAGAACAGCGGCATGATGAGCGGAAAGAACTCGACCACGACGTCGAGGGCACCGCGAGCCGTGGCGGCGGTGACGGCGGCGACGCTGAGCGCACCGTGGCTCATCAGTTGAAGCCGTTGCCCCACGCGCAAGCCGAGATCATCGGTGTTCTCCAGAGTGCACGCGTGGCCAACCAGCACCTCGACCTGCGCCAGGGTGAGGTAGCTGTCTTCGCTGGCGAGCAGCTTGGCGTCCACGCGGGCAGCCCTCAAGAGCGCTCCGCGATCGTGGCCGAGATCGCTCAGGGTATCGACCAGTGCGGCGTAGTAGCGCGGCGGGACGAAGGCCTGTCGAGGAAGATTCGCGTTGTCTGCGACGGTCATCGCGCGACCATGATTGACGGTGCGTCCATGGCGGTGAGGCACCCCGGTGCGGTCTTTGCCACCCCCGCCTTGGGGGCGCCCGAGCCAAGATACACAGCACGCCGACCCTGCGTCAACCTGGGGGCGCGCTCCTGGCGATCCGCAGGCTCACACGGCGGCGAGAGGAGACAGCATGTTTAGCGTTGGTTGTCGTTCACGTTTGGGGCTAGGCCGTACCGCTCGCGCGCCGGCTAGCGCTTCGACTCGGTCGTCCAGCGGACTTGCCGCGGGGTTTACCGTGGTCGCCGCTGGGCTGCTAGCCTGGGGGTGCGCCGACTCGGGCGAGCCCCGCGCGCTCTCGCAGGATGGCGGGAAGGACGATGGTTCGATGGCCGGCGCTGGCGGAACGACGTATCCAGGCGGAAGCGGCGGTGGAGGTTGGGGCGCCTCAAGCGGCAGCGGCGGCAGCGGTGCAGGCGGCAGCGGCGCAGGGGGCGCAGGCGGTAGCGGTGCAGGTGGCAGCGGCGCAGGGTCAGGCGGCGCAGGGTCAGGCGGCGCAGCGGGCGCTGGCGGCGCGGGTCCTTGCCTGGCTCGTGGTAGTTCCTGCGCGCCAGGCGCGTCATGCTGTGGCGATCTCACCTGCGGCAGCACCACGGCAGGTCAGGTGTGCTGTGGCGAGGACGGCGCGTCGTGCGCCACCCCCGACGGCGCGGATTGCTGCGGCACCACGCTGATCTGTGTGGGCGGCAGCTGTCAGGCCCCAGGAGCTGGCCGCCCGGTCTTCTCCGCGCCGTATCCATGCGGCGAGCGCTGGACGTACAGTCATCACTCCCAAGAGGTGCGCCTGGCCCTCGACTTCGTGCGCGCAGATGGTGGCGCCACCGACGGCGCGCCGGTGCTCGCGTCTGCGCCTGGCGTCGCGACCCGACACGTCCAGGCGGGCGGGGCCGGCAACTACATCATGGTGACCCACGGCGACGGCTGGATCACCTATTATTTCCACTTGTCTGCCTACTCAGTCGAAGACGGCACCTGGGTCTCACGCGGCCAAGAGGTCGGGCGCGTAGGGTCCACCGGCGCCTCATCTGGCCCGCACCTGCACTACGAGCAGCTGCGCAATGGCGCCGGGCAGACCATTGAGATCGAGGGCAGCTCCCTCGCACCATATCCGTCCGGATATTTTCAGAGAGATCTCGTCAGCGAGAACGGCTGCGGGGAGGGCGGCCGAAACTTCTCCACCTGGGGCAGCAACCGACCCGTGTATGAGCGCGCCACGCAGGCGTCCCCCCAGGTGACGCAGATCGCCAGCCCAAGCAGCGTGTTCATTGACTGCCAAACTCAGGGCCAGAGCGTGGTCGCTGAGGGCTACACCAACGACTGGTGGTCGCACCTGCGTGATCACGGCGGGTACATCTCGAACATCTACATCAACGATCCAGCGCCCAAGCTGCCTGGCATCCCCAATTGCCCATAAGCAGCGAAGTTTAGCCGAATTTAGCGGTCGTCGTCGGTGTGGGCGCGGCCTCGGCTCGTGGCTGGCCGGCGTCAGGTCGTAGTCAGCGCAGGCGCGAGTACGCTATGCTTTCCTGCTTATGGGCGGTTCGGGGACGGCGTTGACGACACGGTACCACGGCAGCCCGTCAGGCTCGGCGAGCCAAGGCGGGGAGGGCTCGCCGTCGGAGCTCACCACCTTCGAGACCCCGGAGGACGTGCTCTACGCCAACGAGTTGATGCGCGGGAAGCTGTGGGTGAACTCCTGCGTGGTGTTCTCGCTGGGCGGTCTGCTGACGCCGCTCGTTGCAGACGGCCCAGGCACCCCGTACCAGTACTTGTTGCTGGCCGGCAGCGGCGTCTTGCTGGCGGCCTCGCTGTTTGGCCTGTGGGTGATACGCGGGGCGGGGCGCTACACGCCGGGGCACGCCGCGCCATACGGCTACCTGTGCAACTTCGCGCTGGCGCCCGCGCTGGTGTTCTTTGGCTGGTTCTCGCCGCTGGTGCTGCTGATCGCGCTGGGTGGGGTGATCTTTGCCATGGGTCACTCCACCCGCTCAGTGGTGATGATGGGCAGCGCCGCGGTGGCCGTGCACATGAGCGTCGGGCTGGCTTCAATTTTTGGAATACTTCCGCAGGGCACCATTGCGTCGCTCAATCTAGTTGGCCTCACCCCCAAGCTGCTGTGCCTAGCCATCTGTGAGGGAATGATCGTGCTAGCCTTCGTGTTCGGGCGGCGGTTTCGGGCTCACGCGCTGCTGGGTCTCGAGGCCCACGCGCGGGTGGTGCGCGACAACGCCCGCAGAGAGGCGCTGCTCGAGGAGGCGGTCGAGGAGCTCAACCGCGTGCGCAGGGTGGGCGATCCAGGTCGCTTCACCGGGCTCAGCATCGGTTCGTTCGACGTCGGCGTGGTGCTCGGTCGCGGCGGCATGGGCGAGGTGTATGAGGCCGTCCACAGCACCTCAGGCCAGCCGGCGGCGCTCAAGGTCTTGGCGGTCGCGGGTTCACCGGACGAGCAAACCGTCGCGCGATTCCGTAGGGAGATCATGCTCGCGGCGCAGATCAATGACCTGCACGTGGTCAGGGTCTTGGAGCATTCCTCAGCTGAGGCGTCGCTGCTCTACCTCGCCATGGAGCGTTTGGTCGGGAGCTCGCTCGCCGAAGAGCTGAGGGACGTGCGCCGGCCCCCGGTGCGGGTGGTGCTCAAGATGCTCCAGCACGTCGCGCAGGGCGTTTCCGCCGCCCACGCCTTAGGCATCGTGCACCGCGACCTCACACCTCAGAATATCTTTCATCACCGCGCCGCTGGAGAAGACGTGTGGAAAATCCTCGACTTTGGCATCGCGCGCTGGGCAGGCGCCGAGAGCGAGCTGACTAAGAACGCCATCGTGGGCACGCCGAGCTACATGTCTCCAGAGCAGGTGCTGGGCGGTGGGCTCGACGCGCGGTCGGACTTGTTCTCTTTAGGGGCAGTAGCCTATCGCTGCTTGACCGGCCGCCCCGCATTTCACGGCGCCGCCGCCGACACCATGTATCACATCGTCCAGGACATGCCGATGCAGCCCTCTCGCCTCGCGGCGTTGCCGCCTGAGGTCGACTTGGTGCTAGCGCTGGTCTTCGCCAAGGCCCCTGAAGATCGCCTCGACAGCGCGCTCAGCTTCGTCGAAGCCCTCACGGCGGCGTTGCATGGTCAGATCGAGCCAGCGTTAGAGGCGCGCGCCAAGCAGCTCCTCGCCAGCAAGCCGTGGACTTAGCAGCGGACACCGGCGTCATCGAGCCCTGGCTCCAAACGCAGACGCAGCACTAGTGATTCGGGGGTTGGGGGTGGGGGGTTGGCGCTGTATGGCTGCCCACTGCTGCTATGCTGCGCGAGCGATGTCTGTGTGGCGGGGCACGAAGAGGTAACAGGGTTCGACTCAGGCGTGAACACCCTTGAGCTCGATCTCACGCTGATCCGCGATACCCGAGATGACCGAGCTTCTGGAGCTCCTGGTCTTGACGTTTCTTGAATCGTCATGAACACTCTGAGGATGGGCACAGCGAAGTTCGCAACTCAGGTCGACGAAGGGGTGCTTGAGGAAGTGCGCGCCGCCGCGAAAGAGACTGGTCAGAGCATCTCGAAGCTCGTAGAGGATGCCCTGATTGAGCACCTAAAGCGCGTGCGAGTCCGGCCAGCGTTTCGCGATGCCATGGACGAGGTCCTCGGCGATCACGCAGAGCTGCTCACTCGCCTGGCGAAATAGGACACCGTGCGCGTTACGCTGTACCCTACGCTCCACGAGGCTGTGGCGCTACATGAGGCGCTCATCGCGCGCTTTGGCGGTGCCCCGGGGATCCGCGATTTGGGCGCGCTAGAGAGCGCGCTTCACCGCCCCCAATCGGGCTACTATGATCGCCTCGCCCAGCAGGCCGCTGCGCTCATGCACAGCTTGGCGATGAACCACGCCTTCGTGGACGGCAACAAGCGGGTGGCCTTCGCGCTGACCGCGATCTTCCTGCGTATGAACCGCTATCGGTTGGTGGTGTCTGCGGCCGCGGGCGAAGGGTTCCTGATCGATGAGGTGATCGTGGCCCGCCAGGACATCGACGTCATCGAGCCGTGGCTCCAAGCGCACATGCAGCGCAGCGCTAAGCGCTGAGCGTCAGCCAGCCTCCACCCCCAACCCCCCAAACCTTTGGTGAACTTGGTGAACTTGGTGAGCGCTCGCGGGGTCATCTCAAGTGACTCGATAGCGTATTGGTGATCCAGTCTATTACCGCGTGGATTCGTAATGGGGCGCGGCGCCCGTGGGTGTGTAAGATGGACACGGGCATCGGCTGGCAGCGCGGACGCCGCGGAGGAAGTGGTACAGTCAATAAAATCCGCGGGGCAAAAACCCGTGGCGCTCCAGCTAGATGTGGCGGACGCTGCGAGCTTCTCGGTGTTTGCAGAGCGATTGCGGGGGGGTGGGTCGCATGGGTCGCGTGGGTCTGCCAGATGACATTGGCGCAGCGGTCTCGCTGCTGGTGGCGCCGGAGTTTGGCTGGATGACCGCGCAGCGGGTCGAGTTGTCAGGGGGGCAGATGATCTAGCGGGCTGCGAAGCCGCCTAGGTCGGGTTGGGTCAGTCGCTATGTTGTTGCCGTAGGGCAACAATGCGCCCTGCTAGATCGGCCCAAACCAAGACCGCCAGCGGCCACCACAGCGCGATCCAGATCGGCACCCCAGCCAGCACGCCTAGGTGATAGCGGTGCAGCCCGCCGAGCTGGATGTACACGATCTCCACCACGGGCCCGACGGTCAGCGCCAACAAGAACAGCTTTCGGCGCGCCGCGCTGGGACGAAACAGCACCGCGTAGAGCACGATGGCCAAGGCGAACGGCAGCCAGCTCAGGATGGGGTCGGCGTACAGGCGGTAGATAGCCTGCCGCGTCCCAAAGACTAAGAGCAGCTGCAGACCGACCTTGAGCGCGCCGTGACGGAGCTGCCGTGAGCCGAAGTACACGCTATCGGACACCGCGCCCGCTGCGAGGCGATGCCAGGAGGCCAAGGTCACGAAGAAGCGCAAGATCATGCCCCAGAACAGCAGCATCCAGAGCGGGATCAGGCTCAGGCTGGGGAAGTAGACCGGGACGCCATAGTCGTAGACGCGGTGGTGGTGGACCGAGTTCCAGTCATTGAAGCCGCCGATCAGCGTGCACAGCGCCAGCAGCAGCAGCTCCCTCCCGACGCTCAGGCCGCCGCGCTCCGCGCGCTGCAGCAGCCCGAAAGCGACCATGCGGATGCAAATAATCGCGGGGACCAGGACGCTCATCGTGGGCAGCTGGTCGGCGAGGCCGGCGATGGCCAAGCTGATCAGCCCCACGCACGACGCGTCCAGGGCGAAGCCCCAGTCACCGACGGTCAGCGGAGCGCGTGCGACCGCAGGGCTCATGTTCAACTCCGCAGGAAGCCGACCACGTCTCTCAGCAGGCTGAGCGGGTGGGCCAGCCCGTGGAAATAGGCGTCTGTAGAGTAGTTTTGCGCCCAGTTGCACTGGCCGCCGCACTGATCGGGGCCCGAGCCTTGAAAGTGAGTTGGATCGATGCGCGCGGTCGCCTCGGCGTACAGCGAGTCGACGTGATCGTGCTTCAGGATATCGACATACTCGGGCTCGACGTTGACCGTGCTCTTGCAAGGCCAGATCAGGTGTCCGTCGAAATCCACGTGGGGCTTTAGGCTGTTGCGGCAGTCGAAGGGCGCAGACGTGAGCAAGCGCCGCAGCAGCCGCTCCGAGCCAGTGACGCGGGCGCCGCCTTGCTTGGCGAGCAAGATCTCCTCCACCAGCGCCGCGTAGTTTGGATCTTCATGCAGGCTGTGCTCGATCCCAGCGGCCACGTTGACCGGCACTGGGCACAGCCAGATGTCCAAGTCTCGGGCCAGGTTGAACACGGCGCGCGCCTCGGCGATGGCCCCAGGCTGAATCACCAGGTTGATCATCAACTTGAAGCGTTGCGACTCACGCAGCTCGCGCAGCAGGAGCAAGTTACGCAGCACCTCGTGCGGCCGCGTGTAGTCCCACATGCCTCGCAGCAGCTTCAGATCGAGCGCGTCGACGCTGACGATCACGATGTCGGTGTCTGCCAGCCAGCTGGACCAGGCTGGATCCGCGAGGCGCCGCGCGATCAGGCTGCCGTTGGTGTTGATCACGATCGGTCCATAGCCCAGGTCGCGCGCTGCACGGGTCAGCTCAGGTAAATCCTTACGGATCGTAGGCTCACCACCGGCGAAATAGACGCTGGGCGTGCGCGTGCGCATCACGCGCAAGAGCTCGAGCGCCCTCGGGGTGTCGAGGACTTCGTCGTCAGACAGATCGGGGTACTTGTGGCCGCGGTGATCATCGCAGTAGCTGCAGCTGAAGTTGCAGGTGCGCAGGGTGGTCCAAACGAAGTAGAGCGGCAGCAGGTCCTCCCGCCCCGCCCGGGCGCGCCGCCGGTTCTCAGCGTAGTTGCTCAGTGCCGTGCGGTAAGAGCGCGCGTAGCGGCGAGCTAGGGCCAGCCTCGACTCCGGCCGCGCCAAGCCCGGTTCGAGCTTCCTCGCCAAGGCTTGGGCCTGGTCTTGCAGGCGAGCCCAGTCGGGGTGGCCGGGCGCGGGTCGGTAGTACTTGAACTCTGGCAGCCCTCGCGCGGCGTGGCTGGCGCCGGCGCGTGGGGCGCCTGGATCGCTCGACGGGCGCACCAGCGCCGCGGTTGGGATGAGCCGAGTGTTGGTCATGTTCATGCTTCACGTCCATTCTTGGGGGGTGGGGGGAGCACGGCGTTCACCGCTCCAAGGCTCATCTGCACCAACAGATCTCGAGTGAGCTGCGGGTCGGCGTCGCCGAGCACACACTGCAGCCCGATGCGTAACCACATAGAAAGTAACCCTTGGGCCAGCAGCTCCACTGGGGCGTCGCGGTGACCTCGAACCAAGGCCAGCGCCTGCAGGACCTGGGTCGCGTACGCGCGCATGGGCGGGTTGATGCCGTCCCGGAGCTGGTCGAGCGCCAGGCCTGACGCCATGTGCTCGGCGTACAAGCGCACGAAACCTCGATGCGCGCGCCAGTGGTCGAGGAACGCCGTGGCGACCGTCGTCAGGTAGCTCCGGGGCTCGAGCGTCGCCGCAGGGTCCCAGGCCGTCAGCAGCTTGGCCGCTAGCTCCTGGTTGAAGTCGCTGAGCAACGTCTCGGCGAGCTGCTCCCGGCTGGCGAAGTGTACGTAGAACGTGCCCTGAGCGACCCCCGCGCGGCGCGTGATGTCTTGGATGGAGGTGCCAGCGACGCCGAGGCGACTGAAGCAATCACGACCAGCAGCCAGCAGGGCGAGGCGAGTCGCGGCCTTCTGTTTGCCGCGCTGGGTCTTGGGCGGAGCCGCCGTGGGATCTTGGGTCATAGGCCGACTTTCGATGAATGTAATTCAGTGACAGGCATTCACTGATATAGATTCATCCGTCGGTCAAGGAAAAAAGCCCAGGGTCCGCCTACAGGGAGTCGTAGGCCTCGCGTCCGGTCCTTGGCCGGGCCATGCAGGAGCTGAAACAATGGGCCTGGAAAGGTCCGAGGTGGTGCAAGTGAGCATGCAAGGGAACGGCGCGCCGAGCGTGCTCGAGCCGCGGTTCTACGCGCGCGCCGACATCGAGCTCGACGTGGAGGTCGAGGTCGGCGGCGCTCGACTGCTTGGCAAGAGCGTCAACCTATCGGAGGGCGGCCTCGCCGTCCGCGTACAGGGCGGGCCGCCCGACCTGGGTGGGGTCGTCGTCGCGTTCAGGTTGCCGGGGGCGGTACGCCAAATCCGCGCGGAAGGCAGCGTGGTCCGGGCGTGGTCGGTCACCGAGACCGAGCGCGAGTTGGCCGTTCAGTTCGAACTCACCGACGAGCAAGTCGCTGAGGTGCGGGCGCTGGTCGCGCAGCGCGCGGGGATCGCCTGGGAGCCGGAGGGCTCGGCGCTGTCCCGTGAGGTGGCGCTCCGCTTCATCCCCATCATCCGCCGACTCGCGCGTGGGCTCGCCAAGCGGCTCCCGCCCCAGGTGGCCGTCGACGATCTGGTGGGCGCTGCGTTCGTCGAGCTGGTCGAGCTCCACCGCGCGCACCCCTCCACCCCCGCCGACGAGTTCGAGCGCCTGGCGGTGACGCGGCTGCGCTACGCGATGCTCGATCAGCTGCGCGACGCCGATCCGCTGTCACGGCGGATGCGCAAGAAGGCGAGAGAGGCCGAACGTGTCCGTGCGGAGTTAGAGTCAAAGCTGGGCGGGCCGGTCACGCGAGGCCAGATCGCCGAGGCGTCGGGCACCACCGAAGCGGCCATCGCCGAAGTAGAGGCCCTGGCGGCGACCAGCGCGGCCGAGGCCTGGGGCGGCGCCTACGAGCTCGAGATCCCAGACTCCAGCGCGGTGGGTCCAGAGGAGCAGGCGGGTCGAGCGCAGGCGGTCGACCAGCTGCGCACGGCCCTGGGAGCGCTGCCTCCGCGTCACCGGCAAGTGCTCGAGCTCTACTACGGAGAGGAGCTCACGCTGCGGCAGATCGGCAACGTGCTCGGCGTCACCGAGGCTCGGATCTCGCAGCTGGTCACCGGCGCGGTGAATCAGCTGCGCGCCAGCGTCGCGGTCGAGTAGCCCAGCGCAGCGCGCCGCCGAGCGCTGCTACTCGAGCACGATGTGCCCCGCCTGGGCTGTGGCCTTGCCGCGCGACAACAGGACGTCGATGGCGCGTTCGCCGAGCTCAGCAGCTTGCTTGCTGCTGCGGCCTAGGCCCATCTCTAGCCCGATCTGCCGAGCCAGCTCCGCGCGCGGCAGGCTGATGTCGCGCTGCAGCACCGCCAGGCCCGCGGCGGCTAGCTCTAAGATCGGCACGTCGCTCAGCTCGCGCGTATCTCCGTCGAGCAGCGGGCGGTAGCGGGTCAGCTGGTGCAGGGGATCGCCGTGGCGGTACAGGACGTTGCCCTCAGCCTCCATCGGCGAAGCTTGGATCACGCGGTCCACCAGGTCGTTTACCCGCTGACTCACGCGCTTGGTGATCCGCGCCTGAGGCCAGGCCTCGAGCAAGCGCCGCGTGAGCAGCTCGATGGTTATCGGAGATTCTGTGTGGATAATTTGCGTGATGTCGGCCAGTAGCGCGGCGTCCTGCGCGTAGAACGCGTCGGCGCCCACCTCACGGGGCGTCAGCTGCGCTCGCTGGTAGGCCACGCTGGTGGCGCCCTGGCTTGGCCGCTGGGGATACCCGGCTGGGGCTGGCAAGAGCTGCGTGGCTCCAGCGGCGGCGGACGCTGGTGAGCTGGGCTCGTTGATCAGCGTGGGCGGGGCCTGGCTGCGCGGGGCTGCGTCGGGCGCCGGGCTAGCGGGCGCAGGGCTGTCGGGCGGCTTGGCTAGGGCGTCGTCTAGCAGTCGCTTGAGGCGCTCCACTTCGCGAGCCTGGTCCAGCCACCAATCCGCCGACCAAACGCGGGCCAGGCGCCAGCCCAAGCGCCCGAGCACCATGCCCCGGATGCGGTCGCGGTCGCGCGCCACGCCGGCGCGGCGGTACATCGCGCCGTCGCACTCGATGCCGAGCAGGTAACGCCCTGGGTCTCGTGGGTCCACCACTCCTAAATCCACGCGGTAACCGGCGATGCCTACCTGAGCGTGCACTGTGTGCCCCAGCGCGCGCAGGCGCTCGGCTACGTGCTGCTCGAGCGGCGAGAGCCCTGAAGCCCGCTGGCTGCTGGGCGCTGAGTCAGACATGACGAGCTGTCCGCGCTCGGCGTAGTCCAAGAACAACTTGAGATCGCTGGCGCCCTTCGCCGTGGCTCTGGCTGAGTCGATCTGGGCGGCGTGCACGCTGGCGAAGACACGCAGCTGCTCCCTCGCGCGGGTCACCGCGACGTTGAGGCGCCGCTGGCCGCCCTCTTGGTTGAGCGGCCCGAAGTTGTGAACAAATTTTCCGTCGGGATCCGGTCCGTAGCAGATGCTGAACAAGATCACGTCTCGCTCGTCGCCCTGCACGTTCTCGAGGTTCTTGATAAACACCGGCTCTAGCGCGTCTTCTGAGAAGTAGCGCTCGATCTCCGGGTGCTCGCGCTGCGCGGCTTCGAGCAGGTCTTCGATCAGCAGCTGCTGAGGTTGGTTGAAGGTGACCACGCCAAAGCTCTTGTCCTCTGCGCTGCGCAAGCGCGCGACCAGCTCAGCCACCAGCGCCTCGGCCTCTAGGCGATTGGTGCGGCTGCCGCCGCGGTCATACACGCCAGCCACGTGCTGAAACGAGACGCCGAGGGTGTGGCGCTCCGAGAACGGACTCGGGAAGGTGAACAGCGCGCCGTCGTAGTAGCGCTGGTTGCTGAAGCTGATCAGGCTCTCGTCGCGGCTGCGATAGTGCCAGCGCAGGCGCAGGGCTGGGAGCCCCACCGCAGCGCACTCGTCGAGGATGCTCTCGAGGTCATCGGGCAGGCCGTCGTCGCTGGTCTCTTGCTGTCGCTTCGCGAAGAAGTTGGTCGGCGGCATCTGCTTGGAGTCCCCGACGACCACGGCTTGCTTCGCCCGCGCCAGGGCGCCGACGGCGTCGTGGGTCGTGACCTGTGAGGCTTCATCGAAGACCACCAGGTCGTATGGTTCCGCGTGGATGTCGAGATAGCGCGCCACGGAGAGCGGGCTCATCAACACGCACGGCTTGAGCCGGCGCAGCGCGTGGGGGGCGCGCAAGAACAGCTCCCGAATCGCCAGGTATCCGCGCTGCTTGCGCATCTCGCGTCGCAGGAGCCCACCCTCAGACTGCGCCGAGCCTGCGGTGGCCGGCTGCCGCGCGGCGATCGTGCCGCGCAGGCGCCGGCGCGTCGCGGCGATGAACTGCTGGTCGACCGCCGCGAAGCGCGCGACCCGCGCGTCTTGTTCGCGTCCACGGAAGCTCGACAACAGCTGCCTGCTGAACGCGTCACCCGCCAGCCAGGCGTCGTAGAAGGCGCGCTCGACCGCCGACTCCAGCGCGTCCCAAGCTAGCACGGGCAGCCCCGTCTCCGGGTTGAGCTGCAGCGCTCGGGTCGCCAGATCAGCGAGGCCGACGCTGGCTAGTTCCGTGCGGGACGTATTGAGCTGCGCGACCGCGCGCAACGTGGGGCCCCGCAGGTGTTGCCAGCGCGACGTCAGGGTTTGGATGCGCTCTAGCTGGTCCAGCCCCGCGGGATCACCAAACACCTGGACGCTGAAGCCAAGCTGTTGGCTCAGGCTGGCGGTCAGCTGGCTGATGCGGTCGACCTGTGCGCGCAGCTTGCCAGCCTCGGTCTTGAGCCACTCGCGCTGCTGCGCCCACTCTGGCGACGCCAGGGCCAGGACCAGGCCTGTCTGCGGGGTGAGCTGGACTACGCCCAGCCGCCGCAGGTTTTGCTTGAGATCCTGAGCTAATTGCCGTGCAGAATCAAACTGCTCAGGGAAGTAGTGCCAGTCCGTGGGGCTGCCGCCGAGGAAGCGCGCGGCTTGAGCGGCGAAGCCGGCGAGCCGATGCAGCGCGCCGTGCAAGCGCTCAGCGCGCTGCATGTCAGCTAGGAGCTGACGGTTGTCTGGCAGCGTGGGGGTCGTCGAGGCCGCGTGGGGCGTGGTGCGCAGGGCGCCACGCAGGGCGCGGCGCAGGCTCCACAGCGCGATCCACGCGAACAGGAAGAACGCGGTCGCCCAGCGCTCGAGCCTGGCGCGGGCGTCGCCTAAATCCATGAGGAAGAGCTTGTCGAGGGCGAAGCGCGCGCCTAGATACGCTTCGTCGTCGCGGGCGCCCCGGCACAGCGCGACGAGCTGCTCACCGGAGTCTATCCGTGCGGCGGCGCCCTCATCGCACAGCAGCGCTGGACCTAGGTTTGGGCAACGGACGAGCTGCTCTGATGTCTCGACTAGGGCCGCCAACTGCTGCAGGTTCTTCGGCACCCCACAGCCCAGGGGCGTGCTCAGGTAGCGCGCGGGGTCTTGGGCCTGGCTCAGGCTGTGCAGCAGCTGCAGGCAGCTCTCGCGGGTGCGCTCGTGGAGCGCCGGATCCCAGGCGTGCAGGTTGCTGCCATACAGCGGGTGCGAGCGCAGATCACCCGCCGTGGCGTCGGCGCGCAGCGCCTCGGCCTGCTCGCGAAAGCCGCGCACCTGCCCGAGCACGCTGGTCAGGCCGGCGCGGGACAAGCCTGGCGGCAGCTGGTGGTCGAGGGGCGGCGCGTCCACCACCGAAGCGCGCAGCCCCAGCACCTCAAACGTGGTGAAGCCGCCGGCGCGCTGCTCGTGCAGCTGCTGCACGTAGCTGTTAAGTTCCGTACGGAGGCGTGATAGCTCTGGCGTGAGGGTGTCGCCTGTGGCCGGCTGGTCGCCGGCGCCGGCCAGCTCGAATGACTCTGTGAGCTGCTTGATGACCTGCGCTTTGCCCGCCTTGTGCGAGTGCAGCTCAAGGCAGAACGGCCCTAGACCCACGTCGGCCAGGCGGCGCTGCACGACGTCGAGCGCCGCGCGCTTCTCAGCGACGAACAGCACCGACTTTCCCGCGCCCAAAAAGTGCGCGATCAGGTTGGTGATGGTCTGTGACTTGCCAGTGCCAGGCGGCCCCTCCAACACGAACGAGGTGCCGGCGCTGGCCGCGGCCATGGCGGCGAGCTGGCTCGAGTCGGCGTCGTACACGCAGGACAGCGCGAGCGGCGGGAACTGAGCGTCGAGCTGGTCAGCAGAGGGGAGCGCCGCGGGCTGCTCCTGGGAAATCCCTGCGGAGAGCGCGCTGGTCGCAGCTGGAGCACCGCTCGCGGCGAGGCGGCGCAGCAGGGGTGAGCCCAAGAGCTGCTCGGTGTGCGCGTCGAGGTCGCGCCACATCATGAACTTGGTGAACGAGAAGTGGCCGAGGAACAGCGTCGGCTCGACGCGCGCCCCAGGCAGCGCAGCGAGCTGCGCGGAGAATTGAGCGAGGACGCGCTGGACGTCGACGCCGTGCTCATTTTCAGGCAGCTCGGCCAACAGCTCCGGGAGCTGAACTCCAAAGTCGCGCCGGAGCTTCTCGAGCAGCGTGACGTTAACCACCAGCTCTTCGTCGCTCAGGACCAGCTGAAAGCGCGCGCCGGACGATTTGCGCTGGAGCTCAACTGGCACCAAGAGCAGCGGCGCCTGGCGCAGGACCTGACTGCCCACGCTCTCAGGGAAGAGCAGGCTGCCGACCGCTAGGAACAGCGTGCTCACCCCCAGCTCTTCACGGTTGAGGCGCGCGTCGCGGGCTAGCTGGACCAAGCGGCGCTCGAGATCGGGCGCGTCGTGGTCCGCGTAGGCCCTCCGCTGCTCGAGCGCCGCGTCGGGGCTCAAAGTGCCGTGGGGAAATTCTCGCGCGCTGTGCAGGGTGAGCGCCTTGCCCGCCTGGAGCGCCGCGAGCAGCGCCGCGAGGGGTGTAGGCTCGAGCTCTACGCTCCGCCGCCCGCCGGCTTTGGGTGCCTTGAAATTCAGCAGCCCGTTGCGGTAGGTGAGGTCAAGCAGCTGGTCCTTCCAGTGGTCGAGTCGAGCGTGCATGGGGTCTCGGGGGGAGGCGACGTAGGCAGGGGTCGTCCGCCGTCCAGCGCAGATTACCGCGCTCGTTGCCACAAATGCGAGCGCGCGCGCCGGGACATCGCGGGGGGGAGCTGGCCAAAGCTGACGACGGCAGTATGCAGCTGGGCGCCGCGCTTGCTATCGTAGCCCGCATGGCTCCCAGCACCTCGGTCCCAGCGCTCCGTCGATCGACGCCCGAGCGTCATCCCTCCACCCCCCGCTCGCCGAGGCGCTCGCGCTGGTTGCCCACCACGGGCTTGTTGGCCGCCTGCGCCGTGGCTGCGATCAGCGTGGCTTGCGGCGGCGGGCCCGAGTCAGCAGGCGAAGGTCGCACCCTGGGCACCGGTGGTTCCGCAGGGCATGGTGGGAGCGCCGGCACCGCCGGCGCTGCTACGGGCGGCGCCGCGGGCCACGTGATCGACGTCCCCAAGGTGGTGGGCTTGGAGCTCCAACCTGCCACGGTGCAGATCGACGTGACCAACGGCGTCTCTAGCCCGGTGGTCTTCAGCGCCGTCGTGCGGCGGGACGACGGCAGCACCGAGAGCGTGGTGCCCAGCGGCTGGTCGCTCTCCAAGGCGGGGCTCGCCGCGTTCGACGTGCCATCGGCAGAGCTCCGCGCGCTGGGTGACTTGGGCGGCGAGGTGGTGCTCAGCGCGGGCTACGAGTCGCTCACGGCGACGGCCAACGTCACCATTAGGCTAATCCTTACGGATACGGCAGTTGACGTCGACCCGACTCAGGTCGGCGCCTTGGACGCGGCGGTCAACCCAGACCCGACGGCTGTCTGGCTCTACCCCTACGACGCGACGGTGTTTCCCCAGGGACTCTTGCCGCCGCGCATGATGTGGAACGGCTTCGCCGCGGGGGACAAGATGCGGGTGTCGGTGCGCTCGACCTACGCCGACTACACGCGCTACTTCACGCCCACCGAGGGCGCCCACGACTTTGACGTGACAGCTTGGTCGCAGCTGACTGAGTCGACCGACGGCACGCCGGTGCAGATCAAGGTGGCTCGCGTCGATGCCGCAGGGAACGCCGGGGTGGTGATGGACCAGACCTGGCGCTTCGCCAACGGCAGCCTGCGCGGCTCGGTGTACTACTGGGCCAACAGCCCGGGGCGCGTGCTGCGCATCAGCCCCGGCGCCGGCGCCCCTGAAGACTTCTTGGCGCAAGCCGGCGTGACGGATGGCTGCACCACTTGCCACACGGTCAGCGCCAACGGCAACGTGCTGGTGCTGGGCAACGGCAAGGCGCAAGAAGCGTCAGACTCCAACGCCAGCGTGTTCGATCTGCAGACCTCGACGCTGACGGGTAGCGCTCGCGGGCGAGGCTGGGCCATGAGCGCGCTCACCCCCGACGGCGCGTTCGCGGTGATGAACTCTGGCCTGCCCGAGTGGCGCTGGATCGGCAACGATCTGCCCGGCGTGTACGACGTGGCGACCGGCAACCCCGTGGTCGGGACGGGCTTCGACTCGCGGGTGGTCGGGCTGCCGGCGTTCGCGCCAGACGGCAAGTCGCTGCTCTTCATCGAGCCCGCGAGCCGTGATTTGCACGCGATGGACGTCGACCTGAGCGGCGCCGTGCCTGCGTTCGGCAATGAGCACAAGGTGGCCCTCGCCGCCTCGGGCGCGACCATCGCCTACCCCAGCGTGAGCCCCAACGGCAAGTGGGCGGTCTTTCACCGCGGTCCGTACGACACGCGCAACGGCATGGCCGATCTCGCGGTGGCGGCCACCGACGGCTCGCTGGTTGAGATCCCCCTCGATCGCCTGAACGGCACCACGTATCCGTTCGGAGCCGGTGAGCGCGATCGGCACCTGAACTACGAGCCGACCTTCGCGCCCGTGGCGTCGGGCGGATACTTTTGGGTGGTGTTCACCTCGCGGCGTACCCTGGGGAACCGTTTGACGGGCAGCGCGGCGGCGGTCAAGCAGCTGTGGGTGGCGGCCATTGAGCAGAACCCGACGCCGGGGCAAGATCCGAGTCACGCGGCGTTTTGGGTGCCGGGCCAAGACCCAGCGCAGCCCAATATGCGCGGCTTTTGGGCGCTGGACCCGTGCAAACAACAGGGTGAAGGCTGCGTGGTGGGCTCCGACTGCTGCACCGGCGCGTGCATCGATGATCCAGGCGGCGCGGGGCTGGTGTGCGGCACACCCGGCGAGCAGACCTGCGCCCCAGAAGGCGGCCACTGTGACGGCAGCGCCGACTGTTGCCAAGGCGAGTGCGTGAACAGCTTCTGTTCACAAGCGCCGCCGAAGTAGCTAGCGCGCGGCGCTAGGGGCGTGAGCGCGCCAGCCTGATCTTCACGGAAAGGGGGGTGGGGGGCGTGCGCTTGGGCGTTGTTTTACGTGGAAAGTGCGCGGCGCTCAGCGCTGTACGCGCGCCTGTAGGGCTAACAATATGAAGCGACCGTGTGACAACGCGTTGTTTGGAACTGGTCGGGATCGCACACACCAAGACCCCGTCCATTGCAGCGCTGTCGTCCTTGGTGTCAGCAGCACGGCGACGCTGCGCCCATGTTCGTGCGACAAACTAGCAGTACGGAGCCAGTGCTTGCAGTTCCGGGCCGACCCAGCGAGACTCTCGCAACCGCATGGCGACGCCACGCCAGACCAAAGACCGGAGGGGGCCAGGCGATGGGCAGGAGGAGCAAGACCGAGTCGATTGCGCGAGTCCTGTGCGCGCTGCTCGACCAGCGCACTTGGCGACAGGCCGAGCTGGCGCGCCATGTCGGCGTGAGTTCATCGACCGTGGGCGCGATCTTGAGGGACCTTCGGTCGGGCGGCATACCTCTCGAGTGCGAAAGCGAACACCCCCACAACTACTGGTCTGTGCCGAAATCCTGGTTCCCCAACGCGGTGGTGATCGAGGGAAAGGATGCTGCGGAGCTGATTCGGCTTCTACTTCGACTCGAGCAAAGCAGTGCTCGCGACGAGTTTGTCAGGACTCTCATGACGTCAGCAGGTGTGCAGGCCAAGCCAAGCGTTTCTGTAGGACCAACGCCAGTAGACGACTCCGTTTTGAGGGCGCTTGAGGACGCCATCGGCGGCGAGCGCGCTGTGGAGATCCGCTATGCCGGAGGCGAGAGCCGTTCTTGGCGGCACATCACTCCGGCGCACATCGAGTTGAGACCACGCCCACGCATGATCGCCTACTGTCATGATTCCTGTGCTGCGAAGTGGTATCGCCTAGAGAAGGTTGAACGGGTTCAGAGTTCCAAGCGCGCTGCGGTTTTGCTCAGCCCTGGGGAAATCGCAGCGTTCAAGCGCGACAGCGTTGACGGGTACCGCGACCCAAGTCACGACGGCGAACTCACGTTCGAAGTGGTCGGCAGCGATGCCGCGTGGGTGCAGAGCAACCTGCCAAGTGGCGTAAGATTCAAGAAAGTCTCCGATGGGATTTTGGTTTCAGCCAGCGCCGCTGGCCGAGAGCCGCTCGCGCGACTGGCGGTGGGCCTCGGCGCGAGCGTCCGATCGATGTCTCCTGCGCTAGCGGAGCGCGTTGCGGCGCTAGCGCGCGGGGCGCTGGAGCAAATTGAGCGCGCACGAGCCGCTGAGCTGCAGACGATCGAACCAAAACTGAACAGGCGGTCAGCCCGCGCTATTCGTGGGCCCAAATAGCGTCGCCCGCTGAGGTAGACCCGATACACATGACGCTCATGCACGATAGGCACCTGGTCCCAACGTCGCTGGCGTTGCCGCAGCTGCATGGCTATTGGGGCAAGGCCGATCCTACCGCAGCCACCTCAGGCATTACTTTCCACACGGTCCTGGGGCATTCGTTGGACGTGGCAGCCTGCGCGTTCGCGCTTCTTGAGGACAACCCGGTTCTTCGTGACCGAATCGCCTTGATGCTCCAGATCGAGCCCGAGACGAGCAACGCGACCGTGGCTTGCGTGTGCGCGCTGCATGACATTGGCAAGCTCGACACACGGTTTCAACGGAAGGCTCCCGAGGTTGCTGACGCTCTTCGTCCCCATACTCGCGGCCTTGACCTTGGAAAATACGATCACGGAACGGAGGGCTTCAGGCAAGTCGAAGACTCGACAGAATTGAGCGAGCAGCTGGGCCGACTTATTGGCCCAGCAGCCATCCCGCTCCTGCGTGCCGTGTGTGGGCATCATGGCGCGCTACCCACACGTGGGGAGCCGGATCCGAGCCGCTCGCGCCTCCCTAGACGACTCCGCACGGAGGACGTACGAGCACAAGCTGCTCTGCTGAACATCGTCGTGGAACTCTGCCAGCACCTTGGAGGCTCGCTGCCGTTGCAGGTGGCCTCAAGCGGGGCCTTGGTCCAAGTAGTCGCTGGGCTGTGTGCCATCTGCGACTGGCTAGGGTCGAACACCGAGTTCTTTCCATACCAGCCGCCCTTCCTCGACGTGGAGGCGTACTGGATTGAAGCACTCGATCGCGCGAGGCTCGCCGTCCGGTCTACTGGACTGCACCGCGCGCAGACCGACGCAAAGGCGTTTGGCGCGTTGTTCCCGACCTTCGCACCGCGTGACGTCCAAATCTTGACAGAGCGAATCGACGGCAGCGCACCAGCGCTGGTGATCGTCGAAGCGGAAATGGGTCGCGGAAAGACCGAGGCGGCGCTCGCGCTGGCCTCACGTTTCATGCGGCAAACGGGTGTTGATGGACTCACGATCGCGCTGCCCACCATGGCGACTTCCAACGCGATGTTTGAGCGGGTTGCTAGTGTACTTCCCTGCCTGTTCCCTCGAGACACGGTGCAGCTCTCCCTGGCGCACAGCCGAGCGAGGGGCCAGGATCAGTTTCGCCGCTTGCTGCAGCACACCTTCGTCCCGAAAGACGCGGATGCTCCCGAGGCTGGTGTGATGTGCACGCAGTGGCTGCTGCAGAAGAAGCGCGTCTTGCTGTCCCAAGTAGGGGTGGGGACGGTCGATCAGGCATTGCAGGCAGCATTGACCGTGCGGCATCAATCCGTACGTATGTTCGCGCTTTCACGCAACGTGATCGTCATTGACGAGGTGCACGCGTACGACGCCTATATGGAGGTGCTGCTTGATCACTTGCTGGCGTGGCTCGGAGCACTCAGCGTACCTGTGATACTGCTGTCGGCGACCCTGCCGTCAGCGCGGCGTGCTTCCCTGGCGCGCGCGTGGCTCGGCACTGAGGAGCTAGACTCCGCGGTAGCACTCACACACAACGAAGCCTCCAACCAAGCGTATCCGCTGGTCTCTGTGGTCACCCAGCAGAGTACCGCAGAGCACAAACTCGAGAGCGTCTCGCGCGCTCGAACGGTCGCGGTCGAGTACGCGGCGGGTGTGGACGAAGATGGGCACCTTGAGACAACTTCAGCGCGCTTGGTGCGTGCAGCCCGTGCTGGGGCACGTGTAGCCTGGATCCGCAACACGGTTGGGGAAGCGCAGGACGCTGCGCGCTCGGTCGCAGCCATCTGTGGCGATATCGAGTACGACCTCTTTCACGCGCGCTACCGCGCGGCGGATCGACAAATCAAGGAAGCTCGTGTCCTTGAGCGCTACGGCAAGTCTGCGCCGCCGGGGGGCCGGCTGCTGATCGCTACTCAGGTGGTCGAGCAGAGCCTAGATCTCGACTTCGATGAACTCCACAGTGACATCGCGCCAGTTGATCTCTTGCTGCAGCGGGTAGGTCGCCTCCACCGGCACGACCGCTCTCGACCCGATGGCTACGCCAGTCCGCGGCTTGTCGTCCATGGCCCCGGGCGCGACGCCTGTGATCAGCTGAGGTTCGGGCCATCGCGCTACGTCTACGACCCCTGCACGTTGTGGCTTGCGGCTGACGATCTCGCGAGCCGCAGCAGGCTCACGCTCCCCTCCGATATCCGACCAATGGTCGAGGGCTCCTACCACCCGCAAGCGCGCGCGGCGAGGTTAGGGCGCGCTGGCCCTGAACTTGTACAGGAAGAAGCTGCACTCACTGCCAAACTCGAGGCCACCCGAGTGCGTGCTCGGCGCTGCTGCATTTCCCCCACAGAAGCGGATCCCGACGGCGACGAGGTCCTCCCAGACGACGAAGACGCCGTGCAAGCGTTCACTCGAGATGGTCAGTCCACCACCTTGATCCTGGTGCACTGGCAAGACGGCCGCGGTGGCGCGCTTGGTGGTGAGGGCGCTTGGGATCTGGACGTGGGCCGGGAAGATGCCTGGAAGCTCGCACGAGAGCTGCTCGATCAGACGGTGTCGGTCCCAAACCAAGGCCGGATTGATGGCGTCGTAGTAGGCGCACCCGATGCCGCATGGCAACGATGGGCTTCCGGATTTCGCGCCTTTTGTCGAGCGGCGGGCCTGGGGCATCGAATGGTACCTATCCCGATGACGGCACACACGGGCGGGTTCAGCGGTGCGGTTCGGGTGAACGCTTCAGTGAAGCGAGCCACCTACAGCGAGCACGAAGGACTGCGACTTGAGCGGGCAGAGGAGTAGGACGATGAGTGACACTTCAACCAAACAACATCGGTTCAACGCGCTGATCGACGCGTGGTTGCCGGTCATCACGGAGGCGGGTGAGACCGTGTGGTGCTCGCCTGTGGATGTTCTCACCGGTGCAAAGGATGGAATCGAGCTCGATTACCCACGAGACGACTTTCGGGTATTCGGGCGGCTGCTACTCAGCGCGTTGGCGCAGGCATTGTTCGCGCCAAAGGACAAGGCCGAGCTTCAGCGGAGGCTGGATGTTCCCCTCGAAGCTGAAGTGGTCCGCGAGCGACTCGCGCCGGTCCTCAAGGACTTTGATCTCTTCGGCCCTGAGCCGTTCCTTCAGATACAAGCGAAAGCCGACGCAAAGGAAAAGGGCGCGGCGCCCTTCGTGTTCTCTACAGACGACATCGCATTGCCGCCCGTGCAGGTGCACGCCGTTTCCATCCCGATCGCGCTGGTCACCCTGTTCATTGAGCAAGCATACGCGGGTGGCGCGGGGCGCGGCTACGGCGCGGGTCCTGGCGGACAGCCAGGTGCGATGACTCTGATCGACCCCGGCTCTATCCGCAGGGGGATTTGGGCTAATGTGCTCAGCCGCGCGGAATCCGACAAGATCTACGGTCGGGAGGCGGCGCGCCCCTGGTCCAATGAGGTGCGGAGCGGCACTCCTCGGGCCGCGACGGGACTGGTCACTGGTCTTTTCTTTCAGCCGCGCGGCGTCTGGCTGACTCCCGACGGAACTGGTCGCTGCTCCTTCACCGGCGTTATGGGGCCGCTGGTTCGGATCTCGAAGCTGCTCTCGAAGTCCAGCCTACCGAAAGCAGCGGGCGAGGACCTGTGGCAGCACCCGTGCGCGCCTCTGGCAGTGAACAGCACGCAGTCTATCGCCGCGGTGAGACTAAGACCTGGGTCTCCGGCGTGGACGGGTCTCGCGCAGCTCCTCCACCCGATCTCAAAGGGCAAGAAGACGCACCCCCGCGAAGGTGTGGCTCCAGTCCTCAAACAATGGACGTCCCTGAGTGGTCGTACAAAGCGACCCGACCTGTTGGTCCTAGATTTCGACCGTGACAAGGCTATCGTGAGGTCTCGCTTCTTTGAAAAATTTCCGCTTGGAAATGCGATATTGACGCAGCCCGACGTCCACGAGCGGCTGCGCGACCTAACGAACGACGCGCAAGATGTTGGGGCGCTCCTCCCGCGTGCTCTCAAAATGGCTCACGACGATCGCAGCCCCGCGTTCGCCCTGGCGGACGCCACGAGCGAGTACTGGACGATCACTGAACCGCATTTCCTGCGTTGGCTGGACGTGGTGGGCTCCGTGGAGGAGTGGACGGCGACAACCGAACAACAGGCAGACCTGGCACGTGCCGAGATGTCGCGTGCGATGCGCACGACGGTGCTGAAGCTCTTCGACCAGCATGTTGCTCTGTCTGAGTTCGATCCGCGCAAGCAGGAGCGAATCGCCAACTCAAGACGCTGGCTGCAGCGCAAGCTGTTTCCACGCGCAAGAACTCAAGGTTCTACAAAGCAGGAGGACGCCGTTGAATAGCCCCAACAACCCCAACGATGCCCGGCGAAAGCTGGAGGACTCGATCCGTGAGGTCAGACATCGCTACGACAAGCTGTCGCGCGGTGAGACCGCGGGAATTCGACGGGCAAAGACTGAAAAATCACTGTCGCTCGAAGGCAGCTACTGGCGCATCTCCGCGGGCGGCCCGACGCGCCTAGGTCATGTCGTCTTGCACTTCCCGCTGCTTCGCCATCGGGCTACGGCGCAGCAATTTTCCTTCGGTCGCTTTCTGAGGCAGGCACTCGGAGACTCCAGCGGTGCCCAACTCCGCTTCCGTAGAGTACTCGACTCACGCAACTACGAGGAACTCGATCATCGCTTGCGCGGGTTGCTGCGGCTCGCGTCGACGGACGCAGCGTCGGTGGACTGGGGCGTCCTTGGCGCGGACATTTGTTGGTTCTTCGCGCAGAGCGACAACGTTCGACGGAAGTGGGCCCAAGATTTCTATGCGCCAACCGCGTCCGCACACGAACCCCCCGCATCAGGGGCTTCCACGAATCACTCAGGAGACAGCAAATGACTATTTTTATCGAACTACACGCCCTGCGTTCTTTTCCACCAAGCAATCTAAATCGAGACGATCTAGGCACTCCCAAGACCGCGATCTTCGGCGGCACTCGACGCCTTCGTATCTCCAGCCAGTGTCTGAAGCGGACTTGGCGGATGTCCGATCATTTCAGGGGAGCGTTCGCCGAGCATCAGCTTGGGATTCGCACCGGCCGCTTACCAGCTGAGGTGCTTGATCGCCTCGAAAGCACGCTTAAGCCTGCAGCCAAGGATGGCCTGTTAGCGCTGTTACTTTCTATAGGGAAAAAATCAGGTAAGGGCACCGACAGCGGGGACGACGACGTAGCTGCCACTCCAGATGACACGGCGGCTGATCCAAAGACGGCCCACTTGCTCTTCTTAAGCCGTCAAGAAATCGATGCGGTAGCGAGCTTTGCCGCAGCAGAGGAGACAGCGCTGGCCGATGTATTCAGCAAGAAGAAGGTTGAGCCGAAGAAGGTGGAGAAGTTGCGCAAGCAGCTGCGGGAGCACCTTGAGGCAGCGACATCAAGCAACGCGGTCGACGTTGGGTTGTTCGGACGCTTCGTGACCAGTGACGAGTTCGATACGATCGATGCGGCGCTCCAAGTCGCCCACGCGCTTGGTACTCAAAAGGTCGAGGTGGAGTACGACTACTTCACCGCGGTGGACGATCTCGGAGAGGATCCGGGCGCCGGGCACCTTGGTGAGACTGAGTTCGCGAGCTCGGTGATGTACCTGTATGCCGTCTGCGACTTGCGACAGCTGGAGGCAAACCTGGGTGCACGAACGGAGGCCGGCCGAACGCCAGACGCTGAGTCGCGAGCTCTTGCGAGGCGTAGCCTGCCCGCGCTGGTGCGCGCCATGGCCGAGGCCACCCCAACGGGCAAGCGCACCGGGACCGCGCCCCATACTCCGGCCGAGTACATCGAAGTAGTGGTCCGGCGGGGCGGCCCGATCAGCTACGCGAACTCGTTTATCACACCGGTTTCCGCGCGTGGTGGCGATGTCATGACAACTTCGATCGCCCAGCTGCTGGCACACCGCAACAAGCTGGAGTCAGTGTATTGCCGTGGGGAAGATGTCCTTGGGCGCTTCGTTCTTTCCTTGCACGACTTGGACAAGAAGGTTGTCAACGGCACCAGCGTGGCAAACGTCCAGGAACTCACCAAGCACCTGAGCAACGCGCTCGACCTAAGCGCACGGGAAGGCTGAGATGAGTCTAGAAGGAGTTGCAATACGCTTGCACGGTCCACTCCAAGCCTGGGGAGGACCGGTGACCGGCGATGATCGTCCCACCCTCGCGTTCCCCACCCGCAGCGGCGTCCTCGGTCTCGTGGCTGCATGCATGGGGATACAACGCCGTGAGCACGCGCGCTTGGTTGAACTCGCGGCAGACGCCAGAGTGCATATTCGGGTCGACGCGCAGGGAACGCGGCTGGTGGACGACCAGACAATACAGTTCAATCCGAGAGCAAGCGCGTCGCGGCAGACCATACAAAGCAAGCGTACGTACCTGTGCGATGCTTCGTTCGTTGCCGTGATTATACCGGGACGTCACACGTCGTGCCAGGCCATCGCTGATGCCGTGCGGCAGCCGGTCTTCGCACCTTTCCTGGGCCGGCGCGCCTGTGTGATTTCCACACCGCTGCTGATCTCCGAAGCGCTTCGGGGTCAGGACGAACTCGAGCTCTTCCATTCTGTCCCTCGAGGGCCCGAGGCGTTGCTCTCTGCTTTGGACGACCAAGACGAAACCTCAACCTTCTACCTCGACCTTGACCACCACCCACAAGCGCTTCGTAGGCTGATGGTCCGCGATTACTTGGCGGGGCCACTGCCTCGCCAGTGGCGCGAGCGCCCAGTGGTCCAGGTCAACGCTAAACCAGCAGCTCTCCCCAGCTAGGTGAACGACGATGTATTTGACTCGAATCTTCATCGACGAGAAGTGCGCCGCGGTGCGTGCAGATTTGCGTAGCCCCACGGGTTTGCATCGGACGATCATGCGGGCCTTCCCAAGTGATCTGGGCGAACGGCCTCGCAAAAAGCTCAGCGTCCTCTACCGCGTGGATAGTGATCGGGACGGCCGTCTAGCGATCTTGGTCCAAAGCTTGGAGGTGCCCGATACTAGTACGTGGCCGGTTGGCTATGTGCTCTCGCCGGACCATGATCTGGACTTGGCGCTTGGAAGTCTCGGTGAGAACCCTGCGACCCGCGACCTGAGGGTGGATCACGAGCGTTTCGCCCCCGGGCGGGCGTTCATGTTTCGCTTGCTGGCCAACACCACGCGGAAAATCAACACCAAGAGCGGCGCGGACGGCGCCCGCCGCAACGGTCAGCGCGTTCCTGTGCGTGGCTTGGAGGCGCGTATCGGGTGGTTGAGGCGTCGCTCAGAGATGGCGGGCTTCCAGACCGATGAGGGCAGCCTTCGAGCCGTAGAGGTGAGCCCTGTCGGGGCACGCGGAAGCGTTACCCTCGCTGGGACTCTCTTTGAAGGTTCCTTACGGATCCGCGACGTTGAGGCGTTTCGAGGTGCCGTACGTGAGGGGATCGGGCCTGGCAAGGCGTATGGCTTCGGACTTCTCTCACTGGGCCGAGCCCGGGATTGACGGGGTAGGCCGTGGACACGTTCGGTCGCGATCAACTTGACCTACCCCGATTCGGGGATGGCTGGACCTTCTTGTACACCGAGAAGGTTCACGTCGAACGCGAGCAGAACGGCCTAGTGCTCCGCGACGTTCACACCCGCACTTCGGTGCCGCTGTCGCCGTTGGTGGTGCTGTTGCTTGGCCCAGGGACGACCATCACGCACGCAGCCGTGACGCTCGCGGGGCAGTCTGGGTGTTCCCTCGTCTGGTGTGGCGACGGGGTGACGCGCTTCTACGCCATCGGTGCCGATGAGGCGCGCAGGGCGACTAATTTGTATCATCAAGCAGAGATGTGGGCGAATCCATCAACCCGAATGGACGTCGTGCGCCGGATGTACGAGATGCGCTTTGATGATCCTCTGCCACCGGAGCTCAGCATCGAACAGGTCAGGGGGCGTGAGGGCGTGCGGGTTCGCTCGGCCTATGCACGTATGGCCAAGGAAACGGGCCTGGACTGGCGCGGGCGAGCGTATCGTCGTTCCGACTGGGACTCGGCAGATCCGATTAATCGCGCGTTGTCGGCAGCTAACTCGTGCCTCTATTCTCTGTGCCACGCGGCAATCGTTGCCACAGGGTTCTCTGCCGGCCTTGGGTTTATCCACACCGGCAAGATGCTCGCGTTCGCATATGATATTGCTGACCTATACAAGGTGGACGTGGGGATACCTATCGCGTTCCGTGCGGCGATAGCAGGAGGGAGCTCGGGAGTGGAGAGTCGTGCCCGACGCTTCGCGCGAGTCGCGTTTCACGACTTGAAGTTGGTGTCGCGCATCTTGCCTGACATCCAACGGGCGCTTGGTATGACCGCAGACAGCGCCGACTACATCTCACACCGACCTCCAGCCCGTGAGGAAGACGTGGTGCACCTTTGGGATCCTGCCCATGGGCCGGTGCCGGGTGGAACCGGTTACGGCCTACCCACAGAGGACGAGGTGCCGTTTTGACGGTGCTGATCGTCGAGTGCGCGACGCCTGGGTTGCGCGGGTCGCTCACACGCTGGATGCTCGAGGTCAGGGCTGGCGTCTTTGTGGGCAAGCTGACAGCCCGGGTGCGGGAGCGCCTTTGGACGAAGGTATGTGCCAGCAAGAAAGCCGGGGGATGTATCCTGCTAGTTCGTGCCGCCACCGAGCAGGGGTTTGAGATCCTGGTTCACGGCGACCCAAGCCGCTCGATCATTGACATGGAAGGCCTGCAACTGGTTACGCGACGCGTTAAAGGCCAAGCGGAAGCCTAGACTGGGCTCCGACGGGCTCCGACGACATAGCGCCCCTAGGGGGCGCTTTTTGTGTATGATTTCGAAGGGTCGTCCTCACGCACGTGGGGGTGAGCCGCGTGGCAGCTGGCGCCCTGGTTGGTGCGTACATGTCGTCCTCACGCACGTGGGGGTGAGCCGGCACCAAATGACTGTAACCATGACCGCGGGAGAAGTCGTCCTCACGCACGTGGGGGTGAGCCGTCAATGGCAGCCATCAGGCGGGCTCCGGGTTGAGGTCGTCCTCACGCACGTGGGGGTGAGCCGGCCGCAGGTGAGACCGACAACGACTACCTTGATGGTCGTCCTCACGCACGTGGGGGTGAGCCGGTAGGCGCCAATGGCTGAGCGTCAGCATCGCCAGTCGTCCTCACGCACGTGGGGGTGAGCCGGTCTGGCTAAGGTCGAGATCGCCGACAAGTTCAGTCGTCCTCACGCACGTGGGGGTGAGCCGCCTACGGGGTCCGCGGCTCCGCGGAGACCGTGCGTCGTCCTCACGCACGTGGGGGTGAGCCGTTGCGGCTGAGGAACCCACGGAGCTCGTTACCCAGTCGTCCTCACGCACGTGGGGGTGAGCCGGTGGGGGTGCTCCAGTGACCGTCAACCACACCGGTCGTCCTCACGCACGTGGGGGTGAGCCGTTCATCTTCCGGGACCGCGAACTGATCGAATCCGTCGTCCTCACGCACGTGGGGGTGAGCCGGCTAGTCGCGACTGGTCAAAGGTGCCGACAACCGTCGTCCTCACGCACGTGGGGGTGAGCCGCGGTCGCCGTTGTTGAACACCTGGAGCCCCAGCAGTCGTCCTCACGCACGTGGGGGTGAGCCGGACGCCCAGGCGTATCTCCTGGAGGAAGTCTACGTCGTCCTCACGCACGTGGGGGTGAGCCGCGGTTGAGGATGCCCGCGAGGAAACGCCAGCCGGTCGTCCTCACGCACGTGGGGGTGAGCCGGGTTGGCTGATGCCGGCGCCTGAGCTCGGCGCGCGTCGTCCTCACGCACGTGGGGGTGAGCCGCGTTGTACTCCTGGAACGTGAACGTGCGCGTGCGTCGTCCTCACGCACGTGGGGGTGAGCCGGTATTCTCGGCTGCAGCCTGAGCGGCCTCACCAAGTCGTCCTCACGCACGTGGGGGTGAGCCGAGAGACGAAAACCATGACTGATTCACAACGACACGTCGTCCTCACGCACGTGGGGGTGAGCCGCCAAGCGCGCTGAACTCATGGACGAGCAAAGCCGTCGTCCTCACGCACGTGGGGGTGAGCCGCACGAGTCGCGGCACGTGAACGCGAGATAACCGGTCGTCCTCACGCACGTGGGGGTGAGCCGGGCGCCAGGTACGCGCTCAAGGATCCTCAGCGCGTCGTCCTCACGCACGTGGGGGTGAGCCGCCGCCGCCAGTGATGCCGGTCGCCCAGTTGAACGTCGTCCTCACGCACGTGGGGGTGAGCCGTACCGTGGAGGAAGACCTGGTGGAGCATGTGCACGTCGTCCTCACGCACGTGGGGGTGAGCCGAGGTACTCGGCGAACAGCTCGCGCTCGCGGGGCGTCGTCCTCACGCACGTGGGGGTGAGCCGCCTACCGCTCGTGTGTGGTTACCGCGTGGATCAGTCGTCCTCACGCACGTGGGGGTGAGCCGTCTACGTCGTTCTCGAACGGGTTCAGGTACTGAGTCGTCCTCACGCACGTGGGGGTGAGCCGCCGATCGATCCGCGTCTCTGGTCCGCTATCTACCGTCGTCCTCACGCACGTGGGGGTGAGCCTTATTCATTGGGGTCGTCTCCTCGGTCGTAGTCTGGTCGTCCTCACGCACGTGGGGGTGAGCCGTACTTCCGTGCGAACGGCACCTCCAACATCGCGGTCGTCCTCACGCACGTGGGGGTGAGCCGTCTTCGGGGTCATCATCGGTCATTGGGTTTTCGTCGTCCTCACGCACGTGGGGGTGAGCCGGAAATGAATCCGCTGTTCAGCGGCTACTTCGGAGTCGTCCTCACGCACGTGGGGGTGAGCCGCGCTCCAGCCGGTCCAGCGCGATGTAGCGTGGCGTCGTCCTCACGCACGTGGGGGTGAGCCGGCGAATCGGCCGCGCAAGGACGAGTCGGCCGTCCGTCGTCCTCACGCACGTGGGGGTGAGCCGCTGGCGGTCGCGAGGGCGCTAGCTGGTGACACGTCGTCCTCACGCACGTGGGGGTGAGCCGTATGCGCCGCTACTTGAGGGGTTCGCTCTGTTCGTCGTCCTCACGCACGTGGGGGTGAGCCGTTGGGCAGGTGCTCGTAGTGCGTCGTCTCAACGGTCGTCCTCACGCACGTGGGGGTGAGCCGGTCACCAAGCCCGGCGTTGTGGTGCCCGGCGTTGGTCGTCCTCACGCACGTGGGGGTGAGCCGTAAAAGCCGGCCTTCGTTCCTACTGGCCCGTACGTCGTCCTCACGCACGTGGGGGTGAGCCGGTGCGGCCGCAGCTGAGCACCTTCGCCACATCACGTCGTCCTCACGCACGTGGGGGTGAGCCGACAAGCGGCGATGCTGGTCGCGCGCAGGCTCCCGGTCGTCCTCACGCACGTGGGGGTGAGCCGGAGAACCCAGTCGACACTAGCGAGATACCGGACCGTCGTCCTCACGCACGTGGGGGTGAGCCGCAGATGGCGGCACAAGCCATGGCGGCGGAGTTGGTCGTCCTCACGCACGTGGGGGTGAGCCGCCTACATGGCGGCGGTGGTGTTGTCCCGCGCTCGTCGTCCTCACGCACGTGGGGGTGAGCCGGGATTGCCCGGGGACATGAGGCAACTCTTTGCGGTCGTCCTCACGCACGTGGGGGTGAGCCGGTCTACGCGCGAAGTCGCCCGGCTCGCCTCTCCGTCGTCCTCACGCACGTGGGGGTGAGCCGTAGTTCGTGTCGGGCGCCGCGTCGTCACTTGCGGTCGTCCTCACGCACGTGGGGGTGAGCCGAAACACGACGTCCGGAGCAGTGTCCCCGGCAAAGTCGTCCTCACGCACGTGGGGGTGAGCCGTCGAGCGAGTCGTCTCTCAGTTACGCGCGGATACGTCGTCCTCACGCACGTGGGGGTGAGCCGTGCACCACGACGATGAAGTCCGTCGAGTAGTTCGTCGTCCTCACGCACGTGGGGGTGAGCCGTTCGCGCGTGCCTCCGAGCGGCGCATCCTCCACGTCGTCCTCACGCACGTGGGGGTGAGCCGGGTTGGCTAATGCCGGCGCCTGAGCTGTCAGCGGTCGTCCTCACGCACGTGGGGGTGAGCCGCAATATCGCACGATGACCCGAGCGAGGCGCAAGCGTCGTCCTCACGCACGTGGGGGTGAGCCGTGTGGGACGAGTTCCGCGCGGCAGTCGCTGAACGTCGTCCTCACGCACGTGGGGGTGAGCCGAACGAATGACGTGGCCCGGTTTTCTGCTTCGGCCGTCGTCCTCACGCACGTGGGGGTGAGCCGCCCCGCGGCCAGCGTGTGCGTCTGTACGTCGCGCGTCGTCCTCACGCACGTGGGGGTGAGCCGAGCAGGTCAGCGTCTAGCCCCATCCGCGTCAGCGTCGTCCTCACGCACGTGGGGGTGAGCCGCTGCGCAGCTGCAGCTCCCTCTCGAACAAGTCGGTCGTCCTCACGCACGTGGGGGTGAGCCGGACAACTCGGTGTCCGGCACGCTCGTGACCGTCGTCGTCCTCACGCACGTGGGGGTGAGCCCCGCCAAGGGTAGCCATGTTTTTCTCGAAGTCGCGTCGTCCTCACGCACGTGGGGGTGAGCCGGTCGATCTCCTGCAATTGGTCCAGTAGCGCCGGCGTCGTCCTCACGCACGTGGGGGTGAGCCGTGGCGCTCATTGCGCCGTTTGCGCGCTCGGTGCGTCGTCCTCACGCACGTGGGGGTGAGCCGAATCATGCCAAGTGTCCAGGATCCTACTAGGTGCGTCGTCCTCACGCACGTGGGGGTGAGCCGTACAGCAACGATCCCGGGCCCCTCCCTGGTGTGGTCGTCCTCACGCACGTGGGGGTGAGCCGTGTCTCTCACGACCACAGGGAGATCCCTTCCTGCGTCGTCCTCACGCACGTGGGGGTGAGCCGACGGACATGGGCTACCCCGTGCTGAACGATGGGAGTCGTCCTCACGCACGTGGGGGTGAGCCGGTCATGTCGTCGCTTTCACTAATTTCAAAATGCGTCGTCCTCACGCACGTGGGGGTGAGCCGGCGTCCCACGCCTCCCAGACGGGCCGCCAGCGCGTCGTCCTCACGCACGTGGGGGTGAGCCGCTTTCCGCCTCGGTGCCTGCTCCGACAACTGGGGTCGTCCTCACGCACGTGGGGGTGAGCCGAGTTCTACGCCACGCCGGTCACGGTTCCGTGGCAGTCGTCCTCACGCACGTGGGGGTGAGCCGCTGAAGATTCGAAACATGGGCGCGATCGAGGACCGTCGTCCTCACGCACGTGGGGGTGAGCCGTGCTCTGCTTGAGCTTTGCGATCTTGTCCCACCGTCGTCCTCACGCACGTGGGGGTGAGCCGAACGCCCGCGCCTCGGGGCGCGATTGCATCCCCGTCGTCCTCACGCACGTGGGGGTGAGCCGCGACTGCGTTTTTCTGTGCGTACTACAGAGCCGTCGTCCTCACGCACGTGGGGGTGAGCCGTTGATCCGTTTCCCAGAGGAACACATTCTTGGGGTCGTCCTCACGCACGTGGGGGTGAGCCGACTACGGGCACATTCTCCGGTGGTGTCTCCGCAAGTCGTCCTCACGCACGTGGGGGTGAGCCGGATGACACCTTCGCAACCGTGCCCGCGTACGTGAGTCGTCCTCACGCACGTGGGGGTGAGCCGCTCAAAGCTTGACCAGTCCGCATCGATGAGCACGTCGTCCTCACGCACGTGGGGGTGAGCCGTATAATCCGCATAGAAATTAAGGAGCGAATCCCGTCGTCCTCACGCACGTGGGGGTGAGCCGGTTCACCGGGCGTGCCTCGCGGCGTAGCTACACGTCGTCCTCACGCACGTGGGGGTGAGCCGGGTGACGTAGTTGTTGATGCCTCCTGAGTAGATCGTCGTCCTCACGCACGTGGGGGTGAGCCGCACTCCAGCGCTCGAGGCCCTGCGTCTTCGTGGGTCGTCCTCACGCACGTGGGGGTGAGCCGTACTCCTCAGCGGCGAGCCCCGCGTAGTAGCCGAGTCGTCCTCACGCACGTGGGGGTGAGCCGACGAGTCACCGCGTGGTCAAGCTGAAGAGCGGGGTCGTCCTCACGCACGTGGGGGTGAGCCGCACTCGCAACCCGCACGGGTGGGGGAGTGTCCACGTCGTCCTCACGCACGTGGGGGTGAGCCGGCGATGTCTGTCGTGGTGGACTCAGCGCAGAGCGTCGTCCTCACGCACGTGGGGGTGAGCCGGAAATGGGCCGTGGCATCGACGTGTCTCCGCGCGTCGTCCTCACGCACGTGGGGGTGAGCCGCTTCAGCAGCCACTCACCGCGGCGCAGGCGGCCGTCGTCCTCACGCACGTGGGGGTGAGCCAGCCTGGACACAGCTGTTACCCGCCTGGGGTGAAGTCGTCCTCACGCACGTGGGGGTGAGCCGCATCGATCGCGACGTGACGCCAGCGCAGACCCAGTCGTCCTCACGCACGTGGGGGTGAGCCGGACGAGCCAATGACGTCCTTCCGCTGGTTTTGCGTCGTCCTCACGCACGTGGGGGTGAGCCGTTCGCCGCGACCACCTCAGGCAAAGCGCTCGAGAGTCGTCCTCACGCACGTGGGGGTGAGCCGTCCTTCCTTCCGCATCCAATCGAAAAGGTTCGCGTCGTCCTCACGCACGTGGGGGTGAGCCGCTAGTGGGTACGGTAGCGGTGCAGAGGCGGCCGGTCGTCCTCACGCACGTGGGGGTGAGCCGACGGTCGTGGCGGTCGCGCTCATTCGCGCGTGGGTCGTCCTCACGCACGTGGGGGTGAGCCGCAGGCCAAGCGGGTCGCGGCCGAAGAGCCGCGCGTCGTCCTCACGCACGTGGGGGTGAGCCGCGCACCCCCCGGCGCAGCCGCTGTCAGCATTCCGTCGTCCTCACGCACGTGGGGGTGAGCCGCGGAACCTTGACACGGAGTTCCAGGTCGCGAGGGTCGTCCTCACGCACGTGGGGGTGAGCCGGTTGGGAGCCTTAACCCATTTGCCAACGACAAGGGTCGTCCTCACGCACGTGGGGGTGAGCCGGCCAGAGGACAACTAGGGGACAGCGACCAGGAGTCGTCCTCACGCACGTGGGGGTGAGCCGGGCCGCACGTACTACGTGCTTGGCCGCGTCCAGGTCGTCCTCACGCACGTGGGGGTGAGCCGGCCGTCAAGATCCTCGCGAAGTTGGGCGTCTACGTCGTCCTCACGCACGTGGGGGTGAGCCGATTTAAACTTTCCAACTAGGCGGGTCTTTTTAAGTCGTCCTCACGCACGTGGGGGTGAGCCGATTTTTATCAGAATATGTTTCAAAATAATTAGCGTCGTCCTCACGCACGTGGGGGTGAGCCGTTCCCTGGCGGTAGCTGGATCCGTCCGGTGCCAGTCGTCCTCACGCACGTGGGGGTGAGCCGAACGGGCCATCGATGCCCGCCGGCCTCATCTCGTCGTCCTCACGCACGTGGGGGTGAGCCGGCGCCTCCCTGGCCCTGCTGCGGCGCTACGTCGGTCGTCCTCACGCACGTGGGGGTGAGCCGCCAAAGGAGTAGCACTATAGTTGACAAAGTAGCGTCGTCCTCACGCACGTGGGGGTGAGCCGCTACTTCCTGAACCCAGATTGCACCGGTGAGATCGTCGTCCTCACGCACGTGGGGGTGAGCCGAAGGCGGGCAGTTCGAGCGCTGCGGAGCAGCGTGTCGTCCTCACGCACGTGGGGGTGAGCCGACCAGGTGGCTCTCGCCAAGCCCCGGTGGTTGGGTCGTCCTCACGCACGTGGGGGTGAGCCGGAGGTTATCCGTGCGGAGGCCTCGGGAGTTGTCGTCGTCCTCACGCACGTGGGGGTGAGCCGTTCACCCAGCAGCTCAACCGCGTGCTGGGCGGGGTCGTCCTCACGCACGTGGGGGTGAGCCGTAGCTGTGCGGGTCCAGGTTTTCACCGACGACCGTCGTCCTCACGCACGTGGGGGTGAGCCGAAGGCAAATCATGAAGTACATCGCAATCCCTGAGTCGTCCTCACGCACGTGGGGGTGAGCCGCTCGCCGACGAGACCGGCGTGGACCAGGGGTACGTCGTCCTCACGCACGTGGGGGTGAGCCGTGGCCACCCAGGCGGGCCGCTCGCACCTCTGGCCGTCGTCCTCACGCACGTGGGGGTGAGCCGAACAAGTCGTAGTCGCGTTGCAGGTGAGTGCCCGTCGTCCTCACGCACGTGGGGGTGAGCCGGCCAAGTGGCGGCCCGTCTGGGAAGCGTGGGACGTCGTCCTCACGCACGTGGGGGTGAGCCGCGAATGCTCGAGGCGTGCGACGTCATGGTGCTCGTCGTCCTCACGCACGTGGGGGTGAGCCGTTGCGGATGCGCAGTGTCCCGGTGGTTGTCCCCGTCGTCCTCACGCACGTGGGGGTGAGCCGAGCACTCGCGGGAATTTGCGCAACGCTCGCCGCGTCGTCCTCACGCACGTGGGGGTGAGCCGTAACAGGCCCGTTTGAGGCCGGCAACGCACTGGGTCGTCCTCACGCACGTGGGGGTGAGCCGGGGTCCGCCCAGGCGCCCGCCTCCTCGGCGGAAAGTCGTCCTCACGCACGTGGGGGTGAGCCGCCGATCCGTGTGGTCGGCGTCAGCGCCACCAAGGAGTCGTCCTCACGCACGTGGGGGTGAGCCGCTGCAGGCGCACAAGCGGGCGCGGGACGTGATGAGTCGTCCTCACGCACGTGGGGGTGAGCCGCCCACCATGATGGCGCGCGCCATCTGCTCAGCCGTCGTCCTCACGCACGTGGGGGTGAGCCGCGGCCAAAATCGATCCTTGGCTGGCGTTACGTCTGTCGTCCTCACGCACGTGGGGGTGAGCCGGAAGGATCTCACGTCTTGACCGGCGTGGACACCGTCGTCCTCACGCACGTGGGGGTGAGCCGGTCTTCGCGGTGTGGATGGTCTCCATGTTCGCCGTCGTCCTCACGCACGTGGGGGTGAGCCGCCGATGCTCATGGCGCCCTCGAGCGCTGCGGCCGTCGTCCTCACGCACGTGGGGGTGAGCCGCGAAACCCCACCGGCTGAGGGATGGCGCCGGTGGTCGTCCTCACGCACGTGGGGGTGAGCCGATTCTGGGGCGGAGCCCTGACCGCGCAGATGCGGTCGTCCTCACGCACGTGGGGGTGAGCCGATTCTGGGGCGGAGCCCTGACCGCGCAGATGCGGTCGTCCTCACGCACGTGGGGGTGAGCCGATTCTGGGGCGGAGCCCTGACCGCGCAGATGCGGTCGTCCTCACGCACGTGGGGGTGAGCCGCTGATGGACCACGATGGGCCGCGCATCCTGCTCGTCGTCCTCACGCACGTGGGGGTGAGCCGCGTCGCGCCAAGGGCGGCGGCGGCGGTACCAGCGGTCGTCCTCACGCACGTGGGGGTGAGCCGATGAGAGCTCAGGGTGAGATCACCCTAGGTGTGGTCGTCCTCACGCACGTGGGGGTGAGCCGCCAGAGCGCCTCGTCATCATCGGCCGCCACCACGTCGTCCTCACGCACGTGGGGGTGAGCCGCCCGGCCGAATGGTCAACGCTGCTCGCGCGTTTCGTCGTCCTCACGCACGTGGGGGTGAGCCGACGATCTACTGCAACACGGACCAACCATTGAAAAGTCGTCCTCACGCACGTGGGGGTGAGCCGCGCAGTGGTGCATGTACGCCATGATGCTGAAGCGTCGTCCTCACGCACGTGGGGGTGAGCCGGTCCGTCTGAGCGTCGTCTGCGATCAGGTGGCGGTCGACCAGCTTGACCTTCTTGCGGGCCGCCGCCTTGAGCGCATTGGTCGCGACACGGTCGATGTCGCGCAGCTTGTCGCCGGTGGCTTCGTGCAGGATGGTCAAGGCTTCGCTGTCGAAGAGGCGGGTCTTCACCCCCGCGTGCTCAAGTCGGTGGGCGATGTATTCAGCGGTGTGCTCAACCACCGGAGGGCCCCATCGCGCGTGCAAGTTGAATCAGCGCATCGGCAGCATCGCGCGAGCTGCCGCTCACGTTTCCGTGGGGTGATGATGGCTGCAGCGATCGCGACGTCAGTCGTCGAGGAGCTGCTGCAAGGTCTCGATTGAGAGCACCCGTTCAGCCAGGACGTCGAGCTGCTGGCTGGAGGCGGCCTGGATGTGCTCTATGACTTCGGGTGGAAGGGCCCCGAACTTGAGCTGGAGCAGCTTCAGCAGAGTGCGGGCTTGACCCCTGGGGATGCCCTTCTCGATGCCCTTCTCGATGCCCTTCTCGATGCCCTCGGCGTGTAGTTTTTCTGCGGTCGTCATGATGGTCCTGCTGGCCTCCTGGCCGATGCTCGGTAGCAGCAGATCGTGGAAGGCTTGAGGTTGGATGTCGGTGACGCTGAGAATGTACCACGCCAAGGTCTCCAGAGCATCGTGACCCCCTGGCTCTTGGACCAGCTTCTGAAAGACGGGGGTCCACAGGCCGAGCTCAGCGAGGTCGGCGCCCTCTCGCATGCGCTGCAGCGAGAAGAGCATCAGGTGTACGTTGGGTGGCAGCTCCCGGGCTCTGAGGTCTTCGGGCGGGATGGCGCCCAGATCTTCGACCAGCAGGGAGAAGTCCGGGAGCAACGGCGCGAGCAGCGGCCGTAGCGCTTCCGGCAGGTCGTAGCAGTCGAGCAGCCGGGTCTCGTGTGCCCAAGGCGTGGGGCCGTGGCAGAGCAGCGCCGGGATCACCACCGGCAGGTGGGTTCTTTCGGGGTGCTGTTCGAGCACGTGGCGTGCGATCTCGACGGTGTAGCCGAGCATGCGCCAGGGCATGAGGGGTTGGGTCTTGGATTGGTGTTCAAAGAGCAGATAAATGAAGCCGGGCACGCCGGCGATCTCGAGCTGAAAGAGCAGGTCGACGATGCGTGGATCCGAGTGCTTGGGGGCGTAGCGCTCCGGGGCTCGCTGTAGCGTGTTCCAGTCGACCTGCGCGGAGAGGGCGGGCGGCAACATCGGCGCGAGGACGTGCGCGGCGTTCTTTGGGTCCCCGAGCTTCTCAAGGAACAGCCAGTCGTGGGGTTTGCTGATCTCAGGCACGGTGTGGATTTGTACTGCATGAAGAACAAACCGCCAACGTAGAACCGCCCGGAAGCATCGCGTGGTGGTGCTCGGCATGGCTGGGTGCCGCACGCCAACTTGCCGTCGCCGTGGGGAACGCTAGCGATCCAGGCGGCGCGGGGCTGGTGTGCGGCACACCCGGCGAGCAGACCTGCGCCCCAGAAGGCGGCCACTGTGACGGCAGCGCCGACTGTTGCCAAGGCGAGTGCGTGAACAGCTTCTGTTCACAAGCGCCGCCGAAGTAGCTGTCTGCGCGCCGGTGGAGGCGCGCTCAGGTCCTCATAATCCTGCGCTGTAGCCCACTTTCGACGCCAGCCGCCCGGGGGGTTTGCGGTCTTGGGCTTACGCACTATGTTCCCGCCTCACGCTGGGTCGGGCGCCGCTGCTGCCTCACAGGCGCGCTCCCTCCACCCCCTTCGAAAGAGAGACACGACGATGGCATCAGAGAACGTCCACGAGTTCAACGACCTCAACTTCGACTCAGAGGTGATCAAGAGCGGCGAGACCGTGCTCGTCGACTTCACCGCGACCTGGTGCGGGCCGTGTAAGCAGCTGGCGCCCATCGTCGAACAAGTCGCGCAGGAGCTGAAGGGCTCGCTCAAGGTGGGCAAGGTGGACATCGACCAGTCGCCGCTCACCGCTTCCAAGTACGGCATCCGCAGCGTCCCCACGCTGATGCTGTTCAAGAACGGCGAGCGCACCGCGACCCACACCGGCGCTGTCCCCAAGCCCGCGCTGCTCAAGTTCATCAACGGCGGCTGAGCAGGAGCCTCACTCCTCTGGTCCGGACTCACACAGCGCAGCAGGCCACAGCGCAGCAGGTGACAGCGCAGCACGCCGAGGCTCAGCGCCCGAGCAGCGACGACTCGTCAGGGCTGCGCGCCAAAGCGGTGCGCGGCCGCCGGCGTTTTGTGTGGATGTTGCGCTCGCTCACGCTGCTCGCCCACGGCTTGATCTTCGCCAGCGCCTGGGCGTCGGGTCTGCAGTTCCTTGCGGTAATATGGCTGTGCGTCGGCGCGCCGCTGGCCCTGAGCCGGCTCGGCCTGCTGTTCGCGGATCGCCCGCGGTCGCGCGGGCTGGTCTTCGCCTTGGAGCTGCTGTTTAGCCACTTGCTGGGCGCCTTGCTCAGCCTGCCGCTGCTGCCCGTGGCGGCGTTGCTGAGCTGGGCGCTGGGCAGCCAAGCCGCGCCGGCGCTCGCTGCTGCCCCGTTGTTGGCGTATGGGTTGGGTCTTGGGCTCGCGGCCTACGGCGTGTTCATTCGGCGTCGCTGGGTGTTGCTGCGCGAGGTCGAGGTGCTCTGTCCGGAGCTCCCCACGGCGCTGGATGGCCTCCGCGTCGCGCACCTCAGCGATCTGCACATTGGCAGCTACGATGGTCGCGCGCGCGGCCTGCAGTGGGTGCGCCGCACCTTGGAGACCAAGCCGGACTTGATCGCGGTCACGGGGGACTTGGTGACGAGCGGCACGCAGTTCTACGCCGCAGCAGCCGAGGTGCTGGGCGAGCTCAGCGCGCCCCATGGCGTCCATGTGATCCTCGGCAACCACGACCAATGGGACCGTGAGCTGTTTCGCTCCGAGCTTGAAGCGCGCGGCGTCTCGCTGCTCGACAACAGCTGGACCGCGCTCAACGTAGCGCGCGGCGGAGCGGCCACCGAGCTGATCGTCGCCGGGCTCGGGGATCCTTACACTCAGCGGGCCGACCTGGCGGCCACCCTGGCACAGCGACCCGCTGCGTTCACGTTGCTCTTGGCGCACTATCCGTCCTGGGCAAGCCAAGCCGCTGGGCGTAACGTCGGCCTGGTGTTGAGTGGACATACCCATGGTGGTCAAGTTGGCGTGCCCTGGCTGAGCGACCGCCTGAACGTCGCCAGCCTGCTGAAGCATCACTCGCGTGGTTTATTTCTCTACGGAGATACGTGGCTGCACGTCACAGCAGGCCTCGGCACGAGCGGGCCGCCGATCCGCCTCGGGGTACCACCCGAGATCGCGCTGCTCACGCTGCGCCGGAGCGCGGCGCCGCTGGGACCTTCAAGGGCAGCTGCGACCGCGGAGGCGACGTGAGCCTGGAGCTGGTGGTGACCTGCGCTCGCGGCACAGAGCGCGCCTTGCGCTTTGAGCTGGAGCACCTCGGCGCGACCGCGGTGCGCGGCACGGGGCGCGGAGCCGTAGAGCTAACGGCGGACTGGAACATTGCCGCGAGGATTTTAGTCGAGTCTCGCATCGCCCACAAGGTGCTGTGGCTGCTGCGCCGGGTTGAGGCCGAGACAGAGGCAGAGCTCGTTGAGCGACTGGCAGATTTTCGGTTTGAAGACTTCGGCGGCACAGGGGACTCGTTCGCCATCGACGCGCACCTGCACTCTGCGCCCTGGACCCACAGTCTGTTCGCGGCTCAGCGCATCAAAGATCTGGTGGTGGACCGCTTTCGCGCTCAGGGCATCGAGCGCCCGAGCGTCGACACCAAGCACCCCAGGCTGCGCTACGTCTTTCATTGGGAGGGCAAGCACGCCAGCCTGAACCTCGACCTGGTAGGCTCGTCGTTGTCGCGTCGCGGTTATCGAGATCCGCGCGCGACCGCCCCCATGCGTGAGACCCTCGCCGCCGCCATCCTGGCCTTGGCCCACGCGGACATCCAGCGGCCGTTCATCGATCCGTGTTGCGGCAGCGGGACCCTGGCCATCGAGCAGGCGCTGCGCGCGCTGGACCGCGCGCCTGGGCTGAGTCGTCAGTTCGCGTGTGAGTCCTGGCCGCGGCGTGACCCCGCGCTAGCTGACGCCCTGCGCCTGGTGCGTGATGCCGCACGGCAGCGCCAGCGGCACGAGCTGCCGGCTGAGATTCAGCTCTCGGACTACCACCCCCACTCGGTAGAGAGCGCCGGCGCGCAGATTCAGGCCGCGGGGCTCGGGCAGCTGCTGCGCGTAGAGCGCCGCGACGCGCGCAAGCTGGAGGTCGCGGGTGAGCGCCCGGTGGTCGTCTCCAACCTGCCGTTTGGGGAACGCGTCTCTGGTAGCAATCGCCTGCAGCTTGACGGCTTCTATCGCACCTTCGGTGATCGCTTGCGCGCGCTGCCCAGCGCCCGCGTCATCCTGTTCACCGGCTACCCCGACGCAGAGGCGCTGCTCGACCTGGGTGAGCCTCGGCGCTGGAGCTTGATGAGCGGACAGCTGAGCGCCAAGTTGCTGCGCTATGACTGGTGAGCGCGGCGAGCTACGCTAGCCAGTGAGCGACCAACTCCGTCACCGGCGAGCCTGACCGGCCCCCAGACACCAGCTCTACGCGCAGCCCGTCGGCGCCCGACATGTCCAGCGCCGCTTCACAGCTGCCCAGCCGCTCTTGCCACAGGCTCTCGGTCAGGGCGACGGCGTCAGTCCAGCGTGCCCGCGCGAAGCCCGGCGCCGACTCGAGCACCGCGAGATCGCCGCAGCCCTTGTAAAACAGCGAGTGGACCCACGGCGCGCGGATCAGGAACGCCGCCGGGTCACGATTTACTACGTAGAAACGGTGTGCCCCACGGAAATTATAACGAGACCCTTCGTAGCCGAGCTCGCGTGACAGCTCCGGACCCGCGCCAGTCACCCGCTGCGCGACCTGGTGCAGATCGATCAACCACGCCAACGGGTACCAGCCGCTCGCGCGCACCGAGCCGCCGGCGAGCTCCTCGGCGATGTTGCTAGGGACCTGGCTGAAGATGCTGGCTAGACACGCCTCGCCCCTCAGGTGCTTCAGCGTGCGCGCCAAGGTGTGCAGCGCGAGGCCGCTCACCTCGGGGGCGGCGCCCAGCTCAGCGCTGCTGCCCCCAAAGGACACGCCCTGCCGGAGTCGGACTCCGCTCTTTAGGATCGCCGGATCGCGCTTCCTCGTGGCGGGGCGGTCTGCCATCAAGTGAGTATACTTGCTTAGGGCCCGTGAATGGATGGCTCATCGCGCCGCGGGGGGCCGCTGCCTGATTGATACGCCATGGACCGTCGCGGGCGCGGGGTGTTTGCTCCAGCGAATGCCCCCAAAAGCTCAGAAGCTTTGAGCGGCGTGGCAACGGACGCAGTAACATGCGCTGCGCATGCGTCGCCGTCTCTCTTCCTGCAGCCAGCTGAGTACGCGGTTCGCTGCCCTCGCAGCATCCCCTGCGTTTTATCCAGCGCTGCTCGGGGCGCTCGCGCCGCTGCTGGCCAGCGTCAGCTGTAGCAGCGCGCCGCCCCACCTCAGCCAGCCCCGACCGTCGTTGCTCAGCGCCGCGCCCAACGCCGTGGGCTTCAAGAGCCCCGCCGAGTGGCACTACCACCCGTCGGAACACGGGCGCATGCTGGCGAAGGCCGCGGCTGGGCCGGGCAGCACCGTGTACGCCGGAGAGCGGGGAGAGCGCTGGCAGGTTACCCGCGGCGTGCTCCGCGCCGCGCCGCGCCTGGCACCGGAGGCGCTGATCAGCGTCTTGCGCCAGTCGGACAAGCACTGGCTGTTCGTCGGCGCCAGCGGCACGACTTACGAAGCCGACTCGCCCCTCGGGGAGTTCACCCGGTCGACCGCTCCGCTTGAACCGCTGGTGGAGGTCTCGGCGTCGGGGGCGAGCTTGGCTGGCGTCCGTAAAGACGGGAGCCTAGTGGTCTCAGCGTTCACGAGCACGCAGACCGGGGCGTGGCAGCTGGCGAAGCTGAAGGGCGGACAGCCCAGCGATCGCTTCGTAGGGGTTCAGCTATTGCCGAGCGGTCGTGGGTACGCGCTCTCCACGCCAGAGCGGCTGTGGCAGACGCGGGATAACGGCAAGTCTTGGGAGCCGCTGGCGGTCAAGCGGTTCGGCGCCTATCGGCTCGAGCCCGACGCCGACGCCGTGATCGCGCGAGGGGTGATCGGAGACCGCAGGCTCTCGGGTGAGGCGTTGACGCAGGTTACGCCGAGGAGAGCCGGCGCCCCTGTCGAGATCACGGAGTCACCGCCGCGCGGTCCAGATGCTGGCGCGTTGGCTGAGCACCGCGCGGTGCTGATGGGTGAGCGATACCTCGAGCTCACGCTGACCAGCGGCAAGGTCGCGGAGTGGGAGCTGGTCAGCGGTCGCCTCGGTACGCCCTTGGTCCTGCGCAAGACGCAGATCCCCCGGAGCTGCAAGACGCCTAAGCTCGCAGCCTTTGGGCAAGTCTTGTATGCGGCGTGCACCGAGCGACCGTCAGGCACCAGCCATCAGATCGCGTTCTACGTGAGCGCCGACCTGGGCAAGCACTGGGAGCTGCTTCAGGCGAGCGCTGAAGGGCGGATCAGCCAGCTAAAGATGGCGGTCGGGCGCGCCGGTACGCTGCTGGTCTCGGGGTTGTGCCCCGAGCGCTCCGCCAAGCGCGGGTGCCGTCCAGAAGGTTTGTACTACCTCGGGGAAAAGGAGTCCGACGCGGGCAAGTCAGAAGAGGCGTTCGTCCCCGCGGCCACCCCATCGCTCAAGGGCAACGTGCTCGCCCTTGGTTTCTCCAGCGACGGGCGCACCGCCTACGCCGCGGGGGTCCGCTCGAAGAGCTCCACGTTCAGCGTCTACACCTCGACAGACGCGGGCCGCAGCTTCACGCCACAGGAGATCGAGGGGCTGAGTATGGAGGCGGCGCCTTCGGAGACCGCTTGGCGCGGCGGTTATTCACCGTCGTCGACGTTCGGCGTATCGAGCGCTGGCGCCGCGCCAGACGGCTCCATCGGCTTCGTCGTTGAGCGCGGGTCAGACACGCGCGTCGTCGTCACCGATGAAGCGGGGCGTTTGCTGTCCATGGCGTCGGTCCCGTCGTCCGGTGCTGCCGTGGGGATTTCAGGAGGGCGAGCGGTCGCGGTCGTCCCGCGCACCGGCGAGGCGTGGGAGACCCAAGACGCTGGGGGCGACTGGCGAAACATCGGGGGTATCCCTGCCTCGGTTTGCACCAGCGGGGCTGGCTGTGAGGCCAGCGTTGGCTGCAGCGCGGCCGGGTGCGTGATCGGCGCGGTGCTCACCCGCCTGGGTTGGGGAATCGACGACACCCGCGATCTGCCCATCTTGACCACCCCCGTAGACGAGACCCGGCGTGAGCTGCGCATCCGCACCCCGCTGGTGTGTGAGCTGGCTACGGGAGCTTGGCACACGCTGGATGGCGTCACAGCCGCTCCAGAGGCGGAGAGCGCGGCGTTCCGCAAGGCCGCGTGGTTCGCCGTCGCTGGCGATGACGACACCGGACAGGTCAGCTACGTCCAGGGGCAGGGGGGCAGCAGGCAGCGCGTAGAGCGCGAGACTCTGCTCGCCGCTGCACCCAACCCAGCGCAGGTCGCGGTCTACTACTCCACGCAGCTCGAGGGCGTGGCGGCCATGCGCTATGCGTTGCCCAAGGGCAGCGCGAGCATCAAGGACATCGAGGTCGCTTGGCGGAACCTACAGGACGACAAGCTCCTGCGCGGCAGCGTCGCAGACGCGGGCATCTACCGGCCAGGCGACTACGTGAGCATCGGCGGCAAGCGCACCCAGCGCGCCGCGCCCGACTTGCTGAGCATCGCGAGCGGCGGCATCTTCTTGCGGCCCCACCGCCTGCTGCGCCAGGATCAGACGACGTTTTTTCTAGATGGAAAAACAGTTGACCAGCTGCCGCCAGTTTACTGGCCATCCATCAAGCTGAGTAATCGCGCGTTCAACGAGCTGGTCCGGGTCGACGGCGCGTCGCTGCCATTGGTCATCGTGGGTGACGGCCTGGCGCTGGTGGCCGCGCTGTCTGGCGGTGAGTTCCAAGCGGCTACCCTCGGGCTGGTCGAGCCGTTGGCTTTTGGGGTGAGCGTGACTCGAGGGCTGACCTACGTAGACGGTCGAGCATCGCTTCAGCTGAACTACCTTGATCGCGCGGGGCGCGGTGGCCGCACGCTGCTGTTCCCGCTCTCCGCGGGGCTCGACCTCCCGGTCGTGGAGGCGCCTAGCCAGGCCCAGCTGCCGAACACGCCGCGTCGCTGCGACGCCGATCAGCTGAGCAAGACGCCGCGGGTGGTGGCGCCGTATGCTCCAGGCACGCGACACCCGATCATCGTCAACAGCCCTACGGAGGCGCCCCTGCTCTTGATGAGCGAGAGCGCGGTACTCCACGGCAGCGTGAGCGAGCCCTGCATGGCCGCGCTGGACGCGCAGGTCGTGGCGAGCGAAGCGCACGATCCGACGACCCGCGCGCTAATCCTGCTGGACGACCTGGAGCACGCCTGGCTATTCCGCCGTGAAGGCTCGGCGGCGCCGCCGCTCAGCCTGGGCTCACTGGGTGCGCCGCTAGGCACGCTGCCCACGGGCGCGCTGCAGTATCGCGCGATGAGCTGCAGCTTCGCGCCGAAGGCGATCCTGCCGCCCGAAGTGTACGCGCAGCCTGGAACGCGCGTCAGCCGCTAGCGGCGCCTTTACCATGCTTCAAGCCGACACGCCGCAGCTCGGGGTGGCGCCGCTGGCGTGGCAGTAGTAACCGGCGCCCATGATCCCGCGCTACACACCAGCTGACTTCAAGCAGCTCTGGTCCGATGCCCAGCGATTCGAGATTTGGCTAGAGGTTGAGCTAGCCGCGTGCGCCGCGATGGAGGCTGCCGGCCTGGTGCCGGTGGGCACCGCGGGCAGCATTCGAGAGCTGAAGCTCGAGCTCAACGCCGAGCGCATCGACGAGATCGAGCGCACCACCCGCCACGACGTGATCGCGTTCTTGACCCACGTCGAGGAGTTGGCAGGCGCCCCCGCGCGCTGGCTGCACCGCGGCATGACCTCCAGTGACGTGCTCGACTCGGCCCTGGCCATTCAGCTGGCGCGAGCGGCGGACCTGCTCTTAGAGCGCACCGATCGCCTGATCGCCGCCCTCGTCGAGCGCGCTAGAGAGCACGCCCAAACCCCCATGATCGGGCGCTCTCATGGTATCCATGCGGAACCAGTCACGTTCGGTGTGGTGCTCGCTGGACACCTCGCGGAGGTGAAGCGGGGTCGCGCGCGGCTGGTGCTCGCGCGCGAAGAGATCGCCGTCGGTAAGATCGCGGGCGCCGTCGGCACCTACGCGCACCTCACGCCCGAAATTGAAGCCCAGGCGCTGGCTCAGCTGGGCCTGAGGCCAGAGACCGTAGCCACCCAGGTGGTCGCGCGGGATCGCCACGCGGTGTTCTTCGCGGCGCTCGGCGTGCTGGCCGCGTCCATCGAGCGCTTCGCGACCAACGTGCGCCACTGGCAGCGCAATGAGGTGGGCGAGGCTGAGGAGAAGTTCAGTAAAGGGCAAAAGGGCTCCAGCGCCATGCCCCATAAGCGTAACCCGGTGCTGAGCGAGAACCTGTGCGGGCTCGCGCGCGTCGTCCGAGCCGCCATCACCCCTGCGCTGGAGAACGTCGCGCTGTGGCACGAGCGCGACATCTCACACTCATCTGTCGAGCGCATGCTGGCGCCCGACGCGACCGCCACCCTAGGCTTTATGTTAGACCGTGCGGCAGCTGTCGTCGAGGGGCTAGTGGTCTACCCCGAAGCGATGCGGCGCAACCTACAGCGCAGCGGGGGCTTGTACTTTAGTGAAGGCGTGATGCTCGAGCTGGTCGGGACGGGCCTGGCCCGCCAGCGGGCCTACGAGCTGGTCCAGCGCAACGCCATGCGCGCGTTCCACGGCGAGGGCGATTTCCGAGAGCTGCTGGGCAAAGACGCAGAGATCGCCGAGCGGGTGAGCGCGCAGCAGCTCGACCGCTGCTTTGATTTGGAACACGCGCTGCGCCACGCGGCGGCGCTGGTCGAGCGCGCGGTCAATGCCTGAATCAGCTCCGCCCGCGCGGAACCTGCTCAGCCAGCTCCAGCTGCAGTGGGACAGCTCTAGTGGTGAGACCTCGTCACGTTGGGTAGCCGAGCTGAGCGACGACTGGAGCTTTCGTAGCCCAGCAGGCGGCGTGCTCAGCGCGCTGGGCGTGGCCGCCATGAGTCAGGAGCTTGCGCGGCGCGGGCTCGACCCTGAAAAGTGGCAGCCGCTGAGCCTCACGGCGACGTTTTGCAGCGTGGTCAGCGCGGGGCCAGTGGAGGTGGTGGTCAGCGTGCTGCGCATCGGGAGCGCCGTCGCCCAGCTGCGCGCATCGCTCCGCTCGCTCGGCGCGGCTGAGGTCGGGTTAGAGGTGAGCGCGAGCTTTGGGCTAGCGCGCAGCGGGCCAGAGTTCGTGGTAAGCCAATTCCCCGAGGTATCAACGCCAGCTGACAGCCCCAGCGGCACTGGCAGCGTGCCCTTCGCCCCCGGAGTCGTGCCCAGCTTCTTTCAGCGGTTCGACATGCGTCTAGCCGCCGGAGCCGATTTCTGGTCCGCAGGGTGGGCGGGTGGAGGGGGACACCACGCGCGGTGGATGCGCTTTCACGAGCCTCCGCTGAGCCGTGAAGGCTACTTAGAGGCAGCCGCGCTGATCGCCCTAGCTGACACCATGCCGTCTTCGGTGGTGCAGTACCTCGGCGCAGGCTTTGAGCCGTTTGTCGCGCCGAGCCTCGACCTCAGCGTGCACTTGATTGAGTCAACCCAGCGCCCGTGGCTGCTGTGCAGCGCGCGCGCGACCTGCGCCTATCGTGGCTACGCGACGGCGCGCATGGAGATCTGGGACGACGAACGTCGGCTGCTGGCGGTGGCCACCCAGGTCATGATGCTACGTCGCGTGTAGGGTCCAGGGCCGCGCGCTGTGAAGGCGCAGCGTCTGGCTGAGGCGCGGCCGAGCAGCGGTCGCTCGGGTTACCGGTTGTACTCTGGGTGCGCGCGCGCTCCCGCGCCCAGCGCCGGCCGATCAACCACGCGACGCTGAAGAAGTGCCAGGGGCGGATCCCGCTCTGCTCGTCAGCGTAGACCGCCGTCACCGGCACCTCGGTGACCCGCAGCTTGGCCCTGGCGGCCAAGCCCAACAGGTCGTTCGGGTAGCCGTAGCGCGGCCACAGCTCGCTCAACTCTAGGCGGCGTAGCGCGCCGGCGGTGATCGCGGTGTAGCCGCACTGGCTGTCGCTGATCTTATAGCCTGTCGCGATGGCGGTCGCGCGGCCTAAGACGTGGGCGGCGACTCGACGCCCTATCGGCATCCGTGCGGCACTGGCATGCAGCAAACGGTTACCCTTCGCGTAGTCGGCCACGCCGCTGATCAACGGCTCCAGTAGCCGCGGGAGATCGTCAGGATCCATTTGGTCATCTGCCGCCATGACGACCACAAGGTCCGCGCCGGAGCCTAGCGCGCAGCGGTAGCCCGTGCGGATGGCGGCGCCGACGCCTTGGTTTTGCTCGTGGCGTATCAGGTGAACCCGCGGCTCGCCGTGAGCCTCGGCGCTGGCATAGGTGCCGTCGCCGCTGGCGTCGTCCACCACGACCACGCCGTCTACCCAGGCCGGGACGCGGCCCAGCATGCGAGGGAGCAGCCTTTGCTCGTTGTGCGCCGGGACCACGCACCACACGCTCCGCCCAGCGAACATCAGCGACGCACCGCCAGCTGGCGAGCCGCCCAGCCGCGCCGGTCACCGGAGCGAACGCTGCGACGAGCGCCCACATTCGCGCTCGTCCGCTGCCTGGTTTGCCACGGCTGCCTGCCCACGCGCATCGGCCCGCCGTAGTCCGGTAGCGCCTGGCGAGCAAGCGCGCGCCGGTGTCCAAGCCGCGCCGGTGCGCCAGCGTTGCCCTGCCGCGACGGCCCAGCTATGCGGGTTAGGTGAGCTCACCACGCGTCGCGTCGCCTGACGCAGGCCCTAGCGAGAGCAAGCTAGCTGGCGCCCCTGGGCGCCGCCGCGCGGTGCGTTGGCTGGTCGGCGCCGCGCTGCTGGTGCCCGTCGGCTGGTATGCGTGGGCGTGGCTCCGCTACCCCAGCGACCGCACCCCTGAGGGCGCGTACTTGCGGGTGATGAGCGCGGTCAACCGCGATCAGCCTCAGGCGTTCTTTGCCTACCTCGAGACCGAGGCGCGCGACGCTTGCTACACGCTCCACCGCTACTCAAAGCGGGCGCTCGAGCGTGTCCTGCAGGCGTACCCGGAGCCTGAGCGCTCGAAGCAGGCCGCGCGCTACAAGATGATAGCAGACCTCGCGGAACCAAGCGACGTGTTCGCGATGTTGGCGCGCCGCTTGGGCTGGATGGAGCGCCTGCGCAACGACCTGTCAGGCGTCGCGAAGGTCGACGTCCAAGGTGAGCGCGCCAGCGTCGAGACGGTGCGCGGTACCCGCTATCCGTTTCGGCGTCGCGACAACGGCATCTGGGGGCTCACGCTGTTCACGGCGGTGCTGGTCGCAGAGAGCCAGAAGGCCGCGCGAGACTTCGGCCTAATCGATCAGGCGGCCGCTGACTACGAGCGCGCGGCCCAGGCTAGCCCTGTTACCCCGGGGTAACCTGTAGAGGGGTCCTCGCGAGCAGCGCCGCGTAGCCTCGGTGTGCGCCGTCACCGACCTCGATCGGCTTGGCGGCGCGCTGCCAACCCGGCTCGCGGCGCCCAAAGGCGTCTCGACAGCCGTCAAAGCCTGTGCGTAGCTCCACCAGCGCACAGAAGCCGGCAGCCTCTAGGCGCTGCGCCGCCTGCTGCGAGCGGCCTCCGCTTTGGCACCCCACCAGCAAGCGATGAGTCAGCTGAAACGTGTTGCGTACCACGCACAGGAAGTGGGGATTGGGCTCAAGAGCGGCCTCGCCGACCAAGCTGATGGGGATGTTGTAGGCGTTTGGCGGGTGGCCCGCCGCGAACTCGAGCTCGCTGCGCACGTCGAGGTAGTCGTAGCCCTCAGCCAGCAGGCGACAGGCGGCTGCGAGGCTGACGCGTTCGATGGTCATGGCCCGTGATATCGCGGACGCCGCGCGTCGTCACTGGCTTGCCGACGACCACGCGAGGCGGATAGAGTTTCTGGGTTGGTATGCGTGCCCTGACCTCTGGACAAGTTCGCCTGCTGCCGCTGGGCGGACTTGGGCAAGTCGGGATGAACTGCATGGCGCTCCAGGAGCCCGAGGGGATCCTGCTGATCGACTGCGGCACCAGCTTTCCCGAGGACGACTATGGGGTGGACGTGATCCACCCTGATTTCTCTTGGCTAACTCGGCCTGAGCACGCGGCGGATCGCGGGCGACTGCTCGGCGTCTTCCTCACCCACGGGCATGAGGATCACATCGGCGCGTTGCCGTTCCTGCTAAAGCGCTTGAACGTACCGGTCTGGGGGCCGCCTCACGCCCTCGCCATGGCGTCACGTCGCCTGCGCGAGCACGGGTTCAGCTCTGACGAGCTAACCTTACACCCCACGGAAGCAGGTCAGCGCTACCAAATCGGGCCGTTTAACGTCGAGCCGGTGCGCGTCACCCACAGCATCGTGCAGGCGACGGCGCTCGCCATCGAAACCAGCGCCGGCCTGATCGTGCACTCTGGGGATTTTAAGCTGGACCCCGAGCCATCGGACGCTGAGCTCACCGACGAGGCTCGCTTTCAGGCGCTGGGCGAGCAGGGGGTGCGCTTGCTGCTCAGCGACAGCACCAACATCGACACCCACGGCCACACCGCGAGCGAAGGCGAGGTGCGGGAGCGCTTGCACACGTTGATCAAGACCGCGCAGCAGCGCGTCGTGATCGGCCTGTTCGCGAGTAACATCCAGCGCTTGATCAGCATCGGCCACAGCGCGCGGGCGGCGCGCCGGAGGATCTGCCTGCTCGGTCGCAGCTTGATCACCCAGGTCGAGATCGGGCGCAGCATCGGTTGCCTCGACTGGCCGAGTGATCTGCTGATAGGAGCCGAGCAAGCCCAGAGCTTTCCGCGCGACGAGTTGCTGGTGCTCGCCGGCGGGACGCAGGGTGAAGCTGGTTCATCGCTCACCCGCCTGGCGCGCGGGGAGCATCACCAGCTGCGGCTTTCGCCAGGCGATCGAGTCATCCTCAGCAGCCGCGTGATCCCAGGCAACGAGCGCGGCGTCTCGCGCGTGCACGACGAGTTCCTGCGACGCGAGGTCGAGTTGATAACCCGACACAGCGATCGCGCGGTCCACGCCAGCGGTCACGCCGCGCGGGACGAGCAGGCTCAGCTGATCCGTTGGCTCAAGCCCAGGGCGTTCCTGCCGGTCCACGGCACGCTGCACCACCTGACCCGGCACGCGGCGCTGGCGAAGCAGCTGGGCGTCGAGCAACAGCTGGTGATCGAGAACGGGACCTCAGCTCGCCTCACGGCTGACAGCTTCACCGCCGGTGAAAATTTTCCGAGCGGATATGCGCATGTGCAGCCAGGCGGCAGCTCGATCGACAGCGAGAGCCTCCGCCGTCGGCGTGAGTTGGGGCGTGGCGGCGTGGTGTTCGCGAGCGTGTACCTTGAGGACAACCTGCGCCTGGCCGCGCCGGTGGCGATCAGCACCCGAGGCCTCCCGGGGCTGGACGACGAAGCGCGGTTGCTGAGGCAGCTAGGGCAGGACGTCGAACGGGCGCTGAAGGTCTTGGCCAAGCGCGGGGGCCACGGCGCTCGCGGCCGGAGCGCTGTCGAGGCGGAGATCTCCCGGGTGTTGCGCCGCGAGTGTGAGGCGGTTTGTGGCAATCGCCCTCGGGTCGAGCTGCACGTGGTTTGGCAATAGTGGGTCCGCGCGGTATGGAGAGCCGAGGATGTTGAAAGCAGGCGATCTGAGCGGTCGGCGCGCGTGGCGCTGCGCACTAGCGCTGGTCTTAATCACGCTGCTCGGGGCTGGGTGCGACAAGCAACCCGAGCCGCGCTCCAAGTCACGCTCGGCCCCCAGCGCCGCAGCGGCGCCTACCCGGAGCACACAAGCGGCCGCGGCCAGCGCTCGGCCAGACATCACCCCCAGCGTGCCGTTCCGCTATCCGGCGCCTAAGCGCTTGGTCGCCCTCGGCGACGTACACGGCGACTTAGCGGCGACGCTGCGCGCGCTGCGCCTGGCCGGCGTAGTCGACGAGGCTAGCCACTGGAAGGCTGGTGAGTTGGTGGTGGTGCAGACCGGTGATCAGCTTGACCGCGGCGACGACGAGCGGAAGATCTTGGACCTCTTTGAGCGCTTGCGTGAGGAAGCACACAAGGCGGGCGGCGCCTTCCACGTCTTGCTCGGCAACCACGAGACGATGAACGCGCAGGCGGATTTTCGCTATGTCACTCAGGGCGGCTACGCGGCGTTCGCAGACGTGCAGGAGAGCGGCGTCTCAGAGGGGGTGATCAGCCGCTTCCCTGAGTCCGCGCGCGGCCGAGCGCGAGCACTGTTACCGGGAGGAAAATATGCAGCGCTGCTGGGCAAGCGCAACACCATCGTCATCGTGGGTGACACGGTGTTCGTCCACGGCGGGGTGTTGCTGGAGCACGTCGACTACGGGATCGGGCGCCTGAACGAGGAGGTGCGGGAGTGGCTGGTGGGCAAGCGCTCAGCTCCGCCGCGGCTGATCGTCGCCGACGATGGGCCCGTGTGGTCGCGTGACTACTCCGACCCCGCGTCGTCAAAGGCCGATTGCGCGCAGCTCAGTCAGGTGCTCACGCGCCTGAAGGTCAAGCGCATGGTGGTGGGGCACACCGTGCAAGATCACGGCATCACCTCGGCGTGCGACGGTAAGGTCTGGCGCATCGACGTCGGCATGGCCAAGCACTACGGCGGTCAACCAGCGGCGCTGCAGATCGAAGGCGAGACGGTGACGCCGTTGGTCGAGCAGCCCTGAGCGCGCGGTGAGTCAGCGCCGCCTAGCGTTGACCGCGGTCGACAGCAACCCGAGACATCCTGCACCGCGTCCCTGGCTGGCGTTCAGCGCGCCGAATGGGGTGGTCTGGTTGCGCCGGCGGGCCGGTTTGCTGAAAAAGACCGTACGGAAATGAATGTGAGAGATCCTCGGAGCCAGAGCGCTTTGTGCGCTGAGGAAATGTGCTCGTTCAGCCGCCACTGGTCTACGGATACTTCGCGGCTGCCGCGATGACGCCGATCTCCAAGAACAGCGGCAAGGGGATGGGTCGATCCCCGAGGCGGCCTTGCTCCACATCGATCTGCTCGAATCCGAAGGCCTCGTAGAACGCCACAGCATTGGGCTTAGCGTCGACCACCACGCCCGCGCATCCGTAGTCTTGCGCTAGCCCGAGGGCCAGCTCGAACGCGAAGCGCAACAGCGAGCTGCCGATCCCTAGTCCGCGTGCACGCTCACTGGCCGCCATGCGAGCGATGCGCAAGACCAGCACTGGGTATTGCGGTAGCCGGCGGCTGAGACGGCGCGGCAGCTGACCCGCTTCAAGTTGTGAAGGCGCGATTGTGACAAATCCCAGAATGCTGGCGCCGTCCATCGCAACGTACGTCGTACCGATGTGGTGGCGGAACTGGTTCTGGCCGGCGTAGCTGCGAAAAAACCGATCCAGATCGTCGTTGCCGGACCGGAATGCGGACCGGTTGTCCTCGGGGCGAAGGGCCCGAATCGTCAATGCCACCGTGCGTTCACTCGGCGCCGAACAAGGCACGAAGCGCGGCCGTCGGCTCACGCGGCTCTTCGATCAGATCCACGATGCGCTCCAAAGCCGGTCGCGAGATTAAGATCCGCGGAGGGATGACCACGTCCGCAGGCAGCTCACGAAGCGCCTGCAGGTGGTGCAGCAGCGCTTGTTCCACGAGGTGTCCCTTCTTCACACCGTGCTCAGTCGCGTAATCCTCAACCAGTTGTTTCGTCGTCTCCGCGATGTGCGCGGATATTTGAGTTTGTCCAGACATCTCTACCAAATTCTAGAACGATACTCAGGCGCGTCAAGCGCAGCGCGCGGAAATGAGCGAGAGACCCCAGGGGGTACTTGGGCAGCTACGCCAAGGCGGCTTGGGGGACCGCTCCTGGACCCGCAGCCACCAGTAGCTCGTCGCGCTCCTTATCCACTGGCCAAGTCGAAAAAAAACAGTTGCTATGACAACCATTCTGCGAGCGACCTCATCCCCGGCGCGGGCGAGTGGACCGTAGCCGAGCACTTGGCAACTGGGTGCCGGCAGGTGGAGGAGAGGCTTCAAAGCCAGCGACGCACGCGCTTCTGATACGCGCGGTAGTCGTCTCCAAACGCCTGGGTTAGCGCCCACTCCTCACGTGGGATGACTTTGGCGTGGATGATCCACAGTGGCAGGCCGAGCAGCAGAAGCGGCCAGATCATGTTGAGGACCAGTGCGACCCCGACGTACGCGGCAGTCACGGCGACGTACATGGGGTTGCGCGTGAACCGGAAAGGACCACTTGTGACGAGGGCCCGAGGCGTCGCGTGCGGGACGATTGTGGTGCGGTGTAACAAGAACAATCCCGGCGCCGTCACCAGCACCAGCGCCGCGCAGGCGAGGGCCGAGATGCCAAGGACCCACGCGACTGGAGCGACCGTGGCAGGCAACGAGTCCGCTGGGATCAGGCGATGAAGCAGAGCCCCCGCCGCAAAGCAGCCAACGAACAGGAGTGGTGGCGGGACGTAGCTGAGAAACGACCGCGCGGGCTCCAGAGACGCAGGCTCTGAAGGCGCTGAAGGCGCGGGCTCTGGAGACGCAGGCTCTGAAGGCGCGGGCTCTGGAGACGCAGGCTCTGAAGGCGCGGGCTCTGGAGGATTTGTGGTGCTCATACGGATGCTGCTGCGACGGGACCTACCATGGTCGCACTTTCGACGTGATGACGCACGTCGCGCGGTCCAGCTCAGCGACCGCGGCGCACGAGCAGTAGCTCGTCGCGCCCCTTATCCACGGCCCCAAGTCGCCAAGATACAGCTGCTACGACGACCATTCTGGGAGCGATCTCATCCCCGGCGCGGGCGAGGGGACTGTCCCGGAGGAATTGGCGACGCGGTGCGGGCCTTGACCCATCGCGCGCGATCCGACCACGAACGCTGATTCACGGCGCGGGCCGCGCAGCGCGGCCACGACGCAGCGCCCTCCCACCCCCGACCGATCCAAATAAAAATTCCATGTGGAATTTTTTACAACGGGCGACAGAGCGGCGCCTAGCGTTGACAGCAGTCGCTCAGCCCTCGGATCTTCGGGTGGAGGGAGCGCCCTGTATGGCTGAGGAGACGAGCGCCTGAAAGCGACGCTGGGCGCTGTGGCCGACGCGCGCCCAGCGCGGCGCGTACAGCGCGGCGCTGGTGGTCGGCCGAATGGTGACGTCTGCCTCAGCACGAAGGCGCCCGCGCTCAGCGCGCGCGCGGCCTAGCGCCGCACGGAGCTACAAGTCGCTCGTCAGCCCGCTGGCGGGGTCTCGCTGCGGAACAACTCGACCTTGCTGATCAGCTGGTCTTCGTTGGGGCGATCGCTGCGCCCGCGAGGCGTGTTGGCGATGGCGTTGACGACGTTCATCCCGGCGACCACATGGCCAAACACCGAGTGCTTGTTGTTCAAGTGGGGGGTAGGGCCCTCCGTGATGAACCACTGAGCGCCGTTAGTGCCAGGGCCCGAGTTGGCCATGGACAAAATGCCGGGGCGATCATGCTTTAGCTCCGGGTGGAACTCGTCTTCGAAGCGATAACCCGGGCCGCCAGTGCCCCAGCGGTTGGCGTTGGCCGGGTCGCGGCTGAGCGGATCGCCGCACTGGACCATGAAGCCAGGGATCACCCGGTGAAAGCGGACGCCGTCGTACAGTGGGGTCCCTGCCATGCTCTTGCCAGCGGCGTCCTTCCAGTCGATGGCGCCGGTAGCCAGCCCGACGAAGTTGGCGACCGTCTTGGGCGCACGAGCCTCTTCTAGGGCGAGCACGATGGCGCCTTGGGTGGTGTGCAGACGAGCGTAGAGTTGGCCGCTGCCTGCGACGTTGATCGGAGGAAAGTCCATCGGAGTTCCTTTGGCTTGAGACATGAAATGGCCGCCGCTGTGCGCGGCGGCGAGTTGGCGAGGGTCTAGCAGAGGCGTTCCGCGGTGAGTAGGGGGGCGGCGGAGCCTGGCTGTGAAGCGCCGCGCTGCCCTACCGCCAGGCGCGAATGGTCGCTGGCTGGGCCCGTGGCCCCTGCGCGCTGACGCGCGGTTGGTAGCGCTCGGCGAGCGCAGCTGAGCTAGCCGGAGGCGCGCGCTTCGAGTTTCCTGGCCCCATGGGCGGCGCCGTTGTCCGTGCCCGATCTCCACGTGTGGCAATCGCCTCTTGCCCGTGTTGGCGCTTGATCGCAGGCTAGCGCTGTTGTTGCGCGCGCTGTCTGTGGCCTTGGCCTTGCTGTTGGTGGTCGCGGGAGCATTGCCTCGTGTGGCGCTAGCTGCGGGCCAGCTCAGCGCTGAGTCGGCCGCTTGGCGCCTCGCTCTCGACAAGCGGCAGCCGGTCGCCGACCGCGTTGACGTGCGCTCGGAGTTGCGGGGCCGTACGCCAGATTGCGGCCCCGCCGACCTCCCACCATTCGCGGCGCTGGTGTCGGTGGAACCAGCGCGACTCGGTTCGCACGTAGCTAGCGACCTGCTGGCGGTTGAGTGCGATCTGCTGGCAGAAGCTTTTCCGCAGCGGTCTGGCCCTAGCGCCCGCGCGCCGCCACGCTGCTGAGCAGCCGCCCGCTCGGCTGAGCGTCCGTCGCGGGTTCAACGCGCGCGCGGTGTCGCGCGACGACTAGTTCTCTACGGAAATGTCCGCAGAGGGCTCTCGCACCGTGGCAGGTCGCGCGGTGCTCGCTTCTACGCAGAAGTATCACGGTAAACCAGCGGCGCTAGGTCGGCCTGCGGCGTACAGCGCCCAGCGTCGGCGCTCGCTAGCTTACGTGGTGGCCCGCTGGTTAATAGCCATGCGGAAAATATAACGAATATCCCTGCCAGTGTGCGCGGCGAGCCAAATTGGTGGCAGTCATCGCGAGCCCGTAGAGCGCTCGCGTGGTGTCCGGTCGCAGGCGAGCAGCTAGGTAGCCCATTTCAGACCGAGAGAGCCTCATGTCTAAACAAACAGTGTCTAAGAAAGCCAAGCAACCCTCCACCCCCACCCCCAAGTCCGGCGAGGGCGCTGAGTCTTACGAGAGCGCTGCCAAGCCCCTGCTGATCTTTGCGGTCTTGTTGGTGCTGTTGGTGCTGTACGGCTACTACGGATGAGCGTGTCCGGGCCGTCGCGCGCTTGGCGCTGCGGTGATTGGCGCCGCGGCGTGTAGCTGTGCAGCGTGCGGCTATGCAGTGTGTAGCTGTGCGGCGCGTAGCTGCACGGCGTGGAGCGGAGCCGCTCAAGTTGCCGTAAGGAACAGAGAGCCGGTCGTAGTCATTGAGCTGCGGCCGGCGTCTGCAGCGCGTAGGGCCAGCCCACAGTTGCCGACGCGAGCTAGGGTCGCAGCTGGTGCGTTGGACCTATCAGCCGGTCTTGCGAGATTGGCCGCGCAGCTCTTCCAACAGAGCTTCCACGTTGGTATCTGCCTGCACGCGGCGCGCCGCGCTCTCTAGAGCCGCGCGGCAGCTAGTGTGAACGGACACCGGAAACGGCGGGGCCTTCAGCCAGAAGATCGCAGTGAGCACCCCCCTCGACAGGGCGGTTGGGAACGCAAAATCGACCCCAGCGCAGCGCGTCCGGAGCAACGCTTCGTGCTCGGCCATCCAGTCTGCGGTGAGGCGCCTCGACCGCGCGTCGGGCCTGCCCGCTGCGTCGTCGCCGGCGTCGTAGACCAAGGCGGCCTGGGTCTCGCTGACCGCCAACACGTGGAGGGCGCGCGCCAACATGTGCGCCATTTCCTCGGGCATGGCGAAGCCGATCCGCCGAGCGACGAACACTGGCGGCTTCTCAACGATCGCGAACGGCACCGCGGCAGGGTAGCGCGGAGTCGGCGCGGTCGGAAGCTGACGATCGCTGCCCTTAGGCGAGGCTAGTTGGATCGGCGGGGTCGATGGCTGCGGTCAGCTCGCTGCCCCTTTGGGTCAGGGCTTTCGCGGCTTGGTCGCGGCGGGCGCCACTGCTTCAAACTTCTTGGTGGACTCCCGATCAAAGATCCCCTGCCTGGTCTCTTGGTGGCCGTCGGGCTCTGAGCAAACCAGCTGCAGGGTGGCGCTGCCGATTTGGATCACGTCACCTTCTACCAGCAGCTGGGGCTCGTCGACGGTCCGCCCGTTCACTTGGGTGCCGTTGGCGCTGTTCAGATCCTGAATCTCGGGTCCCCCGCGGGTGAGGCGCACGACCGCGTGGGTCCGGCTGACCTCGGTGTCCGGGATCACCACGCTGCAGTACGGGCTGCGGCCGAGGACCGTCTCCCCCAACCGTAGGGGAAACCGCACGCCTCGGTATCTGAGCCAGAAGGTTTCTAGTTGAGTCATCGAGCGAGGTTGATCGCGCCGTGCGTGAGGCTTGGGCGCCACGCGGATTGAGCTGTCGGCTGTTTCCTGAGGCTGGTCAGTCTAGCAGCCTATGGTCAGACTAGGCGCGCTCGAAAATCGTGGTGATGCCCTGCCCCACGCCGATGCACAATGACGCCAAACCAACGCGCGCGTTGCTGCGGGTCCGCATGAGGTGAGTCAACGTCGTGACGATACGGGCACCAGAGCAGCCGATGGGGTGGCCGAGCGCGATCGCGCCCCCGTTCACGTTCACCCGCTCCGGGTCGAGCTCAAGTCCGCGGATGCACGCGATGCTCTGCGCAGCAAACGCCTCGTTTAGCTCGATCAAGTCCAAATTGGGAACCCTTAAGCCCGCCCGGCTGAGCGCCTTCTTGGTCGCGGGGATCGGGCCCTCGCCCATGAAGTTTGGGTGGACGCCCGCTGTGGCTGAAGCAACCAGGCGAGAGATGGGTTGCAGGTGGAGCTCTTTCACCATGGCTTCGCTGGCGAGCAGCAGCGCAGCCGCGCCGTCGTTCAGCGGTGAAGAGTTGCCAGCGGTCACGCTACCGTCTTCGCGAAATGCGGGGCGCAGCCTAGCCAGCGCTTCAAGGCTGGTGTCTCCGCGAGGTGATTCATCGCGGTCGAACAGGCGGGCTGGACCCCTGGCTTGAGGCACCTCAAGAGGTACTACCTCGGATTTGAAGGCTCCGGTCTCCCAAGCGGCGCTGGCCTTTTCTTGCGATCGCAAGGCGAAGGCGTCCTGCTCTTCTCGGGTGATGCCGAACTTCTTCGCCACGTTCTCGGCGGTCTCACCCATGCCGAGCAGCTCGAAGCGTTCAACCATCAGCGGGTTTGGATACCTCCAGCCGAGCGTCGTGTCGTACAGCTGAGGCGCAGCGCGCTGGAAGGGCTCAGGTGACTTGGGCATGGAGTACGGCGCGCGGGTCATGCTCTCGACACCACCAGCGATCGCTACGCTGATTTCCCCAACGGAAATCATACGAGCGGCGTCGTTGATCGCCTCAAGCCCAGACCCGCACAGGCGATTCACCGTGACCGCGGGGACCTCATAGGGTAACCCGGCGAGCAACAGCGCCATGCGCGCGACGTTTCGGTTGTCTTCGCCCGCTTGATTGGTGGCGCCGAATACGACCTGGTCGACGCGCGCCGCAGCCTCGGGCTGACGCGCGCACACCGCCCTCACCACGTGCGCGGCGAGGTCGTCGGCTCTGACCTGGCTCAATCCCCCGCGGTACTTGCCGATTGGGCTCCGCACCGCGTCGATGACATACACACCCTGTAGCGACATGCTCCTCTACTACCGCGTGTCTGGCGGCGACGCGAGGGCCTCAGGCTGGGACTGGGCCCTCGTCAGTCCAGCGGTAAAAGCCGATCCCTGCCTTCTTGCCGGTGCGACCCGCGCGCACCATTTGACGCAGCAGCGCCGGGGGGCGAAATTGTTCGCCCAGCTCGCGGTGCAGGTGCTCCAGGATCGCGAGGCGCACATCCAGGCCGACTAGGTCGGTGAGCTTGAGCGGTCCCATCGGGTGGCGGTAGCCGAGCTCCATGGCTCGGTCGATGTCCTGCACCGACGCCACACCGCTCTCCAGCATCCGGATCGCTTCTGCGCCGAGCGCCACCCCGAGGCGGCTGGACGCGAACCCGGGGGAGTCATTGACCACGATGGGTTGCTTGCCGAGCTGGGTGGCGAAGGCCAGCGCGCGTTCGACGCTGGCCTCGCTGGTCGCGATGCCCCGGACGATCTCAAGCAGCGGCATCACTGGCGGTGGGTTGAAGAAGTGCAAGCCGATCACGCGCTCTGGTTGGCCCAGGCGTTGCCCGAGCTCGGTGATGGACAGGCTTGATGTGTTGGAGCCGAGCAAGCTGGCGTCAGACGTATGCTCAATAACCGCCCGGAATAGATCGAGCTTAATCTCCAGTCGCTCAGGCGCCGCTTCGACCACCAGCTCTGCATCTTTCACGGCGTCTGCCAGGCTCTGGGTGGTGCTCAAGCGCTCCAAGGCTGCGTCGCGCTCAGCCTGGCTCAGCTTGCCTTTAGCCAGCTGTCGATCGAGCTGCGCGCCGATAGCAGCCTGGGCGTGGCTCAGCTGCTCTGGTTGCACGTCGTAGAGCCGCGTGGCGATGCCGCGGGTCGCGCACAGCTGCGCGATGCCCATCCCCATGGTCCCCGCGCCCAGCACGGCTACGCTCCAAACTTCACGGACGTCGCTCATACATCCCCCATGCTGAGCGCGGTCGCGCCGACTGGCTGGTCGCAGCTGGAGCACACCGAGGGCACGTGGAGGCGATGGTACACCTGCCCGCAGTTGGGGCACAGGCGCGCGTCGCGCTCTAGGCTGATGGTGAGCTGGCTCGACGCGCAGGCGCGCCCCGTCAGCTGAAGCCCTTCGATTGGTAGGCGTTCGTAGGTCGCGGTCGGCGCGCTCGGCAAGCTGGCGCGCTCTGCGCTGCTCAGCTTGAGCAGGTCTGGCAAGCGCTCGCCGACCTCCTTGACGATCCACGCCACCGCGGCGGCGTGCTGCTTGACGGGGATGCGCAGCACCAGGTCCGCCGACTTGATGACCAGGTCGTTGCCTTGCAGAAGCACCGCGTCGACGTCGCACCACAGCAGGCGTGAGACTTCACCGCGGCGCTCAACCGCGACGCCTCCGTCACCCACGCGCACTGGGTACGCCGCTGAGTCACCCAACACCAGCGCGGCGAGCAGCGCGGCGGCTCCGCCCGCGACGAGGTAGGGCGCGAAGCTCAGCGGTTCTGTGCGGATCCACTGTCCGTGAACCCCAGCGCCTAGCGCCAGCGCGCCCAGGGCGCCCCCGGCCACGGCCAGCGGAGTACTCGAGAGCGGGGGCGCATCGAAGCGCCGCTCCTGAAGGCGACGTTTGCGCGTCTTACGCGCGCCGTGCTCGGCGCGCTCGGCGGCTCTCGCCTTGCGCTCGGCGGCTCGTCGCTCTTGCCGGTTCGGGCCGGGTTGCTGCTTCTGCTTCGCTTCCGCCATAGGTGTCGGTGTCTTACTGCGGCCCACACTAGAATTCACTGCATAAAGCGCAGCGGCGCGCGCAGCGCGGTTTGAGTCAGCGCGCGGCGCTCTGCGCGCGTCGTCGGCTCACCCATCGGCGCGCAAGCGCGGGCTTTGCCCTACCCCGCATGCCTAGCCGCACCCCCAAACGGGAGATTGACAGTTGGCGCGTAGCCGAGGAGCCTTTGGTGTTGAGATCGTGCCAGTGAGGAGAAGGTGGGCGATATGCAGCAATACTTGAAGTGGAGCGTTGGGTTGGTGTTTGCGGCTGGATGTGGTGGGGCACCGGCCGAGTCGCCGCCTACCCTCAGCAACGCGGAGCCAGTGGCCAACGTGGAACCGCCGAAGCCCTCGGGTCCACCGCCGCAGGTAGTCGCCGACGCGGACGTCGATGGACTGCTGGCCATGTTGGAGGCGGGAGGAAGCTCGGGCCCGACCTCCACGCCGACGCCCGCGCCCACGTCCCGGCCCCCGGTGGCGCTCCCGGACTCCGCGCCCAGCGACTGGCGCCCCGGCACCTTCATGACCTCTGCCCTTGATGATTTGACCAAGCGTGCGCTGAAGGCGCAAGAGTCGACGCCGCTCGGCTTTGACGGTGACGCCGCCACGTTCATGGGTGCCTTCCTTACCGGGGGAAAGTTCGTCAAGTTCAGCCGTCAGTTCGAGGCTGGGATCACCTATGTGTTTCTCGGCGGAAGCAGCGGCGCCACTGACATCGACATCGTGGTGCGAGACCCGGAGGGCAACATCGTGGCCGGCGACGTGGAGAAGGACGCGACGCCCGTCGTGAAGTTCAAGTCGGATTCAGGCGGCGTGTTTCACGTCTTCTTGCACTTGGCAAAGGAGAGCCCCGCGGCGTTCGTGAGCCTGGGCGTGATGCGCGAGAAGGGCCTCTCTATCCCTGCCTCACGCATCCAGGAGTCGGTCTACGGCGCGGTGGCGAAGGCCGCTAAGCTCTCAGCTGGCGTGAAAGAGCGCAAGATGGGCGACGGTCTACGCTTCCACGCGGGCGATGATTGGGCCCTGTACGGCACGGTGATGTCGCCTGGCGAAGCGATCCGCTTTGGTGGCCTCGATTTGGACGGAAAGCACGTCGTGCTCGGCTCTGGTGACTCGGCGACGACAGACATCAACCTGTCGCTGCTAGACAGCGCGGGCAAGCCCGTCGCCAGTGACATGGAGCCCGATGCGCTGCCTGTGCTGGGCTTCAACTCACCCGGCGGCGTCTACACGCTCAAGGTGGACTGCGCGGCCGCGACTGGGAAGACGTTGGTGACCGCGGTGGTGCTCACCATCGAGTAGCGGGGAGCTGGCCGCTGCAGGCAGAGGGCTCCAGCAGCCGGTCTTACGGCTTGCTCACCCACAAGCTGAGGCGCCCATCGCGGTCTACCGCGGCCAGGCTGGTGTAGTCACCGTCTAGGGCCAAATCTTCGACGAGGCCGCTGCTCAGGCTCGTGCTGTCCTCCCCCGCGACCTCTACCAGATCCACACCGTGGGAACCGCCGCGCACGAGCCAGCTACCGTCTTGGGTGAACCACATGCGCTTCACCCAGGCGCCGTTCTTGCGTTGGTAGCGCTTGGTCGGCGTGCCATCGAACGCCCAGATCCCGGTGTGACCCTTCTCGCCCTCCTCCGCTAGCCATTTCCCTGTGGTATCAAAAGCGAGGGCGTCGCTCTCGTTCTCGTAGCGCTCAAGGCGCTGGGGCTCCTGCGCTTCGGCTCCTGCTTGGGGCACCTTCCACCACCAAATCGAGCCCTGCACCCAGGCCACCGCCAAGGTGCTGCCGTCCCTACTGAGCGCCAAGCTCTTGACGTCGATGGGCGGACCCGGCACCGCGATCTCCCGCACGCTCTGGTCCACTAGGTTGTAGATGCGTAGCACGCCGTCGTGGTGCCCTACGGCAAGCCACGGCCACGCGAGGGTGGAGGCGGTCGCTCGACTCGCTGCCAGCGTCGGCGCGGGCAGCTCTTTCATGCCTCGAAGTTGGTAGATCTCGAGCTTGTTGGCGCACACCACCACCAGCTTGTCTCGCGCCAAGTATAGGCTGCTGCGCAGCACTTCGGTGCAGCTCGCCGAGACGCCGGCGCTCTTGCCGGACCAGAAATCGTAGAGCTTGACCGGGCCTCCCTCGGCGGCGGCCGCGACCTTGCCGCTGTGGCGCGCCACGCCGACCGCCACGCCGCGTCCTCCGATTTCGACCTGCCAGCTGAGCTTAATGCGCTCGGGGTGCTCGCCGTCGATGGCGAGCGCTGTCGGCTGGGCTGTCTTGCCAGCGGACTCCGCTGGAGGCCGCGCGTCGACGCTCGGGCTCTGGGCTGCTCGGGTGCCACAGGCGCTGAGCAACAGACCAAGGCTGGCGCCGATGGCGCGCTGAACGGTGCGGTGAGATCGAGTCATTGAATTATTGCCATATAGAAAAATTAACCAGCTCGATATAGCGCGATCAGCGCTAGCAGCAAGAAGCTCAAGCCGACGCACAGCACGCCCAGCAGCAGGCCCCAGCTGTAGGCGGGTGCTTGGAAGCGCGCTCGCTCGCCGTCCGGGGTGTCGCCGAGCTGTTCTTGTGCGGCTAGGTGCTGCGCTAGGCGCGCTTGTGAGCGGTGCGCGCGCTGGAGCAAGAAGACCACCGCGATCAAGCCAGAGAGCAACGCCACGCCCGCGCCGAGCCAGCGGGCACGAGCGACCCGGCGTTGGTCTCTGACAAATGCCGCAGGGAAACCATCAAGCAGGTGGAGCTCGCTGGCCTTCAGGGTCGCGGCTGGTGCTGCTTGGGTGTCAGCTAGCGGCCAGCCGACGCAGCCGGCGCTCTTAAAATCGGGCTCGCTGGAGACGAGCGCCCACAGGTGCTTGAGCTCGGGGCGCCCGCCAGCGTTGGGCTGCGACGCAGCGAGGCGCAGCGCTCCCCGGCTGGTGCCGTCTGGCGAGGGGAAGAGCGACACGCTCGCGCCGCCCCAGCGACCGTGTTCGTCGATCAGCGCGACGTAGGCCTCCTGCCGCTCGATGGGAGAGCGCACGCGGAGCAGCAGTGGATCGTGATCGTCGGGGCGGACGTCGAGGGCGCCGGGCACCAGCGGGAGCCGCCACGCCAGGCCGCCCTTGAGCGGGGGGGCGTCAGGCTGCTCCAAGCTGGCTTGAGCTTCGAGGGACAAGACATGGGTCTCCGGCGCCAGCAGCGCGCGCAGCGTGCCGTGTTCGTTGGTCACCAGCTGGCGGCTGCTCCCCGCCGGCTCGCCATCAACCACCCACTCACCGCCTTCGAGCTGCAGCGTGACCTGGGCTCCCGCGACCGGTCGCCCGAGGCGCGTCACCTCTACCCACAGCCAATCTTTGAACGGCGTCGCGAACGTGCCGCGCTCGGCAGCGACCCGCAGCCCGAGGTCGCCCTTTGAGACCTGGCTCCAGGTGGCGCCGCGGGTGAGCCCCGCGTCCCACTCGGCCAGGCTGGCTCGCGCCGTGCCGCGGGCGAGGATCAAGCCCGCTGGGAGCTCAGCCTGGGCGGCGTCGAGCTCAACGCTGAGCTCCATCGGTCCAGTGGTTGGTGCGTCGAACCTGAGCGCTACTTCTGCGTTGCCCTGGGGATCCGACACACCGCCCCAGGCGGCCTCGCGGCCATCCGCGGCGCGCGCGTTCAGGCGCAGGCCAAGCTGACGTGGTGACTCCGTCTCCCCGCTGCGCTCGGCGACGCTGAGTCGCAGGTGGTACTCAGCTTGCCCCTCTAGGGGGCCACCATACACGCGCGCCGAGACGTAGGGCCTGGGCGCTCCAACAACGAACACCGCGAACGCTACCAGCAGCACCGTGAGTGCCGGCAGGCCCGTGAGCACCCAGCGACCCCAAGCCGACTGCCGCTCCGAGCCCGCCCTGTCGCGCTGCGAGTCGGGGAGGGCGTCCATAGCGAGCCGCTAGTCGACACGGGATCGCGCGGTGAGTCAAAGCCGCTGAGCGCCAAAGCCGCAGCGAGTCGGAGCTGCCGAGACGCGGAGCCGCCGAGCGCCAAAGCCGCAGTGAGTCGGAGCCGCCGAGACACGGCGCCGCCGAGACACGGAGCCAACGCCAGGCGCGTCCTGACGGCTGCGCTTGAAGTGCCAGGCCCTCCACCCCCCGATCTGGAGATCGCGGACGGGTGAGTTACTCGCGCTCGAGCCAATCGAGCACCCGCGCGTTGATCGCGCCTGGGTTCTCGAGCTGCAAAAAATGCCCCACGCCGCCGATCAGCTCGCTGTGGTGCTCTGCGGAAAAGTAGCGCTCTTGGTTGAGCATCGACTCCCAACCGATGCAGCCGTCTTGGCTGCCATGCAGGTAGCGCAGCGGCACCGAAATGGAGCGCAGCGCGCGCTGCAGTGCGCGCTCCTTGAGCGCCGCCAGTGGTAGCGCGCGGTAGTAGCCGATGGGCGCGGGCATGCTGGCGGCGAGGCACTGCTTCAGCGCTGCCATGTAGTGCGGCTCGGGCGTGTACGAGGGTGACCAGTCGCGCCACAGCCGATCGATCAACGCGAAATTGTCGCGCGGAACCACCAGCTCGGGCAGCGCGCGGCTCTGAAAGAACAGCATGTACCATGAGCGTCGTAGCTGGCCCACGCTCGCGCGGCGCAAAAAGTTTTGCGGGTGGGGCACCGCCATCGTTACCGCACGGCGAAAACGCTGAGGGCGCAGCGCCAGGGCCGCGTAGGTGATCACGGCGCCCCAGTCGTGGCCGACCAAGCTGACCGGCTGACCAGGGCTCACGTGATCCGCGAACTCGAGCAGATCTTTGGCTAGGCGCTCCACGTCGTAGGGGCCCTGCAAGCTGCTCGGGGCGTAGCCGCGCAGCCACGGCGCGTACGCTTTATGGCCAGCCTGCGCGAGCGCTGGGAGCAGCGCCGCCCAACAGCGCGGCGAATCGGGGAAGCCGTGGAGACAAATCACGGTGTGCGCCGCTCGGTCGTAACGCTCAGCTCTTGCGCGTGCTTCAGGCTCCTGGGCGCCGGGCTCAGCGCTCAGGTAGCTGACGCTGAGCGACGGCAGATCGACGCGTGTTATCCCAGATAGCGCTGGCTCAGCGGGCGGGCCGAGGCTCACCGATCCTGGGTTGGAGGTCGCTGACTCGGGTGGCCGCTGCATGGCTGAGCCTTATACCGCGTCGCCAGTCCGGCTGCCCGCGCGCTGCATGAGGACCATCCCCGGTTTCTTAACCGTCACGACGCCTGCCGATCCCGGCCGCTGGCTTCGTCTAGTCTGCGCAATCGGCGCTCAAATAGCCGGAGTATGTTCCGCTCCGGTTCTCGACCAAGCCTCGCCAGCGACCGGGCTTGACAGGCGGGTGGGCTTAAAGGCTCTGGCGATGGCATGAGGTCACACAGAGCTAGATTTGCCCGCGCTGCGCGCGGAGAATCCCGCGATGCGAGTCGGACGGATTCAGCGACGTCTGGCGCTAGCCATCGTGCTCACCGCGCTGATCCCGCTGGTGGCGGCCATCGGCATGGGTGAGTGGATGGTGCGCCAAACCTCGGCGCGCTTCTACACGCCAGAGGTCGGCACTCGCCTGGACGACGCGCTCGACGTGTATCAGGATCTGGCGCGCTCGGTGAAGGCGCGGATGCGCGTCGGCGCAGCGTCAGCTGCCGAAGACTCGCGGCTGCGTCGAGCTGTATTCCGCGGGGATAAGCCGGCGATCGATCGGGCCCTCAAGCGCTTGTTCCCCAAACACCCCGACCTGGTCAGCCTGAGCGTTGAAGACCCGAACGGCGACGTGCTCGGGTCCGTCGATCGTGGCAAGCCGTTTGATCCTGAGCAGGAGCTCGATTTGGAGGTGCGGGTCCCGCTGGTAGAGGACGAGGCGGGGGTGGAAGAAGCGCCCGAGCTGGTCGCTGTATTCGCCACTGAGGCCAAGCGCTTTCAGGAGCGCGATCAGCTGAGCACCTTCTTGGACGTGTACCGCACCGTCGAGCGGCGCAGAGAAGGGGACGACTCGGGGCGGCTCTACGCCTTCACGGCGCTGCTCGGCATCACCATCCTGATGGCGATCGGGGTCGGCACGCTGCTCGCTAGAAGTGTATCCGCACGGATAGGCAATTTGGCCGAGGCCACCCAGAAGGTCGGCGCAGGTGATCTGGAGACGCGCGTGCCTGAGACCGGACAAGATGAGATCACCGATCTGGCGATCGCCTTCAACCGTATGGTCGGAGAGGTCGAGGCGAGCCGCGCGCGCATCGAGTATTTGCAGCGCATCGGCGCCTGGCAGGAGATGGCGCGGCGCCTGGCTCACGAGATAAAGAACCCGTTGACCCCGATCCAGCTCGCGGTCCAGGAGGTCCACCGGCGCTACCCTGGGGACGATGAAGCGTACCGGCACATGCTCGACGCGACGCTGGAGATCGTCGAGGACGAGGTGGGCACGCTGCGCAGGCTGGTGACTGAGTTCTCGAATTTTGCGCGCTTGCCTCAGGCCGAGCCGAAGCCGGCCGATTTGGGTGAGCTCTTGCGTGAGCTGGACGCGCGCTCTTCGCTACCGGGAGCGGCGGGTGGCCTGGCTGAGGACGACGAGGCGATCCCCAGCGGCAGCCGGCTGGGGCTGCCTGAGGGCTCTGAGGTGCAGCTCGAGATCACCGCGCCAGAGCACCCGCTGCCGGTCTTGCTTGACCGCGACATGTTCAAGCGGGTGCTGGTCAACCTGGTGCGCAACGCGGCGCAAGCCGCGGCGGACACCCAGCGCGGCCAAGCGCCGCGCGTGCGGGTGTCTGTGCAGCGGGAAGCCAGCCAGCTGATCATGGACGTGGATGACAACGGCCCGGGTATCCCCGAGGAACGACGCCGGGTCGTGTTCGACCCCTACGTGACCACCAAGTCTGATGGCACCGGGCTCGGCTTGGCGATCGTCAAGAAGATCGTGGTAGAGCACGGCGGCGCGATCACCGTGCAGAGCAGCCCGCTCGGAGGCGCCAGGTTGCGGGTGAGGCTGCCGGTCTTGGGCAGCGCAGCAGGCGCCATCGACGCGGCGGACTGGGAGGCGCTGCCGCCGTCCTCGAAGACCTGAGCGTCGCTCCAGCGCCCGCTTCGCCTGGCGGTCGACCTCAAGACTGGGGAGACTTGACGGGCGTCCAGTCGCCACCCCCGCAGGTCGTGGAATACTGCGGGCGCCTGATGAAGACCGCAGCGAGGGGCAGCGCAGCACCCAGCTCAGATCCGCCGGAGCCGCTCAGCTTTCCGTTCGAAGCCTTGCCGCCCATCAGCGCCGCCGGGCTGGAGGCGATCAAAGAGCACGCGCTGCGAGTGAACCATCGCTACCTGATCGAGTTCATTGAGGAGTATGCGTTCTGCCCGTTCTCGCGGGAAGGCCGACGTAAAGGCCAGACGACGCGCTACGTCTACTATATAGACCGCCTGGAAGCAGCGCCGCTGATCGAGCTGATGCATCAGATCGCCGCGGATCCCAAGCAAGCCGTCGCCCAGGTGATCTTCCCGATCATCGAGGTCGCGCCGCTGGATTGGGTCAACTTCTGCACCGAGCTCACGGCTGCTGCCCACGCGCTGCTGCCGGGGCGAGACGTGCTGGCCCTCGCCGCGCTTCACCCTGGGCTCGCGTTCAAGACGCTGAACCCGTTCTCACTGATCCCGCTGTTTCGCCGCGCCCCCGATCCGACGATTCAGTGGGTCCGCCTGGACGCGCTAGAGGCGATCTACGAGGGGCGCAAGAAGGGCACGACCTTCGTCAGCTTGGCAGACGTCCCCAAGCTCGTCGCGGCGGGCCGCCCCAAGAAGCCGTTGTACGACAGGGTAGCGGAGACTAACCAATCGATGGCTCGGCGGCTCGGGATCGATAAAGTCGTCGAGCTGCTGGCGGAGATCCACGACGATGGTCGCCGTAGCTACGCGCGTATCCTAGCGGAAACAATTATCGACTAACTAGTGGAGCATGCTTTGACACGGACCAGCGTCGCCAAATGGAGTGAGCTCGCGGACCGCGTACCGGCGGGAGCGCAGGTGGGCCCGGTCGCGCTGGTGGTCGTGCGCCACGACGACCAGGTCAGCGTCCTGTATGGGCGCTGCCCACATCGGGGGGCGCTGATGTGCGCCGGCTCGGTCTCCGGCGAAACCCTGATCTGCGCCTCACACTCCTGGGATTTCGACCTGCGCACGGGCGTCAGCCCATCGAGCAGCTCCGACCGCTTGCAGCGCTTCAGCGCCTCGATCGATCTCGAAGCCGATCAGGTGTTCGTCGACGCGGACGAGCTAGCGGCCTGGTGGCAGAGCGAGCCGCAAACCTTCGAGTCAGACGAGGATCTGGGCGCCTAAGCGCCCCTTGGGCGGCGATATGCCGCGATCATGAATCGGGCATTGCGCAGCCGATCGTAGTGGTCGTATGTCACTGCCATGCGGGCGGTGCGCATCTGGTTGTGCGTGGTGCTTGGTTTCATCGCCCTGATGGTCGCGGTGGGGGGCATCACCCGACTGACTGAGAGCGGGCTCTCTATGGTGGAGTGGCGGCCGCTGATCGGCGCGCTGCCGCCCCTCGATGAGCGCGCGTGGCATGACGTGTTCGCGAAGTACCAACAGACGCCCCAGTACACCCTCGTCAACCACTGGATGCAGCTCGAGGACTTCAAGCGCATCTTCTTCTGGGAGTACATCCACCGCTTGCTCGGGCGCCTGCTCGGCTTGGTCTTCGCCGTGCCCTGGTTGGTGTTCGTGGCGCGAGGTCAGGTCCGGGGCCCGCTGCTGAGAGCCACGGGCATCGCGTTGCTGCTCGGCGCCGCCCAGGGCGGGCTCGGCTGGCTGATGGTGATGAGCGGCCTGGTCGACCGGCCCGCGGTCAGCCACTACCGCCTCGCCGCCCACCTTGGGCTGGCGTTCGGGGTCGCGCTCTGGGTGCTCTGGATCATCCTGAGCCTGTCACCGGCGCCCGAACAGCGAGCATCGCGGAGCTTTCGGCGCCACGCGGTCGTCACCCTCGGCCTGCTGCTGACCCAGGTGGTGTACGGCGCGTTCATGGCCGGCAAGCGGGCGGGCCTGGTCTCGTCGACTTTCCCCGACATGAACGGCCAGTTCGGTCCGAGCGGGTTCGTCCGCAGCGCCGGCGGGCTGTTCAGCGATCCGGTCGCCATACACTGGGTGCACCGCACCCTCGCTTGGCTGGTGCTTGGCGCGTTCGCGTGGCTTTGGTGGCGCGCCCGGCGAGAGCCACTGCCTATCCGCAAGGCAGCGCTCGCGACCGCGCTCATCACCAGCGTTCAGGTCGGCCTCGGCGCCCTGACCGTCGTCTACTACGTGCCGATCAGCGTCGCCGTCATCCACCAACAGGTCGCGCTCGTCCTGCTCTGCGCGACCTTCTTCTTGATCTTCCGCGCGGGCGCTGTCGCGCCGCTACGACTCACGGCAGCTGCCTGAAGCCGCGCAGCGCGCCGGATGGGCGAGCTGCTCTGCGGAGCTCAGCTGGCCGGCGGCGCTGGAGCCGCGACGCGCAGCTCTACACGGCACGCCCCTACACGCCCGCCCTCAGCTCGTCGGCGAAGACGACGCCGTCGAACTCCGCGGCGGAGAACGGCATGTCAAGTCGATTGCTGCGAGGAAAAACCTGCCCATACAGGTTGACGCGCCGAGGAAAGCGCGTGGGGTAGTAGTTCATCTCGATGATCGTACGTGCTGCTCGCTCGTCGAGGCCTGCGTAGGAGCTGAGCCGCGCGCGGGTTGAAGCGGTGATGCAGCCCGCGATGGCCTCGCTGACCTGATGTTCGTCGTAGGTTGAAGCCGCGGGCAGCTCGGGCTCGGCGCCTGGTGGGCACGGCTCTGGCAGGGCGCCCGTGCGCCAGAGTGAAGCCTGCCCAGCGTGACCGAACGGATCCACAGGGTCGCAGTTCAGCCAGACGTTGAAGTGGACGTGAGGGATCCCGAAGGGGAAGGAGACCAGCGCATCCAGGCCGCTGTAGCCAGAGATCGCGATGGGCGCGCCTCGGGCGACCTGGTCCCCCACCTGCACTAGGCTACGCGCCAAGTGGGCGTAGCAGGTCATCAGCCCCTGACCGTGATCGATGAAGATCTTGAGCCCGCCCCGGTTGTATTCGGACTGCACGGCGACCACCACGCCGGCGGCGGCGGTGATCACCTTGGAACCGATGGGGATGGCGAAGTCAGTCCCGTTGTGGCTGTCGTAGGTCAGCCCTCGCCCGCGCCAGTCCCGCACCTGCGTCTTCTTCACGGACCAACCTTCAGCGACAGGGGTCTGCCGGTGATTGAAGAGGTTGGTCAGCACCGCTCGCCGCGGGCGGATGCTGCGCCCGAGCCACAGGGGCAGCGCGAGGCGCGGGCTGAGCATCCGTAGGCTGGACAGCCCGAAGCGGGTCGCCGGCACGTCTTCCTCCCCTCGCAGCGCGATTTGGGTTTGGCGCAGCCGCTCGCGCCAGGGGTGCAGGCCAAGGGTCTCGGCAAAGAACTTGGGTCTTCGATCTTGATCGGCGGAAGTCATCGCATCTCCAGTGGCCGGCAGGACGCTAGCAGCCCAAGCGCCGTTGTCGACGCTGAGTAACCGCGAGTTGGGGGTCTTGGGCGCACGCTGCGCGCTTAGTACGTAAGCCCTGGCTGCCGTCAATTAGATCCGTACGGTAATTGTACAGTCCGCTGCCGCTGCCGCTGCCGCTGCCGCTGCCGCTGCCGCTCCTCGGCGACGATTCTGCGTTGAGCGCCCGTCCCCCGGATAGAGCTTGCGCTGCCCGAGAGAGCCTGATAGGACTTTGGACACTCGTCCAGTACACTCGTCCAGTACAACCGCCCAGTACCGCTCGCCCAGCCATGCCCGACCCCGAACCCCTCAGCCCGCTGTTCGAAGGCCAGCTGAACCACAGCGTTGAACCCGTAAAGCGCATCCTCGCAGCGGCGGAGCGCTGCCTATGGCGCGCGGGCTACGGCGGGATGTCGGTGCGCAACGTGGCCGAGGAGGCGGGGGTGTCCAAGAGCGTGTTGCACTATTACTTCCGCTCCAAGGACCACCTGCTGCTCGAGGTCCAGATCGCCGTCTACAACCGCTTGGCCAAGGAGGTGACCGACGCGGTCACCCAGATCGAGCCCGGCACCGCGCGCGCGCTCCAAGCCTTCGACGCGCTGTTTGAGACCGTGCGCGCCATGCGGCTCCCAGTCCTCTCGGAGCTGCACGCTCGATCGATCACCGATCCGCAGCTCAAGGCCCACGCCCGCCGCCTTCACGACTACATGAACGGCTTGGTCGTTGACCACATCCGGGACATCCTCGGTCCGGATGTCGACCGCTTGCCGCTGCCACCGCAGGTCGCGGCGGACATCCTCATCGCGACCGTGACGGGGCTCGGTCTGCAGGCGGCGGTGGACGAATCGGCGCGCCTCGAAGCCGCATTTACTGGCCTGCGCGCTCTGCTCGCGTTGAGCCTGGCAGGATCAGGACAGGAGTAGCCATGGTTGTCGAGAACGACAGTTGGATCACACGGATCAGGGCAGCACACCACAGTGTACCTCGCGGCAGCGCTGGGTTCACTGGGCGCGCGGAGGTGGGCAATGGCTGAGCGACCCGGAGGCGGCGAGTACGATGTCGTGATCATAGGTGGTGGACACCACGGCCTCACCTGCGCGGCCTATTTGGCCCGAGCGGGCGTCGAAGTCTGTATCCTCGAGGGCAGGCACGAGTGGGGAGGCGCGCTGTATACAGCCGAGACGACGCGGCCCGGCTTCTGCCACAACATCCACGCGAACTTCATGGAGTTCCTCCATGTCATGCCGTTCTACGCTGATTTTGGCCTAGAAAAGCTGGGCGCCAGGACCATCTATCCTGAAGTGCAGGCCGGCATCGCGTTCAAGGACGGGCGACCGCCCGTCCTGATGTATCAGAACACGATGATCGAAGAGACCGCGCGGAGCTTTGCGGTCTACTCCAAGCGCGACGCGGACACCTGGCGGGCGTTGAAGGCCAAGGCCAACATGCTCGAGCCGATGATCGCGGCGGGCATGTACACGCCTCCGACTCAGTGGAAGCAGGGCGAGCCGGTGCCGAACCCAATGCTGGCGTTCGCGTCCTCCTTCGCCATGTTTGGGCTGGATGAGGAGATGGCGTTCAAGTCGATCCGTGACTGCATCGACGAGCTCTTCGAGGCTGACGAGGTGCGCGCGCTGCTCTATCGAGTCGCGATCGAGTTCGCTGGGCCTGGCCTCGAGTGGCCCGGAGGCGGCTACTTCTTTCTGTTCGCTTGCGTGCTGATGCCTGGTTGCTGGCGGATGATCGTCGGTGGAACACATCGCTTGAACGGCGCGATGGTCACTGCGTGCCTGAAAGAGGGCGTGACCATGCGTGAATCCAGCCGGGTTCGTCGCATCATCGTGGAGGACAAACAAGCTGTCGGGGTGGAGCTGATCGACGGCAAGCGCATCATGGCGCGCCAGGCCGTCGTCAGCGCGATCGGCCTCAAAGACACCTTCCTCGACCTGGTCGGTGAGCAGCACCTGTCCGACTACTACAAGCGCCGGGTGCGCAATTTCAAAGACGGCCCGGACCAGGTCCTGGGCTCTGTCGCCATGGCGCTACACGAAGCACCAGACTACAAGTCGGCCAAGCACGACCCGAACATCAACCGGGCTTGGTACCAGGTCGTCGGCTACGACTCGGCGAAGGAGGTGCTCGACTATTGCCGCGCGGGACACATCGATCGCATCCCCGAGCTCCCGGCGGCGGGCGTCTGGATCAACTCCATGTGGGACAAAACCCAGGCACCCGCCGGCAAGCACAACCTGACAGGTTGGTACTTCTTTCCGCGCGCGAGCGCCCTCTCGGAGAAGGAGTGGGAAGACATCCGCGAGACCTACAACGCGCGCTTCCTGGACCTGTACAGCGAGTTCGCGCCCAACATGACCCGGGCCAACGTCATCGCCGACGCCATGCACACCCCCCTCGACCAGGAGCGCGGCATGCGCATGCGCGAGGGAGACTTCGGCCACGGCGCCATGACGCTCGACCAGCTGGTCGGGCTGCGGCCGTTCGCGGGGGCGTCCCATTACTCCACGGAACTATCTGGGCTTTATCTAGCCAGCAGTTGCACTCACCCAGGCGGCGGCGTGACCGCGGCCTGCGGGTACAACTGCTTCAAGGTCCTGTGCGAAGAC
>CAZKDY010000030.1:0-93552 GCA_964551615.1 uncultured Polyangiaceae bacterium
TCCTGGCGCATTCTCGCGCTTGTTGGGGTGTCCACGAAAGCGGGGGAGGATCACGGCGCCCTCCCCCCACCCCCAAACGAGCCACCATGTCGCGCTGTAAGAGCGCACACTCTGAAGGCGCCTCTGCGTGCCCGTTATGGAGCTGCTCCCGCGTCGGCATCAAGCGACCTCTTCCCAGCGTCGGCTGAGCACTCAAACCCACGACAGGTCGGCCACGCACGCCCTCCCCTGTGCGCCTGCTCGACGCGTGCATTCGACAGCTGACCAACGCGGACACCCAGCGGCTGGCCATTCACCGCACGGATATTAGCGCGCTAGATGAAGAAGATCGCGAGGAAATGAAGGCGCGCCTTGAGACGCTCAAGCGACGCATTGAGGCGCTGGAGAAGCTGCTAGATTGATGGTCACCTGGACGTTCCGCAATCACCCTTGGCTAACCTCCCACTCGAGGCTCTTCGGACGAATACGGACCATGCGGTCTTACAACGAGGACTGCCGCTGAGGGGCGACCCACGATCATCCGAACAGCTCCTCGTGCTTTCTGATGATCTCGGCCGCGAAGCTCGTCAGTAAAGCGACCGTGGGGGCGCGGCGCGTACCGTAGCGCTCAAGGTTCGGGAGCGACTCGCCGGGAGTTGTCACCCCTGCCGGGGTTTCCCACGGATACTCCAACCAGGGCCCGGAGGTCCTGCCACGACCACGGGCGACCTTTGGTTGGAGCCCTTCGAGCTCGTCCCCGGCCGCCATCAGATCGGGCGGAGAGCGTCTGACGGTATCGGGACCAAAGCTTCCAGCCATGCGCCATTCTAGCTCCCGCGCGCGAGCGCCGACCCAAGCCCTCACCGTCTTGGCCGCGCGGCGCGCTTCGTCACAGCTGTGGCGCGGGGCAGAGGTAGCGCGCACAACTTTTCCATCCGTGCGGTCTTTTCAGTATAAAAACTGCACCGACTAGCCCTCTCGTGCTCAAATCGCCTCGAGCGAGACCGACAGGTGCTCGTCCACGACGACCAGGTGGTTCGGCGGGACGGGCTCCCAGTTGGGATCGTTGCTCAGCGGCTCGGACGCGACGATGACGGCCCCGCCGTCGCGGTCGCCGACCATCCGGAACACACCGTCGTCGCACACGTAGCGGTCGCCCGAGAGCACGTACAAGGAGATGGCTCGCTGCGGTTCGGAGCTGACGAAGCGAGACACCACCGCTCGCCGGCCATCCGTGAGCGCCAGGTTGAGAAAGGAGGGCTCCTCGACCTGCGCCTGGTGCCGTAGCTCCTCTGTTTGAGCGATGGCGCCTCGGATCGCGCCGCGCATAGATTGCAACGGATCTGCGCTTTCGTCAGCGCGAGCCATCTGGTCTATAACGAGCCCAAACACGTGCTCGCTGTCTGTGGAGCCCAGGATCGCTCCAAACGCCGCGTCCGAGAGATCGCTGAGCAGCCGACGTCGGACCGCACGGAATCCACCGACCGTCCTGTTGTGCATAAAAGAATGTGCCCCGTGGCTGAACGGGTGGCAGTTGAGCCGCCGCACGGGTAGCCCGATAGTCGCAGCGCGGACGTGGGCGAGCAGGCACCCCGTCTTGGTCACCCGCGCCAAATTGAGCAAATTGAGGTTGTTCCAGGCCGGCGTGATGTCCTTGAAGATCGCAGGCTGCTCTACGTCGTCAACGTACCACGCGATGCCAAAGCCATCGCCGTTGAGCGGCTCCACCAGCTCTTGGCTGTGGACGCTCTGTTTGATCATCGAGTTTGCTGGCTCGGTCAGCAAGGAGCTGATGGTGATCTCATTCCCAAGGTAGAGCGCAAAGCGACACATTTTCTGGCTCCCATTCTAGACGCGGCTCGTCGTTGTGGTGTTTTGAGCAGCTCGCACAGCCGAAACGCACGGCCGAAACTGCGCGGCCTTCTGCGAAGCGCGATGAGCCGTGGTGGTCGAGACCCCAGCGCACACCTGATCCTCGCGACGCGAACAGCACCCTACTCCGTACGGTAACAGAAAAAGCGCCCTCGTGCCGAGTTTCTCGGCCCCGCGACCACGATGTGGTAAAACGCGGTCACCCACGACGATCATGAGCTGAGGCCTCATAACTAGGGGTCTCCCATCGCATCAGCCTGCTTGTCAACCAAGCCGCTAGCGTGAATCGCCAGGTGAACACCAACGCGAGTACGCCCGTAGCCGCTTCCTCAAGGTTCCGCTCGGTTGGGGGTGGCCGGGCCCGCGGCGTAGCGGCGCTGCGCGCGCGTTGATATAACGCGGCCGCTGGTCGAAGCCTGGTCGCAACCTGAACCCAACCCAGCGGTTAGCTCCCACCGCGGCGAACGGGACTATTCCATTCTCCGCCCTTGACTATGTAGTGCCCGCTTCTGTATATCGGCACTACCGATGAGCTTCGTACGCCGAAAGCGCGGCCAAGTGCTGCTAGTCCACAGCGAGCGGGTGGCAGGGTCCACCCGCGTCAAGCAACGGGAGCTGCATCGCTTCACGTCGCCATCTGAGCTTAAAGAGGTGCTCACCCAGGCGGGCTGGCGGCGCTGGACCCGCGCCTTGGCCTGGCGCGAGCGCGAGGTCGAGTTCGACTGGCCCGCGATCCGCGCTCGCCTAAGCGAGGAGCTCGCGACCTGGAGCGCGGCGCCCAGCGGAGCCAAGCATCGCCGCGACCAGAAGCTCGAGCGCCTGGCCTCGGAGCTGGATGCTGAGCTCGCGCGCCTCTCGCCAGTCAAGATCTCGGACGCAGCGGTCATTGAGCGCGCCCGCCCCTCGCTCCTCGCGCTGCGAGACTCCATCACTCGGCTACTCCCTGCGGAAATAAATGCTGAGCGCGAGCCTCCCCTCCACCCACCCACCAAGGAAATCCCGATGATGCATCAAGTGTTAGTTACCCCCGACGCCGCCGAAGAAGCGTTCGACGAGGGCATGGAGCACTGGTGGGCCGGAGATCGGAGCGGCGCCAGCAAGCTGTTTCGGCGCACCTTAGAGCTGGATCCTCAGCACGCCGACGCCCACAATCACCTCGGCATCGTCCGGCTCGAGGCTCGGCAGCTGAAGGCCGCCGAGCGGCACTTCCGGGCGGCCATCGCCAACGGCGAGCGAGCTCTAGAGCGCCAGGGCAGCCGAGTTCCATGGGGCTTCATTAAAAACCGCCCCTACCTGCGCGGACTAGGCAACCTCGCCCTGGTCTTCGTGGCGCAGAAGAAGTGGGCCGACGCCCTCGCCACCCACAAGCAAATGCTCAAGCTCAATCCAAACGACAACCAGGGCGTTCGCTTCCTGATCGGCGAGGAGCAGCTCCGCGTCGGCGACGACGCCGCCGCCATTAAAGCCTTGCGGCAATGTCAGCACGAAGAGCCCAGCTGCGCCTTCGGGCTCGCCCTGGCCAGCATCCGCGCGGGCCGCCCCTCTGCGGAGATCGGCGACGCGCTGCTCAACGGCTTCGCGGGCAACCGCTACGTCGCGCCGATGCTGCTGGGAGAGACTTGGCAGCGCCTCGACGCGTTTCACGGCAGCAACATGGCTGAGCCCGAGTGGGCAGACGACGTCGTGAAGGCCCAAGCCGATCTGTGGCAATCGCTTCCCCACGGCGCTACGCAGCTGCGCTTTTGGTGGGCGGCGCCCCGAGTCGTGGCGTGGCGTGGCGAGCTGGACGACGCCATGGTGCAACTCAAAGATCTGGCTCCAGGCAAGCAGCGCAGCGCGCTCGTCGACAAGTGGAGCGCCCTGCGCTCCGGTGAGACGATCCGCGAGCTGGTAAAGAGCGTACGCAGCGAGTCTTAGGACGAATGGAACCGAACGAACCCGACAACCGACCGGCGTCGAACTCACGGTGGCTCAGCCCAAGATCAAGGTCGAGGAGATCGCGGCCCTTCCTACGCTGATAGAGCGCCCGCAACTACCTGGACTTGCCATCACCGCTGAATCTATCGCCAAAAGTAACGTGACGCGCAACCTTTTGCAAGATGATCAGCGCAACGCCCCAAGCGACAAGGATCCACGCACCCCTCAGGCTTCAAGGCCAGCTACCCGCCGCCCGAGCGTTTAACAGCGCGCTTACGCGGCTTGCGGCTCCCCTTCCCTGCCTTCGTCGCTGCGTCTGCCAACTTCGGCGCTGCCTCTGCCAACTCAACCAACTTCGGCGCCGCCTCAGGCAACCTCGGCGCTGCCTCAGCCGGCTGGCTGGGCGGCTGCTCCTCCGCGGCGTCGGCCATCGCGACTTGGCGCGCGGCCTGCGCTGCCGCACGGACCAGCGGCGCGAGGAGATCCGTGGGGCTCGCTTCAACCTGCCAGGCGGCGGGCGCGCCCAGCTGGCGCAGCACGGCGCCGTGGACCATGGGCTCTGCGAAGCTGAAGTGCAAGGCCGGCAGCGGCCCGCGCGGCTTGTCGTAGTCGCCTGCCTTGAGCTTGCCGAGCGTCACCGTGCGCAAGTCCGGCGCAGACTCCGGCGCGCTCTGGCCGCGCGCCTCCGCGGACCGAGATCTCAGCTTGGCCTTGCCCCGCGGCTGCGCGCTGGTTTCTTGCGCCTCGCCGCGGGCGACGCGCAGCGCGTCGAGTACCTGGGCCTTGGTCTTGCCGCGCAGCTCAAAGAGCAGGAACGGATCGGCGTCCAGCGCCTCACCCAGCACGTAGTGAGTCGCCGCCACGTGCTTGCACGGATCGCCCCAGTCTGGACACGAGCAGCTGGTCTTCAGATCCGCGCGCTGCTGCGGGAACAAGCTCACGCCAGCCTCGCGGAACACCTCGTCTATGGCCGTAGGCATTTGCCCAGCCAGCAGCTCAGCTGAGAACTGTGCCTTCTGAGCCATGCCGGCGATGGCTTGCTTCCACTTGGTCGCGCTGAGCTGCCCAAGCTGGATGCTGATGGTGTACGGCCTCGCCCGCGAGCCGGTGACCTTGGCCGTGACCTTGCCAGCCTGAACGACCAAATCATGGGTGCGCCCGCCACGCGCGTAGCTGCGACCGCGGGCGAGGCGCGACGGATCGCCGCCGAGGACGCTCTGCAGCGCCTCGATCCAGCGCTGACCCCACCACGTGGTGCCAACCTGCTGCACGCGAATGCCCCGCTCTGGCGGCGGCTTCTTAGGCGCCGAGCGCCACCCGTAACGGCTGAAGCGGCTCATCGGCGCACCTCATTGAGTGAGCGGGCCGCGCGCGTCTGCGTGCGCCGTCTGCGTGGAGCCACCTCCACAGCGTCCTCGTCGTCCGCGTCCTCGGCCTCGCCCTCGGCGAGGGCGAACAGATCGCGCAGCGCGCCGCTGTCAAGCTCGGTGATCCACTGCTCCCCAGCGCCCACGATCTTGGAGGCGAGCTCACGCTTCTGCGCCAATAAGCGGTCGATCTTCTCCTCTACGGTGCCAGCGCACACCAGCTTGTGCACCTGCACCGCGCGCTTCTGGCCGATGCGGTAGGCGCGATCGGTGGCCTGATCTTCAACCGCCGGGTTCCACCAGCGGTCGTAGTGGAAGACGTGGTTCGCGGCGGTGAGGTTCAGCCCCGTGCCGCCCGCCTTGACGGAGAGGATGAAAACACGCGGACCGTGCGGCTCTTCTTGAAAGCGGCGCACCAGGGTGTCGCGGGCCTTCTTTGGCGTGCCGCCGTGGAGGAACACCACCTCGCAGCCGAGCTGCGCGCTGAAGTGCTGGAGCAGCTTGTCCCCCATCTCGCGGAACTGGGTAAACACCAGGGCCTTGTCGCCGGCGGCGAGGGCCTCTTCGAGCATCTCGGTGGTGCGCGCGAGCTTGCCCGAGCGCTTTGGCAGCGGCCCTGTCTCCCCGAGGTATTGCGCTGGGTGGTTGCATATCTGTTTGGTGAACATCAGCAGCGCCAGCACGCGACCACGCCGCGAGATGCCGTCGGCGGCCTCGATGCGCCGCAGCTCCTCATCGACCACGGCCTTGTAGAGCGAGGCTTGCTCGCGGGTCAGCGTACAGACCACCTTCATCTCGTGCTTCGGCGGTAGATCTTGGATGATGGTCGGGTCGCTCTTGAGCCGCCGTAAGATGAACGGCCCCACGATGCAGCGCAGGCGCGCAGCCGCCGCGTCGTCGCCGTAGCGCTCGATGGGCAGGGCGAACTGCCTGCGGAAGGTATCGACGGGCCCAAGCAAGCCAGGGTTGGCGAACTCGAGGATGGACCACAGCTCCGCGAGGCGGTTCTCGACCGGCGTGCCGGTCAGCGCGAAGCGGTGGCTCGCGGTCAATGAGCAGGCCGCGCGGGCCGTGGCGGAGGCGGCGTTCTTGATGTTTTGGGCTTCGTCTAGGGCAGCGACGGACCAGTCAATGCTTGACAGCACAGCGCGGTCGCGGCGCAGCAAGCCGTAGGTGGTCAGGACCAAGACCCCCGCCCGGCGTGGGATGTCGTCCGCTGACTTGGCTCGGGTAGCGCCGTAGTGCCGCACGACCTCGAGGGACGGCGCGAAGCGCTCGATCTCGCGCTCCCAGTTGCCGACCACCGAGGTCGGCGCTACCAGCAAGGCTGGGCGCGCGTCAGCCTTCAATGATTCCTGGCGGATCAACAAGAGCGCCAGCAGCTGCATGGTCTTGCCGAGGCCCATGTCGTCCGCCAGGCACGCCCCGAGGCCGAGCTCGGCCATGGTCGAGAGCCAGCTGAGGCCGCGCTCCTGGTAGGGCCGCAGGGTCGCCTTGAGCGAGCGCGGCGCGCTGAGCGCTCTAGCGCCGGCGCCGCGGAGCTGCTCGACCAGCGCAGCCAAGGCGCCTGAGCTGGTGACCGCGACGGTCAGCCCGCCGTGGCGTGCCTCCCCCGCCAGCACGGCGTGGATGGCTTCACGCGCTGTCAGCTTGGACGCGCCGCGGGCCAGGCGCGCCTGGATGTCGCCGAGCTCTCCCGGATCCACCGCGACCCACGCGCCGCGAAAGCGCACCAGCGGCGCTTTTTGACGAGCGAGCGCCGTTAATTCCCGTGCGGATACTGCGTCATCGCCGATGATCGCCTCCCACTCGACGTGCAGCAGCTCGTCCATCGCCAGCCCCGCGACGCCGGCGACCACCCCGGGCACCACCGCGCCGCCTCCCACGCGCATGCGCAGGCGCAGGCGCCGCTGGCCCGCGGCGGTGAGCTCGCCCGGCACGATGACCCCGAAGCCCGCGTCGGCGAGCAGGGCCGCGGCCTGCCCTAAAAACATCCACGCGGTCTCAGGTTCGAGCTCGACGGCCTCAGGCTGCGCCTGCTGGAGCGCCGTCGCGATGGGCGGAAACAGCCGCGCGGCGCGGCCCAGCGCCCCGAGCAGCGACTCCTGAGGGTCGCGGAACGCGCGCCCCAGCTTCTCCAGGCTGCGACCCTGGGTGCTCCACACATCAGCGGCGGGGACCAGCAGGCTCGGATCGTCAGGCGACTGCAGCAAGAAGCGCAGCGCGAACGGCTCCTGGTCGGTGGGCGGTAGCTCCAGGCGAAAGCACGCGCGCAGCCGATCTCGCGCTCCCAGGGCGGGCTCGCCCCAGCGCTCGAGCTCATCGACGACGGAGCGCTCGGCGAAGCCGTCGGTCTCGAAGCCGCGCTGGGAGCTGCTGAGGGCGTTTAGCCAGCGGTCAGGCCACGAGTCTGACGCGACCCGCGGCGGCGTCCGCGGCGCCTGTGTCCGCGCGGCTCGTGCCCGCGTGGTCGACACATTCGCTTCCGCACGGATGCTGCGCAGCAGCGCATCGACGGCGGCGTCGAGGTACGCCCTGAGCAGCGCGTCTGGAGCCCACACCGCGCTCGCGCCGCCATCAGCTACCGGGATCGCGTGGGCCGCAGGCGGCATGCTCGCCGCGATCAGCGCGACCTTGGCTGCGTCTTCGCTCGCGGCCAGGGACGCCGCCCAGCGGGCTTCGACGCGCTCGCCGCGGCGAAGGATGGTCGGCACCACGCGCTCGCGCGCCACCAAATCCATCCCCAGCTTGCTGGCCAGCACCCAGCTGGCCACGGAGCCGGGCAGGCTGTCGATGTCAGCCGCTGGGACGACGGCGAAGGTCGCCAGCGCGTGAATGAGCGGCAGCTTGAGCCCCGGTGTCTCGTGGGGCACCAACGCGCCTCTGGCGCCCACTGGGGCGAGCAGCGTCGCGAACCAGCTGACTCCACCTTGGCCCAGGGCAGGCAACGCGCGGGGCGCGGGCTCAGTGCCCCAGAGAAACAAAGCCTCAGCTTCTGGCAGGTATACGAGGGGCATTGGCGCGGGTCTTATACCGCGCTAACGCGAGGAAGGGCAGCATGGACTCCAAGAAATCTCGCGCTCCACGCGCCAAACTCCCGTCGCAGCTCCCCCTCGACGACGGGGCGCGCGGCGGCACCGAGATCTGGCGCGAGCTCGACGGCGCCGAGCTCTGCCGCTGGGATCGCTGGCTAGGCAGGAGGTGGTAGTCGGCCAGCGCGCTCTCCTCGACGAGGGCATCCACGATCTCAAGACCCGCCGCGGGCCCGAACGCCATGGCCACCGCGACCGCCCGGTTCAACTCAACCACGGGAGACCGCGTCAACTCAACCAAGGCAGCATATCGACGGCGCGCTGAAGTCTATTTTCGTCGGCTCGCCAGGCGCGGTCATTGCACCCGACCCCAGGGCAAGTGAACAGCCCACAGCAGGGTTCGGGGGTCTTGGGCCTAGCCTCGTGGCGTCCTCCCCTCCACCCCCTCGCCCGAGGCCGAGCCTGCGCACCGACCCGCGCTGCTGGAGGAGCTACGGTGCGCTGTTCCGTCGGTCGCTGCTACGGCGTGCCGAGTCGCCCCGAGAGCGCGCCACACCGCTTCCCTGCGGCATGCCTTGATATCCCCGCCTCGACGCGGCGCCTGCGGTGACCTCTCAGGTTTCCGTGCGTAAAATAGCCACCCCCACCCCCTCACCTAACGCGGGCACCCGCTGAGCCACCACGCCAAACGCGCGGCCAGAGAGCTCCAGCTCTCGCGTGGCCGTGGCGCCCACCGCGAGCCCCTCAAGCAGCTTCAGCCCGGCGATCGCCTCAATGTTCGCTTCGGGCGCGATGGGGGCCCCGTAGACCGCGCCGTCGACCAGCACGAACGCGTACACTACGGGCTCTTTTTCGGCTTGATGCTCGTCGTCGATCCAGCTCTTGAGCGCGTTCTCGAGCCGGTACGCGTAGCTCGACCAGGACCAGCCGCTCACATACAAGCCCTTGACCGCGCCGTCGGGCTCGCCCGCCTCGCGCAGCGCGCTCGCCACCACCCACTGAGCGTCAGGCCGGCCGCGCACCCCGGCAGCCTCAGCTAGGCTGCCGCGGCTGCGCACGAGTGTCTTCGAGGTCAGCGCCTGCTTGAGCTCTGGGTAGGCCCCAAACAGCCCTCGCCCGGCCATCAGGTCTTGCTGCTGATCGTTGCGCAAGACGGTGCCGTCGGGCTTCGCCACCGCGAAGAAGGTGCTCTTGGCTAGGCGCAGATCTGCGTCCTTGCTCCGCACCCGCTCCATCACTCGCTTCAGCGCTTGCGGATCGCTCAGCGGGCTGCGGGCTGACTTCTTACCTGCGTCCGCCCCAGCGTCAGCGTCAACCTTTTCGCGCGGAAATAACTCAGCGGCGAGGATCGGCGCCGCCCGTGGCATGCCGCGCTCGAGCTCCGCAACGTCATTGGTCATGGTCTCGACCAGCCGGGTGACGTGGGGCGTCGCGCGCTCGACGCTCTTTTTAGCTGCGTTCTCGCACCCGAGCAGCCCCACCAACAAGAGCCCCACCGCCACGAGCCCGAGCGGCACACGACCCTGCGCCAGGCGGCCCTGCGCCAGCCGACCCAGCGGAAAGAGCGGGAGCCGAGCCAGCGAGGCTGCCACGAATGGGCGCTCAGTGGTCGCGGCGACGGCTCGCGATGAGCCACGGGAGATCGGTGAAGCGGTAGAACGGGACATAGAACTTCCTCGGCGCTGAGCGGCGGCCAGCATAGCCGCTGACCGCGCGCGACCGTAGAGGCGCGAGCTAGAAACAGGTTCCAGGCACCGCCCCAGCACAGGCAGCGCCCAACGAATCGACCTCAGCCTAGTCAATTTTGCTGAGCGCTGACGACACTCAAGGCGCGGGATCGCCCGCGGCCCCTGGGCCGATGTGAAGAGAACCGCCGATGTGAAGAGAACCGCCGATGTGAATAGAGCGGCCGATGTGAAGAGAAGGTGGGTTGACGGGGCGTAGCGAGCCGTGCCGGCGTGTGTCCCGAGCCGCGCCGGCGTGCTCTGCGAGATTGCCAAGTCCGCGCTGTTTCGGGTTACGCTATGCGGTTGGCGGAGCGCGCCAGCATGTTAGGTCTGCGGTTTGGACCGCTCCCTGGGTCAGCACTCATGACGCCACACCAGTCACGTAGCAATCGTCTGTCCGACGCTCCAAACGCGCCTGTGGGCGGCTCGTTCCAGCGCCGCGACTCCATGCTGGCCCTCGACAGCATGGTGCAGGCGGACGACCTCAGCGTCGTGTTCCAACCCATCATCAACCTGGATACGGGCCAGCTGTTCGCGTACGAGGCGTTGGTTCGCTGCTCGGTCGCGGGGTTTGAGAACCCAACGCGGCTGTTCGATCGCGCGGTCGAGACGCACTGCTCGGGTCGCCTGGGCCGCATGATCCGCGAGATCGCGGTGCCGCTGTGCTCTGGTATTCCGCTGTTCGTCAACGTCCACCCGAGCGAGCTGAACCAGAGCTGGCTCGTGCAGCCCAACGACCCGGTGTTCTGGCATGACTCTGATATCTACGTAGAAATTACAGAGAGCGTGCCTTTTACGCATTTTGACTTGTGCCGGAGCGTGCTGAACGAGATCCGCTCGCGGGGTGGCATCCACCTGGTCGTCGACGATCTCGGCGCTGGCTACTCGAACCTCAAACACATCGTGGATCTGGAGCCTCGGGTGGTGAAGCTCGACCGCGGCCTGATCGCGGGCATTGAAAAGAACAAGCGCCAGCAGCAACTCGTCGCGGGGGTGGTGCGGCTGTGCGTCGATCTCGGCGCCGTGGTCGTCGCCGAGGGGATCGAGACGTATGACGAGTACGCCGCGTCCCGCGACACCGGCACCCACTACGGTCAAGGCTACCTGTTCGCGCGGCCAGGCTTCCCGCTGCCGCGGGTGAGCTGGCCTCCCCGCGGCTAGGACCACCGCCGCCACGCCCGCGCTCAAGGGCCAGCTCACGACAACGCGGCGTCGCGCCAGGCGCGCTGGTCCGCCCGAGGCTGAGGCTAGCGGATCGCCTCCAACACCTGGCTCACGTGTCCGTTCACCCGCACGTTGCGCCACACGCGCTGCAGCCTGCCGTCGGCCCCGACCAAGAACGTGCTGCGCTGGATCCCCATGTACTGGCGACCGTAGTTGTGTTTCATCACCCAAACGCCGTAGGCCTCGGCCAGCGCGCGCTCCGCATCGGAGAGCAGGCTGAAGCCGAGGCCGTGCTTCGCGCGAAAGCGCGCGTGGCGCTCACTCGAGTCGGGGCTCACGCCGATCACGCGCACCCCCGCCGCGGCGAATCCATTCATTTCTTCCTGGAAATCACGCGCCTCACGGGTACAGCCTGGGGTGTCATCCTTAGGGTAAAAGTAGAGCACATACGGGGCGCCCGCCAGCTCAGCCGAGGTGACGCTGACCCCAGCATGATCCGGCAAGCGGAACTCGGGCGCCGCGTCCCCTACCTCCGGCGGAGCCGCCCCACCCTGCGACGCCTTCGCCGGCTTCTTGACCGCTTTGGCAGGCGCTGCTTTGACCGCGGCGGTGGGCTGCTTGGCTGCCTCGGTGGGCTTCATCATCGCCTTGGCTGGCGGCGACGCCGCCGCGCGGCTCGGCTTCTTGGTCGCCGTGGCGGCAGACGCCGCCTTGGTCTTGCCAGATCGGTTAGCGCTGCCTAGTCCTGCTCGCTTTGCTGCCATGCTGCTCCTCCTGCTGCCTTGCTTGAATCGACTCCGGCTACATCTGCACGCGCACCCCGCAGGTCACTGCACCGCCACCTGCAAGGTGCTGATCGCGGGCGCGCTAGGCAGACCGACCGCGTGCTGAAACGCGCTCCACATGGCGCTCACCCGCCGAAAGCGGTGCGCTGGTGAAATCGCGAGCACTTGGCGCACCCACTCGTCGATGGCGAGCGGGAGATCAGGCCGCAACGCGTGGAGGCTCGGGCGCTCGCCGTCACACACCAGCTGCAGGCGTTCGCGCAGCGTGCCCGCTTCAAATGGCACCTGACCGCTGAGTAGCCGAAACACGATCGCGCCCAACGAATAGACGTCTCCGGCTGGGTCTGTCTGGCTCGCCTTGCCGCGCCATACTTCCGGAGGGATATAGCTGGGCGAGCCGAGCACCGTGCCGTCTGGGGTGATGGATCGCGTGTCCAGGGCCCGACAGAATCCATAGTCGAGGAGTCGGACGCTGTGGCGGAGCGCCTGGCCCTGCTGCGTAGCGGCCGGCTCGGAGCGCACCAGCGCTCGCGCCACGGCTGCGCCGCCGGCTTGCTGTGCCTGTACGGGGGCGAAGCAGTACGCTCCGGAGCCCTCGGCTCGGCCCGCGCCGACCACGAAGATATTCCCAGGCTTGAGGTCGCGGTGGATGATCCCCAGCTCGTGGCCACGCTCAAGAGTGGCGACCACGGGGTCCAATAGCTCGACCACGTGCTGCGCTTCCATCTGCTGCTGACTGAGCTCGACTCGAGCCATGTAGTCGTCCAAGTCGAGGCCCTCGAGCAGCTCCATGATCAAGCACAGCGCCCCGGCCTTGCTGACCGCGAGGGCGTGCGCAGTCACCGCCGACGTCCCCCGTAGTAAGCGCATCGCGCGAAACTCGCGCACCATCCGCACCCCAAAGTCTTCGCGACCGGCGTAGCTATCGCGCAGGACCTTGATCGCCACAGGTTGCCCCGCGTCGTGATCGAAGCCGCGGTACACGATGCTCGAGCCGCCCCTGGCCAGCTCCGAGATGACCTCGTAGCGATCGCCGATGCGTTCGCCGAACTCGTCACTCACCCGCTCGCTGCCCACCCGCTGACTTCTATAGCTCCTGGAGACAGAGCGGAAGTCCGGAGTTGATTTCCATGCCGGCTGAGGTCGCCCGGGCCCGGCGTGGCGCCCGCGGTCCCTGGCAGCGCTCGGTACGCATCCCAGCACGCCTGCGGGATGTTCAGGGTCACCGGCCGCGTTACTTCACGGTAATGCTACGCAAGCTGATCATCACCAGCTCATCCGCCCCGGGGTAGCGCCCCCACACGCTGACCATATAGCGCCCCGGCTGCTTGCCGAGGGGGAGCTCGATCTCAAACTTCGCCCCGTCCAGCTTGACCGGCTTCGGCGTCACGTAGCCCTCGGGCGCGTACAGCGTGTCTGGAGCCGGCATGGCGTAGGTTGAGGTTTGGTTCAGCTCCGCCGCGGTCATCGGCTTCGCTGGATCGACTCGCCCTAGACCCACCCCCCCAAACGTGACCGGGGTCTTCACTTCTCCTGCCACACGGATACTCTGGCCGCGCTGAGCGCTGGTCGGCAGCTCGCTGAGATCGGCGTAGTTATCGGTAAATTCTTGGGTCATGCAGGGTTGGGTGATGCCAACGGGCTTAGCCAGCCCCACCCCGAGCCCGGTGTGCCAGCGCTTCAAGATGTTGGTGCGGTGGCCGTCGTTGGGCGGCAGCTCGTCATAGAACGCGTCCTCGATGCGCTCGAGTTGCGCGGCATCGTAGCTGGGGTTCGGATCGAGTTCGCGAGGCACGCCGTCAAAGAAGCACGCCGCGTTCTCCTGCACTAAATGCCGGCCCCCGGCCTCGCTGTAGCGTTGCTCGGGCACCGAACCGTCGCTGCCCCAGTGCGCGGTGAAGCCGACGCGGGTCATGTCCGCCGCGTGTCGCCGCGCGGCCTGCGCCGCCACCTCATCCCACGCCACGGGCTCCAGCTGGTGCGCCGCGCGATGGCGATTCACCAGCTGGACCACGTAGCGCTCGGCCTGTTGCTGGGTGAGCGGTCCGCTCGGCCGATCCAGCGGCGCTGGCTCAGGGTTGCTCTGGCGCGGAGCGCACGCACCACACAAAAACACCAACGCGAGGCAAGGCAACGTGAGCTTCACGCTGACATAGGTAGCAATCAACCCGCCTCGCTTCGACGACAAAGCGCCCCACCAGATCTTGTGCGGCACACCAAGTGGGTTACATTCCGCGCCCGGCTTGGGTCGCCCCGTGCGACTCGGCCCTTTGAAAGCCTCAGTCCGAAACAACTCGCGAGGGTGACGGGCTCGCTGGCGCAGCCTCAGGAAAGACCACTAAACGATGCTCGATCTGCCCGAACCAGGCCTGTACCGCACAACCCAGCCGTATCCCGGTCACGAAGGAGACTTCCCCGCGGGGGTCTTGGTGTACTTGGGGCAACCTCAAAACGGCGGCATGAAGTTCATCGTCAAGCCAGGCCGGAACACCAACAACCGTTGGTTCTGGGGCGAGCCCACCACGCCCTTGCGCTCCCCCACCTGGGCCAAGACGCTGAAGCCCCTGCCACCCGAGGGCTTCTACACGCTGCCAGAGTCCATCGAGCTCGACGGCGGCGGTCGCTGGTTGAAGAACGCCATCGTCCAGCTCGGCTACAACAGCAATGGCCAAGGCATCATCTTCGTCGGTGAGCGTCGTGACGCTGATGAAGCCAACATCCTGACCTTCAGCGACAAGGGCCTGATCGTGGAAGATCAGATGCTCGAGCGCCTCGAGTGGGCTCCGATCCTGCCAGTGCCGGCCAGCTGATGGCTTGAGCGGGGTGGGCGCCGCCTGCCCCGCGTCGACCTGGTTTCTGCCGGTTTCGTGACCTCCGCCGCGTAGCATCCGACGCCTGAAGCTCGCGTTTGGCGCGCTGGCCGGCGATTCTGAGCGCGCTCGCGGCGGGGCGAGCCGCCAAGCGTGTTAGTGTAACGGCCTTCCCCCTCACGGAGGTGTCTTTTGGCCCGTTTTAGCACTGCTCTGCGTCACGCTTTCCCCCTCGCCTTGACCGGCTTGACCACCACGCTGCTGTTCAGCGCGTGTGGCAGCAGCGGTGAAGACGCCGCTGGCAACGGGGGCGGTCTCAACTTTGGAGGCAGCTCAGCCTCTGGGGGCGACGGCGGGCGAGGCGCCACCAACAGCGGTGGTTCCGCGGGGTCTGCTACCGGCGGGACGTTCAGCATCGACGCCTCCGCGACCGACGGCTCGCTCACTCAGGACAGCGCGTGTCAGAGCCAGTCCGCTGAAGCCACCCTGGTCAAGAAGCCGGTCGACATCATCTTCGTGATCGATAACTCGGGCAGCATGGGCGGTGAAATCGCTGCCGTGCAGAACAACATCAACGTCAACTTCGCGCAGATCATCGGCGCCTCAGACATCGACTACCGGGTGATCATGTTGGCCAAGCACGGCAACCTGAGCAGCGAGTCGGTGTGCATCGAGGCGCCGCTCAGCGGCATCCCGATCGGCGGCTGCGGCACGCCTCCAGCGCAGCCCGTCAACACAGCCAACTTCTTCCACTACAGCGAAGAGATCGCCAGCCAGAACTCGCTGTGTAAGATCCTGGAGACGTTCACCCAGGCGGACGACCTCGGCTTCGCGCCCAACGGCTGGTCACAGTGGCTGCGACCAGACTCGTTCAAGATGTTCGTCGAGATCACCGACGACGACGTGAGCTGCACCTTCAACGGGCAAAACTTCAACGACGGCAACAGCGTGGCCGGTGGCGAGACCGTCGGCAGGGACTTTGACGTCGCGCTGCGCACCATGTCACCGGAGAACTTCGGCCCCGTCGACGGCGAGCGCAACTACCGCTGGTACAGCATCGTGGGCATGGGCGCCAACTCACCCGCGACGGCGCCGTGGCCGCCCACCGCCCCCATCAACACCAACCAGTGCTCACCCGGTTCCGCGGGGCGCGGCACAGGCTACCAGGCGCTCAGCATCATGACCGAGAGCCTGCGTTACCCGAGCTGCGAGAACGCCTCCTTCGACTCCATCTTCTTAGCCATCGCCGACGGGGTGATCTCAGGCACCAAGGTGGCCTGCGAGTTCGACATCCCACCGCCTCCCGAGGGCGAGACCATCGATCTCGAGACGGTGCTGGTGCGCTACACCCCAGGTGGCGGCGGCGCTGAGCAGATCTTCAACCAGGTGGCGAACGCGGCCGCCTGCGCGCCGGACGCCTTCTACATCGACAATAACCAAGTCTTCTTGTGTCCCGACACCTGCGCGACCGTGCAAGCAGACGACGCTGCCTCGGTTGGTATCCTGTTTGGCTGCAAGTCCGGAGTCCCGCACTGAGTAGGCGCTGCGCGCTTGGGCCAGCTGCGCTAACCGGCGTCTGGCCCAGCGTCAGGGCAGCTCAGCACATTAATTTTTGGGGGTGGACAGGAGCAGCAGCCGTAGTCCTGCGCCACGTCTCCGCACTGGTCGACGCAGCGCGTGGGCGCGAAGCACTCCGGCGGGCATTCAGAAGTCCCCGCGGAACCACCACTACCGCTCGCGCCGCCCCCCGTCCCTCCAGCCGCGCCCGCTCCGCCTGCGCCCGCCGCTCCGGCGTCCCGTCCCGGACCCGGCGCGGCCCCGCTGCACGCCACGACCACCAGCGCTGGCATCCACAGCCACGTCCCGTGCGTCATCTGCTAAGCGTAGCCGCAAGCGGCTGACGAACCGCGACTTTTTTTACCGGGGCGTGCGCGGCGCGCTGGCGCGCTCAGCGCTTGTCGGGGTTTGGGACGTCGTCGCGCGCGCTGACCATCGCCTTGATGAAGTCGCGGTTCATCCTGGCGATGAACTCCACGTCGATGTTCTTAGGGCAAGCTGCCATGCACTCGTAGTGGTTGCTACAGTGCCCGAACCCCTCGGCGTCCATCTGTGCGACCATCTTGCGCACGCGCGCCTGTTGCTCCGCTTCACCCTGGGGCAGCAGGGACAAGTGAGCCAGCTTGGCCGCGGTGAACAGCGAGGCGGACGCGTTGGGGCACGCCGCGACGCAGGCGCCGCAGCCAATGCACGCCGCGGCCTCGAACGCGAGATCTGCCATCGCCTTAGGGATCGGCATTTCATTGGCGTCCTGGGCGGAGCCGGTCCGGATCGAGATGTAGCCACCCGCCTGGATGATGCGATCAAGAGCGCTGCGGTCGACGACCAGGTCTTTGACCACTGGGAAGGCCTGCGCCCGCCACGGCTCAATCCAGATCTCGTCGCCGGTCTTATACTGGCGCATGTGTAGCTGACACGTGGTCGTCTCTTTTTGAGGACCATGCGGTCGGCCGTTCACCACCATGCCGCACATGCCGCAGATGCCTTCGCGGCAGTCGTGATCGAAGGCGATCGGCTCTTCGCCCTGCTCGATCAGGCGCTCGTTGACCACGTCCAGCATCTCCAAGAACGAGGCGTGGGTGCTGATATCCTTAGCTTCGTAGACTTTGAACCCGCCCGCGTCGTTCGGCCCCTTCTGGCGCCAGACGTGGAGCGTGAGGTTGATCGTGCTCATCGTAGACTCCTTCGTCCTTACTTGTAGCTGCGCTGGCTGGGTAGACAGTGCTCGAACTTGAGCGCTTCTTTGTGCAACGTGGGCTTGCCCGCGTCGCCGGTCCACTCCCAGGCAGAAACGAACTGGAAGTTCTCGTCGTCCCGCTTGGCTTCGCCCTCACTGGTCGTATGTTCCTCACGGAAGTGACCACCGCAGGACTCGTCGCGGTTCAAGGCGTCGGTGCACAGCAGCTCGCCGAGCTCCAAGAAGTCGGCGACGCGGCCAGCGCGCTCCAAGGTCTGGTTCAGCTCTTCGCCGCTGCCGGTGATCTTCAGGTCCTTCCAGAACTCCTCGCGCAGCGCGGGGATCTTCTGCAGCGCGGTCTTCAAGCCCTCAGCGGTGCGGCTCATCCCACAGTAGTCCCAGATCAGGTGCCCCAGCTCGCGGTGGAAGCTGTCCGGGGTGCGTGAGCCGCCGATCGACAACAACCTCTGGATGCGCTCTTTCACGCCCGCCACGCAGCGCTCCACCTCGGGGTGGCTGGTGGCGATGGGCTCAAGCTTGGTGGTCGCGATGTAGTTGCCCAGAGTGAACGGCAAGACGAAGTAGCCGTCTGCCAGCCCTTGCATCAGCGCGGAAGCGCCCAAGCGGTTCGCCCCGTGGTCACTGAAGTTCGCCTCACCCCCCACGAACAGGCCAGGGATGGTGCTCATCAGGTTGTAGTCGACCCACAGCCCACCCATGGTGTAGTGGGTCGCGGGGTAGATGCGCATCGGCGTCTTGTACGGGCTGTCGCCGGTGATGCGCTCGTACATGTCGAACAGGTTCCCGTAGCGCTCGCTGATCGCGCTCTCACCCAGGCGCTTGATCGCGTCATGGAAGTCGAGGTAGACGCCGCGGCGCACCCCGTCCACTTCGGGGCCCACGCCGCGGCCCTCGTCGCACATGTTCTTCGCGCGCCGCGACGCGATATCGCGCGGAACCAAGTTACCGAAGCTAGGGTACAGGCGCTCGAGGTAGTAGTCGCGATCGCTGTGGGGGATGTCGCCCGGGTTCTTAGCGCAGTCCTCCGCCTTCTTTGGCACCCACACCCGGCCGTCGTTACGCAGGCTCTCGCTCATCAACGTCAGCTTCGACTGGTAGGCGCCGCTCACCGGGATACAGGTCGGGTGGATCTGCGTGTAGCAAGGGTTGGCGAAGAACGCGCCTTTGCGGTGCGCGCGCCAGGTCGCGGTGACGTTGCAGCCCTTGGCGTTGGTCGACAGGTAGAAGACGTTGCCGTAGCCGCCCGTCGCCAGCAAGACCACGTCCGCCACGTGGGCCTCGATCTTCCCGGTCACCATGTCGCGGGTGACGATGCCGCGGGCGACGCCGTCGATCACGATCAGGTCTAGCATTTCCGTGCGCGAATGCATGGTGACGGTGCCAGCGTTGACCTGCCGCTCTAACGCTTGGTAGGCCCCGAGCAGCAGCTGCTGTCCAGTCTGACCGCGGGCGTAGAAGGTGCGGCTGACCTGAGCGCCACCGAACGAGCGGTTGGCTAGCAAGCCGCCATATTCGCGGGCGAACGGCACGCCTTGGGCCACGCACTGATCGATGATGTTGACGCTGACCTCGGCCAGGCGGTACACGTTCGATTCGCGCGAGCGGAAGTCCCCACCCTTTACCGTGTCGTAAAACAGGCGGTAGACGCTGTCGCCGTCATTTTGGTAGTTCTTCGCGGCGTTGATGCCGCCCTGAGCGGCGATGCTGTGAGCGCGGCGCGGGCTGTCTTGGTAACAAAACGAGCTGACCTGGTAGCCTTGCTCGCCTAGCGCCGCGGCGGCAGCGCCGCCAGCCAGGCCAGTGCCGACCACGATGATTTTGTGTTTGCGCCGGTTAGCTGGGTTGACCAGCTTCATGTCGAAGCGGTGCTTCTCCCAGCGCTTCTCAATCGGCCCGGTGGGCTCGTTAGAACGTAGCTCCATGACTTGATCTCCGGTTCTTCGGGGAAACTTAGTGCGGACTTCGGGGGCTCAGCTCAGCGGCGGGGTCAGCTCAGCGGCGGGATCAGCTCAGCGGCGGGATCACGCCGATCAGCACGCACACGGGCATCGACACGTTGCCGACGACGACCAGCATCGCCAATGAACGAGCGACCAGTAGCTTCTTGGCTTCGTACCGCGGGTGGTTGAGGCCGAGGGTCTGAAACAAGCTCCAGGCGCCGTGGTAGAGGTGGAGCCCCACCAAGAGCTGCGCCAGGATATACACCGCCGCGACCCAGGGGACGCTGAACGCCTGGACGACGTTGGCGTAGACGTTGGTCGCGCTGTGCTCATAGCTGCCGAGCGCGACCCCAGGGAAGGTGAAGTGAGCCAGGTGAAACACGATGTACAGCAGCAGGATCGGGCCGCTCAGCTTCATGGTCAGCGCCGCGTAGTTGGTAGCTACGTTCTGCTGCTTGAAGTACGACACCGGTCGCGCTGCGCGAGACAGCATCACCAACTGCATCGCCATGCTGACATGGGTCACGATGCTGACCAGCAGCACGATCCGCGTGCCCCACAGCAACGCTGGCGTGTTGTGTAGCGTCGCCGCGTAGGCGTTCAGCTTCTCAGGTCCAAGGAACACCTGCAGGTTGCCGAGCATGTGGCCGATCACGAAGCCGAAGATCACGACTCCGCTCACCGCGAGCAGGGCTTTTTTGCCGATGGTGCTGTCTGCCAGAGTTAGCGCTTTTTGCATGTCGCTGCTCCACATCCCGCGCTCAGGCGGCGCGTGGTGGACCAAAGGTCCTGCGGCGGCCCGGTGAGGTCGCCCGCCTGGATGGTTTGCGTGTCCCTGCCTGTGAGGCCAGGGACTCAGGAGAGGCCTTCACGGGGGGTATGGGGCAGGCAAGCATCAGCGCCACCCCATACGACTCGTTAGGTCAAACGTGAGGTTGCTCCTTACTCCAACCGACACGACTTCGGCTAGTGGTGATACGGCTTACTGACGCGGCGGGGTCGGCGGGCTGAGCGCTTGTGCGCGCGCGGCGCTGAATTTAGCCGATAAATAGCCGATTTCTGGGGCTATGGTGGCGCGAGCCCAGCCTCGGCGTCGTCGTCCCCAGGCCGACATCCGCGACGTGCGGTCGCACAGCGCCCGGCGGCGCTGGCCAGCCGACCGCTCGGCGGCAGCGCGACCGCGCTCAGCCGGCTTGGGCCATCGGGACGCTGGCGCAGACACCGCTATCCCGAGCCCTGGGCGCGATCAGGTGGCGCTCAAACAGCTGACGCAGGCCCTTGCGCAGCCCCTCGCTCTGCTGCCACTCGCCGGGGCTTTCGGCGACGGCGCGCGCGACCATGGACGCACCGAGCACCCCCACCAACTCCAGCTTGTCTGCCCGGTACTCTCCGCGGGTCGGCGCCAGACAGCTCTGCAGGATCGCCTGGCAGCTATCGCTCAGCGCGGGCTCGAAGGCTGGCGTCAGCGAGCTCAGCGCCAGCTCCAGCACCGCGACATCCACCGCCACGTCCGCGCTGACGGCGAAGGACTCCTCCAATGTTTCCGCGCGGTACACGCGAGTGCAGTGCTCCAGGCTCATCACCTCCAAGCGCCGCTCCGCCAGCTGCTCGATCAGATCTGCTTTGCCGCTAAAGTACTGATACAGGGACCCGACGCTCACCCCGGCGACCTTAGCCACCCGATTGGTCGAGAGGCGCGTCGGGCCGTGTTGCAGCAGGACCCGAGCCGCCGCGACCAGGATGGTGAGCACCGTGTCGCGAGACCTGGCCTGCTGGGGGGTGCGTCGAAGAGTCGGTGGTTGCGCCATGTTGTGCCAATCCAAAGCAAGAGGAAGTCAGGATCACCGCCGCTGCGTAGGCGGCTGGTCGTCTGCTCGCGCCTGTACAGGCGTAAATTGCGGGAGGATCCGCGGTTGCACCGACGCGGGCTGTTTAGGTTTCGTCGAACTAGAGCAAGCGCTGTGCCAGCCCGCGTGGAGGCGCTCAGCTGCGCGGCGTGTGCCCTGGTTGAGTCGTTCGCCAGCGCCAATTTGATGGTTTGGGTCGAAACTTTTGCAGAGCGGCGCTAAATCCTGCCAGGGCCTCGTCGTGAGCCTGGCTTCACTGTGTGCCGCGCGAGTTGTGGCGATGGAGTCACGGCGAACCACTCGGCGGTCTACGCCCACGCGCCGGCAAACCTTCCGCGCGGTCCATACCCGCCTCCCTCGCGACGTGCAGTGCTCTTAGCTGCGATCCAGTTCAGCCAAGCACGTGGCGAACGCAGCTAGCAGTGACGTCCGCCAGGCGCTCCAAATCGGCCGACGTGGCGCAGTATGGCGGCATCCAGTACACCGTGTCGTTCAGCGGCCGCAGCAGCACGCCACGCTTCAAGGCCTCGGTCCGCAGCTCAAGGCTGAGGCGGCCCGCGCCAAACCGCCCCACCCAGTCGGGGCCCGGCGTCACCTCCAGCGCAGCGACTAGCCCCGCCTGGCGCTGCGCAGCCACGTGGGCGCCGCACGCCACCGCTACCTGGCGCCGCAAGCGCTGGAGTTCACGGGCGAGCGTCGCCACGCGCTCGAGGGTGCCCTCAGCCTCAAACAGGTCGAGGCTCGCCAAGCCCGCAGCGCAGGTGATGGGGTTCGCCGTGAAGGTGTGGCTGTGGAGGAAGCTGCGGCTTGGATCCCCATGGAACACCTGATCAAAGCCACGACGGATCAGCACCGCGCTGAGCGGCAAGACGCCGCCACTCAGCCCCTTGCTCAAGCACAAAAAGTCGGGCGCGGCGCCGGACCAAGCCCCACCCGTCGCTGGAGCGTGCTTGGTCGGCGTCCCCCACTCGCTGGCAAACAAGCGGCCAGTGCGGCCAAAGCCAACCGCGATCTCATCAGCGATCACGTGAATGCCCAGGCGCTGCGCCGCGTCGCACACCGCGCGGTAGAAGCCAACACCAGGCATCACCATGCGCCCGGCGCACTGGATCACCGGCTCGATCAACAGCGCGGTCAGTCGCTCGTGCTGAGCCTCCAGCATGGCGATGGCTCGTTGGGTCTCCGGCGCGTCTTCGCCGAGGTTCTGCTCGAGATGTGCGAGCTCGTGCGCCTCAAAGTTCGGCGCAGGCAGCTCCAGCACCGGGAACAACAGCGGCTGAAAGCGGGCGCGATACGCTGGATTTCCAGAGACCGCGAGCGCCCCAAGCGTTTCCCCATGGTAGCTATTCTTGAGCGTCGCCAGGCCCTGGCGCTCGAGCTCGCCAGACTGCTGGCGGGCCTGGAAGCTCATCTTCAAGGCGACCTCGATGGCCGCTGAGCCGCAGTCTGCGTAGAAGACGCGTTCGTAAGCTGCCTCGCCGCCCGGCGCCGCGGCGACCAAGCGCTCAGCTAGGCGCAGCGCCGGCTGATGCGTGAAGCCAGCGAACATCACGTGATCGAGGCGCGCCGCTTGCTCGGCGATGGCTTGAACTAGCTTTGGGTGGCAGTGGCCGTGTAAGCACGTCCACCAGCTGCTGATCGCGTCGAAGATCTGCGTGCCGTCAGCCGCCTCCAGGTACGCCCCGCGCGCGCTGCGGATAAACGTCGGGGGCAGCTGGTCAAGGTCGCGGAAGTGCGTCGCGGGGTGCCAGAGCCGCGCGTGATCTCGTCGACGCCACGACTCGAGCTCGTCGGCGGAGGCAGGCGGCTGCCGCGAGCCTGGCTGGCTCACTTCTTCTTTTTCTTCTTAGCTACCCACTTCGAAGCGGGCTTGGCTTTGCGTTCCACGGGGATATCGCCACCATCAACAAACGCCCACTTGCCCTCGACGCGGCGAAACTGGGCGCGCTCGCGGTGTTGGGTAGTCAGCCCCTGCAGGCGGTACTTGGCGATGAAGTCGACGGTACCGGTCTCATCTTCCGCCTCACCTGCCTCCGTACGGATAATGTCGAGCCCCAACCACTCGCTCTGTTGACTCCAAACCTGGACCTCCTCGCGCTTGACGGTCTCCACGGTCTCCGGGTCGTGGCTGCTCATGATGAAGTCCACGTTCCCCTTGGCGAACGCGGTGTAGCGCGCGCGCATCAGCAGCGCCGCGGTCGCAGGCGCGCGCTCGCCAGCCAATACTGGGCTGCAACAATCGGCGAACGAGGCGCTGGAACCACACGGGCAAAGCTCGGTTTCAGTCATGGCAGGACGCCGCCCGTAGCGCTTTAGACTTCGCGGATCAAGCGCTGCGACGCCCAATCAAGCCCCCCGCTAGGCGCCGCGCCGCGCCGCGCGGTGACCGAATTGCCCCGAACTCCCGCGAAATGTCCCGATCTTGGGCTGGGGGCCTTGTGTCTTGGGCGGCGGGGCTTAGACACTCCTGACCTGGGGAGCCGAGGTGCAAGACAGCGACCCGGCCCACCCCCCGATCCGAACCACGTCCGACAGAGACAAGAGGAGACACTGATGGCGATTGAACTTCCGGCGCTGCCCTGGGCCAAAGACGCCTTGGCCCCGCACATCAGCGCAGAGACCATCGAGTACCACTACGGCAAGCACCACAACGCCTACGTGACCAACCTGAACAAGCTGATTGAGGGCACCGGCTTCGCCAGCAAGAGCTTGGAAGAGATCGTGAAGGGCTCTGAGGGGGGCATGTTCAACAACGCCGCCCAAGTCTGGAACCACACGTTCTACTGGAACTCGATCAAGCCCGGCGGCGGCGGCGCACCGAGCGGCGCGTTGGCTGACGCGATCAACAAGAGCTTCGGGAGCTTCGACAAGTTCAAGGAAGCTTTCTCCGCGGCAGCGGCGACCCAGTTCGGCTCAGGCTGGGCCTGGCTGGTGAAGGAAGGCGACAAGCTCGCGGTGGTCAAGACGCCCAACGCCGAGACGCCCCTCACCCAAGCCGGCGTGACCCCGCTGTTGACCATCGACGTGTGGGAGCACGCCTACTACGTCGACTACCGCAACGCGCGTCCCAAGTACATCGAGACCTTCCTCAGCAGCTTGGCCAACTGGGACTTCGCCGCGAAGAACTTCGCCGGCTGAGGCTCAGGCGTTGTACGTTGCCGCGCGGCAACGTAGTAACTGGCAGGCGAGTAGCCTAGCTCGAAGCGAGGGCACACACCGCGAGGCGTGTGCCCTCTGCGCTTGGTGCGCTTCGCCGCGCCGTGTTCAGCGCTGCCCTTGGCTGCCTCGCCGCGCTCGGCCGCCTGGCCGCGCTCGAGCTATGCGCTGCGCGCTGACTATTCGCTGCGCCCAGCTGGCCCGTTGCCTGGCCGCGCTCGAGCTACGCGCTGCGCGCTGACTATTCGCTGCGCCCAGCTGGCCCGTTGCCTGGCCGCGCAGGGCGAGGTCCGAGCCCGCAGCGGCTGCTGCGACGACGTGGGGTGAGGCGCGACGTACGATCTCAGCGCGGCGGCTACCCACAAAAGACGGGAGGATCCAGCGAACGCGGCTACGCCGCGCGGCCAGATGGATCCTGAGCCTTGAAGAGTTCTGAGGACCGCGGCAACCTGCCGCCGTGAGCGACCCCAGCCCCGATGCTCCAGCCTCCAGCGACCGCGCGTCAGGTGGGCCAGCGGCCGCTACCGACGCGAGCGCCGCCGGAGTCCCGCCAGCTGATCTGGCGCTGCCCGCTCAGCTGCAGCGTCCTCGGGCGATCGCCGCGGCCCTGGCGGTGGCCGAGTGCTTGTATGTGTCGGAGTCTGGACCCCCGCCGCCTGCGCGCTTGAAGTGGCTGGGGCGGGAGCTGGACGATTTTCTGGAGCGCATCGGGCCCGACGCGCGGACCAGCTACCTGGCTGGGCTGTTCATCTTGAGCTTGCTCGCCCCGCTGCTGAGCGGGAGCTTCACCCCGCTGCGCAACATGCCGCTAGAGCGCCGAGCCAAGGCGTTGGACCGCTTCGAGAGCTCCTTCGCCTCTGGGCTGTTGCTGGCGGTGAAGGCGATGCTCTGCATCATCTACTACGAGCACCCAGACGCCGCGGCGAGCATCGGCTTTGACGCCGAGTGCATGCTGGCCAAAGCGCCGACCTCTGCCCGCCCTACCTCAGCGCAGCCCGGTGCAGCGCCCCAGTTGATCAGCGCGGAAGCGCTGCACCGATCCCATGACTGAGCTCACCTCCCACCACGCCTCCTCAGACACGCCGGCCTCGTCCGGCCGCTCAGCGCGCGCCTCACGGCCCAGCGACGGCGGAGGTGAGAGCGTCACCCAAGGGCGCACGCTCACGGCCGACGTGGAACTCAGCTGTGACGTCGTGATCGTCGGCTCTGGCGCGGCTGGCGCGACGGTGGCCTGCGAGCTGGCTGAGGCAGGGCAGGATGTGATCGTCGTCGAAGAGGGCGGCTATTACCGCCCGGAACAATACGGCGCCATGCGCCCCAGCGAGACGCTGCGCCACCTGTTCCGGGACGGCGGCTTGACGTTCGTCATGGGCTTGCACGATTCGCCGTTGATCAACATGACCATGGGGCGCTGCATCGGCGGGTCGTCGGTGCTGACCGGCGGCGTCTGTTTCCGCATCCCTGGCTTCATCTTGAAGAGCTGGCGCGAGCAGCAGGGCCTGCACATGTTCACCGAGGGCGCCCTGGAGGAAGCCTATCAGTCGGTCGAGCGCTCAACCCACATCGAAGAGGTCCCGCTCGCGATGCGCTCGCAGTCCACCAACGCCTACGCGCTAGGCGCCGAGCGCATGGGCTACGAGCTTAAGCCAATGCACCGCAACACCAAGGGCTGCGGCGGCTGCGGGCGCTGCAACTTTGGCTGTCCCCACGGCGCCAAGATGAGCGTCGACATCGCCTATCTGCCGCGCGCGCTGCGCGCTGGCGCGCGCGTGTTCTCTGACCTTCGCGTCGACACCATCCTCACCAAGGGCGCGCGCGCCGCCGGCGTATCCGGGAGGATTTACAACGCGCCTGGGCTGCGGCGCCCTGGCTCCAGCTTCAAGATCCACGCGCGCCGAGTGGTGATGGCCGCGGGCGCCTACAATACGCCTGGCTTGCTGCTGCGGAACGCGGTCGGCCGCCAGAGCGGGCAAGTGGGGCGCAACATGACGGTGCACCCGGGGTTCCGCATGATGGCGAGCTTCGATCGCAAGCTCGACGGCTGGAAGGGGGCCATGCAGAGCGCGTTCTCCGACGCTTACGAGCACGAGCGCATCACGCTCACCGGCCTCTACGTGCCGCCCGGCGTGCTCGCCGCGACCATGAAGGGCATCGGCCGCGAGCACGTGAGCAAAGCCCAGGGCATCCCCAACCTGTCGATCTTCGGGGGTATGGTCCATGACGACCCGGGTGGGCAGCTCCACCACGTGCTGGGCAAGACGTTCAGCACGTACCGCATGAGCGACCGCGATCGCCACGCTATGCACACCATCACCCGCGTCATGGCGGAGACGTACTTCGCCGCGGAGGCCCGGGAGGTGTACCTGCCAGTGCTCGGTATGGCGCCGGTCAGCAGCATGGACGAGCTGCGCAAGATCGACTTCAAGAGCATCCCGGCGAAGCGCTATGAGTGTTCGTCCCAGCATCCTCTCGGAACTACCAGGATGGGGATCAGCGCTGAACACTCGGTGGTCAGCCCCGACGGAGAGAGCTGGGAGCTCGAAGAGCTGTACGTCGCCGACGGCGGCATCGTCCCGAGCAGCCTGGGCGTCAACCCACAGCAAGCCATCATGACCTTAGCGACGCGTATCGCCTGGCACCTGCGTGAAAAGCCCTTCCCGGTGTGGTGAGCTCGGCGCGGCCGCCCAAGTGGAGAGCCCGCTGCCCCCGAGTCAGCTCCAAGCCTACGGGCTCGATCTAGACTACGCTATCCCTGCGGCAGCGCTCGCGCCTGGCGTGCGCGCCGTCGAGCTTCGGCCCGACGCGGCGACCGCAGCCTATCTCGAGAGCGCCGCCGCAAACCGCGCCGGCAGGCTCCGTACGCTGGCACAGCGCGCGCTGCGCGACTTCGTTTCGGGGTACGACGCGAACGCTTGGCTCGGCATGTACCCGATGTTTCTGCTGAGCACTCAGCAGCTGAGCCAGCTGCTGGGTCTGCGGGCTGAGCAGCGCATCGCGCGCTGCCTGGACGTGGGTGCTGGCTCGGGAGACGTCACCCGCGCGCTGAAGCCCCTATGCGGCGAACTGCTGACGACCGAGCGCTCTTCGGGCATGGCCAAGAAGCTCAGGAAGCTAGGCTACCAGTGCCTGCAGGTTGATCTCGCGGAAACGCTCGGTGCGCTCGCCCCCCAGACCTTCGATCTCATCACTTGCTTCAACGTGCTCGACCGCTGCCCAAGGCCCCGCTCACTGCTGGCCGCGATCGTGAACCTGCTCGCGCCCAACGGTCGCTGCCTGCTGTCGGTGCCGCTGCCCTTTGACCCCATGTTCTACCAAGGCCCCCGCACCCCGGATCCGCTCGAGGCGCTGGGGCTCACCGGCGTAGGTTGGGGAGTCGACGCCTATGACTTGACGGCTCATGCCCTGCCAGGCCTTGGCTTGACCCCCCTGACTTTGAGCCGGGTGCCGTATCTCTCGGGCGGCGACAGCCGCAGGCCGCTGTATGCGCTCGACGCGGCGCTGGTGGTCGCACGAGCCACCGCTCAGCCTACGCCCCACGTCCCCATGGACCCCACAGACCGGCCAGCATGACTGACACCCTCGACTCAGCGGCAGCGGCTCAACAACTCCTAGGTGAGGCGCTGGCTCAGCTCGCGCTGACTTGTATCCGCACGGAGTATCCACACTGCGCCATCTCTGGCTGCTCGGGGGGTCTAGGGAGCACACCCCAAGACGCACCCCCAAGACAAGCCCATCCGGCGTTCTACGGCTGCTATGACTGGCACTCCGCGGTCCACTCGCACTGGCTGCTAGCGCGGCTGCTGCGCACCAGCCTGACCCCTCAGGCGGCAGGGCGGCGCGTCCTGACCGAGACCGCAGCCCACATCGTCAGCGCCCTGACCCAGAGCTTCAGGCCAGAGCTCCTCGACCTCGAACACCGCTATCTGCTGGCGCGGCCAGATTTTGAGGCGCCCTACGGCTGGGCGTGGCTGCTGCAGTTGGCGTCCGAGGTGCGCGCGCTTGGACACAGCGCTCACGCAGCGCTCTGGAGCCGCGCCCTCACACCGCTGGAGCAACTATGTGGCGAGCGGCTGTTGGGCTGGCAAGAGCGGCTGCAGGCGCCAGTCACTAGCGGTCAACATGGTCAAAGCGCGTTCGCGCTGGGTCTGCTGCTGGACTGGGCTCGCGGCCGCCGCGCGCTCCAGCCAGAGCCCTTCGCTCGGGCGACCCAAGTCGCCCTGAGGCTACACTCCACGGCTGAGCCGCCCGATCTCTGTTCAGAACCATACGGAAACGATTTTTTGTCACCCGGCCTCGCGCACCTCGACGTCCTCGGGCGGGTGCTCAGCCCGGCGGCGTTCCGAGCGGCGGCAGAGCCCTGGCGCGACCAAGCGCTGCGCCTCGAGCCAGTCGTTTGCCCCGATCCACGCGACGGCAAGCTCGCCCACTTGGTCGGGCTCAACCTGAGCCGCGCCTGGATGCTGCGCGAGTGGGCAGGCCGCCTGACCGCCGACGCCGCGGCGCCGCTCCGCGCCGTGGCAGAGCAGCACCGCCAGCTCGGGCTCAGCCAGTGCGGCCTGGACGACGCGGGGCTGAACAGCGCCTCACCCCCCACCCTGCCCTACGCCCTCAGCCACTGGATCGGCAGCTTCGTGCTGTACGGAGCAGGCCGCTGAAGAAGCGGTGTTCTCCAGCGGCCCAAATTACTACTCCTCACGGATTCATCAACGGCGCGCGCAGCGCCTTGCGGCTAGGCGCGCGCAGCGCCTTGCGGCTAGGCGCGTGCTGCTCAGGGGCCGCGCCGCTTAGAACCCGCCCTGCTCAGGGTAGCCGCCACCGTAGCCATAGCTGTAGGGCAACGGCAGCCGTCCAACCGGGGTGCTCATGTCACTCAGCGCGTGGACCAAGATCCCGCCGTCGCTGATCGAGTAGACGTACTCGTCGATGAACACGCCGCGCCTGACCTCGTTGCCGTAGTAGTACTCGCACGACTCAGCCGGATCCGGGCAGTTGGCCATGCCCGCGTGGTCCGCCGCGCCGATGCGCCGGAAGCCTGACTCAGCGTCTACGTGGAAGACCTCCAGGCTAGCTTCGTAGCCGCGCTCGCTGTAGCCGCTGAACGGGAAGGCCAACAGCTGCCGGTCGGCGAAGAACGTGAACGCCTTGTGATCGTAGTTGGCAGACGACCACCCCTCTTGAGAGAACACAGCTTTGTGCGCCAGCTTCGGCTGGGTGGGCTGGCTCACGTCAAAGATCTGAAGCGCGAGCGCGTCTTCGCTGACTCCGTCATCCGCGCGGTTACGGCCGATGGTCACCAGGTGGTCTGCGTCGAGCGGGTGCATGTAGTCGCTGAAGCCTGGGATGTGGAGCTCACCCAACACCTTGAGCTGGTTCGGGTCGCTCAAGTCCACGACGAACAACGGATCGGTCTGGCGGAACGTCACCACATACGCGCGATCGCCGACGAAGCGCGCGGAGAAGATCTGTTCGCCGGGGGCCATGCTGCCGCTGTCGCCGGTGACGCGCAGCGCGCCCGCGTCGGCGCGCAAGGCCAACACGCGGTTGTCGGTTTCGCCCCACTCGTTGCCCCAGCTGGTGGTCGCGACCCGCACCACGCCGCCCTGCTCATCGATGGAGAACTGATCGTCCAAGTGACCCGGGACCAAGCCTGACGCCTGGTAGCGCATGCTGCCGCCGTCCAGGCTGAACACGTGTAGGCTCGTGCGCTCTCCCGAGCTGTCAAAGAAGCCAGGGGAGTACTCGTTCTGCGCCAGGATCAGCGCGTCGGAGTTGGAGTACAGCTGGTTTGCGTAGCCCACGATCGCCGTCTGCGAGAGCGCGTCTGGCGACTTCAGATCCAGCGTCAGCACGCGGGTCATGCCTTGTCCGCTAGCGCCTGGCGTGGGCACGTAATAGTCGTCGCAGCTCGGGGCGATCGGGGTCAGCTTGCCTGCGTCGCCAGCGAAGCTGCGCGGGAGCCAGCTGTCGAGCGCGCGGCGCTTGATCGCGCTGATCGTGCGAATTTCCCATGCAGAAATATCCGATAGGTAGCTCGATCGGGTCGAGCTTTGGTACGGCATGTCCCAGTACTCGACCGGCATGTCGTCGTACCCGCCAGAGACCACCGCGCGCACCGTCGAGCCGATACGCCTAGAGGACGTGTAGCTGCCCTCGAAGTACAGCTCGCGCTCGACCCGCGGCGCCGCGCCCTCAAGATCGACCACGGTGAGCTTGGTCAGCGACGTACCGTAGGGCTGCTCATAGGGACCTGACGGTCCTGCGACGTCGCCCTCGCTGCGCCCAGGCTGCGCCGAGCCACCGCTTGTCCCGCTGCCACCCCCGCCCCCGCCGGCGCTAGTCTCACCTGGAAAGTTCGCGTAGGTGCTGGAGAAGACGAGGGCTTTGCCGCCGTCGACGAACATCTCGTAGGGGCTGCCCTCGATGGTCAGCGATTGCTCGACGGCGATGCTCTGGGGAGGCCACGCCGCGATCACCATCAGCTCTTGGCCATGCAAGAGCCACAGCTGCTCGCCGTCGGTCTTGACGATGTCCGCTTCGTCGACGCCTGCTACTTGGTTGTTGGTGTCCGAGTGTCCATTCGGCCCGGCCGCTGGGGGTGCGTTTCCGCTCCCCGACGCCTCGCCAGTCGTCGGGGCCCCGTTGAAGCTGTCATCGATGCCGCCACCACGGCCGCCACCCCAGGCGTCGCCCGTCCGCAACTGGCGAGCCGTCTCACGCACCCGCGCGATGGCGTCCGCGCGCAAGAGCTGCGTCAGATCTTCACAGCTGGCGGCGCGAGTCAGCGACGCCGAGTGCTGGGTGACGGACTCGTTCGACGAGCCACAGGCCACGGCCAAGGGAGAGAGCAAGCACGCGAGAGCAGTCAGCTTCAAACCAAACGACATGATTTCCTCCAAGTTCGACGGCGCCGGTCCGGCGTCCGTCGGTTCTAACGCCACGCCTCAGGCGTGACCGAAGCCCACACGCTCAACGGAGCGTGCACAAGCACAAGCTAGGGGCCGCTGATGCGCGGCATCTACGCAGCCTTAGCAAGCCCTGGGCCACCGCTGCGCCAGCCACGAACCTGAGCCATTCTAGCAGATTTTCCCGGGGTTGGGGGTGGTCGCTCAGGACGGCGCCGCCCCGACTTGGCACACCTGTGGCACAGTCTGAGCGCGTCGCCCCGCTGCTGGGTAGCGCTGGGTGCTGCGTGAGTCACCGACGCGCGCGTTGCCTCCACCCGCGCGGAAATGGGCACTGGCCGCGGGCCAAGTACGACTTCCATCGCCGCGAGTTGCAGAGCATACAGGTCGGCGCCCATGTCTCAGTCGCTCGAGCCCCCGGCCCCCTCCCCCGCCCCGCCCCCGCCCGGCAGGCGCCAAGGCTGGCTGTGGCGCCGTGGCCGCTTGGTGTTGCTGATCTTAGGCGGCCTAGGGGTCGGGCACTGGTACCAGGCGCGGACCTCGGCGACCCAGACCGCCGCGCTCCTCCACGGCAGCGTGGGCCAGCTTGGCGCCTGCGTGGTGGGCGGTCGCCCGCCCGATCCCCTGAACCCGGACGCCGCGCGAGCGCTCGACGGGATGCTGTTCCGGCGCCTCGCGCTCAGCCTTGAGACCGCCAGGCCACTGGCCGATTGCGCCGAGCTAGCGCTGCGGGTCCGAGAGCGCGTCGCGGCACACCGCGAGAACTTCTACCATCGCTCCCCCGCGGAAGTGACAGAGCTCTCGGACATCGCAGGGCGCCTGGTCAGCCTGGATCTCAACCAGTCCGCGATGGCGCTGTCTAAGCAGCCCGAACCCGGTCAAGCCGAGAGCACAACCCAAGCGCTGCTGCGCGATCTGGGGCGAGCGCTGACGTTATCGTGCGACATCGCCCAAGCCGAGAAGGCCTACGCGGTCGGCGCCTGCCCGGTGCCCGGCGCGCCGAGCGACGCCCCGGCCGCGCCGACGACCGCGCCGCGGATCGCCCTGGATATTTCCCTGGGGGAGCCCGTGGCGTCGTTTGAGCTGACCCAAGGCGCGAGCGCTGGCGAACCACGGGTGCTGGTGAGCGCCGTCGGCCGTCGCGGCACGGTGCGCAGCTGGATCGCCGGGTTAGTCAAGAGCGACCAAGCAGAGGCCGCCTGGCGCACGCTGGCCGTGCCCGCTCCGACGCCGCCTGAGCCCGCAGCCGCTGATCGCAGGGCCGCTGATCGCGGGGCAGCGGCTCACCCGGAGCCCGAGCCAGCGACCAGCGCCAAACCACAGGCGCCTGCTGCTGCCCGGCTGGCGCTGGTCGCCTCAGCGAGCGGCTGGTGGCTGCTCGAGGCGTCCCGCGGAGGCTCGCGAGTGTTCGCCGTGGACGCCGCGTTGACGTCCGCGACCCAGCAGCTCCAGGTCCCGTCAGCCCCTGGCGAGGCAGCGCCCGCCCCTCGAGCGGCGCCCGTGCCGTGGCTGGGCGCCGCGCTCTTGCCGCTCGGCCCAGATCTGGTCGCGGTGCCAGCAGCCGCGCCCACCGAGACCCAGCTCAGCTGGTTGAGCCACGACGGCACGCAGCTCCGTACGGCAACGTTAAAGGGGCGGCTGGTCGCGGCGCTGCTCGCGCCGCCGCGCGTGCTGGTCGCCGATCCGTGGGTGAACGACGCTGCCGGCGAGACCACGCTGTCGGTGTGGAGGGTGGCTGAGCGCGGCGTGACTCAAGGCGCTCAGCTCAAGGTCAGCCATTTTGCGTTTGACCCTCAGGGCCCGAGCGCCGGCTGCAGCAGGCAAGGCGGCGCAGCGGAGGACCTGCTGCTCATAGGCAGCAAGACCCGCAACTGGCTGCTCCGTCTGCCGCCAGCGGCGGACAAGCTCAGCTTCCACAGCTGGCCAGCGCGCGCTCCAGAGTCACTGCACATGGGCTGCGGCTGCGAAGCGCCATTCGTAGTCCGCGCGGTCGAAAAGCAGCTGACGGTGCTTGAGTTGGCGAAGCAGCCGGGCGATCAGCCGGACACGCAGCCGCCTGCTGGCGCGCCGCTGGAGACGCCGGTGTTGTTCAGCGGCCGCACCGCCAGCGGTAGCTCCGCGGCGTGCAGCGCGGGGGGTCGAGTGATCGCCTACAGCGTCGGCGGCGCCGTGCTCACCCAACGCATCGCTCAAGACGGCAAGGCCAGCGCGCCGGTTCAGCTGGCGGGCCCGAGCGACCAAGGTCACGCGACCGCGCCCTGGTTGATCAGCCAGGGCGACCGACTGCTGGTGTTTTGGCGCCGCCTGGGGGGGGCGACGCGAGGCGATCGTCTTAGGCTTGAGGTGGCAGAGACGCGAGACGCTGGCTTGACCTGGCGCTAGCGCGCGACCTCGAGCGAACGCATGAGTTCTCCATCCGCGGGGGTCAGGGAGCCCGCTGCGCGACGCTGCGCGAAAAACTTCTGGTGATCCTCCCCTAAATCACGTACGGATCCCGCCCTTGGAGCGCTGGCCAACGTGAAAAAGGCTAGTGATTCCAGACTCCTGCCGGAGTGGCGGAATTGGCAGACGCAGCGGATTCAAAATCCGCCGAGGTAACCCCTTGTGTGAGTTCGAGTCTCACCTCCGGCACCAGCACCCAGGCACCGCCACCCAGCGCGCAGCGAGCAGCGCTCAGGCAGGCGACGGCGAGGTGCGGCGGCGCCGCGCTGTTGATGAAGCCGCGGTCGTGACACCGCGCCGTGGCTGGCGCGGCGTCCCAGCGACGCGACGCGGTTGGTTCCGCACGGCATTCGCTATTGCGGCGCCAACTATTTGAGCAGACCGTAGGCCGCGAGCAGGGCTAGGCCCAAGACCCAGACCACGACCACCCGCCACTGTTTGGTGTCTAGACCGGCTCCTAGCGACGCGTCGGAGCGCGCTCGGTGAGCGTCGTCAGGGTGCTGCGCCGGCTGACGTAGGCTGCTCGCCATGCGCTCCTGCGCCTCCACAGAGTCCAGTCGACCGCGCAGCAGCGACAGCTCGAGCTCGAGCCGGGTCAATCGGTCTTCAGTCTCGATTTCAAAGCTCGACGCGGGAGACGGCGCCGAGAGCAACGTGGTCGTCTCGTCAGAGTTCGGGCGCTCGCCGCTCCGCGGGTTCAGATCGCGCCCACGGATCTCGATCACGTCGTCGCGGCGCTCGGATGGAGGGCTGCTGGCGACCGTCACGGTGCGGCGCGTGACGCCCTGGGACTCTGGCTCGCTCACCGGACCACTCTAGCCTGACCAACAGCCACCCGCAGGGCGTGTCCCAAGCCGTGACTGCGGGACACCCTAGCCACGACTGCGACGCCGCTCGAGCGCCGCTCCGCGCTGCTCGGTCCCCGAGCGCGCCGGCTCCGTCACGCGCTTGGACGCAGCCTCGAGGGTCGGTTCGAGGGGCGTGGTTAGGTCGACCAGTTCGCCTAGCTCAGTCGTGGCCTGCTCCGCGTGCCGCCACGCTGCCGCGTGGCCGAGCGTCGCGGGGTCGTGCTCCATGGCGAGCTCGCGGGCCAGGCTCAGCCGCTCCGCCACGCGACGGATGCGTCGCAGCCGCAGCACATCCTGTCGCCCCGCGCGCTCAGCCGCGTACATGGCGCGCAGGATCCCGATCAGATCTCGGACGGCCTGATGGGGGAACGGCTCGTTGCGCTTGGTGAGCATGGGGTCGTGAGCTCGGATCTTCGTCACCGCGCCGAGGGCGAGCTAGACTGCAGCCCTACCAAGCGCTGGGCTACCTCAACTGCACACAGCACACAACCACTGGCAAACAGCGCGGCCTCACGCCCATGGCTGACAAGTACCCTCCCGCAAAGCTCGGTCTGCTCCTCGCGAACGTGGAGCGAGCGCACCCGGCAGGTCAGCTACGGCGCCTGTGGCGCGAGGTCGTGGGCGATCGCGTGGCTGCGCGCTCCGAAGCGGGGTGGCTCAAGGGCGATGTGCTGACGGTGCGCGTCGCGTCACCGGTGTGGGCGCAAGAGCTGACGATGCTGAGCGAGCCGATCCTGGCGGGGCTGGCGGCGCGCGGGATCCACGCCCGGCAGCTCAGGTTCCAGGTGACCGATTTAGGACGCCCAGCTGCTCCGTCGCCTGCCCTAGCCAAGCCAGCGCCGCCGCCACCCCAACGCGCCCAGCTCTCCGCAGATCTCACGCGTCGTCTGGCTCAGATCGACGATCTTGAGCTGCGCCAGCGCATCCGTGACGCAGCTGAGCTGACCTTGGCCCGCGCCGCCAAGCGCTGAGCCGCTGGGTGGGGTGCTTGGCTGCCGCCACGCAGCGTGAGCGAGCTTGTGCTAGGCGTCACCTACGCGCGATGCATTATTACCGCGCGGATACCACTCGCTCGAGCCCTTCGAGCCGCTGCACCACGAAGCGCTCAGCCGGGCCGAGGGTCGCCTCCGTCTCCTTGAGCACGCTCAGGTAGGCGCGCAGCCCCTTCAGATCGATCTCCACTTGGCGCACTAGCTGGTACAGATCTTCGACGATCGGCGCTGGCAGCGGACGAGCCTGCAAGCTGCCCAGCTCAATCGCGTAGTCCACCCAACGGCCCTTCTGGGTGGCCTGCGCGAGCTTGATGGCGAAGCCGATGGCCTTGTCAGATCGTACGTCTTCAAGCTCTGGGCCGCCATTTCGAGCTGATACCAGCAAATTAAGCAGGTAGTTGGAGAGGATGCGCTCGGCCTCAGCGCCGCGACCCATGGCCAAGACCTTGTCCGCCACCCCACCCAAAAGATCAAGCGCGTCGCCCTTGCGCGTCGCCTCGGTGTCGCCGGCCGGCTCACCCGCGCTGGGACGCGCGGGTGAGAACAAAGCGGCGGCCTCCACGCCGGAGAGCGTTTCCGCGGAGGAACGGTCGTAGCGCCCAGCCAGGGTCACGCTGTTGATGCCGCCGACGCGGCTCACCCGGACCATCAACTCCTGCTTGCCGATCAGGATGCGATCACCATCGAGCAGGGTGCGCGACCCCTCCAGGCGCACCCCGTTCACGTAGACCCCGTTCACGCTGCCGAGGTCCACCAGCACAACGCGCTCGGCTTCCAGGTTGATCTGAGCGTGGCGACGCGAGACCAGCCCGTCGTCGAGCACGATCTGGCACGCAGCGGAGCGACCGAGCAGTGTTTCGCTCGCGGTCAACCGCAGATCACGGCCACGGTAGCGGACCCAAGCGGCGAGCTGACCTTGATCGGGCACCCGGGGCTCTGTCCGCCTTCCACTCTCTAACTCGGAAGACACTCCCCACAGCCTATCAGCAGCCGGCGCGCCGTCGAGTAGGTCCACGCCTCATCGACGCGACTACTTCAGGGCAGCCAGGCGTTCGAGACCCTCGAGCCGGCTGACCAGGAAACGCTCGTTTGGGCCTAGCGTCGCGGCCCTAGCCTTTAAGTCCTCGACGTAAGCCCGCAGGCTCGCGCGATCGACGCTGTCGACCTTGCGCAAGCCCGAGTACAGGCCATCCACCACCACCGCCGGGCAGGGTCGATGCAGCGGCGCATACAGGCCAACGATGTAGTTGACCCAGCGCCCCTTACCCGTCGCCAGGGCGAGGCGCGAGGCGTACTCGGCCGCTTGGTCCACGGTACGCTCGGTGAGCTTTAGCCCGCCCCGCAGATCGCTCGCCACGCCTTCTAGGTAGCTGCTCAAAATGCGCTCGGCCTCCAAGCCACGACCCAGGGCGAAGGCTTTATCCGCAAGGTTTGCCAGCAAGCCCACCGCATCGACGGCGGCCTCCATACGCACCTGCGTCTGGGTACGGTCGTCACGCGTCCTGAGCAGCAGCATCTGCTGGCTGCCGATTTCAATGCGATCGCCGTGCTTCATCACCAACCGCGAGGCCACGGGAGCGCCGTTTAGCTGCACGCCATTGCGGCTGCCCAAGTCTTCAATGCCGATCTCAGCCTCGCCCACGCTGAGCAGCGCGTGGTGGCGGGAAACCAGCGGATCGTCCAAGGAGAGCTGGCAGTCCGCAGCGCGACCAATCACAAACCGACCCACGACGAGTTCGAAGTCGTGCTGGAGATAGCGCAGTCGGTACTTCATCCAGCCAGCCCAGCACCGAGCTTCAGCATGGCAGCCCGTCGCTCAGGGTTATCGTCTCGCACCTGCGCCAACAAACGCCGCACAGATGCCGTGATTTCGTGGCGGACCGGGGCGGGCAGCGCCATGAGCTCGGCACACACCACGGCAGGTGGCCAGCGGTCGACCGCGGCGAATACATCCAGGCACCAGCGCCCCCAAGCTGCCGCACCCAAGCGCCGCGCGAGGCGCGCCGCGCTGACTGCGATCGCGTCTAGGTGCTCCGGCAACACTTCGTGCTGCGCGGCCAGCCGGCTCTCTACGTTGGCGCGCGCACGGTTGAGCAGCCGCTCGACGTCACCCGGGCGACTGCCTGCCTCGGCTCGCTGCATGACCTCGATCAATAACTGCAGGGTCCAGTTCTGATCGCTCGCGCCCACCACGCCGCTCACGGTGTCGTCATCGACGCGTTCGTCACTGCCGCAGTTCGGACAAGTGCCAGCTTCGACTGGGTAGGGCACGCCACATGGCGCACACCGCGTCATGAATCCGGTCGCTCGACCTGCGGCCGACGCGGGCTCGGAAACACAGTGGAACACGAACTCCTGAGTTCCCACACGGATTCGATCGCCGTCGCTCAACTGCCGCGGGGCGGTGAGCTTCTCGCCGTTGACCAACGTGCCGTTACGCGATCCCAGGTCCTGGACCGACACCACGTCGCCTCGCACGCTGAGCCGGGCGTGCTCGCGGCTCACTAGAGGATCCTCCAGCGTGACCCGGCAGGCTGGGCTCCGCCCCAGGACGGTGACGCCCGGCGACAAGTCGATCTCTTGCAATAAGAACCGGAGCCGAAACCGCACGTTGGTCCACCTACATCGCCTCGAATGCCACGCTCGCGCCGCGAGACTAACACAGGCCGGCGGCAGATCCTGGCAGCTACCAGCGGTGGCGCGAGAGCACCCGCAGCACCGCCAGCGTCATCCGCGGATGGCTGGGCAGCCCGTACACCTTTAGCGGCCCGCCGTCGCGCATGATCCAGCGCAGCGCCCGCAGGCTCGACAGCGCGCCGGAGCTACGCCCCACGGGCACTGGGAGCAGCTCCGTTAGGCCTTCAATCACGCTGGGATCGCCGCGCAGCGTCAGATCTGGCACGCCCACCAGCCCGTCGTGGACTGTCAGCTGACCGAGATCGAAGCGCATGGTCAGGGCCCCGCCCCAGCCCGGCGCAACCGATGCTCTGACCACGGCCGGGGCTGGGTCGTTCATCACCACGTACACCGAGCCACGCAGCTGCTCAAACTGCTGGCGCTTACGCGCAGATCCGCTGACGTTCGCGCGAATCGCTTGGGCGAAGCGGGCCGCGAGCGCGTTGCGTTCGGTCCCTGGAGCCAGGTTGATTAATGCTTCCACGAGGTGCTTCTGAGCGTATCAAGGATCGCGCTCAGCCGAGAGCGCTGCGATGGTTATCGAGACTCCTGCGCGGCCGTCAAGCCCCGTAACCTCCTACTGCTGCCAGCCCAGACCCAGACGAAACGTCGCGACCTGCCCGTGGGGCTCTAAGCTGGCGCATCTGGGTCGGACCTTGCGCGAAGCGCGACGAGCTGAGAGGCTCGCGCGCCATATGCGCAAGGGCCTCTACCGGCACTCACCCGCCGCCATCACGCTCACCGGCATGCTGTCGATCAGCGCTCACGTCGCTGCTCAAGCCGCTGCTCCGACTGCATCCGCAGCTCCGACTGCATCCGCAGCGCCCAGCGCATCCGCAGCGCCCAGCGCACCCGCAGCGCCCAGTGCATCCGCAGCGCCCAGCGCACCCGCAGCGCCCAGCGCACCCGCAGCGCCCAGCGCATCCGCAGCGCCCAGCGCACCCGCAGCGCCCAGCGCACCCGCAGCGCCCGGCGCTCCAGCAGAGTCAGCTGCCGCGGCGCCGCCGACCGCGCCAGCGCCCGCGTCCGCTCAGCCACCAGCCGCGGCGCCCACACCCCAGCCCGCAGGCCCCGCCGCGCCGGGGGCTAGTTATGTCGCCCCCACCAAGGCGCGGGTCGAGCTGCGGGTGAACTACCCCGACGCTTGGCTCGAGCTGCGCAGCGTCACCTACGGCGGCCCGTGGCAGCGCGCGTGCTTAGCTCCGTGCGGAAAACTGCTAGAGGTCGACGGCATGGAGGCGCGGGTGAGCGCGGCGGGCATGACCACGACCAGCAGCTTCCGGCTCCAACCCGGCGCGGGCACGGCTCGACTTCAAGTAAACGGTGGCAGCTCCGCGTGGCGCGATCGCGGCGTGTGGTTGCTCGCGCTAGGCACCCCCGCCGCGCTAGTTGGCGGCGCGCTCTTCGGCTTCGGCACCTACGACGACCAGCGCGGGCTGCGCACCGCGGGCCTCGCCACGATGATCACCGCGGGCGTCGCGGTGGTCGCGTCCTTGCCGATGCTGATGAGCGGTTCGACCAGCGTGCGCGACTTCAACGGCAAGGTCATCGCACAGCGCACGCCACCTGGCGTTTGGAGCTTCTAGGCGGTCCCAAGACCGTCACAAGATACGGAGCGCGATCGCCCGCCACAGACTAAGTGGCGGGCGACTGACGACGCGCAGTAGGAGGCTGAGCCTCCCGCGCTACGTCCTAGCCGAGGACCACGCGCACGGCTTGCTTCACGTAGTTCACGCCGCGGATCGTCTCCAGGGTGGAGGCTGGCAGCTCAGCGTCTAACATCCACAGGGAAGCAGCCTGCTCACTGCTACCGTGGACACCTACCTGCATGCGCGAGACGTTGATGTTGTTCTCGCCGAGGATGGTGCCGATGTTACCGATCACGCCGGGCTTGTCCGCGTTCTTCATCACGAGCATCGATCCTTCGAGCAACACGTCGAGTTCGAACTCGCCCCAGCGCACCAGGCGCGGAGCGCGATCCGAAGCCAACGTACCCGACACCGAGACGCGCTCCCCGTTTGCGCCACCCACGGTGAGGGTGACCATGGTGGCGAAGCCGCTCTTGGCGGTGCTCTTGAGCTCACGCACGTCGATGCCGCGATCTGAAGCCACCATCGGCGCGTTCACCGGGTTGACGGGTTCATCTAGGAACAAGTCGAGCACGCCCGCGAGGGCGGCGTTGACCACGGGCGCGAGCTTCAGCCCGGCGGCCTCGCCGCCAAACTCCAGCTCGACGCTGCTCGGCTGCAGTGACTCGACCTGGCCTATGAACTGGCCCAAGCGCTGGGCGAGGTGGACGTAGGGCCCGAGCACAGAGGCCATCTCGCGCGGGACCGACGGCACGTTGACGGAGTTGGTGACCGTGCCCTCAATCAGGAAGGCCACCACTTGCTGGGCGATCTCTACCGCGACGCGCAGCTGAGCTTCCTTAGTCGACGCCCCCAAGTGCGGGGTCACGATCGCGCCCGGGTGCTTGACGATCTCGCTCTGACCGGGTGGTTCCTCGGGGAATACATCCAGGGCGACACCGCCGAGCTTGCCGGACTCCAGGCCCCGAAGCAGCGCGGCCTCCTCGTAGACGCCGCCTCGAGCAGCGTTCACGAGCAGCACGCCATCTTTCATCTTGGCGATAGCGTCGTCGTTGACCAAGTGCTTCGTCTCGGCCGTGAGCGGCGTGTGACACGAGATGGCGTCTGAGCGCCGGAACAGCTCGTCCAAGCTGACCAACTCCACCCCTAGCTCTGCCGAGCGCTCGCTGGTCACGATGGGGTCAAACGCGATGACCTCCATGCGCAGCCCATGGGCTCGATCCGCGAGGATACGCCCAATGTTGCCGAGCCCGATGATGCCGAGGGTCTTGCCAGTCAACTCGCGGCCCTCGAACAGCTTCTTCTCCCACTTGCCCTCCTTCATGCTGGAGCAAGCCGCGGGGATCTTACGAGCCAGGCTCATCAGCAGGCTGAGCGCGTGCTCGGCGGTGGTCACGGCGTTGCCTGTCGGGGTGTTCATCACCACGATCCCGCGCCGTGAGGCCTCCTTGACGTCCACGTTGTCCACGCCGATGCCGGCGCGGCCCACCACCTGCAAGTTCTCAGCGGCGTCGAGCACCTTCTTGGTGACGTTGGAGCCGCTGCGGATGATCAGCCCGTGGTACGGGCCGATGGCCGCGGCGAGCTCATCCTCGCTCAGGCCTGGCTTGTAATCGAACTCGATGCCGTCAGCCTTCTCCAGGACCTCCAGGCCCTGCTTGCTGAGGCTGTCGGAGACTAAGACCCTTGCCATCACTTGCCCTTCCTGAAGTCAGCCATGAAGGCGACCAGGGTCTCGACCCAAGCCGTCTCAGCAGCGTTATAGATCGACACACGGACGCCGCCGACGGCGCGGTGGCCTTTTAGTCCGATCATGCCTTTGTCGGTCGCGGCCTTGATAAACTCCGCCTCGAGCTCGGGGGTGGGCAGGTTGAAGACCACGTTCATCAGCGAGCGGCTACCTTGTTCCACAGGGCAACGATAGAAGTCGGCGTCTGAGTCGATGGCAGAGTACAGCAGCCCGGCCTTCGCGCGGTTCTTCTTCTCCATCGCGGCCAGACCACCGCTCGCCTTGACGACCTCGAGCACGTTCCGCATCAGGTACACGCTGAACGTGGGGGGCGTGTTGTACAGCGATTGGTTGCTGGCGAAGGTCGAGTAACGCAGGATGAGCGGCGTCTCTGTCTTCTCTTTGTCAAGCAGCGCCTTGTCGATGATGACCAGCGCCAGGCCGCTTGGACCGATGTTCTTCTGGGCGCCAGCGTAGATCAGCCCAAACTTCGAGACGTCGATGGGGCGCCACATGATGTCGCTCGACATATCGGCGAACAGCGGCGCGCGCGTCTCGGGGAAATCAAACCACTGCGTGCCGGCGATGGTGTTGTTACTCGTCAGGTGGACGTACGCGGCGTCGCTGGCCACGTCGATCTCCGATACCTTGGGGATACGGGTAAACTTCCCGTCGACGGCGACGTTGATCGCCGCCCGGGCGTCTCCGATCAGCTTGGCCTCAGACAGCGCCTTCTTGGACCACGCGCCCGTGACCAGGTAGTCCGCCCGCTGACCCTGACCCAGGAAGTTCATCGGGATCATCGCGAACTGCAGGCTCGCTCCTCCCTGAATCAGCAGCACCTCGTGTGAGTCGGGCACTGACAGCAGCTCACGCACCAGGGACAGCGCCTGCTGATGCACGGCGTCGTACGCCTTGCCGCGGTGGCTGTGCTCAATGACGCTCATTCCGGTTCCTTCAAGATCAAGGAGCTCGGCTTGAGCGCGCTCTAGCGCGGCCAGGGGCAGCGCTGCGGGACCAGCATTAAAGTTGATTACTCGGGGCATCTTCCTCCAGCAGGCGACCTACCTGCGCGGCATCGCCTAATAACTGGACGCGGCTGAGTCAAGCGGCACCACCTGGCCGAGCGCCTGAGCGGTGATGCGTCCGCTGCGCAAAATCCGCGCAGCACCGCCTTGGAAGCCGATTAACGCAGAAGGTGCGCCCCCGGGTGCGTGACCATACACCGCCCACGCCCCCGGAAGATCTTTCACGACGCTGGCGTGATCCAGCGCTGGCGCCGCCCTCGGCGCGTTCGCGCTGGTAGCCGTCAGCGTCAAGCCAGAGGCGACCGCGAGGCGTTGCGCTGAGCACGCACCCGCGACGCGCACGGCGATGGTCCCAGCCTGACACAGCCGGGGGTCGACGTGGCGCTGGGCCGGCAGCGCCAGCGTCAGCGCACCCGGCCAGAATGCTTCCGCGAGGAGTCGCGCGTCATGGGGCACCCCCTCCACCCACCCCGACCACGCGGCGAACGTCGGCAAGATCAGCCCTACGCCCCCGCTCTGGCGGGGTTTACAGGCGAACAGGCGATCCAGAGCGCGGGGGTTTCGGGCGTCAGCTAACAGGCCAAACGACGACTCAGTGGCTGCGGCGACCACCTCCCCCAGCCGCAGCAACTCGACGGCCGCGGCTTCGTTGACTAGGCGGCGCATCCTCTACAGTGCTCTGTGGCCTATATCCCTACGGTATTGCATACCCGGGAACTTGATGCGCCCAACCGCCGCGTAGGCGTTGTCTCGGGCGGCGCTCAGGCTAGCCCCGGTCGCCGTCACGCCCAGCACGCGTCCGCCGGCGGTGACCAGATTGTGGTCGCGGAGCGTAGTGCCTGCCTGGAACACCAGCGCGCCGCCAGCCAGCGCCTGCTCTACGCCTGCGATCACGGCGCCTGTTTGGGGGGTGGATGGATACCCTGCGGAAGCCATCACCACGCACAGCGCGTGGCGGTCGCTGACCTGTACGGCGCTTGTGTCTAGCTCGCCCGTCGCCGCGGTGTAGAGCAGACGCCCCAGGTCGCCGTCTAGCGTCGCCATCAGCACCTGGGTCTCGGGGTCCCCAAAGCGCACGTTGAACTCGAGGACGCTCGGCTCACCCGTGGGCGCGATCATCAGGCCCACGAACAAGGTGCCGACGAAGGGCGCGCCCTCGGCTCGCATGCCGCTCAGCACGGGCATCACGACCTGCTGTTTGACACGCTCGAGCAGCGCCGCGTCGACCAGCGGCGCCGGCGCGTACGTACCCATGCCGCCCGTGTTGGGCCCGGTGTCCCCCTCGCCGATCCGCTTATGGTCCTGGGCCGCAGGCAGCATCAGCGCGCGCTCGCCGTCACATACCGCGTGGATACTGGCCTCGGCCCCTAGCAACCTGCGCTCTAAGACTAAGCTGCGCCCGGCCTCACCGAGCTGACCGCCGAGCATGGCCAGCGCGGCGCTCAGCGCCTCGTCCGCGGTGTCCGCGACCACCACGCCCTTGCCTGCGCACAGCCCGTCTGCCTTGACGACGGGGACCTGGCCTTGGGCCACGAAGCGCTCGACAGAGGCTCGCGCCTCAGCCTCGCTGGTCACCACGTCGAAATCTGCCGTGGCGATGCCGTGCCGCGTACAGAAGCGCTTCATGAAGGCCTTGGAGCCTTCAAGCCGAGCGGCCAGAGCCGACGGGCCATAGGCGACCAGGCCTGCTGCTTGCAGTTCGTCCACTAGCCCCGCGCAGAGCGGAACCTCTGGGCCGATCACCACCAGATCCGGCTTCAGCTTGGCCGCGACGCGGAGCGGTTCGCCGGCGACGCTGTGAATCGGCGCGCGTTGCCCCGGCACAGGGCGCTCGTCCAACGCCAAGTTGCCCGGACACAGCGTGACCTGCGCCACGCTGGCGCCCTGAGACAGCTTCCAAGCCAGCGCGTGCTCGCGCCCGCCGCCGCCGATCACCAACACGTTGAGGTTCTTGGGATTCGTCATGCCTGGTCTCGTCATGCCCGGTCTCGTCATGCTTGGTCGCACGCCAAGTGCTCGGACGCCGCGTGTCACGCCGTGGATGTCAGCGCGGAGGGCCCGAGCAGCTAGCGCGGCCGTAACCCAAGCGCAAACCGCGCGCAATCGCGCTGCCCGGCGAGCGTCCCCGCAGCCGGGCGACGGCAGGACCCGCGGCGCGAGGCGTTGTTGCCTGAAGCCGCCTTGGACTGGTACACAGAGAAGGTTGCTGAGCGACCGCGCCGAGCAGCGGTTCTGCGCGCCGGTCCCCGGTAGCCGTTTCTGAACGAGGCCAGAGTGTCCCACGTTGTCATTCGCACCGTCCGCCCGTACGCCAGCGAAGCCGAGTACCTTCAGGCCGAAGGCTGGACGATCACGCGTAAAGGCGTCGTCTTGCTCGATCAAGACACGCACCCGAGCGGCACCGTGGTGCGCTTTGAGGTGAAGCTCCAAGACGGCAAACGGCTGCTGCGCGCAGAGGGCGTCGTGGTGACGTCGCGACCAGCGGCCGCCGGCTACCCCTCACAGCTCGAGCTGCGCTTCACGCGTTTCGACGCGGCAACGAAGGCGCTAATCGAGAGCGCCGAGGCCGTCGCGGCGCTCACCGAAGATGACTTCGAAGAGATCGACGACATCGAGGCGCTGAGCGACGTGGAGGCGAGCGCTCCTGTCCAAACGGACCGCGCGCCGAATGAGTCGGGGGAGCCGACAGCGCCCGACAGCGCCCCGGGGGTGCAAGGGCGAGCGAGGCCTGAGGCGCGCCCGAGCGCCCCGCCGTACAGCGAGCCGAACCCCACGCTAGACGACGCCGTGGCCGAGCTCGCCGAGAGCGCTCAACGCAGTCCCGCGTCTGCCCAAGGCTCCAGCCCCGTGGCCGCCGACCTCAACGATTCCGCGTTGAAACTCGACGCGCTGATCTCTCAAGCGCTGTCGGAGCCTCCGCCCGCGAGCGTAGGCCTCGAGCTCGCCGCGCTCCCGGCGTCCGATCCGCTGCCTACCCTGCTCGACCAGGGGGCGCCGATCGATCCGGACGTCAGCGATTCAGGCAGCGATCTAGTGGTCGAGGGCGAGCCCCACAGCAGTCACCCTCCAGCCCCGTCAGCCTCAGCCAGCGGAGTGCACCCCAGACCAACCAGCGACGGCCCGCTGCGCCCCATCGCGACGCCCGCCCGCCGCGATGAGCTGCTGGCCAAGCTCCGCGAGCGCGCTCAAGCTAAAGCTCAATCGGGCAGCGGCACCTCGTCAGGTACGTAGCGAGCCGGCCGCGCGCGGGCCCGGCGCGCCAAGTGCAGGCACAGCTCGGGGAACGCATACCCTGCCACTGCCGCTGCCTCGGGGAATAGACTGGTCGCGGTCATCCCGGGCAGCGTGTTGACCTCTAGCAAGGTCACGTCTTGGCCCTCGTCTTCGGGCACCACGAAGTCCATACGCGCTAAATCTCGCGCTGAAACGGCCCGAAAAGCGGCCACAGCCACCTGCTGGACGCGCGCGAGCCGCTGCGCGCTGAGCGGCGCCGGGCACACGTGTCGGCTGCCACCCGTAGCGTAGCGTGACTTGAAATCATACCACTCGGCGGCGTTCGAGTGGATCAGCGTCGGCGGAAACGCGACCGCGCCGTCGTCTCGCTCCAGCACGCCGCAGGTCACCTCCAGGCCGCTCACGAAGGACTCGATCAGCGCCTCTGGGTCGACCTCAAACGAGCGCAGCAGCGCGGCCCTTAGATCGGTCGCTCGCGTCTCTGCGCCCAGGCGCTGAACACCGATGGACGAACCACCGCTCGCCGGCTTGACCACCAGGCTCGGACCAAGCTCGTCGAGCAACTGCTCCAAGTCCACCTGCTCAACCTCACCCTGGTGCACCACCCGCTCGCCGGCCAAGGGCAGCCCAAACGCGCGGAAACAGCGCTTGGCCGCCGGCTTGCTGGCGGCCGTGGCGCTCCCCAACACGCCAGAGCCCACGTAGGGTACGCCGATCACCTCGAGCAAGCCTTGCAGGCAACCGTCCTCACCGAGCGGTCCGTGGGTGGTGGGGAAGACGACGTCGAACGCCCCCGACAGCAGCGCCGCTGGCAACCCGGCGTCCAGCTCGATTGTTTCCGCATGACAACCTGCCGTACGCAGCGCTTGGGCGACGCCGCGCCCCGACGCGCGGCTCACCGCCGCTTCGCTGGAAGGCCCACCGCACACCACCGCGACGCGCAAGCCGCCTGCGCCCAGCGTGCTCACTCAGCCTCCGGCTTTGCCAGATCGACGTGCGCCAATTCGATGCCGATTTGCTCGCTCAGGGTGAAGATGCGCTCATCACGGTAGAACTCAGCGAAGCAGATGCGCTGGATGCCAGAGTTAGCGATCAGCTTGAAGCAGCCAAAGCAAGGAGACGCGGTGACGTAGATCTGCGCGCCGTCGATGCGCACCCCGCTGCGGGCAGCTTGAGCGATGGCGTTCGCTTCCGCGTGTACCGTCCGCACGCAGTGCCCGTCTTCCATCATGTGACCGACGTCATCACAGTGTGCGATGCCCCGGATCGAGCCGTTGTAGCCCGTCGCCAGGATCATCTTGTCGCGGACGATCACGGCGCCGACGTGCTTGCGGCTGCAGGTTGAGCGCGTCGCGACCTGCCCCGCGATCTCCATGAAGTACGCGTCCCAGCCCACGCGCTTTCGAGTCTGGCCCTCAGTCGACATGGCCATCTCCTACACGACCCGGAGCCCGCCTGCGAGGGTGGAACGCAGCACGCGAGGCCGGGGCCCTGGCGGCTGTCGTCCGGCCCGGCGCCGAGCGAAAGGCGCAGGCGCGCAGCCGGCTCGACACTTGACGGGTTGGCTGCCCCGTGGCTGAGTCCGGCGGTGCGAGCACTCCATTTGAAGCCGCTCAGTCCGGCTGTTTTGTCCACTGCGGTGTTGATCTTGATCGCCAGCGGCGTCGCCTGGGCCAACCGCGACAGCGGCGATCGGGCCCGAGCCGAGCAACTCCTCAGCGCGCTCCAGGGCGCCGATCCTAAGCTGGTCGCCGAGCCCGTGAAGAACGCTAAGGCTGCGCTCAAGCGCGCCGATGACATGCGACAGGCGGCCGACGTGGAGCACGCTGAGCTAAACGAAGGCGTGGCGTTCGAGTGGGCCGCCACCGCGAACGACCTGACACGAGCGGTCAAGGCAGAGCGCGAGCTGGAGCAAATAGAGAAGCAAATCACCGAGGCCAACGCCAAGACCGTACGGGCACGCGCGCTGCTGGAGGAGACCATCGCGCGGCGCGAGCGCGCCAAGGGCAAGCTGAAGGACTTCGAAGAGCCCGCGGCTGCGCCAAAACCCGCGGCTGCGCCAAAGCCCGCGGCTGCGCCGAAGCCCGCGGCTGCGCCAAAACCCGCCGAGGACCCGGGAGCCAAGCCATGAGCCGCACCTCCTATCGGCGCGGCCCCGACCAAGTCGCCAGTTTCTCCTCACGGATCAGCGGGTGGGTAGGGCCCCAAGCCGACCGGCGCCCGAACAGCGCTGGACAGGCGCTGGGGTGGCTGCTGCGCGCGGTCAGCCTCACCAGCGTGCTGCTGTTGAGCGCTTGCGCGGGCGCCCCTCGCCCACCAGTCCTAGGCCAAGCCGATGCCGTAGCCAGCAGCCCGAAAGCCGTGGACGCCAAGGCCAACGCGCCCCAAGCCTTCGCCCACGCGGAGAAGCTGCGGAAACAGGCGGAGGCAGCCTACGCCGACGGCGACCAAGCCGCCGCCCAAATCCTCGGCGACCGCGCCATCGCCGCCTACTCCCACGCGTTTGTGCTGGTGCGCCTCGCGCGCGCGGAGGAGCGCCTCGCTCAGGGCAAGCTCGACTTGAACAAGGCGCTCACCGCCCTGAGCGAACTCGACACCCAGCACGCCCTAGTCTCCCGGGAGGCAGAGGCGCTCGAGCTCAAGCTCAAGGTGGCGCGCGACGCGGTCCCGCTCGCGCCAAATGAGCCCGCGTCGCCTGAGCGTGAGCGCGCGCGACTCGAGAGCGCGCGGGCCCTGGCAGCTCAGGCGCGCTTGCTGTGTGTTTCCGCATGGTTAATCGATCCAGATCTCAAGGACATCAAGTCGAAGATCGAGCGCACCGAGGCGCTGGCTGAGGCCCTCGAGAAGGCGCCGAAGCCCGTACCCATCGACGACGCGGTCGCGGCCCGCTCTAGCTGCTTAAAGGAGCTGACGCTCGCGCGGCGCGCGGCATCACTGAAGCAGCCAGCCTCCGCCGCGCAGGACGTGCTGCTCAAGGCGCTGAGCGACCGCGGCGGGCTCTCCCCAACCCGCGACGACCGTGGGGTGACGGTCACGTTGCGCGGGCTGTACATCGGCGGTCGCCTCGCCAAGGACGCGCGCGCCCGTTTGGAGGCGCTGGCTAAGGTGGCCAAGGCGAACCCAAAGTTCCCCTTGCTGGTGGCAGTACATGACCCGTCGGGGTCAGACGCGAGAGCTCAAGAGCTGACCGCGTTGCTCACGCAGCTCGGTGTGTCGAAGGTGCAAGCTCGAGGCTTGGGTGACCGGCTGCCCTTAGTACCCGGCAACATCCCCGGCGCCGCGGGGCGCAACGCGCGCGTCGAGCTGATCTTCGTCTCACCGCTCAACTAGGCAGAGTTGACGTTTCTCCGTCAGATCACAGGATTGGTTGCGCTAAAAACGGAAAATCACACTTAAACTAGACGGGGCACCTAAGTTCACTCAAGTTATATGGTTGGTGAACGTCTAACCGGAGTGGTCCAATTGGGGCGAGACTCGCTGTTCGGAGAACCGATCGTGTGGTTGGGCGAGGCCCAGGGCGCGAAGCTTCCATCCGCCTACCGCGCCCTCGCGGCTGCTGCCTTCATCAGCGCGAGCATCGCCGTCAGCTTCGTGCTGGTCACCTCCCTAGCGCTCCACACCCAGGCGCTGCCTACCCTGTTGTTCGCCGGCTGGTGTCTTGCCGTGGGGATCGGTGCAATCGAGCTCCCCCGCTGGTGGTTCCGCGGCATGCGCTACACGGTCACCGAGAACCACGTGATCTGGCAGCGTGGCCCGTTTCGGCGCAGCATCGAGATCCGCTCCATCAGCTTCGCCCGTATTTTGTGGGACCGAAATCAGGCGGGCGTCGGCGATCTGGAGCTGGTGCGCGCAGTGCCAACCGGCGCGCTGCAACGCCGGCTCACCCTGCGCCTGTGCGGGCTCTCGGCACCGGATCGCGTGTGGTCGATCATCCGCGGCAAGGAGACCACAGCGCCGGCGGGGCTTGGAGCGCGGCCGCTGACTCAGCGCCTGGACCACGGCGAGCGCGTGCTATGGACAGCGCGCCCGCGCCGCAGCTGGCACGCCCTGCTGCCTAGGGGCCGCCGCGCGTTCAGCCTGCTGCTGATCGCGGCGCTGCTGTTGGCCAGCGTCGTGCGCATCGCGTGGAGGATGCCAGGCATCCTGTCGAGCTTGCGACAAGCTGGGCTCGAGGCGGTGCCGTTCGCCGGCTTGGTGTTCGGGGTTGGCTTGTGCGTTGGGTTTCTGCTCGTGCTCATCGGCTACAGCGTCCATGAGGCCAGCATCAAGCCCTGGCGTCAGCTGAACTCTGCCCGCTACCTGGTCACAAATCGCCGCGTGTTGATTCAGCGCGGTAACGAGGAGCTCCACCTGGACCGCGACCGCATCGTCGAGGTGATCGACACGCCAGGCGCGAACGGCATGACCGACCTGTTCTTGGTGCTCGACGGGCCGCGTGCACGGGCGCTGGCGACGAGCGGGGCGTTCGGCGCACCTGAGCGCGGCGCTCAGCTGAGACCCGTACTGCACGCCCTAGAAGACGCCGCGGGAGCGCGGCGGGTACTGCGCGAGCCCGATCTACCTCGCGCCGCTTGATCGGCTCCGCGTCGCGCTCGCTTACCTGATGCGCCGGCGCTGTTTATCAGCCGCTGATTTGCCCGCTGCGGTCTGCTTGGCCAGCTCTACCTCGAGGGCCCGCAGCTGCCGCCGGACGCTCGCTTGGTGCAGCTGGGCGTTGATGACCCAGCGCGCCCGAGCCGGCTCAGCCTCTACCAGGTAGGCAGCCCACGCTAGATCCGCGCGGCGATAGCCGTCAGCGCGCGCGGCCAACCCACTCGCCTCTTTGGCTAGCGCCATCCAAGTCAGGGCGCGATAGTAGAACACATCATAGCGTGGCACGAAGAACACGCTCGGCAGGTCGAGCGCGCCTGGCGAGATGGTGCTGGCTAGCTTCGCTGCGCTCAGCGCCTGCGGCAGATCCCCCTGGCGCTCTTGTGCGATGGCGATCCCCCAGTAGGCGAGCGCCTGCAGCGACGGCTCGTTGGCCAGCCGGGCTGCCTCACGGTAGTCCAGTAGAGCGGCCTTGAGGTTGCCGGCCACCATGCTGGATTCACCCCGGTTGAGCAGCAGGTTGGCGCGGAGCCCGCGCTCCCAGCTGGTGTCGAGGGCTTGAGTGTAGGCAGCGTGCTCACCCGCGCCGTCGCCCTGTTTTGCGCGGATGATGCCGAGGTCGAACCAAGCGCGGCGAGCCAGCGGAGAATCCGGCGCACGCTCGAGCGCGCGCCGAAGCACGCGCTCAGCGCGCTGCAGATCGCGCCCTTGGCTGAGCAGATGGCCTAGGAAATAGTCCAACTCGGCCGAGCCATGCGCCTGCGCGAGGTCTGCTAGCGCGAGGGCCGCGCGCTGCAAATTCGCGGCGCTGCGCGGGCTCATGCGCTCGGCCTCGATGGCTCGCGCGAACATGCGCTCGGACGCTTCGAAGCTCCTCTCGGCGAGCGCGGCGTCGGGATCGCGCGCCGCAGCCCAAATATTTGGCTTGGCCGCTGCCGCGCTCGACCACAGCACCCCCGGCGCCAGCAGCGACAACAGCGCCCACCGCCCAACGCGGCGGGACGCGACGCGACGCTGCGCGCTAACCGCCCGCGCGCGCGTCACCCACCCGCTCTCAGCTTCTGCTCGGCGTGGCTACGCCAGCGGTCGTCTTTTGGCGCGGTCTTCAGGTAGGCCGCCCAGTGTTGCTTCGATTCCGCAGGGTCACCCGTTAGCATCGCGGCCATCGCGTGGAGCTCGGGCTCGGGCAAGTTAGGGAGGCCGTTCAGGCGCGCCTGGTTTCCGTGCTTGAGGTACTCGAGCTGCCTCAAGAGCACGCTCGGCCCGCCTGCCTCACGCACGATGGCTCGTACTTCAGCTTGTCGGCCTTGACGATCGCGCACCAAGGCCAGCGCGCCCAGCGCAAAGCTTGAAAAGCCAGGATTTCCACGCCGGAGCCGCGCCTCGCTCAAGTACCCCGCGGCGATGTCCAGCTCACCGGCTCGCATGCTGACGATAGCGGCCTCGACGAACAGCGCGTGACGCCGTCGCTGGTTGGAGAGCAGCGACGCCTGCGGCACCAGCCGGCGATACAGCTCAAGCGCCAGTTGTTGATTGCCGTAAAGAAACGCGACGCGGGCAGCATCTTGGAGCTGTGCCGGCGCCGCAGGCCCCGACGGCTCGAGGGCAAAGCCAGAGTTGAAGCGCGCGTGCGCCTCGTGGGCGCGCCCGAGGACGAACAGCGCCTGACCTGCAAGCCACTCTGGTGCGGCGCGCTTGGGTGCGAGCCGGTGGGCGCGATCGGCGGCCTCCAGCGCCAGCTTTGGATCCCGGCGCAGCGCCGAGTAGCCCCTAGCGAGCCAGCGGCAATAGTCCACCAGGCGCGCGTCGCGAACCGCAGACCACAAACCACCGCCGGTCTGGCCACGCGCGTTGATCTGGCGGCACTCGGCTGGGCGCGGGGCAGCCTCGCGCGCCGCGTCGAGTGCCTCGACGCCTGGCGGGAGCGCTGCGAGAAGCCACCACATGCCCCAAGCCTAGCGGAGGGCTCCCGACAGCACCAGGCAGCTAGAGCGGCTGAGCCGCGGCGCGTGCAGAGATGTCAGGCGCACCCGCGCCAGCACCGGCTCTAGGTGCCCGCGCGCGCTCTAGATGTCCGCGCGTGCTCTAGGGAGCGTCCGCGCGACCCACGAACGGGTTATGGAGCACGATGGTCTCACGTCGACGCGGGCCCACGCTGACAAGAAACAGCGGCACGCCCACCTGGGACTCCAAGTAACGCACGTACGCCCGGGCCGTCGCAGGCAGATCGCTCAGCACCTGAGCGGTGGTCAGATCCTCAGTCCAGCCCGGTAGCTCTTCGAACACCGGCCTCACGTGTTCGGGATCGTCCAGCTGGTCGATAGGGAACTCGGCGGTGCGTCCCTGTGGGGTGTCGTAGGCTACGCACACGCGGATACGGGGCAGCCCGGTCAGCACGTCCAGCTTGGTCAGCGCGAGGCCGTCGATGCCGTTGACTCGCGCCGCGTAACGCAGCGCTGGCAGGTCAAGCCAGCCTGTGCGGCGCGGCCGCCCGGTGACGGAGCCAAACTCAGCGCCGACCTCTCGCAGGTGACGACCGTCCGCGTCATCCAGTTCCGTCGGGAACGGACCGGCGCCGACCCGCGTAGCGTACGCCTTGGTGATACCAATAACCGTACGGATACGATTGGGACCGATCCCAGCGCCGATAGCTGCGCCGCCGGCGACGGGGCTGCTGGAGGTCACGAACGGATACGTGCCGTGATCGACGTCGAGCAACGTGCCCTGCGCCCCCTCGAACAACACGGGGGTTTTGTCACGAATCGCCTGGTCTACCGCGATCGACGCGTTGCCCAGCATAGGCAAGATGCGCTCGCGGGCCGCGAGCAGCGCGGCCATCGCGGCGTCGACGCTAGGCACCTCGCCGCCCAAGCTCTGGATGGTGGCCTTCCACCCGTCCAAGGCCGAGCGCACCTTCAGCTCAAGCTTAGCGACGTCCCGTAGGGCGCCGCAGTGGATCCCCAGGCGCTTGACCTTGTCTTCATACGCGGGACCGATCCCCTTCTTGGTGGTGCCGATCGCCTGGCCTTCGAGCGCGGTGCTCTCGCGCAGCGTGTCGACCAGGATGTGGTACGGCATGATCAGGTGCGCGCGATCACTGAGCAGCAGACGCGCAGCGATGCCATGGTGGCCGCGGCGCTCTAGCTCATCGATCTCTGCGAGCAGCACGTCGACGTCGATCACCATGCCTTGACCCAGGATGCAGCGCGTGGCCTCACGCAAGATACCGCTCGGCAACAAGCGGACGATGATCTTCTCGTCGCCGATCACCAAGGTGTGCCCCGCGTTTGGCCCGCCCGCGTAGCGCACGACCATTTCCGCGAACTCGGTGTAGATGTCGACGATCTTGCCTTTGCCTTCGTCTCCCCACTGCGCACCGACGATCACCACGGACGACATTCGTTCTTTCTCCTAGCTGAGCCCTTGGCAGACTCGCGCTCTCTGACCGCGGCGCGGTCAGTCCATCTTGTCTCGCTGCAGGCTGGGTATTCCGCTCTGACGTCAGAGCCCGCGATCAGCACGCGCTTCGGCCACTCGGTCGCCGTATTAGCGGGCGGCCGGGAGTTGCACAAGGGCGGGCGCCGCGGGCGACGAAAACCCACCCGCTTCGGTCAGGCGGCCTCAAAGCGGCGCCAGCTTCGTGGTCAGCTGAGCGACCACCGCCTCCACGCTGCTGCCTGGTATGCCCTGCCGCTCGACGCTCGCAGCGGCGCTCAGCTCGAGCGCTCCCAGCTGCCCGCTCAGCACGTGAGAGAAGCGCCACGCCCGCGCGTAGCCGTGGAGGTCGCTCGCCGGCCCAAGCGCGCAGGCGATGCCCCCCGCGCGCAGACCGCGCAGCAGCGCGGGACTGACCGCGAGCGCGGGGCACACCAGCAGCCGAGTAACGCTGCTCGGCAAGCGGCCAGCTGCTTCGAGCGCCCAGCCGAGGTTGTCGAGATCGACCGCCATCCCGGCTGCGGGTCGATCCCGCCCGAACCGCGCGAGCAGATCATCGTAGCGCCCACCCGAAGCCAACGCGCGCCCCGGGCCCTCTGCCAGCAACTGAAACAAGAAGCCCGTGTAGTAGCGCAGAGCACGGGTCTCACCCAGATCCACCACCACACGGCAACCCAAGTTGGACGCGCCCTCCCACAGCGCCCTGAGCTCTAAGCAACCGCTGTGGGCTCGCGAACCACGCAGCAGCGGCTCCGCCATGGGCCAGACCTCCGCGCCGCCACACAGCTCAGGCAACGCGCACAGCGCGCGCGCCTCGCTCTGTGGCAACCCGGCCCGCGACGCCAGCCAACCCAGGCGCGACGCGTCCTTGAGCGACAGCGCGAGCACGACGTCAGCGCGCAGCTCGGCCGTAACTTGCTCGATCAGCGGCGTGGCGATGGCTGCGTGCCCAAGATCGATCACGAAGTCCACCAGGCCCGCCCGACGCAGCGCCTCCACGGCGACCTCGAGCACTTCCAGATCTGCGTCCCCACCCCCAAGCCCCACTAGCTCGACTCCGGCTTGAGGGATCTGCCGGTGCTTGCGTGCTCGCTCTAGCGGTCGACGCAAGACCGAGCCTTGGTAGCAGAGCCTGGCCGGGGGTGGCGCTTCCGCGAGGCGCGTCGCGATCAGGCGCGCGATCTGCGGCGTCATGTCGGGCCTCAGCGCGACCACCTCGCCCGTCTCTGGCTCGACGAAGCGCAGCACCTCTTGAGGATCCAGCGCGCCCAGGCCGCGCACCAGCACGTCAGAGTACTCAAAGGCTGGGGCGCTCACGCGCTCGTATCCGTAGAGTTCAAAGCAGCTGAGCAAGCTGTCGCCTAGCTCAGACTCGATGCGGGCGTCCTCTGGCAGGCGATCGCGCATACCGGCGGGCAGCGGATGCTCCAGCGCCCGCAAGCGCCCCAGGCTGTGCGCTGGATCGCCCGGGGGATAACTGGGCGGCGGCGCGGTCACCGCCGGCGGTCCTGTCGCGTGTCTTGCTCGAATGCCATTGCTCGTCAGTGTCGCGCGTGGGCTGGCCACGCGGCGCGGGACTCTACAGCGAATACCCCGCCCGCGCAGCACTCAACCCCGAGTTTTGCCAGACCGCTACAGTCCACCCGCGGATCACCGGAGCACGACCACTGAGCGCGTGGTGACTTGTCCTCACCACGGGAAGCCTTTGGCGCGCGCCAACCCGTGAGCTATGGCCTTTGGGTATGAGTCAGCCAACGGCACCTAAGGCACCTAGTCAGCTCCCCGAGATCGACGTGCGTGAGCGCGGCGCCGAGCGCGATGGACAGCGTCAGTATCTTGAAGAGCGCTTGTTCATGCAGCTGTTGGTGTTCGACGTGCTCCGCAACATCACGCCCGAAGACGCCACCAAGAACCTGAGCGACGCGCTCGACAAGCGCCACGCGCCGGCGGTGATCTACGCGGATGCCAGTAATCCGCGAGGTATCGCGCTGCTCAGTTGGAGCAAAGATCCAGCTCATTTCACCACCACCCTGCGCGCCGCCTTGAGCGACGCGAGCGTGGTCGACCTACGGCTGCGCCCGGATTTTACGATGTTCGGCCGCAGCTACAGCTCAGGCTTCGAGCAGGATCTCAGCTTCTGGCTGCTAGACCGTCCGGTCGACACCGTCCTGAACCCCGCCTGGCCATGGGCCGTGTGGTATCCGCTGCGCCGGACCGGTGACTTTGAGCTGCTGGAAGGGCGCGAAAAGGGCACCATCCTGCATGAGCACGCGACCATCGGGCGCGCCTACGGCGTGCAAGACCTCGCCCACGACGTGCGCCTAGCGTGCCACGGCCTCGACGCCAAAGACAACGAGTTCGTGCTCGGCCTAGTCGGCCCCGAGCTCTACCCGCTCTCGCACGTCGTGCAGTCGATGCGCAAGACCCGCCAGACCGCGCAGTACATCGCGCAAATGGGGCCTTTTTTCGTGGGTCACCGGGTGTGGTCGAGCGCCGGTAAGAGCTAGGCCGCGCGCGTCCAGCGAGCTCGGCCTCCCAGCACACGCACCCCGCACATGCACCCGATCCCCAAGCGCCCGGCTCAGCAGCCACCGCTTCAGGCAGCGGGCTCCAGGCGCCAACTAAGCGCTGTTGGGTTTGACCTTGATGGCACGCTAGTCGACTCCCTTGAAGATATCCGTGCGGCACTGAATGCGTGCTTGATTGAGCGCTCGCTTCAGGCGCTGCCCAGCGCGCTGGTAAAGGGCTTCGTTGGTGACGGCGCGGAGGCGCTCATCGCGCGCGCCCTCGCAGCCGCAGCGGACGCGCCACCCACGCCTGCCAGCGTCGCGGCGACCGTCGCGCGCTTTGAGCACCACTACCGGCGCGCACCTGCCCGCTTTACCCGGGTCATGCCGGGGGCCCAGAGCGCCGTGCGGGCTGCCAGGCGCCACGGCTTGCGCGTCGGGTTGTGTACCAACAAGCCCCGCGCGGCGACGGTCGCGCTGCTCGCGGCGCTCGACGCCGCTGAGACGGGCATCGGCAGCAGCGCGTTTGACTGCGTGGTGTGCGGCGACGATCTGCCGGATAAAAAGCCTCACCCCGCGCCGCTGCTGCGGCTGTGCACACAGCTTCAGATCCCCGCGGAGTCATTGATGTTCGTCGGTGACGGACCACAAGACGTGCTGGCCGCCAAGGCCGCGGGCGCGGTCAGCGTGGCCGTGGGCGGCGGCATCGCGAGCGCCGAGTCCCTCGAGGCCGCGCGGGCGCAGCACCGACTGCAGAGCCTGCTTGAGCTAGCGGCGCTGCTCGACGAGTATCAGCCGACCAGCGCGTGATACGCCGACGAGAGGCGTACGAACTCGCGCAGCAGCTCGGTCCGCTGGTCAGCAGTTGCCTCCGGGAATCGATCGGGGTGTACGTCCCGCGCGAGCTTGCGAAACGCGCGCTGCACTGACGCACAATCAGCCTCAGCCGCCAGCCCCAGGGTTCTCAGCGCCGCCTGGCGCACCGGATCCTTACGCTGCTTATTTCCCATGTCAGCCTCTGTGGCTCGAGCGCGCGCTCTAGTTCGATCCGGGTTTGGGGGTGGAGCACCCGCTCTGGGGCCGCTGGCCGGCGCCGCGTGGCGCGGTTTTGATTGTGCCTCACGGCAACGAGCGCGCGCCCGCCCGTGGAGGAACTCCTCGGGAGCCAACGCCGGGCTCTCGGCGTCCCGCCGAGGCTGCGCCACGTGAAACCGCAGATCAGCGTCCTGCAGACAAAACACCGCGTCCAGGCGCCGCCTGAGCTGGTGGCGCAGCGCCGCGCGCACCACGTCAGCGCTGGCCCAGCGCTTCTCAATCAGCAGCTGGCCGACCTTTTGGCTGGGCTCAAACAACAAGGCGTGGCTCAGCTCCTGCCAGGTGCCGCCGTCGAGGAACCCTTCACGGAACAGCAGCTCCCCGAGCTTTGCCACGCTGAGCGGCGAGTCCACGTCACGCACTAAGCCGAGCTCGATGTACAAGCGGTGAGGGCGACCTGAGTGGCTGGTGCCGCGCTCCAACAGCTCCAGCACGCCGCTGGCGCGCTCGCGATACAGCGCGCCCAACACATCCCCCAGGGTCGTCACCTCAAGGCGCCCGGGTAACTGCATCGCTGCAGCTAACAACGCGCCCGACCCAGGGCCAAGTTTCTCGCCGAGCGCTGGGCAGCTGAAGCGCAAGGTAGCTGCGGCGCGCGGCAGCTGAAGCTAGACACGGCCGACTCGTCGTAGCTCGCGCTTGGCCGCCACCCCAAGCGGTCCGCTGGGGTCGATGGCCCGCGCGCGCTCGAGGTGCTCCGCAGCCTGAGCCGCTCGCTCCGGGATCAACAGCCGCCCAAGTGACAGCCGCAGGTTGCCCTCGAGGCGCGCGCGGCTAGCAGCGCCGATGCGCCCCGGGGCAGCCAGCACCACGCCCAGCGCGCGCTCCAAATCGTCCAACGCGTGGGAGTGGCGCCCGAGCACCCGAGGTAGCGCGAGGCGGATCAACCCGCGGCGCTGAAACGCACAGGCCGAGGCCAGAGGATCCGCGTCGCGCTCCGGGGTCGCGCACCGCAGCTGGTGCAGGACCGGGACGGCGAGCTCCAAGAAGCCCTGGTCGCTGTGCTGCTGGCGGCCGAAGCTCGCCAGCTTGACCTGCGCCGCTAGCACTTGCCCCAGGGAAAAAGAGCCGCTGTTGTCGAGCTGCTCAAAGCGCGCGACCTGATCACCGCTCGGATCCTCTTCAGCGCGCGCTGCAGCCACCAAGAACCGCGCACGGGGTCGCAGCAGCTCAAGCACACCCGCGGGCAAGGCGCAAAGGTCCGCGGCGCTGCCCACCACGAACAAATGCCAGACGAGATCGTTGGCTGCGGCTGCGTCCCCAGCCTCCGCCCGCGCCTGGTAGTCCTCGCGCTGCGCGTGGGCACCCAGCCGCGTCATCTCTTGCTCTGATAGCTCTAGGTAGTCGAGGCGCTCCAAGTCACGCGTACCCTGGCTGATCGCCGACAGCACGTCGTCCACCACCCGGCGCAACATCAGGTCGCGGTAGGCGGTGATAAAGCGCGCGACCGCCGCGCGACCGCTGCGCAGCGCGGCGATAGAGCTCGGCATGTCGCCCCGCAAAATCACCAAGTCAAAGAACAGCTCGGCTTCGACGTCCACCAGGCGACTCAGCTCTTGAGCGCAAGCGCGCATGTCGTCGAGGGTGAGCTGACGGGCGTCGCCTTCGAGGCTCAGCGCCAGCGCCACTGAAGCGAGCACGCGCTGTTCCGTAGGGTCGCTTTTTGACACCTGGGTGATGCTGTCACCCAACAGGCCCAGCTCCAGCGCCACGCGCTCCGACTCGGAGTCGGGGGTCGCCAGCTCCGCGAGGCTACGTCGAAAGCTGGGGTCAATGCTGAGCACGTCGCTCAGCGTGTCGACGTCTCGATCACTGGGCCCCCCGGGGCCCGCCTCGACGATGCGGCGGATGACGGCTAGCGGGAGGTACTTTTCATCTCGTAGCCGCCGGATCAGCGTCAGCCGCTCGAGGTGGCTCTCGTCGTAGTAGGCGACCGTCTTACCGCCCTTCACCGGCTTCGGCAGCAGGCCTTCGCGGAGGTAGTAGTGGATGGTCTCGCGCGACACCCCGCTGACCCGCGCGAGCTCCGCCATGCGCATGCGCTTACGTTCTGCCACCGTCCGACGTTTCTTTCCTCGGGGCATCCGGCCCCACGTGCAGCGCGGCGCTGACCTGATGGCGAAAAGGAGCGCAGGCGCCCGCCGCGTTGCAAGTCACCCCGCGCGCCGCGAAGCGCACCTCGCCGTAGCCGTCGTGTGTCGCGACCAGGGCGACCGGTAGACGAACGCGACGCTGCGTGCGGGTGGTGGCCTCGCTCACCGCTACGCGCGCGCGCAGCGGCTTGGCGAAGTCCGGCGTCTGCAGCACCACCACATCGGCCCAGGCCAGCTTGCCCGCCGTGACCTCGGCCTCGACCTCGCACAGCACGCGGCCAGGCGCGGCGACGCGCTGACAGCGCGCCGTGACCGCAGCCACTGGCTGCGCGTCCGCTTCGCCTGCCAGTCGTCGCGCCGCAGCCAAGCCTGGCTCGAGCCCTGGCTGAGCCAGCGCCGCGGCGGGGCTCCCGAGCCCAGCCGCCACCAATAACCCGATTCGAACGCGCACGATCCTAGCCTAGCCGCCCGCAGCGCTAAAGAGCACGCTATTTGCGCCCCGCGCTCGGCTTCCACTGCGCCGCAGCAGCTAGCTCACCGCCGCGCGCAGCTGCGCCCCGCGCGCGACCGCTGGCCGCGTAGGCGAGACCCGCAGCGCACCGACGCGCAGCGCCGTGTGAGGTGCGCCCCCCACCCCCTGCCCCTTCAACTGGCGCTGGGAGGCGCGTAGAAGTCGACCAGCTGGATCGGCGTTGGGCTGAGCCGCATCTCGACGCGCTCGCGCTCACCGTAGGGATCTCCTCCGATCTGAAAGCCGGTCGCCGGGTCCATCTCGATCGCGATGTGGTCGACCAGGTAGTCGAACACGGTGTCAGGATCCTCGTATTCGCCGCGCCAAATCGCGGGAAAATTGCTCACGAACGCCAGCGGCGTGATGCAAGAGACGCGCAGGTGCATGCGGTCTGGGCGCTCTTCAGCGAACGGAAAGAAGCGGAAGCCAAAGCCAAAGTACGGGATGGTCCCGACGCTGGCGACCCGCGCTGGGCCTTCGTAGAGCACGTCACCCTTGCCGAAGCCAGGTTGCATCAGGCGTCCGCGCGGACCGACTCGCCAAGCGCGCTCACCCAAGTTGATGACACGGCAGTGCGGTACCTTGCGGATCACGTAGCTCGGAATCGATCGAGTCACCGAGCCGATGGCGTAGCTGAGCAAGCCGGACGCGAAGGGCTTGAGGGGGGTCTTGGCGAGGCGCTGCTTGACGTAGGCGTAGTCGGCCAGCACGACCGCGTCCACCCCAAAGCCAGCGAAGGGCGCGATGGTCCCTTCGACTTCGACTAGACGAATGCTACGACTCCCTGCATCCTCCCGGAGACGCTGAATATCGACAGACAGCCCCTTACCCTTGCGCTTAGCCTGACTGGCTCCGACGACCCACGCGAGCGCGTTCCCGGTGCCGAGCTTGAGCAAGCCGAATCGAGGCAGCGGCTTACCCTGGAGCCTCGCCTCACGTACCACCTCGGTGACCATCACCGTGAACGTCCCGTCGCCTCCGCCGGTGAGCACCGTGCCGTAGCCGCGTGAGACCAGGGTGCGCGCGATCTCAGCGCCCTCTTCTAGGCGCCTTGAGACGAACAGATCACCGCCCTTGAGGATTTGATCGAGGGTAGAGATCACCTCGTCGTTGACGTTCTTGGCGTTGCCGTTGACGACGACCGCGATGCGTTGGGCGGCGGGCAGCTCCGCGCCCTCGGGCTTGCTACTCATTCGCCCTACCCTTGTCCAAACTCTGAGCGCCGCCAAGGCCGTCGGCGGGCTAACTCGAAGCCGGGGTTGAGCGTTCCCCAGGCAGCAGCCGCCGCTCGCTGCGCCAAGCGCGACCGGCGCCGCGGCGAGCCAGCGGCTGAGTTGAAGGATAAAACGCCGAAACGCCGTGCGGGACCCGAGGTCCGTAGCTAACCTGCGCGGCGTATGCACTTCATCGATGAGTGCAGCCTCCAACTAGAGGCTGGCGACGGCGGAGACGGCGCGATCGCGTTCCGGCGAGAAAAATATGTGCCGTTCGGCGGCCCCTCGGGTGGCGACGGCGGCCGCGGCGGGGACATCGTGTTCGTCGCGGACGAGGGCTTGAACACGCTGCAAGACTTGATTCACCTGCGCAAGCTGCGCGCCGACTCGGGCCAAAACGGAGGCGGCAAGGACATGTATGGTCGCTCAGGCAGCGATCGCGATGTGCGCGTGCCTCCGGGCACCATCGTGTACGACTACGCGACCAGCGAGCGGCTGACCGAGCTGGTCAAGCACGGCGAGCGCAAGATCATCGCCCGAGGCGGCAAGGGCGGGCGCGGCAACAAGCACTTCGCGACGCCGACCGAGCGCGCGCCACGCCGTGCGGAACCAGGAGGCAAAGGCGAGTCCAAGCACGTGCGCCTCGAGCTCAAGGTGATGGCCGACGTCGGGCTGCTCGGCTTCCCCAACGTGGGCAAGAGCACGTTCATCCGCGCTGTCAGCCGCGCGCGCCCCAAGGTCGCCAACTACCCATTCACCACGCTCACGCCACACCTCGGAGTGGCGACGATAGGGGACGGCGCCACGGGCCTCGGGCGCAGCTTCGTGCTGGCAGATATCCCTGGCTTGATCCCCGGCGCGAGCCAAGGCGCTGGCCTCGGCACGCGCTTCTTGCGCCACATCGAGCGCACTCGCGTGCTGCTTCACTTGGTTACGCTCGATGAAGATGAGGGGCGTGAGCCCGTCGCCGACTATCACGTGATCCGCGAGGAACTGACAAAGTTCGCCACGGCGAACGGCAAGCAGGACCTGCTGCGTCGGCCCGAGGTGGTGGTGTTGACCAAATCGGACCTGCCTGACGTGCGGGCGGCCTACCCAGAGCTCAAACAAAAATTCGCGGAGCTGGGCCTTGAGCTGCGCCTGGTCAGCGCAGCGACCCACCAAGGCCTAAACGACCTGTTGTACGAGCTGGCCGAGAAGCTGCTGCTCTAGCTCCTCGCCCGGCCGATCCGCGCGCCTTCAGGCGCTGCCCGCGGAGCGCGGCTCGCTAACCGAACTCTGAGTCGCCCGCGCCGCCGCCGGGCGCGTCGAAGTCCTGGAAGTCGTCGTACTGGTTCAGCTCGTACTCCTCCGGGGCCAGGTTGTCGAAGCGCGTAAATTCCGACTGGAAACGTACTTTGCAGGTCCCGGTGGGGCCGTTACGCTGCTTGGCGATGATGATCTCAGCGATCCCCTGATCTGGGCTGTCTTTGAAGTAGTACTCGTCACGATAGATGAAGAAGATGGCGTCCGCGTCCTGCTCGATAGCTCCAGACTCTCGCAAGTCGCTCAGCTGAGGCCGCTTGTCCTTGGCCGCGCGGGTCTCGACGGAGCGGTTGAGCTGGCTCAGCGCGATCACAGGCACTGCCATCTCCTTCGCCAGCCCCTTGAGGCCGCGCGAGAGCTCACTGATCTCTTGCTCACGGCTCTGTACCCCGGCGCGGCCTTGCATCAGCTGCAGGTAGTCGACCACCACCAGGCCGAGCTTATCGGTGCCGGTCGCTGACTCGCCCCGCGATATTTCCGCCTGGAGACGCCGGATCTTCGCGCGCAGGTCAAGGAGGGTCAGCGCCGGCGTGTCATCCAGCCACAGCGGCAGGCGACCCAAGCGCGCGGCAGCGTCGGTGAGGCGGTTCCAGTCGTCGGGGCGCATGTTGCCGCTGCGCAAGCGCGCGACATCGACCCGAGCCTCGACCGCTAAGATACGCGAGGCCAGCTGCTCCCGCGGCATTTCCAGGGAGAAAAATGCGACGCCGTGGCCGGGTTGCTCAACAGGTTGACCATCAGCGTCCATGCCGGGCCTTGGGGCCGCGACGTTGGCTGCGATGTTCAGCACGTAGGAGGTCTTGCCCATACCCGGGCGCCCAGCGATGATGTACAAGTCGCCGGGGTGGAGCCCGCTGGTGCGGGCGTCCACGCTGAAGAACCCAGTCTCGATGCCCGTCGTGCGACCGCCGCGCTTGGCGGCCTCGCTCATGATCTCAAACGCCTTGTTGATGGCGTCTTTGACCGGGACAATGCTGGACGCCTCTGGCACCCGCGCGATGTCAAAGATGGACTGCTCGGCTCGATCGATGAACGCTTGGGTCTCCCCGCTGTCACCGTAGCCTTCGGCTGCGAAGCGCTGACAGGTGGCGATCAGCTGACGCAGGCGCCACTTTTCACGAATCGTCTTGGCGTGCGCCTCCACGTGGGACACCGCTGGCGTCGCGTCAGCGAGCTGCGCCAGGTACGGCGTCCCGCCGATTTGTTGGAGTCGCTCGCGGTCACGCAGGTAGCCAGCGACGCTGACCACATCTACCGGTCTGCCCGTCTGCTGCAGCTGCATCACCGCGTCGAAGATGCGGCGGTTCGCGTCAGAATAAAAGTGATCGGCCTTCAGCGTCTCCTGGACGCGGTCGAACGCGTCAGGCTCGAGGAAGATTGAGCTGAGCACCGCAGCTTCAGCGTCCAAGTCGTGAGGCGGCACGCGACCTGACTCCGGACGCAACTCCCGCGCCGGGTCCGTCTTCTCTCGATCACGCCAAGTTCGGTTCATCACCAAGCACCACCGGCGACGCCGCGCTTCCGCGGGGCTCTACAAACGCGCCCAGTCGTCGTCACCACGTCACCAACACGCACTAGCTTACCAGACTCACGCTGGCCGGTGGGCGGTTCGGTGCGTTGTTGGGGTTTGTTCCGTGGGTCCGGCGATGGGACACCACAAAACACAGAGGCCCCCAACTCGACGAGCGAGCTGGAGGCTTCTGCAGAGGCGCCGAGCGCCGCCTACGCTTCAGGACGATTTCTTGATGACTTCGACCTTGAGCGTGACGCGGACGTCACGGTGTAGCTTGAGCGGCACGTCGTGCAGACCAAGCGTCTTGATCGGGTCGGCCAACTCGATGTCTTTACGATCGAACTGGAAGCCGGCCGCGGCGAACGCCTCTTCGATGTCCTTGGACGTCACAGAGCCGTACATCTTGTTCTCGTCACCGACGGCTCGCTCGAGCTTCACGGCGACGTTCTCGAGCTTGCCCGCCACTTCTCGAGCCTCTTCAAGCTCCTTCGCGGCGCGGACCTTAGCGGCCTTCTTGATGTCGGCCACGCGCGCGATGTTTGCCTTAGTGGCGACTACCGCCATTCCGCGTGGAATTAGGAAATTGCGAGCGAACCCGGTGCGTACTTTGACGACATCACCGCTGTCCCCGAGGTTGTCAACGTCCCGCTGGAGGACGACTTGAATCGCTGTTGCCATGGGATCTCCTACGAGTTCATGGTGAAGGGCAGCAGCGCAATGTTGCGAGCCCGCTTGATGGCCGTGGTCAGCTCGCGCTGATGCTTGGCGCACGTCCCAGACACGCGACGCGGCACGATCTTGCCGCGCTCGGTGATGAAGTACTTCAAGAACTGGGGGTCCTTGTAGTCGAGGATCAGGGCTGCGTCTCCACAGAAGGGGCAGCCACGACGACGCGCGCGGCGCGGATCGCGATCAAGCCCATCTGAGTTCCTGGAGCCCCCGCCGGCGCCCCCACGGTCTCTTCCGACGTTATCGAGTGCGTTACTCATCACTCATCCTCCTCATTAGAATCATCGCGATCGCCGTCGTCATCGTCATCCTCATCGTGGCGATTACGATGATGGCCGTAGCGAGACCCGGGCTCGGGATCGAGCAGACCAAGCTCGCGCGCCAGCGAGTGCTCTTCGTCCTCTTCAGCCGGCACGCCTTCGACGGGCTCGAACGCGACGCTCTCCTCCGCGATCACGACCTCGCCCTCGACGTCGCCGATCTTGACGGTCTGGAACTTGATGACCTCATCAAGCAGGCGAAAGTTGCGCTCCAGCTCCGACACCGTGGTGCCACCCGCGAGGAAACGCAGGTAGACGTAGATACCGTGCCGATGCTTGTTGACCTTGTACGCGAGCGCGCGGCGGCCCCATGTCTCGACCAAAGAGAGCTTCGCGCCCTCGCGGGCCATCACCTCTTGGATGCGTTGGGACACGCGCTCAGCGCCTTCGCGCGGCACGTCAGGCCGCATCACGTAGATGGATTCGTATTCGCGCACACGGCTGGGCGCCGTGGCTACCTGAGCTGACATCGAGATGTCTCCTCTCGGACTGGTGGCCCCCCGCCCGACGCCAAAGCGAGCGGGTGTGTGGGGAGCAAGGAGGTGGTTGGTTCGGAAGAACCAAGACTTTACACCACACGCCAACCGCGGCGTGGGGCTTGAGGCGAGCTGCCAAATGGCGTGGAGCCTCTTAGGACTGATTGATGACCTTCATCGCTTCAGCGGAACCGCGTTCAGCGATCAAGCTCACCGCCTGCGCAGCACGATCGAGCAGCTTGGCTAGCTCGTCGCCCTCGCTCGGGGCGAAGGCTTGTAGCACAAAATCTGAAATGTCACCCTGGAAGATGGCTGACGGGCGCCCGATCCCAGCGCGCACTCTCAAGTACTGGTTCGTGCCCAAGGCGCCGGTGATGGAACGCAGCCCGCGATGCCCACCATCACCGCCGCCGTACTTCACCCGCACACGCCCAAACGGTAGGTCGAGCTCATCGTGGACCACGATGAGCTGCTCACCAGCCAGCTTGTAAAACGTGGCCAGCGGCGCCACGGCGCGCCCCGAGCCGTTCATGAAGGTGGTGGGCTTGAGCAGCACCGCCGGCGCCTGGCCCAACGTGACGTCCGAGCGCAGCCCATCGCCGTCCACCCGCCACGTCGGACCTACGGCGCCCTGAGACAAGAGCCGATCGACGACCATGTAGCCGACGTTGTGACGGGTGACCGTGTAGCGTGGGCCTGGATTCCCAAGCCCGACGACTAAGATCACGCCTTCTCGGCTTCCTCTTCCTCGGCTGTCTTCGCGGCGCGACCGGCTGCAACGGTCACGACCGTGCGATTCTCAGCCATGCGTACGCTGACGCCCTCAGGTACGTTGAGATCCTTCACCAGCACCGACTCCTCTAGGTCGAGCTCGGTCACGTCGTGGACGATCTTGGTCGGGATTTGCTCAGGCAAGCAGCTCACGGGCAGCGAGCGGTAGACCATCCGCAGCTCGCCGCCGAGCACGACGCCCTTGCTGCGTCCCTTGACCTCGAACGGGATGTTCACGTCGACGGGCTTCTGCAGATCGACGCGACGAAAATCCACGTGGAGCAGGTTACGGCTCACCGGGTGATACTGGTACTCGGCGACCAAGGTGTGAAAGCTCTCTCCGCCTTCGATCTCCAACTTGATCACCGAGTTCAGGCCGTACTCGCTGGTCAGCACTTCCTTCAAAGCCTTCGGCGAGACCGCCAGCGCCACTGGCTTCAAATCTTTTCCATAGGCAATTGCGGGGATCGCTTGTTCACGACGCATGCGGCGCGCCGCGCCTTTGCCACGGTCGCTACGTAGGGTCGCCTTAAGTGTTGCTAGTTCCATTCTAAACCTATCAATCAAAATTCGGGAACGAATCCCCGCGGTTATGCCAAGGACGCTCGGTGTCTACACGAAGAGAGAGCTGACGGAGTCACTGTTGTGAATCCGTCGAATCGCTTCGCCCAGCAGCTTTCCGAGAGAGACGAACTTGATCTTCTTCGAGGCTCGCGCCTCATCACTTGGCGGGATCGAGTTCGATACGACCACTTCTTCGAGTGGGGAGGCCTCTATGCGCTGTACGGCAGGGCCGCTCAGCACGCCGTGGGTGAACGCCGCGACCACCGTGCGAGCGCCCCCGTCTTTCAGCGCGCGCGCTGCGTTGCACAGCGTGCCCGCGGTATCGCAGATGTCGTCCACGATGATGCAGTCGCGGTCAGCCACGTCGCCGATGATGTGCATGACCTCAGACACGTTGGCGCGCTCGCGACGCTTGTCGATGATGGCGAGAGACGCGCCCAAGCGCTTGCTGTAGGCCCGCGCACGCTCCACGCCGCCCGCGTCAGGCGACACGACCACGGCGTCCTTGCCATAGCGGGGTGACAGGTAGTCCTCCAAGAACACTGGCAAGGCGTAGAGGTGGTCGAATGGGATATTGAAGAACCCCTGAATTTGCCCAGCGTGGAGATCGACGCAAACGATACGGTTGATCCCCGCGGCAACCATCAAGTCGGCCACGAGCTTAGAGGTGATCGGCGTGCGCGGGGCGACCTTGCGATCCTGCCGGGCGTAGCCGTAGTACGGGATCACCGCGGTGATCGACGCAGCCGACGCCCGGCGCAGGGCGTCGCACATGATCAGCAGCTCCATCAGGTTGTCGTTCACCGGAGAGCTGGTCGGCTGCACGACGTAGGTGTCGAGGCCGCGTACGTTCTCGCGGATCTCACAGAACGTCTCGCCGTCGCTGAAGCGCGACACCCGCAGCTCGCCGAGCTGGGTGTCTAGGTGCTGCGCGATCTCTGTCGCCAGCTGGGGGTGCGCGTTTCCCGAGAAGATGCAAACTCGCTTGAGGGCCACAACGTCACCTGGTGTTTGGAGCCCAAGCGCGGGTTGGGCGATGCGCGGGTTCGAAGCCCAGGCGCGAACCAAGAGCGATTCGCGCCAGTCGAGGCGCGAACCAAGCAACTGCTAACGCCAACAGCGACGCGAACAGCGACAATCCGAACAGTGCACAGGCAAACCCCTGAGACCGAGCAGGTCCCGTGGGTCGTCAAGCGCGCGGTCCAGTTAGCAGCGGCTCACCCACTTGTCAAACCAGCTTAATCGAGCCGCAGGGCGCTCGGGCGCAGCGTCGGCCTTGGGCATTTCCTTGCGGCGGCGGTGGTCTAGGGGTGCGACTTCGCCCAGCTATACGCCGTGTAAGCCGCCACCACATGACACACCCAGCCGATCAACCCGCCGCTGCCGATCCAAAAACCTGGGGTGATGATCAACCAGAACAGCCCACGCAGGAACTTGCCGTTGTAGATCTGACCCACGCCTGGGACGATCAGCGAGAGGACTGCAGCGGTGCCAGGCTTGCTCATGGGCCGGCAAGCTGCGCCCCGCGAGCGCATTGTCAACCCCGCGAGTGTGTTCGACCTACGAGCGCGGTCCACGTCTGAGGCACCAAAGCCTCTGGGGCACCAAAGCCTGCGAGGCGCCGAAGCTAAGGTACCTGTCGTCCAGACAGATCGCGCGGCTACTTGTAGGGGTTGGACAGGTCCACGTCTGGCTTCGGCGCCGCGGTTGGCTTTGGCTCTGCCGTGGGCTCCTCTTTGGGCTCAGGCTTTGCGGGGCGCGGATGCCAGCTTCCGCCGCTGTTGTAACGTGGTGCAGCCGCCGCCTTCTTGTCGTCAGCAGCTTGATCCTCCGCTGCCTTATCAGTCGTGCTGCCGGCTTGGGTGTCGACCTGAGCCCCCGCGTCTTGGGCGGGCGAGGCGGTGCCGTCGGGTTTTGCTGCGGCCGTCGGCTCAGCCTGCTCAGCGACGGTTGGGGTGGGTTGCGCAGCAGCCGGTTCGTCCGGCGCGCCTGCTGCACGCGGGCTAGCGTCCTTATTTCCACCCGCGGCGACCAGACCGCCCACGCCGAGCGCGAGCAGGAGCGCCACCGCGCCGATCACGAGTGGCGCCTTGGAGCGCCGGGTGTTGTGGACCTCTGAGACCTGGCTGATTTGCGAGAGCTGTGGGTGGCTAATCAAGCCAGACTGCGTGTTGATACTCGACAGCTCCATGTTCCCCGCGGAGACACTCGACGTCGCGCCCCCTGAACCGCTCGGCGCCGCCGAGAGGGAAAAATTAGGTCGATCGAGCTGGCTGGGTTCGCTGTTCGCTAACCACGCGCGCACGGCGGCGCGCTGTTGGGTGATCTCGGTGCCGATGATCTCGGAGACGTAAGCCGCGACCTCGCGTGGGGACGCGATCTTACCCACCGCTGCGGTCGCGCGCTCCAAGACGTCTGCGAACTGCGCGCAAGTGCCGAAGCGCTTGTCGGGATCACGCTCGAGCGCCTTCATGCACACCAGGCTGATTTGCGCGTGGATATCCGGCGCCAGCTCGTGCAGGTTCGGGATCGGCTCGCTCACTACCCGCGACAGCGTGGCCGCTTCGTTCTCAGCCTTGAACAGGCGCCGCGAGGCCAGCACCTCCCACAACACGATGCCCGCAGAGAAGATGTCTGCCCGCCGGTCCACCCCAGTATCCCCCGCGGCCTGCTCTGGGGCCATGTAGGCGATCTTACCCTTGAGCTGGCCAACGCGTGTCGCGGACAAGCGAGACGCCGCGCGGGCGACTCCGAAATCGGTGATCCGGCTGACGCCATCCATGCCGACCAAGATGTTCTGGGGGGACACGTCGCGGTGGACTAGCTCGGTAGCCAGCCCCTTCTCGTCCTTCAGCTCGTGCGCGGCGTGCAAGCCATGCAACATGTCGAGTAGGATACGTATTGAGATTTCCGGAGGGATTTTGCCTCCGGTGGTCGCAGCGCGCGCCAAGAGCCGCGCTAGCGTGTCACCCTCGATGTACTCCATGACCAGGTAGTAGCCACGCTCACTGGCTCCCACCTCGAGGATCGGCACTACGTTGGGATGATGTATCCCTGCGGCAAGGCGTGCCTCGTCGAGGAACATCTCGACGAACTCTTGCTCTTTCGCGAGGTGCGGATGAAGCCGCTTGATGGCGACGAAGCGCTGAAAGCCGCCGACGCCCGCGAGGCGCGCCAGGTAAACGGTCGCCATGCCCCCGGACGCGATCTCCGCGACTAGGTCGTAGCGGTCGATCCGCTGTGCCCCCTGACCCACGTCTATCAGCTTCGCTGCAACCACGATCCCCTCAGAATCTGCCGAATGCCCCTAATGTTGCCCCATTATCCAGCCCAAGCCAGGGCTGAATGCTGGCCTTCTTGACGCGCGAGGGCGGCGCTGCGGTCTCGCCACCACCCCAGTCCGTCAAGAAAGCACCGATCAGGATGGTCAGCACCCCGACCCCGGCGGTGGCTCCCACCAAAATATTCGTGCGCTTCTGCTTATCCAGGCCGTCCTGGTAGAGTTCGCAATCCGTCCCCAGGCCAGCGCACTCCTCTTTGACCTTTGACCGTCCGGGGTTGTTCTGAGTGTCGATGCCGCTCCAGGCGGTCACGCCGCCTCCGACGACGGTCAGCGCCGCGCCAACCCAGAACACCGCTGGTGACCAACCACCGCTCGGCTCGATCTTCACCGTGCCTTCGTCCTTTGGATTCGCAGCTGGCTGGTCAACAGGCGGCGGGGTGGTCTCCGCCTTAGGGATGGGAGGTGCCTTGAAGGTCAGCTCGCCTGAGCTCCCCGCCACGGCTTGGACCTCTTGGGTCGCCACGCGCTCGTTGCCCCAGCCGGCGCGCACGGCCTGCTTGCCGTCCTGGAGGTACAACACCCGCTTGGTCGTCGCGGCGCCGTGAACCAACCGCGTACCGATCACCAACGTACAGGCCTCGCTGCAATTGACCGTCAGCTCAAAGAACTGGCCGCGCGTCGCCGTGAGCGTGTCCTCGGCGAGCTTCTTCAGCTTTTCGTCGTCGGAGTGCCGATCGAGCGCCAGCCGGCTTAGGGTCGCTGCGCGATCCATTTGCCCTGCTTCTTTACGGGCGCGCAGCGCGAGCAACAGCGCGGTCGGGCTAGGCGCTAGCTGATCGGCTGCCTCGAATTGCTCGGCCGCCTCAACCAGTTCCCCGTCCTTGTAGTGCTTGCGGCCTTGATCGAATGCCTTACCGGCGGCCTTGATATCGGCTGGGCTGGGCGCCGAAGGCTGCGCGCAAACGTCGACGGTCATCAGGGCACAGGCCGAAGCCAAGGTGGCTGCTACTATGACGCGCTTCATCAATCGAAATCTCCTCCGCTGCGACTTTACACCGTATCACGGAAGGCCGCGAATCCAATGGCGGAACAATGGGCATTTCAAAATCGAAAGCCGCGGCGCCTGACTGCCGCAGCGCCTGACTGCCGGAGCGCTTGAAAGCCGCAGCGCCTGACTGCCGGAGCGCTTGAAAGCCGCAGCGCCTGACTGCCGCGGCGCCTGACTGCCGCAGCGCCTGACTGCCGGAGCCAGGACAACCCGAAGTGCTGGCTCTACGCGGGGCGGGCGTGGCTTGCCTGGGCGTGGCTTGCCTGGGCGTGGCTTGCCCGGGGGTGGCTTTGCCCGCCCGCTGCTTGGTCGCGTCCGAATCACGGCGCGCCGGTGCCCGGACTGGCGAAGTGAGCCGTACTGTAACATCCGCGCTCGCAGGCGAGCTGCGCTGCCGCGCACCGCGAGTCCTAGCCCATCTCGAGCATGAGCCGGTCTGGATCTTGGAGCAGCGCCACGATCTCCGCAGCAAACGCCGCGCCGACGTGGCCATCGATGATGCGGTGATCAAACGAGAGGCTGAGCAACATCTCGTGACCAATCACGATCTCAGCGCCGCGCACGACGGGTTTGCGCTTCATCTCGTGAACCCCAAGGATCGCGACCTCGGGGTAGTTGATGATCGGCGTCGCGAACAAGCCACCCACGCGACCGAGGCTCGTTATCGTGAACGACGAGCCGCCGAAGTCATCCTGCTTGAGCTTGCCATCCCGCGCAGCGCTTCCGAGACGGTCGAGCTCACGCGCCAACTGCAGAATACTCAGGCGATCCGCGCCACGCAGCACGGGGACCATCAGCCCAGCCTCCGTAGCAGCGGCGATCCCAATGTCGTAAGTCTTGCGGAGCACCATCTCGCTGGTCGACTCGTCGAACACGCAGTTCAGCGCGGGGTGGCTCTTTAGCGCGGCGACCACCGCTTTGACGATGAACGGCAGGTAGGTGAGCTTAACGCCTTGCTCGGCTGCCAGCGGCTTGAGCCGGCTGCGCAGTTCAATCAGCGAGTCTGCCAGCACCTCGTCCACATAGGTAAAATGCGCGGCAGTGTGCTTCGAGCGCGCCATGTTCTCGAAGATGCGCTTACGCACCCCGCGCAGCGGAATACGCTCATCGGTCAGCCGCGCGTCCGCGGTTTGGGTCGGCGCGATGGTGATGGGCGCGCGTGCCTGTACCATCGCTGCGCTAGCGCCGCTGCTCTGGCTCGGAGCCTGAGCCGCCGCGCCTGCACTTGGCGCTGCCGCGAGGAACCGTTCAAGATCCTCTTGCGTGGTGCGACCCGCCGCGCCGCTCGCCGGCACGTGGCGCAGATCGACCCCGCGCTCGCGCGCTAGCTTGCGCGTGGCGGGCGCGGCCAAGGGCCGCTCGTTGAAGTAGCCGCCGCTGGCTGGCGCCGCGACTGCCGCTGCTCTTGGCTTGGATTGGCCGCCCATGCCGGGCAGCGTCTCTTTGATGTCGCCGACTGCCGACGCCACCGGGCCCTCATCGCTCTTTTTAGCGTCAGCGGCCTGCTCAGCGCGCCTCCCGTCGCCCGCGGGTGCCTGCTCCGGCTTGCCGGCTGCGGGCTGCTCGCCCTCACCCACCAAGTCGTAGACTACCAACACGCCGCCCACTGGGACGACGTCGCCGGCGCCGCCGCGTAGCTCCACGATCTTACCCGCCTTGGGTGAGCCGATAGTGACGGTCGCCTTGTCCGTCATGACCTCGATCATCTCCTGATCCGCGGTCACTTGGTCACCCACCGCGACCAACCAGTTGACGATCTCGCCCTCGGTTACGCCTTCACCGATGTCAGGGAGCTTGAACTCGTAACGCGCCATATTCGCCTCAAATCGTGGTTCGGATGTTGCTGGTCGCGCGCCGGTAGCGCGGAGTGAGTGTTCGCGCCGTGCGCGTTGGCCGGCCGAGCCTAGGCTCGGGCGGTCTTGAGTAGTACCGGGAGGATGCGGTGCGAGAGCGGTAGGTACTCCATCTCGAGGGTGTACGGGAATGGAGTATCGAAGCCCGTCACGCGCGCCGGAGGTGCCTCGAGGTGATAGAACGCCTTCTCGCAGACCAGCGAGATCAGCTCACCGGCGAAGCCGCCAGTGCGGGGCGCCTCGTGCACCACGACCAACCGGCCCGTCTTCTTGACGCTGCTGACGATGGTGTCGATGTCGACCGGCCAGATGGTACGCAGATCAATCACCTCCACGTCCACCCCCTCTTCGGCCGCCTTGTTCGCGGCGTCTAGGCACTCGTAGAGCATCGCTCCGTAGGCCAGCACGGTGACGTCTCGCCCCTCGCGGGTGACGCTGGCGCTGCCGAGAGGAACCGTGTAGTCGCCCGTCGGCACTTCGCCACGAGCCGCGCGGTAGATGCGCTTGGGCTCGAAGAACAACACCGGGTCTGGATCTCGGATTGAGGCCAGCAGCAAGCCCTTGGCGTCATACGGGTTGGAGGGGCAGACCACCTTGAGGCCGGCTACGTGGATGAACAGCGACTCCGGGTGCTGCGAGTGGTAGTGCCCACCTCGAATGCCTCCGCCCACCGGGGTTCGGATCACCATGTTGCACGGGTACTCACCACCCGATCGATAGCGGTACTTGGCTAGCTCGCTGACGATTTGGTCGTACGCGGGGAAGATGAAGTCCGAGAACTGGATCTCCGGGATGGGCACCAGGCCGTACAGCGCCATACCCACGGCAGCGCCGATGATGCCGCCCTCGCTGAGCGGGGTATCGATCACGCGGTCGTCACCGAACTCGTCGAACAGCCCAGCGGTGACGCGAAACACGCCACCCACCTTGCCCACGTCTTCGCCCAGCACCACGACCCTCGGATCTCGCGACATTTCGAGTCGCAGAGCGTCGTTGATAGCTTGAACCATGTTCATTTGCGGCATTGAAAAAGACTCCAGAAGAGAGACGGGCTCAGTCCGCGAGCGGCTGCGGACCACCGACGCCTGAGACCAGTCAGGCGCTTGGGATGGCCTGGGGATTCTCGGCCCCAGACCTAAGAAGACTCAGTGAGATTTGGGCGCGCGGGGGCCGCTCAGCAGCTCATTGCGTTGCTCCACAAGGTTCCAAGAAGGCTCCGCGAAGACATCCTCGAACATCGACTCGAGCGAGGGTGGAGGGGTGGCCTCGGCCGTGGCAACCGCCTCGCGGAAGCGCTGGTCTACGTTGGCTCGCAGCTCGTCCTCGCGCGCATCGTCCCACGCGCCGTGCTGTTCGAGGTAACGACGGATGCGTTCAATCGGATCGCGATCCACCCAGGGCTTCACCTCTTCAGCCGCGCGGTACCTGTTGGGATCATCGCTGGTCGAGTGCCCGCCCATGCGGTAGGTCAAGGCTTCGATCAAGGTCGGCCCTTCACCGCGCTGACAGCGCTTTACCGCGTCCCGTGTGACGGCGATCACCGCGAGCAGATCGTTGCCGTCGACGCGCACTCCAGGGACACCATAGGCCACGCCCTTTTCAGCGAACGTACGCGAGGCGGTCTGCCGCTCGACCGGCACGCTGATCGCCCAGCCGTTGTTGCGGCAGAAGAACACCGTCGGCGTCTTGAACACGCCCGCGAAGTTCATCGCGTTGTGGAACTCGCTGCTGCTGGTCGAGCCGTCGCCAAAGTACACTAGGCAGGCGAGCTCCTTCTTCTCGATCTTGGCCGCCCACCCGAAACCGACCGCTTGGGTCATCTGGGTCCCGATCGGCGAGCTGATGCTGGTCCAGTGGGCCTCGCGGCAAGTGTAATGATCGGGCATCTGCCGACCCTTCGCCAGATCGTTGGCGTTGCCGAACATGTTGTCGATGAAGCGCTGTAGCTTGAATCCGCGAAGTAGCGCGGCGCCGAACTCTCGATAGCAGGGGAACAGCCAGTCGTGTTGCCGCATGGCAAAGGCCGAGCCGATGATCGCGGCCTCTTCGCCCAGCGAGCCGATGTGAAAGCCGATGCGCCCTTGACGCTGGAGCGTGACCAGGCGCTCATCGATGGTGCGCGTCTCGACCATGTGGCGATAGAGACCTACGACCTCTTCAAGCTCGAGCCCCGGATCGTGGGTGGGATCTAGCGTACCGTCGTCGCGAAGCACGCGCACGATGTCGTCTGTCGGCTCCGATGGGCGAAAATCTGCTGCGGCAATCATGTTCCTCGTCCTGTCTGCACGGTTCCCAGCTGCGCCGAAGCATCAGCACTAGGCGATCCTTTGGGGGTGCAGGTGCGCGCGACCTTAGTCGAATGGAACGAGCCATGTCACGCCCCGATACGCCCTGCGTCCTCGCGAGGAATGCACTGTATTGCGTGACGCAACGCGCCGCTCATGGGTGAAACTGAAGCAGGCCCCGAGGCGCCCGCATCGCCCGAGAGGTTACCGGTTTACTCGGGTGCTGACCCATGCGGGTGGTGCGTCCGGCTCGCGCCGAGAGCGTGGTGCGCAACGCCCAACGCGGTCCCCTTCACGGCCAGAGACATTTAGCCGCGGCTGGCTGGAGTACAGGGCGTGGCAACGCCGCGCTGCGTCGTGGGTGGCTCTCTGCGTCGAATCGGGCGCGTGACCTGATCCAAGACTAGATCGCCGTAACGCTGAAGTCCTGGAGCTTCGCCCTGCCGATCTTGCCCGTGGCGGTCTTGAAGCCGACGCCGACCGGAACTGGAGCGGGCGCGTGGTGGAGGCGGGACGTCGCTCCCAGCGCCCCCTTGCTGAAGCCATCAAGCTCAATAACATGCTACCGCACGGCAATGGTAGCCTGCTGCCCGGCGTCGACGCTGGTCTGCTGCCAATTCGTCCACTACGGGCAGCAAACCGCGGACCGCCCACCGCTGCTCGGTGCGCGCTCGCGGGCCGTCAGTCAGCCAGGGCGCGCTCCGCCTCGTTCAGCGCGCGTTCCAACGCGGCGGAGTTCAGCTTGAACCCGCGGGCGAGCTTGCCCAGCACATCGCGCTCGTCGTCGCTCACGCCCCCGCTGACATGCGCCAGCAGGCAGGCGATGCGCAGCACCTCGAGCGCGTGCTCCTCTTTCTGGACCGCACGGGCGACCATTTGCACGCGCTTGTCCATCCCGTCTTCTTCCAGCTGATCGGCGAGGTCTGCCAGCAGCGCGTCGATTTGACGCGCTTCGACGCGGTCGCGACACGCGGTCACCACGACCTGCATGAAGGCGCTGCGCTCGGTGTCGTCGAACTCACCGTCGGCGTTGGCGACCAGGTACGCGCCCTCCACCACCGCCTCGAACAGCGCGGCGACCTGGGGGTCGAAGCCCGTGGGCTGCGTGACCTCTTCGCCTAGGGGCTTGGAGCCGTAGGACGCCGCCGCGACCGTCAGGATGGACCCAGCGGCGCTGCTCTCGGTGTAGGTGGGTGCCTGCCCAAGCTTGGCAGCGACTTTGTCCAACAGGGTCTGTTCTGCAACGCTCATGTCGATTTCCGGGCAGCCTACCTGAAACCCGGCCGCGAGTCAGCGCTCCTGCGCGCTGAATGCGTCAAGCTGACCAGCTCGCCGTGCGCTGCCGCCTCGGAGCGCACGGGCTGCAGCGCTCAGCGCGCGCGCAGCAAAGACTCAGCGCTGATCAACCCGGCGCTGGTCGCGGGCTGGGCGGGATCGCCAGCGACGCCTGCCTCAGCCGCGTGGGCTCGCTCGTACGTCGCACCCGGGCGAAGCTGCGCGGCAATGAAGCCCTCGGCCGCGTGATAGCTCGAGCGCACCAACGCACCCGAAGCCACGTAAGCGAACCCGAGGTCCAACCCCACCCGCTCCCACTCGGCGAAGCGCTCGGGCTCCACGAAGCGATGGACCGGGGCATGTTTGGGGGTGGGGCGCAGATACTGACCCAACGTCACGACGTCGACCTGCGACTCACGCAGATCGACGAGGGTCTCGACCACCTCGGCGTCGGTCTCACCGATCCCAACCATGATCGAGCTCTTGGTCATGCGACGCGGCGCGCACGCTTTGGCGTGGCGCAGCACGGCCAGTGACTGATCGTAGTCGCAGCGCGCGTCGCGGATGCGCGGCGTCAGGCGGCGACAGACCTCGATGTTGTGCGCGAACACGTCAGGCCCAGACTCGACGACCGCGGCGACGTCCTGCTTACGGCCCATGAAGTCACCGACCAGCGCCTCGACCAGCAGGTTCGGTGTGTAGCGACGTAACGCCCGCACGGTCTGAGCCACGACATCCGCGCCGCCATCTAACAGATCATCACGGTCGACCATGGTCAGCACGACGTAGTTCAGCTCGAGCTTGCTGATCGCGCGCGCGACGTGCTCTGGTTCTCGAGGATCGTAAGCTCCTCGCGGATTTCCCGTTGTGACCGCGCAGAATCGACAACCGCGCGTACAGGTGTGGCCGAGCAGCATGACCGTCGCGGTGCCAGCGCCCCAGCACTCGCCCACGTTGGGACAGCGAGCCTCTTCACACACTGTGTGCAGGTCAAGCTCACGTAAGGTCTTCTTGATCTTGGTGTAGCGCTCACCACCTGGCGCCTTGACCTTCAACCAGGCTGGCTTGGGATCGCGGATCCCGACGAGTGCTTGGGCAGGCGCCGGCGCCGCGGGACCAGATGACGCTGCAGCGGGCGCTGCCACGACAGCGCGTTTCTCAGGCTGATCGGACGGATTCACGGGCGGACTGTAGTGCCGGCAGCTGGCTATGTCGAACCCAGCGCGCCGCCCAGGGCAACAAGCCGCGCCGCGTCGAGGGGCTGCGCCACGCCGCGTTCAGTAAACAGCGCGCTGATCATCGCGGCCGGCGTCACATCAAACCCGGGGTTGAGCACACCCACGCCGTCGGGCACGAGCTGCCGCTGTCCGAAGGACGCGACCTCAGCGCGATCACGCTGCTCGATCGGGATGTCAGCTCCGCTCGGGCACCCCAAATCGACGGTGGACCAAGGAGCCGCGACGTACAGCGGTCGATCATGCAGCTTGGCAGCACAAGCGACGGTGTAGGTCCCGATTTTGTTGGCGACGTCACCGCTCCGCGCGACGCGATCTGCTCCCACCACCGCCAGATCGATGGAGCCCGCGCGAAACAGGCTCGCCGCCACCGAGTCGCAGATGACTTGGACTGGGATGCCGTCCCGCGTCAGCTCCCAAGCGGTGAGCCGTGAGCCCTGTAAGTACGGCCGCGTCTCATCCGCGAACACGCTGACTTGCTTGCCCTGCTCGTGTGCCGCGCGGATCACACCTAGCGCTGTACCGTAGCCACCCGTGGCGAGCGCGCCGGCGTTGCAGTGGGTCAAGATGCGCGCCCCGTCGGGTACGAACGCCGCGCCGAGCTCGCCCATGCGCCGGCACGCCGCCACGTCTTCTCGGTGGATAGCGCGCGCCTCCTCTGCTAGCCGCGCGACGCGATCTGTCGAGGAGAACCCCTCGAGCAGGCGCCACACGCCGGCCATGCGCTCCAGCGCCCAGGCCAGGTTGACGGCGGTTGGCCGGGTGGCGGCGAGCCCGCTGCTCGCGCGTTGCATATCTGCACGGAAATTCACACCAGCATGCCTGGCGGCCAGCACCAGGGCATAAGCCGCGCTGATCCCGATGGCTGGCGCGCCGCGCACGACCATATCGGCGATGGCTGCGCCTGCCTCTTCCCAGGTGTTCAAGCGCACATAGCGCTCGCGATCGGGCAGCTCCCGCTGCTCGAGCATGATCACGGCGGCGTCGTCGTCGCTGAGCTCCACCGCGGAGTAGCTCGCCCCGCTGAGCAGCTCGGCAGGCAACCAAGCCGCGCCCTCCGCCGCTCTCACCTGCGGGCCCATCACGCTAGAACCGCTGCTCTTCATGCTTCCTCCGCCAAGGCGTGTTCAAGTAGCTCACCCACCAGCTTCGGGTTGGCCTGGCCTTGGGTCTCCTTCATGACCTGACCCACGAAGTAGCCCAGCACAGACTTCTTCCCCGCGCGGTATTGCTCGACCTGCTTTGGGCTACGCGCCATCACCGCGGCGACCACCGCCGACAGGGCAGAGGCGTCGCTCAGTTGACGCATGCCGCGCGCCTGCACGACGTCCGCCGCGCGCTGACTCGTGCCTTCCAAGGCCGCGTGCAGCTCTTTGGCTTGCTTACCGCTGATTTCAGCGTGCTCGACCAGCCAGAGCAGATCCACGACCTGCTCTGGGCTGACTAAGAAATCCACCCGCGACCCGCGGTGCGTCGCGCCCCGGAGCACCTCAGTCAGCACCCAGTTCGCGAGCTTCGGCGCTTGCGCGCCCAGGGCCAGCCCGTCATTGAAGAACCGCGCGTAGTCTGGGTGCGAGCTCAAGGTCTGGGCGGCGGGCGCGGTTAACCCGAGGTCCCGCACCCAGCGCTCCCTCAGCTGCGCGGGCAGCTCTGGTAGCTCACTCCGTACGGAATCGATCAGCGCGTCAGTGATGACTAGCGGCGGCAAATCTGGATCCGGAAAATAGCGATAGTCGTGGCTCTCTTCCTTGGAGCGCAGCGCGCGCGTTGTGTTCGTCTCCGGGTCGAAGGCCCGGGTCTCCTGGACCACCCGCCCGCCCGCGCTGACGACCGCGCTCTGGCGCGCGATCTCTTCGTCGATGGCGCGCTGAACAAACCGAAATGAGTTGAGGTTCTTCAGCTCGGTGCGCGTGCCGAGGGTGTGCACCCCACGCGGACGGATCGAGACGTTCGCGTCGCAACGAAAGCTACCCTCCTCTAGGTTGCCGTCGTTGACGCCAAGGAACACCAGGATGTTGCGCAGCTCGCGCAGGTAGGCTGCCGCTTCGGTGCTGGACCTCAGCTCTGGCTCGCTCACGATCTCGATCAGCGGAGTGCCGGCGCGGTTCAGATCAACCAGCGAGTCACCGCCTACCCCGTGCACGCTCTTGCCCGCATCCTCTTCCATGTGGATACGGGTGATGCCGATCTCACGCTCGCCGCCCTCGACCTCGATCAGCAGCCGGCCCTTGGAGCAATACGGCTCCTCGAACTGGCTGATCTGATAGCCCTTCGGCAGATCCGGGTAGAAGTACTGCTTGCGCGCAAACTGGCTCGTTGGGTTGATGCGGCACTCGAGGGCCAGCGCCGCCCGCACCGCCAAGCGGACCGCGCGCGCGTTCAGCGCGGGGAGGCTGCCTGGCAGCCCCAGACAAACCGGGCACACGCGCGTGTTGGGCTCCAAGCCAAAGCGGTTCGGGCAACCGCAAAACAGCTTGGTCTGAGTGAGCAGCTGCGCGTGCACCTCCAGCCCGATGACGGCTTCGTATCCGGTCATGCTTCCTCAGCGGGGCACGCGCCCGGCGGCAGCTTGAGTGCCGCTCGGCCTGCGGCGAGCGCTCTGGATTTCAGTGTCCGCCGTGCTCACGATTGACGCCGGGGTGCGTCGGATCGCCGGGCTCATGTCGGGGGTTCTCGGAGACCTGACCGCCGTCCCGACCTTTGAAGCGCATCAGCAGATCTTTCTCGAAGATGAACTGCTCTCGCGAATCGTACGGCGCCGCGTGGATGCCAGTGTCCATGCGGATCGCGTCAACAGGGCAGGCCTCGACGCAGAACCCACAGAAGATACAGCGCAGCTCATCGATCACGAACCGCGCGGGGTAACGCTCGTAGCCGCGCCGCGGATCTCCCTCGGGGTACTCAGCTGGTTCGATGTAGATGCACTGCGCGGGGCACGCGGTCGAGCAGCACAAACACGCGACGCAGCGCGGTGATTCGTCGGCCCGATGGGTCAACCGATGCACCCCACGGAAACGCTCGGGGTAGGGGCGGCGTTGCTCTGGATAGCTGACACAGTTGACGCCGTCGGAGACGCTCTCGATGCTTGGATCATTGCGTTGGCCGAGGGCCATTTCTTTCGTGTTCCGAAAGAAGTGCCCCATCACCATGGCGATACCCTTGACGATCTCTGGGACGTAGGTCTGGACCTCCGCGCCACGATTCGGCCGCGCGATCGGCTTGCCAACAACTTGATTCGGCCCCAACGGCTGGTTCGTCAACATCATCAAACTCCACTGCAAGCGCTCGGTGCTGAATTGAGTCCGCGCGCACTCTTCGCGATTCAACCTGGCGCTAGGCGCCCATGCGTGTGGTGCGCGTCCCGCCCATGGCCGCCGCGTACTGGGCCGAAGAGCTAGCAAGCAGCTTGCGATGCTCGGCGGGCTTGAGCAAGAAGCGCATGAACGCCACGGCCAGGGCCACACCGCCCAACGCGACCACCCAGCGCGTCAGCTGAGCGATTGATGCCATGCCGGCCTCTACCTGCTGACCACCCGACTGAATCGCCAGCACCACCAGGCCAGTGGCCAGGACGTTGACCAGCGATGCCGGGAGGATCTTGCGCCAGCCGAGCTTCATCAGCTGGTCATAGCGGAAGCGGGGCAGAGTCCAGCGAATGAACAGCTGCAGGATGCACAGCGCGAGCGTCTTGCCAACGAACGCCAGCACCCCGAGCACGATCACCGTGCCGTGGGTGAGCCGCTCGCTCAGCAGCACCGTGTCGCCCAAGACGACGTGGATGCCGTCCCGCTCTAGGAAAGGGAGGTTCCAGCCGCCGAGGAACACCGCGGTGGTCAGCGCCGCCAGGGTGACCACCGCCACGTACTCGGCGAAGAAGAACATCGCGAACTTCATGCCGGAGTACTCGGTGTAGTAGCCAGCGACGATCTCGCTCTCGCCTTCCGGGAGGTCGAAGGGGATGCGCTTGGTCTCAGCGATGGCAGCGGTGAAGAACAGGATGAACGCCACTGGCTGCACGAAGATCCCCCAGGCGTTCTCGGCCTGCCAGCGCACCATTTCGTCGATGCGCACCGTGCCGTAGATCATCAGCGCGCCGATCAGGGTCAGGCCCAGGGTGACCTCATAAGAGATCATCTGACTTGCCGCGCGGAGACCTCCGAGGAGGCTGTACTTGTTGTTACTGGCCCAGCCAGCGAGCGCAGCACCAATGACGCCCGTACCCGCCAGCGCGAAGAAATACAGGATACCGACGTTTAGATCCAGCACCTGCAGCGGGACAGCGTGCACCGCGCTGCCTGCGTCGAGCGCCGTGGTTGGGCAGATGCCATCACGCGGCACAGTCGCCAGCAGCTTGCTGATCGCCAGCTTGCCGTGTTGGTCTGAGCCGAAGCACAGCGTGTCTCCGAACGGAACCACGCCAAGCAGCACCAGCACCGGAAAGAACGAGATAAACGGCGCGAGCTTGTGCAAGAACTGGTCGCCGCCTGGCGGCACGAAGTCCTCTTTGAAGACCGTCTTGAGGCCATCAGCCGCGGGGTGCAGGAGCCCGATCAAGCGCAGGCCAGCGCGATCGTGGCGGAAGCGCTGAGCGGCGTAGCCCGCGCCAAACAACACGCTGAAGGCGAAGACGAAAGGCCCCGCGCCGTACAGGAAGTCCCTCAGCGTCTCCCCAGCCGGGGTGCCTTTGAGCATCCCCATGGCAAGGACCAGCGCCAAGTGAGCGACCAACCCAGTGTACACGATGCGCCGCGGGTCACCGATTGACGCGATGAAGCGATCGAAGCTGCCCTTGATACCCCGCACCTTGATGCGCCCTGCGATCACCAGGGCGGTGAACCAGGTCATGAACACGGCTAAGTGGCTGAACACCACCGCGCGGGTGGTGCGCGTCACGCCCTCGGCGTCGCTGCCAAAGAACAACGCCAGGGCGCCCGCGGCGACCAACACCGCTGGCACCACGACGCCGCCCTGGGCGACGCGCTTTGGGATCCAGACGACCGCGCGCTCAGGGCCCACGCGGTCTTGCGAGAGCGCGCCTTGGCGACGGTCGACCCAGGTCAGGATGCCTGCGATATTCAGCGAGAGCGCGACCACGGCGGTGAACGCCTTGGCCAGCGAGAGGAAGAATAAGGTCCCGAACGTCATTGCACTGCTCCAGCAGATCCAGCGGCTCCACCAGGCGCGGCGCCGGTGGCGGACGCGCCATCAGCCACCGCCGCGCCCGCGTCGGGCGCCATGGCTTGTCGAACGTCGGCCAGGCGCTGCCAGTCCATGGCGTAACCAAGCTGCCGGCCGAGGGCTGCGATGAGCTTCCAGGCGGGGCGGGCGTCGCGGTCCGGCTTGACGGCCCGCTGGCTCTCTTGAGCGAGCCCTGCGTGGTTGACGAAGGTGCCGGTCGACTCGGCCCAGGTGGCGGCGGGGAGCAGGACGTCGGCGTAGCCAGCCAGCGGACCATCGAACGGCGTGATCAGGATGAGCTTCTTTAGATCGCTCAGCGCCTCCACCTCGCACGACGCCGCGCTGCCCAGCCCCACCACGTGAGTGATCGCGCCCGCGCCAACCTTGACCAGCAGCTCGCTGAGGGGCGCTGGCGGCGTGGTGCTGCACAGCTGCTCAACGCCGCGCGTGTTGGGGTTCTTGTCGGCGTGCTTCAGCACGTGATCGCCTTCGCCGGCTGGATTACCCGTGATGAACAAGTTGCCGCTGCCCAGGTAATCGCGCGCCAGGGTGAGCAGCGCGAAGTTGTCTTCGTTTGAGTGCTGAGCGCTCAGCAGGACGCCCACGCGCTCTGGATCCACGCCTTTGAGCGCCTTGGCCGCTGCCTTCACGCCAGCCTCAAGCGCGACCTCTTGCTCGCCAGAGTAGGCGGTCACGAAGCGATCGTCGTGAGCGCGCCGGTAGCTGAGCATGCCCTCGTCGCACATCCAGTACTTGTTGACGGCCAGGTTCTCGCGCGGGCGATAACGATAGACCGTCTCGCTCCGTGGATCGAAGTCGAGGAACGCGTTGCAGCCAGTCGCGCAGCCCTGGCACACCGAGCGCACGCTGCGCAAAAACCAGACCCGAGCCTTGAAGCGGAAGTCGATGGCCGTGAGCGCGCCCACCGGGCACACGAACTCCGTCATCAGCGTGTAGCCGTGATCTAGCTCACGACCGGGTGAGAGCACGATCTCGTTCAGGTTCCCGCGCTCACGCACGTCAAGCACCGGATCTTTGGCCACTTCCTCGCAGAAACGCACGCAGCGCGTGCACACGATGCAGCGCTCTGCGTCGTACACGATGGTCGGACCGAAGACCTGCGCCTTGGGCATGTGAATCAGCTCGTCGCGCATGCGCTTCTTGGTGCCCTGGTGCTCGAGCCAGTAGTCTTGAAGCCGGCACTCGCCTGCCTGATCACAAATTGGGCAGTCGACGGGGTGATTCAGGAGCAGCATCTCCTGAACCGCCCCCCGTGCCTGCGCGACGTGCTCGCTCGACTCGCTCTTGACGTCCATGCCGTCGGCCACGCGCATCTGACAGGCGGGCTGCAGCTTGGGCTTCTTGTCGAGGATGTACTCGCCGGTGTTCGGATCCTGGCGCAGGATATCTAACAGCATGGGCGGTCGGCCTGGCGGGGGCCCGATCTCAACCAGACACATGCGACAGTTGGCCGCGACGCTCAGGCCAGGGTGCCAACAGTAATGCGGGATATCGATACCAGCGCGATGGGCCGCCTGGATAATCGTATCCCCAGGCTCAAAGGGGATCTCCCGGTCGTCAAGCTTGAAGGTGGGCATCGAATCTCCGCGTGGTAATCAAAGAACGAGGTCTCGAGGGCGATCCGTTCAGCGGTCGCACTCGCCTCCGATCATGTTGAGCGACCCAAAGCACGGGACCACGTCGCTCATCATCTGGCCGGTAATCACCTTCTCGAGACCTGCGGTCACGAGAAAACAAGGGGGCCGAACGCGCACCCGATAGGGCGTGCCGCTGCCATCGCTGACTAGATAGAAGCCGAGCTCGCCGTTGCCGCCCTCGGTGTAGCTGTAGACCTCACCCGCGGGGATCTTCAGCCCTTCCATCACGATCTTGAAATGCTGGATGGTGCCCTCGATGGTCGTATAGACCTCGTCTTTCGGCGGTAGAATGACCCGTGGGTCGGTCACGTTGATCGGCCCCTCATCCGGCATCATCTGCAGCGCTTGATCGATGATGCGCGCGCTCTGGCGTAGCTCTTCAAAGCGCATGATGAAGCGATCGAAGCAGTCGCCCGTCGTGCCCACTGGCACGTCAAAATCGTACTCACCGTAGGTCATGTACGGGTGGGCCTTGCGCACGTCGTAGGCCACGCCCGAGGCGCGCAGGCACGGACCAGTCCAGCCCAAGCTGATGGCATCTGCGGCGCTCACCACCCCCACCCCATCCATGCGATCGACGAAGATACGGTTGCCAATCAACAGCCGCTCAGCCTCGTCGAGGATCTTGAGGACCTGCTCCTTGACGGCCTTGGCGTGCTCCTTGAAGCCTGCGGTCGGCGGCTTGGCCATGCCCCCGACGCGACCGAAGGAGTGAGTGAGCCGAGCGCCGGTCTCCTCTTCCATCAGGTCCCAGATCATCTCGCGACCCTTGATCATCCACAAAAACGGCGTAAACGCGCCGAGCTCCATGGCCATCGCGCCCGTGCACGTCAGATGATCGCTCATGCGAGCCAGCTCACCGAGCAGCACCCGGTAGTGCTGGCAGCGGATGGGCACCTCGATGCCGAGCATTTTTTCGCAAGCTAGGGCGAAGCCGACGTTGTTCAGCATCGGTGACACGTAGTTGCAGCGGTCAACGTACGGAAACACCTGGGTCCAGTTGCCGCGCTCGCACATCTTTTCGAAGCCGCGGTGCAGGTAGCCAACCTGGACGTCGGCCTTCAGGATCGTCTCGCCGCTCAGCTCCATGACTATCCGCACGGTACCGTGCATGGCGGGGTGCGCGGGGCCTACGTTGAGCAGCGCGGGCTCGGCGGGGATGTCGAGCTCCGTCTCGTCCAGATCGATGTCGAGGGGTTCCATCAGCTCACTCCTCGTCGGTCATGAAGCGGTGGGTTTGACGCCCGAAGCTCATGCCTTCGTCCTTACCAAATGGCGGTAGTTTCTCAATGTTGGGTGCGTCGCGATACTCGATCAGCGGCTGCGTGCGGTCTGCGGGGTAGTCTTTGCGCAGCGGGTGTCCCTCGAACTCGGGGTAGAGCAGGATCCGGCGCAAATCGGGGTGGCCGATGAACACGACGCCGAGCAAGTCATAGCACTCACGCTCCATCCAGTTGGCGCTGGCCCACAGCGGCTCGAGGCTCGCGATCTCCACGCGCTCGCCGGCGCTGTCCCCGACCCGCGCCTTCATGCGCAGCCGATGACCCTTGGACAGCGAGCAGAAGTGCGCCACCACCTCGAAGCGCGGCTCGCGATGCGGATAGTCGACGGCCGTCAAATCGGTCAGCATTTCCATGCTGAGCTTGGGGTTGGTCTTCAAGAACTCGGCGATCTCGCGCCAACGCGCCGGATCCACCACGACGGTCTCATCCCCGAACTGGGAGTGGCTCTCCAGCACCGCGTCTGGAAACTGCTTTTTAAGTTGCTCAACGACTCGTTGACTCATGCTGCCTCGGGGATACTAACGGGGTTGCTGCGCGTTGGTCGGATGCGCTCGCGCGCGCTGTCTCTAACTCCCGCCGCACGAACGGGCCTGCGCCACACAGCGCTCTAGGCGACACAGCGCTCTAGGCGACGCAGCGTCTTGCGCGGGACTAGGCGTTGCTCTCGCGGGTCTTGCGCAGCTGCACCAAGCCGTGATCTTGGCTGGTCGCCGGATCGGTGCGCGGCTTCACGATCGCAGGCTCGCGATCGCCGCGTGCGATCTTGTCTTGGAGCAACATGAGGCCGTCCAACACCGCCTCAGGGCGAGGTGGACAGCCCGGGATGTACACGTCACAGGGCACGATTTTGTCGATGCCCGCGACGGTGGCGTAGTTGTCGTAGAAGCCACCGCAGCTGGCGCAGGTGCCAAACGCCATGACCCACTTGGGCTCGGCCATTTGTTCCCAAATACGCCGTAAAATTGGGGCTTGGCGCTGACTGATGGTGCCCACGACCCACAGCAGATCAGCTTGCCGCGGGGAGAAGCGGGGCGCCTCGGCGCCGAAGCGCGAGACGTCGTAGCGCGGGCTGGTCACGGACATGAACTCCATGCCGCAGCAAGCGGTCACGAAGGGGTACATGAACAGCGAATACTTCTGCGCCCAGTGCAGCAAGTCGCCAAAGCGCGTCGTCGCGAAGCCCTGCTCGCTCGGCTGAGCGATGCGCGTACTAGTGGTCGTCAGGTCGCCCATAAGAACTCCTTAACCTCGCGGCAATAAGCCTGCTCGTCGATCAATCTTCCCACTCCAGCGCGCCTTTTTTCCAGACGTAAACCAGCGCCACCAACAGGGAGCCGATGAAGGTCAGCATGGTGGCGAACCCCACCCACCCCAAGCCCTTGAACAGAGCGGCCCAAGGGTAGATGAACACCACCTCGATATCGAACACCACGAACAGGATCGCCGTGAGGTAGAACTTCACGCTCATCTTCATGTGCGCGCCGTCGCTGTCGTTGCCGCACTCGAACGGCTGCAGCTTGCCGGGGCTTGGCTTTTTCTCGCCGAGCAGCGCGCCGCCGAAGAAGAAGACGCAGCACAGCAGCATCGCGACTGCGAACATCAAGAACATGGGCAGATAAAGTTCAAACATGCTTCCTCAGGTCCCGGGCGGCGGACTACGAAGGCGTCGTAGTACCCCGCGCCGCTCGCTGTCAATGCGACGCACCGCGCCTGGTCGTGGGAATCAGTGGGCCCGCGTCGGCCCCGGCGCAGCTTAGATCCAGCGCCGGATCGAGCTGGCTCGACCTGGACTCAGCTCGGGGAGCCTACCACGCGCTTCCAGCCAACCAACGCGTCGCCCAGCGCTTCTTCGACGCGAGTCGCCGCAGCGGCCAGCGCGCGCTGATCGACCCCAGCCGCGCGCGCCTCTTCGAGGGCGCCGAGGGCCGCCAAATGGCGCCCACGGTCCGAGAACGCCCGGGCCAATAGTGGCCAAATCACCTCAGGCGCGGCCCCCAGGTTGGCCGCGCGGCGCAGCGGCCCGATGGCCTCTGCTGCCCGATCATCGTCCAACATGGCCGCCCCCAGCCGAGTGAAGATGTCTGGCGCGGCGCCGCCGTCTCCGGCGTACTGGACCGCCAAACGCAGGACTTCTTCGCCTTTGCTCACCTCGCCTAGGGCCACGCAGGCGCTGCCCAGCATGCCGAGGCCACGAGCGATGCTCGCCCGGGAGTCTGTGTTGAGCATTTGACCCTCTGGAGTGCGTAGGAAAATGGCTAACGGCGCGGGCCAGGCGCCCAGCAGCTCGAGCACGCGTACGTGATCGCCTTTGGCCGCGGCCTGCTCTGCCTCGCCCACGCGGGCCAGATCGATGGCGCCGCGGTTGTTACCCACTCGCGAGACGCGATCGAGCTCCTCGCGCACATGGGCCCGCAGGCGTACGCGCAAGGCGTCCAAGTCGAAGACCTCGTCCACGCCGTCGCGCAGCAGCCGCAGCTCAGAGCCGCTGTCGGCCAGGCGCAGCTCAAGCAAGCTGTAGCCAAATAGCGGCGCGAGCAGCAGGTAGCGCACCCCAATGTGCAGCTGAAGCGCCTCGGTGTCGGTCTCGCGGACCGGCGCCGGACCGACCGGCTCATGGGCCACCAGCGCGCTGACCAGGCGGCGCCGAAAGTCAGCGAGGGTCAGGCGCTGGGAGTCGAGCTCGGTGCTCTCACCGTCTTCTTCTGCAACCGCGAAGTCGACCAGGGTGTTGTCGGGGTTTCGGCGATCCACCGTGAGCGCGGTGATGCGCGCCCCAGTGATCATCGAAAACGCGAAGAAACGCTCGCCGACGATGTCGCACAGCGCCTGAAAGCTGCCGATGCCTTCGCCGATGCGCTCGAACCAGCCGTCGGTACGAATCGACTCGAGAGGAAAGATGCGCGGCGAACCCACTGCGCGCAGCCTATCAGAATCAAATCGCCGGGACTAAGCTCGTGTCATCGCCGAGGGCCGTTTGTCGGTCAGCCTTTGAGGCGCTCCCCCCTCCACCCCCAATCCCCTCCACCCCCAAGTCCAAGTTGGTTGATGACTGAGCCCAGCCCGCCCGACGCTGCTCCCCTCACCCGCGCCGGCGGCTGCCACTGCGGCGCCGTGCGCTTCGTGGTCACCAGCGCCCAGCGCCGGGTCGTCGACTGCAACTGCAGCATCTGTCAGAAGAAAGCCTTTTTGCATTGGATCGTCAGCCGCGGCGAGTTCGAGCTGCTGCGAGGCCAAGAGTCGCTGACGGAGTATCGCTTCGGCACGCGCACTGCCCGCCACACCTTTTGTAAGCGCTGTGGCGTGCACCCGTTCTACGTGCCGCGCTCACACCCAGGCGGCATCAGCGTCAACCTGCGCTGCCTCGACGCCGTCCAGGGCAGCGCCGCGGCTACCGGCACCAGCGAGTTTCAGATCGAGGCCTTCGACGGGCGACACTGGGAAGCCAACGTGGCGAGGATCCAGGGTTGAGCCCCGTGCGCGGAGCTGAGCGAGGGCTTGAGCCACCCAGTAACCGCGCCCAGGTGCAGGCCGCGCTGCTGGAGTGGTACCACGCACACCGCCGCGAGCTGCCCTGGCGGCGGGACGCAGATGCGTACGCGGTGTGGGTCAGCGAGATGATGCTCCAGCAGACCCAGGTCACGACGGTGATCCCGTTCTTTGAGCGCTGGCTGAAGCTATTTCCGGATGTAAATACACTGGCCGCGGCCGAGGAGGCAGACGTGCTCCACGCCTGGCAAGGGCTCGGCTACTACAGCCGCGCGCGCAACCTGCTCAAAGGAGCCCGCGCGGTCGTCGAGCGACATCAAGGCAGCGTGCCGTCGGATGTCCAAGCGCTGCTCGATTTGCCGGGGGTGGGTCCGTACACCGCGGGCGCCATCGCCAGCATCGCCCACGGCAAAGCTGCTCCGATAGTGGACGGCAACGTGATCCGCGTGCTGAGCCGGGTGTACGCGCTCCACGGCGACCCCACCCGCGCCGCGCCGAAGCGCGCGCTGTGGGCGCTCGCCGAGGCATTGGTCCCAGAGCAGGCCCCAGGCGACTTCAACCAGGCGCTGATGGAGCTCGGCGCGACGCGCTGCACCCCGAGGAAGCCCGCCTGCGTCAGCTGCCCGATCGCTGCGCAGTGCCTCGCCCACGCCCAAGGCCGCGAGGAAGCCTACCCAGAGCTGCCCAGCCGCCCCAAGCTGACGCAGGTGTCGATGCTGGCTGCGGTGCTGTGGCGCGAGCAGCGGGTGCTCGTTGGTAAACTCCGCGCGGCAGCGCCTCGCTGGGCTGGCATGTGGCAGTTCCCGAGCGCCGAGCACGACCCAGCCGCCCAGAGCAGCGAAGCAGGCCTGCGCCAGCTGACCAAGGCGCAGACTGGCCTGGGCGCCCAGCCGCGAGGGCTGCTGTGTGTCGTGCGCCACAACGTCACGCGGTACCGCATCACGCTGGACGCCTACGCCTGCGACGCCGCGCTCGGGGAGCACACGCCCGGCGGTGAGTTCGAGCAGCTGCGCTGGGTCGCCCCGGCTGAGCTGAGCGAGCTAGCGTTGCCCAAGGCTCACGCAACCATTACCGCACGGCTACTGGAGCAGCAAGGCGACTAGGCGACGGCGCGCTTGGGCAGCAAGAGCTTCCAGGGCTGGGCGCTGAGCGCGACCCCGACGACGATCACCGCTCCGGCGATCCAGGTGCGCCGGCGCGGCACCTGATCGAGGATCAGCCAAGCGGCGCTGGTCGCGATCAGCGGCTGCAGGTAGATGAACACCGCGACCAGCGAGCTCTCGACCCGACCCAGGGCGTAGCCGTTTAGCAGATAGGTCAGCAGCGTCGGCCCGACCAGGATGAACCCCAGGGACCACAGCGCCCAGTTCGGCAGCGCCAGCGGGTCTAGGGCCAGGAAACTGCCCAAGCTATACGGCGCACACTGAACCGCGCCGAGCACGAACACCCAGGTCATCACGCGCAGCGAGCCGAGGCGAGCGATCAATGGCCGCGCCAGCACCAAGAACACCGCGTAGCTGGTGGAGTTGAGCAAGAGCAGCAAATTTCCCAGCATGCGGCCGTCGTCGAGCTGAAAGCGCTCGACCTCTACCAACCCGAGGGCGCCGCTGATGGCGATGCCCACGCCGAGCAGACGCAGCCGGCTCGGGTGCTCGCGGCGTAGCAAGGTGGCCGCCAGTAGCGTTACCGCAGGGATAATCAGCAAGAGCACCGACGCGTTGATCGGCCCCGCCCGCTTCAGCCCTTCAACGAACAAGATCTGGTTGGCGCTGATCCCGAGCAGCGCGAGGCCGAACAGCTTGAGCCAGTCAGCGCCCTGGACCCGCGCTTGGGGCGGCCCCGGCGCGAGGACACGCGCCGCCAACAGCAAGCACGGAGCGCCCAGGAACAGCCGAAACCCGATCAGCGCCTGGGGCGTGACCTCACGCAGCACGGCGGCGCCCGCCACCGGCCACAGACCGAACAGCACCTGAACGCTAAGGAGGGCCAAGTAGACGCGACGCATCGGGGTCGCTCTTCTGACACAGATCCGGGGCGCCCGCGGCTGGAAAAGCAGCGTGGCGACTGAATCGCCGGCGCCGCCGGGCGGCGGCGCGGCGAGCGCCGCGCTGGCGCCGGCGCCAGCGTAGCCGAGCTAGATGGTCTTTGGATCGAGCTTGCCTGGGTCGAGGCCGAGCTCCTGGATGGCGCTCGCGACATTCTCCGCGGGGATGCGCCCTTCCAGGCGCAGGGCGTCCAGCGCCGCGAGCACGATGCACTCTGCGTCCACCTCAAAATGCCGGCGCAGCGCCTCGCGGGTGTCGCTCATGCCAAAGCCGTCGGTACCAAGCGGCACGAAGCGTCCAGGCACCCAACGCGCGACCTGGTCTGGCACGAGCTTCATGTAGTCGGTCGCGGCGATGAATGGCCCCTCCACGCCGCTCAGCTGCTGTGAGATGAACGGCACGCGAGGCTCCTCCAGCGGGTGCAAGCGGTTGTGGCGCTCGCAGGCCAGCGCGTCATCGCGCATGCGCTGGAAGCTGGTGACGCCCCACACGTCCGCGGAGACGCCAAAGCGCTCTGCCAAGATCTCAGCCGCCGCGAGCACGTGGAGCATGATCGAGCCGCTGCCCCAGAGCTGGACGTGGAGCGGTCGGCGTTCTTTTGCCTCCTGGAAACGATACATGCCGCGGACGATCTGCGCCTTGACCGCTTCGGGACCGCCAGCGGCCGCTGGCAGCGGCGGTTGAGCGTAGTTCTCGTTCTGGAGCGTGATGTAGTAGAAGACCTGCTCTTCGTCGTGGAACATCGCGCGCATGCCGTCTTGGATGACGCACGCGAGTTCGAAGGCGAACGCGACGTCGTAGGAGCGGAGGTTCGGCACGGTGGCAGCCAGCACGTGGCTGTGGCCGTCTTGGTGCTGTAAGCCTTCGCCGTTCAGCGTGGTGCGCCCCGCGGTACCGCCGAGCAAGAAGCCCTTGCCCCGAGCGTCGCCGAAGGCCCACATCTGATCTCCGGTGCGCTGAAAGCCGAACATCGAGTAGTAGATGTAGAACGGGAACATCGGCGAGCTCCAGTTGGAGTACGCCGTGCCCGCCGCCGTAAACGAGGCCATGGAGCCAGCCTCGGTGATGCCCTCTTCGAGCACCTGGCCGTCTTTTGTCTCGCGGTAATACAGCAGCTTGCCCTTGTCGACTGGTTCGTACAGCTGCCCCGAAGAGGAGTAGATCCCGACCTGGCTGAACAGCACGTCTAGGCCAAACGTGCGGGCCTCGTCCGGGATGATGGGCACCACGCGGCGCCCGATGTCTTTGTCGCGGATCAGGTTGGCGAGCAGGCGCGCGAACACCATGGTGGTGCTAGCCTCGCCTTTGCTCATACCGGCATCAAATTCCGCATAGAAATCTGCCGCCGGCAGCTCCAGCGGGACCTGCACGCGATCGTTGCGCTTGGGGATACAGCCGCCGAGGGCTTGTCGCCGCTCTAGCAGGTACTGCACCTCGGGGCTGTTCATCCCTGGGTGGACGAACGGCGCCTCGCTCAGCTTGTCATCGGGCACCGGCAGCTGCAGCAAGTCGCGGAACGCCCTCAGCTCGGCCTGGCCCAGCTTCTTTTTTTGGTGGGTGATGTTGCTGCCCGCGATGCCGTCGCCTAGCGCCCAGCCCTTCACCGTGTGCGCTAAAATCACCGTCGGGCGCCCGGTGACCTCTACCGCCGCCTTGTAGGCCGAGTACAGCTTGGTGTGGCTGTGACCGCCTCGCCGCAGCTTGCGAATTTGCTCGTCGCTCAGGTGCTCTACCATGGCGGCCAAGCGCGGATCGGTCCCGAAGAAGTCCTTGCGCGTGTAGTCTCCAGGCGACGTGGTGTAGCGCTGCCACTGCCCGTCGACGACCTCGTTCATGCGGCGCCGCAGCACGCCGTCGGTGTCCTTGGCCAGCAGGGCGTCCCACTCTTCAGCCCAGATCACCTTGATCACGTGCCAGCCCGCGCCCCGGAACTGCGCCTCGAGCTCCTGCACGATCTTGCCGTTGCCGCGCACCGGGCCGTCGAGCCGCTGCAGGTTGCAGTTGATCAC
>CAZKDY010000031.1:0-7540 GCA_964551615.1 uncultured Polyangiaceae bacterium
CGCTGCCGCCTGTCGCGCCGCCGCTGCCGCCTGTCGCGCCGCCGCTGCCGCCCGTCCCCGCGGAACCGCCCGTCGCGCCGCCGCTGCCGCCCGTCGCGCCGCCGCTGCCGCCCGTCGCGCCGCCAGTCCCTGCGGAACCGCCAGCTCCAGCTGAGCTACCGCCGCTACCTGCAACCGCGCCGGAGCCGCCGTTGCCGGAGCCGCCGTTGCCGGAGCCGCCGTTGCCGGAGCCGCCGTTGCCGGAGCCGCCGTTGCCAGAGCCGCCGTTGCCGGAGCCGCCGTTGCCAGAGCCGCCGCTACCCGCGGCGCCGCCAGTTCCAGCGCTGCCGGCTTTACCGCCGCTGTCGTCGTCGTCACTGCCACACGCGACCACCAACAGGGGTGCGCAAACCAAAAGTGCCGCGTAAGAGCGGACAAACCGATACTTGGAAGACATGGGTGCTGAGGCTACGGGCTAGATCCACGTAGCGCAATTGCGGTGGCTCAGGTTCTCAGGTTGCCATGTACGGCCAGCCCCAAAACCCCGAAACCATTGAAGGTCTGTCACCTACATGCCGCGGCGCGGTGGGCGGGATCGACGCTGACGGGTGCTCAGCCGAAGCCCGCGCCGACAACTCGAGGCGCAGCGCCAGCCATTCTACGCACACTCGCAGCTCAGCGATTCAACTGTCAGCTGACCACTAGCGCTGGGGCCCGCGCGTTACATATCTCCCTGCGGCATCGTAATGAGCCGCGCGTGCTGCTCCACACGAGCGCTAGAGCGTCAATCAGAGCAATGGCGACCGAGGCCTTGCGAAGCGTCGATCGCAAAGCCTTCCCACTCCAGCGCCGGGTCGAAGGCGTTGGTGCTCTGCGTATCCCCGCGGCTCACTGAGCACTTGCGGCGCAGGGTGTGGTCTTTAGTGAAGGTGGCGCTGCTCGGATCGCCCCAGCCCTCGCCAGGGTCCACTCCGCGCTGTCCAAACGAGTCGACCAGCGCGTTGCTACACACCAGCTCGATGGCGTCGTCGCCGTTGAAGAAGTAGGCGTCGCTCTTGAGATCGCAGCGACTCGCGATGGCCGGCGCCGCGTCGACGTGGCAGACCACGAAGGTTTGCTTGGACCTCAAGCTACCGCTCAGCTTGATCTCTTGGGTGTTGTCGGAGCTCGCGAAATAGAACTGCAGCGAGCAACCTGACAGCTCCACGCTGCCCGCGCTGGCGTTGTAGATCTCCAGCGCCTTGTTGTTGGCGGAGCCCTCCAGGTACTCGCTGATCAGGAGGTCGTCAGTGGAGCCGCTGCCTCCGCCGCCGACCGCCCCGGTCCCGCCAGCGCCGCTGCCTCCGCTGCCTGCAGCGCCGCCGGTCGCGCCGCCAGCTCCTGCGCCACCTGAGCTCCCCCCGGAACCGCCTGTCGCGCCGCCTTCTCCAGCGCCACCTGCATTCCCCCCGGAAGCACCGCTGGCGCCGGAACCACCATCGGCCCCGCTGGCGCCGGAGCCGCCGTTAGCGCCGCCGCCGGCTCCGCCGGTGGTGACCGAGCCAGCAGCGCCGCCGTTGGGCATCCCGCCGGTGCCAGCGCTGCCTGCGGCGCCGCCGCTGTCAGGGAAGGTCGCGCCAGCATCGCCGCCACAAGCAGCTGTCAGCACAGGGAGACACAAGCAAGCCAACCACCGAGCACCGCGAGCAAACTTCATGCAGCTAAGCTACTCCGCGGCTGCGACAAGCTCAATGAAAGTCCCGTGAGCGGGCGCGTAAGCCAGCTTTGGCTGCGGCGGGGCGATCCAGGCGCTCTACCTGGCTCACCACGACATGGATGATCGGCACCGACGCGCGCATACTTGCAGGCGAGGTGGACCCAGGCTTAGCCGGCGTGACCTGGCGCTCCAATTTCCCATACGCTAATAGCAGCGTCGAGTGCCGCGCGATCAACCTGAACTGCTCGAACACGCGGGCATAAAAGATCAGGTTCATGACCCCGGTCTCATCCTCCAAGGTGATGAACACCACGCCGCCGGCTGTCCCAGGTTGCTGCCGTGAGAGCACCACCCCCGCCACCAGCACCTGCTTGCCTTGGGGCACGTCTTGCAGTTGCCCCGCGCTCAGCGCTCCACGCTGCTTGAGGCTCTGACGCAGGTGTTTCATTGGGTGATCTTCCACGCTGAGCCCCTTACGCTGGTAGTCGAACAAGAGCTGCTCTGACGCCCGCAGCGCGGGCAAGATGACCCGCGGCTCTCCGCGCGCAGCCTTCTGTGCAGCGCCGGGCCCAACCGACACCACCCCAGCATCAAACAGCGGCCCGCTGCGCGGCGCGCGCGCCTCCCACAGCGCGTTGCGCCGACCCGCCGTCAGCCCCTCCAGCGCCCCGGCCTCGGCCAGCGCCTCGACCTCGTCCTTCTTGAGCTTGGCCCGGCGCACCAAATCTTCGAGCGACTCAGGCGCTGCATTACTCCGTGCGGCAATAATCGACTGAGCCGCCGCCTCCCCTAACCCCTTCACCAACCTGAGCCCTAGGCGCAGCGCTCGCTGCTCAGGATCGCGGGTCTCCGGGTGATCTAACCAGGCTCCAAACCCCGGGATCTGCCGGGTAACCCGGTTAGTTTGGGGGTGGACGGGCGCTTCACGCTGCGGCGCTTCACGCTGCGGCGCTTCACGCTGCGGCGCTTCACGTCGCGGCGCTTCACGTCGCGGCGCGGCTTCACCCTGCGCAGCCGTTGCGGGTGCATCAGCCCACTCTAAGCTGCAGTCCCAGTCGCTGCTGAGCACGCAGACGTCACGCACCAGGACGCCGTGCCCTTGGGCGTCGCGCACGATGCTCGACGCCGAGTAAAAGCCCATGGGCTGCGAGTTGAGCAACGCGCAGGCAAAATGCGCTGGAAAGTAAGCCTTTTGCCACGCAGACGCATACACGATCAGCGCGAATGAGGCAGCGTGTGACTCTGGGAAGCCATAGTCACCAAAGCCCTTGATCTGCTCGAACAGCGCCTCACCAAATTGGCGGCTGATGCCGCGCTCAGCGAAGCCCTCTAGCAATCGACCACGGTGACGCAGCAAGCGCCCAGTCTTTTTCCACGCGGCCATATCGCGCCGCAGCTGGTCGGCTTCACCCCCGCTGTAGCCCGCGCCCACAATGGAGATCTGCATCACCTGCTCTTGAAACAGCGGCACGCCCAGGGTGCGCTCTAAGATCGGCCACAGCGCGGGGTGCGGCACGCTGACCGGCTCTTCAGCGTTCCTGCGCCTGAGGTACGGGTGCACCATGCCGCCTTGGATTGGCCCTGGGCGCACCAGCGCCACCTCGATCACCAGGTCATAAAAGCGCTCGGGCCTGAGCCGAGGCAGCATGGCCATCTGCGCGCGGCTCTCGATCTGAAAGACGCCCAGCGTATCCGCGCGGGATATCATGGCGTAGACCTCAGGATCCTCAGCCGGGATGTAGGTGATAGCCTCTAGCGGATCGAAGCCAAGCTCGCCTGGGTTAGCCGAAATAAGACCGTCAGGCTCCAGATCCTGCCATGGGCGCCCCACCCCGGCTCGGGGCGCGCGCGGGTCGAGGCGGCTTGGTGCGTCCGGCAGCGCGCCATCTCGCTGGATCAACTGCAGCGCTTTGCGCACTGCCGTGAGCATGCCAAGCGCCAGCACATCGATCTTGAAGAAGCCGAGGATCTCCAGATCGTCTTTGTCCCAGGGCACCACCGTGCGCCCCGGCATGCGCGCAGGCTCGACCGGCGCCACGTGATGCAGCGGCGTCGCAGAGAGCACGAAGCCCCCGACGTGAATTGATAGGTGGCGCGGGAAGCCTTCTAGCGCGCGCGCCAACATCACCACCTGGCGCAAGCGCGCGTCGCCCACGTCAAAGCCGTATTCCGTGAGGCGACGATCACCCACTTCAGCGCTGTCCCAGTGGGTGATCGCGCCGCTCAGGCGATCGACTTGCTCAAGGCTCAAGCCAAAGACCTTACCCACCTCACGCAAGGCGCTCTTGCCGCGGTAGCGGATCACCTCAGACACCATGGCCGCTCGCTCACGCCCGTAGCGCGCGTAGATGTCTTGGATCACCTCCTCGCGGCGCTCATGTTCAAAGTCGATGTCGATGTCCGGCGGCTCTGCGCGCTCTTCACTCAAGAAGCGCTCGAACAGTAGGCTGCTGCGCGCTGGATCGACCGCGGTGATGCCCAGCACGTAGCACACCGCGCTGTTGGCCGCGCTGCCGCGGCCCTGACACAAGATGCGCCGCGCGCGCGCGAGCTCTACCACCTCCCAGGTGCTCAAAAAATACGACGCGACGCCCAGGCGCGCGATCAACTTTAGTTCCTTGAGGATTTGCTCGCGCACGGCGTCTGGCAGGCCCTCTGGGTAGCGGCGCTGCGCGCCCTGCCAAGTGAGGCGCTCTAGGCGCTCATCTGCTGACTCGCCTTCAGCCAGCGCACACGGGAAGCGGTAATCAAGCTGAGCCATGCTGAAGCGCAGCGGCTCAGCGAAGCGCAGCGTCGCGCGCACCCAGTCAGGGTGATCGTGAAACAGCCTGAGCATCTCGGCGCCTGAGCGCAGATCAGCTTCGCCGTTGAGCGCGAGCTCAGCGCCGGCGCGATCTAAGCTAGTGCCTAGGCGCACGCAGTGCAGCACATCTGCCAAGGCGCGCCGCGACGGCAGGTGGTAGCGCGGCCTAGCGCTGGCGATCAGCTGCGCCCCCAGCTGCTCTGCCCACAGCTCAGCGAGCTGGCTGCGCTGAGCGTCGTAGCCATCTAGTCGCCGCACCGCAGCCACCGCCACTCGGCACTCACCTTGAGCGCCGCTGAGCGCTGCATCGCTGGTGGCTGCGCTGGTGACCGCCCTGACGGCGACCGCAGCGTCGCCAGCTGCGCTGGCTACAGCGCGCGCGGGCTCAGCCAGCGGGCGCCCACCAAAGGCTTCAGCGACTCGCTTTAGCTGAAATAGGCTGAGCTCAGCTGAGGCGCGCGGACGCGCACCGCCTGCGGCGTGCCCCAAGCGAAACGGCTCGATCAGCTCAGCCACCCGCTCAGGCGCAGGGATCACCAGGCGCAGCCCAGCCGCGTGCTCGATCAACCACTCGACCTCAACGGCGCTCTGACCTTTGGGCATGTCGGCATGCCCTAGGGTGAGCAGCCGACACAGGTTGGTGTAACCCAAATGATTTTCCACCAGGCAATAAACGACGGGCAGCTCAGCTGGTGAACCGCGCGCTTTGGGCTGCTGCTTGCTGGCCGTCTCAAGCCGGGTGGCAGGACCTGCGCGTAGGCGTCGCTGAGCTTTGCTCTGGCTCCGACCCGTGGACTTGCTCACGGCGGCGCGACCCAGCGCTCGCGTCAAGCGCTCACGCGCAGCCAGCCCACCTGGGTTGACCGACAGCTCAGCGCCCACGATCACTCGCTGCCCGCAGTCTTTAGCTTGCTGATAGGCGCGCGCAGCGCCGTACAGCCCGTCACGGTCGCAGATCGCGATCGCCCCCAATTTTAGCTGCTGTGCGCGCAGCACCAGCTCTTCAGGGTGAGAGGCACCACGCAGGAAAGAGAAGTTGGAGCGCGCCAGCAACTCCACGAACTCAGCCATCAGTCATAAATGCCTTGCAGGAAGTGCCCACCGTTCAAGCGGTCAGTGAACACCAAGACATCGAACGACTCTCGCAGCCCACGCTGCGACTGGCTCTCTAAGGTCAAGCGCCAGTAGTCTCGAGAGACTGGGTGCGTAGTCCACCACTCCACGCCATCTAAGCGAGACTCGAAGCGCGCCTGAGTGATGGTGTAGAGCCGGCGCGCGAAGCTCAGCGTAGCCCCGATGCTCCAGCTGAGCGCGCTGCGCGCCGGGGAGCTTAGCCTCGCGACCGCGTGCCTTGAGCTGCTCACGTTAGACAGCGCTAGTGGCTGACTGAACAAGCGACTGGGCAGCTCTGCGACGTCTACGTCTTTACCACACGGCAAGAGCGGCTGCATTTCTGCAAGGAGCTCGCCGCGCTTGCCAGCAGCGCCGCGCTTGCCAGCGGCGCCGCGCTTGCCAGCGGCGCCGCGCTTGCCAGCAGCGCCGCGCTGCTTTGACACGAGCGAGCCCACGCCTACCAAGCGGCTCTTTTCTTCAGGGCGATGACTGTCGACCAGCTCCAGCACCCCCACCCGCTCTTGGCCTAAGTCAGCCACCAGCTCAGCGAGCAGCACGGGCAAGCTCTCTGGTCCTGCGCCTGTGGCGCGCGCTTTACCGCCAGCCGCTAGGCTGCGCGCCAAATCAAGCTGCCCAGCCGTAGCATGGGTGATCACGGGTGCTCTGAGCTCCAGCCCGACGGAAGGCGCGACGAGCTTCAAGCGATCGAGGCGCGAGCGCACCACCCGCACCAGCTCAGCCTCACGCCACAACGGCGCAGACAGCTCAAAGCGCAAGAGCGTACTGGGCGCTACCTCGCGTAAGCGCGCTATCGCGCGGTCATGATGTATCACCAGCTCGAGCAGCTGCGCTGCCTCGCCCCGACCCTCAAGCCGCGAGCTGAGCCTTGAGACTAAGCCTCGCACTACAAAGCTGAGCGGCTCGACCCCGTCGATTGCGTCATCCCAGCTGCTTTGCTCGACTAAGAGCTCAGGCGGTCGGTAGGCAGTGAGCGGCTCCGGATCGTAGCCTTGGCAGAGCGCCAAGACCTGCTGCGCCTGATCACCCAAGCGACCACTCGCAGCGCTCGCTGGCAGCCGAGCCACATCTCCAATCGAGTGCAGCCCGAGGCGGGAGAGCCAGCTGGTGCGTTCCAAGTCCAGGGGCAGCGCGACGACTGGCAGCTCTGCCAGCTTATGTTTTGCTTCCCCATGGTTTACTACTAGGATCCCCTCACGGCTCAGGTGTCCCCAGCGCGCTAAGGCTTGCGCGACGCGCGGACCGTCGGCCACGACCACCCGCACGGCGTGACCCCCCTCAAAAGCTGAGGCCTGACGTACGCGGTCTGCCAGCTGCAGCGCCAGCCGCTCTTCATCACTTGCCGCTCTCCCAGCCTCCTCGCTGAGCGCGACTTGCTGGGAGCCGGAGCACAGGTGTGCGGCGCCGCTGATGTCGACCCAAACCGTGTCCGGCGCCTCGTAGCTGACCGTCACACCAAAGCCGAGCGCGACCTCAGCCAGGCGCTGCAGCTCACGGATCACAGCTTGCTGTGGCAGCTCTTGCACGACCAGGTTCGACACTAGCGCCCAGGCCTCAGCGATGCTGTGTCCAGCGCGCACCCCAAAACGCTGCGCGACCGCGCTCACTGCGCTAAGCGGAGCTGTCGCAGGGAGCTCGCCTTCTACTTCTTGGTCATCTAGCAAAACCGCGGCAAATGGCAGCCCGGACGCTAACAGCGGCGGCGCCTGCGCAGCTGGTTTGCTCGCACTGGTAGCGGAGCGGGCGAGCTTACCCCCGCGGCGCTCCGTATCCGTACAGAACTGGCTCCAGGCTAGCTCTAACAACAAGTCTGGGAGCACCAGCGCCGCGATGCGGCGTGGTCTCGTAGCCGCTGCGCTCGTAGCCGCAGCACGCTCAGCCGCAGCACGCTCAGCCGCAGCACGCTCAGCCGCAGCACGCTCAGCCACTGC
>CAZKDY010000031.1:7640-39241 GCA_964551615.1 uncultured Polyangiaceae bacterium
GCTTGTAGCCACCGCGCGCTCAGCCACTGCGCTTGTAGCCACCGCGCGCTCAGCCACTGCGCTTGTAGCCACCGCGCGCTCAGCCGCTGCGCTTGTAGCCACCGCGCGCTCAGCCACAGCGTCATCAACCACTACGTCATCAACCACTGCGTCATCAACCACAGCGCCGTGGGTCTGCGCGGCGTCTGTCTGCCTGCTGACATGCTGAGATGCAGCGTGCGAGCCTAGCGCTGCGCGCGAGATCTGACTAAGCAGTGGCTGCACGCCACTCGGCAGCTCCCGCTCAGGCGCTGAGCTGTTGCTGTGCATGACCCAGCTCCGTGTTGGTGTGGGCGCAGGCGGCGTTGGCGGCCGCTGCGCTACGCATGGCGCTGGCCCGCACCTTACGCGGCCCCATCACGCGGCCGCGGCGGTCTTTAGCGATCCTTACGGAAAGTAAATCGGCGTGCAGGCTGAGTTCAAAGCGCTGAGCGACAGGGAGCGGCAGCGGCCGCGCGGCGGCAGCATCGGTGATCAGCAGGACGCTCGACTCGGTTTGTTCGACCGCGATCGCCAGGCGCCTGACCACCCGTGCCCAGCCAGCCAACGCAATATCTAGAGGCTTACCTGGCACCCCTGCCAGATCGATGACCACCAACGGAAAGACCTGTGACTCAACTAGGCGCAGGGCCGTACGGCTCAGCGCCTCAGCGCTGGGCCGCAGCACCAGCAGCCGCTCCAGGCTCACACCAGCTTGCACAGCCGCCGGTGCGTACAAGGAGCCCGTTGGGTCCACAAAGGCGCACCATGCAGCAGGAGAGCCAGCAAACAGCTGGCTACGCTGAGCGGCCTGACAAGCCGCCAGCGCGACGCTGGTCCCCAAAGCAGCGGCGCCTGAGATCGCCATTTCGACCACTGCACCCCGCGGTAGACCGCCGTCAGGCAGCAGCGCGTCTAAGGGCAACCCGAGGCGTAGCGCCTGGCTGCTTGCGGCCTGTAAACCTGCGGCCTGTAAACCTGCGGCCGCTTGACCGAAATCTGCCCCGACCGCGCGTGCTAGAGCCCCCGCTACCCCGCCAGGGACAACAGAAGGAGGTAATTGAGCCAGTAATTCAGCTGGTAACGTCATGACACTGAACATCGTACCAGCACTGAACACAGGCGCCAGTGGAGATTGCAGCTTCAGACAAACAATGTCCTATTGGGAGCCACGCTAGCTGCGTAGCTCCGCGGACCTGCACCCGAGATCCCCGCAGCCGGCCCCCCACGCCAAACAATCGATGCTGGTACGCCGCGCTACCGGCGCCCGCTTCGAGCGAGCCGAACGCCGAGCCAACGTGTACGCTCATCAAAACTAGCCGCGGCGGCCTCAGCGCTAGCCGCGGCGCGTTCAAAGTCCGCTGCGCTTCCACACCAGCGAACAGCCTCAGACAAACTATGCACACTCCTAGCTCCGCGCCCCGAACCGATCGAACGCTGCTGGGGATCGGCTTGGTGCTGCTCACGGCGCTGGCTGGCTGCGCGGGCTCAGTGAGCGCAGCCGGCGGCGACGACGCAGCCAACCACCAACCTAGCGCCGACGCCAATTCCCACGCGGAACCGAAACAGCCTGCTACGACTTGGGCCAGCTGCTACGCTGGCTTCAAGCCAAGCGGGCTGCTGGAGAGTGACCTACGCCGCCTCACCCGAGACTGCGCCGAGCGCCATGGCATGAGCGCCGTCACGCCCGTGGCCAAGGCAAATCAGAGCGCCAAGGCGCTGGCCGACCGCTACACGTTCTTCGTGCCCAGCGCGGGCTATTGCTACCGCGTGGTGGCGGTGGGCAGCGCTGGCGTAAGTGACCTCGATCTGTTGATCCGCACGCCAGACGGCGAGCAGGTCGCCGCGGACATCACCCACGACAAGTACCCGGTGTTGCCGCCTCAAGGGCCACTCTGCTTCGACATCCCTGGCCTGTACGTGCTGGAAGTCAGCGTCTTCGAAGGCTCTGGGCGCTACGCGGTCCAAGTCTGGGGCGGACAGCGCCCCTAAGCGACGCCCGTGATAATCCCTGGTTTCGTGCTTGGTGGGTGGTAGAACGCACCTGATGCAAGCTTCCCCGTTCGATCAGCAACGCTCACAGCCCCAGGCAAGCGACGCGGAAGCGAGCGCGAAGCAAGCGAGCGACGCGCAAACGACCTCCGCTGGCCAGGGCTCTGCCTCCATCGCGGGCAAGCTTGAGGCGTTGCGGGCTCGCTTGCGCGAGCTGGGCTCGGTGCTGGTCTGCTACTCCGGCGGCATCGACAGCGCGTTCTTGCTGGCGGTGGCGTCGGCTGAGCTAGGCCAGAAGGCCATCGGCATGACCGCGGTCAGCCCGAGCCTCCCGGCCTCGGAGAAGACCGACGCCATGCGCCTCGCCCAAGAGCTCGGCATTGACCACCGCTTGGTCAACTCGAACGAGATCGAGCGCGCTGGCTACGTCAACAACGCGCCGGACCGCTGCTTTCACTGCAAGAGCGAGCTGTACGAGATCGCCGAGCAAAAGCGGGTAGAGTGGCAGCTTGAGTGGGTGCTCAACGGCACCAACGCCAGCGACTTGGGCGACTATCGCCCAGGCCTTGAGGCCGCCAAGAACGGCGGCGTGCTGAGCCCGCTGGTCGAGCTGGGCTTCAGCAAGCAGGACGTCCGCGACGCCGCCAAGCTGTTTGGCATGCGGATCTGGGATAAGCCTGCCTCCGCCTGCCTGTCTAGTCGTATTCCGTACGGTACCGCGGTAACCCGCGAACGCCTGGCTCAAATCGGGGGCCTTGAGGCGGATCTGAAGGCGCTGGGCTTTAAGCAGCTGCGCGTACGTTGGCACGAGCGCATCGCGCGCATCGAGCTCGAGCTCAGCGAGCTACCCCGACTGCTAGAAGCGGGAGTGCGAGAGCGGGTGGTGGAGGCGGGCAAGCTCCACGGCTTCAGCTACATCACGCTCGATCTCGGCGGCTACCGCACAGGGAGCCACAACGAGGTGCTGGTCGGTCGCAGCCTGCGCCTCGTCGACTGAGCGCGTCGAGCGGACACGTCGACTGAGCGGACAGGTAGAGCATGCAGATCGAGGTCGCAGAGGCGTTTGAGATCGCTCGGGCTGGCGCGGCGGATCAGGTGTTGATCAGCGCTGAGCACGCCAGCAATCGCCTGCCAGCGGGCTGGCGCTGGCCCGCGGCGGACCAGCGCCTGATCACGAGTCACTGGGCCTGGGACCCCGGCGTGCGCGAGCTTAGCCTAGAGCTGGCGGAGCTGCTCAGCACCACCGCCGTGCTGGCGCGCTTCACGCGTCTCCTTGCGGATCCGAATCGGCCAGAGGGGCACCCCGAGCTGTTCCGCCAGCAGGCCGACGGCGCGGCGGTTGAGCTCAATCAAGACATCAGCGACGCGGGCGCCCTGCAGCGCCTGAGCACCTACCACCGCCCGTACCATCAAGCGTTGAGTGACGCGGTCAGGGACAGCCGGGCGGCGCTGTGCTTCTCCATTCACAGCTACACCCCGGTGTACCAGGGTCAGGTGCGCGAGCTAGAGGTTGGCGTATTGTATAACCGTGAGGAAGCGCTCGCGACGTCACTGATGCACCACCTCCAGCGACACGGCCATGACACCCAGCTGAACGAGCCCTACTCGGGCAAGGCCGGGCTGATCTACAGCGTTGAGCGCGCCGCCGAGCGGCACGGGCGGCGAGCGCTGGAGATCGAGGTGCGCAACGACCTGCTCCTAGACAGCTCAAGGCGCGGACAACTCGCAGAGCAGCTCGCGGCCTGGCTGAGCGGCGCCCAGCTCGCGCTTTAATTCCCTACGGACTTGTTCTTAGCTCCAGTATCGCGCGAGACCAGGGCCCTAGACGCGCCGAAGGCCGCCTGACTCACGTCGGCGGCCTGCTTTGCTAGCGGCGTCTAGGAGCCGCCGCGTCTACGACGCAGCGGCTCAGTCGCGGCGCGGCCGCGCGGGGCGATCTCCGCCGCGCTCACCGCCGTCGCGATCTGCTTCGCGCGCCGGCCCGCGATCACGCTCGCCGCCGCCTGCTGCGGGGCCGCGATCGCGGTCGCCACGATCACTCGGGCCGCGATCACTCGGGCCGCGATCACTCGGGCCGCGATCCCGATCACCACCACGATCCCGATTGCGATCGCCGCCTCGGTCACCACCACGGTCCCGATCACCGCCGCGGAAACCACCACCGCCACCTGGACGCCGCCCACGATCGCCACCGCGATCACCGCCGCCGCGCGGTCCACGATCCCCATCGTCACGCGAGCGCGGCGGGCGCTCTTCCCAGCCGGGCGGTGGCTCCATCATGGCCTTGCGCGAGAGCCGCATCTTGCCGTCACGCTCCAGGCTGAGCAGCTTGACCTCGATCACATCACCCAGCTGGATCACGTCTTCAACTCGCTCGACTCGGTTGTAGTCGATCTCGCTGATGTGCAGCAGACCCTCGGTGCCAGGCATGATCTCGACGAAGGCGCCGAAGTCCATGATGCGCTTGACCTCGCCCTTGTAGATCTTGCCGGGCTCTGGTTCCGCGGTGAGACTCTCGATGATGTCAAGCGCGCGCTTGACGGCCTCTTGATCGTTGCTCGCCACGTTGACCGTACCGTCATCCTCGACGTTGACCTGACAACCGGTGGCGTCAACGATGCCCTTGATGGTCTTGCCACCAGGTCCGATGATGATGCGGATCTGGTCCGGCTTGACCTTGATCGAGGTGATGCGGGGCGCCCAACGGTTGATCTCGGGGCGGGTCTCGGCCAACGTCTCCAGCATCTTGCCCAGGATGTGCAGCCGGCCCTCACGCGCCTGCTCCAGCGCTGCCTCGAGGATTGAGCGCTCTAGCCCGGCGATCTTGATGTCCATCTGGATCGCGGTGATACCGTCCTTGGTGCCACAGACCTTGAAGTCCATGTCGCCCAGGTGATCTTCATCGCCAAGGATATCGCTCAGCACCGCGACGTCTTTGCCTTCGGAGATCAGGCCCATGGCGATCCCCGCCACCGGGGCGCGCAGCGGAACGCCGCAGTCCATCAGGCTCAGGGTGCCGCCGCAGACGCTCGCCATGGAGCTTGAGCCGTTGGACTCCAAGACCTCGCTGACGATGCGGATGGTGTAGGGGAACTCGTCCTTGGTCGGGATCAACCGAGCCAATGAGCGCTCGGCCAAGGTGCCGTGGCCGATCTCGCGCCGGGCGGGTCCGCGCAGCGGCTTGGTCTCTCCAGTGCAGAAGGGAGGGAAATTGTAGTGGAGCATGAAGCGCTTCCACGAGTCTTCGAGCAGCGTGTCGACCTTCTGCTCGTCGTTGCGGGTCCCGAGCGTGGTGGTGACAATAGCCTGGGTCTCGCCGCGCTGAAACAACGCGGAGCCATGAGCGCGGGGCAGCAAGCCAACCTCGCAGCTGATGGGGCGGATGGTCTTGGTGTCGCGACCGTCGATGCGCACGCGCTCTTTCAGCACCATGGTGCGCACGACGACCGCCTTGCGGTGCTCAATCTCAGCCTTGATCAGCTTCTCTTCGGCGAGGAACGCCTCCTCACCGATCTCGCTCTTTAGCGTGCTGAGCACGCTCTGCTTGACCGTGGCGTACGCGTCGTAGCGCTCGTGCTTCTGCTTGATGCAAGCCGCCTTCTTCAGGTCTGCGTCGGCTAGCTCGGCGATGCGCTTGGCGTGAGCCGCGCTGATCTCGGGCACGCTGAACGGGCGCTTGGGCTGCCCCACGGCAGCGCGCAGCTTCTCGATCAGGTCGATGATCGGCTGTGCTTCGCGGTGCGCGAACATCAGCGCGTCGATGATGTCGCCCTCCGACGCCTCATCAGCGCCACCCTCGACCATCACGATGGCGTCGCGGCTCAGCGCGACCACCAACTCAATGGTCGACTCAGCGATCTGCTGGAAGGTGGGGAACAGCACGAACTCGCCCGCCACCTGCGCCACGCGCACGCCAGCGATGGGGCCCGCCCAGGGGATGTTCGAGATGTGCACGGCCGCGCTGGCGCCGGTCAGGGCCAGCACGTCCGTCGGGTTCTCTGGATCTGCGCTCATCACCGTGGCGATGACCTGCGTGTCCATCTTGTATCCCTTAGGAAACAAGGGGCGCAGCGGGCGATCCATCATGCGCGCGGTCAGCGTCTCATGATCACGCAGGCGCCCCTCGCGCTTGAAGAAGCCGCCGGGGATCTTGCCGGCCGCGTAGTTCTTCTCTACGTACTCACAAGTCAGCGGGAAGAAGTCGAGCCCGGGACGCTCCGACGTGGAGACGGCCGTCACCAGGACGACGCAGTCACCACAACGCATCACGACGGCGCCATGGGCTTGTTTGGCGAGCTTGCCGGTCTCGAAGGAGATCTCCTTGCCACCGACAACTACGGATTCACGGATAAACATGTGCTCTGCGCTCCTAGCGCGCCGCGTGCGTGCGACAGACGCCGGCTCTGCCCTTCGTAGCGGAGCGCTGCTGCGTGCTGCCGCTATGATCCCCCGCGCTGCCTTCAACCTCGATTCCTAACCACAACACCCGGCCAGGTGTTGTGGGCACGAAACGAAGATGAAGCTACTAAGCGCGCCGTCAGGCTCGAGTCCGGTTCAGGTTGGATCGCTCAACTCGCTGCGCCGCTCGCGCGTCGCAGCTGCGACCTGGACAGCCAAAGCCGTTCAGGTCGCGCGAGATCGTGCCTCAGATCACCCGTGAAGGCGGCGAGGCTTGCAAATGCCCGAAGGCCCCCAACTCACTTACGGAGCTCGAGGGCCTTGATCACATTGCGGTAACGCTCGACGTCGCACTTCTTCAAGTAGTCGAGCAGGCGTCGGCGCTGGCTCACCATCTTCAACAGCCCGCGCCGCGAGTGGTGGTCCTTCTTGTGGATCTTGAAGTGCTCCGTCAGGTGGTTGATGCGGTGCGAGAGCAGCGCGATCTGCACTTCAGGGGAACCTGTGTCCGTCTCATGCGTACGGAACTTGCTAACAATCTCCTGCTTTTCAGGAATTTCAACGCTCATCGAAGGATCTTCCGTTTTCTGGGGTGGCGGATCTGATGCCACGCCGATCTGGCTTGAGTGCAGCCCTGGAGCTCTGAGCTCCTTGACTTGGGGGTGTCAGACGTCGGGGTGTCTGACGTCGGGGTGTCATTCACCCGGCTGCCTTGATTAACAGGGCGCGGAGTATACGCGCGGCGCCTTGCCGGTCAACCGCGTCCGGCGACAATCAACCGCTTCTCCACAGGGGTCTGGTGCTCCTTCAGGCGCCTTCTCCCCGAGGCGCTTACCGCACGCCAGCTAAGCGTGATGGTCCAGCAAATCCTGGAGCACGGGGGAGAATTGTCGCTCGAGCTCCGCGGATACCTCGCTAGAAGACAGCTTCTCGCGCACCACTTCGGCGCAGCGCACGGCTTGCTCCAGCGTGATGCGGCCGATGGCTTCCTTCACCTCGGCCAGCGCCGAAGCTTCCATCGACAGTTCCCTCACCCCCATCCCCACGAGCAGGATCGCAGACAGCGGCTCCGACGCCATCGCGCCGCACACGCCCACTGGGGTTTCGGTCCGCGCTCCCGCTGCGACGACCTGGTCGATCAGCCGTAAGATCGCGGGGTCTAGGGGCGTCGCTAGGTAGGCCAGAGCCTGGCTCGTGCGATCCACGGCGAGGGCATACTGCACCAAATCGTTGGTGCCGATGCTCAGAAAATCTGCCTCGAGGCTCAGCTCGTACGCCATCACCGCTGCAGATGGCACCTCCACCATGATCCCGAGGGGGATCCGATCAGCGTGGGGCAGCCCACGCAAATCGACGTCTCGGACCGCACGCCCGAACAACAGGTGGACGGCCCGTAGCTCCGTCAGCGTGGCGATCATCGGCAGCATAATGCGGAGGTCGCCGTGGGCAGACGCCCGCACCATCGCGCGGAGTTGGGTGAGCAATGTCTCTGGCCTAGCCAGCCCGAGCCGCACGGCCCGCAGCCCGAGGGCGGGGTTCATGTCCTGAGGGACTTGAAAGGAGGAGACGAATTTGTCGCCACCGATGTCGAAGGTGCGCAGGGTCACCGGCAGCGGCGCGACCTGCTCAAGCACCCTGCGGTAGGTAGCGTACTGCTCTTCTTCGTTCGGCGGCTGCGCCCGGTCGACGTACAAAAATTCCGTACGGTAAAGACCAATGCCCTGAGCGCCTTCTCCCATGGCGATCGCTGCCTCGCTGGGTAGCTCGATATTCGCCCGCAGCCGGATCGGCACGCCGCACGCGGTCTGAGCCGGGTGATCTCGGCGCGCGGCCAGGCCTTGGGTATAGACGCGGCGACGCTCTGCGCGCGCCTCCGCCGTGACCTGGTGTTCATCCGTGGGGTTTAGGACAACTTGACCGCGGCCACCGTCGACGATCAGCCGATCGCCAGTGCCGACGCGGCTGAGCAGGTCACCGACCCCGACCACAGCTGGGATGTCCAGCGCTCGGGCCAAGATGGCCGTGTGGGACGTCCGGGTCCCGACCTCGGTGACCAACGCGAGCACCAGATCACGGTTCAGGCCCGCGGTCTCGGCCGGCGACAGGTCGCGCGCTACTAGGATAGACGGCTCATGCAGCTCAGGCACTGACAACGCACGCTGCCGCCCGGAAAAACCACGGATGATGCGCTCGCCGATAAACTCGATGTCGTGGCTGCGCTCGGCCAGGTACGGATCTCCAGCGCCGCGCAGCTGCTCTGCCATACGCTTCGCCGCTCGGTCCACCGCCCACTCTGCACACAATAAATCCGTCAGGATATGTTGCTCGACCTCGCGACGCAGCAATTCATCCTCAACCATCATCACGTAGGCTTCGAGGATTGACGCCTCCGCCCGGGCGACGTTCGACGCGACCTGCGCGGCGACGTCCCTCAGGCCCTTGGCCGTGACCTTCACCGCTGCGTCGAAGCGCGCAAGCTCCGCGTCAGCCGCGGAGCGCTTGACGTGGCGGCGGACCACCCCAGCGCGCCGCAAGTCGACCACCACCGCCTTGCCGATGGCCATGCCAGGCGACCCGGCGATGCCGATGAGCTGCACCGCCGAGGTCGCGCTGGGCGGAGCCGTGCTCAAGGAGTCCCCGCTGCTGGATCACTGCGAGCCCGAGGCGGTGCGCACGACCCACCCGCGACCCGCGCAGGCTGCATCACTCGCCCTCTCCAAAGCGATCTGCGATCAAGCGTCCGATCTCATCGACGGCCTCTTGCTCAGCCTCACCGCTGGCTTCCACATCAAGCACCGTGCCCTGCGCCCCGCACAGCAAGAGCACGCCCATCACGCTCTTGGCGTTGGCCATTTGGCCATCTCGCCCGACGCTGATGTCGCAGGCATAGCGCGACGAGACCTCGACTAACCGCGACGCAGCGCGCGCGTGCAGGCCGAGCTTGTTAACCACCTCAAAGCGACCGCGTGCCGTCATCGACTAGCTCCCTACTCAAAAGGTGCCCTCGCCGCCTCGCGGCCCGCCACCGATGCCATCCGTCTCTGGTTCGGTACCACCCGCGCCGCCGCGCGTCCCGGCCTCAGCGTCGCGCTGCTCAGATGCTACACGCAGGATATCCCGATGCACGGCTTCGATCCTCAGCTCGGTCTGTGCTCCGAGCCTCGCCGCGAGCCACTCTGCACAGGCCACTGAGCGGTGCCGCCCACCGGTGCAGCCAACAGCTACCGTGAGGTAACTCTTTCCCTCGCGTTCGTAGCGCGGCAGGCAGTACTCGAGCAGGCTCTCGACGTGCCGCAGGAAGCCCTGCGTCTCCTCATCGCCCAGCACGTAGTCGCGCACGACAGCGTCCTGCCCGCTAAAGTCGCGCAGCTCTGGCACGAAGTATGGATTCTTCAGGAACCTGACGTCGAAGATCAAATCAGCGTCCACCGGCGGGCCATATTTGAAGCCAAAGGACATGAACCGCGTGAACATGCGCGGCACGGCGCCAGCCCCGGGTCCGAAGTGCGTCACGATGCTCCGCCGCAGCTCATGCACCGACAGCTTGGTCGTGTCGATCACGCTTGACGCGCGCGCTCGCAGCGGCGCCAGCCGTTCTCTTTCTACACGGATACCATCGAGCACGGCGCGCGATGGGTTTTCTTCCGTCGTACTCAGTGGATGCGGGCGTCGGGTGCCGCTGTAGCGTCGTAGCAGCGCCTGGTCGCTCGCGTCGAGGAACAGCACCGACAGCTCCCGCCCCGCAGCGACGCCGTCTAGCATCCCTGAGATATCGTCCAAGAAGCTGCGGATGCGCACGTCGATCCCCAGGGCAACCTGACGCATGCCACCCGCGGTGCAGGCGTCCAACGTCACGCCGACCACCGGCGTGGGGAGGTTGTCGATGCAGAAGTAACCGAGATCTTCGAACGCGTTCAGCGCCGTTGACTTCCCCGCCCCGCTCAGCCCGGTCACCACGACCACCGAGCCCAAGTCCGCACGCTCGTCGGCAGCTGCCACCATCACGCCCGCCTCCTGGTCACTGGTGGTGGGATCGAGCTCTCAACCGAAATCGCTGAGCGCGCAGGGGCGCGCGGCGCTTCGATACTCTCAATAAATTTCCGCGCAGAATCATGCCCGGCTTGACGCAACAGCTCATGCCGCGCGGCGATCTCAATGATCGAGCTCATGTTGCGCCCCGGCCTGACCGGCAGCACCACCTCGCGGACCGGCACGCCGAGCAGCTCTCTTGTGCGCGACTCGAGCCCCAGCCGATCGTAGGCCGCGTCTGGGCTCCACAGCTCCAGCTGCACGATCAGGTCGATGCGCTTGCGGTCGCGGATGGCGGTGACGCCAAACAACTCCTTGATGTCTAGGATCCCGAGGCCACGCACCTCCATGTGGTGGCGCAGCATCTGGTTCGCCTCGCCGAAGATCATACCAGGCGGTCGGTAGTCGCACTCCACGACGTCGTCGGCGACGATGCGATGGCCACGCATCACCAGCTCAAGCGCGCACTCGCTCTTTCCGATCCCGCTCTTTCCGAGCAACAGCACCCCCACTTCGAACACGTCGACCAGCACCCCATGGATCCGCGTTCGGGGCGCCAGGCGCTCGTCGAGCAGCGTGTGGATCGCGGTGATGGCGCTGGACGACCGCTCTGCACACACCAACAGCGGCGTGCCGGTCGCCTCGGCCTCGGCGACGAAGGCAGCGGGCGGCTCAACGCCGCGGGTCATGATCAGGCACGCCAAGCCCAAGGAGAACGTGTGCCGCGCGGCTTGCTGCTGACCCGGGGCGTCAAGCGACTCGACGTAGCTGAGCTCTGTCTCCCCGAGGATCTGAATCCTTGAAGGGACTAGGCCATGTAGGTGACCGACCAGCACCAGGCCCGACTTTTGGATACGGCGATGCTTGACTTGTCGACTTAGGCCCGCCGACCCAGCCACCAATCGTACGCTCAGCTCGAGCGCTGGGTCCTCCAGCAGCGCGCTGACCGAAATGGAGCGCGTCTCTTCGGTGGGTGGGTCGTAGACCGTCATGGCAATGCCTGGTCTCGCTCGCGGATCAGCGCGAACGCTTGCGCCGCGCTGGACACGGCGAGCAGGTCCGCGCGCACTTGGTTGTCGTGCAGCACGCGGCTCACGCGGGCCAGGACTCGTAGGTGCTCGGTGGCTCGTTTGGGGCCAACGACGCCGATGATGATGTTGACCGGCTTACCGTCGATGGCGTTGAACTCAACGCCTCGCGGACACAAGAGGAGCGCCGCGCGCTGCTCGTCCGATGTTTCTACGAAGCAATGCGGGATGGCGACCCCGTCGCCGATCCCCGTGCTGCGCAGCTGCTCGCGCTCATCAAGTAAGCGCTCCAGCGCTGCGCGGTCGGTCCCAGAGGCCGGCGCCAGCAGCCTGGCTAGAGCGCTCAGGGCGCTGGCCTTGTCAGCGAGCTCGCTTCCTCGGGTATCCACGAACACCCGCTCTTGGCTAAGAATATCGGTCAGGTGGAGCATGATTTGAGAGACCACGCAGCTAACCTGGCTAGCTGCAGACTGAAAGGTGCAGGCATCACGCTCCGCTCTTAGACCTTGGGTCAGGCTCTAGCTGCGGCTCTTTTTGTAGCCTTTTTTGCCACTTTAACCGGAGCTTTCGTCACTGCCTGCTTGGCTACCTTTTTCGCGACCTTCTTGGCGACCTTCGCGGGCGCTGGGGCGGCCTCAACTTCTTCATCGGCGCCGACCGACTCGTCGCCCGCGTCGCCGCGCACCGTCGCGGCCCTGCGACGCTTTTTAGCGATGTCGACGCCCTTGTTCCCGCGGATCTGGCGCTCAACCTTGTCGAGGAGTTTATCAATCGAGGCGTACATGTCCGCCGTCGACTCCTTGGCCTCGATGCGCTCGCTGCCGCTCGATATCTGGATCTCTGCGACGTGCTTTCGCTTCTCGACCGAGAACGTCACCTTCGCTCGCATGGGTTGCCGCAAGAACTTCTGCAACTTGGCGACCTTGGTCCGCGAGTAATCCTTGATGGCATCGCTTGAGTCCATCTGGCGAAAAGTGATGCTGATGTTCATCGAACCTCCTCTGGTACTGGATGGGTTGTAGAAGCCGCGTGGCTACCGGCGCGCAGGCCACCGGCTTGAAAAATAAGCAAAGGCGACGCGATCGAGGATAGCGCAGTCACGCAGCGGTTACGCGGGGAAAAATACCGCTTCAGAACAACTTCTTGCGCTTGGAGGAGGCCAAGATACCGAGCATCTCACGGTACTTGGCGACGGTGCGCCGCGCGATCTTGATGCCGTGAGCCTTCTCAAGCTCCTTCACGAGCGCCTGATCGCTCAGCGGCTTGGCCTTGTCCTCAGCTTCGATCAGCTTCTTGATGGCTTGCTTCACGCTCTCGCTGGCGATGTCGTCATCCGCCACGCGTCGAATGCTCGAGTTGAAGAAGTACTTGAGTTCAAACAGCCCGTTTGGGGTGTGCATGTACTTGTTGGTGGTCACCCGCGAGATCGTCGACTCGTGCATACCCACCGCTTCGGCGACGTCCCGCAAGATCATCGGCTTGAGGTAGGCGACGCCCTTCTCGAAGAACTCGCGCTGCTTCTCTACGATCGCTTCGGACACCCGGATGATCGTCTTGCGGCGCTGCTCAATCGCGCGGATCAGCCACTGCGCGTTGCGCAGCTTCTCGCCCACGAAGTCCTTGGCCGCCTTGTCCTTCATCAACTGCTTGGTGAGGTTCTCGTTGATGAACAGCCGCTGCACGCCGCGATCGTTGTCGAGCACCATCAGCTCGTCGCCGTCCTTAATCACGAACACGTCTGGCGTGATGCCGATGCTGCGATCGTCGACGTCGGTGAAGTTTCGGGCGGGGCGACTCTCGAGCTTTTGGATCTCTTTGGCGGCCTCGTACACCTCGTCCAGCGGGATCTTCATCTCCCGGGCGATGGCCTGGTAGTTGTGCTTCTCTAGGTTGTGGATGTGCTTCTCGATGATCTCAATTTCAACCTCGTCGTAGCCGAAGTACTTGGCTTGAATCAGCAAGCACTCGCGCAGATCTCGCGCGGCGACGCCCACCGGATCAAAGTTCTGGATCATCTCGAGCACCAGGGGCGCATCCTCGGGGTGTACCCCGGACTCTTCCGCGAGGTCGTCGATGGTCAGATCGGGGGTCCGGGTGCCGTCCGAGCGCTCCACCCCCCTCAAATCCAGGTAGCCCTGATCGTTCAGGTTCCCGATCACCAGCTCGGCGAACAACCGCTCGTCGTCGGTGAAATCGCTCATCTGTAGCTGCCACATCAGGTGGTCGGTCAGGTTGTGGGGCTTGGTGAGGTTCTGCTCGATGGGAGGCAGATCGTCGTAGCCGCCAGCCTGACGGCTGAAGCTCGAGCTCTGCTGGTTGCGGTTCTCAAGGAACTTCTCCCAGTCGACCTCGCGCGTCGCCTTCTCGGTGTCGCGGGACTCTTCACTGCGGTTGTGGAAAATCTCCTCGTCGCTTTGTCCTGAGCGGTCGCGAGTTTCTGCGGTGGAAGTCGCGCTGTTAGCGTCTTGGCGCACTCGCGCGCGCTCGGAGGGATCTTCCTCGACCAGCACCGGGTTGTTGTCGAGCTCCTTTCGGATCTCGTCGACCAACTCCAGCCGTGAGAGCTGCAAGAGGCGAATCGCCTGCTGCAGCTGCGGGGTCATGACCAGCTGCTGGGAGAGTCGGAGTTGTAGGTTCTGCTTGAGTTCCATAGCTGATCCGCAGCCCTCGGTGCTGCTGCGTGGGGGGTGGAGCAGTGAGCTGCGCCGATGCCACCAGCGCTGCACGAGCAGGCGCTTGGGCAGAGTGTACCACCCCTTGGTCAGGCCGCTGAGCAAGAAACGGGCCCGCGCCGGCGACAGCCCCGGCGCCCGGTCCGGAGCGCGGCGGTTCGGCACCGCGCCAAGCTTGACACCCTGCGTCGCAACGGCTGGCGCTGCAGGGCGAGCTTATAGCGCCACGCTGGCTGAATCCGGACGGAGAGCCGTAAGGCTACCCCAAGTAGCGTTCGCGAACCAGGGGGTGGCCCGCAAACTCCGACGCCACGACCTCGAGCTCAAGCCTGCCGTCGACCAAGAGCAGCCCGCGCTGGCTCAGCGCCAGGGCTTCGCGCACTCGGTGATCCGAGATCAACACGCCAGCGCCGCGCGCCGCTCGCTCACGGATCAGCTCGGCTAGGAGCTGTGCGCTCAACGGATCGACGCCGCTGAACGGCTCATCGCACAACAGCAACTTGGGCTCGCTGAACAGCACCCGCGCTAGCTCCAAGCGCCGGCGCTCCCCCCCGGAAATATCCCTGGCTTTAACCTGGAGGCAGTGATCCAGACCCACCTCGCTGGCCCGACTCTGGACCCGCGGCTCTTGTTTGGTGAGGCGGGCGAACGTGAGCAGGTTCTGCTCGACGCTCAAGTCTCGCAACACGCTCGGAGTTTGTGGCAAATAGCCCAACCCAAGGCGCGCGCGACGCCAAAGCGGCCAGCCGTCGACCTGCGTCCCCCCGAGCTCGACGCGGCCGCGGCTCGGGAGCAGCTCGCCGGCCAGCGCGCGGAACAGCGTGGACTTCCCTGCCCCGCTCGGTCCCAGCACGGCGACCACCTCGCCCGCTGCCACACGGATCGTGATATCATCGACGAGGGCGCGATCTCTCACCTGGACCGCCAGGCCTTGGCAGCTGAGCAGCGGAGGCTGTTTCATGCGGGCAAGGCAGCAGGTACTTAGGGCTGGCGCGAGCTGGGCGCCGGGGCGCGCTGTAGCTCGATCGACCCCGTCACTTGCTCCAGCCGCAGCTTCTTGGCCCGCAGGTCAATCACGGCGCTGCTGGCGCGCAGCTTGCTTTGGCCACGCTTGACGTCAACGCCGCCAGTGAGGCGCGCCTCACCCGCGATGACGTCCACGTCGAGCTGTTTGGCCTCCACTCGCGCGCCGTCATACAGCACCGTGACCCCAGCGCGGGCGCTCACCCGCTTGACGCTCGGTGCCCTGTCGTACTCGATCTCAATTTGCTCCGCACGGATACGTAACTTGCCTAGGCGTGCTCGCACATGACCACTCAGCTTGGCGTTTCGGCCTTCGAGATCGAGCTCGAGCCGCTCGGCTTGCAGCTCGAGCGTCTTGCCATCGATGGTCGCTAGTGGGTCAGCGTGAGCCGGCCTGGGCAGCGCCCACAGCAAGACGAGCGCGCTACACAGCGCGCCTGCCAGCAACGCAGCGTAGGATCGACCAGTTTTTGGGCGGAGGCTGAGCACCGCCGCGCATGCTAGCTCAACTGGCCGGGCTGTGCGCCGCTGGATCGAGCTGACTAGGCGCTTCTTGGTTTACGCCGCGGCCCAAAGCAAGCGGCGCCCCAGAAACCCGCCTCACCGCAGCAAACTGCGCCGCGCTGATCCGCAGCTGAAGCCAACCAAACAGCTGCTCCACCGAGATCTCTGCCGCGACCGCCACGCGCTCGGCGGTCCACCCACGCAGCGCCTGCATCAGCTCGGCTGCTAACGGCACCACGTCAGCTGAGGCGGCGTCCTCGAGGCTCAACGCGCGTAGTGACCGCCACGCGCCCGCGCCCCATGCCCCAGCCAGGCCGAGCAGCGGGTGCGGATCGCCCGCTTCAGGGCGCGCGAGGTCTGGGATGGCGCGCTGCAGCGCTGCAGAGAGGCGCAGCGCAGTTCGGCTAGCGGCGTATTGCCCGGCGTCTGACTCAAGCTCGACCCCCTGGAGCGGCCTCAGGTCCGGGAGCAGCTGGGTCAGGGTGTCACGCAGCAGGGCCTCAGGGTCGAGCGCGTCCAGCGGGTCGGTCACCGAGATCGTTTCCGTGCGAATTGCTGGCTCAGCGATGGGCGCGACGGGCAGCAGCCTGCCCAGTCGGTGCAACAGCGCCGCGTCCTTGAGCTTTGGGGCGTCGGCTCGCAGCTGTTCAATCAGCCGCTCGACACCTCCCCACCACCCGCTCGCCCGCTGGTCACTCGTGGCCTGCGCCGCTGTTCGGGCCTCGATATGGTTCTTTGCGGATACGAATGTCACCGGATAATACAGCTCGATAGCGCTGCCTCTCAGGCCAGCGGTGATATGCTCAAGCGCCTGCGCGGCCTGCGCGTCGCTCAACCGATCGCGCTTGTTGACCAGGACGAGCAACGCCACACCCCGCCGCTGAAGCTCCTGCAGGCGCAGGCGTTCGGAGGCCTTGAACGGTTGCCCAGCGTCCATCAACCACAGCGCCACGTGAGCATCGGCTAGCGCCGCCTCCACCTCAGCGGTGTGCTCAGCCTCAGAGGAGTTGAAGCCTGGCGTATCGATCAGCTCCAGGTGCCTCAGCGTGTCCAGCGGGGAGTAGATCACCACGCGCCGCACGGCTGGTTCCGCCGCCAGCTCGGCGCTCAGCTCGGCGTGTGGCAGCACGCGCTCCTGGCCTGAGCCATACTCCACGCGCACGTAAGGGTCGGGCGCCCAGGCTAAGCGGTGGGTCTTGGCGGTGGTTGGGATCACACCGACCGGCGCCACGTCAGAACCCAGCCAAGCGTTGATGAAGGACGACTTGCCTGCGTTGAATTCACCGACGATGGCCACCCGCAGCGGCCGCTCCAGCTCGACGCTGATCGCCTCCAGTTCACCGCGCAACGCCAGATCACCGGAGCGCAGCGCTAGGGCGCCCAGCCAGCCGAGCAGCGCTGGCCAGCGTGGGCGCAAGAGCCAGCTCGCGGCTTCGTCCACCAACTCGCTCGCCCAACTACTTGGCGCGGGGCTGATGGCGAGCAAGCGCTCGAGCCGCTGCTCTGGCGCGAGCTCGCGGGCGCCGGCTAATGCCTCCAGGCCCACGGGCAGGCGCGCTCCCGCCGTGCGCAAGCCATCACGAGCCAGCTCGAGGGCGCTCCAGCTGCGCGCTTGCTCTGCGACCAGCGCCAAGCGCTGTAGCCACGCGACGTCGGGTGCCTCACGAGCGCCACGCTCGAGCGCGGCGAGGGCGACGTCGATTCGGCCTTCGGCTTGGGCGAGCGCCGCTTGCCAGCCTGGGTGCTCCAGGTAGCCCAATGCCTCTATTACCTCACGGATTCGAATCAGGAACAGCGCGTCCTGCGAGCTCACCAAGTACTCAGCGACCACAGGACCCGAACGCGGGGCCTCGAGCAGCAGCGCGCGCTCCAGCGCCCAGGCCGCCGCGGGGTCCGCCTGAGCCGCCCAAACCCGACCCTGGGTAAGCCAGCTCCGCGCGTCGAGCACCTCAGGCTGTTCGAGCTTCACAGCCAGCGCCAGCGCGGCCTCGGTGTCGCCAAGATCGAGCAAGACTTCGATCTGCCGCCAACGCCACCCGGGGAGCTCCCGACTGGCGCTGCCGCAGCGCTTCAGCCAGCGCTCCGCGCGCCGCACGTCGCCCAGCCACAGATCGAGATCGCACAGCCAAACCCGCGCCGAATCCGCGGCGTCGGCGGGCCAACCTGCGGCGTCCGCGCGCTCCAGCGCGGCGCGGGGCGCGTTGCCCAGCGCAGCCTCTAGCTGAGCCTTGCGCAGCCAGACATCGGCGCGAAACGGGAGCGCGATGGACAAGCGAGTGAGCGCGTCCAGCGCGTCCTCGCTGAGCCCTAACGCCTGGGCCGAGTCTGCCAGGAGCAACCACCCGACCTTTGATCCGGGGACCAGGTCGGTCAACCGTCGGGCAGCCGCGTGGGCCTCCCAAAGCCGCCCGTCGCGGAGCGCTTGCTCGGCGCTGATCCGCAGTGATTCCCCACCGCGAGCTAGCACCTCAGCGCGCTCCAGCCAGCGCCTGAGTCGATCAGCGACCCACGACGGAGCGGCTAGAGAGGTCTTGGTCGGCAGAGCCACGCCGCCTGACCCTGCGCTTCTACTGCGTTTGACGCAAGCCATCCCAGCTGGCCAGCTCGAGCCCCGCGGGCGCGCGAGGTTCGATGGATGCTGGTTCGGGGCTGGAATCGGAGCCGCCTGCGCAGCCGATGGACTAGGCTCTGGGTGTGCAGCGCAAATCCGGGAGCGGCACCACCACTGCCGCGCGCATCAAGGCGCTGCTCTTGCACGTCCAGCGCGCGCACGGGCGGGCCGAGGCCGATGCCTTCTTGCTGAAGACGCGGCTGGATCGCGAGTACCTGGATGACGAGACGCGCCCCATCCCGCTCGAGCGCTGGCACGCCGCGCTGGTCGCGTACGCCTCGCGCTGGGGGCGCGAAGGGATCTTGGAGATGTCTGACGCGGTGGTCGACCGCGAGACCATCGGGGTGTGGACTCGCGTTCTGCGCGGAACCAACTCCCCCGAAGACGCGTTCGCGCAGCTGGACGCGCACGGCAGCGACGACGCGTTAGCTGAGCGCTGGGAGACCCTCGAGGTCCGCGCCGGCTACTGGCGGGGTCGCCTGCCGCTAGCGCACGACCCGGCCTATGAGCGTGATGGGCTGTGTGGCCTGGCGCGAGCCGCCGAGCTCGCCGCGGTGCCTACGCTCTTTGGTTGGCCGCGAGGAAACGTAAGGCTGATCAGCATGGATCTCGAGTCCGAGAGCCGCGCGGCGGAGTTCGAGGTGCGCTGGCGTGAAGCCGCGAGCTGGCCTACCCCGGCGGGCGCGGCCCTCGCCGGGGCGCTGCTGCCCCTTGGGATCTGGCCAGCCAGCCACGCGGTTACGCTGTCGGTCGCTGGCGCCATCGTGGGCGCAGCCGTGGGCGCGCTCGCTGGACACGGCGTCGTGCTCGACACCCGTCGCCGCGCCGCCAGTCGCGCTCAGCACATCCGCATTCAAGCCTTAGAGCGCCTGGCCACCCTACGTGAAGCGCGGGAGCGCAGTGAGCTGGGCTACCGCCCCGGGGCCGTGGTCGCTGGCCAGTATCGCCTGGGCGAGCAGCTGGGGGTGGGGGCGAGCGGAGCGATTTTCGAGGCCACGCGCTTGACCGATGGCGGGGTGGTCGCGGTCAAGTTGCTGCGTACCCCGGTGGCGCACGACAGCTTGGCCGCCGATCGGCTGCGCCGGGAGGCCGCCGCCCTTGGCTTAACCTGGCACCCGAACGTGGTGGAAGTCTACGACGACGGACATCTGCCTGACGGCACGAGCTATCTGGTGATGGAGCGGCTGTTCGGTGAACCACTGGCTCGCTGCTTAAGTAAGCACGGCACCCTCGCTCCTGCGGAGGTGAAGCGCATCGCCTTAGAGATCTGCGACGCGCTGGAGGCGGTGCACGCGGCGGGGGTGATCCACAGGGATTTGAAGCCCAGCAACATTTTCCTGTGCCGCGCGGGTCCGGGTCTCACGGACGGCACCGAGCCCCCACGCGTCAAGGTGCTCGACTTCGGCGTGGCTCGCATCGAGTGGGCCGAGACGCGCATCACCAACATGGGCACGCCCCTTGGCACGCCGGGCTACATGTCGCCCGAACAGGAGCAAGGACTTGAGATCGACGTGCGCAGCGATCTGTTCGCGCTGGGCGGCGTGATCTACGAGTGCCTGTCCGGCGCCGCGCCGCCGCTCGGCGGGAGCGACCGCTGGCCCGCCGCGGCCAGCGAACAGCCGAGCGGGGTGCAGCGCACGCGACGTGTGATCCAGCCCGGCTGGAGAGCGCTGATCGATCGCGCCATGGCACCCAACCCCGGTGATCGCTTTCCCGACGCGCGCAGCTTCCGCGAGGCACTTCACGGTGGGGAGCTCGAGCTTGAAGCAGTGCCAGGGCCGCTAGTCTTGGATGACGTCGTTACGAGCAAACACCCCAACATCAATAATATTTTCAAGTGATTAGCTCGGATTGCTCAGGTGATACACGCAATAATTAAGGCCGCTGCCTCCAACTGGAAGAATCACTTTTGAGGTAACGCCTAACACTTCGGCTTCTTTAAGAATTTTGGTCTCGACTCGGCGCACCGGCAGCAGCTCGGTCGCGGAGGCTGGCGCTGGCTGCTCAGCGCACAACAACACCAAACGGTTTGCCTGGTGCCGCTCCAAAAAGTTCGGATCCAACCGCTTGCTGGTGTGCCCGCCAGCCAGCGCCGCGACCTGCGGATCGGTGACCCCCGCCAGGTCGATGACGGTGTCAGCGCCAGCGCCGCCCACCCAGCCCACGTCGACGCTGGCGACGCGCTGGCCCTCCAGGTGGGGCCGCGCGGCCGCGATCAAGGCGAGTCGGTCGCGCACCACGTGACGCGCGGGGAGCCCAAGCTCAGCCCACAGCAGCGCTGCGCCGGCCAGGCCGAGGGCTCCCCGGAGCCACCTGCTCCAAGGTCTTGGAGGGCGCAAGCCTTGGGAGTCCACGAGGCTCAGCCCAGGAGCGGGTGGCGCGGCCAGCTCGGCGGCGACGAGCACCACCAGCGGCAACACCGGTACGTAGAGCCGGAACAGCGCCATCCAGTCACCTCCGGCCAGCGCGAGGGCCGCTGCGTGAGCGCTGAGGGCCAGCAGCCCGACGCGCGCGCGAGCGCTGAGGCGCCGCCACGCGGAGACCACGTAGATCGGCGCGGTGGCTAAGATCGGCCCGCTCAGCAGCCATCCGCCCACCGCGTAGCGCGCCCCCGACGCCAAATCGCTCGGCTTAGCTAGCGCGCTGAGCGGCATCCCCAAGCCGAAGTAGCGCAGCCGCAGCGTCACCACCAGCAGCGTGGGGAGCGCGCCGAGCAGCAGCGGCAAGGCACGCCGCAGCCCACGCTCGCGCAGCGCCCAGCCCACACACAACACCCCACAACACGGCAACAGCTCGGGGCGCAGCGCCGCCGCGCTGCCTAGGCACACTGGGCCCACGACGCGCCAGGCGACGCCCGCCCCGCGAGGTGGCTGATTATTTGTTTCCTCCCGGTAGCGACCAAGCCCTAGCAGCATCAAGCCGGCGATCCACGGCGTCTCCATGCCGCTCGTCGCCCACGCGGCGCCGCAGGGGTTGATCGCGAGCACCGCGAACCAGCCCAGCGCGGCGCTTCCGAAGCGCTGGGCCGTCAGCCAGCCTAGCCGGGCACACGTCAGCAGCCAGGCCGCGGCCCCCGCCCAGCGCGCCCACTGGAACACGTCGAGCGTCTGAGTGGCGAGGGACAGGCGCAGCAGGTAGGCGTAGCCGAGCGGCGTCACCGCGTCGACCACCTCTCCGTGCGGATTAAATCGGTAGCCGAACCCGCCGTTCAAGTTCGCCGCTACCCGCGCGGAAATCAGCGCGTCATCGACGCTGTAGCCCCACGCCGCGAGCAGGCCAGCTGCTCCCAGGGCCAGCCCGGCGGCCAGCCCCAGCCGCCCGCCCCCAAGGTTACGAATCACTTGCATAACCACGCACGGTCACTTGGCGGGCCCTAACCCCATCGCAAGAACTCTTAGGCTCACCCGCCGGTCAAGCCCGGTCGCTGGCGAGGCTTGGTCGAGAACCGGAGCGGAACATACTCGAGTATTTGAGCGCCGATTGCTCAGACGAAACGAAGCCTGCGGCCGGGATGGGCAGGCGCCGCGACGGCTAGGATACCGGGGATGGCCCTAACCCGAACAGCCCAGGCTGTCCAAAACACGGCTAACCACTCCTAAAAGTTCAGAGATCTAGGCTCGGCTCCCTACGATGCGGGCACATGTCGGCTCTGCACGTTGTTGTTCGCCCGCGGCCGCAAAGCGCTCCCAGCGCAGCGCTCGCGCCACTTTACGGTCTGTTTGATGTCGTCGTCGACGGGATCAACCTCACCGCACGCATCGGCCAGGGCGAAGCCCTGGCGCTGCTCGGAGAGCTTGGCCACGCCGTAGGCTCCCTGTGTCTTGGGCGCCGCAGCCGCGCGACCCTCGGCTTGTACGCCGGCGAAGAGGCTTGGGAGCTTGGCCTAGAGCGGCTCGGTGATCAGGTCTTGCTCAGCGTGTTCAAGAACGGCGCCCAGCCCGAGGTCGCGGTGTTCGAGCGCAAGGTGGCGCTCAGCGCGCTGCGCGACGGCGCCCTGCGGGCGCTGGCGGAGGTGGAGGTCGGCTCACGCACGCCCGTCGGCGTCGCGGCCGCGCTGCGCTCCGCCAAGAACCTGCTTGAACGCGCGCTGCCCATCAGTAAGTCCTTCGGCGCAGAGCGTGAGCACGCGCGGATCCGGGTGAAGACCAACGATGGCTTAGGCTTCGCTGCCACCGCGAACTTCCGTACGCCGAGCAGCGATGCCCCAAGCAGTGAATGCCAGCACGTCGAGCGCGCCGATCTGCACAGCCTGCTCACCCTGGGCAGCTTCGAAGTCTCGGCCCATGGCAAGACCGCGCGCCTGAGCGGCGTGCACCTCTTCTTGGTCGCCGAGCGCCTGATCGCCTTGGCTGATGATCTACTGGAGGCTTGGCGCGGCGCGCGGCCGCTGTTTCGCCGCTTCGACGTGGGCGGCGCGCGCCTCGGGATCCGGCGCGGACCAGGCGAGTCACCCCTCTCCATCAGCCTCAGCGCGACCGACGCCGGCCCCGATGGTCAACGCATCACCTTCCCCGAGCTGTCAGCCCCAGCGTTCATCGATGGCGTCGCCCGCTTCACTCGCTCGTTGCTCAACACCTTCATCGACAAGGATCGCAACCAAGCTAAGAACCTGCGCTTGCTCGCGCTCTCGGCTAGCACCGGCGCGCTGGCGGAGCGCCTTGAAGACGCGCTAAACGACGACAGCCTGACCAACTTGGAGCCTGAGAGCTACTCCTGCTTCGGCTCTCGGCGCGCGACTCGTGGTTCCTCAGGGATGTGGGAACACGGCGGCAAGATGCGCTTCATGCCGCGCTGGGTCGCGACCGTGCCGGGCATCGATCTGCGCGCGACCTTCCTGTGCGGCGAGCGCTTGATAGTCGGCGCCGCGCGCGAGACGGCGTGCATCGATCGGCAAACAGGCACCGTCAACTGGCGGATCCGCTCCCAGCGCGCCGCCTGCGTGGTGACGCCCATGGGCCTGGCCCGCATTCAACCTGACGGCCGCGTGGATTTGCTCGATCTGGAGACCGGCGAGGTGCGCTTCAATCGCCACCTGACGCCGCGCACGCCGAGCGGCGCGTCGGGGGCGGTGGTCCACACGCCTGGGCTCCCCAAGCTCCTGGTGCTGGCTGAGGGCGACCGCCAACTCACCGCCGTGGACCTGGTGAGCGGCGAGATCCGCTGGCGACACACCGCGCGTCGCCCAGGTGCCTATCGCATGCGCCGCGCTGGCAAGCTGTTGCTGGTGGGCGGCGGCGACTCGAGCCTGTTCGCGCTCGACGTGACGACCGGCGATGTGGTGTGGCGCATCCGTGATCGCATGCCATTCCATGCGGATATTACAATCGACAACGACTCCGCGTTCGCGATCAGCGCCGCGCCGGGTGGACCGTGTCGGCTGCACCGCCTGGATCCGTGGACAGGTCGTCAGCTGTGGAGCGCGAACATCGACGAGCGCCAAGCGCCAGGCCAGGCGCCGCTAGTGACCCAAGAGGTGGTGATAGTGCCCGTGCGAGACAAGCGCGGCGTGGGAGCCCAGGCGTTTGATCGCGAGACCGGCAGGGCGCTGTGGGAGCACGCGCCAGGGCTCGCCTCACCCACCACGGCCTGGCTGGCGGTCGATGACGCGCTGATCATCAACAGCGACGCGGGCACCTTCTTTTGCTTGGACGCGATGACCGGCAGCATCCGCTACAACCACGTGTTCTCGCGCTCCCTCGACGCGGATCAACCGCGCCGCCTCGAGCCGGTGCTGCGCAGCGGGGCGCTGTTCGTACCGCAGCACGAGGTCCACGTGGTGCGGCCCCGCGACGGAGAGGTGATCGGCACCGTCCCCACGGATTTGATCCCCGATCTGCTGCGCGTCGATGAGCGCTGCGATGTGTATGTGGCGGAGGAGAGCGGGCACCTGGCAGCCTTTGGCGCGGCGCCGCGGCTGTCCGTCGTCGGACGCTGAGCAGGCGCCGCCAACAGGCGGCGCCCAGCGCGGCTCCCCCACCCCCAAAAAACCCACCGCCGGGCTGTGGCGCAGAACCACCAGCGCACGACGCCAGCGCGCCCTAGCGGGCTAGCCGCTGTGAGCTTCTCCACCATCGATGAAGATGGTGTTACCGGTCATCCAGTAGGTGCAGGGCTGAGCCAGCGCGACGATGCAGTTGGCGATGTCCTCCGGCAGGGTCAAGCGGTGGGTGGGCGACTTGCGCATCGCCACCTCGGCGATCTTGTCGTTGTTGGGGATCTTCTTGAGCGCTGGTGTATCCGTCACGCCGGCGCACAGCGCGTTCGCTGTGATACCGCGCGGAGCTAACTCCATCGCCAGCTGGCGGATGTGCGACTCTAGGGCGCTCTTGGCGGCGCTGACCGCGCCGTAGCCGCCCCACGTCTCGCGGGCGCCGTTGCTGGTCATGGCGTAGATGCGCCCGTCGCTGATCATCAGCTCGCGCTCCAGCACGTCTTGGGTCCAGTACACCAAGCTGTGGGCCATCACGTCACACGTCATGTCCATCTGCTTTGAGGTCAGCTGCTGCTTCGCGTCCACGTCGATGAAGGGCCGCAACGTGCCGAAGGCCAGCGAGTGCAGCAGCACGCGGAGCTGCTCGCCTTGGCCGCGCTGGTCGAGGCGCCGCTTCACGTCGTCGAGCACCTCGGCGCGCTTGCTCGCGTCGGCGGCGTTGACGTTGTAGAACCACGCCTCGCGCCCCAGAGCCTGAATGTCAGCGGTCAGCTGCTCGACGTTGCCCATGGTGGCGCGGCGGTCCAAGTGGACGCCCACTATGTTGGTGCCCGCGCGCGCCAACGCGCGGCTCACCGCGGCGCCGAAGCCGCTGGAGGCTCCAAGGATCAGCGCCCACCCGCCCAGGGGCGGCAATGCAACTTGCTTGGTTTCGCTCATCGAACCCGGGCTGTACTACAGCCGGGCCCAGCGTGTGACCCCGCAATCGTGCGATCTGCGCCAATATTGTCTGGACGTGGCGGGCTGCGCGGGCGTGGTGTGCGGGCGTCGCAGCCGGCGGGCAGCGTGTTTTGTGGGCGCCTGGGCCGTGGATCCAGGCTGTTTTGCCCGGGACTCCAGGTTTCAGGGTCGCCGGGCGACGCGCCCTAAGCCGCCGGTCGTGGCGCCGGACGCTGACCCTCTGCGGCTCGGGCCAACTCATCTAGACGCGCTTCCTCCTGCGCCTTCTCGCGCACAAATTTTGCGATCGCGCGCATGGGGACCGCCGTCGGGCACTCCCGCTCCTTGGCGGCCAAGACCTCGTCGGACACGTGGCCGAAGCTGAGCGCCGCGGCCCCAAAGTCGGGCATGCTGCGCGACGCGCCGAGCATCAGGTGCATCACGCCCAGGTACTCACCTCTAGACGCTGCGATCCGATTTATTTCCCCACGGTCGCATATACTACACGCGATACACCCGCCAAAACCGCTGATCGCCTCGCGTTCTTCCGGCGTGACCGGCGGCAAGCGATCCTGCGCGTAGTTCTGCTCAAACTGCGCGATGCCCAGGGACTTCTTCGAGCCGAACAGTCGACTGAGCAGCGTGACGACCAGCGACCAGCCGAGGAAGATCAGCGCTTTGATGCGAGCGGGCACGGGCCGAAGCTAGCACGCGGCACAGCGCGCGGCGTCAAAGCTCATCTGCACGCGGGTTGGGGGGTGGAGGGAGCGTCAACAGGGCGGCTCAGGCCACCCCGGGGCGGTGTTGACGCTGCTGCTCGCCGCTGCGCGGCGGCTGCCAGGCACAAGCGCTCGGCTGCGTCACTTGGTTACGCCTGGCGTGACGCTGTTACGCTCCGTGTTACGCAGGTAACTAGCTGGATTTACATAAATTTCTAGTGGCACGTGGCTTGCTTAAGGCCGGGACATGCAGACCGAAGCCGTCGTCACCGTCCAGCCCTTTCCCGGCCGTCAAGATCTCGCTGAGCTCGAAATTGAGCGGGTGTTGCTCGACGGCCTGCTGCAAGACGACCCGCGAGCCTGGCAGGATTTCAACACGCGCTACTCGCGGTTGATTTATCGCTGCATCACGCGGGTCACCGCGCGTTTCAGCGCAGTGGTCGGGCCAGACGACACTCGGGAGATTTACGCCATGCTGTGCCTCAGCCTGCTGGCCAAAGACAAGCACAAGCTGCGCAGCTTTGAGCCAGGCCGCGGCAACAAGCTCGGCAGCTGGATCGGCATGCTGGCCATCCACACCGCCTACGACCACCTGCGCAGCATCAAGCGTGAACCCAAGCGGGGCTGCCTGAGCGAAGCCGAGTCACTGACCAGCGACACGCCGGACCCCTTCGAGAACCTGTTGATGCGCCAACGGGCTCAGATCGTGAGCTCGTTGATGGAGCAGTTCAGCGAGAAGGATCGGCAGTTCATCACCCTCTACTACGGTGAGAACTTGGAGCCGGAGCAGATCGCCGAGCAGATGCAAATCAGCGTGAAGACGGTGTACAGCAAGAAGCATAAGATCCGTAACCGCCTGACCGCGCTGCTCCAAGAGCGCGCCTTGGCGGCCTAGCTGAGCGCTGATTTTCAGCGCCTAGCCTGAATCCCACCCCCGCCCGCCCCAAGCCAGCGGGGGTTTGCTATACAGGCCCGCGTTGACGCACTCACTGCACGGCCCTGAAGCGCGTTCCTGCGCCGCGCGCAGCGGAGTCAGGCGCCGCCATCGCCTGGGCGCTCGGCCCCCGAATCGACTGTTAAGCGCTGCGCTGCTCACGGGCTGCGCGCTGCTGGTGGGTTGCGGCTGGCTTAGAGCGAGCGAGCCCATCACCTCCCCTGCTGCTCACTCGGGGATTCAGAACCACGACTCAAGCGGGCGCCCGCGCTTGTCGTTGATCGAGCGGGCCGCGGCGCCGCAAGCCGCCGCAGCGCTGGCCGTCGCCCACGACTTAGGCGCTGCGGCGTCCGCCGCGCTCGGCTCACTGCTGGAGGCGCGGCTGAACGCCGTCGGCTTTCCGTCGGCCCAAGTAGAGGCGTTTGCCAGCGGCTTCGTGCTGCGCAGCCCGCTCGGCCAGCCAACTGACGCCGCGCGCTTCGTCCAGGCAGCGCGCCAGGTGGTGCTCGCGCCGGTGGTGGCCGGAGACCCTGCTCTGGGCGCGGTGGCGAGCCGGGTCTCCGGCCTCGGCGCGCACCGCGACGACCTGTTGGCGGCGCTGAGCGCCTGCACCGGAGAGCTCGCGATCCCGATGCGCGCCGCGGTGCCAGACTACCGATCTCCCGCGGCCGTCGCGCAGCTCGAGCGCTGGCGCAGCCAAATCATTGGGCCGGCGCACAGCGCCCTAGCGGTGGTCGGACCCGCAGCGGTGCTGCAGCGGGCCAGTGAGGCCCACGCCGCGCTGCCCATCGAGGCAGATCTGAGCCGAGCCGTGGACGCCTGGCCTCGAGCTGAGCCAGTGGCCGTCGCTGACGCCGCGGTCGTGGGCAGCCTGAGCGTCGCGCTCCGCGTCCCAAGCGCGGCCAAGGCCGTGGAGGCCGCTGAAGCCCTGCTCGCCGAGGGCTCGGCCCTGCGCCAGCGCCTAGATCCTCTCGGCAACGCCAGCGTCGAGCGCATCACCGGGACCACCCGACCCGAGGGCGGGTGCGTCGCCGTCAGCCTGCGGGTTGAGCCAGCGGCTGAGAGCGGCCCAGGTACGCAGAGTGCGGCCAGCCTGGCCGCCCTGGTCGAGCAAGAGCTCAGGCTCGCGGTGGACGCCGCGCCAGGCCAAAGCTGGAGCCTAGACGCCAGCGTGCTGCGCCCGGGCGATCCCCGGGAGGTCGCCGCCCGCGCGGCGTGGCGAGCGCTGACGGCGGACGGCGCGGGACCGATCAAGCGGTTCGTGACCTATCGCCCGGCGTTAGGCAGCTCAGATCAAGCGCTGAGCACCGCTAGCATTGCCCTGCGGCAGCGTGAGACGCGGAGCGTCCCGCTCAGGGTCGCCAGCCAGGTAGAGCCTGGACAAACCGAGCAGCACATCCTGCTCGGCGCCCCGTGCGCGCCGAGCGACGAAGACCTAGCTACGGCGGGCAGCGCCGCGCTGTGGGCTGAGACCGTCGCCAGACAGCAAGCCGAGCGAGGCGACCCGAGCCTCCAGATCACGCCGTGGATCAGCGGGCAGGGGGTGGGCCTGATGCTGCGCGCGCACCCGCGTTCAGCGCAAGAGAGCGCCGACGCGCTGACCGTGCGGGCGGCGTCGGCGCTGGGGGCGGCGGTCACCCGCTCGCTCAGCGCGCACGTTGTGGTCGCCCAGCGCGCGAGCTTGTTGGTCGATCTGGGAGAGACGCCGGATCCTGGCTGGTCGGTGCTGCTCAAGGCGGGCGCTGGCGAGCACCCGTCTTGGTTCGATCCCCGAGGATCTTGGGATAGCATCAACCAGCTCAACACGAGCGACGTGGAGCGCCGGCGCGAGCTGCTGCTGCGTGGCCCCTGGCGGGTCGCGGTGCTGAGCGGCAGCCCCAACGCGGCCGGCTACGCCCAGCGCGAGCTCACGCGCTGGCTCTGGCCCTACGTCGACCCCAACGCAAAATGCCCGGCGCCGCCCAGCAGCCTGGCTAAGCCCGGCTTGTACCGCGTGGCCACCAGCGAGCCCGCGCAGCTCCAAGCCAACGCCTGGATCTGGGTCCCGATCACCCACCCTGCGCGGGATCACGCCGCGGCAGAGCGCACCGTGCTGCTGCTCAACCGGGCGCGTGGGTGGCTTGAGGCCGCGCTCCACCCTGCCCAAATCGCAGCCAGCGCCCAAGCGCGGCTGCTAGGGGGCGAACGCAGCGCGGCCATCGCGATTGGGATCCAAGCCGAGCCCGAACAGGTCGAGCCTGCCGTGGCTCAGCTGCGCGCGCTGCTGGAACGCCTGGCGCGCGGCGCCATGACCCGGGCGGAGTTCGATTTGTCCGACCGCTACTTCGCGCTGCGCGATCAGGATCGCGCCTTCGACCCGATGTTTCGCGCCGCCGCGCTCTGGCTAGGCCCAGCCGCCAATGTAGCCGCGCCGACCTTCGCCCAGCTCAAGGCCTTCCAGCGCAACCTGGAGCCGAGCCGGCACGTCGTCGTGATCACGACCAAGCGCGAGTGAACGGCGCTGGCGCCTCTGGCGTTTCGCGCTCGCCCGCGGCGTGCTACGCGGCAAGCCCGTTTCGAGCCCAGGAGCGCCATGAGCACGAAAGAACCCGCACACGCCCACCCCACCCGCCAAGTCGTGCTGATCCTCGACTACGGCTCGCAGTACACCCAGCTCATCGCGCGGCGCATCCGCGAGAGCCACGTGTACTGCGAGATCCACCCGGGCACGCTGAGCCTCGAGCAGATCAAGGCCATCAGCGCCGAGGCCATCATCTTGAGCGGCGGCCCCGACAGCGTGTACGGTGAATTTGCACCCAAGAGCGATCCGGGGCTCTTTGAGCTCGGCGTGCCGGTGCTGGGCATTTGCTATGGGCAGCAGCTGATGGCGCTGCAGCTGGGCGGCAAGGTGGAGCCGAGCGACCACCGCGAGTACGGGCCTGCGAAGCTCGAAGTGGACGAAGCGGTCGGTCTGTTTCGGCCGTTCGTGGCGGGCGAGAGCCTAGAGGTCTGGATGAGCCACGGGGATCGGCTCACCGCTATTCCACCTGGATTTTCGCGCTTGGCGCACTCCAAGAACGCGCCCTTCGCGGCGATCGCCAACCTCGAGCGCCGGCTGTTCGGCATTCAGTTCCACCCGGAGGTGGTGCACACGCCGCGCGGTCGTGAGCTGCTGGACGCCTTCTTGTTCGACGTAGCGGGCCTCGAAGCCAGCTGGACCCCAGGCTCGTTCGTGGACGAGGCCATCGAGGCCGTGCAAGCCACCGTCGGGCCTGATGAGCACGTGATCTGCGGCCTGTCTGGCGGGGTCGACTCCAGCGTCGCGTCCCTGCTCTGCCACCGGGCGTTGGGCGAGCGCCTGACCTGCATCTTCGTCGACAATGGCCTCTTGCGCCAGAACGAGGCGCGCCAAGTCGAGCAGATGATGGGCGACCACTTCAACCTGAACTTGGTGTGCGTCGACGCGCGCCAAGAGTTCCTGAGCCAGCTGGCAGGCGTCACCGATCCCGAGCAGAAGCGAAAGATCATCGGGCGCGTGTTCATCGAGGTGTTCGAGCGCCACGCGGCTGCTGTACACAACGCCAAGTACCTGGTCCAAGGCACGCTCTACCCCGACGTGATCGAGAGCGTGAGCGTGCGCGGCCCCAGCGCGGTGATCAAGAGCCACCACAACGTGGGCGGGCTGCCAGAGCGCATGAAGCTCAAGTTGATCGAGCCGCTGCGCGAGTTGTTCAAAGACGAGGTGCGCGCCGTCGGCGAAGCCATGGGCATGCCCCACGACGTGGTGTGGCGCCAGCCCTTCCCCGGCCCTGGCCTCGCCGTGCGCTGCCTCGGGGAGGTGACTGAGGCGCGCCTGGCGGTGCTGAGGCAGGCTGACGCCATCGTCGACGAAGAGATCCGTAAGGCCGATTTATACGGCAAAGTGTGGCAGTCTTTCGCGGTGCTCTTGCCGGTGCGCTCCGTCGGGGTGATGGGCGACGACCGCACCTACGAAGAGACCTGTATCATCCGCGCCATCCACTCCACCGACGGCATGACCGGCGACTGGGCCCGCCTGCCCCACGACGTGCTGGCCGCCATGAGCTCGCGCATCATCAACGAGGTCAAGGGCATCAACCGCGTGGCCTACGACATCAGCAGCAAACCCCCAGCCACCATCGAGTGGGAGTGAGCCCAGGGTTGGGGGTGGGTAGCTCCATGTGGTTCCGTGCGGTAGTGTTTGCGGCGCTGGTGGTCTTAGGCGGCGGCGTGGCCAGCTGTGGCATGAGCGGCGCCGGGCGCGCGGCGGTGTCCATGCGCATGAGCCGCACCCCAGAGACGCCCCGTGACGCCTCGGTGTTCATCGACGAAGAGTACATCGGGCCCCTCGGCTTCGTGGCGCGGCGCGGGGTGAGGCTGCCGGTGGGCGAGCACCGCATTACCGTGCAGAAAGAGGGCTACTTCCCGTGGGACCGCCTGGTGGTCTCGGATCGTGAGCCGATTCAGCTGTGGGTCGAGCTTGAGCCGGTGCCGGACTAGCTCTGCCCACGTCGCGCTGGGCGCCATCGGGTGCTCGGCGCGGCCCCGGGGCTGACACAGGCGAGGTTGGCCGCTTGGTTTGCGCCCGCGAGGGGCGAAAACCGCCTGTTCCGACGAGAAAACCCAGGGAAGTGCGGTCATTCGCTAAAGTGGCTTGCCGAACTCAGCGTCCTCGAACATAACTCCCCGGCTTCTTCGGGGTGTACCTCAACCTGGTAGAGGGCCGGCTTTGGGTGCCGGCTGTTGTAGGTTCAAATCCTATCACCCCGACCCGCTCGATGCGCGAGGTCTGCTTACGAGTGGAC
>CAZKDY010000031.1:39341-91606 GCA_964551615.1 uncultured Polyangiaceae bacterium
CTCGTCGCTTCTCTCGCTGGATGTTGTTTGGGCGCGGGCGCCCGCAGGCCCGCGCCAGCGCTTGGGCAGAGGTCTGCTGGTGAGGCAGGCCTCTCTTCGCCAGGCAATCGCGGTTATTTTTCTGCGCGCCGGCGACGCGCAGGCCCGCGCGGGGCGGCTACGGCGTGAGGCAGTTTCTGCTTACGAGTGGACCTCGTCGCTTCTCTCGCTGGATGTTGTTTGGGCGCGGGCGCCCGCAGGCCCGCGCGGGGCGGGCAGCGTACGCCAACGACTCGCGAATGCGCCTCGCATCGCAACGCCCCCTCAGCCATGAGGCGTATGAGGCGCGTGAATGCGCCTCATGGCAGCTTGGTTTGTTTGTAGCGCGGCGGTGTGGAAAGGTGCGAGGTTCCATGCCGACCCGACGTGCTGCGCTGCGTGATCGCCGGCGCGTTGAATTTGGCGATTGGCAGACCCCTGACGCCCTGGCCGAGCAAGTCTTGGAGCTCCTGGGGCGTGACGCCGTGGCGCCGCAGAGTGTGCTGGAGCCGACCTGCGGCGCCGGGGCTTTCCTGGCGGCGGCGTCCAAGCAGTTCCCTGCGGCAGCGCTGATCGGGTACGATGTCTCACCAGCACACGTCGAGGCCGCCACTCAGCGGCTGCCCCAGGGACGCGGCCAGATCCAGCTCAGGGATTTCTTCACGGTCGACTGGGTGCAAGTGCTCCAGGGACTCGCCGAGCCGCTGCTGATCATCGGCAACCCGCCCTGGATCACCAACGCAGCCCTGGGCGCGCTCGCGGGCACCAACTTGCCGCCCAAGGCGAACTTCAAGGCGCAGTCTGGCTTCGAAGCGCTGACCGGCAAGAGCAACTTCGACGTCTCAGAGTGGATGCTGATCCGCTTGCTGCAAGCCGCGCGCGGCCGTCAATTCACGTTGGCTATGTTGTGCAAGGCGTCGGTGGCGCGGCGCGTGATGGAATTTTCAGCGAGCCAGGGCTGGCAGCTCTCTGGGACGGTCCGCGGCATCGACGCCCGCCGCCACTTCGCTGCCGAGGTGGACGCCGTGTTGCTGCAGCTAACCCACCCCCAAAATCCGGTCTCGACGACGGCGCTTGATAGCGAGCTACGCTGGCCGGTCTATCCGTCGCTGGCCGCCAGCCAGCCCACGCGGCTGATGGGCATGGTCGCGGGCCGGGTGTGCAGCGATGTGACGGCTTATCTGGAGACCCGGGGCCTAGCTGGCGAGTCTGAGCTGCAGTGGCGCTCTGGGCTCAAGCACGATTGCTCTAGCGTGATGGAACTCCAGCTGCGCGATGGCCAGTGGACCAACCCACTGCGCCAGCCGGTGGAGGTCGAGGCTGAGTTCCTGTACCCACTGCTCAAGGGGTCCGACGTGGCAAACGGCCGCATGGAACCGCGACGCAGGGTGATCGTGACGCAGCGCCAGCTAGGCGAAGACACGCTGAAGTTACAGACTCAAGCGCCCAAGCTCTGGCGCTACCTGAGCGCGCACCGCGAGCAGCTAGACCGCCGCAAGAGCAAGATCTACGCTGCTCAGCCGCCGTTCGCGGTGTTCGGCGTCGGCGCCTACGCCTTTGCGCCGTTCAAGGTGGCGATCTGCGGTTTGTACAAGCGGCTCGCGTTCCGCGTGGTCGAGCCATTTACGGAGCGCCCGGTGATGCTCGACGACACAGCCTACTTTTTGCCGTGCGCGAGCCGTGCTCAGGCTGAAGAGCTAGCCGCTGCGTTGAGCAGCCCCCGCGCCAGCGCCTTCTTTCAGGCGCGGGTGTTCTGGGACGCCAAGCGCCCGATCAACAAGGCGCTGCTGCAGGCCATTTCGCTGGAGCGGCTCGTCCAAACCCACCTCTGCCGTGCGGCAACGGACACCTGACGCACCGCGGCACCCACAGCGTTGCACAGGGTGCTCCAACGTGCCCTGCGGTGCGCAGGGTGTCCTCGTGGAAATATCCAGTGTGCCACAACGCGACGCGGGCAGCGCTCCAGGAGCACGTTGCGCCACGGGAATTCCCACTCGCTCCCGCGTCCACGGCGAGGGGTGTGGCAGCAAAGCCATTTCAGTAACCGGAGAACACCGCGTATACTCTGCGCATGTCGAAATCGTTGCTTAGTTCACGGGGTCGGGTGGCGCTGCGCAGCTTCACCCTCTTGGGTTCCACTAGCGCGCTGGCTGTGCTCGCGCTCCAAGCCTGCGGCGGCAGCGACGACGCCACCTTCGGCGGCGGCGGGGGCGCTGACGCCGGCGTCGACAGCGGTGGTACCGCAGGGATCGGCGGCTCTGGCGGCAGCGCCGGCACCAGCGGCAGCGCAGGCACCGGCGGCAGCGGCGGCGCGACCCAAGAGTGTGGCAACAAGATCGTCGAGGGTACTGAGCGCTGCGACGACGGCAACACCACCAACGGCGACGGCTGTGAGAACACCTGCGATTTCACCTGCGAGCAAGACACGCACTGCTCGAACGGCAACCCGTGTGACGGCGAAGAGACGTGTGACGTCGACGCCCACACCTGCTCCCCAGGCACGGCGCTCGGCGAAGGCGAAGCGTGCAGCAGCGACGGCAAGGTCTGCGTCGGGGGTGTCTGCCAGGGTCCCGACTGCGGTGACGGCCAACTGCAGGATGGCGAAGAGTGCGACGACGGGAACGCGACGCTGGGCGACGGGTGTGATGGCTGTCGCTTCACCTGCGTGTCCACTGACGCCACGCGAGACTGCTCCACCAGCGCTGAGTGTCAGATCAGCGGCACCTGCGACGACGCGACCCACAAGTGCGGCGGCGGCGGACCCGCCACCGACAACAGCCCCTGCAATGGCGGCGCAGACTACTGCTTGGCTGGGGTGTGTACGGCGAACACCTGCGGCGACGGCAACCTAGAGCCAGGCGAGACCTGCGACGACGGCGACACCGATGACACCAACGGCTGCACCCAGCTGTGCGAGTATAGTTGCACTGGCGCGGGCGACTGCGGCGACGCCAACAGCTGCACCCAAGACGTGTGCAACCCGACCAGCCACGTCTGCTCAAACCCCGCGGATACGACAGCCAACGGCAAGGTGTGCACCGTGGGTGGCGTCACCGGCAACTGCAGCGCCGGCAGCTGCGTGCCGGCTGACTGCGGCAACGGCACGACCGATGTCGGCGAAGAGTGCGACAACGGCCCCGGCAACAACGGCGCCGGCACCGGCTGCAGCAGCAGCTGCCAGAACGAGTGCGACGCCACTGTCGACTGCACTGACGGAAACCTGTGCAACGGTAGCGAGACCTGCGTCACCCGCAACACGGGCAAGGCCTGCAGCCCAGGCAGCAATCAGGCGCAAGGTACGGTGTGTACTGGCGCCAGCGGCCCGCGGCGGGTGTGCAACGGCAGCGGAGGCTGCGTGGGCAGCACCTGCGGAGATGGCTATCTGGACAACGCTAACGGCGGCACCGAAGCCTGTGAGCCGCCCAACACCGCGACCTGCGACGCCAACTGCCAGCTCGCCGCGGTCTGCGGCGACGGCACTATCAACCCAGGCGAAGACTGCGACGACGGCGGGCGCGCCAACCTAGATGGCTGCGACTCGAACTGCAAATACGAGGCGATCGTCAGGCTGACGGACGCGGACATCTCAGGCTCTAACGCGCCGAGCTGGTGTACCTCGACCACCAACGCCCTGGGCAGAACGGTGGTCGGCGGCCTCGCGCTCGGGACGTTGAACTCCTCTCTTGCCTCGGGGATCAACGACGGCACCACCAACATCCTGGTGCAAGCCTTGGACTTAAATGACCTCACGGGCACCGCCGATCCTGCGGTGCGCATCGGCCTGATGACAGGTGGCCTGGACCCAGCCCGCGGCACCTGGCCGAACGTCACGGGTCCTGGTAACGCGCCATTGGATTGGCACTTCTTGGTGGCAGGCACCACAGTCGACACCAACGGCTTACCCACGGGGATCCTGAGCCCCGGCAGCATCAGCGGCCGGGTGATCAACGCTGGACCTGGGGCCGTCGATCTCACGTTGCTCCTCGCTGGCAGCCCGGCGGTGATGACCATGCGCAACGCCAAGATCCGAGGGACGTTTGGTACGACGACCTCGGTACCAGCCCCGCCCCCCGGCTCGCTGGCGGCTGGCGCTCGCGTGTTTGAAACCATCGTCGCTACCGCGTCGGGTAGCAACGGCCAAGGGCTGTGCGGCGACATCACCGTGGAGTCCCTGGCGCAGATCCCGGTGCCAGAAGATCTGGCGACCGGAGGCGCCACCGCGTGCGGCAACTGCGGCGGCGGCAGGCAGTACACTTACTGCGGCGCAGGCAACCCAGTCGGCGCAGGCTGCAACTCACTGCTCGATGTCTTCGTGGGCGGCTGCAAGACGCGCCAGTTCATCTGCGTCACCGCGATCAACGCGACGCCCAGACCAGACCGCGCGGGAACCGACGGAGACACCGACACGCTCACCCTGGGCGCCGGCAACAAAGTCCCCGCCTCGCAGACTACAGGGAACGACGACGGCTACTCGTCGTACCTCACCTTCGAAGGCAAGCGCGCCCACATCACCGGCAGGCAGTAGGCGCGTCTCCAGCGACCGCGCCGTGGTCACTCAGTCTTGACCGCGGCGCAGCATTTGACCCCGGCGGCGCAGCACGCAGTGTCAACGCGGCGCGCGGGCCAGCGCGACGCTCTTGAAATCGCCGCTCGCGATGGGCTCGGGGGGTGTCCAGTCACTGCCCACTAAGCTGGCGTGCTGCATCGCATTACCGCGCAGAAATACCAACTCAGCGCGGTTGGTGCCTACCCCGGGCGCTAGGGCGGGTGGACCGGCCTGGGAGAACGCGTCCACCTCGACGGAGGAGCTCCACGACCCTGCGCTGAGCACCGCGGCGTACAGCTTCTGATCGTCGCGGCCGACCCAGGCGGCGACGACGTCTCCAGTGCTGGTGGCTGTCACGGCGAACGCGCGGTCCGTCACCGGGCCAGGCAAGCTCGCGGGCGCCGACCAGCTCGCGCTGTTCAAGCCTGCGGTCCACTTGAGCGCCTGCTGCGCGTCGACTGGCGCGAACACCACCACGAAGCCCGCGGCCCGACCCGCCACCGCAGGCGGGATGTTGCCGACCTCACTGCCCGCGCCGTGGTCCACGCCGCCATCCCAGGCGCCGCTAAAGTTCTGCGTGATCAGGCGGCCGTTATCCCCCCGATAGGCGATGGCGTAGCCCGCGCCCCGAGCAGCGATAGCTGGCGCGAGCGGACCAAACGCTTGGGGGGTGCCCACGCTAGCGGGCAAGGTCCAGCTCGCCCCGCCAAATTGGGAGCTGTAGTACTTGTAATCTTCGCCTTGAAACACCAAGTGGTGCGCGCCCCCCGAGCTGGCGGCGAGCCCTGGTTGGCCGCGGGTCAGGGAGTTGTTACCCACGTCGCTGAACGCTGTCCAGTTCCCTGCGGTAAAGGTGCAGTAGCGCACCACGTTACTGAGCGAGCGAACGCTGAGCACCGCCCCGGTCGTGCTGAAGCTGAGCGCCGGCGCGCTGTCGGTGTACTCAACCACGCTCTCGGTGACCCAGCCCGCGCCTAGGTTGTGACCGCGGGTGATCAACGAGCCGTCAGAGCCTGCCACCACCAGCGCCTCAGTCACCCCGCCAGCGCTGCCCCCAGTCCCCGCGGTCCCTGCGCTGCCAGCCGAGCCCGCTGCGCCGCCAGCGCCCGCAGCGCCCCCAGCACCGGCGCTTGCACCGGAGCCCGCTGCGCCGCCAGCGCCCGCAGCACCCGCAGCACCCCCAGCGCCCGCGCCACCCGCGCTGCCAGCGGACCCAGCCACCCCGCCGCTCGCCCCGGCTCCCGCGCTACCGCCCGCGCCGCTGCTGCCGCCGCTGCCAGCACCAGAGCTCCCCGCGTTGCCCGTACCGCCCGAGCCAGCGTGACCGCTGCCTCCAGCGTCCCCTGCGGAGCCAGCGTTGCCCGCGGTGGTTCCGCCTTGGCCAGCAGGACCGTCGTCCTCCACGTCGCCGCTCGTCGCGCAGTGCGTGAGCAACAGCGCGCCTAGCAGACCGCCCAGCTTGACCAGCCGATTCCCCATGCCGCGACAGGGTAGCGCGCTCCTCAAAAAAACTCCCGTGCCCCGTCGACTCGGGCCGCACAAATCGCGCAGCGGCCAGATCAGGGGGTGGAGGGAGCACGCTAGCAGCGCTCACCCAAGACCGTGGCCGCGGCCCCCCTGGCGCGCGCCAGCGGCGAGCCGGCAGCAGCCTTAGCTCAGCGCCCCTGGAACTTGGGCGCCCGCTTCTCCAAGAAGGCTGCCACGCCCTCAGCGTAGTCAGCGCTGGAGAAACACCCATCAATCAAGCCCTGGGCCCGCACCAGCTCAGCGGTGTCGCTGGCTTGCAGCGCTCGGATCCCAGCCTTGGCCGCGCGTAAGGTGAGCGGCGCGTTGGCGGCGATGCGGCGCGCGACCTCAGCCACGTGAGCGTCGAGCTCAGCCTTGGGCAACACATAAGACACCAGCCCCAGGCGCAGCGCCTCATCAGCCTTTATTTGCCGCGCGGTAAAGAACAACTCCTTAGCCGTCGCGGGCGGCAGCACCCTGAGCGCGTTCTGAAGGTTGGTCAGGCCATAGCCGATCCCTAGCCTACCCGGAGGTAACGCGAAGCGCGCGTCGTCTGCCGCGTAGCGGAGGTCAGTGCACAAGGCGATCGCCACCCCACCCCCCACGCAAAACCCGTGGATCGCGCTGAGCACTGGCACGTCGAGGGCGAGCAGCGCGGAGAACGCTGCGTCGGTGGTGCGATCGTAGGCTCGCGCGCGAGCCGGGTCGGAGCGCAGCGCTTGAAACTCGCTGATGTCGGCGCCGCTGACGAAGGCCTCTTCGCCCGCGCCGCGCAGCACCACGCAGCGCACCTCAGGCGACCCTTGTAGCTCACGCGCCACCGCCGCCAGGCGCAGCCACATCTGCTCGTTCATGGCGTTGCGGCGGGCGGCTTGATCGAGCGTCACCCACGCGACGTGCTCGCGCAGCTCTAGCCTTACGTCGCTCATCGCCGCAGCAAAGGCTAGAGCAGCGGCTGGATCAAGTACGTGGCGGCGACCGGCGCGTGATCGCTCAGATCGGCCAGGCTGCTGCTGATCTCGTCGTCGTGGATGATGTCTGCCGAGCCGCTGACGTAGTAGCTACCGAGCAGCGGGTTGGCGAGCAGGTCGTCGTGCAGCAACACCCCGCTGCCACCGAAGCTGTCAACTGACCAAGCGTCGGAGGCCGGTAGCTGCCGGGCGGCGCTCACGAAGCGACCCGCGCCGCTGCCCTCCAGCGCGTCGACGGGCGGCGAACCGGGGAAATCGTTGAAATCACCCAGGATGACCAGGGCGGCCTCGGGGTAGTCACCCACCAAGGTGTCGGCGATCAGCCGCGTGTGCTGGGCCTCGGCCAGGCGCTTGTCCGGATCATCGCTGCTCTTGGCCTTGAAGTGCACGCCCAGCAAGATCAGCGGGCGGCCTGCCACCCGCAGGTGGATCTCCAAGCAATCCCGCGCGTAGCGATACTTAGGCCCGTCAGGCCGGTCGGTCCGCGGAAAATACTCGTCACGATGGGAGATCCGCGCCTCGATAGGCAGCGCAGACAGCAGCGCTACATCGATGCCGCGCGGATCATTGCTGGCGATGGTGTAGCGGTGCGGGAAGGCGCCGCCAAGCTCTGGGCGATCAGCCAGCGCGTCCAGCACGTCGCGGTTCTCGATCTCTTGCAGCATGACCACCTGGGCGTTCAGCATGGCCAGCAGGCTGGCGGTGCCCTTCAGCTTCGCCTGATACGCCGCGGGAGATGGCGTGCTGTCGGCTTCGTCTAGGACGCCGCGCTCGCCGTCGATCTTGTCGTTGAACAGGTTGCGCGCGTTGAAGGTGGCGATTCGCACTTCCGTCGGGATCTTAGGTCCCGAGTCGAAGCCGCCGCTGCCGCCGTTCGCGCCGCTGCCGCCGTTCGCGCTGCCGCCGTTTGCGCCGCTGCCGCCGTTCGCGCTGCCGCCGTTCGCGCCCGCGTCGTTCTCGGTCGTGGCGTCCGTCGCGCACGCCGCCTGCCCAACTGAGCACGCAGCGCCGGCCAGCAGCAAGCCCAGCCTGGCTAGGCGGGAGCGCCACCTGGCTGGAGGCTCTAGGCCACCCTGTCCCTGACTCGTTGTCCGGCTCATCCGACCCTTCCCAGAAGCTCTGCTTCGGCTCGCCCAGGCTCGCCTACGCGACATCCCCGGGCACCCATCACGTCGCTACGCCCGAGGCGGCTCAACTACCGCCGCAGGCCTTGGTCTTCTTGCAGGCGAAGTCGTCGCAGTCGGTGAAGCTGTTCTTGTCGTTGTCGATGCCGTCAGCGCACGTGTCTTCACTGCCTTCGCAGATCGTCACGTCGAAGCTCAAGCGACACGAGAAGTCCTCGCAGTCACCGTAGCCGTTGCCGTCGTTGTCGATGCCGTCGCTGCACGCGGCGTCGGTGTTCTCGCAGCGCGGATCATCGAAGCGACACGCGTTGTCGTTGCAGTCGACGTAGCCGTTGCCGTCGTTGTCGATGCCGTCGCCGCAGTCTTCATCGGCAACCGGCGGGTCCTGAGCGCATGCCGGCTCCTTGTGGTCCTTGCCGTAGCAATCCGGATCGAAGCAGTCTTTTCGGCCGTCACCGTCATTGTCGATGCCATCGCTGCACTCGGCGCCGGTCTCGGTGCAAATCTCCGTCACGTCGCAGGCGCGATCATCGCAGTCGACGTAGCCGTTTGAATCATTGTCCTTGCCGTCAGAGCACGCCGCCTCGGTGTTCTCTGCGCCTTGGGCGCTGCCGCCGCTGCCGCCCGCAGAGCTGCCGCCATTGCCAGCCGTACCGCCCTGGGCGCCGCTGCCACCGGTGGCGCCGCTGCCACCGGTGTTGCCCGCGTCGTTGCGATCCGACGCACACGCGCCAAAGGTGAGCATGAACATCGAACCAACGGCAGTAATACAAGCCAAAGCACGCAGAGTCATCGAGCCTCCATGAAGCGATCCTGGCACTCAGGATCTCCAAAACATCGCCCCCAGCGGGCGCAGAAAAATTAGAGCGTCTTGTGCACGCCTTGGTAGGCGTGACTCATTTTTGAGCGCGCTACCAGCACTGACGCGCGATCCACACCCATCCGAACCAAATCAAGCGGGCGGCATAGCACGATCAGGGGGTGGATTGAGCACCACAAGCGCACGCTGTGCCACGTCTTGACGCTGCCCTCGCCTCCCCCTTCGGCGTCGCCCAAGGCGCTCGCCCAGACAAATGTCCGGCAGAACCACCGCGCCGGCGCCGTGTCACGGACCCATCGCTGACTCTGCCTATCCACGCCACGCGCCTTGACGCCCATCGACGTTTGTTGTTCAGGTGCGCTCCCTATGCAGCTCCGGCGTGTCCCTGTTCCGGCTCCCGCGTCCCCGGCGCCCCGCCCGACGGTGCGAGGTACCAGTCAGCCTAAGCTGCTGGCGCTGCCAGGCCGAGCGCTGCTTGCCCTGGCAGCCGTTCTGGGCCTCAGCGCCCTCACCAGCCGCGCGTCGGCGCAGTCGACCCTCGCCATCATCAACGGCAAGGCGACGCCGGTCTTCTTCAATGACGGTGACACCTTTCGGGTGACGGCTGGGCCAATGGCCGGCATCGCCGCCCGCCTCGCAGGCTTCAACACGCTGGAGAGCTACGGCCCCGTCCACCGCTGGAAGGGCTGGACGTTCAAGGAGCTGTACGTCAACGCCAAGCAAGGCACGCTCAACGGCCGGCGCGGGGTCTGGCACTGCACGGCGGATGTCGCGGAGCGCGATGGCTACGGCCGCGTGCTGGCCGAGTGCCCCGATCTCCAAGAGAGCCAAATTCGCCAAGGCTTGGCCCATGCGCTGAGCATCGATGGCCCCGCGGAACCGCGGCTGATCGCCGCCCAGCGCGACGCCATCGTGCACCGCCGGGGTATGTGGGCTAAAGGCGTGCCGGCGCAGATCTTGACGTCGCTACACTCCATCGATGAGCGCGTCGACAACAAAGGCAACTACAACCGCCTGGTCTCTCCCATCGACGGCGCCTCGACCAAGTGGGAGCACCTGGACACCTACTCCGAGTGTCAGAGCGTCTGCCACGCCGACAAGGAGCTAAGCCGCGACAGCGCCCTGTCGGTGATCGCGAACATGCGCAAAGACCCCGACACCGGGCGCGCCATCAACGGCATGCCAGACCCCTACCTGATGATCTTACTGAACGAGTACGTGACCGTCGGGCGTGTCCCACAGATCTTTGACGCAGCGGGCTTCCAGGCCGTCGAGCATTACCTTAAGGAAGCGCAGGTCCGAGGCGACTTTGGCGCGATCAGCCAGGTTGAGGGCGCGTGCATGGTCTACGTGAAGTTCGAGCGGCGCTACCGCTACAAGCCGAAATGCCTGAAGTGGTGAGGTCCCTGAAGCCTATGTCTCATCACCGAGCCCCCTCACGGCTACGCAGCGCCGCGTCAGTCGCTCTGCTAGGGGCGTTGGGCTGCGCTTTGGCCAGCCTACCCAACTGCAGCTTCGAGCGCCCGCTGACCACTCACTTCGGCTACGAAGTCGGCGACGACGACTGCTCCGACGGCATCGACAACGACTACGACCAGCTGATCGACTGTCAAGATCCGGACTGTGTGTTCACCTCAGGCGTGTGCGGCGAGATCATCCCCGCGATCCCGCCAGAGCGGCAGATCGAGGCGACCTTCGCGCTGTGCACCGACGGCATCGACAACGACGATGACGGCACCTTCGACTGCGGCGATCGCGGCTGCCAGGCCATCAAAGAGCTGTGTTGTTCCTTGGAGTGGGACGACGAGAGCTGCAGCGACGGCATCGACAACGACGGCAACAACTTCACTGACTGTGGCGACTTCTCGTGCCGAAACAGCCCGTATGTCAGCGTCTGCAAGACCGCCACCAGCAGCGTGGTGACCTGCAAGGCTGGAGACGCCTGCTTCGGACCAGAGACCAGCGAAGAGTTCTGCACCGACGGCAAAGACAACGACGGCAACGGCTTCGCTGACTGCGCGGATTTCAGCTGCTCACGCAACGGACCTCCAGAGGTGGTCGCTGAGTGCGATCGCCGCGCGGAAAATGACCTAGCCAAGTGCACCGACGGCATCGACAACGACGGCAACGGCTTCACTGACTGCGCAGATTTCAGCTGCAGCCTCAGCCCGATCCAAGCCGTGCTCGACGCCTGCGCCGCGCGCGCCGAAAACACCGCTGAGAAGTGCAGCGACGGCATCGACAACGACCGCAACGGCTTCACTGACTGCGACGACTTCAGCTGCACGCGGGACGGCCTGCCCGACGCCGTGGCCTACTGCTCCAAGATCGTCGAGGGCACCGTCGAGCGTTGCCACGATGGCATCGACAATGACGGCAATGGCTACGCCGACTGCGCCGATCGCTCGTGCACCAACCTGGTGCCCCAAGCCTGCCAAGAGACCTACACCCAGAAGGGCGACCCCGACGAGGTCAAGACCGCCAACCTGCGCTGCAGCGACGGTCTAGACAACGACGGCGACGGCTTCGTCGACTGTGACGACTGGGACTGCAACTACGACCCTCGGGTCAGCGTGTGTACTGGCAAGAAGACCTGCCGCTAGTGAGCGCGCCATCGCCGCGCGGTATTGATTGATGGCTAGGCCCCCGCGGCCGCCGGGCGCGTCCTACGACTACCGACCGCAACAGGTTAGAGACAGATGCTATACATGAAGTCCAAAACGTGCTCGACCTCGGGCTCACACGCCAGCCACCGCGTTGGTCAGCAGTTCCCCACGGCCAAGCGCAGCGCGCTGCTCTTCAGCTCCCTCGCGGCCTTGACAGCGACGTTGCTCGGCGCGGGCGCGCTGCGCGCGCAGCCCGAGGTGCCTGACGAGCCGCCAGTCGCCCCAGCCGAACCAGGGCCCCCAGCGCCAGCGCCGGCGCCGGCCCCCACGGCGGCTCCGCTTGAGTCGAAAGAGACCAACTGCACCGACCGCATCGACAACGACGGCGACTCGGTCATCGATTGTGCGGACGCGGACTGCTACGACCTGCCGGTGTGCCAGCCCACGGGCCAGCGCGAAGTCACCAACTTGCTGTGCAGCGACTGGATCGACAATGACGGCGACGGGGTCATGGACTGCGACGACAGCGACTGCCAAGCGCCGGGTATTTCCGTATGCAAAGGCTCAATGGGCAGCCGCTCAGGCGATCGCGACGACGTGCCCAAGCTGAAGCACGGGCAGAGCGTCGAGAGCCTGATCGGCAGAGGCAGCGACAAAGACGGCGAGCGCAACGACATTTTGTGCTCTGACGGCTTCGACAATGACGGTGACGGTCGCACAGACTGCCAGGATTTTGGCTGCCGTTTCGATCCAGAGGTCACCGTGTGCGGCGGCAACCCGGGCTTGAACTTCAGCGTGGTCGCCCAGGTGACCCAGAGCTACATGTTCGAGAACACGCGTGATAGCGGCATCGAGGGCGACAAGTGGGACACGCGCTTCTCGCTGCTGCAGCTCCGCGCCATGGGCCCGATCCGTGGGATCCAGAACTCGTTCTTCCTGGTCAGCATGCGCGCCGAGCGCACGCCACGCGTCACCTTCGCCATGTTCCAGATGCCCATCAACACCGCTGGGCACTACATCAACGTGAACTCTGGCGGCGGCGGTCTGTCGAGCCAGCTGATCATCAGCTCGTCCAAGCAGCTGCTGCTCGAACCCGCGTATTACATGTTCTCTGCCTTTGAGCAGGGCAACGGCGCAGCGCTAGAGGCCGGCGGCCCGCTAACAGCGGGCGGCACCCTCGAGTACCGCACGTTCGTCGCAGGTGGCTCGGGCCGCTCCAGCGGCAACATCGGCGGCCGCTTCTACAGCGACGCCAACACCAACTACACCTGGGCAGCCGGAGCGCAGGTGCACGTCAACGCCATCGGCCACTACAGCCGCTTTGACAGCCCGTTCCTGTATGAACCGGCGCCGACGACCTTGGCCCTGCTGCTCGGCGCAAAGTACGACCAGCGGGCTCAGGAGCGTTACCCCGCGGCGAATGCTGCTGCCATCTTCCGCCACGGCCCGATGTTTTTTATGGGCGAGTTCTACGGCAAAAAAGAGCTAGAGTTCGAGTCGACTCAGCTCGCCTACAACGCGCAGCTGGGGCTGCTGGTGTGGCCGCGCCACCTGCTCTTGGCCGCTGACTTCGGCGCCTACATCGCGGGGGACCTCAAGAACCCGCCTGAGGCCATCGCTGATCTGGGCTCAGAGGTCACCAAGCAGCGCGACGAACAGCAGTTCCGCGCGGCGCTCCACTGGTACGTGTTCCGCAACGTCGGCGTGCTCACCGCGCTGTTCAAGAACCGCGAAGTGAAGGCCGGGCGCAGCGCCGACGACGGCTATGTCGAGCGCGAGGGCCGCATCGTCGGCAGCTACCGCTTCTGAGCTCAGGGCGCGACGAACTCGAGCTCTAGCGTGCCGTAGTCACTCGTCGTCAATGCCGCTCGGTAGCGCTGACCCGAGCTGAGCGGCTGCGGCGCGAGGCGCTCGTCCCAGCCGCGGGGCACGACGCCGTACTCCACAAAAAAGTAGTCTGTGGCGTCGTTGACCGGGTTCTGAACCCACCACCAGTCGGTGAAGTCGTCGCTCGCGTCTGCTCCAGCGTCGGTCAGCGGCCTCGCGGCCCTACCCTTCACGCGGACCTCGGTCAGCTGCCCAGCTTGCTCATCTTTGCAGTCGATCCACAGCTCTACCGCGTGGCCTGGCTGCGCGCCGGAGGTCGACGTTCGCGCGCACGGGCTCAAGCCGGTGTCACAACCGCCGAGCGCCAGCGCGCCGAGCGAGGCTACGCACAGCGACACCTGACACCGTGAAGCCACGCGCCACGCGGCTAAACCCAGCCGACCCGAGCGCCGCGCGGCGCCAGCCAAAAGCCTATTCCGCACGGCATTACTCTGCGTACATCTTCTCGATCTCTGCCGCGAAGTGCTCGACCACCTTGTTGCGCTTGACCTTCAGCGTGGGCGTCAAGTCGCCGTCCTCGATGGTCAACTGGCGGCTCAACACCGTAAACTTCTTGATCGTCTCGACCTGCGCCACGTGGCTGTTCACCTCATCAACCAGCGCTTGTAGGCGCGCGCGCACGGCGGCTGACTCGTGCGCAGGCTCGCCACCAGCGACGCCAGCGGCCACCTCAGGATCCACGGTGATCAAGCAGGTGAGGTACTTACGACGATCGCCGATCACGACTGCTTCGCTCACCAACTCATCGTTCTTGAGCGCGCCTTCGATGTTCTTGGGCGTGACGTTCTTGCCGCCCGCGGTGATGATGATATCCTTTTTCCGGCCGGTAATAATTAGGAAGCCTTCAGCGTCAAACTCTCCGAGATCGCCGGAGTGCAAGTAGCCATCGACCAGCGCCTCTTGGGTGGCGGCTTCGTCTTTGTAGTAGCCCATGAACACGTTGGGGCCCTTGACCAAGATCTCGCCATCTTCGGCGATCTTGACGTCGCACCCCTTAAACACGGGGCCCACGGTGCCAAACTTCGCGCGGTTGGCGAGGTTGAAGCTGGTCGGTCCGGTGTCCTCGCTCTGGCCGTAGACCTCTTGGATCACGACGTCGAGGCTGCCGAAGAAATCCAGGATCTCTTTGGAGATCGGCGCCGCGCCGCTCACCAGCAGGCGCGCGCGCCCGAGGCCGATCGCCGGCTTGAGCTTCGAAAATAGCAGCTTGTCTGCCAGCTTGTACTGGACCGCGAGCAGCCCACCTGGCGTTTCCCCGCGGATCTTTAGGGCGGTGACGCGGCTCCCCACCCCCCTGGCCCACCCAACCAACGTCTTCTTGGCGCCGGTCGCCGCTCTCAGCTTGGCGCTGATCGCGGCGTGGAACTTCTCCCAGATGCGCGGCACGCCAAAGAACACCGTCGGCTGCACCTCTTTCAGGTTGTCTGGCAGCGCTTCGATGCTCTCAGCGAAATACAGGTGCGCGCCGGCGGTGATCGGCGCGTGGATCGAGAACATCTGCTCGGCGATGTGACTGAGCGGCAGGTAGCTGAGCGAGCAGTCGCTGGCGCGGAAGTCGTTCATCGCCACCGCCGCCTTGCTGGTCCACGCCAGGTTCTCATGGCTGAGCATTACGCCCTTGGGCGGCCCAGTGGTCCCGGAGGTGTAGATCAAGGTGGCGAGCTGGGACGGCTCGAGGGCCGCCACCGCCGCTAGCAGGTCATCTTCTGTCCGCTCGCTGGCTTTGGCGAGGAACTCCTCCCAGCTGAGCACCATTGGATGCTCGATCTTGGGCGCGCCCTGCATCAGCACCACGTGCTTCAACAGCGGCATGTTGGGGAGCTCCGCCTCGATCTTCTTCCACTGTTCTTGGTCCTCGACCAGCACCAGCGGAGACTCCGAGTGGTGGACGATGTAGCGCACCTCTTCGGGCGAACACGTCGTGTAAATCCCCGCGGCAGCGCCGCCGACGGCCATCGCCGCCAAGTCCAGGATCACCCACTCGGGGCGGTTGAACCCCAAGATCGAGACCCGCGAGCCCGAAGCTAGCCCCAAGGCCAGCAGCGCCCTGCCAGCCGTCTTCACCTGGTCCGCGTACTCTGCGTAGCTCGTCTTGCGCCAAGATCCGCCCTGTTTAGCGAAATATGCCGGCGCTGAGCCGCGCTTGTTTGCCTGCTCGAACAGCCGCGCAACGATGGTATCAGCCATGAGTCGTGGGTTTCCTCCCTCAAAAGTCCTGGGCGCCGAGCGCCTACTAGCCGCGGAGCATACCCGAACTACGCCAGGCCTCCGCCCACAACCGGCTCGATCCCGAGCAGCCGGAGCCCCCAGAGCTCAAATCCGCGGCGTGGGGGGAGCGGGTTCAGGGCCAGACTCTGGGGCTGACTCGCGGTCTAGCGCTGAACCCAACGGTGGGCTGCGTGGCGTGGCTGGGCCGGCTAGCCCTGGATCACGCGGGGTGAGCGGCGCCGCCTCAAGCGCCGCAGGCGGGCGCCAGGTCTGCCCTGGGCCGCGCGCGCTCACGGGCACCTCGGCGCTCGGCTCAGGCTGGGGCGTGGAGGCCGCCTGCTGGCTGCTCGCGCCGCCACCCAAGCCAGCGATCCGGACGGCGCGCAGGGTTTGGGTGTCGCCGCTGCAGGGCGCCTCGAGGTCTGCTCTGCGCGACAATGGCCCGGTGCTCGCCTCGAGCAGCGCTTCAGCTGGCGTCGTCTCACGCCACGCGCTCAGCTTGCTCAGCTCTTCCCAGACCTGAGCTGGCGTATTAAACCGATACTGCTCATGGCGGCGCAACATCACGCTGATCACGCTCCCGAGCGCCGTCCCAAGCATCTCCGCACGGTGTCGTGGCACGCCCGCGCGGATCTGGGCGATCACCTCGTCGTAGCCAGCGTCCCAGTCTAGGGGCGCCTGCCCGGTGTACATGCCGAACATCAGCAACCCAAGCTGATATAGGTCGCTCTGCGCGGTGGAGTAGCCGCCCAGCGCCACCTCGGGCGCCATGATGCGGTTGTTTACGATGGGCGGTCTCACCCCGGCGCGCCCGTACAGATCTTGAGCGATGCCGAAGTCGCTGAACTTCGTGACCGGCTCCCTGCCGCCATCCACGATCAGGATATTTCCCGCGTGGATATCATTATGGACGATGTCATGGTCATTTAGGTACTGCATCGCGAACAGCAACTGGCGGCTGAGCTGAATCACCAGCCGGTCGTGCAGCGGGCTGCCCAGCATGTCCTCCAAGCTGTGATCGCAGCGCTCGAGCACCAAATAGAACAGACCATCCAGCTCGAAATAGTCATGCACGTAGACGATGTTGGGGTGGCGCAGCTGCCACAGCCGGCGAGCCTCTTCCAGCCACTCTCGCCGCACCTCGGCGTAGGGGCGGTTGGCTGGCATCAGCACCTTGAGCGCGAACGGTTGATCGAACGGTCCCAAGCACTCGAACACCGCACCAAAATGGCCAGTACCCAGCTGGTCGCGCAGCTCGTACCCCCACCCCCGCGGCGAGCGCACGGTCTGCCCAACTTGAGGAAAGCCTGGAAGCATCGAGACGCCGACCACTACCGCGAAGTCTACTGTAAAGCAGCATGCTCCGCGCTCCGCTTAGGCGCTGGGATGACTGCGCGCCGCCAAAGCTTGCGTGAGGCAGCGCGTTTGGCTAAGAGAACGCTCCTTGTGGCCGGTTGGTCGAGCGCTCCAGCGAGGGTGCTTCCAGCCTGGGACCAACTCACCGAAAGTAGAAAGCAGTCTGCATGGCAAAGCTCTGGAACGTTCGCAAGCGCCACGAGTGGCTCACCACCCCCCTCAAAGGCAAGCGCCTCAAGCGCCGCAAGCGCGCGCGCATCGGGTTGGAAGACGCGCTGCTGCGCAAGAACCCGCCCGAAGAAAACGCCGAGGCCTGAGCGCCCAGCGAGCGCGCGCTGCGCTCCAAGCCAGCGCCTACGCGGCCGACGTTGTGACGCGACGTCGGCTGTTGTGCGTTCGAATCGGCTAGGCAGCCGCCGTCGTAGCGCCCTCGGTCTGCCAGCGGTCAGAGCCGAGGCTTAGGGAACAACCGCTTGAACCAGTCGCTCAGTGTGTGCTGTTTCAGGTCGCGAAACTCCCCCGCGTCGAAGAACGATCCGCCGCACGCTGCGCACTGCTCAAACCAAATGTGCGGCTGCCCCGCGTCCACCATGCGCAGCATCTGAACTTCGCAGCGTGGGCACTTGATGCGATCGTTGGTGTTGTGATTTCTGCCAAGCGTCGCGTCACCCGTGTCGATGGTCTCCGAGCCTTTGGCCGCGACCAGCGCGTCGAGCTCTAGGGCGTCAAACCAGAGCCCTTGACAGCTCTCGCAGCGATCCACGGTGACGCCCGCGTACATGATCTCTGCGAGATCACCGCGACACTTGGGGCATTTCGCCGCCGCGGGCGGGCTCACCCGACGACCTTGGCGACCGCCTTCTCCAGGCGCTTGACGGCCTCCGCGATCACCTCCTGACTGACGGTGAGCGTGGGTCGAAATCGCACGCTGTTGGTGCCGCATGGCAGCACGACCATGCCATCCTCGAAGCAGGTCCGAATGACGTCTCGGCGCTGCTCTGGTGTCGGCAGGTCCATCGCGCACATCAGGCCACGCCCGCGCGCGTTGCTCACTTGCCCAGAAAACCTGCCCTGAATGCCCTGCAGACCAGCCAGCAGCTCTTGGCCGCGTGCCAGCACGTTGTCCAAGACCTTGTCCTGTTCGATGATCTCCAGGATGCGGGTGCAGCGCACCATGTCGACCAATGAAGCGCCCCAGGTGCTGTTGATGCGGCTCGACTTCTTGAACACGTGGTCGGCCACGTCGTCGATGCGCCGGTTGACGAAGATCCCACCCACCTGCATCTTCTTCGCGAAGCAAATGATGTCTGGGGTGACCTCAAGCTGCTGGTAGGCCCACCAGGTCCCCGTCAGCCCGAGGCCGGTTTGAACCTCATCAAAAATCAGCAGCGCCTCGCGTTCATTGGCCAACTCGCGCAGCGCCTTCAAGAACTCCACACGGAAATGGTTGTCGCCACCTTCGGCTTGAATCGGCTCGATCAAGATCGCGGCGATGTCGTCGGGATGCTCATCAAAGGCCCGCCGCGCCGCGCTCAACGCGCGCTCTTCGGCGGCGATCGTCTGCGCTAGGTTGTCGCCCTCCAGGGGGAAGCGCATCGCCGGCGCCTCGATGCGCGGCCAGTTGAACTGAGGAAAATACTGCGTCTTGATCGGATCTGTGTTGGTCACGCTGAGCGTGTAGCCAGAGCGGCCGTGGAACGCGCGGGTCAGGTGCATGACCTGCGTGCCAAGCTCACCTTTTCCACGTGATAAATTGCGGCGCACTTTCCAGTCGAAGGCCGTCTTCATCCCGTTCTCGACCGCGAGCGCGCCGCCATCGACGAAGAAGTAGTAGGGAAAATCAGCCGGGGCCGCGGTGCGCTCGAGCGTCGCGACAAACTCAGCCATGAAGCTGGTGTAGTAGTCCGCGTTGCTCACCTTAGTGACCGCGGCCTGCGCCAGCCGCTCTCGAATCGCCGCGTCGGCCATGCCGGGGTGATTCATGCCGATGGGGTTCGACGCGAAAAAGCTGAAAAAATCCAGATACTCCTTGCCGGTGCGCGCGTCGCGGATGGTCGAACCCGAGCTGCGCTCCAAGTCGACCACCATGGGGTAACCATCGACGAGCAGGTGGCGCCGCAGGGTGTCGTGGACTTCGGAGGCAGGGACGATGAGCTGTTTGTACACTTGAAATTCTCCAAGCTTTCGCCTGCGCGGGCAAAAGCGCCGAGTAATGGGTGATCCGCGGAGCAGTTGTCCCGGCCGTGAAGGTGAGGACGACACACGCCGGGCGGTAGAGGCGAGGGCAAACGCTGGTCTGTTCCCGCTCTACGAGCGCAAATATTCCGCTTCGCGGTGGTCGACGGAGAGCCTTCGCTGCCGCCATAGGCGGTTCGGCCTGACCAGCAGCCCACACAGCGCGGCTGGCCGAGTCGCAGCCTAGCGAAAACAATCGAGATTATCCTCGCCCGTCGCGAGGCCAGCGTGGCTTATACTCCCTCAGCGATGGCTGACAAGTTAGCGATGTTCGGGGCTGCTACAGGATACTTGAAACGCAACCCAGCGGAGGTGCTGCGGGCGGTAAAGAACGCGGCGGCGCTGCGCTTTGGGCTGCCGCTGGACGCGCTGCGCTGGCTGGCGGCGCAGGCCAAGGGTCCGAAGGCTCCCCGCGACGTGAGCATCGAGTCTGTACCCCCAGGGATCCGTGTCTCGGCGACTATCACCGAAATGGGCGCGACCGTGCGCGCGGGCGCGGTGATCTTCATCGATCGGGTAAGCCTCAACGAGACCGAGCTGCGCTTTGAGATCCGGCTGGACGACGTCACCGCGAAGGTGCTGGAAGACAACGGGGCGTCTCCCGTAGCGACCCTGCTCAAGAGCGGCGCGCTCGACCTCAGCAAGCCCGGTAACCTGGCGGCGTTTATGCCTAAGCGCCCTGCGCTCTTGGTCGAAGCCCAGGACGATCGCATCGTGCTGGATTTCATGAAGCTGCCAGCCATCCACAAGAGCGCCAAGCTGAAGGCGCTCGTCGCCGCGCTCACCGCCCTCGGCTCGCTCAAGGCGGTCGAAGCTGACTGGGACCACCTCGACGTACGCATGATCGCTTTTCCGCGTGGCTTTGGTGAGGCGATCGCGTCCGTACGACGCGCGCTCTGAGCGTGGTCAGCGCTCAGCGTGCGCTCAGCGTGCTCAGTTGGTGGGCGCTGACGCTCTGCGCCCTCGCATGCACCGACCCGCCGGTGCAACGCGAGCCCGCGCCTAAGGCCAGCAAAGCACCCGTCGTGGACCCGGGGCCAGCGCCGATGTGTCGCTTCGATCCCGTCTCAGAGCCCGGGGGAGACACTCAGCGCGCGTCCGACTTGTGCTTCACCCCCCTCACCCCCCGCCCTGAGCCCGCCAGCCCAGCGGACCCTGGTGAGCTGCTCGGCCCCGACGCTGACGAGCTTAGCCCGGCTTGCCCTGCGGAGATGGTGCTGGTCGAAGGCGACTATTGCCCAAAGGTGCGCCACAAGTGCAAGCGCTACCTCGACACCGGGTTCCTCGCGAAGCACCGCTGCGCAGAGTTCGACGAGCAGCCTGAGTGCTTGGCGCCGCGGCAGTTCATGCGCTTCTGCGTGGACCGCGATGAGTACGAGGGGCCAGCGCCGGACCCCAAGGCGACCGACGCGGGAGCCAGCGAGCGCTTGCCGCTGGTCGAGCAGTCGTGGGTGATGGGCCGCGAGACCTGCCAGAGCCAGGGCAAGCGCCTGTGCTTCGAGTCGGAGTGGGAGTTCGCCTGCGAAGGCGAACAAATGCTTCCATATCCCTATGGATTCAAACGCGACGCGACGCTGTGCAACTTTGACCAGACCAACCTAGAGCACCGCGGAAGGCTGCGTGATCTGCGCAAACCAGCCCAGGCCCTGCGTGACTGCACGAGCCCGTTTGGGGTGCGCAACATGGTCGGCAACGTGGACGAATGGACGCACCGCGACGGCCACCAACACCCGTGGCGCTCGGCGCTGCGCGGCGGATGGTGGCTCGCGGGCCGCAACAACTGCCGTGCGGCAACAACTGGCCACGACGAGTACTACCACGGCCCTCAGACTGGCTTCCGCTGCTGCAGCGCGGCGCGCTGAAACAAAGCGCGCGCTGAAGCGGGTTGGCCCCACCCAGCGCGCGACCCGCGGCTTGTTAGAGCGCTGGTCAGCCAGCGCCAGGCGAGAGCTGCGCTCGCCTGGTGGGTTCAACCCTGCCGTCACTCTTAGGCTCCGGCTTGCCCGCGACCCACGCCTTCAAGCGAGCCACGCTGAACGGCCGACTGATGGCGAAGATCACCAAACAACCCATCACGAAGAACAACCACGACTGGGCGGTGTACTTGTCGTCGACGAAGAAATACGAGTCGAGCAACAGCTGACTAGCGCCGCTGCCGACCATCATCATCGGGCCGATGCTGGGTCTTATCCGGGACAAGACGCAGGCGATCATGAACATGGAGTAGTAGTAACAAGTCAGATCCGTGAGGCACATGACCACCGTCAGACCCATGGGCAAGCCGACCCACAACAGGCGGGTGCGTCGCATCGCCCACAGGCCCCACAGCCCAAGCCCAAGCGCGATCCCGTAGCGGAGCGGCTTGGTCTTTTTATCGCGCTCGTGCCGCCCGTCCTTCCACGGCTTGAACGGGTCATCCATGCTGTTGTCGCGGGTGAAGCGCATGCGCCCATCCCAGCTGTGAGTGAGCATGGTCTTGACGCCCATGTGGTTGGTCAACCCAGTGCCAGTGTGCAGGCTGATGTGCTTCCAGAACGAGGAGTAGGAGTCGAAGCCGCCCGACGCCTTCGCCGAGAGGGGCACCAGCACCGCCACGCACAGCACGGCGCCGCCGATCAGCCGGACATGCTGGCGGAAGAAGCGAGTGCTGCGGTAGCGCGCCCAACCGGCCTTCAGCCCGCCGGCCTTGAACGCCATGGACAAGAACGTAGCCAGGATCACCAGGCCATAGCCCCAGAACAGCCCCGCTGGGAAGACGCGCAGCAGCGCCGACCAAGCCAGGGTCCAGCCCGCGAGCATGAACTTTTGTTTCCGTGCGAAACAAATCGAGGCGACCAAGAAGAAGATCCAGTCCATGCGCAGGAACGCGCCGCCGGTCCAATAGAAGTTGGCTGGCGCGTTGCAGCCCCAGAACACGGTGGTGACCATCATCACCCGCCAGCCGAACGCCCAATACACGAGCAGCACGGCGCCGAGCTGCAGGGCCACGTCGAGCGCAGCTAAGCGCTTGAAGAAGGTGTCCCCGGCGACGTCCATGTTCGAGAAGAACTTGCCGGTCATGGTCCAGACCGGCGGCGGGTTGTAGCCGTGGTCCTTCAGCATGCTCTTCCAGTAGTCGCCGCCGTTAGCCGAGTTGCGGAACCACAGCACGTCCTTCTTGAAGGCAGCCCAGTCCGCTTCAGTGAAGTGGTCCTTGCAGTGGGCGGGGTTCTTCAGCACCTCAGTGTCTGCGACCGGCTTGATCAGGTTGTGGTGCGCCAGATCGCGGATCTCGCGGTTGGCCATTTCCGCGCCGAAACCCAGCTCGACCTCGGCCACCGCCGAGCACTCGTACAACCGACCGTAGCCGAGCTCCTCAAAGTACTTCGAGCCCAGGTAGTAGTGATAGAACTCGTGGCGGTGGTAGTAGTTTTCGTAGCGGGTGTTGGGGTTGCCGAAGTCGTAGTACACGCCGAACGCTAGGACGGTGAACAAGAACGCCAACCCGCGCATGACGGACTGACGCAGGGGCTGGCCGAGCCGCCTGGCGCGGACCTCGTACATCAGCAAGATGGCGCCACCAAAGGTCAGCACCAGCCGCGTGCCGCGCATCACGCCTTGCCACGTCGCCTTCTCAAACAGCCAGCCGTCCCAGCGCTCAAACAGAAAATCGCTCCACGCGGAAGCGCTGGCGAACAAGTACGTGTCGAGGAAGGCAAGCAAGGCGTGCATGGCGTCGGTTCCGGGATCGATCCAGGCGCGGGCTCGGCGCGGTGCCTGGGCAGATCGAAAGATCTCTAGAGTGCGTTCAGCTGTGAAGCGCCCGGACGCTAGTACATGGCGCAACAAACGCCCACCCTGTGGAACAGCCCCAAGTGTTCGTTTTTCGATAAGCACGCAGCACAGCAAATTGGGCCGCAAAATAGAAAACGGGCCGGGAGGACAATGCCTCCCGACCCGCCGTAGCCCCTAGACGGGGTTATCGCGTGCCCTTAAGTCCACTGGTCGTGCCAATGGCCCAGGTTCAGCGTGGTGAAGCGCTAGACGCGACCCGCCTGGTTAGGGGTGTCACTACTCTGCATGCTTTTGCTTCCCTCCTCTGGCCAACGCCAGACACCTCAGCCTGAGCGAGAGCTGCCTCATCGCCCGGGTTCCGGCTCGTACCCGCGAACTACAAGCTGGGACCCCTGCCCGAAGGCAGAGTCGGTTTGAGCTATCGATCCCGCGGCGCACGCTAGATTTCGAGCGCCGCTCGCGAGCCTGAGAACGCTGCGCCGGCCGTTCCCGTTGAGGTGCTTCTGAGACATTCGGGCCGAACCATCGACGTCCGTGCCCGTGCGGGGTCAGGGGTGCTCCCCTGCCGGAACATTCCGGGAGTTTCCTCCAGTCCTGCACGTTGGTTCAGAAGTAGCACCCGGCACCAAAATTGCCAAGTCGCCTGGTGTGGCGCCACGTGGCGACCTATTCGCTGTCTGGCGCCAGCGTCCGCGTGGCTTGCATGGCGTAGCTGATCTCACACGGAAGCGCGTAAAACCCACCCTCAACGCCGATCGCCTCAACGCAATCAGACCCCGCGGTGGCCACGAACCCGTAGCTCAACCGCCCCGAGAAGCCGAGCACCTGGTCAGCGTCGTCCAGGGAGCCGCTCGCGCGGTCAGTGCGCACCACCGCGCAGCCTGGTCTGCCCGGCCCAGGCTCGATCAGCTGCACTTGACCCGAGGTGTCGAAAGAAAAGCTCCGGCCATCACCCGCGACGCGGCCTGCGATGGGCTCCTCGCCGTTCAGCCAGTAGATCTCTGAGCCGTCCTTGGAGACCTGCACATCGAACTCCCACAGGTCCTCGCTGCCCAAGGCGCCCGGACCGCAGGTGCTGTTCTCAAGCCGCGCGACGACATGGAAGGTGCCGAGCGAGTCCCCCGGAATGCTAGCGTCACCCTCGCCAAAATCGCACGCAGACGAACCAACGAACAGCATCGGGACCAGGGCAAGCTTCCAAACGCGCACGCTCATGCTGGCGGCGCTAGCAGGCTTTAGCTGAGCGGGGCAACTATTCGCCGCCTGAGGCCCCTGTCACCCGCGAGCTGGCGACAGCCGATAGTCTCCCGAGCCCAGGCCCCGAACGTAGGCCCTGTCCCGCACTCTCTACGCGACCAACCTGCTTCGGCATATGAATCCACACGGCAATTACGAGCGCGCGCGTTGCCTGCTGATCGGCTGCTGCTTGTTCCTGGCAGCCGCGGCGATCGGCGTCGCGACGGACGAGCCTGGGGCTAGCTGGCCGGCTCGCGCAGCGCGCCTGGGAGCCCTGGGGCCCGTGATCGCAGGGCTGTCCGCCGCCGCGTGCGCCGCGCAAGCTCGTCGCAGCGGCGCCACGCGAGCGCTGCTCGGCCTCGGCGTCTCACCCTGGCAGGTCCACCGCGGTGAGCGCCAAGGCGCGTGGCTGCTCGGCGCGCTTGGGCTTGGTTTGGTGCTAGCGCCCTGGAGCGAGCAGGCGTCGTTGTTTCCGCAAATCGAAGGCAGCGCCGCGTGGCAGCGGCTGGCTGACGGCACGCTATACAGCGCCCTGGGAGTCAGCTGGAACGCGCGCTCCGGCTTCGCCAGCGCAGCCGCCGTGGCTCAGCCCAGCGTTTCCTGGAGCCTCGCTAGCCTAGCCCTGCTCGGCCCCGCCTGCGCCGTGGTGCCACCGTGGGTGTTGTCGATTGACCCCGACCGTCAACCTGCGCGCGGCCTGCTCGGCACCGCGATCGCCGTGACGCTGACCAGCGCGCTGGCGCTCGGGCTGGTTCACGCCGTCGCCGCCCAGCGACTGAGCGCTGGTTGGCTGGTGCTCAGCTGCGCCCCGCTGATGCTGCACGCCGCCTGGCAGCGGCGCGTTGGCTCGCGTTGGGCGCGCTAGCCGCCGGACAGCGCCCAGCCATTTCGGCCCTGGTTGGGGTGGGTTTCGGGCATCCCACCTCGGCTCCTCCGTGCTAATTGCGCTGCCATGACCCAAGACACCCAGCGCTGGGACAACGCCGAGCCTCAGGCAGCGTGGAGCATCCTAGTCCACGGCGGCGCGGGCGACGTGCCAGCGGCCAAGCGCCCTGAGCACGCCGCGGGCTGCGCCAGCGCGACAACCGTTGCCGCACGGATTTTATCCTCAGGCGGCTCTGCGCTAGAGGCGGTACAGGCGGCCGTCCAGGCCCTGGAAGACGACGAGCACTTTAACGCCGGCACCGGCGCGGCGCTCAACGCCGACGAGCGCCTTGAGCTCGACGCCTCGCTGATGTGTGGCCACAGCCTGCGGGCAGGAGCGGTCGCGGCCCTTGACGGCTACAAAAACCCGATCACCGTCGCGCGGACTGCGCTGGAGCAGGGTGAGCACGTGCTGTACGTGGCCGGTGGCGCCGCGGCCTTCGCGGCGACACACGGCCACGCGCCCACCGATCCAGCGCTGATGGTCACCGCGGCGGCCCGTGCAAAGCTGCGCGCGGCGCTGCGCTCGGGCCAGGCAAAGAGCTGGGCTGGCGGCACCGTGGGCGCCGTCGCGCGCGACGCGAGCGGCCACGTGGCGGCCGCCACCAGCACGGGAGGTACCACAGGGAAACACCCAGGGCGAGTCGGTGACAGTCCGTTGATCGGCGCTGGCACCTACGCCGACGACGCGCTCGGGGCCTGTTCGGCGACAGGCTACGGTGAGGGGATCCTGCGCGCCGTCGCCGCCTACCGCGGCGTGGTGCGGGCCGCTGAGCTCGGACCGGCGGGCAGCTGCCTGACGCTAATTGAAGAGCTCACGCAGCGCTGGCACGCGCCAGCCGGCCTGATCTGCGTCGCCCCCGACGGGCGCATTGGCTGGGCGCGCAGCACGGCGACCATGAGCTGGGGCGCCGCGTGGCAGACCCCAGCGGCTTGGCAGGCCGCGGTGCCCTGGTCCGACCAGCAGGTGCTCAGCGGGTTCTGATGGCGGGCTAGTCGTCGTCGGCAGCGGCGGCGTCTTCAGCCAGCGCGCGCTCAGGATCTGCCGTCTCTACCTGGCGCGCCGTGATCTTGCGCGCCCCGAGCTCATGGACTGCGCGCTCGCCCAGCGTCTTCGCCAGCCGCGTCACCAGATCGGGCACCTCGGCGATCAGGTTCGCCCACGTGTTGCCTGCGTCGCCCTCGACGGTCAGCAGGTGCGCGTGCCCATCTTTCCCTACGGCAATGGCAGCGATGGGGTCGAGCTCGACCGCGCCGCCTGCCCCCTGACCCCCAGTGTCGCCGTCTAGCTTGCCCCCGTGGGCGCCCGCGCGAGCGCTGCCCGCGCCGAACGCGACCTTGAGCCGATGCACCGGGATCACCGTGGCGTCGCCGGCAGCCTGAGCCTCGCCGACGATGGTCTCGCTGGTGGCCATGCTGCCCATTCCGTCGAGCAAGCTGCTCACGATGTCGCTGATCTTCTGCTTTGCCATGCGCCTGCAGGCTACTCGCCCAGCGCCGAGCTGTCGATGCTCCCCCTAAACCCCCTCCTCTACTTGCGCTGAGGCAGGCTTACGCCAGCGCAGGTTGCGCAGCGCGAACCACAAAGCGTCTAGCAGCACCAGCAGGGGCCAGACCCGCGCGCTCGCCGCCAGCTTCAAGCTCGCCCGGTCCTCAGCCTCCCAGCTCACCACTTGAGTGAGCCGCGCGGGTGGCGGCAAGACGCCGGACAGCGCGTAGATCGCACCCATCAGCTTGCCCGTCGTGGCGATGTCGGCGAACGAATACTCCAGGTGCGCCCCGAGCCGCTCGACGTGGGCGCGGCGCCGCTCAGCCAACACGAAGCCTAGCGCCTGAGCCGGATCGAGCCAGCGCGTGAAGCGGGCGTGGCGCGCCTGCAGCTGCTGCCACTGGGCGCGAAGCCCGCTGCCTTCCGCCTCCTGCTCGCCAGCGCGCTGTGGGGCTAGCGTGCGCCGCCACACCGCGCGGCCTAGGACGTGGAGCTGAACCCTTGGCGCGATCCCGCGCGCCGCGACCGCGCTGACGGCGAACGGTCCGAGGCGCCCCCCACCCCCCAAGACCCAGCTCCCGTCGGGCTGACCTCGCCCTTCCAGGCTGCACTCGAAGCGCCACGGGACGAAGCACCAAGCGCCCGCCGACACCAGCGCAGCGAGGGCGACCAGCAGCCAGATCAGCTCAGGTGTCGTCGTCGCTTCCTTCGCCTAGCTCCTTGGCCGGAGCCGCCGCCAAGCCGAATGTATTTCCTTGGGGAATAATTTCGATGCCCCGGCGCAGCACGGCCTGCTTGCCGCGCTTCAGCGCTAGCATGTGCGGCACGCCGTCTTCGCCGACCACCACGAAGGCCTTGGGTTCGATGACCATCGCGCCGCCTGCCCCGCCCCCATCGACGCCCGCGTCGCCCTTGAGGCTGTCGCGCTTGGCTTTGCCATCCAGCCCTAGGGTGGCCACGCCAAAGCCGATGCTGACCTTCGAGAGCGGCAACACCTGCGCGTTGCCCGCGACTCGCACCTTGCCGACCACCGCGTCGCTCTTGGCGATGCGCCCGACTTCGGCGAGCAACCCCTTGACCAAGTCATCAAGTTCCATCACCGGGCATCGGACCACGCCGAGCAGCCTGAGTCAAAGCACCCGGGGCTGCAGGTCCCGCTGGGCGCGGCGGGTTCCTTTTTGGCGAGGGCGGTGTCATATGCCGCCTGCTCTCCCCTCGGCCGCTCGCGGTCCCGCGCCTGCATGCCAAGCCTACCTCCCAGCAGCTCAACCGATCTGACTCCGCCTGCTGCGCCCGAGTTGCCCGCGTCAGCTCCTGCCCAAGCGCCGCCGCCCGCGCTGCAGGGGGCGGCGCGCGCCCGGCGCATCCTGGCGCTGGCGCTGCCCATCGTCGGCGGCATGCTGTCGCAGAACCTGCTGAACTTGGTGGACACGTTCATGGTCGGGCGGCTGGGTAACGCGGCGCTCGCCGGCGTGGGGCTGGCCAGCTTCGCGACCTTCCTCTCCCTGGCGCTGATCACGGGTCTGTCAGCGGGCGTCCAGGCGATCAGCGCGCGGCGCCTAGGTGAGGGCCAGACTACACAGACCGCGCTGAGCCTAAACGGCGGCTTGTTGTTGGCCTTCGTCATCGGCGCGCCGCTGTCTATCCTGGTCTACTTCGGCGCTACCCACGCGTTTCCGTTGCTGGTCAAGCAACCCGAGATCGTGGAGGTGGGCGTCGGCTACTGGCAAGCGCGCGCGCTCTCTATCGTTGCCGTAGGGTTAAATTTCTCGTTTAGAGGCTTCTGGAACGGGATCAGCGAGTCGTGGCGGTACTTTGTCACCCTGCTGATCATGCACATCTCGAACATCATCATCAGCTACGGCTTGATCTTCGGGGCCTGGGGGCTCCCCGAGATGGGCGCGACTGGCGCTGGGCTGGGCAGCAGCATCGCCACCTGGATCGGCACCCTCGTCTATCTGCTCCAAGGCCTGCTGCGCGCTCGCCCGATGGGCTTTCTGCGTAGCCTCCCGAGCCGCGAGGTGCTGCGGAGCGTGCTGCGCCTGAGCGTGCCAGCTGGGGTGCAGCAGCTGTTCTTCTCCGCCGGCATGACGGCGTTTTTTAGCATCATCGGCCGCGTCGGCGTGGCTGAGCTGGCCGCCAGCCAGGTGCTGCTCAACCTGCTGATGCTGGCGATCCTCCCGGGCATGGGCTTCGGCCTGGCCGCTGGATCGCTGGTGGGCCACGCGCTAGGCGGTGGCTCCAGCGCTCAAGCGCGTGACTGGGGCTGGTCGGTGGCGCGCCTCGCGGTGCTCGTGATTGGGCTCTTGGTGTTGCCTGGCATCTTCTTCCCCGAGCACCTGCTAGCGCCTTTCCTTACGGATCCTGTTGCGCTGGAGCTCGCGGCCGCGCCGATGCTGCTGGTGTGTGTTGGGATCCCCATCGACACCCTAGGCCTGGTGTTGATGCAGAGCTTGATCGGCGCGGGCGACTCACGCCGCACCCTGATCGTCGCCACCGCCACCCAGTGGGGTGTCGCGCTCCCGCTGGCGTATTTGCTCGGCCCGGTGCTGGGCCTTGGCATCACCGCGATCTGGGCTTGCCACGTCGCGAGCCGCGTGCTGAACACCCTCATCTTCACCGCCATGTGGAAGCGCGGTGGCTGGACCCAGATCCGGGTGTAACGCCCGGCACAGATCGAGTATGCGTTGGCGATGCTCGATCAACGCTTCGGCCCCCTCCGCGTGCGGCTCAGCCCCGAACTACCGGGGCAGAGCCCCCCAGCTCAAGACCCGCGCGCCCTGATCGTGCTGCTGCACGGCTACGGCGCCCCAGGCAGCGATCTGGTGCCGCTGGCCTCCTATTACAACGCGCCGCCGGCGCGGCTCTCGGCGCTGGGCGTGCGCTTCGCCTTCCCCGAAGCCCCGCTCAAGCTGAGCCCGGTGTTCGACTCGAGGGCCTGGTGGGCCATCGATTTGGAGGCGCTCGAGGCGGCCCTCGCCGCTGGCACGCATCGAGACCGCACGGTTGAAGATCCGCCTGGCATGAGCGCCGCCACCGACGCGCTGGCCAGCTGCCTGGACGCCCTAGAGCGCGAACTGCGCCCGCGGCGCTTGATCGTGGGCGGCTTCAGCCAGGGCTCGATGCTGGCGTGCGATTTGGTGGCGCGAGGTCGCCAGATCGACGGCCTCATGGTGTTGAGCGGTACGCTGCTCGCGGCAGACCGCTGGCGCGCGGGCTTCGCCGCGTTGAGCGCCAGCCGCAAATCGCGGGCCGGCGCCGCTGGCACCGCTCAGCCGGCGCTCCCGGTCTTTCAGTCTCACGGGCACCAGGATCCTCTGCTTGGCATGCGCGAGGCCGAGCTGTTGCGTGACAGCTTTATATCCGCTGGGTTCGAACACAGGTGGTCGCCTTTTGTCGGTGCCCACGAGATCCCCCCGAGCGTGCTCAGCGGCAGCTCACAGTTCATCGCCGACCTGGTGGGCCGCGCTGAGGGCGACGCCAGCGCGGCGAACACCGGCTCCCAGGCGGAGCGCGCAGAGCGCGAGCCGTGAAGCTCGCGGCCATCGATATCGGGTCAAACTCGATCCACATGGTTGTGGCAGAGATCACGGGCGCTGAGACGTTTGAGGTGATCGATCGCGAGAAGGCCATGGTAAAGCTCGGCGCCGGGGCGTTTCGCGATCATCGCCTCACCCCGCGCGCGTTCGACGCTGGGCTCGAGGTGCTAGGCCGCTACCGAAAGCTCGCTGATCGCCTAGGCGCTGATGAGATCCTCGCGGTAGCGACTGAAGCGATCCGCGACACCGAGAACGGTGGTGAGTTCCTGGCTCGTGTGGCGCAACAGACCGGGATCGAGCCGCGGGTGATCTCAGGTCACGAGGAGGCGCGGCTGATCTACATGGCCGTGCGCAGCGCCCTCGACTTCGGCCAAGACAAGATCCTGGAGGTAGACATCGGCGGCGGCAGCGTCGAGCTGATCGTCGCCAACTCCCAACAGCTGCTGCTGAGCGACAGCCTCAAGCTCGGCGTTCAACGGCTACGTGATCTGTACGGCGATCAGCCGCTAGGCAAAGGCCGCCGCAAGCAGCTCGAAGAGCACGTCCGCCGGGTGGCGGGCCCCATGCTCAAGCGCGCGCGAGCCCTGGGCTTCCACCGCGTCGTCGGCACCTCGGGGACGATCCGCGCGCTCGGTGACGCGGGGCACCGCGCGACGGGTAAGGCGCCCTGGCGGTCGCTCAACGCCGAGATCTCCGAGGCCAAGGACGTGCGCCGCCTCGCCGAGCGGTTGGTCTCGCTGCCGCTGAGTGAGCGCGGTGAAATCAAGGGTATCGACCGCGAGCGCGCAGACAGCGTGCACCTGGGGGCGGTGCTGCTGCTCGAGATCCTAGATCTCGCGCGAGCCAGCCGGATCACGCTGTGTGAGGCTTCCCTGCGCGAGGGGGTGATCTTGGAGTACTTGCGGCGGCAGAGTGACCGGGAGTCGACCTGGTCGATCCCCGATTTACGCCCGCGCGCCACGCTGCAGCTAGCCCGCAAGTATGGCATGGGCGGCGCCCGCGAAGAGCACGTGTGCAAGCTCGCGCTGCAGCTGTTCGACCAGACCGCTCGGTACCATGAGCTGGGCACGAGAGAGCGCGAGCTGCTGGCGTACTCCGCGCTTCTTTTTTCCGTAGGGCAATATATAGGGTTCACGAACTACCAGCACCATTCTGCGTACATCATCTCGAACTCAGGCATCCGCGGCTTCAACGATGAAGAGGTCGAGTTCATTAGTTTGCTGGTGCTGTTCCACCGCAAGGCCGAGCCGAGCAAGAAGCACCCGCGCGCCCTGCAGCTGAGCAAGCCCGCGCGCGCCGCCTTACGCGTGCTCAGCGCGATCTTGCGGCTCAGCGTCGGGCTCGATCGCTCACACAGCCAATCTGTCAGCAGCGTGCGCGTCCACGTCGCGGCCGGCGTGCTGAGGATCGGAGTGAGCGGAGAAGACGATCTCGAGCTAGCGATTTGGGGTGGCCAGCGGCGCAGCGACGCGCTGGGGCGTGCCCTCGGCCTGGACGTCGAAGTGGTCCGCGCTGGCGCCCTCGACGAGTAGCTCACCGCTCCAGCGCGAGCCTAAGCGCCGCGCTCCACTCAGCGACCCTGGCCGGGCGAGCCATCCAACGCCTGGGCCCGGCGCGGCTGTTTGGCCTGGGGTGCCAGCCGCGCCAAAAGATGCTACTTGCGGCGATTGCCCAAATTGGTCCTTGGTTACTGCTCCTCTGCGTAACCCACTGCCACGCAGAACTCCCCCACGACAGAGAAACATGACGATCGAATCAGCCAACAGCTGCCCTGCCCCGAGCACCGACGACCAAGTCGACGTTGAACTTCAAAGCGTCGTCGCTGACGAGACCGAGTGCCTGCAGCGTGTGGTGGATCATCTGGCGCAAAAGCGCCAGATCCCTGCCGTAACGCGGGAAATTGACTACGACTCCCAGCTGATCAGCCTGCGCGACCAAATCGCCGGCGCGCGCCTGGAGGATGTGCCGCCGCTGGTGGAGCAGATGGAGCGCGTAGCCACCCTCGCCTCACGCCAACGCGTGACCACCGACGGCTGGGTCGACCCAACATCCCCCTACTTCGGCCGTTTAGTGCTCAGTGAGGACGAGCGCACCCGTGAGGTGCTGATCGGGCGCTCCACCTACCTCGACACCAAGAGCGGGGTGCGCATCGTCGACTGGCGCGACGCGCCGGTCAGCCGGCTGTTTTATCGCTACGAAGAGGGTGAAGACTACGCCGAGGTGTTCGGCGATCGGGAGCTAGAGGGTGTGATCACCACCCGGCGCAGCCTCGCCATCAGCGAAGGCGTCTTGAGGCGCATCGTGTCTCCGCAAGGCAACTTCGTGCAGACCACCGCCGGCGAGTGGAAGCGCACCGGCGCCTCGACCAAGCTGTCTGGCGGCCAGGGCAGCGCGCTGCGGGCTGAAGATCATCATCGCCCCGGAAAGTTGGGGGTTCAGGGCCCGGCGCTGGCTGGTGACGGGCGGGAGGACAAGCACCTCAAAGAGATCACCGCGCTGATCGATCCGCGCCAGTTTGATCTGATCACCCGGCCCGACTCTGGCCTGGTGGTGATCCAAGGCGGCGCCGGCAGCGGCAAGACGACCATTGGGCTACATCGCCTCGCGTACCTGGCCTTTCAAGACAGCCGACGCTTCCGCCCGGACAAAATGCTGATCGTGGTCTTCAATGACGCGTTGGCGCGCTACGTGGCCCGCGTACTGCCTGCGCTCGGCGTCTCGGGCGTCGCCGTGCGGACGTATGAAGAGTGGGCGAGCAAGCTGCGCCTGAACCACGTGGTGGGTTTGCCGCGCGCCTACAGCGACGAGACGCCTGGCAACGTCACGCGGCTAAAAAAACACCCGCTGATGCTGGACGCCATCGACCACTACGTCACGCGCCTGCAGGCTCGCATCGTCGAGCAGCTTGAGCAAGCCATGGCGGCGGCGAGCGCTGAGCAACGCGCGGTGGTCCTGGCCGCGTTCGCGCTCGACGTGGGGGACACGCCCAGGCCGCTCACCCACCGTATCCACGCGGCACTACGCAAGCTCGAAGATCCAGACACTGGGCTGCCGCGCGCCGCGCGCACCGCGACCGAGGCGACCTTGCTGCGCAGCCGCGCCGAAGCCCGCGATGTGGTCACGGCTTGGGCAGAGATCTTGAGCGATCTGCCAGCGCTGCAGCGGCTGTTCGCCGACTCAGGCGACCTCTCCCCAGCGGAGCTCGAGCGGGCTCACGCTTGGTGCTCGCTGCGCGCCGGTCAGGTGATGGATGAGCTCGAAGACAGCTTGGAGCGCGCCGAGGAGGCACCCGAACCTCCCGCACCGGCCCCGGACAGGGGCGGCGCGCGTGGCCGCGATGTGTACCAACAGCCCCGGCGGCCGGAGGCAAACGCCGAGCAGCCCTTCGCCGCGGCCGACGGAGGGGAGCTCGAAGAGCTCGTGACGCTCGACCGCGAAGACGACACGCTGCTGCTGCGCTTGGTCCAGCGCATGCGCGGCCCATTGATGCGCGGAAAAGGCAACGAAGCGCTGGTCTATGAGCACGCGCTGATCGACGAAGCGCAAGATCTCAGCCCGGTGGAGCTCGCGGTCTTGGTAGGCACGGTGAGCAAGGCACGCAGCATCACCTTGGCCGGCGACGTCGCCCAGCGACTGCACATGGACAACGGATTCACCGGCTGGGACAGCGCGCTCAGCCGCCTCGGCCTGCGCCATGTCGAGGTCGAGCCGCTCAAGCTGAGCTACCGCTCGACCGCAGAAATCCTCGCGTTCTCTACGGCGGTGCTGGGGCCGCTGGCCAGCGACGATCCGCCCCTGGCGACCCGCGACGGCGCACCGGTTGAGCTGTTTCGCTTCGCCCACGCAGGCGACGCGGTGGGCTTCCTGAGTGAAGCGTTGCGGTCGCTGATGGCCGAAGAGCCAAACTGCACGGTGTGCGTAGTCTCGCGTTATGTCGAGCAAGCCGACATCTACTACGAAGGCTTAAAGAAGGGCGAGGTCCCCTTCTTGCGTCGCATCGCGTATCAGGATTTTCCTTTCCGTGCGGGCGTCGACGTGACCGACATCCGCCAGGTCAAAGGCTTGGAGTTTGACTACGTCGTGCTGCTGGACGTCACGGAGAGCTCCTTCCCAGAGGACGACGAGTCCCGCCACCTGCTGCACATCGCCGCCACCCGCGCCGCCCATCAACTGTGGGTCATCGTACCAGGCAAGCCGAGTCGCCTGCTACCTGAGGAGTTGCGCGATCGTGGCTACTAAGCGAAGCTTTCAGCCGATGCGACGCCTGACAACTTGGCAGCTGCGACAGCTCGCGCTGCTTGGGCTGCTCTTGGCCGGGTGCAGCCGCGCCCAGCCTAAGACCGCGGACTCCGAGTACATCGCCCCGGCACGCGAGCCGGCCAAGGCCGCGGAGCCAGCTCGGCACACCCAGGTCGAGCTCCCGGTGCCTCAGCAGTTCCACGGGATCCGGACCCGCGACGGCGCTGCGCTGTCAGCTGACGAGCTGCTCGCCGAGCTGAGCCACGCGGACGCCATTTGCGTCGGTGAAGAGCACGACAACCCACGCCACCACTGGGCGCAGTATCGGATCCTGAGCGAGCTGATCGAGCGCCGGCAAATGGGCGGGCGTAAGCTCGGCCTTGGCTTGGAGATGGTCTCGCGCAAGGCTCAGCCCGCGCTCAATCGCTGGTCGCGGGGCGAATCCAAGGCGCCGCAGACGTTGGCAGAGCTCAAGTGGAACGAGACCTGGGGCTACGACTTCGGCAACTACGCGCCGCTCTGGCGCTTAGCGCGTCGCTACCGTGTGGAACTAGTAGGGCTCAACCTAGAGCCAGCGCTGAGTAAACATCTGGCTCGCGCCGGCATGAAAGGGCTAACCGCGGAGCAGCGGGCGGAGCTACCCCAGGCCATGTCGTTCCGCGACCGCGACCACCGGCGTTATTTCAACGCGGCCATGGCGCACCACCCACCCCCAAAATCTAGCCATGATCACTCCTACCAGGTGCAGGTCGCTTGGGACGAGACCATGGCCGACACGGCGAGTCGCTGGCTGGGCAAGCTGCAGCCAGCCAGCCAGTTGTTGATTTTGGCGGGCCTAGCCCACTGTCGTGAGAGCGCGATCCCGTCGCGGCTGGAGCGCCGCGCCGCGCAAGTCAAGGTCGCCAGTGTTAGGCCATGGGTCGAGGGCGCTCAGCCCCCGCTGGCTGAGCTGCTCGAAGAAGGCAGCTTCGACTATGTCCTGGTGATGAGCGCAGAGACCGCTCCGACGCGCAGGCGGCGACGCATTCCCCCGCCCTGACCGCGGATTGCCCGCGCTTCTCCCCGCTGACTGCGTCTAGTCTGAACCATGCTGGCCGGCCTGATCCCGTCTCACACCAGCTTGCTGGAGCGCGGTCAATCCCTGCTCGGCTTGCTGGTGCTGATCGTCATCAGCTGGATGCTCTCCGAGCGGAGACGCGACGTCAGCTGGCGCCCGGTGATTTGGGGCGTGGCGCTGCAGCTCGGCTTGGGGCTGATCGTGCTCAGCCCCGGTTTGCAAGACTTCTTCTTCAAGGGCGTCGACTCGGGGGTCAAGCGCCTGCTGAGCTTCAGCGAGAGCGGCGCGAGCTTCGTGTTTCAGAGCCTAGAGCCCCACCAGATTCTAAATACCGCGGGGAAGCCAGAGACGTTCGTCGGTCGCATCTCGCCGCCGGTCAAGACGTTCGCGTTCTGGATCTTGCCCACCATCGTGTTCTTCTCGAGCCTGACCTCTATCCTCTACCACCTGCGCGTCATGCAGCGCGTGGTCTGGGCGATCGCCTGGGTGATGCAGCGCACCCTGCGCGCGAGCGGGGCAGAGGCGCTGAGCACCGCGGCCAACATCTTCGTGGGGCAGACCGAGGCGCCGCTGTTCGTGAAGCCCTACATCGCGCGCATGACGCGCTCAGAGCTGAGCGTGGTCATGACCGGCGGGTTCGCCACCGTCGCTGGCGGGGTGATGGCTGCCTACGTGGGTTTCCTCCGGGATGTACCCGGCATCGCGGGGCATTTGGTCACAGCGTCCATCCTCAGCGCGCCGGCGGCCATCGCGGTGTCGAAGCTGCTGGTACCGGAGACCGAGACGCCGGAGACGCTGCACACCCTGGAGCTGAGCGCCGACAGCCCCCACTCCAACGTGATCGAGGCCGCGGCCACCGGCGCCGCCGACGGCGCGAAGCTCGCCATCAACGTCGGCGCCATGCTGATCGCCTTCGTGGGTCTGGTAGCGATGGTGGACTTTGGCCTCTCGAACCTGTCCATCGCCGGCGAGGTGCTGAGCCTCTCGCGGATCCTGGGCTGGGTCTTCGCGCCGTTCGCCTTCATCATGGGCGTCCCCTGGGCGGAGGCGCCCATGGTCGGGCGACTCCTCGGGGAAAAGCTGGTGCTCACCGAGTTCCTAGCCTACATCCACCTCGGCGAGCTGGCCGCGAAATCCCCAGCCGTGCTGAGCGAGCGCTCGGCCATCATCGCGTCCTACGCCTTGTGCGGCTTCGCCAACTTCGCCAGCATCGGCATCCAACTGGGCGGCATCGGCGGCATCGCGCCGAGCCGCATGCCGGTCCTGGCGAGCCTCGGCCTGCGCACCATGGTGGGCGGCACGCTGGCGGCCTTCATGACCGCTTGCGTGGCGGGAGCCCTGCTCTGAGTCGTCAGCTGCTGAGCCTGCTCAAGAATCGAGGCGCCCTGCTGGCGGCGCCAGCGCCCTACCGCGCACGCCGAGCGCTGGCCCTCGCGCTGGTCGACGAGGCGCTACACGCCGTCGACGCCTACGCCGCGACCGCGCGCGCGCTGCGGCAGCTGACAATTCCTCACGGTAACACCCTTCACGTCCTAGCCTTTGGCAAGGCCGCCCACGGCATGGCGCGCGCGTGCCTCGACTACCTCCCCATCACAGGAGGCGTGGTGATCGGGCTGCACGCTGAGCCGCTCAGCCCACTCAGGGTGTTGGTCGGCCAGCACCCCGATCCGTGTGATCAAGCGCCAGAGCACGCAGCGCAGCTGCTCGCCTACGCAGCGACGCTCGGGCCTAAAGACAGCGCGCTGTGCCTGATCTCTGGCGGCGGCTCCGCGTTGCTTGAGCTGCCTCGCCCTGGGCTCAGCCTGGAACAGCTGCGCCGAACCAGCCGCCTGCTGATGCGCGCCGGGGCGGACATCGGAGAGCTCAACCGCGTCCGCCAGGCGCTCTCTCAAGTGAAAGGCGGTGGTCTGCTCACCTCGCTGGGCGACGCGCACGTCGTCAACCTGCTGCTCAGCGATGTCATCGGCAGCTCACCCGAGCTGATCGCCAGCGGTCCCACGACGCTGCCCAGCGTCGACCCCGCGGCCGCGGCGCGCGCCGTGATCCGACGCTTCGGGTTGCAAGGGCAGCTGGCGCCGGGGGTGAGAGCGCAGCTGTTTGACGCGCCACCCGCGGCGCCACCCGCGGCGCCGGCCAGGCGACGCGGTCCGGCGCCCGAGCAGCATATCGTCGCAGACAACGACACCGCTCGAGCCGCGCTCATCGCTGCCGCACGGAGTCACGGCCTGATCCTCGACTCCATACCGGGCCACGCCTCGGGGCTGGCGCAGTTGGCTGCGCGGCAAATCTGGAGCGCCGCTCACGGGCGTGAGACCCCCGGCGCTGGGCTCGCGTGGGGCGGAGAGACGCTGGTGCGCCTGCGGGGACCAGCGGGCCTTGGAGGCCGCAGCCAGGAGCTCGCCTTAGAGTGGGCGCTGCTTGGCCTCGATCCAACGCCAGGAACGTCTCCACACGGTAGCGCAAGTGCGGCCGCCCCGGCTCAGCCCCAAGACCCGCTCAACCAGGCTGATCTCGGGCTCCTGGTGAGCTTTGGCAGCGATGGGATCGACGGCGCGAGCCCGGCCGCGGGAGCGCTGATCGATGGTCACAGCCTGGCGCAGCTTAGCCTGGCTACGTGTCGCGACGCGCTGGCCCGGCACGACAGCTACAGCTTGCTCGCGAGCGTGGGGTCGACCCTAGTCACTGGGCCCACGGGCACCAACGTCGCCGATCTGATGTTTTGGCTCCCCAACGCCTAAAGCAGCCCCTCGACACATTGGTTTAAGCGGATCCGCAAGGTAATGCTATGCGCCCTTGGGTCGAAAGCGCAGCAAGGCCTTGATGCGCAGCGTCACCGACTGGCTCTTCTTGCCCATGGTGGTCTTCAGCGCGATCTTCGCGCTGGTCTTGACCCTGCCCTTGGGGACAGGGTTCTCTAGGTTGAAATAGGTCTCACCCTCGCCCTTCGAGGTCATCTTGACCAACTCGGTCTTCGCGCCAGGCGGCAGCCCGGGCAGCGTGATTTGACCCTTGGGCGCGGTCTGCCGCATCTCGACCAGGGCCCGGCCCACCTTGCCGTCGAACTCGATCAGCTCGTACACGGCGATCTGGCTCAGCACCATGCCCGCCTGGACGACAGAGCTGTTGACCAACCACTTGGCGCCGACCCCAACTGCTTCCGTAGGGAGAGGCGCGCTCATCCCGCCCAGGTTCGCCTGCAGGCCCTGCATGATCTGGCCGAGCTCGACGCTGTCGATCTTGGCGGCGTCAAATTTGAGCTGCTTCTGCAGGCCGCGATCGCTGACCTCGCTGACGCCGTGGAGCTTGGGCAGCTTGCCCAGCGCAGCCTCGAGCTCCTTCTTGATCTCAGGCGGCAGCTTGTCGGCGTTGCGCACCTTGGGGCGCATGCCTAGCAAATCCACGACGAAGTCTCCGTCGGCTTGCTTGGACGTGACCTTCAGCTTGGCCCACATCTCAAGCTTGGGGATGAAGCCCGCCTGCTGGGTCTTGCCGCCGGTCTCAACTGCCAGTTCGCTGCGCGTGGTGATGCGCACGGTGCCGCCGGATCCGACCGGGAACTTATAGCGCAGCGGCACGCGAGGTTCGGCGCCCGCCGCCAGCAGCTTCACTTCGCCGGGTTTGGTCTTGGGGAGCTTGCTCCAGTCTGTCTTTTTGGCGCCCAACTGCGCAGTCGCGACGGGTGCTGCGGCTGGGGCTTCACGGAAGGCGCTTGGCGCTTTGGGCGCGGCGCTCACGGCGCTGCCGCCAGCCAACACGCCCAGCAGGCCGAGGCCAGCGACCACACACCACCTTGCACGACTCGTGGATTTCACCGGCTACGCCTACCGCGGTCTCGGGCATGAGGCCAGCCTCGCGGCGCGCTCACGCGGGTTGATTTCCGCTCCAGGGCGTCACGCCGAGCTTCTACACACCAGCCGCGGCGGCACCACGGAACCACGAAATAATCCACAATTTCCGTGAATATACCGCGCGCGGCGGCGTCCGCGCTGCGCTGTTCGGCATTTCCGCCGAGCTTACGCGCCTGAGGTCGCTTCGATCAGCGCGAGCGTCGCGCACTTGCTGCCAGGCGCCGAGATCATACACGCTCTTGGCGCGTCCCCTGCGGGCGAGGGTCGCGGGCTGCGCCAGCCAGCGCCCTACTCACGCGCCAAGCGGCAGCCTCGCGCGCCCGCTGCGAGACCACACATAACATGCAAGACTTCACCCAAATCTACATCGACGGCCAGTGGTGCGACCCCCAAGGCTCGTCTTCATCAGAGCCGAACGGCCGCTTTGACGTGATCAACGCCTCCACCGAACAGGTGATGGGTTATATTCCGCGAGGCACTGCCACAGACGTGGACCGCGCCGTCAAGGCCGCGCGCCGCGCGTTCCCGAGCTGGTCCGCGACGCCCGTCGCCGAGCGGGCCGCGCTGCTGCGCAAGCTGCAGGCGGGTCTGGCAGAGCGCGCACAGCAGATCGCCGAGACCATCGCCGGCGAAGTGGGCATGCCCATCAAGCTCGCCCGCGCCATCCAAGCCGGGCTGCCGACGCTGGTCATGGGACAGTTCGCGGATCTGATCGAGAGCTACCCCCTTGAGCGTCAGGTCGGCAACTCGCTGCTGGTCAAAGAGCCCGTGGGGGTGGTGGGTGCCATTACCCCGTGGAACTATCCGCTGCACCAGGTGGTCGCCAAGGTCGCGCCGGCCATCGGCGCGGGCTGCACGGTGGTGTTAAAGCCCAGCGAGGTCGCGCCGCTCAGCGCCTTCATCCTGGCTGAGATCTTCCACGCCGCCGGGGCGCCGCCTGGGGTGTTCAACCTGGTCAGCGGTGACGGCCCCGTCGTAGGCGAGGCCCTCGCTAGCCATCCACAAGTCGACATGCTGAGCTTTACGGGCTCAACCCGTGCTGGCAGGCGCGTGAGCAAGCTCGCCGCGCAGACCATCAAGCGCGTGGCGCTAGAGCTCGGCGGTAAGAGCGCAAACATCCTCCTGGGCGACGCAGATCTTTCGCGAGCGGTGAAGGCGGGTGTCAGCGCCTGCTTCCTGAACTCCGGGCAGACTTGCTCGGCGCTCACGCGCATGCTGGTGCCGGCGAGTCGCCACGACGAAGCCGTGGCCATCGCGAAAGCAGCCGCCGAGTCATTCACCCTCGGCGACGCGGTGAGCGGCGCGGGCAAGCTCGGGCCGCTGGTCAGCGCCGCCCAACGCGATCGCGTGCGCGGGTACATCGAGCGCGGAATCGCCGAAGGCGCGACCCTGGTCACGGGCGGCGCGGAGGCTCCGGAAGGCTTAGAAAAGGGCTATTTTGTGCGGCCGACGGTGTTCGCCAACGTAAGCAACCAGATGACCATCGCCCGGGAAGAGATCTTCGGCCCGGTGCTGTGCATCATCCCCTACGCCGACGAGGCCGACGCCATCCGCATCGCCAACGACTCACCGTACGGCCTGGCGGGCGCCGTGTGGTCCTCAGACGTCGAGCGCGCCAAGCGCGTGGCGCGGCAGCTTAGAACCGGCCAGGTCGAGATCAACGGCGGCGCGTTCAACCCGCTGGCGCCGTTCGGTGGCTACAAGCAGTCCGGCAACGGACGCGAGTACGGCGAGCATGGCCTTGAGGAGTTCCTCGAGGTGAAGTCCCTGCAGCTGTAGCCTGCAGGCGGCGCGGGCTGGCTAAGGGCGACCGGCTACGCCGCGGGTCGCGCTAGCGCGCCCACAGCCACGGTAATAACCGCGCGGATAGTTCGTACTCGCTCATTTCCCTGGCAAGAGACCGAAGCCCCAGGCATCGGCGGGCGCCTCGGGGTCTTTCAAACTTCAAGAATGAAAGCGCAGATCCGAAACTCGCAGCCTGGCCAGAATGGCCACGCCGTGTGATTTCAGCCATTTGCGTGAGGGAATACCCTGGCACGTGATCTGCATGTTGCCCGTCCAGCGCCCTAGGACCAGGCTCCTGCGCGCGGGTTGGTTGCGCAGGGTGACGGGAGGTCAAGATGGGGTGGGACCGCGATAACGCAGTGTACGAGCCGAGGGTGACGTCGAAGGTGGGCCGCGAGAACACTCAGCTGATCGAGCGGCTGGCTGGCGCCCAGCGCGGCCGACACAGCGGCGTACTGACGGTACACGGCCCCGCAGCCAAGCTTGAGATCCACTTGGTGGACGGCTCCCCAGCCTACGTGGGGAGCGCGCTAGGTGGTCGAGCGGCGTTGGAGGACCACAGCGTCGAACTGATCGAGCGCGCGCTCGACTGGAACAAATCGGTGATGGCCTTCACCCCCAAGCACCCGAGCGTGCTGCGAGGCTCGCCGTCGCGGTTGATGCTGGAGCGCGTGGTGACGCGGGCCATCCGCGAGCACTTCGACGACTACCGCTCCGGGGTGCGCCCCGCCTCCCAGCTAATGCCCGGCCGGCGCGTTGAGAGCGACGACGACAAGGCGCCGCCCGTGCCGTCGAGTAGCCGCTGAGCCCGAAGGCGCTACGCGGGCGCCCGGAGGTCGCGCGCTTCAGTCGTTGCCGCTCGGTTATAGAGACTCAGGGCTCCCAGGCATGCAAGTCTGCTTCCGAAAGCGGTGCGTCGAAGTCGTCGCTCATCCAGACCTTGCCCGCCCATTGCCCCAGCGTTGGCTTAGCGCGACCGACCACCGGCACCAGGCGGACCACCGGGACGCCCGCCCTGGCGATGACGATGTCTTTCCCCCTGAGCGCTCGCTCGACTAGCTGAGAAAGCTCAGTCTTTGCGTCGTGGATGTCTACGGGGTCGGCCATTTTTCTTCTAGCTAAAGGCAAGCCGCTGTCCGCGAGTCGGAGCGTCCATCTTCAGCCGAAGCCCAGAAGCTTACTGTTCGTGATGTTGAAGCGCTCGTCGAGGTAGTAAGCGATGGCGGCCGTAAGCACGCGCTGCGCGTCTTCGCGTGAGTAGCCAAGCTTGTCTACAAGCTCTCGCGCGATCGTCTGGATGATCGCCTGGATCATCTGCTCGCAGTCCACCGCCGACTCACCGCTCGCCGGCTGAGACTCACGGATCCGCGCGAGTTTCTCCTGGGTGGGAGAGACCGAAGCGAACCCCTCTTTCACGAGGTGCTGGATCAGCACGGCATTGAAAAAGCCGTCGCCATACCGAACCACGATCGACGCAAGCCGGTCGCTCAGCGTCACGCCGAAGCGCTCGCTCTCATTCTCCACGGTCTCGGCTCGCACGCCCTGTGTGATGGCCCAGTCGTTGAGCTCCGAATCCCAGGGGGTGTCGACGCTGTCGACCATTGTTCCGCCCTGCTTGATGAGCAACATCAAGCGCCGGCCGGATGACAAGGCCGCCGAGGGCGCGTCGCACGCCCCCGCAGCATCAGCAGGGCTCAGCTCACTGCACCGAATGCGGCTGGCTCAGCGAGAACGCGCCTATTTCCGCGTCGAATTGCTCGCCGTCGCTGAGCACCATCTGATAGCTGCCGTGCATCGAGCCGAACGGTGTGCTCAGCGGGCAGCCTGAGGTGTACTCAAAGCTCTGCCCTGGCGCGAGTCGCGGTTGCTCCCCCACCACCCCTGGCCCCCGTACTTCTTGCACTTCCCCGTTGGCGTCGGTGATCACCCAGTGGCGGCTGATCAGCTGGACCGGCTGCTCACCTTGGTTGCTGATGGTGACGTGGTACAGAAAGAACCACTCGCTGCGCCGGGGATCCGAGTGGTCCGGTGAGTAACGAGGCTCCACGGCGACCTTCACCCCACGCGTCACGGCTTCGCTTCCTCCAGTCATCGCGTTGCCGTAACACTCGCCGCGGGCAGCGTCGAGGGCGACTCCGATCCAGGCTGCCGCTGCGTCTAACGCTGCCGCCTAGCGACACGACCAACGACGCGGCCCAGCGGCGTTAACATTGGCGCTAGCACTGACGCGCAAAAGGACGCCGCCTACGGCGTCGAGCGCAACAGAGTGGCTCAGCGTGGGAGCTTAGCCTTGGCCCTGGCGAGCCGCGCCTCAGCAGCTTCCAGGCTCTTTGGTCGCGCGCGCTTGCCGCTGAGCGCGCTCCAGCCCGCCACCTCAAGCTCTAGGGTGCCAACGGCGGCCGCCACGTCGCCGAGCTTGAGCTCGTAGCTCGACTTGCGCTCCAGGTACATCAGCCGCCGCGGACCATGCGCCAGCTTCACGGCGCGCTCGACCGCTGCCAGCGCCTGCTTGCTGCGCCCGAGCTGCGCGTAAATTTGGCTGAGACGCGCCGGCGGCTCAGCCGAGCCGGGCAGCTGCTTTTCGCGGCGCTCTAGCATCTCGACCGCCTGATCCGCGCGGCCAAGCTCTACGTAGGCCTTCGCGCGACCATAGTCGTAGGTGGCTTGGATCTCGGGCTCCTTCGACTCTGCCGCGGCCTTCTCCAGCACCGCGGCGCCCTGCGCAACAGCCTGCTTTGCCCCCGCTTTGTCGTGCTTTAGCTCCCTGGTATAGGCCAAAATATTGTAAGCGTCGGCGATGTCGTCTGGCGCCATCTCCGCGGGGGGCGCGCCGAGCAGCTGGGTCAGCCGCGCCTCCACTCGCTGCACTGTTTGCCGCATGGTCGCGGGTTGCTTCAGCGCCTCGGCGCAGGCCAGCACTTGGTTGGCGAAATCCGCAGGGATAGAGGCGCCAGATACTTCATCCAAGTGCTCCAAGCCGACCTTGAGGCACTCCTTAGCCTGCCCCGCCCGCGCCAAGCTGCGAAGCCAGCCCTTGAGCGCCTCGCTCTGACGCGGCCAGTCTTTGGGCGCGCGCTCTAGCGCCAGGGCGTACTGCTTGGCGGCCTCACGGTGCTTCGACGCCGCGTGCAGCGCCCGCGCCTCGACCAGCGCCTTGAGCGGACTGCTCGCCGGCAGCTCAGCGCCGGCCTCGTGCACCTCGATCGCGCCATCTAAGAAGCCGCGCAGCTCGCTCACGCTGGCAGAGCCTGGCCACATCCCGAGCACCGCGCCGCTTGAGTCGAGCACAAAAAAGCTCGGCAGCACCTCCACCGCGTACTGCTCTTGAAAGGCTGCGTTCTCGTCGCGATCGGCGTCTAGCTCCGTAAAGATCATGCGCTCGGCGTAGCTGTCAAAGCTCGGATCCGTCAGCACGTAGTGCTTCATCGATAAGCAAGTGTGGCACCAAGTGGCCCACGCGTCGACGAACACCAATTTCCCCTCGGCTTTTGCTTTACCCAGCGCCCTAGGCAAATCATCGATCACCGCAGCCCGACTAGATTTCGGGGGTGGGTTTGGGTTGACGTCCGGCGCTGGGGTGGTCGTTGGCGGGCCCGGCGGCGGCGCAACAACTGAAGCCTGATCGGGCCCGCTAGGCTCCGGGTGTTGCCCCGTGGCGCAGCCCCAAGTCAGGGTCAGAGCGCCCAGCAGACCGCGGCGCAGCACGCAGCGGCTCACCCCCACCCCCAAACCTGCAGCCCTCGCTTGCTTCAACACCGGCGTAGCCTAGCCAAACGCTGCGTCTGGCGCACTACCGAGCGGATCACGGCCCGCCTGACAGCGTGACGTACACCACTGGCACCGCCGCGCCGGCCAGGGCGATCAGCGCGCCGCGACCGATCAGCCCCTTGCGCCCGGGGATCATGAACAGGCCGCTGATGGCCAAATACAGCAAGAACACGGCGTAGCCGTCGGCGATGTAGCTCCAGGCCTTCTTTCCGCGGTTCAAGTGCAGCCAGTTGGCAGCGCGCAACAAGAAGCGCGGCTCTTGGCCTTGTTCCAGCACCGCGCCGGTCTTGGCGTTGACCTGCAGCGTGCGCCCGCTGGGCATGGCGATCTCCAGCTCGTCGTCGTTGACCCGGTACACGTCTTGCGGCTGCTCACTGAGCTTCAAGCCCGCCACCACCTGCTTGCTGATGGCCTCGTCGTCGCCCTGCAGCGGCCCGAGTTGGTAGGTCGCCTCGTGCTGGGTGAAATTCGGGTCCCAGTCGGCGATGTGGTTCACGGCGATCCCGCTGAGCGCGTAGACCAGCGTGAGCCCCACCGCGAAATAGCCGACGTCGCGGTGGATCGCGCGTACCCAAGGCCGCCACTTGAGCTTGCGCTTTGGCTGCGCGGCCTTCAAAGACGCGGGCTGCGTCATTTGTTTCTCCGCGGCATCGACTGATTGCGCAGCGGTGCCTGATGACTGATTCTCTGCGGATACGTCTTCCGGCTCAGCGCTAGCTGGCGCCTGATCAGTTGAACTCATGTGCACACTCAAGAGCGAAGGACTTCACCGGGCACGCTAGCTGTAACGCTCTTCGAGCCAAGGGTTTCCGCGGTTGTGGTAGCCGCGGGTCTCCCAGTAGCCGGGCTCGTCGCGTTTGACGAAGCGGATCCCCGTGATCCACTTGCTGCTCTTCCAGAAGTACAGGTCGGGGATCAACCCGCGCGCTGGAGCGCCGTGGGCCTCAGCCAAGGCCTTACCGTCGAGCTCGTAGGTCAGCATCGCGTTCGGCTTCAGCGCCTCGGCGATGGGGACGTTGGCGGTGTAGCCATGAGCCGCTTCGATGATGGCGTGGCGCGCTGTCTTCTTCAGCTTCGCCCGCTCCGCCAGCTCTTTGATGCGCACGCCCTTCCACCTGGCGCCGAGCAGCGACCATCCGGTCACGCAGTGCACGTCGAGCTCCTGCTCGACCTGCGGCAGCTCGAGCAGCCCCCGAAAATCGAGCTCGAAGGGCTGCTCCACCTCACCGTGGACGCGCAGCTTGAACTGGCTCCTGAGCGGGCTGCCTTCAGCGCCGCCCATGGGCTTGAGGGCGCGGATGGTACGCTGCCCTGGCGGCAAGCGTGGCCTACCGTCATCTCGCGGTTTGGCGTTGGCCGTGGCGATTAAATCATCAACCAGGGTCCAGAGTCCGCCGCCGAACGCGGTGATCACGGTGCCCACCGCAGCCGTACGGATGAAGCGCCGGCGCGCCAGCAAGCGCTCCAGCTCTGGACTTGAGCCGTCATGTAACCGGGTACTGAGTGGGTCGCGATGATTCACAAATGGCTCCTTAGGGCTGCTTGGTGTGCAGGCTGCGAGCCAGATCAGTCCTGCAGGGCTGTCACCAGCTACACCAGCGGCGCGTTACGTTCCCGATGCCTACGCGCCCTGGGCCGGGCTGGTTACTCCTACGCCGCAGCCTTGAGTTTGGACTGCAAGGCAGAGCTTGTCAGATCCGAGCACCGAGGCACGTCGCGTGGCGGTGCGCAAGGGATCCGGCTACTCTGACCGCATATGGAGCACGGCTGGGCGGGGGGTGGCTGGGCTACCCTGCGCGCTCAGCGCTGGGCTAGGGTTCGGGGACGCCAATGGCACGAATCAATCAACGGCTCGGGCAGAAGCCAATGGTCCGCGTGCTGCCGGCCCCACTCGAACCGCCACCGGCTGCGCGGACTCTAGCACGGGAGCCGCCTACCCAGCGCGTCCGTTCACGCTGCTCGCGTGGACCCAGGAAGCGGCTGCAGCAGTGCCCTGCGGATCAGGATATTCAGCGTGAGATCAAGCTCACCTGCGCCCACGTGGGACCGCATGGCATGCGGCGGGCGGCCGCGAGCCACTTAGGTTCAGACTCTGGGGTCGCGACTCGGGTCAACTCCCGGACCGCGGAGAAGCGGATCTCGCCGCTGCGCAGCGCCTGGGCCGTCTGCGGCAGCTCCTCCGGTCACCGTGCTGGCGGCCTGCTAGGCGCCGGCGCCGCTACGTCAAGTACTAGTCCGCGCAACACCGAAACGTCAGATCGCCCGAGGCTTCCCTCTTGGGGGTCGCGAACGTGTGCCCCACCTTCGCACACCGTCCCAGGGGCGTGAAGCACGCAGCCTCCGGCCAGTCGAAGCAGGTCGCTGTCCACTCCCGCATCGCGCCCATCATGTAGAGCCCCTGGTAGCCGCCCTGACATGTGGCGCTGAAATCGGTTTTCCAGTCCTTGTAGCTCCAGTCGGCGAAATCACCGCCTCGCGGGTCGCTGATTGGCGGTGGGGGCGGGCACGCATCTACGATAGGACCGCTGCCGTAAGGATACGGCCGTGTCCCCTCTGCTGAGCAGGCCGAGAACCACTCGTTGACTTCAGCGTCCGCGAACAACGAAAAATCCCCACGGTCTGTCTCGCTCGGGCCGCACAGGCGCTTGCCCTGCTTCTCGCAGTAGAGCGCTGATTGGCACCACGTGACGCACACCATGGGTAGGGACGCGTCCTCCGGGCCGGGAGGCCAGGGGAGGCTTGGCCACCAGGGCGCTGGTGGCCAGTAGGGGTTCGCCCAGCACGGATCGACTGGCGTGTTGTCCTCTGGGATTTCACCGCGCGCCGGCTGGAGGCTTGGAGCCGTCGGGTGTTGGCCCGTACAGCTCGCTCCGCTCATTTGTAAGCGCTTTACTAGGGGCGTGCTCGGCCTCTAGCGACGGGTATGCTAGGCGATTTTCACGCGGCAGGGACCGTGCTGAAGCCGACCGGCTCGTCCATTGGTGAGTTTGGCGCGTGAGGCGGGCGAGTGGTTGGCTGCTAGCCCATGGTCCGCTGGCCAGTATGGCAGCACGCGCAGGACCTCCCAAGGTACCTCTCGGCGTCGCTGCGATGCAGACCGCCGCATGTGACGGGACAGAAGAGCCACACGGAATTTGCCGTGTGGATATCACTCAGTGTCACGCAGCGGGGACGGTGATGAAGCTGACCGGCTTGTCCAACTCGTCGGGGACGAGCTTGGCGCGCGTAGCTTCCCAGTGGTTCGGCGCGAGCTCAAGGTAGCGATCAGCTGGCCAGTACGGCAGCACGCGCAGCACCTCGTCGAGGTACTTCTCAGCGTTGATGCGATGCAGGCGACAGGACGCGATGAGACTGAAGAAGCCTGCAGCACTTGCCGCGTGGACATCACTTCCGAAGAACAGGTAGTTCTTTCTCCCGACCACGATGGTTCTCAGTGCGCGCTCAGAGCGCGTGTTGTCCAGCGGGATCCGCGGGTCATCGAGGACGCGCAATAACTCACTTGCCTGGTTGTGCGCGTAGCCGAGCGCCTTGGTCGCTAGCGTCTTGCCGGGCTCGCTGAGGCGCGCTTGATCGACCCAAGCGAGGAAATCTTCGATCAATGGCCGCAGGTGGGCGTTTCGGAGCTGTTTACGTTTTTCCGGGTGGAACTTCTTGAACGCGCCGTCCATCTCGTAGATGGCTCGAATGCGCATCAGTCCTTGGACGCCGACGGCATACTTGCAGATGGCCGCCTCGAAGAAATAGCGGCGGCCGTGGGCCCAACAGCCTACAAGTTTCACGCGCACTTCGTCGTCTTCACGTGGCGGTCCACGGTCCAAGATGTCGTACACGTTGCTCGCGTCGGCTTGGAGGAAACCCTTGTAGCCACCGAACAATTCTTTCACCGTCGCCTGGTCGTGCTTTTCCGTATAGTGAAAAAGCACGTAGTCGCAGTCGGCGACTACCGTGAAGAAATGACCGCGCTTGCAGCTGCGTCGAGTCTGCCCCTTCTCAAGTTTGCCAGGTTGGATCGCCGCGCCGGTGGCATCCGTCGAGAGCACGCAGGCGTTGAACGCGTCCTTCCACATCGCGTGCACGATGGTCGCGTCCAGCGTGTTTCCGGCTTCTTCGGCGTAGCGACACATGGTGGCGCGATCGATTGGAGCATCGCCATGGGCAAGGTGCTGCTCTTGGCGATAGAACGGGGTACCGAGTCCGAACTTGTTGAACACCAAGTGGGCCACCACTGAAGTGTGGAGGATATGGCCGGGAAACAGCTGCCTCGGGCGTTGGGCCCGCTCGATCAGAAGTCCTTGATGAGTTTCCACTCGGTATTTTGCTACACGCAGCACCAAGACGGACACGCTGGGGGGCTTCACCATCAACGAGAGCGTCTCGTCGAAGCCAATCAACAACGCTCCCTGTTTTTCAAGCGCTTCATCCCTGAACTCCACTGGTACTCGGGGTAGCTTGCTCGCAGACAAGTCTCGACGGCCGCGTCGCTTACCCGTCTTGGGCTTGGGTGACGACGGCGGCGGAGGCTCTGCCGCCTCAGCCGCTGCCTGCGCGTCGGCGAGCGCCTGGGCTAGCTGCTCGTCCAGCTTCGCCTCATTTTGCAGCAGGTCACCGAAGCTGAGCTGGGTCTCAGCGGTGCGATTGCGCTCGGTCTTGTTGCCGTAGAGCCTTCGCGTGAGCAGCAAATTCTCGTGAGTCAGGTTGACTACGGTCTGCTTGAGCGCGTCGTTTGCAGTGCGCAGTTGGTCGTTTTCAGCCTTCAGCTCAGCAAACTCGACCTTGAGCTGACTGAACTCACGCGGCAGCTCAGCCAGCTTCCGAGCCATGTCGACGTGCTCGGAACCTGCCAGAGAGCTGCTGCTGCTGTGCCGAATCACGTGGACACGTATACACGATCTAGATCCGCGCGCTCAAGCGAATAGTTACCGCAAGGAATTATTTTTGATCGCGCCACTGCGGGCGTAAATCGTGACGCCGCTAGTGGAGCTGCCGCGGCTGCGGCCGCTTCGGCGCGACGGAAACTCCGTTGAAGATCACATCGAAGATGGCGTCGCTGACCACGAGGTAGCGGTCGCCAACTTGGGTCGCGCGTGGCACTTCGAAACGCCCACACTCGAGACGCTTGTGCACTACGATCACGCCAGTGCCGTCCCACGTGAGAACTTTCATGATGTTGCCGCGCTTGCCCACGAACACGAACAGCGCGCGGCTCCTCGGCTCCATGGCCATGCGCTCACGCACAACGGCCCCGAGGCGCTCGTGGCCGTAGCGCATGTCGACTGGCTCAAGGGCGACGTACACGGGCAATCCGTGGGCGATCACGACGCAGCCTCCTCGCTCAGCGCGGCCACCACGCGGCGGAGCAGCTGTGCATCGAATCCAGCCTCCACCTGGACCCGCGCAGATCCCACCGCCACCACGAGGCCACGCGGCTCAATGGCGGCAACATCAGAACTCCTCACCAGCGCGGCGAACTGAATGGGCTCCGGCGCCTTGCTCCGTCGCTCCCCACGCTCGGCCTCCCACCAACGGTAGGCAGTGCCATTGGACACCCCCATCCGCAGAGCAACGGCACCCACCGCATCACCGGTGCGCCGCATCTCCGCCAGGAACCTCTCACGATCACGCTTGCTGTATTTCCGTCTCATGCGCAGCAGTCTGCAAGCACAACCCAGGCCGGAAACAGACGCCTCTCATGAAGCGCTTACGCTCATTTGCTCCGAGCCGAGCTGATCCTGGAACGCGCTCCACTGTCCCCGTGTCACCGGAGAGCTATCGATCTTGAAACAAGCGCCGTTCTTCAGCTTCGCCCCCACCATGGACGGTCCCCCTTCGCAGGAGGAGGTCGTTGGTGTGATGTACTCGCCCGGCCCGCCGGCGCCGGCTGTGGCTCCGGCGCCACCTGCACCACCACCACCTGTGCCGCCGACCTGCGCGCCGGCTTGCCCCCCTGCGCCAGCGCCAGCGGCGCCGCCTGTCGCGCCGCCTGCTGCATGACCCCCAGCGCCGCCGCCTGCCGTGCCCGCGGCCCCGGCTGGGCCAACGGGCGCCGTTTGTGGGTCAGTTGTGCAACCCGCGACACTAACCAAAATTAGAATGCTTGCGTAGCGCATATCCCACCGGCCCATGTCTCGCGCGGCAGCCACATGCCACACCGGTGCCTCCGCTGTGATTTCCACCAGGCTTTAGCGCAGGTGTCGCCATGCTAGTCCGCGCAACACCGAAACATGAGATCACCCGCGGCTGCGCTCTTGGCGACCATCGACGTATGCTCCTCCATCCCACACGGTCCCTGGGGCGCGAAACACGCAACTTCCGGCCAGTCGAAGCAGGTCGCTGTCCACTCCCGCATCGCGCCCATCATGTAGAGCCCCTGGTAGCCGCCCTGACATGTGGCGCTGAAATCGGTTTTCCAGTCCTTGTAGCTCCAGTCGGCGAAATCACCGCCTCGCGGGTCGCTGATTGGCGGTGGGGGCGGGCACGCATCTACGATAGGACCGCTGCCGTAAGGATACGGCCGTGTCCCCTCTGCTGAGCAGGCCGAGAACCACTCGTTGACTTCAGCGTCCGCGAACAACGAAAAATCCCCACGGTCTGTCTCGCTCGGGCCGCACAGGCGCTTGCCCTGCTTCTCGCAGTAGAGCGCTGATTGGCACCACGTGACGCACACCATGGGTAGGGACGCGTCCTCCGGGCCGGGAGGCCAGGGGAGGCTTGGCCACCAGGGCGCTGGTGGCCAGTAGGGGTTCGCCCAGCACGGATCGACTGGCGTGTTGTCCTCTGGGATTTCACCGCGCGCCGGCTGGAGGCTTGGAGCCGTGGGGTGTTGGCCCGTACAGCTCGCTCCGCTCATTTGCTCCGAGCCGAGCTGATCCTGGAACGCGCTCCACTGTCCCCGTGTCACCGGAGAGCTATCGATCTTGAAACAAGCGCCGTTCTTCAGCTTCGCCCCCACCATGGACGGTCCCCCTTCGCAGGAGGAGGTCGTTGGTGTGATGTACTCGCCCGGCCCGCCGGCGCCGGCTGTGGCTCCGGCGCCACCTGCACCACCACCACCTGTGCCGCCGACCTGCGCGCCGGCTTGCCCCCCTGCGCCAGCGCCAGCGGCGCCGCCTGTCGCGCCGCCTGCTGCATGACCCCCAGCGCCGCCGCCTGCCGTGCCCGCGGCCCCGGCTGGGCCAACGGGCGCCGTTTGTGGGTCAGTTGTGCAACCCGCGACACTAACCAAAATTAGAATGCTTGCGTAGCGCATGCTGATTCATTTCTTGATGAAGGCGCTGGTGATCCTCCCCCGCTTTCGTGGACACCCCAACAAGCGCGAGAATGCGCCAGGAG
>CAZKDY010000032.1:0-85817 GCA_964551615.1 uncultured Polyangiaceae bacterium
CCGCCTGCGCCGCTGCCGCCCGCGCCGCTGCCGCCCGCGCCGCTGCCGCCCGCGCTGCTGCCGCCTGCGCCGCCTGCGGCGCCGCCCTGCTTGAAGTCAGGGCCCACGGTCCAACCTGGGTTTCCGCTGGGCGCGTACGCGTAGGCTCCAATGTCCACGTCGCTGGTCGAGCGTGAGCTGCCGTTGAAATCGGTCGCCACGCTGTGCGCCGGATCACCCGCGGAAATGAGCTTGGAGCCCGACGCCGGGAACACGTCGCTGCCGGCCGCGTTCACGAAGTCGCTGGCTCGCGCGCCGCTGGCGTCGAACCCTGTCGAGCCGTCGAAGCTGCCGGTGCCCAGGTTCCCGCTCAGCGTGGCTTGGGCGGTGTCGCCCGCTAAGCGCACTGCGTAGCCTCCGCTCGAGTAGAGCGCGTTGTTGGCGATCAGCACTGGGCCGGCGATGGCGCTGGCCCGGATGGCGTCGCCCGCCACCAAGACGGTGTTGTGCAAGATGGTCAGGTTGCCGGGGGTGGCGCCTTGGTGCACCTGGCTGTGGATGCCGTTGGCCGCGGCGCTCAAGATCAGGTTGTTGATGATGGTGGCGTCTGCAGCAGCTTGAATGCCATGATCGCCGCAATTCCACATGGCATTGCCTTCGATGGTGTTCACCGGGTTGCCCTGGGTGCCGTAGACGATGATGCAGGGGTAGCCGGTGTCGTGGATCACGTTGTCCTTGACCAAGTTACCGTAGCTGCCTTGCTTGATCTCGATGCCATCGCCCTGCGACACCCCGATGTTGGTGTGGTGGATGTAGTTGCCTTCGATCACGCTGTCGAACATCACGCAGCCCGCGTCGTTGCACCCAAGGTAGAAGCCCTCACCGGTGCCGCTGGTGTTGTGGATGTGGTTGCGGATGAAGCGCAGGCCCTGGTAGCTAGAGCCCGGCATGTTGGCGCTGATGGCGACGTCTGCGGTGCCGTGGACGTGGCAATCTTGGATCGTGATGAAATCTGAGTTGCCGATGCGGACGCCGTGGCTGCCGCCGGTGACCTCTAATCCGATCAGCTCAACGTAGGCTGAGTCCTCGATGTTGATGGTGTTCTGGCTCGCGTCTCGAGTGATGACCGGCGTCTCACCAGCTTTGGCGCGGATCACGATGGGTTGGGCCGCCGTCCCGGTGAGCGCAATCCTCAAGCGGGAGGTCAGCGTGTAGGTCCCGCCGCGGAGCACCAGCTCGTCGCCGGGTTGCAGGCTGTTGATCTCCGAACCCAAGTCGTCAGCCGGGCCGATCTCTTTGGTGGCGGCGCTGCTCGAGCCCGCGAAGGCGTAGGCGGCGAGGCCGGCGGCGCAGCCAAGGGCCCACGCCAGGCTCGAGCTCGGACGAGCGCTCATCCGCTGAGGTCGCAGGGCGCGGCGAAGCGCCAGCGGCTGCGTGCCAAGTTGAACCAAGTCGCTCCCCGGACGTGTGTGGTGTCGCATGGCGGCGAGTATACCTGGTCCCGCGGGCTGATGGCTGGTCGCGCTGTGGGGCGCTCCCTCCACCCAAAAATCTAGGGGATCGCCGTGATGCGCAGGCGCGAGGGTGGAGACCAGCCCGCCCCGACGCTTGGTCTGGCGCTTGGTCTAACGCTTGGTCTGGGGGGCCAGCGGCGGCGGCAATGTTTGCATGTGGGAACAGATGGCGTCTCGACACAGGTCGGCGCGCCAGCCGTCCACTGCCTGCAAGGCGTGGTCGACTCCGCCTTCTAACAGGCTGTGCCGCAGGCGGCGCAGGACCCGAGCAGGCATCGCCAGCTCAGGGGCTGCCTCGAGCTTGGCGCACACCTCAGCCCGCAGGGTCGAGAAGTACGCATCCAGGCGGATCTCTTCGAAGGTCGCGTAGGGCGGCGGATCGATGGGCACGAAGTCCCCTGAGCGCGCGCTGTGAACGGCGCGCACCACCAGGGCGGCGAGCTGGTCGCCATAGCGGCGGCCCCAGGCCATGGGCACCCCCTTGATACGCACGACGTCTTGACCGTCTTCAGGCAGGCGGCTGGCGATGGCGAGCAGCGTCTTAGGCGCCGGCGCCGCCGCGCGTTTGTGCGCTGACAGGCCGTTATACCAGTCCATCAGCGCCCGCAGCGCAGCCTGGCTTGCAGGATCGAGCTGCCAGGCATTCCGGAAGGAATCAAGGCTCAGCTCCGCGGGCGGATCGTCGCTCGGCACTAACGCGTCGCGCGCCGCGTCGATGGCGATCTGTTCGCGGTGCTTGGCTCGCAAGCGCCCGCCCAACACCCGGCGCAGCTCTGGCAGGTGTTCGATGTCGCCCGCGGCGTAGGTCAGCTGGCTCTCGGGCAAGGGGCGGCGCTTCCAGTCGTCAGCTTGGTGAGCCTTGCCGGCGCGCAGCCCGAGCAGCTTGAACTGCAGGTAGGCGAGGCTCACCGATGGCTCCGCGCCCAGCAGGCCCCAGGCGATCTGCGTGTCGAAGATGGGCGGCGTCTGCTTGAGCTTGAGGCGCTCGAGCAACAGCAACACGTCTTGCTGGCCCGCGTGGAGCACCCACTCGGTGTTCGGGTCGCTAAAGACTGGCTCGAGCGCGGTCACGTTGGCGATGCGCAGCGTGTCGATCAAGAACACCGTGCCGCCGTTCGAGACCTGGAGCAGGCACAGTGTCCGGCTCTCGCGAGTGGATTCGAACTCGGTGTCGATGAACAGCCGCGGGCTGCCGCTGAGCTCACTGGCGGCTTCGCTCAGGGCACGTGGAGAGTCGACTAGGCGCATCGAGTAGACACTGGGTGTTGCCACCCGGTGCTCCTTACGGAACCGGAGTCGCGGATTTCCCGCGCCCGGCTCTTCGGTTTGTGTTGAGCAGCGCTGCGTTCTGAGGCGACACCTCGCGGCGCTGATTGGTGGGAGTGATTCACAGCAGGTTCAGCGCGGCCGCCGTGTTGTCGACGATCCATCCGGTGACACGTCCGGGGAAGAACTTAGAAGCTCGCCCGTATCTGGGTTGAATGAAGCTCACGATCCTGACGCTACTGACACTTTCGGCGCTGACAACCCTGGCCTGCAGCAGCAGCGATAGCGGGGGCGACTCTGGCGCCGCGCAGGACACGGGAACGCTCGAGGTCGGAGAAGTCTGCATCACTACGTCGCAGTGCAAACAGGGTGAAATGGAAGTGCTCTGTGCGTGCACCCCGGACTCCAGCGAGACGGTGTGCGTCGCCCAACGTGAACCTGGCGAAACCTGCGCCTCCGAGAACTTTGCAGCCGGCTGCCGCACGGGGAGCCGCTGCGTTAGTCGGGGGTCGGACCCAACCTGCGAGGCCTACGCCCTGGAGGGCGAGAGCTGCGCGGAGCTCGACTGTAACCCGGGTCTGGCATGCCGCGACGACATCTGTGGCCCGGGCGGCAAGGCTGGCGAAGCTTGCAATTTCTTCCGTGATTCATGCGGCGAGGGGGTCCACTGCGATTTCGACGACGACATCTGCGTCCCCGACGCCGAGATCGGTGAAGAGTGCTCCCGCTCGAGCGACTGCGTCGCGGGAGCCAGGTGTCAATCCAGCGGTGGGCCCTACACCTGCCACGCGGTGCGGCAACTCGGAGAGGAGTGCGATGCGTTCGACTGCGCCGATGACTTGCGGTGCCGCTCCCAGGCGGATGGCAGCCGTCGCTGTGTCGAGCAAACAACGCCCACCCAGTGCGGGGGGTTCGGGTACTGAGCGTCGCTTCGCACCCAGGCCCGATCACGCCCTCGCCGTCGAGGGCCTCAACCTCACCAAGCTGAAGGGCGCCCGCGCGGCGCACGTCCATTGCCGTGAGGAAATGCGTGGGGGGGTGGAGGGCTCGCAGCCGGGCGCTGAGGTAACGTGACCGCTAGCCCACGCTTTTGGCGCAGATCGCGCGTGGCGCGCCGTTGGTGACGTGCCGTCGAGCCGCAGCAGCCCGCGCGCAACACATCGCGCGCGAGGCGAGCAACCACGGGGGATCGCCTGGGTGACGCAGCTGGTCACGGCTGCGCAGCCGCAGCTGCAGGCAGTTTGTAGCAGTCGATTAGTCGATCCGCGCGCGTTTCAGCTCAGCGGCGGCCAATTTGCGCGCGCCACGCGGGCGGTGCGAAGGGCTGGTAGCAGGTGGTCAGCGCCGGCGAGCGCACAAAGCACCACACACGGGCGTCGGGGCTTGACTCCAGGTCCGGCTCGGGTGACCGAGGGCCCGTGGCAGCTAGCTATTTTGATGTGGACGGCACCCTGGTGCGCACCAACTTGGTGCACCCGACGCTGTTCTATTTATTAAATCAAGCGACGCCCATCCAGACCGCCCGTCGAGTTGGGCGCACGCTGCTCGGCGCGCCACGCATGGCCTTGGCAGAGCTGATGGATCGGCGCACCTTCAACGAGCTGCTGTTTAGCTCGTTTGAGGGCATGAGCGAGGATCGCTTGCTGATGCTGGCCGACGAGGCCTTTGACAGCGTGCTCAAGCGCGCGCTGTATCCGGGCGCGATGGATCTGGTCAAGCGGAGCCTGGATGTAGGCCGCGACGTCGTGCTGATCAGCGGCGCATTAGATTTCCTTCTGGAAAAGCTGTGTGCGCACCTGGGCGCTACCAGCGTCATCGCGAACCGCCTCGAGATCAAGGACGGCATCGCCACGGGCAAGCTGCTCAAGCCCGTGGTGGCAGGGCCAGAAAAAGCCCGGTTGATCCGCGAGCACGCGCGGGCTGGCGGCCATGATCTAGATGAGTGCTACGCGTATAGCGACAGCTACTCCGACGTCCCGATGTTGAGCGTGGTCGGTCACCCCGCGGCGGTGAACCCCGACGCGCGCCTGCGCCTACTTGCTAAAGCCTACAGCTGGCCGAGCTTCGAGCTCACCGGCCCCTAACTTCCGGAAGATCTCATGGACCATCCCTGCGTGGTGACTTTGGAGCGCGACAGCGCTCCCCGTGTTCTGTTTGCTGGCGACTCACTGGTTGAGGTCGATCTCCCCGCGGGGACCCGCGTGATCTATCCGAAGCCTCCGATGGAGGGGCTCAAGGACGTCGACGCTGCCATCCGCTACGCCATCAATCATCCAGAGAACAGCGAGCCGCTGTACGCGAAGCTCAAGCCCGGCATGAAGGTCACCATCGCCATCGATGACATCTCCTTGCCGCTGCCCCCCATGCGCCGCCCGGATGTGCGCGAACGTATCCTCACGGTTGTGCTCGATCTGTTGGCGGACCACGGCGTGGACGACATCGAGATGATCATCGCGACCGCGGTGCATCGACGCATGAAGGGCCACGAGATCCGCCACTGCGTGGGAGGTCGCATCTTCAACGCCTACTGGCCCGATCGCCTGTACAACCACGACGCCGAAGACCAAGACAACATGGTCGAGATCGGGACCACCGATCGCGGCGAGGTGGTCGAGCTGAACCGGCGCGCGGTGGAGAGCGATCTGGTGATCTACGTCAACGTGAACTTCGTCCCCATGGACGGCGGTCACAAGTCGGTCGCCGTGGGGCTGTGCGGCTACAAGAGCCTGCGCGCCCACCATAACCCTGTTACCATGCGGAATTGTCATTCGTACATGGACCCCTCCACCTCGGCCCTGGCCGACAGCGTGGATCGCATGGGCCGCATCGCCAACGCCGCGCTCAACGTGTTCACCATCGAGACCGTGTTGAACAACCGCATGTTCGACAAGAACCTCGATTTCCTCGCCAAGAACGAGGACGAGCTGACCGGTCGCGAGCGCATGCTGCAGAAGGGGCTGATCGCCACGCTGAAGCGCCTGCCGCAGCCAGCGCGCCAGGCCATCTTCAGCAAGTTCCCCGCGCCCTACGGCGTGATCAGCGTCGTGGCTGGCGAGACTGAGGCCGTGCACAAGAAGACGCTGGCGAAGAACTACGCGCAGTATTGCGTGCCGTTTCAGGGCCAGGTCGACGTGCTGGTGAGCGGGGTGCCTTTCATCAGCCCGTACAACGTCCACGCGTTCCTAAACCCGCTCTTGGTCCAGGTGATGGCTCAGGGCTACCTGTTCAATTTGTACCGAGGCGCGCCGCTGGTGAAGCCAGGCGGTACGCTGATCATCACCCACCCGTGTACCGACAAGTTCGACCACGAGCAGCACGCGTCCTACATCGACTTCGTCCATCGCTTGCTGCCCGAGACGCGAGACGCGATGGAGCTGCACACGCGGTATGAAGAGAAGTACGCGCGCGACCCAGCCTTCATTCAGATGTACCGCACTGGGCACGCGTACCACCCGGTGCACCCGTTCTACATGTGGTACTGGGGCGAAGCCGGGCGCCAGCACCTAGGCCGCGTGATCGTGGTGGGGGCTGACAACGAGTACATCCCCAAGATCCTCGGTTACGAGACCGCGCCCACGATGGACGAAGCGCTGTACCGCGCCCGCGGCGGTGAGCTGCGCAGCCTAGACATCGCGTGCTTGCACGTGGCGCCGATGCTGATGGCTGACGTCTCGGTCCCGAGCGCTGGGGTGAACGGCGGATGAGCACGAACGGCGTCATCGAGTCAGCAGCGGATCCCACGCCCACCAAGGGGCCGCTCAGTCTGCGGCACGTGCTAGCCCATCGGCGCCTGGTGGTGGTCGGTGGCACAGGCTTTTTGGGGAAGGTGTGGTGGGCGATGCTGCTGCACCATTTCCCCGAGGTCGAACGCATTTATCTGGTCGTCCGCGAGCGTAAGCACCAGACCGCTGAGCAGCGCTTTTGGGATGAGATCACCACCTCTGAGGTGATGACGCCGCTGCGCGCGCGCTACGGCGACGGCTATGAAGCGTTCATGCGTGACAAGGTGATCCCGATCCCTGGTGACGTGTCACTGCCGTTCTGTGGTCTGTCTGATGAGCTGCGGGGCGCGCTGCGCGGGACAGTGGACGCCGTGGTCAACGCGGCGGGGGTGGTGGACTTTGATCCGCCGCTGGATCAAGCCCTGGACGTCAACGCGTTCGGCGTGCAGAACCTGATCGCCCTAGTCAAGGACCTGGGCGACGCGCGAAAAGGCGTCAAGCTGATGCACACCTCCACCTGCTTCACCGCAGGTGACCGCACGGGCATCATCGAAGAGCTTGATCCGCGCTCGCGCCCGTTTCCGCGCGCGGGCGAGCTGACCGAGGCGCACTGGGATCCCGAGCAGGAGATCGCAGAGTGTCTGGACGTGATCGAGCAGGCGCGGCAGCGAGCCGACGACAAGTTTCGTCAGAGCCGCTTCCTGGATGAGGCGCGGAGCAACCTCACCGCCCGCGGCGAACCAGCGCGCGGCTCAGCCCTCGACGACGAGATCACCCGAGTGCGGCGCCGCTTCGTAGAGGCTCAGCTGGCTGAGCTCGGGACCGAGCGCGCGAACTTCTGGGGTTGGCCTAACACCTACACCTACACCAAGAGCATCGGCGAACAGATCATCGCCAACTCGGGCGTCGAGTTCACCATCGTCAGGCCCGCGATCATCGAGTCGAGCTGTCAGTTTCCGCTCAAGGGCTGGGCCGAGGGCATCAACACCTCGGCCCCCCTGATCTACTCGCTGCGCGAAGGCCAGCTGCAGATCCCGGGCTCGGACCACCACCTGGACTTCATCCCCTGCGACATGGTCGCCGGCGCGATGATTCTTTCCCTGGGGGAATTGCTCGATGGCACCCACGAGCTGGTCTATCAGTACGGCACCAGCGACACCAACCCGTGCAGCATGCGTCGCTTCTTCGAGCTTTCGGGGTTGTATAAGCGCAAATACTACCAAAAGACCGGCCGCGGTGGGCCGCTGCTGTCTTATGTGCAGGCGCACTTCGAGGGCTCGCTCTTAACAGAGAAGCAGTTCACGAGCCTGGGGCCGCCTGTGGTGAGCCGCGCCTCTAAGGGCCTAGCCAAGCTGATCAATCGCACGGTAGGGCTGGGGCCCGCGGCGCCGCTGCTGCGGCCGCTGTCTAAGGCCATCGGCGCGTTCGGCAGCCAGCAAGAGAAGGTCGGCAAGGTGCTCGGCCAGTTCATCCCGTTCATTTGTCGCTACCACTATGTGTTTCGCTGCGACAACACGCGGGCGGCCTTAGGGCGCCTGTCTCCAGAAGAGCAGGCGCTGGTGTTCTGGGAGCCGGAGAAGATCGACTGGCGCGAGTGGTTCATGGACGTCCACATGCCGGGCCTCGAGAAGTACGTGTTCCCGCTGATCGACGAGCGGATCCGTAAGGAACGCCCCGCGCCCCGGCGCCACGAGACGCTCACTGAGCTGCTGCTCGAGATGGCGGAGCGTCACGACCTCGCGGTGGCGCTCCAGCGCACCGAGCCCGACGGCCTGTCACGTCTCAGCTTCAGGGAGTGGCGCGACTGCGCGTTCGCGTGCGCCGCCCGGCTCGAGGCCATGGGCGTCGAGCCGCACGACCGGGTGCTGCTCGCCGGCGCGAACCACCCGGCTTGGTCAATCGCCTTCTTTGGTATCTTGCTGACCGGGGCCACGGTGGTCCCGCTAGACGCGGCGGTGGAGGCCCAGGTCGCCGCCAACCTGCAGCGCGCGTCTGGCTCGGCGGTCTTCATCTCGGACGTTGCCGTGCGGGAGCGCTGCTCAGCTGAGGTGGGTGAGGGCGTCCAGTGGCTCGACTACCAAGACGCGGCAGAGCCTGGCCCACCACCCACTTGGTCAGGCGCGCTGGAAGTGGCTGTCCCAGCAGGCGACGTCGCGGGCGAGAGCAGCGCGGCAGCGCAGCGTGAGGCGGCTTCGCGCCGGCGAGCGCGACCCGACGACGTGGCGTGCTTGATTTACACCAGCGGGACCACGGGCACCCCCAAGGGCGTCATGCTCACCCACAAGAACCTGACGGCGCTCACCGCGAGCTTGGCGCCGCTGTTCCCGCTGAAGTCCCGCGACCGCGTGCTGAGCGTGCTGCCGCTGCATCACACGTTTGAGTTGACCTGCGGGATGCTCCTGCCGCTGAGCCGTGGCTGCCGCATCGTGTACCTTGACGAGCTGAACGCCGAGCGCCTGGACGTCGGCCTCAACCAGGGGCGCATCACGGCCATGGTCGGGGTGCCCGCGCTGTGGGAGATGCTGGAGCGCCGACTGCTGGCCAAGGTCGCGGAGCGCGGTGAGGTTGCCTCGCGGATCTTCGACATGGCGGTCGAGATCAACCGCAGCTTGGGCAAGAACCTGGGCGTCGACACTGGGCGCGTGCTGTTCGGACCCGTGCACGAGGCGCTGGGTGGGCACCTGCGCTACCTGGTCAGCGGCGGCGCCGCGCTGCCAGAGAGCACTCACAAGTTGTTCAGCGGGCTTGGTCTGCACCTCGCCGAGGGCTACGGCCTGACTGAGGCGTCGCCGGTGCTCACTGTGGCTCCGGGCGGTCCGCGCACCAAGCCTGGGCACGTCGGCAAGCCGATCCCCGGCGTGGAGCTCAAGATCTTCGAGCCCAACGCAGAGGGCGTGGGCGAGGTCTTGGCTCGCGGCGAGAACGTGATGCTCGGCTACGCCGGCGATGAGGACGCCACGCGCGGCGTGATCGACCAGGACGGCTGGCTGCACACCGGCGATCTAGGCAAGCTCGACCGCAAGGGACAGTTGGTGATCGTGGGTCGGGCCAAGGACACCGTCGTCACCTCGAGCGGCGAGAACGTCTACCCTGACGACGTGGAGGCGCGCCTGGGCAAGATCGAGCACATTACAGAGTACGCCATCCTCGGGGTGGATGATCCGCGGGGAGGTGAGCGCATCGCCTGCGTGGCCGTGCCAGAAGAAGATCCGGACCGCGACCGCGCCGCGCGACACGCGCGCGCGAAGCAGGCGCTGGACCGCGCGCTGAGCACGCTGCCAGCGGCCATGCGCCCGCAACAATCTACGCTGCTGGACGTCGCGCTGCCGCGCACCGCGACCCGCAAGGTCAAGCGGCAGGAGCTCCGGCGCCTGTTAGACCGCGTGGCACCGCTCAGCGAGCGCCCGCCGCCGCTCGGGGCTAGCGCTGGCGCTGGGCAGCTAGACGCGGCCAGCCAAATGGTGCGGCTCGCGGTCAGTGGGATTGCCCGACGGAAAGAGTCGACGCTGCGGCCAGAGCACACCCTGCGCGGCGACCTAGGCTTTGATTCGCTGATGCTGCTCGAGCTGCTGGTCGCCCTTGAAGCGCAGTCCGGCAGGAGCGTCGACGCCGAGCGGCTGACCGACTGCCTGACGCTGGGCGACGCAGAGGCGCTGATTCGGGAGACCCGGAGCAGCCGCGCGGTCACGCAATTTGACAAGCGCATCGAGCGTGAGACCGAGGAGCCGATCGAGATCCCAGAGCCGCTGCGCACGGCCGCTATGGCCTGGCTCGGCGCCGGGCAGATGGGCTTCTACGACCGGGTGCTGAACACCAAGGTGGTGGGGCGCGCCTTCTTGCCCCACAACCGCAACTGCTTGGTCGCCGCGAACCACGCCAGCCACCTCGACATGGGCCTGGTGAAATACGGCCTGGGCTCTTACGGCCGCGACATGGTTTCGCTGGCGGCCCAAGACTACTTCTTTGAGGGCGGCGCGTGGCGCAGGGCGTACTTTGAGAACCTAACGAACCTAGTGCCGATGAGCCGCAGCGGATCGCTGCGGCAGAGCCTGCGCATGGCGGCTGACCTGCTGACCCAGGGCAAGGTCGTCCTAGTGTTTCCCGAGGGCACTAGGAGCGTGGACGGCGCGCTCCACGAGTTCAAGCCCGCGGTGGGCCACCTCGCGCTGCAGTCGGGCACTGACATCCTGCCGGTGTACCTCGGGGGCACCCACGCCGCGCTGCCCAAGGGGGCGCTGGCGCTGCGCAGCCGAAACGTGCAGGTCCGCATCGGGCCGCCGCTGGAGATCGCCGAGCTGCGACGCCTGACCCAGGGCATGACCCTGACCGAGGCTTCGCGCACCGCGGCGCGCTTGACCCAGCGCGCGGTTGAGGCGCTGCGCCAAGGCAGCGTGCTCGATCTGCGGACGTTGAGCCCTGAGGACGTGGCCCTAGCCAAGCGCAAAGAGACCATCACTGACGTGTTCCGCGATCTGGAGAAGCGTTTCCAGGTAGGAAGTATCGAGGAGTCGGTGAGCTACTACTTCTCGCTGGGCGACGGTGAGCGCTGGAGCATGCAGATCAGCCCGCGGGACTGCCGCATTTGGGCCGGCAAGCCGGAGGGCGACGCGGACTGCGTGCTCAAGACGTCGCCCGCGATGTTCACGCGGATCGTGAAAGAAGCGTACACGCCCACGCCGTCGGAGTTCATCGCCGGGACCGTGAAGTCAAACAACATTGGGCTGCTGGTCACCTTCCAGAAGGCGTTCGGCCTGGAAGCCCCAGCGAGCTGAGGAGCAGGGACATGAGCCGATTCTGGGTTGGCGGGGCCACGGGGTTCTTGGGTAGCCACTTGGTGGCTGCGCTGCGGGGCGCGGGCCACGAGGTGATCGCGGTGAGCCGTGGTGGCGGACACGTCGGCGACGTGGACGTACAGCCCGTCGATATCCTCGATCAGGCGGCGGTGCGCGAGAGCGCCCAAGGCGCGGACGGCGCGTTCCTGTGCACGGGTAAGGTCAGCCGCGATCGCGAAGACGCCGCCGCGCTGCACGAGCTGCATGTGGTCGGCACGCGGCGCGCCCTAGCTGGTCTAAAGGACGCGGGGGTCAAGCGCGTGGTGTACGCGAGCACCAGCGGCACCATCGCCGTGGGGAGAGACGGCGAGCACACGTCTACTGAGACAGACAGCGCGCCCCTGGATATCATCGCGCGCTGGCCCTACTACCGCACCAAGCTCTACGCCGAGCGCGAGGCGCTGGAGGCGGGGTCCGACGACCTTGAGGTGGTCGTGGTCAACCCGACCTTGCTGCTCGGGCCAGGCGACCTTCGAGAGTCCTCCACCGAGGACGTGCGGCGCTTCTTGGAGCGCAAGGTGCCAGCCATCCCCGCAGGCGGCATGAGCTTCGTGGACGTGCGCGACGTGGCGCTGGCGATGCTGAGCGCCTTCGAACTGGGCCGGGCAGGCGAGCGCTACCTGCTGTGCAGCAAGAACCTGACCATCGCCGCGTTCTTTGAGCGGCTAGAGCGCCTGAGCGGCGTGCGCGGCCCGAAGCTCAAGATGCCCAAGACCCGCGCGCTGGCGCTGGGGGCCAACCGGCTGTTTACCCGAGTGATCGAGGCCGTTGGCGGCAGCGCACCAGTCGACGAGGTCAGCGTCGAGATGTCCCAGTACTTTTGGTACTGCGACTCCAGCAAGGCGGAGCGCGAGCTGAACTTTGCGCCGCGAGACCCCGGGGAAACTCTCCGAGACACCGTGCGTGATCTGATCGAGCGCGGGGTGGTGTTCCCTGACGGCGCGGTCGAGGTCGGTCCACAGCTGAGCTGAGCCGCGCTCGTGCCAGGCTGAGCTAGGCGCGGCGCAGCCCGAGCTGCGCGCGCAGCTGAAAATACTCTGGGCTGACCGAGAAGCGCACCAGCTCCTTGCTGCGCTCGCTGCGCGTCACGGCGTCGTCGCGCTCTTCGGCTTGGCGCACTTGCTGGAGCGCGGTCGGCAGATCGTCGCACAAAATAAAGCCCGCGCGGTCTGCTGTCAGATCGATGCCGCGCATCCAGCGCCGCAGGTCGAGCGCCGCGCCTTGTTGCAGCAGCTCAGCCACAATTTGCCCTAGCGCTGCGCGCTTGTCCGTCCTCAGCTGGCGCTCGATCGCGATGCCCGCGCCTTGGGCGGCCTCAGCAAGCTCGGCGGACACCGGGAAGCGCGGCGCGAACAAGCGGATCGCCCCAGACAGCCAAGCCCGCAGCTCTTTGTGGCTGGAGACGACTTGCCGCACGTAGAACCCGGGGCGGAGGTAGGTCAGCGCGCGGCTCGACTCAAAGCTGAACGTGCGGCTGGTCCCGCGCAGCTCCAGCGCGCGTTGCCCCAGAGAAATAGACGGCGGCACCGTGTGCAGCAGGCTCAGCGTGCGCGGGTCGTTCGAGTTTTGGTACAGCGCAGGCAGCCCGACGCCCAGGCAGCGCGCGTCATGTGCCAGGGTGTGCTCAGCCACCAGCTGGTCTTGGGGCGTGACCCGGTGGTCCTCGGTGTAGCCGAGCTCAGCCAGCGGCACCCCGCGCACCTCGAGCACCGTCGCCTGCAGTAACGAGAGCACGCCCGTCAGCAGGCGGTCCGCGTCGGGGTGCATCAGCACGTTCAGCCAGTCCTCGTGGCTCAGGCGGCCCGCCACGGCGGGCGACTCGCTGGGGCGCCCTTGGCGGAAGTAGCTCGACTCCTCGGGGCTGGCTTGGTTGAGCGCGTACAGCGCCTGAGACACGCACCAGGTTGAGTCGGCGTCGCGCTGGCGTGAGTAGAGATCGAAGAGCGACCGGTAGGTCGAGGCTCGATAGGGCTCTTGGGCCAGCACGGCGGCGTGGGCGGCGAGCGCTTTGTCCAGATAGCGGGCGGGGTCTTGGGCGTACAGCTGAGCCAGCCGCTCGCTGCGCATGAGCGAGCTGGGCTCGAGATCGAGCGCGGCTTGGGTCACCGCGAGGGCCTGCTCTAGGCGCCCGAAGTGCTGCTCATACAGCTCGCTCAGCTCGTCCATCAGCCCCAGCATGCGCGCCTGGTCGCGCTTGTCCGAGGCCCGCTTGAGCTGCGCCTTCAAGAGCTCTTTCACGGCTTCAAGATCACCCCGCGCCCGCATCACCTCGAGCGCGCGATCGGCGGCGACGTCTAGCGTCGGATCGAGGGAGATGACCTCCATGTACAGCTCAGCGGCGCGCTCGAGATCCGACAGCTCTTCACGGCACACGCCGGCGGCGGTCATCAAGTACTTGGCGCGCTGCTTGTCGTCTTCCACCAGATCAGCCAAGTTGAGGATCACCTCGATCAAGCGCTCCCAGTCTTTCCCCTGGGAATACAGGCGCATCAGCTTGAGCAGCACGCCGCGATCTCCTGGACGCTTGCCTAGGGCGCTGAGGTAGTTCTTGGCCGCGTACTCGGCGTCGCCCAGGCGCTCCGCGGCCAGATCGCCCATGCTCACCAAAATATCGACGTAGTCGGCCTCTGGAGCGCATTCGAGCAGTCGATACAAGGTGTTTAGCTGCGCTTGCCACTGCTCGCGAGCCGCTTGCACCTCGGCCAGCGCGCGGAGCGCGCGGTGCTCGTCGGGGTTGAGCCGCAGCGCGTCGGTCAACTGTTTCTCTGCGGTATCAAGATCACCAGCCTGTTGCGCGCTCACCCCCACCCGATAAATCAGCTCTGCCCGCTCATCGGGGTCCAGCTTCAGCTGTGGGGAGTGCAGGAGCTCCCAGTACAGCTCCAGCGCTGCGCGCGGTGAGCCGTGCTCTAGGTTGAGGTCACCCGCGAAGCGCAGCGCCTCACTGGAGCGCTGGCTGAGCTCCAACAAGTGCTCGGCCTCTGCCATGGCCTTGGATTGCTGACCGGTCTTGGCCAGCGCCTCAGCGTTCAGGCTGACTAGCTCGCGCAGCCGCTCGGGGCTGAGCTGTGAAGAGCGCGCCAGCACCGACTCGAGGAGCTGGGCCGCTTCCGTGAAATTTCCGCTGGCGTGGCTCAGGCGCGCGAGCACGGTCTGAGCCGCGACGTTTTGGCGGTCTAGGTCGAGGGCGCGCCGCGCCTCCCCAAAGGCGCGCTTGGTGTCACTGGCTGCCCACAATAGCTCGGCGCGCCGCGCGCGAGCGGCGGCCTTTTCGTGGGGGGTCGCGTGATGTTCAAAGGCGTGCTCGTGCAGCGTGAGCGCCGACTCCAAATCACCGCGCGCGACGTAGGCCGCGGTGAGCTTGTCTAGCACCTCTGGCTGGGTGGGCTGGGCCTGCAGCGCTTGTGCGTAGCGCGACACCGCGAGGTCGCCATCGCCGCGCTCTTCGAGCATGCGCGCCGCGCTCATCAAGTGCCGCGCGCGGTCCTCAGGGCTGGTGGCGTTCTTGGCCAGCGTCTCTACCGCCTCTAGCGCCTGGTGCGAGTCACCTGCGCGGGCCTGGAGCTCAGCCAGCGCGGTCAGCGCGCGGGTGTTGTCCGGATCGAGCTCTAGCACCTGCTCATAGGCGTAGATCGCGCGGTCGCTCACGTTAGCTTTCTCCGCGAGGATTTGCGCAAGCTCGAGGCCGAGCTCCACCCGCTCTTGCTTGCGGGTCGCCGCGCCGATGCGCCGCTCGTATACGACCGCCACGTCGCTCCAGCGCTCGAGGGCGGTGTAGTGCCTGAGCAGGCCCGCCAGCGCCTCGGCGTGGTTGGGCTCCAGATCCAAGATGTTCTCCCACGCGTCAGCGGCTTGGGCGTGGTCCAAAAACTCCTCGGCGTGCATGGCCGCGACGCGCGACCACAGCGTGATCTTTTGACGCGGGGTGACCGCCACCCGCAGCTGGGCCTGCAGGTTTTGCAGCAAATCGGTGTAGCGCTCGAGCTGCGAGTAGACGCGGTCTGCGCCTTTGAGCGCGTCCAGGTTGCCCGGATCGTGCGCCAGCGCTGCCTCGTACGCCACGCCGGCGCGCTCCGGGTTCTTGAGCGAGAACTCGCACAACTCGCCGAGGGCGAGGTTCAGCTCAGCTTGCTCGCCTTGCCCGGCCAGCATCAGGCGGCGCTCGAGCAGCACCAGCCGCTCCGGGTGACGCCCCAGCGAGGCGTACAAGCCGTCGAGGCCAGCGCAAGCGCGGGGGTGGTGGGGGTCCTCCTCGAGGATCTGCTCGAACAGCGCGCGCGCGCTCTCGCTGTCGTTCATCTCAGTCGCCAGCAGCTCGGCAGCTTCCGCACGGTAGTCACGAGCCTCGGCAGGTGCGCGCGCTGCGTCTGCGCGCGCCGTCAGCACCATGCCAAGCTCTGGCCACTGGCGGGCCTGGCGATAGATCTGGCTCATCCCGCTGAGCGCGCCAGCGTTCGAAGGGTCGATGCTGATCACCTGCTGAAAGCAGGGCAGGCCGAGATCGGGGCGAGCGAGCTTGCTGGTATACCACTGACCCAAACGCACCAGCAGCGTCGCCCGCGCGTCGGGGCTAAGCTCGCTCTCTAGCGCGTCGACCATGCTCTGGATCGCCTCGCTCCAGGCCGCGGCCTGAGTGCCTGCCAGGCGCTCCACTTCATCGGCGTACTCCGCCCGCATCGGATCCTCGGCGAAGGCTTGGGCGAAGGCGATCAGCGCCTGCCCAGGATCTGCCAGATCGGCCTTGTAGATGCGGCCGATCTCGGCCAGGGCGCGGGCGCGCTCTTCGATGCTCTGGGCAGCTTCGCGGCGCTCGAGCAGCATCTCGATCAAGGCCTCGTGCTTGCCAAGTCGTCGCCGCACGCGCTCGAGCGCGGCGAGCGCCGGCCCATCGCTCGCGTCTTGCTCGATGATCTTTGCGTAGCAGCCCTCAGCGCGCTCTGGGCCCCCCGCGCTCTCGTAGATCATTGCCGCGCGAAACAAGAGCCGCTTTCGGAAGCGGCCCGACGCGCGAGACAGCGGCCCCGCGACGCTAGACGCTACCCAGACCAAGCCGTCGGCGACGCGGATCGGCTCCGCGCCCTGATCTACCGCCCCTTCGACCGCCGCCAACAGATCTTCGCTGCCTGGGTTCTCTAGCAGCGCGCTGAGGCGCTGGTTCAGATCCTCATCGGAGATGCGATAGCTGTCTGGCAGCGCGGCGCGCCGCCCCGCGCGCTGCAGCGCTTCGCTGACCTCGGCGGCGCTGGTCGGCCGCCGCGCGGGGTCGCGCTCGAGCAAGTTGGCGATCAGCTCCGAGACCGCGCTGGGGGCGCTGCCCGCGGCGGCCACACGGGACAGCGCGGGGGCGTCTTGGGTCAGGCGCTCGAACAAGCCTTGGGCGCTGCGGGCCATGTACGGCGGGCGCCCGCTGATCAGCTCAAACGCCAAGGCGCCGAACGAGTACAAGTCACTGCGCACGTCGGGGACGTGCCCCTGGATCTGCTCGGGCGACAGCCCGCGACACAATAGATCCAGGCGGTCTCTACCCCAGCCTGGGATAGACCCTAAGAGGAAGCTCTCGCCAGCGCCCAGCAGCATCAGCGCTGGCGTAGCGCCGCCGCTGATGGCGGCTTGATTGAGCACGACCTGGCCGCTGGTCAGGAAGCCGTGCACGCTCCCGCTCTGGTGCAGGGCGCTCAGGGCGTCGAGCACGCCCAGCAGCACCCAGCGCAGGTTGTCGAAGGGCTGCACCCCTTGTTCAACTAACAAGTTGGCGAGGGTCTCGCCGACGAACTGATCCTGGATCAGCACGATTTGGTCTTCGAGCGGCCCCGCGATTACGCGTCGGGGTAAGGCAGGGTGGGCTACGCTGCTACAAATTCTACTTACCGTAAGGAAGCGCTGTAGGCCGCGGCGATCTAGGGTAGCGTCGGCCTTGAGCACCGACATGCGGCGCTTGCGGCCTGGGTCTGGGGCGAGCCGCGTGAGGTCGAGGTTGCCGGTGAGCTCGACCAGGCCGCGCTGCTGGGTGGTCTCGTCGTCGGAGCTGGGCTGAGCTTCGACCCCGATCGGCTCCACCAAGTAGCTCGATTGCAGGCTAGTCTCTGAGAGCTGCTCCAGGACTCGATACGGTCCGAGCTGCGAGCCGACGTCTAGGTTCGTATGCGTGCGGAAACCGAGGCGGCGGACGTCCTCTAGCAGCGCGCGGGTCTCGGGCTTCTCAGCGCTGACCGCGTCGCACAGGGCCTCTAAGGCATCTAGGCTCATGGCGCGGCCGACCAGCGCGCGCGCGAAGGAGCCTACTCGGTCGCCGCCTGCTAGCTGGTCGGGGTCTAAGCCCAACAAGTCGCGGGTGAGCCGCCGGAGGCGCTCCAGATCGAAGCGCGACTCAAGCTCAGCGATCAGCTGATTGGTGTCCATCGCTACCACGTGCCCGTTCGGTGTCTCGACATGCGGAGCGCATCGTCTCGCGGCTCGCGCGCAAAGGCGATGGGATTGTGCCCACGGCGTGGGCGCTCTCGGTCGCGAGGCTAGCCCGCAGCTGCGACAGCCGGCGCAGGTGACTGGCTAGGGCGCGGTGAGGCTGAGCACGCCCGCCTGATCGGCTGTGCTGCCCGCGCCGGGCGCGATCTCAACGCTCAGCTCGCCAGCGCCGGGCGTCAGCTTGGCCGCGTAGCTCGAGCCAGGCGTGACGCCGACGACCAGCACTTGGCGCGTGCCCTGCGGCACCTTGAACGCCGCGTGGGTGAGCTCGCCGGCGCCGAGGAAGGCGAGGGCGCGGGAGCCAAGGCTCACGCCGTCCAGCGGGTCCCCCGAAGTCTGCTTGAAGCGGGTGGCCTTGGCCGGGCTCGACCCGACCTCCAGCGTGTGTAGGAAGCGTGCCTCGGTGCTCGGCTCCGGCGCGCCGCTGGCGGGCGCCGTGCTGAGATCGAACAGCATCATCTCGCCGGCGGCGGGCTTGGATTGCCAGTCGCCGCTGGGGGTGAAGGGCGCGGCGCTGAGCGTCGCGTGCTCGGGGAGCAGCGCGTGGAGCGTGACGACCTGGCCGCCTGGCGTGGTGTACTGCGCGCGGTCGCCGTGGACGACTGGCAGGCTCGGCGCGTGGAACCACACGCGCTTGGTCTGCTCAGCGCGCTTGGTGCGCACCAAGTCGTGGATCACCACCAGCCCCGGCTTGAACCAAATCAGCCAGCGCTCTGCGGCTTCTACGTCGCTCACCCCTTCGTAGGCGGAGTTGTACATGCCACCAAAGCTGCAGCGCGCGGCGGTGTAGGTGGGGGCGACGTGGCTCCACAGCTTTGGATCTGAGGTGTGCCCCAGCGCCCACTGAGAGCCATCTCTCCACAGCCCAGCGCGGCGCGGGTCGTCCGCGTGGTCGGGCTTTGAGTTGGCGATGGTCAGCGTGTTGTGGGAGCTTGAGCGCTCGAACACCCCAGCGTAGCCGACGCGCTCTTTGGTTAACCACTCGCCTTGGCTGTACCAGCCGAAGTCGCCGGCGTCGCCGTGTTGGTGGTCGATCTCAGCCCAACCACAGTTGAAGTTCATCCACGCGGAACCTTCAGACCAGCTCTCGCGGACAGCGAGCCTCCCGGTGCCCGCCGCCAGGTGCTCCGGCGCGAGCTTGGGTCGCGGATCTTCAGCGGGCTTCGCCTTGGGGTCGAACAGCATGAAGTACAAAATCGCCTGACGATACGGGACTGAGCCGCCCTCTGCGCTGGCGCGCTTGTTCAGGTACTCGCTGCCGCCTGCGGCGGTGTGGGTCTGGATCCAGCGCGTCTGGTCCCAAAGTTGCTTCTCCCCACGGAGCCTAGCGCTGATGCCGAGCGGCGCGAATGAATCAGCAAAATCAAACAGCTCGTACACCTCGCCATCACCGGTCCAGGCGGGCAAGTACACTCGCCGCCCGCTGCGTTGGCTCTTGACCTTGGCCGGGCTGAGGGCGTTCAGGTACGCCGGCACGAGCTCGCCCCAGAACGGGTTCTTGCTGCGCAGCACCTGGCTGCCGTGGCGCGCTTCGTCTGCCTCGCCCGCCGTCTCCAGCGCCAAGTACAGCTGCAACAGGAACGCCAAGGTGCGCGGCGCGTACTCAAAGCCCTCCGGGGCGATCCCGCCGCTGGCGTCGTTGCGCAGCACCGAGTCAGACATGTAGAGCCACGCGCCGGTCACGTTCTGGAGGTAGTCACGGAGCCGCGGGTAGACGCGCCCGCTGCCTTCCTCCTTCGGGTCGTCGGCGGCGTCGAGGGCTAGGGACATCAGCCCCAGGTTGCGAGCGTGGGCTGTAAAGTAGTTGTTGGCCGCGTAGCGCCGCGCGCGTCGGTCTTTGACCAGCACCGGGTCGTTCAGCTTACCGATGGGCTCTGGGTGGTTGTGGTCGGTCACCTGGGCGTGGAGCTGCTCTTCGGCCCAGCGCAAAAATACCGCGCGGATCAGCGCCTTGTCTTGCGCGGACAAATACGCGTAGATCCAGTCAACAGTCAGCGGGAAAGCCTCGCCGGCCCAGCGCGAGCGGTCGCCCACGCTGAAGCGCGGATCAGCCAACGCGTCCCCCGCCTGGTTAGCCTTCACGCGCTGGAGCATGGGGAGCAGCACCTTCTTGGCTCGCTCTGCGTAGGCCTGGGCCTGCGCCGGCTCGGACTGCAACAGCGACATGAACGCCATCAGCAGCGCGTGCTGTTCGCAGTACCGGCCCTGATAGGCGCACTCGCCGGCGGACGGGACGCGCCCTTGATCGATGTCTTCTGCGGCTTGCGTTGCCGCGCGGAGCAACCCGTCGGTGTAGATCGGGTTGTGCGGCGTCGCCCAACTCCTGAGCTCTGGCAGATCTCTTTGCCGAACCCAGAGCCTGGGGTGGCCCGCCACCGCCGCCGGTAGCTCCCGCGCCGCGCTGGGGCCCGGCTTCTCTACTTGGGTGAGCCGCGTCGGCTCGGGCACTTCGCTGTTGTCGCCCTCCAGCGCGCGCTTGCAAGAGCTGCAGCTGAGCGCGCTGAGCGCGCTGAGCACTAACGACAGCGCCGCAACCGTACGGCTCACGCCCCCCACCCCCACGCCCCTAGTCACGGCTTAGGCGGCCCGCTGATTGCGACGCTTGAGATCTGCGAACGCTAGCTCGAGGCCGTCAGCCATCGAGACCTTGGGTGACCAGCCCAGCGCCTTGAGCTTGGCGTTGCTGAACCCAGTGCGCTTCCATGTGGTAGCGGTCTTGTAGGGCGTGAAGATCGCGGGCAGCTGGCCCTTTGAGTACTTGTGGTAGCGCTTGACCAGGTGCGAGCCCGCCATCAACAGCGGGTACGGCACCCCCACAGCGCGGACGGGGCCGACCTGCTGGCGAAAGCTCTGGAGGTACTCCGCGCAGGTCGGGAGGTCGTCGTCGTGGACATTGTAGACTTGACCGAGCGCGCTGGGGCTGCTGCCAGCGATGGCGATGGCGTCGGCGCAGTTGTCGACGTAGGTCATGGGTAGTAGATTTTTTCCGCCCAGAAACAAGAACAAGCCGGGGAGCTGGAGGCCGACCCTGGATGAGAACGCGCCGCTGCCCGGGCCAAAGATCACGCCAGGGCGCAGCACGACCAGCGGCAGGTGCTCGCGCCCTTGATACTCCCAGAACAGCTGCTCTTGGCGCAGCTTGGTCTGAGAGTACGGGTCGCGCAGCTCAGGTTGTGGCTCGAGCGGGCTGTCTTCGGTGATGGTGGTGCCGTGGGGCAAGCCAGCGACGCCGTAGACGCCAAAGCTAGACACCAGGACTAGCTTTGGGGGGCCGGAGCTCGTGGTGCGCTGCTCAGCACGCGGGCGCACCACGGCCTCGAGCAGGTTCTTTGAGGTGACCAGCGTGTTCAGGTACATGTCCGACGGGGCGCCGCTCAGCGCCGCCGCTAGGTGATACACCGTAGACACACCCTCCAGGGCCTGGCGCGCGTGCTCGACGCTGTTCAAGCTGCCGGTGCGGATCGTGAACGCGCCGGGGCGCTGTTTTAGGAGCGCCTCCAGGCGACGCAGGTTTGACCCGCTGCGCACGAACGCGATCAAGCCTTTGGTCTCGCGCTCGACCAGGCTGCGCATCAGCGAAGCCCCGAGGAAACCATTTGAGCCAGTGACCAGGACGCTGCTCATCACTCCGCTCCTTGCGCGCCGTGGGCCTGCCCCGCCGAGCGCTGGGCCGTGGCGCCGTCGTTGGGCGCTGTGGGATGGCTGAGTTGGCCGCGCCGCTGGCTGCGCGCGGTCTCCAGTTGCTGCCAGGTTTGGTCTAGCATCGACGAGATGCGCAAGATGTCGCGATATGAAATCGGCGGCTCAGCCTGGGCTTGGATGCTCTCGTAAAAGCGACGGATCAGCTGATTGAGCCCAGCAAAAAACTGAAACTCGCTGCGGGCAAACTGGCGCACGTTCTTGCCGGCTTGCTGAGCAAACTGCAGCGCTTGGTCGAACGCTGGCAGCAGGCGACCGATGGCGCTCGGCAGCTTGGGGGTCGCGTCGAGGGTGACGGTGCGCATCACGTAGTCGACCGTCAGGGTGTTCTTTGTGCCGAACACTTTGCAGTAGTGCGCGGCGGGGCGCGCGTGTGAGCTGAAGGTCCCGTAGGCCGTCACGCGCTCGCCAGTGACCATCAGCCGCAGCTCGTCTTCCATGTCGTCGCGGACGTCACCGAAGCGCTCTTGTCTAGCCAGGTACGCGTGAGCGTGAATCCGTGGGGCATCGTCAGGGATAAACTCGACCAGCTTGTTCAGCAGGTGATCGATGTTGTTCTGGAACAGCTTGCCCGGCAGGCGATGCACCCAGTGATCCGCGTCGCCCAGCAGGGCGGCTCCAAACGGCCCCGCCAGGTTGTAGCCGAACACGCTCTCTACGTGGATCGGATCGCCCAGCTCGCCGGCCTCGATCAGCTCCCGCATCTGAAGCGCTGGCGGATCAAAGAAATAGGTGTAGCCCACGGTCAGCTGCCTGCCGAGGCGCGTCGCCGTGTCGATCAGCTCGACTGATTGCTGGTGGGTCGGGGTCAGGGGCTTCTCTACATAGACGTGGCAGCCAGCCTGCATCGCTCGCTTGGCGAGCGCCAAGTGCGGCCCCGGAGGCGTGGTGATGTGCACCACGTCAGGGCGCTCGCGCTCCAGCAACTCGTCGAACTGGTCGTAGTAAGACGCGATCCCGAAGCGACGTGCCAGCTGCTCGGCCATCAGCAGTTCAATGTCACAAGTGGCGACCACTCGGGCTAACCGCCCGAGCTTCTGGATTTCTTCCACGTGGCCGTCGGCGATCTTGCCTGAGCCGACGATGGCAACTTTCAGCGTCATGGCGCCTGGTATAAAGGATCGAACCCAGGCGGACCACCGCCCGAGCCGGTGTCCACGCACGGTCAGCCCGTTTGGGCCCCGAATAGTGAGCGCGGATACAGGGTTGGGCCGAGCGCCTGCTGCTTCTTGTTCGCGTCGGGCGGGGGGCTGTAATAGGATGCCCGGTCTGCGCGTGCGCGCACAGCTGCTGGTTGGCGGTTGTTAGGTTGAAATGGCCTGTTGGCGCCTGAGCGCGTGGCAGCTTGGGTTGTCGCGTCGTCGGGCGCGAGGTTGCGGGATGAGTAGCGGAGCTCGGATGCCCAGCGATTCAGAGGGCGAAAATCAAGGGGGCGTCTCTAAGCCGCAGCGCACACGTCATGGAACGCTGCTCGTGGAACCTGAACCCACGACCTCGCCGGCGCAGCCCGCTGGCCAGCAGCCCCCGGCTGTGCCCGCACCCGTCACCGCGCCTGCTCGGCCAGCGCCCCCGCACGTCTCGCGTTATCGCACCTACGTGGGGATCGGGATCCCTGAGCCTGAGCCGCCGCCCCGGGTCGACTCGCTGGGTGCGCCCGTGGCGCCAGCGCCCAGGCCCGCCGCGGGCGCGCCGCCGCCTCCTAGCTCGCGTGCGCTGCGGCCGTTGCTATCGATCCAGGTGGGGGGCGCGCCGCCGAGTCAGCGACGCAGCCAGCCGCCCATCGCGCCGGGCATGCAGCGTTTCACCGCGGAAGATGACGAAGCGACGGTGGTGATGGAGCAGGCCGTGTATGAGGCTGGCCGCTATCGCTTGACGTCCGCCGACGATGGCCGCTTGTACCCGAGCTCCCGGCCCCCGCCCGGGGCGGGTCAGCAGCCCACCCCGACCATCCCCGACAACCCCAAGCCCGCGCCGCCCAAGCGCAGCTACACCCCAACTCAGGTGGGGCTGCCGCGATTCGAAGAGGATGAGCCGGAGCCGCGCAAGCAACAGCCTTCCCTGGCAGATCTGCTCGAGGACGAGCTGGCGGCTCATGGGCTGGTCGGCCAAGACACCGCCGCGGCGCCCACGCTGCAGACCACGCCCAGCGGGCACCAGCGCCTGGCCGAGGGCTTCGGGCAGCACAAGGCCTACGACCCGACGCGCGCCTATCCCGAGCTACCCAGCGCGGCGCCGTATGAAGCCGGCCCGGCCAGCTCCCAACTAGCGCGACCGCGCGTACACACCAACAAGTGGCTGTACCGCGGGCTGGTGTTTGGGGGCCTGCTCTTGGCTAGCGCGCTGGCCGTGGTCGCGGCGCTGAAGCCCTCCCTCGCGTTGCTGTCTATCGCGTCGCTGTTGTTGTTGGTGGCAGGCTGGGTGGGGCAGCTAGTGCTGCTGTACAAGGCCTGGCTGGCGATTCAAGACGGAAACGCTCGCACCAGCCCGGCCAAGGCCGTCGCGTTGCTGTTCGTGCCGCTGTTCAACCTGTACTGGATCTTCAACGTGCTGCCGGGCTTCGCCACCGACTACAACCGCTATATCCAGCGGCACCGCGTCGACGCTGAGCCGCTGAGCCAGAACTTAATCCTCGCGGCGATGGTCGTGCCAGGCTTTGGCGTCGTGCTGTGGTGGGTGGTGCTCGGTCGGCTGTGCGACAGCATCAACGCGCTGAGCAAGCCCTAACCGCTAGAGCTCGGCGCCCTAGGGCATAAAGATCTGGTCGCCGCGCAGCAGCACTAGGTTCATCTCCAGGTGCTCGCCCTGGGCGATCAGGTCGTAGCGCACGGGGATGTGGCGCACTTTACCGTCGGGGCTGACCCGGATGATTTTTGTTTCCTCGGGGGAAGCAAAGCGGTTGGGCCCGCCCGCCAGGGCGACCGCCTCCAGCACGGTCAGGTAGCGCTCTGCGGTCAGCACACCTGGCTGAGCGACGTTCCCCGACACGGTGACCCGGTAGCTGCGCACGTCTGAGACGGCGACGGTCACCGCCGCGGCCTCATCTTTGATGAACACCGACAGCTTCTTCTTGATCTCGTGCTTGAGCTGCGTCGGGGTCAAATCGGCGGCGTGCACGTCGCCGATCAGCGGCATGGTGATGGTGCCGTCGGGGCGGACCTGGATGTCCGTGTTGAGCTCAGCGTTTTTCCACACCCTGATTCGGAGCGAGTCTCCGACTCCGATCACATACTCGCTGCGCCGGGGATCCGGTTCTTTCGCGTAGGGGTAGTTGGGCATCGGCGCCCCGCAGCTCGCTGCGCTGAACGCGGCGAGCATCACCAGTAACACCTGAACAACGAGTCTCTGCATCGGCGCGCGCAGACTAACGCGGACGCCCGTGGCTGCAAGTGCGAAGCCCAGCGCTAGCGCGAGCGGCCGCTTCTCGCTGCTGCGGGCCCTCCAGGCGAGGGAGCCACAACGGCAAAATCGGGGCTGGCGCGCGGCCACGCCTCTGCGAAGATGCCGTCGCTGATCGGACGCTTGGCCTCTGGCCGCGACACCTCCGACGCTGCCCCACCCCCGCGATGTTCGTTCTGCCCGGGCTCCTGGCCCTCATCGTCTTCATCTACGCGCGGCCGTTCGACTTCATCCCGGCGCTGAAGGGCGTACCGTTTCTGTACCTGTTCTTTGGGCTCGCGGTGTTCGGCTATTTGGTCGATCTGCGCCAAGGCAAGACCGATTTGCGCAGCACGCCCCACCTCGGCTGGGTGGCGGCGTTCACGCTGTGGTGTTTCTTTACGGCGGCGGTCAAGGCGCCGGCAGCGCTGGCCGACGCGGGCGTCAAGTTCCTGATCGCCGTGGTGATCTACTTCTTGATCGCCCATGGGGTGCGTACCTTCAAGGCCTTCGAGGTGTTGCTGGCGACCATCTTGGCCTGCACCATCTGGATCTCCGCGGTGTGCGTGCACCAAGGGCTGCAACCGACCGAGTGCGTCGCGGTGGCCCCGGGCGAGGATCAGAACAGCTCAGGCAAGCCAGACGGCCGCGCCTGCGCGACGCCGCTCAAGTGCTACGAGGACCCTCCGGATCCAGAGGCCATGTACCGCTGCGAACACGCTGGGATCTTGGGCGTCACTTCGATCGGGGGTGGACGGGTGCGCTACGTAGGCGTGCTTCAAGACCCCAATGAAGCGTCGATGGCGGTGGCGATCGGCGTGCCCCTAGCGTTCGCCTTCTACCAGCGTAGGCGGTCGCGGGCGCGCTTGGTGGTGTTTGGCGTCACCTTTATCCTTGCGGCAATGACCGTGGTGTTGTCTCAGTCGCGGGGCGGGCAGGTCGTGTTCCTGTCGGTGCTGGGCGTGTATTTCCTCGAGCGGTATCGCTGGCGGGGCTTACTGCTCGGGGTGCTCTGCGCGCTGCCGGTGTTGGCGCTCGGCGGGCGCTCCGGCGCAGAAGACAGCTCGCTCGAGCGCCTCGAGAACCTGTACGTCGGCGTTCAGCTGTTCAAGGCCTGGCCGGTGCTCGGCGTCGGCTTTGACCAGTTCACCCAGTATCACCAGCTGACGGCGCACAACTCTTACGTGCTGGCTCCAGCCGAGCTCGGCGTCTTCGGGATGGTGGCCTGGCTGTCGGTGTTCTGGCTAACCATCAAGGTGCCGCTGGTGGCCAGCCGCAGCTTGCTCGAACCAGAGGCTCAGGTGGCCAGGATTTGGGCCATGGCGTTGCTCGCGTCCATGGCGGGCATGGCCGTCGGCATCTTCTTCCTGTCCTTCAACTACCACTACGTGTTGTGGATCTACGTGGGGATCAGCGGCGCGTTCTACGCCGCGGTAAAGCGTCATAGACCCAGCTTCAGCGTGCGCTACGGCTGGAGGGACTTGCTTGGTATTACCGTGGGGAATTTAGGACTGCTGGCGGTGTTGTTCGTGTACACAGCCCGCAGGCTAGCCAACGCTTAGCGCCCCATCGCCTTGAGCATGACCAGGGGCGTCTTCAAGATCACGCTGATCTCAGTAGGCAGGTACGTGCTCAGGCTCTCGAGCGCCGCGGTGTAGGCTAGGTCGAACAGCAATTTCGCGCGCAGGTCGTCGGCCAGCGCGCCTTCGGCTTCGTCGAGCTTGAAGGGGTTCTGCAGCGCGCCTCGAAACGCGCTGAGCGCGCTACCCTCGGGAATCGAACCGGTGTAGCCAAGTGAGATCTGCGCCAGGCCGGTCAGCCCCGGCTTGCAGTCGCGCATGCGCTCCTCAAAATACGGGATCGCCAGCGCCAGATTTACCAGCAGCTCAGGGCGCTCAGGTCGTGGACCCACCAGGCTCATATCGCCCTTGAGCACGTTCCACAGCTGAGGCAGCTCATCGATGCGTGATCTGCGCAAGAAGCGCCCGAGGCGCGTGACGCGAGGATCGTTCTCCGCGGCGAACACCGCGCCGGTGCCCTTCTCGGCGTCTTGTCGCATGGTGCGGAACTTGAACAGCATGAACTCGCTGCACCGAGGAACTGCGGCGTTGGCTCCGGGCTCCGCCGGCAACAGACCCCTGGCCCGGATCTGCCCGAAAAACACCGGTCCCGGCGAGTCGAAGCGGATCGCAGCGGCGACCACGGGATAGAGGGGCAGGGTCAGGCCGAGCCCTACGCCAGCGGCCACGATGTCGATAGCGCGCTTGGTGAAGCGCACGCTGAGCGGAGGCATGGCGCGAGCTTTCCCATGTAGTTAGGGCCAGCGCAAGGCGCAGGCGTGGTCAGCGCGCGGGGCGCAGCTTGACCACGACGCCGGTAAAGCCAGCCCGAGGGCGAACCAGGGAGCTCCGCTGTAGCCTCATTACTTGGTGGATGGTCGCGCCTGAGCTAGCCTGTGGCCTGTCTGATGGCTCGGGGCGGGCAGCTACAGGAGATGAGCAGGCGCGCGGGCGTCTTGCGCGGTGATCCCGCGTCGCGCGGCGATCGCGGATCGCGGCCCGAGCGACGCGGGGCGCGCCGCGCATGAGCAACCTGATCGTGCTCCAGGTGCCTGGCGAGATCGGGTTTCGAGATCTGGCGACGCGCACCGTGGCGGCGGTGGCCAAGCTCGCGACGCGCGATCACGCGCTGAGCGAACAGTTCAGTCACGAGCTGGTGAGCGCCGTGGGCGAGGCGTTCAACAACTCCGTGCTGCACGCATATCGAGCCCACTCGGGTGAGGTCACCTTGCGCATCAGCTACGACGAGCAAGCGGTCACCGTCGAGATCCTCGATCATGGCGCGAGCTTCGATCCAGACGCGGTGCCCAAGCTAGATCTTGAGGTGCCTCACGAGTCTGGGATGGGCCTGTTCATCATTCGCAGCTTCGTCGATGAGCTGACCTACGATTCAGGCTCACCCAACACGCTCCGGCTCAAGAAGCGCATCAGCCGCTAGCCGGTCCGGTGTCCTTGAACCTGGACGGCGACGCTCGAGTTGGGGCTCTGCCCCGACGCGCGTGGCGTGCCATGCTGGTGCGGCATGAGGTTGGCTGCCGGCGCGCCGAGCGCTCCATCGTGGAAGGTCGTTTGCGCTGCAGCGCTGCTGGCCGGTTCCGAGCTTGGCTGCAGCAAGTGCAACCCGGAGCCTGCCCCGCCGGTTGAGCCGACCCAAGCAGCCAGCGAGTCCGTCAGGGTGAGCGTGGTCAGCGACGGCGAGCGCGTCGGGAGCACGAGCGGAGTCAGCGCCAGCATGCGAGGCGAGGGGAACCCGATCTGGAGCCCCCACCAACCCGTCAGCCTATTCGGGCTGAGCGGTGAGGTGCTGGCGTTCCAAATCGTGATCAGCGCGGGGCCCGAGCCGCTAACCGACGTGCGGGTGGAGCTGGACGCGCTGACCGGCCCTCAGCACATCCCCGCAGAGCGCTTCCGGCGCTTCTTGGTGTACGAGCTGCCGTTTCCTAGGAGATCCGGCGGCAAGGTCGCGGGCGAGTCCCTCGGCTGGGAGAAGCAGGCGACGCCCAGCGCGCCCGCCCCGGGGACGAGCATCGCCGATCCGTTGATCCCCGTGGAGCTAGCGCCGCGCTGGGCCGCGTACCCGCTCGCCGTTGACGCGGGCGAGCAGCAGGTGGTGTGGGTTGACTTGGACTTGGCGTCAAGTACATTGCTGCACGGTAATTATAGCGGCCGGCTGCGGGTGGTCGCCGGCAGCCAGCTCTTGGCCGAGATCCCGCTGCGGCTCGAGATCGGCGCGGCGCAGCTGCCCTACGCCGCCGCTAGCAGCATGCTGTACTTTGAGCCAGAGCGCGTGATCGAGCGGGTCGGGAGCCCCCGGGCGGTCAGCCAGTATCTGCAGATCTTACACCAGCACCACATCTCCAGCGTGTCGCCGATCCGGACGCCAGAGGACATCGCCAGCGTGGCGGGGCTGTTCGACGGCAGCCTGTTCACGCCGCAGCATGGCTACTTAGGGGCGGGGGTGGGGGTGGGCACCAGCGTGGTGGCGCTGGGCGCGTATGGCACCCTCGGCGATCCCAGCCCGGCGCAGCTGAGCCGGGTCTCGCAGCTGCTCGCGCAGCTCGCGCGCCTAGGGGTCACCGACCAACCGGGGCAGCGTGACGTCTTCTTGTACGCGGTTGATGAGCAGTGCGAAAGTCCACGCGGAAAAAGTTGGCGCGCGGCGTTGGACGCGAGCGGCGATCCAGCGCTGCGTGGCCTACGCGTAGGTCAGACTTGCAGTGACGCCCCCGAGACCCAGGCAGTCGATCTGGTGATCATGTTCTCTAGCGAGTACTCCCTAGGCGCCCAGGCCAAGGCCAAGAGCCTCGGCAAGCGGCTCTGGATCTACAACGGCACGCTGCCGCAGACCGGCAGTTACCTTACGGATTCACCTCTCCTGTCGCTGCGCGCCAACGCGTGGATTCAGGCGCGCTACGGCGTCGAGCGCTGGTTTTACTGGGAGTCGACGTTTTGGCACGACGGCAACCGGGGCGGGCTCGGGCCGTACGACCCTTTCGCGACCTCCGAGACATTTCACAACCAGCACGCTGACCACGCCAACGGTGACGGCGTGCTGGTCTACCCGGGCCGGCAGCCCAAGTTCCCCGCCCATGACCTGGGCTTCGACGGCGTCGTGCCGTCGCTGAGGCTCAAGCAGTGGCGCCGGGGGATCCAAGACGCTGGCTACGTCAAGCTGGCGCGGGAGGTCGACCCGGCGGCCACCGAGGCGGTGCTCGAGGAACGCATCCCCGACGCGCTGGCCAGCGTACGCGGGTCGCCCGCTCCGCGCTGGAGCACTCAGGCCGCCGGCTGGGAAAGCGCCCGTAAGCGGCTGTTCGACATCATCCAACGCTCAGCGGACTAGCCAACGCGCGGACCGCACCAACGCGCCGCGACCCAGCGTGTCAATCGAGCCGCTAGATTTTCTGGCGAAAACGGTTTGCCGCAGGCAAACCGTTTGTCGCTCTAGGCCTGCGGCCCGTTCATCAGCACCGTGCCGAAGATGTTGGCCGGGGCGAGGTGTTCTTTCGTGCGGATCAGCTGGCCGGCCTTGGTCATGCCAGCCATTGCCGTGAGGATTACCCCGTCGGCGGTGTCTTCGATGATGTTCACGTCCGCCGTGCCCAGCGCCGCGGGGCAGTCGATGATGATGTGCGCGTAGTCAGCCGCGATCAGCTGGGCCATGGCGGCCTTGAAGGCTGGAGCGTTGAGCAACCAGGTGCCCTTGGACCGAGGGTGCACGGCGAGCACGTGGAGGTTGTCAAAGAAGGTCGCCACCACGCGCCAGGGTTCGCCTGGCAGATCGAGGTAGCGCACCATCTGTTCGCCGAAACAGCTCGGCGGCGCGAAGCCCAGGGCCTCACCGATGCGTGGGTTGCGTAGGTTGGCCTCGACCAGCAGCACCTTGTCGCGCCCGTGCTCGGCCAGCGCCATGGCGAGGTTGATCGCCAGCGTGGTCTTGCCCTCGTCTCGACCTGGTGAGGTGATGGCGATGGTCTTCGGGTTGTCCACGCCCTTGAGCCGGTGGGCCAGCACACGAAAGCTGGCGGCCAGGGCGCTGTCTGGCGAGTTGACAAAGGGCAACACACAGCGCCCCGGAGGCGCCTGGTTGTGGGTCGCGACCACCATCACGTTGCGCCCTGCCAGGCCGGCCGCGCTTGGGCCCAGCCCGTGGGCGCTGGGGCCTGGGGGAGAGCTGCCGCCAGCAGGCGGACTGCTTGAATCGGACACTAGGCTTTACCCTTCGATTGATCCGCGGGGATAACATGAACCAGCGGACCGAGTCCTAAGCCACGCACATCTTGATCGTCGTAGACGCGGTCGTCCAAGAAGGCTAGGGCGACGGCGCACAGCACCCCAAGGGCCAGCATCGCCGCGAACCCCGCGGCGCCGGTGCGCTTCGAGCCGCGGCGCGTCGGACGTGTTGGTTCGTACGCTTCGTCGATCACGATCACCTGACTGCCGCCGCCGCTTGCCTCAACCTTGGCGATGATGGACGCTCGGAATAGCTGGCGCTCGATGGCTTCATTACGTTCGCGAGCGGCGGCCACATCGCGGTTTAGCGAGGTCCACTCGGTCTCGAGCGCGACGATGCTGTTGCTCTCGCTGGTCGCCTCCAGATCGGTCTGCACAGCGGACGCGCTGGTGCCCGACGGGTTCCTCGAGGCCCGCGCGATGGCGGCCTCTACCTGAGCGAGCTCTCGCTTTACCTTCTCGATGTCTTCTTTGGTCGTGACGGCTGGTCCGGCGGTGGGAGCCGGTGCCAGCGTCTTGGCGTTCGCTTTGGCCGCCGCCAGCGCTGCCAGCGCGCCGTTCAGCTGGGCTTGAGCCGCCACCACGTCGGGGTGCTTGGCGGTGTACTTTGCTTGCTTATCCGCGAGGTTTTCTCGAGCGCGCGAGACGCTGCTCTCTGCGCTCTGGATCGCGGCCTCACTCGCCGGGTCCAGGCGCGCTGGCTGCGCGGCTGGCGCTGGAGTCGTGCCCGGAGACTCGGCCTCCTTGACGCGGCGCTTGAGCCGCTCGGCGTGGCGCTGCAGGGTGGTCACCGGATCCGTGGGGCGACCACCGGTCGCGTTGGCCTGCATGTCCGCGCGCCCCGCTCGGATGGCCGCGCCAGCGGTGCTCGGCCCTAAGGATGTCTCTAGGGCGAACTCAGGGTGCAGCGCGAGGAACTTAGCCAGGGACTGCTCCTGTGCCTTCAACTCCTTTACCGTCGTGGCGAGCTGAGCCTGCAGAAAGCTCTGGGTGCTGTCGGCCTGCTCAGCGCCGTACTTCCGCGCCTGCTCTACCATCGAGTCAGCCAGCGCCTTGGTTACGTCGAACACCTGGGGCCCTGACTGGCCCTGAAAGGTGATGCTCACGGTGTCGCCTTCGCCGATCTGACACTTGGTGTTGATGCGCATCTCTTCTAGCGCCTCGACCAGCCCCTGCGACTCTACGGTCTTAGCGTACAGCCCGTGCTGCTCAATGATCGGCTTTAGGTTCGCGCGGCTGAGCAGCATTTCTCGGAGCCGCATGTTGCGCGCGCGCTTGCTCTCGGTCGGCGTTGAGCTGCTCCCTAGCAGCGAATCAGCCTGGATGACCTCGCGATACAAGAGCACCGTGCCCGACTCGTAGACTGGAGGCAGCACGATGGGCACCAGAAAGAACGCGGCGACCCCCAGCGTGCCGGCGAGGGCGAGCGCAGGCCAATACAGCAGCGCGCGCCGGGCTATTTGTAGGGTGCGCTTGATCAGCTCTCGCGGGGTGAGGGGGCGGGGCTCGCCTTGGGGGGCTGCGCTCTGGGCGGTCGGCTTTGGGTCTGACACGTGCGTCTCTCAGGTAACGAGGCGGCTCACGACTTGAGTCGCGCCGCGAGCGAGCCGCGATCGATGCCCGCGAACTCAGGGATATGGCCGAAAGGTCGCAGACCTAGGCGCTTTAGGCTGTGGGCATCTCGGACCCGGGCATCAAACGTCCCCACCGCCACCGCGGCGATCGGGAAGCTGAACAAGAAGGCGAACAGCGCGAAGAACGCCACTGCCTGGCGGTTCGTGAGCAGCACCCTCGCCTGTTTCCCTGCGTCAACAAGCTCAAAGCGCAGGCCCAGCGCCTGCTCCTCAAACTCGCTGCGTAGCTGAAACTCGGTGCCGCGTTCGGTGTGCAGTTGGATGTCTCTGCCCAAATCAGCGATCTGTGTCGCCAAGCGCCGCAGCTCGAGGGACGCGCTCGCCTGCTCTTCGCCCGCGAGCCTCGGGAGGTCGAACTTGAGCGCGGCTTCACGCGCTCGCGCCTTGAGGAGCTGGGCGCGGGCTAGGCTGAGGGCCTCCTCGGCGGTGTGGGCTGCGGTCTGTGAGTAGTCTTGCCGCGAGCGCTGCTGCTCTGCCTCCACCTGCTGCCCCAGCTGCCGCACCACGGTGAGGGCCGTCTCTGGGTTTCGGCCGGTGTAGGTGATCGCGATGCGCGCCGAGCGCGCGGGGTCCTCGCTGTAGCGCTCACGCGAGAAATAGTTGCTGATCACGTAGAGCTCAACATCCGCACGGAATTGTTCCAGCGCGAGGTTCGGGTCGATGTTGTACTCTTGCCGATACAGCTGGTTGTCGTCGATCAGCTTGAACAGGGTCCTGCGCGAGAGCGCCACCTCGTACAGGTGTTGCTGCAGCTGGTTACTGGTCGGCGGCGCGGTGGTCAGATCCAGGTTGCTCTCGGTCACGCGCAGGACCACCGTCGACTGAAACGTGCGCTGCTTGCGAGCTCGCCAGCCGCTGCCCACCAGCGTGACCAAGCAGGTCAACAGCAGCGCCCACTGCCAGCGCACGCGCAGCCGCGAGTAGATACAGCGCAGCTCTTGCTTCGCGTCGTCCCAGCCGGGCTCATCATCTATCCAGGAGCGAGGCACTGGCGCGCAGGGTAGCCTCGAGTCAGGGCCCCGTCCGCAAATTGTGCTCGCTCACCGCGGCCTCCAGGACGCTCAACAGCTCGCGCGCGCTGTGGTCCCAGTCGCCGAACCCGGCGAGCTCGGCGATCTGGTCGGCAGCGTGCGGCTGAGCCAGCACGCGGCGCAGGGCTGCGGCCAGCGCCTGCCGGTCCCGAGCAGGGACGATCTGGCCTAACTCGGCTCGATTCAGCACAGCAGGGATCCCACCCACGTCGCTCGCGACCACTGGGCGCCCGGAGACGATGGCCTCAATCACCACGTTGGGGGTGCCCTCGGCCCAGCTCGGCAAGGTCACCACGTCGGAGGCGCCGATCCAGGTCGCGATCTCCTCGTGGCTTCGTCGGCCGGTGAACCGAACCGGCAGATCTGCGGAGTCGGCGCGGTAGCGCGCGAGCTCGGGGCCATCGCCGACCATCACCAGCTCGACGTCGGGCAGCGCTGGGCTGAGCTCTCTGAACGCCGCCAACAGATCGGCGCAGCCCTTCGCGTCGACCATCAGCCCCACGAACAACAGCCAGCGCTTGGGGCTCGAGATGCCGAGCGCGGCGCGGCACGCGGATTTGTTTTGAGGTCGAAACAAAGCCTTGTCGACGCCGTTCAAGATGCGGCGAGCGCGGCGTGGATCAGCGCCCAGGGCGATCGCCTGGTCGACCAGCGGCTGGCTTGGCCCGACCACTGCAGCAGCCTGGCTCAAGCCCCAGGCCAGCAGCGGCCTGAGCAACGGAGACTTGGAGATGACGTTCACGTCTGAGCCGTGCAGCTTAATCACCGCTGGCACGCCGAGCAGCTTCCCGAGCAAGACCGCGGCGAAGCCGTCGGGATACGCGAAGGCGCCCAGCACGACGTCCACCTCGCCGCGCAGCTTGAGGGCGTGGGGCGCGAGGGAGAGCGCGTAGCTGAGGCCCGCGGCGGCTTGGCCTAACTTGGGGACGTAAAACACCCTGGCCTGTCGATACCGTAGGCCATCGACCTCAGCCGTGGAGGCCGTGGAGGCCTGCGGCCGCCCGCGCAGCCGAGCCACTAAAGATTCCCCAGGGAACCACGGGAGGCTCACGAACAAGTGCGCGCGACACAGCCTCGACAGCGCGACGAACTGGTGCCGGTTGTACGGCGCCATGCTGGGGTTGCGGGCGCTCGGGAAGATCTTGGTGGCGATCAGGACACGCATCAGGGGGTCCGCGTCTTTGCCTGCACCACGCGCCGCGTGCGGGCGTAAGCGCGCAGGGCGCGACTAGGTGAGCCCGAAGACTTTGTCGAGGCGCAGCACCTGAAAGATGCTGAGCGGCTGGCCCGTGACGCCCCGCACTTCAAAATGCCCGCCGCCAGCCCGCACGCGCTTGAACAGGCCCACGATCGCCCCCACCCCCGAGCTGTCGATCAGGCGCAGCTTGGAGAGATCGAGGACGACTTGCTTGGGCTTCTCGTCTGCGATGGCGTCGAGCTGCGGGCGGACGTCGGGCGCCGTGGTGGCGTCAAACTCACCCGAAATCTCGAGCAGCGTGATCTCGCCCTGCTTGGATCGCTTGAACTCCATCAATACTCCGTTGCCTGCTCAGCCGCCGCGGAGCGGCGAGCGGTCGCGTGTGCGACCCTGGAACCTTTGACCACCAGCCACCCGCCGCGCATGCGGGCTGACTGCCGCGCTGGCGGAGTATAGACACGCCGGCGGGAGCGAGCCCAACACTAAAACTGGCCTGGGTTTCGGTCGAGCCACCGGTCAGCTGCCCGGCGCGCGGGCTTCGGCAGCCGGGCAGCGCTTGAGCATGGTGATCTCGTTGCCTTTCGCGTTGTGGGCGACCTCATCCATGAACGTTCGGATCAGCAACAGCCCCCTGCCGTGGGCCCGCTCCAGGCTGGCCGTGTCGTCCGGATCGGGCAGGCACTGCGGATCGAACCCTGCCCCCTCATCGCGGATCTGATATTGCACATGGGAACGCGTGAGCGCCGCGCACAGCCGCACCTTGCGTTGGTTGTAGGGGGCCTCGTGCAAGCGCTGCCGCGCGAGCGCGTCCCACTGGTCGCCGGGCTGATCGCGCAGGCTCGAGTCGAGCTCCAGGTTGCCGTGGTACACCGCGTTGGCTAGCGCCTCGCGCAGCGCGACGCCGACTTGGAGCATGGCGGTGTCGTCGAATAGTTTGAGCAGCGCTAGGTCAGACTCCAAATGCCTGACCAACGCCGCTAGATCTTGGGGGTTGTTGCCGATGGCGAAGACCGTCTGCGTTTCCGTGATGCAATCCAGGACGCGGTGCTGGTCACGCGCAGGCAGCGTGAGGTCGAGCACGTCGCGGATGGTCGACGCGAGCTCGCGGGCCAGGTCGCGCTTGGGCACGTAGCTGGTGGCGCCCTTACGCAGCGCTTGGACCGCGGTGGCTTCGCTGCCATGAGCGGTCATCAGGATGACCGGCAGCGCGGCGTGGCGTTTCCGCACTAGCTCAACCAGCCTCAGGCCATCGAGCACGGGCATGACCATGTCGGTCAACACCAGATCGGGCAGCTCTCGCGCGATCTGGGCGAGCGCTTGCTCGCCGTCCTCGGCGTAGCTAGGAGCGAAGCCCGCCTTCTCAAGCAGGCGCCCTGCCAGCCGACGATCCAGGGGCGAGTCGTCGACGACAAGTATTCTGCGAGCCGTCATCGGGGGCAGCTTATCGCGGGCAGCGCCAAGTGACACTGTTTCCGGCGCGCTGTTCCCGCGCACGCTGCGCCGCCCCACCACCCCCCGCGGAGCCCACGGCGGCGCTCCGCGGCAGCGCCGCGCTCAGCCTTGATTCGACAGGAAGCGCCGCAGCTCGGGCTCCAGCCGCGCCAGCTCATCGCTCAGCTCGGCGAAGGCCAGTTTGGCGCCGCTGAGGTCGTTGTCCCGCCCCCTGCGCTCCACCACCAACGCTAGATCAAACGCCGAGGACGCGCCGCAGTGGTCCACCGCGCCTTTGAGGGTGTGCGCCGCGCGCCGGAGCGAGTCAGCGTCTCGGGTCTCGATGCCCGCGCGCATTTCGGTCAGCCAACCGGGGTACTCCTCTAAGAACACTTGAACCAGCTCTTGGGCGAGCTCGCGATCACCCGCCGCGTGTTGAATCAGCACCAACTCGTCAAACGCTCGCTCATCGCCGCTGAACGGCTTGGGGCTAAACACCATGGACGGCAGCGCCTTGGTCTCGCCCTGGGAGTCCGGCACCACCGAATCGACCGCATCGAACAGCTCTGCCAGACGGATCGGCTTGGTCAGGTAAGCGTCAAACCCCGCCTCCAGGCAGCGCTCGCGATCACCGCGCATGGCGTGGGCCGTGACCGCGATCAGCGGGGTGTGAGTTGGGCCATCAAGCTCTGCCTCGCGGATCTCGCGTACGGCGGTGATGCCATCACAGCCAGGCATCATCACGTCGATCAGCCCAAGATCGTACTGCCCCGTGGTGATCTCGCGGATCGCGGACAGCCCGTCACCGACCACTGTCACCTCATGCTTTTGCTTCTCAAACAGGCGGCGCATCAGGCGCTGGTTCACCAGGTTGTCTTCCGCCACCAACACGCGCAGCTGGCGCGTTGCCTTAGCGCTGATGCGGGCGCTGCCCGCGTCGCTGCGACCCCCGCGCAGGGCGTCGAGCACCGCCTCGACGAGGCGGGACGGCTTGACCGGCTTGGTCACGTAGTCGGGGACGCCCAGCTGCCGACAGCGCGCCGCCTCCGTGCTGCGGTTGGGCGAGCTGAGCATCATGACCGTAGGGATATATTGACCCGTGGTCCGCAGCTGCTCAACCAGGCCAAAGCCGCCCACCCCTGGCAGCGTGGTGTCTACGAGCAGTAAATCGTAGCGCGTGGAGTCGGCCTGGATCAGCTTGAGCGCTTGCTCGGCGCTGGCCGCGATGTCGCAGAACATGCCCCACTGGTCGAGCTCGCGCGCCAGGATCGCGCTGGCGGTGGTCATGTCTTCGACGATCAGCGCGCGGCAACCGCTCAGCTCACTGGGTGGTACGGTGCCGCGGCCGAGGCTAGGCACCGCCTCGTGCCCCGCCAACAGGCTGAAGCTAAACACGCAGCCCTTGCCGTGCTCGCTCACGACCTTGAGCTTACCGCCCATCATCTCGACCAACCGCGTCGAGATGCTGAGGCCGAGGCCGCTGCCGCCGTGGCGCCGAGTCACCGACCCGTCGGCTTGGGTGAACGGCTCGAAGATAGAGCCTAATTTCTCTGCGGATATGCCAGGGCCAGTGTCAGTGACGCTGAACTCCACCTCCACGGTCTGGGTCGCGACCTTGGCCGAGACACGGACCACGACCTCACCCTGGTCAGTGAACTTGACCGCGTTGCCCACCAAGTTGACGAGCACCTGGCGCAGGCGCCCCGCGTCGCCGACCAGTGTGGTCGGCACGCCGTGCTCGACCTCGTAGCACAGCTCAAGCTGCTTTTCGTGGGCACGCAGCGCTAAGGTGCGCATCACCTGATCGACGACGGTGCGCGGGTCGAACGGCGCAGAGTCCAGGTGGAGCTTGCCGGCTTCGATGCGCGAGAAGTCCAAGACGTCGTTGATCACGATCAGCAACGACTCTGCGGAGCTGCGCACGGTGTCGAGGTACTCGCGCTGCTCGCGGGTGAGCTCGGTGTCGAGGGCGAGCTCGGTCATGCCCATGATGCCGTTCATGGGGGTGCGGATCTCGTGGCTGACATTAGCCAGGAACTCACTCTTGGCGACGTTGGCGGTCTCGGCGGCCTCTTTGGCTTGTCTGAGCTCAGCCTCGGCGCGCTCTTTCTCACCCAGCAGCTGGAGCAGGCGCCCCGATTGCTGCTGCTCTCGGCTCAGCGCCTCGCTGGCCAAGCGGTCGGCGCGCTTCTTCGACATGCTGGCCATCACCACGATCGCCGGCACCGTCACCGCGATCACCAACACGCGCAGCAAATTCTCTTCGTCGTAGCGCAGCACGATGCCCGTTTCCGAGTAGAAAATAGCCAGGTAGCCGCAGGTGATCAGGCCGCTGACGATGCCCACCCGCGCGCCCCCGGTGAACGCCGAGAACACCACCAGCGTCATCAAGATCGCCGGCGGGTTGGGGATGCGCAGCCCGACCTGTTCCGCCAACTCAAAGGTCGCGATGGAGGCGATGGTCAACAGCGGGCCGAGCAGCCGGAAGAGCTGGCTCTGCTGCGGCAGCTGAGGCTGGCTCGTGCTGAGCGCTGCGGGGGGATCGACCATGGAACTCCCGGAGTTGCCCATCCATCCTGGGCGCTGTCTACAGCTGGCTGCGCGCGTCCGGTTTGAGCTGGCCCGAGCGCGGTGCTAACGCCCGCGCGCAAGCTTGGACTACACAACCACCCATCTGGCCTCGCGCGTGGCCCGCGCTCAACCTGCGTTGGCTAGCAGCCCTGCGCTCGTGCTGCGCGCCCCGCCGCTGGGCGTCGGCCCGGGCTCCGATCAGCGTGAGGCGCCGTGTCACTAGCTTACAAGGCGGTGCTCGGCGCGCTGTGGACGATCACCAGCAGCGTCGGCGGACGCGGCGTCGGGCTGGTCGCCAACATCGTGCTCGCCGCGCTGCTCACGCCGGCAGAATACGGTGAGGCCAACGTGGCCATCATCATCGTCCACACCGCCAACATGGCGACCTACCTCGGCTTCGGCCAGTACCTGGTGGCCAACCCCAAAGCCGGCGATGACGTGGCGTTCCACGCCACCGTCTACCACGTCGTGATTGGGTGGCTGGCGCTGCTGGGTGTTGTTTCCGCGAGTAACTACTTTGCCAGGTTGTACGCGACGCCCGAGCTAGGCTTTTACATCGCGGGCGTGGCGGTGGCCATCGCCATGGACCGCGTGAGCTTCATCCCCGGCCGCGTGCTGGCTCGGGAGATGCGCTTTAAGGTGCTGGGGCTGAGCCAAATGTTCGGCGAGTTCACCTACGCGGGGTCGGCCTTGAGCCTGGCTTTCATGGGCTACGGCGCAAAGTCGCTGATCTACGCCGCGGTGCTGCGCTCAGCGGTGACCTTGCTGATCTTGACCGGCGCGGCCGAGCGCCGCATGTGGCTGTCGCCATCCAAGATCACGTGGAAGACCACGCGCGAGCTGATCCGGTTTGGGCTGCCCATCTCGCTCGGGAACATCTTGCATTTCGGCAGCGCCAAGTGGGACAACCTGATCATCGGTAAGGTGCTGGGGACGGGGGTGGTGGGGCAGTACAACTTCGCCTACAACATCGCCGATATCCCCGCGGCACAAGTGGGTGAGCACATCGGCGACGTGCTGTTGCCATCCTTCGCCAAGCTGCCTGACGCAGACGCGCGAAAGCGCGCGCTGGCTCGCGCCTCGGGCCTGTTGTCGCTGATCGTCTTCCCGCTGGCCGTCGGCCTGGGCGCGGTGGCGCACAGCCTGCAGCGCGCGTTCCTGAAGCCGAACTGGAACCTGGTCGGCTCGATGCTGGTGTTGCTCAGCGTGCTCAGCGTCGTGCGGCCGGTGGGCTGGCTCATCAGCTCCTACTTGCAAGCCACGCTGCGCCCCCGGCTGATCATGCTGCTCGAGCTGGTCAAGGCGGTGTGCATCGTGGTGTTTGTCTACCTGTTCGCGCGCTGGCTTGGGCCGCTGTGGGCGTGTACCGCGGTCGGCATGGCGTTCGGTATCCACGCATGGCTCAGCGTGTGGGTCATCAAGAACCAAGATGGCGTGCCCATGCTGCAGCTCTTGCGCCCGCTCAGCCGGCCGCTGCTGGCCTGCGCTCCGATGGTGCTGTGCGTGCTCGGCGTGCGCTATGGCCTCGGCTCCCACAACTGGAACGCTTGGCTCGCCCTGAGCGCTGAGGTGCTGGTGGGCGCAGTGAGTTATCTGGGCGGCGCGTTCGTGTTCGCCGGGGCCCAGAGCCGTGAGCTGATCTCGCTGCTGCGCGGCGCGCTCAAGCGCTGATGATAGGTGGCGGCGCTAGCTCAAAATTCCGGTAGTCACCCGGGTTGCCGCGCTCGCCCGCCATCGCCGCGCGCGCGATGTTGTACATTTCCCGCGCAGAAACATAGTGGAGCTGCCAGCGCTCGCCGTCGTTGTACTTCGCCAGCGCGTTGTGCAGCGCCGCGCCGCCAGCGCCCAGCAGCGACTCAGCCTGCTTGTCGGGCGCGCCGTGGGTATACACCTTCACGAACACCCACTCCGGTCGATTTTTTACCTGGATATTCGCGCGCACCCAGCTGGCCACCCGAGCGGCGTCTGCTGGGTCCTCTGCGGTCACCGCGCCGTACTCCAAACGTGGCCTGCGGCGCTTGGGATCATAGGCGAGCCCTAGCGGGCCGGTGATCATCAACAGCCGATCCGTCTCAGCCTCTCCGACGCGGGCTGGTTTACCCCACTCATAGGCGCGCTTGCGGCTCAAATCCCCGGTCGGCCAGTAGATCTGGTTGACCTGGTTTGGCTGCGTGACGTCGGGGCAAGACGGGAAGGTCAGATCGGCGTAGCAGCCCGTGCGGAAAAGCAGCGGGAGCTCCGCGTCGACGCCGCACTGCGCGCCGTCGGGGCGCCCGTTGGCCAGCGCCCAGTTGCCGTGAATGAAGGCGTAGCGCACGCTGCCGTCGGCCGCGCGGGCGAAGTGGCCTCGCGCCGCGTAGGTCTGCAGCGCGTGGTTGAGCTTAGCCTCTAGCGAGGCCTCAGTGTCACCTGAATGGTGTAGGTGGAGCTCGACCTCGCCGTAGCCTCGGCGCACCAAGTCATCGAGCTTGTCGAAGAACTCAGGCTCGTATTCTTCCGCGGGGAAAAAGAACGAGTGCTGCGGGTGACGGCCGTCCGCGTCGACGAAGCGGTCCGCGAGCCTCGGGTAGTCAGTGAACCATTTGTCCACCCGGCGCTGCCCGGTCTGCACGTCGGCCTTGCCGGTGGAGCCCGCCCACAGCGGCTCGTAGTGGTCGCACAAGGCGAACAGCAGGTGGCGGGTGCCAGCTGGCTTACGACCCCTGAGCGAGCTCTGCGCCAGCTGCTTTAGGTAGCCAGGCAGCCAGCGCTCGAAGTGTTTGTCACGCAGGCGAGCGAGCATCAGCAGGGCCTACCATCGTTCACCCCAGGAGCAACACGCCCAGGTCCTTGTCCGCTGGGACATCGGCGTGACAGCGCAGCAAATCGCGCTCGCGGGTGCGCCCGGTGCGCGCTAGCAAGAGCACGCCGTCGACGATCTGAAACGCGCGGATGTGCTCACCCAGGCGCTGAAAGCCCGTGAAGTCGATGAGCATGAAGCCGTAGCGATCGCGGTCTCGAGCGAGGGTCTCTTCTAGCTCCGCGAGGTTCAATCCCGGACGCGCAGCGGGTGGGGTGGTCACCGTCACCCGCTCGGCGATCCAGGTGGTGATGAAGCCTCGGGGCTGCGTGCGTTGCTCGAGCTTGCTGGCCAGCTGACTGAGCGCCGGGTGCCGCGTGTTGGCGTCGAGCACGTTGACGCTGCCCTCGCTGGCTTGGCTCAGCGCCAGGGCGAGCTGGATCGCGATGGGCGGCACCGCGACCCGGTCGTCGGCTGGGATCAGCGCGATCGCCCGCTTCTCTAACGCGCGCAGCTGGCGCGCGGCCCGAAACAGCTCGGCGTAGGCAGCAGGTGAGTCGGCCGGACTGACCGCCGGGATCCCGAGGCTGCTGAGCTTGCTGTTGTCGGTCTCCACGGCACCGAACAATTGCCCGGCGCCGGCGCTGAGTACAGCGCTTTTGCGGTCTCCGCGCGAGTCTGCGGCAAACTGCTGGGCGTTTCGGCCAGCCGTGGTAAACGCGGTCGCCATGGGGCCACGCACACCGATCCACGGACGCCGCGCTCCAGCTCTAGCTGGTCTCGTCGGGGCGCTCGGGCTGGCGTCGCCGGCTATGGCTCAGACCAGCTTGCACGTCTCAGGCGAAGCCAGCGTTGGCTACACCGACAACATGCTGGGCACGGCGAGCGAGCCGCCCCCCGGAGCGGCGGGGCCGGTCAGCGTCTGGTTCACCACCTTGACCCCGGGCCTCGAGCTGTACAGCGACTCCGAGCGCGCGCGCTACTACCTCGCCTACGGACACCCCTTCACCTTCTACCTCGGCCGCTCCGAGGCGAACAGCGACGGCGATCTGATGCTGGGGCGCGGGCTTTGGACGCTCTCGTCGAAGGACGAGCTGCAGCTCGCGCTGTCCGCGGCGCGCACCACCAACGCGCTGACCGCGCTGCAGACCCCCACCGTCGCCGGCGCGGCCCAGGCTGACGGCCGCGCGACCAACGTCACGGCGAACTTCAGCCAGCAGTGGACCCGCGCGTTCAGCCCGCGGTGGATCGGCAGGCAAAGCGCCGGCTATGGCTTTCTTCTCCCTACGGATACGCCTGAGCCTCAGCCTGTGCGCTACGATCTGAGCGCCGGCCTCGGCGCGGACTACCTGGTCGGCTATGACTCCTGGGGCCTCGACGTCACCGCGAACTACTTCCACTCAGAGGCCGTGACCGGCGGCGCCGTCCAGCTCGACGAGCAGCAGCAGCTGATCTTGCAGGCGGTGGCGCGGTACCGCCGCGATCTCGCGCAGGACTGGACGTCTGAGCTCCGGCTGGGTGGCGGCGCAGCCAACGATTTAGAGGGCCGTACGGCGCTGGTGCCCCGCTGGGGCGCGAGCTTGTTTTGGAACTACAACTTAGCCCAGGCGTCGCTCAACTATGATCGGCAGATCACCGTTAACCTGTTCACTGGGCAAGCGTTCCTAGCGGATACGATTACGCTCAACGGCAGCGTGCCAGTCGTGCCCGAGGCGAACATCCTGCTCACCACAGCCCACGGCTTCGCCTGGAACCGGGTGATCGACGAGGACCAAGCGGTCTCTAACGAGGCGTCCAACAGCTGGACCAGTGAGGTCGCGCTGGGCTGGTACCCAGACTACGATTTGCCGCAGTTCACCCTGCGCTACCAACACTTCGAGCAGTTCAACTCGCGGCAAGACTCCGCGGTGCTGCCGAACCTGCATCGAAACCTGGTGATGCTCAGCGTGAGCGGTCGCTTGCCGCCGCGGCGCATCGAGCCGATCCCGGCGCAGCCGCAGCGCGTAGACGGCCAAGACCGAGACTCATTCGGACCCTCCGCGGCAGGGTCCCCGCGGCGCCCGGGTGGCGGTGACGGGGCGGGCAGCTTGCCAGCGCCCGACGCTAACCGAGTGCCAGAGGAGTAAGCGTGTCGCCCAGCGCAGCCGTGCCTGTCTGCCGCGCAGTGGCTCGCCGCCTCAGGGTTGGGTCTAGGGGGTGCGCTTCAGCGCTGTTCATCGCGGCGCTGTGGTCGACCCCGGCCGCCGCCGAAGTGTACCGGGTGGGTCCGGGCAGGCAGTTCACAGACCCCGCGCAAGTCGCCGCGCGCCTGCTGCCCGGTGATTTGGTGTTGATAGACGGCGCTGCCACGTATCCGGGCGGTATCGTGTTCGATCAGCCGGGCGCCAGTGATCGCAAGATCATCATCCGCGGCGTGGAGGTGAACGGCGAGCGCCCGGTGTTCAGCGGCGGGCGCAACACCATCGAGGCCGCGGCCAACCACTACGTGTTTGAGAACTTGGAGCTGACCCAGGGCAGCTACCGCTGCTTCTTCCACCACGCAGCCGACGTCACGCTGCGCGGCTCGGTGGTGCACGATTGCCCAGGGCACGGCTTGCTCGGTGCAGACGAGGGCTCTGGCACCCTGCTGCTCGAGTACACCGAGTTTTATCGCTGCGGAAACGGCGATCAGCAGCACACCATCTACATGGCGACCGACGAGACGCGCTACCCGGGCTCGGTGTTTCGTATGCAACACTGCTACGTCCACGACAGCCGAGGTGGCCACTCGGTGAAGAGCCGCGCCGAGCGCAACGAGATCTACTTCAATTGGGTCGAGGGCGGCAGGTACCACGAGCTCGAGCTGATCGGCGCCGACGGGCAGGCGCCGGGCCTCGCGCGTGAGGACTCGGACTTGGTCGGCTACGTCCTGCGCAAGACCAACGACTCGTACTCGATTCGTATCGGCGGCGACGGCACCGGGGACAGCGGCGGCCGCTACCGCTTCGTCAACAACACGTTCTTGCTCCAGGCCCAGGCGCGGCCGGTGTTCCGCCTGTTCGACCGCGTGCAGAGCCTAGAGCAGCACAACAACTTGTTCTGGCGCGAGGGGGGCGGGCCGATCACGCTGATCCAGGCTGAGCGAGTCAGCTGGACTGAGGGGCGCCCGCTGATCACGGGGCTGAACAATTGGGTCCCTCGCGGATCCAAGATCCCGCCGCAGTGGTCGGGCACCCTTCAGGGTCAAGACCCCATGCTGATCTCGCTGGCGACCTTCGACCTGAGGCCCGCGCCACACAGCCCGCTGGTGGACGCGGCGGCCTCGGTCCTAGCGGGTCCGCGCGGATTTACGATTCCTAAGCCGCTGACCGCCCTGTCGTCCTCACCGCCGCCGCGGCGCGGGGGGGTGTCGTACCTGCGCGAGCGTGACGGCGCCGTGGATATCGGGGCCTATGAGGGCGGGTTCGCGCTGCGCGCGATGCGCGTCTTGCCTGAGCGCCAGCCGTCAGCTGAGGCGGCCGAGCCAACGCAGCCTGATGCGGTGGCCGCCACAGGGGCGCCGCCGCCAGCGCCGGTTCAACCCAGCGGCGGTCGCTGCGGTTGCCGGCTGGCGGGTGATCCCACGACGGGTGCTGGGTGGGCGCTCAGTCTACTGGCGTTCGCTGGGCTTGGCTTGAGCAGGCGACGCAAGCTCTGCTGGGCAGCGCCGCTACGCCAGACAGCATTTTTCAACAATGTGGCATCCAGTTCCGTATGGTAAAGCATATTGAGGTGCCGGCGAGCAAAGCGTGGTGGGAGATGATCGACGGAAACACCCCCGCTTGCAGTCTGTTCGCAGAAGCGAGGCTACGCACCATGCGCGACGCCAGCGTGGACGCAGGCTTGCGGGCCGATCTACCTATTGTGTTGCACACGCGCGCGCTGATGAACCCGAGATGCGACAACTACGACACGGTCCAGGAGTTGGCGTGTAGCGGCAGCAGTTGCGGGGGCGCGAACTGGGCGGCGATTGATGCCTACAAGGTGGTGGACTTCAACCAGTACGTCATCAGCCACGAGCTCGGTCATGTATTAGGGTTGCCCGACCTACAGCAGAGCACGGCGATCTGCTCAAATGGCAGCACCCACCTGATGTGCCAGTTGACGTCCCGCCAGTCTGCAAATCTGCAGGGCGGTCCCTCCGGCGCTAGCTGTGAGATCGCTCGAAGCTATGCTGCCACCTACGCACGTCGCTACTATGACACAGCGGGCACTGACTTTTCAGGGGGCGACTACTGATGCGCGGCGCGCTGGCACTGCTATTTCTAACCAGCGCTTGCGGCGGCGTGGCGAGCAGCGCTGGTGGGGGAGCTGGCGGTGTGGGCGGTGACGCCGGTGGCAATGCCGCATGGAATTCATTCGGTGGCATATCCGGCAGTGGTGCGTCCAGCGGTAGCGGGCCCGGAGGTGCTGCATCTGGTGGGAATGGGTTTGGCGGCATCGCTGGCAGTCCAAACGGCGGTAGCTCAGGTACCGGCAGTCAGGTGGTCTGCCCCAGCACCACCCGCGGCCCAGCGTTAGTTCCGGCGGGAATTATCGCTGGCAACGGCTTCTGCATCGATCGCACCGAAGTGACCGAGGAGCAATTCTCTGAGTTTGTTCGCGACGTGGGGGCGCCAAGCGCGGTGGGTGATCTCTTGCCGGCGGTCTGCGGGTTCAAGAAGCGCTTCGGTCCTCTAAACTTTCGTAGCGCTTCCATCTTGCCCATGCGCCGGGTGGACTGGTGCGACGCTGCGACCTTCTGCGCCTGGTCTGGCAAGCGCCTTTGTCAGGCGGTGGGCGACCCTGACTATGATTACACCCCTGTCATCACGGCTACGAACTCCGAGTGGTTCTATGCTTGCTCCAACGGGGGGACCCAGCGTTTTCCATGGGGCAATAATTCGCAGCCGTCGGCTTGCAACGCTCGATGCGATGACAACACCTGTGACCTCGACGGGCGCGAGAGGGTGGCGACACGAAGCACCTGTGAGGGCGGCATTGAGGGCGTGTACGACCTAGGCGGCAACCAAATCGAGTAGGTGGACTGGTGCGACTCCTACCAAGACCCTGAGGGCGTGTGGTGCCGGGTGCAAGGCGGCTACTGGCACGATTGGAGCTACCTTCACGCCTCGGACGAAGACGCTGGAGACTGCAAGGTGAGCGAGTCCCTACCCATCGTCGTCACCCGGGATGACATCGGCTTTCGCTGCTGCGCCGACGCGGTCGTCAAGTAGCGATTATAATTTCCTCACGAAAATTAAGGGGGTTTCGGGCCAGGCAACTGAGCGAGCCGCTTGCGCCTGCGCCGCTCCCTAAAACCGACGAGACGCGCTACCCGGGCTCGGTGTTCCGCATGCAACACTGCTACGTCCACGACAGCCGAGGTGGCCACTCGGTGAAGAGCCGCGCCGAGCGCAACGAGATCTACTTCAATTGGGTCGAGGGCGGCAGGTACCACGAGCTCGAGCTGATCGGCGCCGACGGGCAGGCGCCGGGCCTCGCGCGTGAGGACTCGGACTTGGTCGGCTACGTCCTGCGCAAGACCAACGACTCGTACTCGATTCGTATCGGCGGCGACGGCACTGGGTCCCTCGCGGATCTAAGATCCCGCCGCAGTGGTCGGGCACCCTTCAGGGTCAAGACCCCATGCTGATCTCGCTGGCGACCTTCGACCTGAGGCCCGCGCCACACAGCCCGCTGGTGGACGCGGCGGCCTCGGTCCTAGCGGGTCCGCGCGGCGCGCAGCACCTCACCACAGACGACGCTGAGGTCGGGGTAGGTGCTGCGATTGGTCTGCTGCACACGCACACGGGCGTCCGAACTGAAGACGCGGCATGGCTTGCTAGCGACCAGTCGACCGAGCTCCTGGGCCATGGCGATGGTCAGGCGCCCATGCTCCAGGGTTCCGCCCGTCATGGCGAGGATCAGCCCGTCGATGTACTGGTGCTTCAGCTCGCTCTCGACCTCGAGGGCGAGGTACTCGGCGTAGCTGGAGCGCGGTGCGGGCTCAGCCATGCCTGCAGTATGCATGGCCCACGGCGTTGAAGGTAGACGGGTGGGGTCGGTCGGGCGCAGCTGCCGGTAGTGGGGGCGGGGAGCACGCTCGTAGCGCTCACGCGCCCAGCATGCGGTCAAACAGCCGGTGGTGCGCGTCGACCATCGCCCGCACGCTGAAGCCTCGCTCAAAGCGCTGGCGGTTCTTGGCGTGGAAGCCGCGCAGCTGCTCCGGCTCGCGCGCCGCGTTGAGGATCGCGGCGGCCAGCGCCGCTGGGTCTCTTGGTGGCACCACGAAGCCGTTTTCACCGTCGAGGATCACCTCTGGGTTGCCGCCTACGCTGGTGCACACCACGGGCCGGCCCATGGCCAGGGCTTCACACAGCGCCAGCGGGAGCCCCTCCCACAGCGAAGGCAGCACGTACAGGTCGAGCGCCGCGATGAAGTCTGGCATATCCCCGCGGTATCCAATGAAGATGAAGCGCTCACCCAGATCTGCGGCCGCCGACTCTAGCTCTGCGCGCAGCGGGCCATCGCCCGCCACCACGAACCGGATCTTGCGATGGGCCAGCGCCGGCAGCGCCGTGGCTCGCTCCAGCACGCTGCGCGCCGCCTGAATCAGGTACTTGATGCCCTTTTGCTCGGACAGCACCACCCCCGTGCCCACCAAAAAGTCCGTCGCGCCAGCGCCAAGCTCGGCGCGCACGCGACCGCCATCGAGCTGTGAGAAGCGCGCGCCGTCGATGCCGTTGTGGATCACCTCGACCGGCCGCGGCACCTTCACCTGCCTCAGGGTGCGCTCCAGATCGTGGCTGACGGCGACGATCTGGTCGGTGAGCCGCACGTACAGCTTGAACTTCTTGCGCGCGCTCTCGCTGGCGCTGTAGATCTGGTTGTGCTCCGAGTACAGCATGGCTGGCCGCGGGCGCAGCGTGTGCCGCGCGAGCCCAGCGTAGATCAGCGGCGCGGCGTTGTGGGCGTGGACTAACGCAACCTCGCGGTCGTGCAAGAAGCGCCGGACCGCGAACAGCGACGCTAGGTCGACTGAGACGGGGCCCAGCTTGCGCTGGCGCTTGCGCAACACCAGCGTGTCTTCTAGGGGAAGATCCAGCTCTTTGAACAGCTTACCGGGGCCGTTCAAGCAGATCAGCGAGGGCTGCACGCGATCCCGATCAAGGTTCCGCAGCAGGCTGATCACGACCTTCTCCAGGCCACCGACGTCGAGGTTATTGACGACCATGCACACGCGCTGGGGCTCCGCGCCATGTGACTTGGCTGCACGTCGCGCGGAGGCGACAGTGGAGGAGGAGGCGGCGGTCGAGGAGGCGCTGGAGGGGGAGGCGGGGGTGGAGGGAGCGGCGCCTGCGCGGCGACTGGAGTGAAAGAGGCGCTTCATCTCAGATATCTAGCTCGCCGTCGAACATGGCCCAGCTCTGCTCTGACAGCACGCGGGCGCGGAGATCGTCGCGCTGCCCTGGCGGGACATACACGATCAGGTTGCGCTCGCCGTCGCGCTTGAAGAACAAGAGCTTGGGCAGCATCTCCACCACGCTGCTCGCGCCGGCGTAGGCGACGCACAGCGAGACCGCGCCCTCTTCACGCATGCGCCCCGCGAAGCTGAGCAACAGCGCCTCGGCCGCTGCCGGTGGTCCTTGCCACACGGCATCGAGCAAGAAGGCTTTGTCCTGCTCGAGGCGGTACACCACCAAGCCCTGCAGCGCGCCGGCCGCGTCGGTCAGGCTAAAGAAGCGGTGCTGCTGGGTGGGGTGGTCGGCGTAGCGCCAGTTCAGGTAGGCGGCGTCGCGGGCGCCGGACACATCGCACAAGCCGCTGCCGGCGAACTCCAGCTGATCAAAGCGCTGGTCGGCGCGGTCTCCCAGGTCGCTGTGGGAGCCGCGCGAGAGACCAAACGACAACCGCAGGTCGTTGGCACGCAGCACGCGATCGCCGATCAGGCTGCCCAGCTTCGCTGCCGGGGGGATCAGCTTCTCGCGCAGCTTTGGCCCCAGGTAGGGCGTCAGGCTCGAGTCCGCCAGCTCGCCCAGCTTATAGCCCGTGCGCAGCGGCTTGACCCACAGCGAGCTGCGCGCGACGGCTTGGTAGCCGATGCGCTTGAAGATCGGCCAGGCTTGTTGGTTTGGGTAGCCGTAGATGAACGCGAAGCCGGCCTCGGCGCTCTGCTCCGCCAGGGTCCGCTGGAGCTGCAGCGCGGGGCCCGCGATGCGGTGCTTTTTGCTGACCAAAAAGTCGGCCATCACCCCCGCGGTGACCACCTGGTCGCCCACGCGCAGGCGCCGCGGGTAGACGCTGGCGCAGCCGATCACTTCGCCCAGCTGGGTGTCTTTGACCAGCCAGGTCTTGGCGGGGCCCAGCGGGTTTTTGTCGTAAAACCAGGCCAAGCGCTGGTCGATCACGTCCTGGATCTTGGGATCGCTCATGCCCTCGCGCCACAGCTCGGCGACCGCAGTGTGCTCGCCAGGGGCGGCGAGGTAGGCCTGATATCGGTTCATGGTCATTGCTCTAGTGCTACTTGGAGAGTCCTGCGCGGCGCACCGCGCGGTTGATAAACGGCACCAGCGCCCGCGCCGCCGCCTGCTGTCCTTCGCCGCGCGGGTGGCTGTCTGTTCCGTCTCCCGACGGATACGCGCTCAAGTCCGAGCGCGGGCCGGTCAGCGCGCTGAAGTAGTCGAAGACCGCCACGTTGTTCAGGGGGTAGCCCTCGAGCCAGCCCTCGGGGGCCGCCGCCCAGGTGTTGAACTCCCGGGCCAAGCGGGCCTGCTCACCCAGCACCTCCGCGGCGGTCGGCCGCCCCAGCGCCGCCTTGAGGAGCGCCTTCAACCTGGAGCGCAGGCGCGGCGACCGGCCCGGCCCCGGCGCGTTGGGCGGCGCGGTGAGGTACACGAACAGCACCTCGGGGTAGCGCCCGAAGGGCTCTAGCATGTGCTGGAAGCTGGCCTTGGCATTCCACACGGTAAGCTCTGGGCCCGCTGGAGCTCCCGGCGCGGCGCCAGCGCCGATGAAGCGGTTGTTCGGGTAGCACGACTTGAAGAGCACGATCTGGTTCGAACCGTGGCTCAGCAGGTCGTCGTTGAAGCGGACCCGCAAAATGCGATCCATGTCGCTGGCGAACTTGGGCAGCCAGTCGAACAGATCGGTGTCGTGGGCCGCGGCGCTGCCATACGAAGCTTCGTGGACGCGGTAGCCCTGAGCCACGAGCGAGCGCCGCAGGCCGCCGCCGTGCTGGTGGCTGGCGTAGATGCTGTCAGCCAGCGCGTGGGTCGGGCCTGGATCCGCGAGGAGCTGCCCACCCACAGAGTGGTGCAGGAACAGCAGCTTCAGCCCGGCCTCGGGCGGCTCGTCGGAGTAGTCGCTGAGCAGCATCGGCTGAGTCTCACTCTGCGCTGAGGGGCGCGGGACGGGGTGGCAAGCGCTCGGGTTCGCTCCAGTCGGGGCTCCGGGCGTAGCGCGCCAGCCCCGCCGCGAAGCCCAGGCCGTGGGAGACATGCAGCGTGGGGAAGATGGCCCAGATCACCGGGACGGCTCGCCAGCCAGCGTCGCGCCCCAAGCGCACCGCTTCGAATCCGGTCAGGGCCGCATAGGCTCCGAACGCGAACCAGGTGCTCGGCTTGAGCGGACGCGTGAGCAGCAGCAAGGCACCGCCCGCTGTCATCAGGAACGGCAGGGCAGGGCTGACGCGCGGAAACCGGCGCAGCTTGAGCAAGGTGCGCGCGCGCCCAGTGCCATACTTAAAGTACTGGGTGGCCAAGGCCTTGAACGAACCGCGCGGGTGGTAGTGGGCCACGATCTCCGAGCTGAGGTAAATTTTACCTCCTGCCTCGAGGATACGCTGGTTCAGCTCCGCGTCTTCGTTGGTGATGGCGCGGGGGTCGTACAGGCCGACGCGCTCAAACACCTCGCGCTTGAACGCACCGCAGAACACGGTGTCGACGAAGCCGCTGTAGGTCGCGTCCTTGTAGCGTGCTCCCCCCACCCCCAGCGGGCTGTGCATCACGGCGCAAAACGCCCGCTGAAAGGCGGTCTCAGGCGCAGGCCGCTGACCGCCGCCTGCGTTCATGGCGCCGGTCTCGCGCAGCGCCTCAACGCATTTTGAGACGTAGTTGTTGGCGTAGGTGCAGTGCGCGTCGAGGCGCACCACCACATCGCCCACCGAGGCGCGGATGATCGCGTTCATGGCCGCCGCCTGGATGCGCTGCGGGTTGTCGAGCCAGCGCAGCCGAGGCTCCTCGGCGCACAACGCGTCGAGCAATTCCCGTGTGCGATCGCTGCTGCCGCCGTCGGCGACGATCACCTCGACCTGGCCTGGGTAGTCTTGGGCCAGCGCGTCTCGCACGCACTGCTCGATGAAGCGCTCCTCGTTCAGACACGGGATGGCGATGGTCACTACGGGCTGGTCGTGGCGCATGATCTGCCGAGCCGTAGCACCTCCGCTCCAGAGATGCGACCACGCGCGGAGCCAAGGCCGGGCGGGGGTGGAGGGAGCGCGACTTGGGTCGCTGCGCGGTCGGCCGCTCGTTCAAGACAGCGGCGGGCGCAGCGTGAGGCGCCGCCGGGCAACCAGGAAGGTGCTGTCATCGGCGGCCAACCCGGAGCCGCGGTAAGCGCGGCACATTTCGATGAGGCGCTCGCGCATTGAGCTGACCGTCGCGCTCGGGTTGATGGCGACGATCTGCGAGAAGCCCATGCCCAAGCGGTCGGCGCCCAGGGGTTCGCGGCGCTGATCTTCCATCTCGGTCAGCCCGTCGGTGAACAGCAACAGCACGTCGTCTTGGGCCAGCACGCTATGTTCCGGGAGGAAAGTCGATTGGATCATGCCCAGGCCGACGTTCTCGTTCTGTTGCAGGCAACGCAGCGAGCCGTCGGGTCGCACCACGAAGGCCGCGGGGTGCCCCGCGCTGATCACCTCGAGCTCCCCGGTGTGGCAGTCCAGCGCGACGCAGGTCATGGTCACGAACGAGTGCTCAGGCAAATAGCTGAGCAGGTAGTCGTTGATGCGGCGCATGAGATCCGCGAGCGGGCGGCCGGTGTCTGCGGTGGCGCGCACCAAGGTGTGCAGGCTAGAGGCCACCAGCGCCGCCTGCATCCCCTTGCCGCAGACGTCCGCGATGGCGAGCAACATCCGTCCGTCCGGCAACGCCATCGAGTCCACGTAGTCGCCACCGACCCAGCGGCACGGCTCAAAGCCAATGGCGAGCTCCAAGCCCTCCAGCTCGAAGGCGCGGGGGATCAAGCCTTCTTGGATCTTCCGCGCCATGTCGAGCTCACGCTCGATGAAGGCGCCCTGGCGCGCCTGGGTCCGCATGTCCCAGACCAGCTCAGCTTGTAAAAAGGCCTCTGCGACCAGCGCCACCAGGTTGAGCCACTCGTTGGAGCCGTAGCGCTCGGGGAACTCCAGGTACAACGCGTCGATGCGCTGCTCGGTGCTGATCAGCGGCACCGCCACCACCGCGACGTCGCGGATGTCTCCGGGCCGGTCGATGTTACCGCTTATTTCCGTGTTGCTCGCCAGCACCGGCTCGTGGGTCTCCCACAGCTGCTTCAGCACGCGAGGCACGAAGTGCAGCGAGCGATCGGTGCGATCGTGGTGCTGCGGGCCACAGATCACTTGAGGCGTGCGGCCGGGCTCGAGGCGCACCACCGCCGCGGAGTTCGCGGGAAAATCGTCGCCCACCACGAACTCGCACAAGGTGTAGATGCGCAGCGCCCAGTCTTCTACCCGCATCAGCTCGCGGCTCAGGGCCATCACCGTCGTCAGGTGGGCTGCGCTGATCTGCGGCGCGCCGCGCAGGCTAGATGGCGGCAGGTTGAAGACCGCGGTGGGTTCGTCGGACTCGGTGATCGCGGCGCTGCGCATGCGTGAAGAGCTGGGTGTCTCCATCAGCGGGCTGCGAAACTCAGGCACCGAGCTGGAGCGCAGGCGCAGCGTGAACTCACCGATGCGCACGCCGTCGCCCGGATTGAGCAGCCGCTCGGCGGCCGGTGTGCCGTTCACGTAGGTGCCGTTCTTGCTGCCCAGATCGTGGATCCACCAGCGCCCAAACGGCCCCATCACCAGCTCGGCGTGGGAGCGCGACACGCTGGAGTGGTTGAGCACGATCTGCGCGTCGGGCCTGCGACCGACGACCTGATGGCTGCCCGTCAACTGGTGAAAGCGCACCCGCTCCTCACCGACCTGTCGGATTTCGAGGAACGCCTTGGTGTTGGTGCGGGATTCGGGGCCGTTCATGTCAACGCCAGGCGCCCGAGGGCGCCAGAAGCTCGCGTCTCTAGTCCTTGCGCCTGCTGGCCGCAACACGGCCAAACGGCCGAGAGCGCGCAGGCGGCGCGAGAGTTTCCGGGGTGAGTCACCAGGGAGTGGCGCGGCGCTGCGGCGCGAGCTAAGCGACGCCGCTTCGCGCGCCTCGCGCGAACCAATTGACTTCACCGATTTGCGCCCGAGTGCGCTAAACCTGCCGGCCAGGACGCCGTAAGCCGACCAGACCAGCCTGCCGCCTGAGCTGGTCGTCTGGCGCGCCTGAAGAAAGGCCCCTCATGTTCTCCGCAGACGTCCTCAAAATCGATGCTGCCGCGGTCGCGGAATCAATCCAGAGAGCCATCGTCGAGCAAGTGCGCGGCACGCTGCGCCGCAAGGGCGCCGTGCTGGGCTTGAGCGGCGGCATCGACAGCTCGGTGGTGGCCGCGCTGTGCGCGCGCGCGCTGGGGCCGGAGCGGGTGCTCGGGTTGTTCATGCCCGAGCGCGACTCGTCCGACGACGCGCTCAGTCTTGGCAAATTACTCGCGGAAACGTTGGGGATCCCGACTGAGCTCGAGAACATCAAGCCAGCGCTGGACGGCCTCGGCTGCTATCGGCGCCAAGACGAGGCGATTCGGCAGGTGTTCGCCGACTACCAGAGCGGCGACAAGTTCAAGATCACCCTGCCGTCGATCTTGGAGGGCAACCGCCTCAACGTATTTCGGCTGACCATTCAAAAGCCAGGTGGCGAGCTGAAGGACTCCAGGATGCCGCCCGCTGCGTATTTGCAGTTGGTCGCCGCGACCAACTTCAAGCAGCGCGTGCGCAAGATGATGGAGTATTACCACGCGGATCGCCTGAACTACGCGGTGGCGGGCACCCCGAACCGCCTGGAGTACGACCAGGGCTTCTTCGTGAAGAACGGCGACGGCTCCGCCGACCTGAAGCCCATCGCGCACCTGTATAAGTCTCAGGTCTATCAGCTGGCCGAGCACCTCGGGGTGCCCAAAGAGATCTGCGGTCGCCCGCCGACGACGGACACTTACTCGATGCCGCAGACGCAAGAGGAGTTCTACTTCGCGCTGCCCTACGACAAGATGGACCTGTGCCTGTACGCGATGAACCACGCGGTCCCCGCGGCGGACGTCGCGGCGGCCATCGGCATCACCAGCGCGCAGGTTGAGATCGTGTTCAAGGACATCGAGTCCAAGCGCCGCACCACCAAGTACCTGCACCTCGGCCCGATCTTAGTCGAACCGCTCCACGGCTGAGTTGGGCTAGGCGTCGTTATGTGCGGAATCGCTGGCGTCCTAAACCTTGAGGCTGGGCTAGCGCCGGTCAGCGTCGCCGCGCTCGGCCGCATGGCGGCGTCTATCCAGCACCGGGGGCCAGACGAGTTCGGCGTGTACCGCGACGCGCACGTCGGCCTCGCCCACGCCCGGCTGTCGATCATCGACTTGGCCACCGGGCAGCAACCGCTCAGCGACCCACAACAGACGCTGTGGCTGGTGTTCAACGGCGAGATCTTCAACTACGTCGAGCTCCGCGCGGAGCTACAGGCGGCGGGCTTCAGCTTCCGTACCCAGAGCGACACCGAGGTCATCGGCGTCGCCTACAAGGCCTGGGGTGAGGCCGCGTTCGAGCGCTTTAACGGCCAGTTCGCCGTCGCCTTGTGGGACGTCGCCGCGCGGCGCCTGGTGCTGGCGCGGGACTGGTCGGGCATCCGCCCGCTGTATTTGTTGACCCACGCCGGGCGGCTGTATTTTGCCAGCGAGGTCAAGGCCATCTTCGCGGCAGACCGAGAAATTCCGCGAGGTTTTGACCCCATCGGGTTGGAAGAGACGTTTACGTTCTGGAGCAGCGTCCCGCCCCAAGGCGTGTTCCAACACGTCACCGAGGTCGAGCCTGGCCACGTGCAAGTCTACGACCCAAGCGGTGTGCGAGACCACGCGGCGTTCGAGGTGCGCTACCCGCGGTCGCCTGATGAGGCGTTTCAAGGCAGCCTAGCTGACGCGACCGAAGCCGTGCGCGCCGCCCTGGCTCAGGCGACTGAGCTGCGCATGCTGCGCGCGGACGTGCCCGTCGGCAGCTACCTGTCCGGTGGCCTGGACAGCTCGCTCATCGCTGCCCTGGGGCAAAAGGCCAAGGGCGGCTCGTTTCAGACCTTTAGCTTGCGCTTTGAGGACGCCGAGTACGACGAGACAGAGTACCAGCGCGTGATGGTGCGCCACATCGGCAGCCAGCACCACGAGCTGGTGGTCTCGCGTGAGAGCATCGCGGAGGTGTTCCCCAAGGTGGTGTTTCACGCCGAGCGGCCGCTGCTGCGCACCGCGCCGGCGCCGCTCTTCATGCTGAGCGGTCTGGTGCGCCAGCACGGCATCAAGGTGGTGCTCACCGGTGAGGGCGCCGATGAGGTGTTCGCCGGTTATGATATTTTCCGTGAGGCAAAAGTGCGGCGGCACTGGGCAGCGGCGCCCGAGTCAGAGTGCCGGCCTCGGCTGCTTGAGCGCCTGTACCCGTATTTGGCGCGCTCACCGGTCAGCCAGCGGGCCATGGCGCGCAAGTTCTTCGGCCGCAATTTAGCGGGCTACCAGCAGCCAGGCTTCTCCCACGACATGCGTTGGCACGGCACCGCGGCGCTGAAGCGCATGTTCAGCCCAGCCATCCGCGACGCCGTGGGTGGCCTCGACGTCACGCGGCGCTTGTTGGAGTCGCTGCCGGCAGATCTGCCGCGCTGGTCCAGCCTGGCCCAAGACCAGTACATCGAGATGCGCACGCTGCTGGCGGGCTACCTGCTGTGCTCTCAGGGTGACCGCATGCTGATGGGCAACTCGGTCGAAGGCAGGTTTCCGTTCTTAGACATCCACGTCGCCAGGCTGGCGGCGTCGCTGCCTCCAGCGTACAAGCTCAAGGTGCTGGACGAGAAGCACGTGCTCAAGCGCGCGAGCTATGGTATTATCCCTGCGGAAATTTTGGAGCGCAAGAAGCAGCCGTATCGCGCGCCGGACGCGCTGGCCTTCGTCGGCGCTGGCGCCGAGTGGGCTGACGACCTGCTGGCTGACTCGGCGGTGAAGGCCGCCGGCGTGTTTGACCCGGCCGCGGTGGCGCGGGTGTGGGCGAAGTGCAAGGCGCGCGCCGGCAGCGGCCAGTTCTCTAACACCGACAACATGGCCGTGGTGGGCGTGCTCTCCACGCAGCTTTTGTATCATCAGTTCATCCAGCAGCCGCCGCAGCCGGGCAAAGCGATTTCGCTGCGCACGCTGGTGGACAAGCTCGCCTGAGCGCGAGCTTTTTGGGCAGTAAATCGCGCCCGCGCGGCGCGCACCGAGATCACCATGACAGACGCCGTACCGTTGCTTCAAGACTTCATCACTCGAGCCGCCCAGCGCGCGCCGGACAAGCAGGCGCTGGTGTGCATGAAGCAGCGGCTGACCTTCCGCGAGCTTGATCAGCGCTCCAACGCCTTAGCCCACAGCTTGATCGCGCGGGGCGTGCGGCCGGGTGAGCGGGTGTTGGTGTTCGCTGACAACACACCCGAGACGGTGATCTCGTACTGGGGCGTGCTCAAGGCGAACGCCATCGTGAGCGTCGTGAACCCGCTGACCAAGGCGGACAAGCTCACGTACTTGCTCAACGACTGCCGCGCTTCAGCGCTGATCTCCGACGCGCACTTGGCCAAGGTGTTCAGCGAAGCCAGCGTAGGCAACCAGCACCTAAAGGCCGTGTTGGTCACGGGTAATTACCCAGCGGAAAAGTTGGCGGCGCTGCCGGGCGGCGCCGCGTTCGACGCTGCCCTCGCGGAGCAAAGTGGCGCCACCCCTCCACCCAAGCAGCGGATCGACATCGATCTAGCCAGCATCATCTACACCTCGGGCTCAACCGGCGACCCCAAGGGCGTGATGCTGACCCACCGCAACCAAATCACGGCGGCGACCAGCGTCGGGAGCTACCTCGGCTATGCCGAGGACGACGTGGTGCTGAGCGCGCTGCCCCTCAGCTTTGACTATGGCCTGTACCAGATGATTTTGTGCGCCCGGGTCGGGGCGCGGCTGGTGCTGGAGCGCTCGTTTACCTACGCGACCCAGGTGCTAAACCAGATGGTCGCCGAGCAGGCGACGGTGTTCCCCGGGGTACCGACCATGTTCGCGATCATGGCAGAGCTGAAGAACATCGGTGATTTTGACTTTTCGAAGGTGCGCATGACCACCAACACGGCGGCGGCGCTGCACCAGAAGCACATCGACGCCTTGAAGCGCGTCTTCCCCAACGCGCGTATTTTTAGCATGTATGGCCTGACCGAGTGCAAGCGCTGCACGTATTTGCCGCCTGAAGACATCGACCGCAAGGCGGGCAGCGTGGGCATCGCGATCCCCAACACTGAGGTCTGGGTGGTTGATGACCAAGGCCAGCGCTGCGCCCCGGGCCAGGTGGGTGAGCTGGTCGTGCGCGGCGCGACGGTGATGCGCGGCTACTGGGAGAAGCCAGAGGCCACGGCGAAGCGCCTGAAGCCGGGGCCTCTCCCCGGGGAGATGATGTTGTACAGCGGGGATCTGTGTACGCAAGACGCCGACGGCTACGTCTACTTCGCGGGCCGCATGGACGACATGATCAAGAGCCGCGGGGAAAAGGTCGCGCCGAAAGAGGTCGAGAACGCCCTGGTGGCCATCGACGGCGTGAAAGAAGCCGCGGTGATCGGCGTACCAGACGACCTGCTCGGCAGCGCCATCAAGGCCTTCGTGGTGCTCGAACAAGGCGCTGATTTAGTAGAGAAGCAGATCCAGAACGAGTGCCGCGCCCGGCTCGAGAACTTCATGGTGCCGAAATTCGTGGTCATCGTGGAGGACCTGCCCAAGACCACCACCGGCAAGATCAAGAAGACGGGGCTCGCGTGAGCTTACAGCTCGAGATCCAGCAGCTGCTCGAGCAGGCGCAGCTGGCCAATCAGTTCGATCAAGACGTCGCCATCACCGACGCGGCGGACGAGGCGGCCTACCTGGTTGAGGTCGCGTCACGGGCGGGGCAGGCCGGTCAGCGTGAGCGGGCGCTGGAGTTTGCGGCGCGTCGTGGCCGCGGTGAGTTGCTCGGTCACGTGCTGGGGGTGGTGCGCTTCATGGGCGTTGAGCTGCTCACCGACCCGGACTGCCTGGTGCCCCGGCGTGAGACGGAGATCGTGGGCCGGGCCGCCGTGCGCCAACTCAAGGCCCTGGACAACGCCGCGCCGCGGGTCATCGACATGTGCTGCGGAGCGGGCAACCTGGGCTGCGGCATCGCTACCCAGCTCCCAGGGGCGCGGGTTTGGGCTGCGGATCTGACGCCAGGTTGCGTGGCGCTCGCCCGCCGCAATCTCCAGCACGTGGGGGTGGGGGAGCGCGCTGAGGTCCACCAAGGTGATCTGTTCGCGCCGCTGCGTGACCGTGGCCTGGAGCACAGCATGGACTTGGTGGTGTGTAACCCGCCCTACATTTCGTCCGGCCGCTTGGGGGCGGAGCGCGCCGAGTTGTTAGCGCACGAGCCTCGAGAGGCGTTTGATGGTGGACCCTATGGGCTGACGATTCACCAGCGCGTGCTACACGACGCGCTTGAATTTTTGCGCCCTGGTGGGTGGCTGATGTTTGAGTTTGGGCTTGGACAAGATCGGCAGCTGAAGCTGCTGTTCGGCCGCACCCGGGGCGCCTACGTAGACATTGGATGGGAACAGGACGCGCAGGGCGGAGCCCGCGCCGCCGTCGCTAGAAAGGCTGATTGAAGTGGACATCGCAGAGAAAGTGCGCGGATTCATCAAAGAGAACTTCTACGCTGACGCCGCCGATTTGACGGATGAAGCGTCGCTGCTCGACCTAGGCATCATCGACTCCACGGGGATCTTGGAGCTGGTGATGTTCATCGAGACCGAGTTTGAGATCAAGGTCGAGGACCAAGAAATCCTCCCGGAAAATTTGGATTCGATCGCCAACACCGTCGAGTTCATCAAGAAAAAGCAGGCGGGCGCGGCGTCTTAACCGACCAGGGCCACGCCCTCACGCCGGTGGCAGGCGTGAGCGCACAAACGTCCGCCGCCTAAGCCGCGGACACAAGATAAGGCGGAGGTAGTCGTGAACGAGCACAAGCAAGCCCTTCTTAACAAGATCAAAGACGGAACGTTTCATGTCGGCATCATCGGCATGGGCTACGTAGGTCTGCCGCTAGCGCTGACCTTCATCGAGCGGGCGAAGTTCAAGGTCACCGGCTTTGACGTAGACCAGCGTAAGGTTGATGCGCTTAACCGCGGGGAAACTTACATCATGCACATGGGCGGCGACCGCGTGAAGGGCGCCAAGCAGTCGGGGCTGTTCGACGCCACGTCAGACTTTGACCGCCTGAGCGAGCCTGACGCCCTGATGATCGCCGTGCCCACGCCGCTCACCGCCCAGCGCGAGCCTGACATGCGCTACGTGGTCAGCACCGGCGAGGCCATCTCCGCGCGGCTGCGCAAGGGCCAGCTGATCGTGCTCGAGTCCACCACCTACCCGGGCACCACAGACGAGCTGTTGAAGGACCTGCTAGAGAAATCCGGGCTCAAGTGCGGACAGGACTTCTACCTAGCCTTCTCGCCAGAGCGCGAAGATCCGGGCAACAAGAGCTACAACACAGCCACCATCCCCAAGGTGGTGGGTGGGGTTGATCCAGACGCCACAGACGTCGCCGCCGCCCTGTACGAGCAGGGCCTAGACAAGGTGGTGAAGGTGCGCTCGGCGCGGGTCGCCGAGGCCACCAAGCTGACCGAGAATATTTTCCGCGGGGTAAATATCGCGTTGGTCAACGAGCTGAAGATTGTCTACGAGCGCATGGGCATCGACGTCTGGGACGTGCTCGACGCCGCCGCCACCAAGCCCTTCGGCTTCATGAAGTTCACCCCGGGGCCGGGGCTCGGCGGGCACTGCATCCCCCTTGACCCGTTCTACCTGACGTGGAAGGCGCGGGAGTACGGCATCTCAACCCGCTTCATCGAGCTGGCTGGCGAGGTCAACGTGTCGATGCCGCGCTACGTCGTCGACAAGCTGCAAGAGGGCCTGAACGACCACGAAAAGTCGCTCAAGAACAGCCAGGTGCTGGTGCTGGGCCTGGCGTACAAAAAGGACATCGACGACCCGCGAGAGAGCCCGTCGTTCGAGCTGATCGAGCTGCTCTTGCAGCGCGGCGCCAAGGTCAGCTACCACGACCCGCATATCCCCGTGGCACCGAGCATGCGCTCTTGGCCGACGCTGCCTGCCATGCGCTCTCAGCCGCTCACGGCTGAGCTCTTGGCGTCGGTTGACGCCGTGCTCATCTCCACCGAGCACACGGCGGTCGACTACGCGTTGGTCGCCGAGCACGCAAAGCTCATCGTGGACACGCGCGGCGTCTACCGCGAGCCCCTCAGCAACGTGGTCAAGGCTTGATCGATGACCATCGCTGACATCACAGGCGCGCTGGTCGTGGTCACCGGCGGCGCGGGCTTCATCGGCTCTCACTTGGTCGACGGCCTGCTCGAGCGCGGCGCGCGGGTGCGCGTGCTCGACAACTTTGAGACCGGTCGCCGCGAGAACTTGGCTCACGTGGCAGATCGCATCGAGCTGACTGAGGGGGACATCCGCGAGCTCGAGGTGTGTCAGCGGGTGATCGCTGGCGCTGACTACGTGCTGCACCAAGCGGCGCTCGGCTCGGTGCCGCGCTCTATGGCGACGCCTGCGCTGACGCTAGCCGTGAACGCGGGCGGTACAGCCAACGTGTTCACCGCCGCGCGGGACGCGGGGGCTCAGCGCGTGGTCTTCGCGTCGTCGTCGAGCGTGTATGGCGACAGCGCGAAGCTGCCCAAGCGCGAAGGCGAAGAGGGCAAGCCGCTGTCTCCCTACGCGCTCTCCAAGTGGGTCAATGAAGAGTGCGCCGAGGTGTTCGAGCGCTGCTACCCGCTGCGGCTCGTGGGGCTGCGCTACTTCAACGTCTACGGTCCTCGCCAGGATCCAAACGGCGCCTACGCCGCGGTGATCCCGCGCTTCTTCGCCAGCTGTCGCGCCGGCGATCGGCCGCAGATCTTCGGGGACGGCGAGCAGAGCCGTGATTTTACCTATGTGCAAGACGTGGTCGCCGCCAACCTGATGGCCATGACCGCGCCGCTGGCGCCACGGGCCGGCGAGTGCATCGCCTACAACATCGGCGCGGGCGGGCGCACCACGGTAAAAGACCTCGCGGAGACAATCATCAAGGTCACCGGGGCCGCGTGTGAGCCGCAGTTTCAAGCTCCTCGCCCCGGCGACGTGAAGCACTCGACCGCCGACGCGAGCCGCGCCAAGGCGGCCTTTGGGTGGGAGGCCAGCATCGATCTGGAGCGCGGCCTCAGCATCGCGGCTGAGTACTACGTTTAGCTGGAGGGGCTGTCTTGAGACGACTACTGACGCTTGGTTTGGGGGTCGCTGCCCTATTTTTTGGCGCGTCGGCTGAGGCCGCGACCTTTCGGGTCGGGCCGGGGGAGCAGTACTCGAACATCGACGACAGCCTGCTCAACCAAGTCGCGCCGGGCGACGTGATCGAGGTGATGGGGGACAACACCTACCCGGGCACCTGGTGGTTCGACCCCGAGAACGGCGGTACCGCAGAGAAACCAGTGACCGTGCGGGGCGTGCCAGTCAACGGCAAGCTGCCGGTGGTCCAGGGGGTGGGCAGCGGCGAGTGGGAAGACTTCGTCGTGCTGTTCTACGCCAACCACTTCGTGTTCGAGAACTTTGAGGTGATCGGCGACGGCGACGAAAACCACAGCTGTCTGGTCAACAAGGCGGATCAGGTCACGGTGCGCAACGTGGTCGTGCACGGCTGTGGTCGGCACGGCTTGCTAGGCGCTGACGACGAGTCGGGGTCGCTGACCGTGGAGTACTCTGAGTTCTACGCGAACGGCGGCGGGCTCTATTACCACCAAATCTACGCCGCGACCGACGAGGCGACCTACCCAGGTTCGGTGTTTCGGCTGCAGTACTGCTATATCCACGACGGAAATGGCGGCAACAACGTCAAGAGCCGCGCCGAGCGCAACGAGATCTACTTCAACTGGATCGAAGGCGCGCTCTACCACGAGCTCGATCTGATCGGCCCCGACGGGCAAGACGCCAGCCTGGCGCGGGAAGACTCGGACATTGTAGGCAACGTGTTGATCAAACACTCCGAGTGGCGGATCGCGCGCATCGGCGGCGACGGCACGGGCAGCACGGGGGGGCGCTACCGCTTCGTGAACAACACCATGATCCTCGGGCCCGAGGCCGACCGCGTGATCGGCCTGCAAGAAGAGGTGCAGTCCGTCGAGATGCACAACAACGTGATCTACCGCGCGGCGGGGCCGGCGCAGATGTTCCGCCACAACGAGCAAATCGGCGCGGACGCGACCCACATCGGCAGCTTCAACTGGGTGCAGCCCGGGTGGACCGATGTGCCGAGCGCGTGGACCGACACCGTGGAAGGCAGCGACCCAGGGTTCACCGACTTGGCTGGCTTTGACTTTCGGCCCCGGGCGGGCTCGCCGCTGATCGACGCGGGCACCAGCGACACCGCCGCCAGCGGCGCCTTCGCGTTCCCGTCGGCGCTGACCGACGTGGGCTACGTGCCGCCCAGCCGAGCCGCGGTACCTCCCGGAAGTGCGCTAGTGCGCAGCGCGGTGGGCGCGCTGGACATCGGCGCGTTCGAGTTCGGCTCGGGCACGGTGCCGGGGCCCGGGCTCGGTGGGGGCGCTGGCCAAGCAGGCAGCGGCCAGGGCGGCAACAGTGGCAGCGGCGGCGGCGGTCAAGGCGGAAGCAGTGGCAGCGGCGGCAACGGTCAAGGCGGCAGCAGCGGCAGCGGTGGCTCCGTCGCCGCGGGCGGGGCAGGGGACGACTCCGGTTGCGGCTGTCGCGCCGTGGGCGATGGCGACGCGGGCAACCACCAGGCGCTGAGCGCGTGGGCGTTGCTCGGCGCGGCCATTGGGCTGCGCCGTCGCCGCGCGCGCGCAGGTCGCCAGCCGCTTGCCTGAGCTGCCCGGGCTAGAGCTGCCCAGCAGCCTCTGGTTTTGGCTCAGCCTCGCGCTGGGCGTGCTGCTGCTGCTCCAGCTCGCGCGTCAGCGGTTCCGTGCGGCACGCAGGCGCCACGTGATCTTGAGCCGGCAGGCCCTGGCCTACGCTCGCGAACGCTCCGCCGCTGACCTGCTGAGCTCCCTCGGCTTTCAGATCGACGCGGTGCAAGCCCGCACTCACTACGAGCTTCGGGTGGACGGTGAGCCTCTGATGATTGAGCTACGGGTCGACTACCTAGTCAGCAAGCACAACCTCAGCTACGCCGCCGACGTCAAGTCTGGGCCGCAGGCCACGCGGGTTCAGCACGCGGCGACTCGCCGCCAGTTGCTTGAGTACCAACTGGCTTACGACGTGGACGGCGTGTTGCTGGTGGACATGGAGCGTGAGCAAATCCTGACGCTTGAGTTCGCGCCAAAGCGGCGGGGTTGAGGTAGGTTAGGTGGGGGGCGCTGCGCCTTGTGTGGCTGGCTGAGATTTTCTTGAGCCCGTGATCTGGGCGAAATTCCGCGGGTTACCTGGCTTAGACCCGGTGGTCTAGCTTGGCCTGTGCGTTTGTTATTGTGACAGCCCGCCGCGTAGGTTAATTAGCAGATCGCGGCGGGCTCCAACGCCGCGGTCAGTCTTTGGGGAGCTGCGTCCGCGAGGTCGTGGCTCCAGTGGGAACGCGCGGAAACAGTGTCCGCCGCGAAGGGATAAGTGCGCGCGATGACGAAAAATGCAGCTCACGAGCCCTCGGCGCAGGCCGAAAAATGCCGAATAATGCGCGGGTTTCGCCGTAAAACCCAGCTAGCGGCTGGCATATTCCCCGCTGTTTTGTGGCTGCTGAGCTGCGGCTCCAGCTCGGACGACCCCGCGGCCAACGCCTGTGAGGCTGGGCGCAGCCTAGCTTGCCCCTGCCCAGGCGCGGCGGACGGTGTGCAGACCTGCAAGGCTGACGGCTCTGCGTGGAACGCGTGTGAGTGCGGGGCAGGCGGCAGCGGGGGCAACGGCGCTTCAGGCGGCAGCGCTGGCTCTGCCCAAGGCGGCGCAGGCGCTGGCGCTGGCAGCGGAGCGAGTGGTGGCAGCGCAGCTTCAGGTGGCAGCGGAGCGAGCGGCGGCTCAGGCGCGGCGGGCGGCACAGCCGGCTCTGGCGGCAGCGCCGGCACCGGCAACGGGTGCCCAACCGGTCGCGGCTCAGAGATGGTGCGCATCAGCCACCCCAGCGGCGACTATTGCATCGACAAGACCGAAGCCACCAAGGGCCACTACGCCCAGTTTCGCGCGGATAAAGACGGCGACTACAGCGGCCAAGCCACCTACTGCGAGTGGAACGTAGATTATGGTCAAGGCAGCTGCGGTTTCTACGACCCCACGGACAACCTGAACCTGCCCGCCGCGTGCATGGACTGGTGCGACGCGGATGCGTTCTGCAAGTGGGCTGGGAAACGCCTGTGCGGCAAGTTCGGGGGTGGGGGGAACGCCGATGCCTACGCGCCTGGCAATCCGCAGGAGTGGACAGGGGTTTGCGAGGCCGCCAGCCCCATGCTGCCCGAAGGCTCCTGCAACGCGTTCAGCCCTGAATCCCAGGAGGTTGGCAATGGCAATTGCGTTGGCAGCCAGCCGGGATTTCAGCAGCTGACCCATCTGCTCGGAAACGTCTCCGAGTGGGTGCACGAGTGCAAGCCGGGGTGGAATGGGGTGCAGGAGGATAACGGTGAGTGCGGACACTACGGGGGATCCCGCGCGGATCATCCGAGTAAGCTAGGCTGCCTGCGAGCGAATCGTTCTAGAGATGACGCGTTGTGGGTAATAGGCGCACGTTGCTGTGCCACCGCGGAAGCGAACTGAGGAAGCAAAGTCATGAAGAATATGCGAATCCTAGTTGCGTCGTTGATCGCGGCGACAAGCGTTGGTAGCTGCAAGCCAGCGGCGGTGGATGATCCGCCTTCATCGGTGCCTCCGACCGGCACGCCGTTGGTGCAAGAGTCAGCGATTCCTGTAGAAGTCTTGCTTGGCGACCAGTGGGTTACGGTGAAGCCGTCTCAAGAGGCGGTCGAGCGCTTCGCAGCGGCCTGGTGCCTTGCCGACAACACCCTGCACAACGACACCCAGGTCTGCGGTGGCGGTCGGATGGCTGCCGTGAGCCCAAACGTGATGTTCGATCAGCCCGCCATGTCGGCAACAGCGCCCACGGATTTCGCGGTCTGCAACGCGGGCCTATGCGTCGAACGGGCGCACACCTGCGCTGGCTATCTGCTTGAGGAAATGGCCAGGTCGCCCACCAGCCGCCAGTTCGACCCTGCCACAGTAAACCTCACGGAAATCAGCCTGATGAACCATTTGGCTCTGTCAGAGGTTGATTTAGCGAGCATTCAGCGCAAGTACGAGACGGATAAAGCCAGCGCCGTCCGCTTCCAGCCCCTCAAGCCCAGCGCCAAAGCCGCCGCCATGCGCGGCGCCCTGAACCGCTATCGTGACAGCACCCAGTGGGCCAAGCTGATGGCCACGGTGAAAGACACCGCGGGCACCACCTGCGCCCAGCGCTTCGCGCAGGTGGATTACCAAAACCAGACCAATCCCCCTGGCCTGCCCACCGGCCTGGTAGCCAACGCTGAGGGCCGCGTCCCCACCTGGTCCGATCTGCTGCTGCAGAGCTACCTAGACGCCGCGGTGCAGTACTCCGGAGCGATTGAGCCCACGGCTGACGCCATGCGCGCCGCGGCTCAAGTGCAGATCGACGCCAGCGACGCCGCGCCCGACGAGGCCGCTACCGCGTGGAATGGCAAGGTCAACTCCGCCGTGGCCGTCGCGCGCCTGCTAGCGGTGGGCGACGAGAAGAACAGCGTGGTGCAAGAGCTTGCCCTGCAGCGCACGTTGTCCCTGGACGCCTGCGGCGCCACCAACGACGGCTCACGCATCGGGCCCACGGGCGTGCCAGTGTGTCCGCCCATCTCAGGCAATGAGGGAGCCAGGACCGCGCTGGAGTTCATGCGTGGGTTGCACATCGCGCCGACGCATGCTGCGGCGGATGATTTGATCACCGTGTACAACTTTGGCCTACTGCAAGGACAACCGGCTTCAACATCTATTTCCCCGGGGGAAACCTTGCAGCGCATGGGGATCACCCGCGCGGACATCTCGCTGGCTAGTGAGTACCTGTGCGCTGAGGCGGCGAGCAACGGTCGCTTCATCACCACGAGCGCGCGGCCGGAGCCGGAGTTAGCTGGGGTGCCCCAAGCCGCCGGCCTGCAGTTCAACCCGCAGCCCCCGCATCCCGGCGTCCTGGCGGGGAATTTCTTCGGCGCCGTCGGTACGGCTGTGACGGCCAACCCAGACAGCTACGCCTACGCCACGACCGGGGCCGTCCGAGGCCTTGATTCCGTGCGGCGCATAGGAAAGCAGCTGGAGACCACGGCCTTTGGCGCGCCCCCCGGCGGAGCGTCGCTGGTGGACCCGAACCTGTTCAACGCCGCGCTCACCTTCAGCGAGGGCCTCAAGGTCGAGCTTGGTGGGCGACGCCTGGAGTTTGGTATCGGCATCCGTGACGACGCCAGCATCAGTCAACTGCAGGTCAAGATCCACGGCGTGCCGGATGCCAGCGAAGAGTACTGGATCGTGCAGACCCTGGAGGGCTTGAAGTGCGTGATCGACACGCAGATCGACGAGCAGCCCTGCAACCCAGAGGACTACATTGAGAAGCTGAACCCAGGGGCGACGTTCGCAGCAGATCCGGTGCATACCGATCTCGAGGGTGTGAGCTTGACCAAGTTGCTCACCAGCATCCCGAAGCCCGGCAACCCCAGCGCGCCAATCAACGCCAGCGAGGCGCTGTATGTGCTCAAGATCATCAACGGGCGTGCGTTTCCGTACGGCGGCATCCTGCCCACGCCCGGTTCCTTGGTGCTCCCGGGCGACCCAGGCTACACGCGGCGCGTGATCTCGCCCGCTGGCGGCACCTACGACGACGTGCTGCGCAACGCGCTGGCTCCCAACACGGATGACTGCTCCCAGGTGCTGAATACCTGCGCCGGCTTGCCCGCGGATCTCTGGCCGCCCTTAGAGTCTGAGGTCAATGGAGACCCAAACAACGCCCAAGCCTATGAGCGCGCATACGTGAAGTATCTCGATAAGGCCCGCGCGGCAGCGTTTGAAGCCGATCGCCTCGGGGAGGAGATGCTGCTCTTTGGGCTCTCGATGGACGAGAAAGCCGACGCGGCCCGCGCTGCCCAGGACGAGGAGTGTGGCGCTGATTCCCACCTGGGTGGGGAGTGTGTCGCCGGTGCCGCGGGTGAAGGCGGCGAGGTGCCCGGGGCGGCGCTGGGTGATCGCCAGATGTGCATGTGGACGTACGATGGCGCGCTGTGTGCCTGTCCAAAGAAAATGCCGGACGGTAGCGGAGGTTGCCCTGCAGGTCTGACGCGCTGCCCACTCATCCTTGATGGAAAGCCGTTGACAGCAACCGAAACCGCGCGGCAAGCGAACAACAAGATCTGTAAGGACCAAATGCAGTCCTTGGTTGGGTCGGGCACTGATCTGTCCAAGTTCGAGGGTGTTGCTGTTCCCTACACACTCAATCTTTCTGCGAATGCGGGAGTGACACCCTCCTCGTGTGAACAGTTATCGGCACTCCGGTATTATGCTGACCCATCGATTCCGCCTGAGCAAGCGCCCACAACGGACCAGACCGTTCTGAGCCGACGTAGGGAAGACTTTATTCGGAACAACATTATTGATCGGTTTGGGCAGATCGAGATCGGGAGGATCGCTTCGCGTCTGGTCTATCGGGAGGAGTTTGCCGACAACTTCACGCTTCTTGCGGACGGTGAAGCCGTATTTCGTACGGGGCGCGACGGGTCTACCAGCAATGGTACCGCCCTCGCGCCATGCACACAGAACGCTGACGGTTTGAGCACTGGGTCGAGGTTCTGGTCCAACCGGCTAAACTGCTTCAAGTCAGGTGATCCAAATCTTCAGGAACCAGCCAACCAACCCGGATATCCGGACTTCGCGGTGGGCTGTAGCCATCCCAGCGTCGGGGCCAATGGTAGCGTCGGTACTGACGGCTGCAGTGGTGGATCACGCGATTTGAAGACCGCTGACTCAGAACCCGAAGCCCTGCGTGAGCGATGGGCGTGGGGCTTTGGGCACCTGCGCCGGTCCGCCGCGACGCTGTTCGCGCTGACCGGAACCCTAGACAACCGCATGGAAGTTATGCGGCCTACGTGGTCGCATGCATACGACCACACGGAGGTTCACATCAACGCCCCCCCCCAACTCCCTACCCACGAGCGCATCTTCATATCGTCGGGGGACCGTGGAGCGTGCAGCGCCCAGTCAAAGCCAAGTGAGCCCGCGTGGATGGCCCACTGTGCCCAACGAGGAAGCAAGGACGCTGAGTCTGTGAGCCGGTGCGTCGTGCTGTCTCCTCGCGCAAACGGTCTTCAAACGGAACATGCGGGCCGGCCCGTAAACTTTAATGGGTTCCTCCCTGACGTGGTTCCGGGTTGGGCATCCAACAAGGTGATTCGGCCGGTACACGACTCTGGCCCGTCGTTGCCTGGTTTCGAATGGTCTCCGTCAAAGACACGGCTGGGGAGCGACCCGGGGAGTGGTGGCGTCGATCCGCAGTTCATCTACTGCGATCCGCCCGTCGCAGCAGAGCGCAACCTCGATGACTCGGCGGTCACTCAGCTCCGGCCACCGTTTGGTAGTTTAGAAGAGGATATGAGCGGTTGGGCGGGGGGCAGCATCGCTCGCCCAGCGCGCTTTCGAGAACCAGACCCCAACTATCAAGCGGTGATGAATGAGATGTGGGCGCCACCGCCCCGGGACGAGCGGTTCTGTACGAATGACTACCAAGGGAGCCTCAAGTACCTAGTTTGGAGGTCCTTCTGTAAGCCACTCAACCGGGTGAACTTCGCTGCGGAGTGGAGTGACCTAAAAGCAGACCGCGAGTTCATGACCCTGGGCAGAATCCCGGGTCAGAAGCCAGAGGTCGACGGCCTCACGGTGGGCAAATGGACGCGCGGAGCGATTCCGTTCACCGGTGAGGAATACACTCAGATGCTCTTCGATCTACGTGAGGGCACCCCGTCCCGGAATCCGCCAGCCGCCTCGTTTCAGTATCCACTTACCGCGCGGAATATCGCCGACGCTGTTGAGCTTGCCTGCTATGCTAACTCAGTACGACCGGATGCGGGGATCAGCTGCGAGGATTTGGACTTGGATGAAGCGCTCAGGATCATCGAAGACCAGAATCCGAACCTTGGCAAAATTGGTGCCGTTATCGAGTGCTATGGTCGGGCCATTCATAATGTTGTGGGCGGGTTGGTCTTTGCTCCGGCGAGCGAAGCGCTAGTGAAAAACTTCCAAGCGGGTCGACCACTGCCGTCAACTGGACTTGGAGGACAGTATCTCGCGCAGTTGAGCAATCAGTACGAGTCACTAGTAAGGATCAGGAGCGGACTCAACGCGGTCGGCAATGCTTACCTGGAGTTTGCAACTGCGCTGCGCCAGATCTCCTATATTCAAGTCACCACGAAGGCGGCTTTGGAGGCTAACACCCAACGCAAGTACGCGGCGATTGCGTCAGCACTTGCGCAAGCCGCAAGTTCCTCAGCGGCGGCGTTCTCCCCAGCCGAGACTACGCTCAACCCCATGGCCATCGGGCTGCACATCGCATCCGCTGGCGCCTCTGCGTTCGCTGGGTATTCCGAGGTTCAAGCTCTCGAAAGCGACAGAGATGTCATCAACGGTCAAACGAACCAACAGATCACTGACCAACGTCTCCGCGCCATCCAAACCTTGGCAGCGGCGAAAACGGCGGTCGACGACGTGCTCCTTGCCGGCAACAACCTTGCCGTCTCCACCGACGCCCTCCGTCTCTCCCAGAAGCGCGCTGCCCGCGCCAAGTCCCGCATCGACTGGTCAAGCACTGCGGGCGGCGACGACAACGACCCACAATACTTCAACACCGCATCCCGGCGGATCTACAACACGCGCCTACGTCGCTACGAAACGGCCCTCGCGCGCGCCAAGAAGCTGGCCTTCATCGCGCGGCGCGCCATCGAGCTGCGCTTTGGGGTGGATCTGCAGCGCCAGGTGGGCGACCTCACGTTGGTCGAAGCACCGGCCAAGTGGGCCAACGACATCTGTGAGATGCAGGGGATTAACTACGCGGAAATTCGTGACCCGGCCAACACCATCGGCACAGGGGAGGAGGGCAAGTTCGACTTCACCTCAGACGGTGAGAACTTCGCGACCTCCTACATCGGCGAGTACATCGCCAAGCTGGATGACTTCGTCAACACGTATCCGTTCGACTACCCGTTGAAGGAAGGTGATGACACCGCGGTGCTGTCCCTGGCGGATGACATCTTGAAGGTCACGCCGGAGTGTCCTGCGGATGGCAGAAATCTGCTCTACTACGCCACCGAGTTCGACCAGCGCACCACCGAGGAGCCCTTCACCGCGGAGACCACGGGCTGGGGCAGCGGTGGCTGCGACCGGCCCGTGAGCGAGGAGGACGCCACCCCCTGGACGGACTGCGTCATCGCGGAACCCGTGGCGAACCCGCCAGGCATGGGCGGCGGCAACGACATTCCGGAAACCGGTCAAGTCTACCGCATCAAGAACGCCGGGTGCTTCCAGGATGATCCCATTTGCCCGCCGCTCTATGACGGAGAGAGCTATTACCCCGCGGTTGGCTACCGCGGACAGGACCTGCGGGACTTGAGCGTGGGCTGGCACATCGCCAGCATTTGGGTGCATGACGACTTTCCGCGTAGGAACCTGGGCGCTTCCTGGCGGATCACCGACAGCGCTGGCGCAGTGGTAGCTGAGGCGGCCCTCGGGCTGACCAACGCCTGGGAGCGACACAGCCTGCCGTTCTACATCACGTCTCGCGGCGACTACCGCCTGGAGATCCACCCGACAGATCCGAACCTTCCGCTCACCTACCTGGAGCCAGACTTCGCCGACGAAGGCGGCAGCGGCATTCGCGGTGAGGACTGGTACGGCTTCTTGGTCACCGCCGCCCAGGTGGAGACCGTTCGCGCTGACATCAACGACCAACTGCCCCCGGCCTCGGCGTGGATCCGCACCGGCGTCAACCGCACGACGGAGAGCGTGCGCTGCAACGAGCTCCGCGGAACTGAGATGCGGAAGCGCTTCGAGCGCAAGTGTGAGTTCGTGTGCGCCGACGGCATCAAGCAGAACTGCTCAGCTTCAGATCCCAACGCCATCCCAACGGAGGTCTGCTACTACGAGGCGCAGTTCGCGCTGAACCTGGAGCAGGTAGAGAGCGGCGATCTGATCCCAAGCGGGCAGGTGGCTATCGGTAACTTCAACTACCGGCACAACGTGGGCGGCATCAACCTGGTGGGAACGGGGGTGACGGACTGCTCCAGCTCCAGCGCGACGTCCTGCTACTACAACGGCTTCGCCGAGTACTCGCTGATCCACGATGGCTCCACGCGCATCCGCGCCCACGACGGCAGCACCTTGGCGGCCCACATGCAGACCGCCTACATCGAGCACGGCAAGGCGCTGGCTACGGAGCGGGTGATCACCAACCCGCCCTCCAGCACCGACAGTTCGCTCATCGAGCCCTACATGAAGGGCGAGCTGAAGGGCCGTCCCCTCCAAGGCTTGTATTCCTTGCGGATCTGGGATGACCCAGGCCTGCGCTGGGAGCAGGTGGATGATATCCAGCTCTACTGGCGCTACCACTACTGGACCCGCTTCCGGAACTGAGGCGCAACATGACGCCACACTTGAAGCAAGCGCGGCGGGCCACTGGCTCGCCGCCTAACGGGAGCCTGCAACTCCGGAGGCACCAGTGATCCTTGGTTGGATGCGGCGGCGCCGCGGACCGCTGGTGTGCATGACGTTCGCGGCGTTCATGGTCTCTACGCTGCCGCTCACGGCGCTGGCGCAGGACCAGGAGCCGGCAGCGCCGGCGCCGGAGCTTGAAGATCGCGGTGCCGCGACCAGGCAGCTGGAGCGAGCGCCGCTGGACACCGACCGCGTACAGGGCGACGACGAAGCACCAGCTTCCACCCCCGCCCCTGACGGGAAAGAGCCGAGCGCGGCCGATATCGAGCGCTCTGAGCTGGCGGTGGACGACAAACTGGCCGCCAGGGTCAACAGCGCCAAGGACGCGACCCAAGACCAATCGCTCCGTGCGCTGCCCAGCGGCGAGGACAAGAGCGGCGTCACCAGCAAGACCATCAGCGTGCCCAAGGGGTCGGGCACGGTGAAGGGGATGGAGGAGTCTTTTTCCGCGCAGCTATCTACGGGAGAAGCGACCTACTCGGTGCCGTTTGCCCTGCCCGCCGCACGTGGCGGGGCCCAGCCTGCGCTCGGCTTGAGCTATTCCTCTTCCGCGGGGTTTGGTAACGCGGGCGTGGGCTGGAGCTTGGGCGTGCCGTTCGTGGCGCGGCAAACAGACCGCGGGATCCCCAACTACGACGACGGCTCAACCTGGCAGCCGAACCAAGACCGCTTCGTGTTCAACGGCGGCCAAGAGCTGGTGCCCATCTGTGACGTGGGACCAAGCCTCGGTTGCACCGGAGCGCTAGCCGGTGAAATGATGCCGACCTGGAGTCGCGGCTGGCAGTACCACCGCGCTCGAGTTGAAGGCTCGTTCTTGCGCTTCTTCTGGTCTCCAAACCGCCGCACGTGGCGCGTCCAAGGGAAGGACGGCTCAAGCCTGGAGCTGGGCGTGCCGCTGGATGGCAGTGGCTACAGCGGGGGCTTGGAGTCGAACCCCGAGGCGCCCTCGGAGATCTATCGCTGGCACTTGGTGCGTGAGTACGACAGCTACGGCGACGTGAACCCGAGCAGCGGCAACCCACGCCCGGTCAACGTGGTGTACTACCGCCACACCTCCGACGGCAACTCAGTTTACCTCACGGATATTTACGATACTAGTCCAGCTGACGACCCGACGACGCTGAACCTGGCGCGCTTCGCTCACCACACGCGCCTGGAGTGGGAGCAGCGTGCAGACACCACGTTCTCGTATCGCAGCGGCTGGCGCATGGAACAGAACCTGCGCCTACGCCGGGTTGACGTGACCAGCGCAAACTCCGGCGGCACCGGCAATCGACGCCTAGTGCGCCGCTACGACCTCAGCTACGACACGTCCTACCACGCATCCTTGCTGAGCAGCCTCAACCTGCGGGGGCGCTGCGCCTGGGGCGCAGATGGCAGCGCGCCCAAGGAGGTGCAGGAGGCGGGCGGGCAACTGCCCAACGTGCTTCCGTGCGTAACTGACGACCTACCGGCGACGCGCTTCGAGTACAGCCACGTGGGCCCTGCGTCCAGCGATGGCTTCGAACCGTTCTCCGATGAGGTGCGCAGCATGGCGAACAGCCCAGCGCACTCGGTGGACGAGCAGTACACGGATCTGTTTGACATCAACTCCGACGGCCTGCCCGACGTGCTGGTCACCGCCCCCGGACAATACGGCGGCGGCCACGGGGTGTTCTTCAACGGGGCCGGGGGTGGGCTAGAGACGTTCGGGAACGTGGAGCAGATGTCTCTGCTGGGCGTGCTTGGCGCCAACGCGAACACGCTGGCGCTGAAGAACCCCAACCTCGTGCCTCTGGATCTGGACGGCGACGGCAGCATCAACCTGCTGCACATGCCGCAGACCAAGACCTATGCCAGCTACACGCCGGTGAAGACGGCCTCTGGCTGGCAGTGGCAAGGTCAGAGCATCGCCACCGCGGATGGCCTCGACGCGCGCATCGATTTTGGCAACGACAGCCTGGAGACCCAGGTGATGGACGTCAACTTCGATGGCCTGGTGGACGTGGTGCTGTCCAGCGGCAGCGCCATGCAGACCTTCTTTAGCCTAGGTCGGTTTCCCCGCGGCGACGGTCAGTTTGGTAACGCCAGCATGCTGAGCGCCAGCGCTGCGGATCTGAGCAACGACCCGGTGGAGACCTGCTTGCCGTGGAGCTCGCAGCCGATCCGCTTCAGCGATCCGGACGTGAAGGTGGCGGACATGAACGGCGACGGGATCGCCGACATCGTGCGCGCCCGCCGAGGCGAGCTGCGCTACTGGCCTGGCCGCGGAAACGGCTTCTGGGGCACGGGAAACCGTGGAGACTGCGGCAGCGGCGCCTTCGGCACCGGCAGGCACATTGAGATGAGCGGGGCGCCGTACTACTCCGACTTACAAGGCACCTCGATCCGCCTGGAGGACGTCAACGGCGACGGCTTGACGGATCTAGTGCAAGTGCGCTTCGACGAGGTGGACGTGTGGCTCAACGTCAACGGCACCAGCTGGACTGAGCGCCGCATCATCGACCACACGCCGGTCAGCCCGAGCTTCGCCAGCCGCGTGCGCTTGGTGGACGTGGACGGCAGCGGCACCCGCGACATCTTGTGGGGCGACGCCGGCAACTACCGCTACATCGACTTGCAGGGCGGCACCCGGCCCTGGCTCTTGACCCAAGTGCACAACGGCCTCGGCAAGACCACCAGCCTGGAGTACGCCACCAGCGCCGACGAGATGCTGGCCGCTGACGCCGCGGGGAAACCCTGGACCAGCCGCGCGCCCCTGGTGGTGCAGGTGGTCAAGCGCATGACCGAGACCGACAACCTCAACGTGTTCGGCAACGGCCCGCGCAGCTACGTCACCGAGTATACCTACCGCGATCCGGTGTACGACGGCCGCCAGCGCGAGTTCCGCGGCTTCCGCTCGGCAACCAGCCGCAGCCTCGGCGACAGCAACAGCCCGACCAGCGTCGCCCGCAGCGAGCTCTTGATGGGCGAGTGCTTGTACCCGAGCGGCGCGCCCTGCGCCGTCGCTGACCAGAGCTACGACAACCCCCACGAGGCGCTCAAGGGCTTGCCCGTGTTGAGCGAGACCTTTGACGAGCAGGGCGTGTACCTGTCCACCACCCTCAACCAGTACACCTTGCGCCGGCTGTACCAGGGCCTGGACGGCCGCGGCGTGGCCTACGCCTTCCAGAGCGGCGGCAGCACCTGGTCGTACGACACCTCCAACTTCATCCCCTCTTCTAGCGTGCTGCAAGGCCAGTCCACGGTGCTGGCAGAGGGTTCGGGGGTGGGACCCTCGTTAGTCGCCGCGGTCCCCGTACGCGCCCAGAGCGGCACCGTGCGGACACGCGGCGAATCAACCGTAGACGACTTCGGCAACCAGCTGAGCTCCACCAGCTTCGGCTGCGTGAGCGGCTGCCCAGCTGGCGTGGACGAGGCGATCACCGGCGTGACCGAGCCGGTGCTGCTCAACCACCCGAGCGGCTGGCTGTGGCGCACGGACGCGAGCTACACCGTCGGCTCAATCAACACGGCGCGCCGCGGAGAGACCCACACCAGCTTCACGCCTGAGGGAGATCCCGATCGCGTGACTGCAGTGCTCACGGGCACCGAGGCGCTCCAGCGCTCCCACGCGACGGGGCAGACCATCGCGCCCATCCCGGGGGACGCGGTGGCGGACAGCCCGACGTTGTTCGTGAGCGAGACCGAGTATGATGAGTTTGGCAACGCCATCCGCAGCTACGCCCCCGGGGGCCGCTGCGCGGATGTGTTCTTGGATCCGCTGTTTGGGCAGCTGGCCACGACGGAGATCATGTATCCCGGCGGATGCCCAGGGGCCCGCTCCTTGAGCGATCCGCCAGCGGACGCGCTGTACACCGCCGCGGCGTACGATCGGGGCTTAGAGCTGGTGACCCACGTGATCGACGTGTCGTTTCAGATCACCCAGGTGGAGTATGACGGCCTCGGACGCCTGGTGCGCCTGTACCGTTCGACGCCAGACGCTGCGACGGTCGGCGCCCTTCCGGCAGTGACCATCCGCTACGACTTGGCCACCCCCGCCCGGCCCTACTCGATGGTGCACACCCGCAGTCAAGACGGCGCGCAGCCCAGCAGCGCGGCGTACATGGACTCGTACGCCTACGTGGACGGGCTAGGTCGCACCCTGGTGGGCATCACCGAGGCCGACCCTGGCGCGAGCGACGACGGCGCGTGGATCGCTGGCGGCTTCATGGATTACGACCGCAAGGGCGCGGTCTCCAAGAAGTACCTACCGAAGTTCTGGGATGGCAACCCGGAGGCATTTAACCTCGCGGCAACGCCCGACACGGCCTTCGGCCGCGTGGAGTACGACGCCTTCGGGCGCGACCTGCGGCTGTACGATCTGGACGGCACCCAGACCTTGCTCAACGTGTACCACCCGCTGTCCAGCGACGCTTGGGACGCGGCGGACTGGCAGAGCGGCGGGCCCCACGAGGGCACCTACGTCACCAGCGTGAGCGACGGCCACGGCCGCGGCGTGCTGGGCATCGAGCGCTTCAAAGAAGGCGGCAGCCTGATCCAGAGGGAAACGCGCACCAGCTTCTTGCCCACGGGAGAGCCGCTGAGCATCACCCGCTCCTCGGTCCACGGCTCCACCACGCGCTGGCTGCGCTATGACTCCATCGGGCGCATGGTGCTCAACGTTGAGCCCCACACCAGCACCAACTTCGATCCGGATCCCACGGCGGACGCGAGCAACATCCGCGCTTGGCGCTACCTGTACAACGCCAGCGGGGAGCTGGTGGCTACCAGCGATGCCCGCGGCTGCGGCCTGAACTTCGCCTACGATGGCGTGGGGCGCCTGCTGTATGAGGACTACTCGCCGTGCGAGGCCGGCCACCAAGCCTACAGCCCGCCGAGCCTAGGCGGCGCAGCGCCGACGGGGGTCGAGGTCTACTACCAATACGATCGGCTGCCCTCCCCTGCCCTGGGCACCCCCGAGGTGCCGACGGGCTCTGGCACCAGCCAGCAGTTCACCCAGTACGGCAGCGGAGAATTTCTACGCGGTAAATTAGTGGCGGTCTTCGACCGCTCCAAGGCGACCTGGACCAACTTCGACGGCCGCAGCAGAGCCTGGGAGAGCTGGGTACAGCTCGCGGCGCCGGGCCTACCGGACAACGCCCTCGCCGATCGCTACCTGGGCCGTTGGTACCGCAAGCAGGTGAACTTCGACGCAGCGGATCGGGTGGTCCAAGAGACCACGGGCGCCCAGAGCCCAGAGCTACAGGGCGCAGACGGCGAGAGCTGGGTCGACATCGCCTATTCGGGTCGTGGGACGGTAAAGAGCGTCGGCGGCTCTTACGGGTCGCTGGTGACAGACATCAAGCGCACCGCCGACAGCCTGCACGAGCACATTGAGTACGGCGATCTGGCCGCCACGCGCACGCAGTTCGCCTACGATCAGCGTCGGCGCCTGTCCAGCGTGCAGACCTACCGCGGCCCCCCCAGCGCGTGGACGAATCCGCCGGGAAGCTACATGGTCCCAGCGAATCCGGGCCAGACCACCTTCCAGAAGGTGTTGCAAGACGACCGCTACACCTACGACATCGTCAGCAACCCGGAGCGCATTGAGGATCTGCGCAACCCCGACGAGTGGCCCACCGGAGCCAAACCCGTCACGCGCAGGATGCGATATGACGACCTGTATCGCGTCTCGCGGGTGGACTACGGGTACGCCCAAGGCGATGACCAGGTGCAAAACCCGGAGCCCGCGCCGAGCCGCATGGGCCCGCTGGGGCGCCGCACCACCACCGCCCCGCGCCTGAGCCCAAAGCAGCTGGCAGCGCTGCTAGCCGCCGTGAACACGCCAGGGGACCCTGCACCCCCGCGGCCGCCGCTCAAGCTCTCGCCGAAGCAGCTGCTGCCGGGCGTGGTTCCGGTGGTGACAGCGCCAATTGGGCAACTGCACGACAGCGTGCCGGTGTACGCGTGGACTCCTCAGGTGGGGGCCACGGAGTACGAGCTGCGGGTAGACGGCCCGAGCGGCCCGGTGATCTCCGAACGCTACAGCCCCACGGAAACAGGCTGCGCAGGCGCCAGCGCTGAATGCAACCAGACGCCCGCGGTGGTGTTGCAGCCCGGCAGCCACACGGTGTGGGTGCGGGCACATCACCAGACCCAAGCCGGCCCGTGGAGCGCGCCGGAGGTCTTCAACGTCGTCGCGCCGCTGGTCGATCAAGACGACGGCTGGGAGGACCCAAACAGCGGCCTAGCCGACGCCCGCCGCGCGGAGCCGACGCCCTACCAAGAGTTCGAGAACCGCATCCGCTACCAGGCGTGGGACTACGACTGGCTAGGCAACACCCAGCAGACAGACGACGACGCCAAGGGCTTCTACGATCGCAGCCTGGGCAACATAGAAAACGGCCCACTAGCAGGCAAAGCCTACCAGCTCCAAGCCGCGGACAACCGCAGCAGCGGCAGCGCGAGGCAAGGCGCGCTGCGCACGACGTACGACGTGACCGGCAACCTCACGGAAATGCGTCTAGACCGCGACGGCACCTGCATCCCCAGCGGCCGCTGCAGCCAAATCTTCCGCTACGAGTGGGACGAAGTAGGGCGGCTAGTGAGCGCCAAACGCTGGGACGCAAGCTCGCTGCTGGTGAGCGACACGACCCCGCCAAGCGGAGTGGCCGATGTAGAGCTGCACTACGGCTACGACGCAAGCGACATGCGCGTGAGCAAGCGCGCGGTGGATACGTTGGGCGAAGAGAGCTGGACGCTCTACTTGTTCAACAGCTTGGAGCTAAGGCGGACCAACTGGAGCACGGCAGAGCAAGACTACGCGCTGACTCCAATGACGGAAGTGGCGTACCTATTTGCCAATGGGGTGCGGCTTGCGCGGTTGGCGTATGAGCCGTCAGGAGATGTGCCGTCGATCAATGGCGAAAACCTGCACGTCTTCTTCGAGCTTGGGGACCACCTCGGGAGCACCAGCGTGGTGCTGGACAAGGCGACTGGAGAGCTGGTCGAGCGGAGCACCTACCAGGCTTACGGAGGTACTGAGAGCGACTACCGACCCGAGCGCTGGAAGAGTTTCCGGGAGGATTATCGGTTCACCGGGAAGGAAGAGGATGTAGAGGCCGGACTGATCTACTTCGGCAAGCGGTTCTTGAATCCGCTTTTGAATCGGTGGGTGAGCGCGGATCCGTTAGTCGTCCACGTGACCGAAGCTGATCCCAATCTCTATGCTTACGTTTCCGGGCGGGCATTGCAGAGTGTTGACCCGTTGGGCTTGGACGAGAAGGGCCAAGACGTCACCCGTAACTTCAAGAACGAGGCGGACTTTCAGAAGCGTTACAGCTCGCGTGCTACCGCAAAGCCGCCTGAGAAGGCGGTACCCAAAGCCGCCCCGAAGGCGAGCAAGCCGCTACCGAAGCGACCGGACATCGATCCCAACGCGAAAGAGGGCAAGGGCGAGTGCCAGGGGCCTGCCTGCGGCTGGAACAAAGGACATGGCGGGAACATCAAGGAAAGCGACCTGACCGACGCCGTGGCGATTGGCGCGGCTCTTGTCCAAGATCAGGTCGCCACGAGTGAGGATGGTGTAAAGGACGGTTCCCCCGACGGAGGTTGTCTGACGTGTGCGGCCAGCAAGCTGCAACAAAAGGCCGTTATCGCAATGCGAGTTGTGCGCGGCATCGTGGAAGCGTTCGGGGCGAAGATCGCCACGATGGCGGGCAAGTTGCTGTCGCACCTCGCGGGTAAGATCGACGAGGCTGCCAACATTTTCCGCATGGCGACACACGTCCCGGCGGGGGGTGGCGCGCACGTGGTACCCCACGTGCAGGCTGGAGTTCCGCCCGTTGGCGCGCCTCCAGCAGCAGCGAGGGAAGCGGCGGATAGCATTGCGAACGGCGCGAGGCTAAACCGGGAACTGGCGGCAAAAGAGATTGCGGGAGGACACGCTTTCAATAAGCACGTGGTGGAGCGCGGCGAGTTTCCGGGAGTTCGAACACGCGAGCAGTTCGCTGGTGTGATCGAGGATGTGATAGCGAATGCCACGGATGTACGCAGTCTCTCCAATGGCCGCAAGGCATTCTGGAAGAACGGAGTGGTTGTTATTCGAAATCCAAAGGCGGTTGACGGCGGAACCGCGTTTGTCCCAACAAGCGGCATTCAGTACTTCAATAATCTAAAGTAGGTTGTCGATGACGGATTCAAAAACTGTAGCAATGTGCATGCGAGCATTCCTGACGCTTGATCTGATTCCGAATTGGGAGTTTGAGACGGTGATTGGAGTCTCTCCCGAAGAGATTCGCTCCTCAGCCGAGCGCTGGACAACAAGTGAGGCGTCGGAGGAAGACAGAGACCTGGCTCGCGTGGTACTGAGCAACCTGGTTGGATATCCGCATGGCGACATGAATAGCGTCGAGACGGCTACGGGACTCTCGCTAGAAGAGCTGAATGTGATATTGGAGCGCTTGTAGCTGTCACGATTATGTGGCTCTTCGACGGAATCCGGGCAGCGCCGAGTCGCTTCCGCGCGGCGTCTGGCACGCGCCTCGCAACCTGAGATCGCGTGACCGTCCCAGGTGTATATGTCCAGCGACCTTTGCAGCCAAGAAATGCCGTCCCCGGACGGCGTTGCCCTGCGGCACCGCTCAATGAGCTGACCATGCTCGACCTCAGCAAGCCTTCGCTTACCGATTTTGCTCCACTCAAAGCGGAATCCTGCACGGGATGGCTTGCTTCAGACGCACCACTGTATATGTCCAGCGACCTTTGCAGCCCAGAAATGCCGCGCCCGGACGGCGCTGCCCCGCGGCATCGCCTAATGAGCTGACCCATGCCCTACCTCCGCAAGCCTCCGCTTACCGATCTCGCTCCACTCAAAGCGGAATCCTGCACGCTGGCGCTTGCTTTAGACGCACCACCGCCTTCGCGCCGCCCGCTCGCCGCCTTCCGGATCGACGCCTCAAGCCGCGCGCAACGTCACGACCGGCAAGTGCTTCCTGCCCTCGTAGCCGTCGACGCTCAAGTCGAGACTCGACGCGCGCTTGGTCAGCTCCGGGTCGCCACGGATCGGCACTCTGGCGCGAGCCTCAAGCCGCACGACGTCAGCGACGCTTTCCGCGCGGCGCTCCGCTGGAGTGGCACCGCCCAGCGCACGATGTGGCCGATGCTCGTTGTACCAAGCGGCATAGACGTCGAGTTCACTCTGCATCTCGACCAAGCCAAGAGGCACGACGATGCGTCGACAACACTCGTCCTTCAACGTGCGCCAGAAGCGCTCAATGATCGCGATGGACTTGTGGCTGCCGACGGCGCCCCAGCGAGGCTTCATGCCGTGCACGTCACACCACTCGCGGTAATCCGCCTGGAATTGCACGCCACGGTCGGAGATCAGATGCTCTGGTGCTCTGCCAGACTTCGCGATCGCTGCGTCCAAAAACGCGGTCACCTCGGCCGAGTCCGGCTGCTTGCCGAAAGCCTTCACCGCGATCACGGCTCGCGAGTACTGGTCGACCACGCCGGCGACCCACCAAGCGAAAGGCCAGCCGAGGACGACGGACAGCGGAAACCACGGCAGCCAGTAGCCCATCGCGGTAGGCACCACCGTGAGATCGCAGTGCCACACGTGATCTGGCCGATTCGCTTGAATGCCGCGAGGATCTTCCTGCGCTGCTTCCCGATGCGTCGAGGGCGGCTTGATCGGATCCTCGGGGTCTGCGTGCGACGGCTTGGGCGGCTCGGGGGTGATCCGCCGCACGCTAGACGCCGCCACATCCAGCCCGACCCGCGCCAGGGTGTCGGCAATGCGCTGGCGCCCCATCTGCGGGCTGGTCGCCGCCAACTGCCGCACGGCTTCGCGGACGAAGTCCGGGAAGCGGTTGACCGGCTCAGGCGTCCGCACGAGGGCATCCGGCCCATCGTCATCGAGGCGCTTCATCCAGTTGGCGATGGTTTGCGGGGAGAGCAGGAAGCGCTTGGCGGTCTGCGTCAGGCTCCAACCGGTCGCAGCGCGCAGCAGCAGGATCCGCAACCGCTCCTCCGGCGGGTAGTGGGGCCGCTTGGTGACCGGCAGCCGACCCATGCGGTTGTCCTTGATGCTCAGCTCGGTCTCCAGCTGCGCGATCCGCTCCTTCAAGCGCTCGTTCTGAGCGAGCAAGCGCGCTTCGCTGACGCGGCCATTCTCGAAGCCGGCGAGCACCTGCAGCAACGCCAAGCGCGCCGCGGCCACGACATTCAACAGCCCACGCTGCGCCAGCTTGCTCCAACCGGGCGGAAGCGGGGTCCGTTCTTCTTTGGCGTCACTCATCTGACGCGCGCCAGTCTGACCAGGCTCGCCCTGGCCGCCTAGATCTTTGAAAACTGAATACCCAAACGCGAGCTTCACCGTCGCAGCTCGGCGCGGATGAGCACGAGCACACCCTCAAGGTCGCTGTGCACCGAGCGCGCTGGAATACGCAGCGTGCGATAGCCAAGAGTTGCTAGATACCGATCCCGCTTGGCGTCAGCCGAGAGCGACTCCGCATGTTGCGCGCCATCCACCTCAACAATGAGCTTGGCTTCACGCACGAGGAAGTCAGCAATGTAGCGCTGACCAAGCACGACCTGACGCCGAAACGTGACGCCGAGCTGACCACCCTGAAGCGCGATCCACAGTCGCGCTTCCGCAGGGGATGGAGCCCGCCGCAACCCGTGCGCGCGGGCACCGAGGAGCTGTTGACGTTTGCTGCGTTGCTGAGCTGAGTACGTTGACATAGGGCCTCCTTCGCTCGGACGCTGCCGAGCGAAGCCCAGCGCGCAGAGAGCGTGCCGCGCGCCCACCACGCAGCTTGCACACTGCACGCGAGGCACGCTGTGTGCGCGACGCGCAGTCCGGCAGCGTCCGAGCGAAGCGACGTGTAGCCAGCTACCCCAACGCTGAGCTCAACAAAGCCACACGGCAATAGACAAGGCCACCGCAGAGTCGCCACAAGGCGACCCCCTCCGCCCGCGCGCGCGAGCGCAGCGAGACGCGGCCGGCGCCGGGAGGGGGCATGCCACGCGGCAACGCCGCGAGGCATGGGGGGAGGCAACCCCGGCGCTGACTCCAATGACGGAGGTGGCGTACCTGTTTGCCAATGGGGTGCGACTGGCTCGGTTGGCGTACGAGCCGCCAGGAGATGTGCCGTCGATCAACGGCGAAAACCTGCACGTCTTCTTTGAGCTCGGAGACCACCTGGGGAGCACCAGCGTGGTGCTGGACAAAGCCACCGGAGAGCTGGTTGAGCGCAGCACTTACCAAGCGTACGGCGGCACCGAGAGCGACTACCGGCCAGAGAGGTGGAAGAGTTTCCGGGAGGATTATCGGTTTACCGGGAAGGAAGAGGATGTAGAGGCGGGGCTGATCTACTTTGGCAAGCGGTTCTTGAATCCGCTGCTGAATCGGTGGGTGTCGGCGGATCCGCTCGGTATCCACACCTTGGAGGCTGATCCGAATCTCTACGCTTACGTTTCCGGGCGGGTATTGCAGAGTGTTGACCCGTTGGGGTTGGAGGGTGAGTCGAAGTACGACCCGAACGAGGAAGCGAAGTTTTTCGGCCGCACGGATGCAACCCGGAAGGGAACTAAGAAGCAGACACCCGCGCGAGCGGCCCCGAAAGCCGCTCCCAAGGCGAGCAAACCGCTACCGAAGCGACCAGACATCGATCCCGACGCGAAGGCTGGCAAGGGCGAGTGCCAGGGGCCGGCCTGTGGCTGGAACAAGGGGCATGGCGGGAACATCAAGGAAACGGACGGGAGCGATCTGGCTGCCGTTGCCGGCGGTGTACTGCAAGACCAAGAGGGTCCGACTGAAAACGGCAAGATCAACGGCTCCCCGGGCGGTGGCTGCTTGGACTGCGAAGGAAGCAGCTTGCAGCAGAAGCTGGTGGTTGCCGGTCGGGTGGTGCGGGGGATCGTTGAAGCGTTCGGGGCGAAGATCGCCACGATGGCGGGCAAGTTGCTGTCGCACCTCGCGGGCAAGATCGACGAGGCTGCCAACATTTTCCGCATGGCGAAGCATGTCCCAGCGGGGGGAGCATCAGAGGTAGCGATCCATAGTGGAATAGGGGCGCCAGGTGGCAGCACTCGCATCTCTGGCCCACATCCCAATCACGTAAACGGTGCCATCGGCGAGGCACACGGTTGGCAACGCGCGCTTGATGGAGGGCACGAGGCGATTCAGGCTCCGGGGAAGGTTACAGCGAAGGGCCCAGACTTCATTACTTTCGACCCGAAGCAGCGAGCTGTAGTCTTGTGGGACGCGAAGTACCGTGGGCCGAAGGGAAGCTTTCCCTCATCGCCCTCCCCCGGCCAGATAAAACGATGGACTGAGGACGCGCGCGGAGCGATAAACGCCCTGCCGCCAGGCGCGCTTCGCACGAGAGCGCTCGACGCGTTGAATAGTGGTCGGGTGAAGGGGCAGATATTCAGATGGCCGCAGTAACTCGTACGGATTGGGACAGGCTCCTCCAACTGCCAGGCTGGACACCGCTGCGTGAGGTCCCGAATCCTGTGCTAATAGCGCCAACGCTCTATCGACTGTCGGAAGGAGCATATGTGCTGGCTCAAGACTACAACAGAGCACTTGAGGATGACCCCGGAGCGCCATTTGTGACAGAACTTCTGTGGGCGTCGTCCGATGGCGCGGCGAGACGCGCGGCTATGGACGATATTGACGCGGACGACGGGGCGAGTTCGGTTCCACCACCGTCCCTGTGGCACAAAGGGAACGCCCCAAGCTACGCTAGCGTGTTGCGCGAAGCCGGAAAGCAGGCCGAGTACGCTACATATCGAATCGACGACCGCTTCGTTCACAAGGTGGTGGACCTCGGTAGCTGCCAGTTCTTCTTTCGCAGTTTGCAATTCGACGAAGAAGAGCGTCCGTACGCTATAGCGTTTCAGTTGCCGTGAGGATAGGCGCGTAGACCCATGCCGGTCCTTTGGGTCGCGGTGCTAAGCGACCCTACGTAGCGGTTCTGCTGGTCTTTGACAATTCAAAGTAGCGGCGAGCGGCACCGCCGCCGCAACGCCGCCCGAATGAGCGCCACCACGCCCTCAAGGTCGCTGTGCACCAAGCGCGTCGAAACACGCAGCGTGCGATAGCCCAACGCTGCAAGAAACCGAGCCCGCTTGGCGTCAGCCGAGCGTGACTCCGCATGTTGCGCGCCATCCACTTCAACAATGAGTTTGGCGTCACGCGCGAAGAAGTCAACGATGTAGCGCTGCCCGAGCACGACCTGCCTGCGAAACGTGGCACCGAGCTGGCCGGCGCGAAGTGCCAGCCACAGCCGCGCTTCCGCGGGGGACAAACCCCGCCGCATGCCGTGAGCGCGAGCCGCGAGAAGCTGTTGACGTTTGCTGCGTTGCTGAGCCGAGTAGTTTGACATAGGGCCTCCTTCGCTCGGACGCTGCCGAGCGAAGCCCAGCGCGCAGAGAGCGTGCCGCGCGCCCACC
>CAZKDY010000033.1:0-60972 GCA_964551615.1 uncultured Polyangiaceae bacterium
TCGGCCACCAGGAAAACCGCAGGTCTGCCTAGGAAATTCCCGGAAGTGTGCGAATAAGACTTTTGTCCGTCCCAATGGAGCCACACCCAACGACTTCTTGGTCCTCCGCAAGGGAAATGCCGGGCCAGAACGCCGCAACTGCCGCGAACAGCCGCCCGAGCGTCGGGCGATACCGATATCCAAACATCATGAGTCGCTTCTAACGTTGTTGAGGGTGTCTGCGATAGTCCTGGCTTTGCCCATGCCTTGAGCCGCCGTGCGTAGGTGCCGTCGGCCAGACCCAGCGTCGAGGTCGTCCAGCAGATCGACGCAGCGAGCGTAGCGGACCACGAGTTGCCTCACGGGCGCCCGCAGGCCCGCGCGTGTTTGTCCATGTGTGAGCTGTGCCGCGGGGCAGCCAACCACGCCCGGACGGGGCGCGGTCGCGCGTCAGTCACCGCTGAAGATCGCTAGCAGCGTAACGACCACCGCGACCACCAAGGCGGCGATGCCTAGCGCGGTGACCCAGCGGCCCCCGTGAAGCGGGGCGCTGGCTGGGATGGAGGAGTCAGTCGTGGCGATCGCGGGCCGGTCACTGTCCCGAGCCTGCGGTGCCATGGGGGGCGGTGGGCGGCTCTGCTTCACGGCTTGGGCCAGCTGCGCCGCACGCTTCCGTTCGGTCGTGATTCGCTCAGCGCGCACCCTGCGCCAGCGCGTCATCACCTCACGCACGTCGGGCGGCAGCTTGCTGAGCAGGTCATTGATCTCAGTGAACTCGGTCTTCTCGTCGTCGTCCCACAAGCTGGGGAGCGCATGGCGGGGCACCGGCATCTTGCCGCTGGAAGCCCGCAGCACCGCCAGGTGGTTCTCGGCCAGTTGATCATCGACCATGGTCTGGTCGTCAGTGGCGAACGCAGCATGAGGATCGCTCGAGCGGCGCACCTCCGGCGTACCGCCGCGCGCGGGCCGACCTTGAAACTCGGGCTTCCAGTGCTCGCGGGCGCGCTCTGACGCGAAGGGCAACAGCGCGATGCCCATCTCCTTCAGGGAAGGGAAGCGGTCGCCGGGTGCAGGCGCCATTGCCGTGAGGATCACGGCCTCCATCTCGGGGCTGAGGCCCGGTCGCCAGGTCCGCGGCGAGTCGAAGTCGCCGAACGCGATGGACTGCATCAGATCATTGCCGTGCAGATTTTGACGCGGCAGGCGGCCCGTGAGCATCTCGTACAGCGTCACCCCGACCGCGTACTGATCCATGTACGGCTTGACCGGCCGCTCACCGCGAGCCTGCTCGGGTGACATGTAGTGGGGTGTCCCGATCGCGGTGTCGGGCAGCGTGATCGCGTCGATCGCGCTCATCACCTTAGAGACGCCAAAGTCGAGGACCTTTGGCGTGGTGCGGCGGCTGCCGTCGCGGGCCAAGAAGATGTTCTCGGGCTTCAGATCACGATGCACCACGCCCTTGTCGTGACCCGCGAGCACGCCAGCGATCACCGGGATGGCCAACTGCGCCGCGGTCATCTCGTCCAGCGGGGCTTCGCGATCCAGCAGATCCGCGAGGCTCTCACCCTCGAGGTGTTCCATCACCAGGTAGGGCAGACCGTTCAGCTCACCCACGTCGTAGACATCCACCACGTTGGGGTGGCGGATCAGCGAAGCGTTCTTGCCTTCGCGCAGGAAACGGGCACGCACCTCCTCGTGCTCACGGACTTCGCGGCGCAGCACCTTGAGCGCGACGCGCTTGTGGAGACCGAGGTGCACGGCCTCGTACACCTCGGCGACGCCACCCATGCCGACCAACTCGACCACCGCATAGCGTCCGAGCGCCGTCCCAGAGGGGATGCTCTGGTATGAGCCACTTAGATACGCCACGACGTCCTTCCGGGCAGTTTGCACACGGGCGCAGGAGAGTATCGCAGCGGCACAGGTTCGGGCAGGTTTCGTGGCGTCAACACTAGGAAAGCGCCGTATAGTCGAGGCGTTGGGCTTTAGCTCAGGCCCCTCGGGATGCGACCTGTCCAAGCATTGGCCGAGGCCGCCGATCCAAGTCGGCGTACGCACTGGTAGCCTCGCGCGCTGGAGTCGCAGCGCGCGGTCTCGGTTTGGCGGTAGCCCTCGAGCCCTGGGATCGAGGGCTCCTGGGGCTCGGGTTTACCTTTGGATCGCTGCCCAGCTTCAGCGACTGAGCGCTGCTAGCGCCGCGTCCACCAGCGCGTGATCGCCGAGGCCACTGAGAGAGCCCTGTCGCTCGATGCCGCCCTCATGGCCTTTGCCTGCGATCAGGATGCAGTCTTGTGGCCCAGCGGCGGCCAACGTCTCTGCGATGGCCAGCGCTCGATCGAGCTGAGTTCTGGGCGGTTCGCGATCTGGAGCCGCTGCCATCAGGCCGGCGGCGATTTGAGCTGCGATGGCCTGGGGTGATTCATCACGCGGGTTATCAGTGGTCAGCACGACGTGATCCGCGCCGGCGGCAGCGCGGCCCATCTCGGGGCGCTTCTGCTTGTCTCGATTCCCCCCGGCACCGAAGATCACCCACAGCTGGCCAGCGCACAGCCCGCGCGCCGTGGAGAGGGTTCGCTGCAGCGCATCCGGCGTGTGGGCGTAGTCGATCACCACGTGGGGAGCCGTGTGCACCACCTCAAAGCGCCCGCGCGGCGCGCCCTGCAGCTTGAGGGCGGCGGCGGCGCGCGTCGCAGGGACGCCGAGGGCGCAGGCCGCCAGCAGCGCTGCCAGGGCGTTCTCTATGAAGATTTCGCCGATCGCCCCCACCTCGAGCTGCTCGGGCAGGTTGAGGGCGCGGCCCGCGTCAGTCAGCGCCTCAAGACGCGCTCGCGTGCCCTGCCAGCTGACCTCAACCTTTTCCGCGCGGACATCTAATGGCAGCTGCGCTGCGCCGCGGGACGCGACACCATAGCGCAATTGCCTAACCTGAGCGGGGGTCACCTCGGCCAGGAGCGGAGCCACCTCGTCTGCGCCGTTGAGCACCGCGGTGCCGCCCGCGGTTAGGTGCAAGAACAGCTGCGCCTTGGACGCGAAGTAGTGCTCGACGCTGTGGTGTGCATCCAGGTGGTCGTGGGATAAGTTGGTGAACACACCCACGGTGAAGGGCCAGGCCTGAGCGAAGCCGCGCCCCAGTACTTCGCTGGTCACTTCCAGCACCGCCAGCGTCGCGCCTTGCTCTAGCCCTCGCTGCATCAGCTCGAGGAAACCGGTGTAAGACCGCTGGAGGTCCAGTTGCTCTTGCTCTCCCAGGAACAGCCCGAGGGTGGTGGTCCGTGGCACCGGCGGGGCGAACTCGTGCAGAATCGCCGCAAGGAAACTCGTTGTGCTGGTCTTGCCGTTGGTGCCGGTGACCCCTACGCTCGTGAGCCGTTGGCTCCAAGTAGGTGCTGCAGGGAACTTCGCCGCCCCAGGCTTCGCGTTCATGCCCGAGAGCCTATCAGGGCGCCCCTGCGCTGGGTAGGTGCTCGGCTGCCGCGCTGGCTCAGCGCTTCCCCGCGTTGCCGCAGGGAAGCGCTTCGCGCCGCGTTTGGGCTAGTTCTCGAGGGCGGTGTAGGGCAGGCCCTCGGCGCAGCTGTAGAGGTCACAGAAGTCCGTCGCGCAGCCCAGGAAATAGCCCGATGCCGCTTCGGTGAGGCCGTTCACGTAGGTCTCGCAGTCTTCCTGCGCCACCGCCGTGCCACATCCCATGACGATGACGTTACACGCTGCTGACGTCCCGTCGTCCTGATTGGGGCAGGAGTTGGCCAGCATGCTGTCCACGCACGCATAGGCGGCGGCGTAGTCGCAGCTGTCGGTGATGGCGCTGAGGCAAGTGATGGCCTCCACCTGACGTGCTGGCTTCACCTTGCCGGTCAGGCCGTCGCAGAACTCAAGCGGGGCGCCGCAGTCTCCCTCGCCGGTGGGTGCCGGGAGCACGCTGCAGTCCGGGGTGCCCACGCTGTCGTCGCACACAGCGCCACCCGAGCCGCCGGTCGCGCCACCGCTACCGCCCGTCGCGCCACCCGCACCACCCGCCGTGCCGGCGCTGCCGCCCGTGGTGCCCGCCGAACCTCCTGTCGTGCCGGCGGAGCCGCCAGTCGTACCCGCGGAGCCGCCAGTCGTACCCGCCGAACCACCCCCGCTGCCGCCGTTGCCAGCGTTTCCGCCGTTGGCGCCAGCGCCGCCGGCGCCAGCCGCGCCGTCGTCACTCTTCTTTACGACGCACGCCGTCGCCGCGAGCGCGCCGACCAACAATAAAGCCTTGGTTCTATCGATCAACATAGTCGTGTCTCCTCCAAGCAATGCCCTGATTCACGCAAGCGTGAGTTGTCTTCTGCCCCGTCACCGCAGCCGAGGCTGGAGGCGAGTCGCCCCCAGTTCGACTGCAGGGAGCGCGGCCTAACCGACATCCTACGAGCGAGCCGGCGCGCGCCTTCCCCGACCGCCGAGTATCTGTGTATTTGGCTGCCTTAGCAATGCCTGGGTGAGGCGTGGGGCCCGGCGACCTGGGTCGAGACCGTTGGGGGCCGCCACGCAGCCGGGCGCTGGCGGCAGCGCGAGCCAACTCGACGCAGTTGGCCCGACGCAGTTGGCCCGACGCAGTTGGCTTGGGCCAGGTGGGTCTGGGCTCTGCTATATTTCCGCACAGCATTTCCAGCGCGAAATGCCTTGATGTGCTAGTCCCAAGACCCCCAACACACGCGGCGCGGCGTGCGACGGAGGGAGCGGTCAGGGCTGCTCAAAGTATCTGGCGCTGCGTTCGACCTGGCGCTGCACTACCTAAACAGCTTGGCGTCCGCGCTGAAGCGGCCGGGGCCCACCAGCATCAAGCCCAACGCAGCGGCGGCGTAGCACAGGGCCAGCTCTTTCTTGCCGAAGGGATCGGCGCCGTGCACCACGAAGGCCGCGACGCACATCGTGATCAAGACGCTGGCGGCGGAGAGCCGCGTCGCTAGGCCCAGCGCCAGCAATAATCCACCCAGAAATTCGCTGAGCCCCGCCGCGGGCCCGAGCACGCTGGGCATCGGCAGCCCGAGCTGCGCTACCTTGTCGCTGAAGCCCCCCAGGTTCATCAGCTTGCCGTAGCCGTGGCTGATGGCGAGGGTCAGCCCGAACCAAAGCCGAAACACCAGCAGCCCGACGTCAGTGGCCAGGGGGTGCGGTCGCGCCAGGCGCTTGAGCAGTGACATCAGGCGCAGCGTGGCATCAGCCCGGCGCCGTGCCAGGTCCATCGCCCAGACCGCACAGCAACTGCACAGCTGACTAGACGTTCAGGCGCCCAGCGCTGGCCGGGAGCCGGTTCCCGAGGGAGCCGCCGTCGGGAGACAAGTGTTCAGTGGTTTGTGCTGGCTCATTCGCGCGCTACACGCGCGGCGGGTTGCGCGCGGTGAACGCGCCAGCTAGCGTGCCGCACCCCTATGGCTCGCGTTACCGTTGAAGATTGCTTGGAACAAGAAGAGAACCGCTTTGCGCTGGTGGTGTTAGCCGCCGCTCGCGCCCGGCAGTTGATGAAGGGCTCTGAGCCCCTGGTGCGCAGCCGCAATCGTGACGCGGTGACCAGCCTGCGCGAGATCGCGGCTGGCAAGGTGCGCTTCCACCGCGACAGCACTGAGGTGGTGCGCGAGTGGATCGAAGAGAAGCGCATCTAGCCTCAGCGTTAGCGGCTAAGCCGCGGGGCGCGTCACGCGCTGCCGCACGGATCAAACCATCGCAGCCGCCGCGAGCTGCCGAGGCGGCCGCGACTGGCGTGGCGGCGGCTGAAGAGCCGGCCGCAGCTGCCGGTGTTGGTCTGAGCCTGGCAGAGCTAGGGCAGGCTGGAGATTTCGGCGCGTTGGCGCACTACGCCGACCCCGCCTACTACGACAAGGCCTACGCCAAGCGGCGCCTAGACGTCGACTACTACCGCGGGCAGGCCAGGGCCGCCGGGTCCTGCGCGGTGATCCTGGAGTACGGCATTGGCACTGGGCGCGTAGCCCTCCCTCTCGCGCGAGATGGGCATCAGCTGACGGGGGTCGATCTGTCAGCTAGCATGTTGGCAGCGCTGAAATCGCGCCTGGAGCGCGAGCCGAACGACGTGGCGCGGCGCCTCAGTCTGGTGCGCGCCGACATGCGCAGCTGGCAGACCCGTAAGCGTTTCGATCTGGTGATCAGCGCGTTCAACAGCGTGCTGCACCTGTACACGCGACAAGACGTCGAGGCGTTCTTCGCGCGGGTGAAGGCGGCCCTCAAGGCCGATGGACGCTTCATCTTCGACTTCTCCCTAGCTCGCCCCGCGGATCTAGCCCTCGACCCCGGACGCAACTACGCCGGCGTGCGGCTGCGAGATCCGACCAGCGGCAAGCTGGTGAAGTACTCTGAGCGGTTTGAGTATGATCCGGTGCGCCAGGTGCAGCTTTGTTGGATGCAGTTCGCGCCCCTCGACGGCTCGGCGCCGTGGGCCGTGCCGCTGACTCATCGTCAGTTCTTTCCCCAGGAAATGGAGGCGCTGCTGCACTACGCGGGTTTCCGCGAGATCCGTATGACGGCTGACTTTGAGAGCCGCGCCCTCCACCCCGGCGCCGATTGGGTGGTGGTCAGCTGCAGGCCTCCTGCCAAGCGCTAGCCAAACGCCGCCGAGCAGCCGCAGGATCCGGCGCCGCCGGCGCGCAGGTGTTTTTGGCTACACATCGCCGCGCGCGTCGGCAAACCACCCCAAGCCTTGCTTCCCACGCATGGCGGATTAAGTTGCCCCGCCGCCCTCCCCTTCAGCGCGCTCAGCGTTCTCTGAGCAGCGCCGTCACCTGGGGAAACACCGCTGCCTCGCAGGCGCAAATAAGCACACAGCCATGGCAAAGGACTACTACGCAGAGCTCGGCGTCTCACGCACCGCGACGGCGGCGGAGATCAAGAAGGCTTACAAAAAGCTGGCCTCCGATCTGCACCCCGATCGCAACCAAGGTGACGCTAAGTCGGAGGCGCGCTTCAAGGCGGTCAACACCGCCAACCAGGTGTTGAGCGACCCCAAGAAGCGCGCGCTGTACGATGAGTTCGGCGAAGAGGGGCTGCGCGATGGCTTCGACCCCGACGTGTACCGCGCCTACCGCTCACGTGGCCGTCGGGGGGCATCGCGGGGTGGGGGCGGGGGCAACATCAATTTCGAGGACATCTTCGGGGCAGGCCACCAAGGTGGTGACCCTGCGGATCTCTTCGGGGATCTGTTCGGCGGTCGCGGGCGGCGCGGGGGCGGCTTCGGGAACAGGGCCGCCCGGGGCTCGGACTTGGCGACAGAGGTCGAGGTCAGCTTCGCGGACTCGCTGCTCGGCTCGACCATGAAGCTGCGCCTGCAGAGCGCCGTCGACGAGGTCACCGTACGTATCCCTGCGGGAGCAGACAACGGCGACAAGGTGCGCGTGAAGGGCCAAGGCGGAGCAGGGGTCGGGGGTGGACCGGCGGGCGACCTGATCCTGACCATCCGCGTCGCGCCCCACCCATACTTTGAGCGCGACGGCCTCGACCTCTACGTCGATCTGCCGATCAGCGTCGGTGAGGCGTACAACGGTGCCAAGGTGCGGGTGCCCACGCCTGCCGGCGACGTGACGCTGTCGGTGCCCAAGGGCGCCCAGAGCGGTCAGCTGGCGCGGCTCAAGGGGCGCGGGGTGAAGCGCAAGGACAAGACCGGCGATCTCTACGCGCGCTTCACCATCAAGCTGCCTGAACAGCGCACCCCCGAGCTGGAGGCCGCGGTGCAGCAGCTAAATGACGCCACCGGCGACGTGCGCGCCGCGCTGCACTTCTAACAGGCAGCGTTACTGCGCTGTGTCTGTGCAGCGCTACAGCGCTGGGTCGCTGGCCACCGGTGAGCTGAGCTCTGCGCTGGCGCGCGGGCGCCGCGCCTCCTTCGGCGGGTTGGCGATCACGTTGCCGTCATCGTCGTAGCGGCTGAGCTCGGCGGCCACGTCGCGCAGCGCGGCTTGCTTCTCGTGGAAGGGCAGGAAGCTCGACTTGAAGCCCGCCACGATCATGCTCTTGATATCGCGGAACGGGATGTCCATCTCCGTGTGTACCAAGTACAGCTCCTTCGACACCGTGGTGTCGGTGATCAGGCGGTTGTCGGTGTTGATGGTCACCCGCAGCCCAAGATCGAAGTACAGCTTGAGCGGGTGAGAGCTGAGGGACTCCACCGCTTGAGTTTGCACGTTGCTCGACGGGCAGCACTCCAGCGGCACGCGGTGGTCGTTCAAGTAGTGCAGCAGATCGCCGTTTTCACGCAATCGGCAGCCGTGGCCGATGCGGTGCGCGCCGCACACGTGGATGGCCTGCGCGATGGACTCCGGACCGTAGGCCTCGCCGGCGTGGATGGTGCAGTTGATGTTGTTGTCCCGCACCAGCTGAAACGCGCGCTTGTGATGTGCCGCGGGGAAATCAGCCTCGGCGCCCGCCAGGTCAAACCCGACGACGCCGCGCCCCTTGTAGGCCACCGCTAGCTCCGCCATTTGATACGAAGAGTCTGGCGAAATATTGCGGATCCCGCACAAGATCACGTTGCACTTGATGCCGTAGCGCTCACGGGCACGCCGCAGCCCGCTGAGCACCGCTTCGACCACCTTGGTCAGCTTGAGCCCGCGGCTGGTGTGCAGCATGGGGGCGTAGCGGACCTCCATGTAGCGGACGTTCTCGGCTGAAGCGTCCTCAGCCAGCTCGTAAGCGATGCGCTCGAGGGCGGCCTCAGTTTGCATCACCTTGAGGGTGATCTCGAAGCCCCGCAGGTAGTCGACCAGCGAGCCGAAGTTCTTGCCGCAGCCGATGGCCGCGCGCAGCCCCTCCTCCGTGGTGGCGGGCAGGCTGATGCCGCCCTCCTCTGCCAGCTCGAGGATGGTGGTGAGGCGCAGGGAGCCGTCTAGGTGGACGTGTAGGTCGGTCTTGGGGAGCGCCTGAAAGACTTCAAAGGGTACGACGCGGTGACCGAAGCCGTTCGTCCCATCAGGCTGTGTATTTGTATGTTCCATAGAGGACTCTACCACTGACTTCCCGGGGCGCAATAGCCTGAACAGACGCACCGCGGCGCGCCACGCGGTGTTCTCCCGAAGGAAGATTCTAGGGGGAGGAGCCCCGGCGGCCCCGCCAAAGCCGTACCGGCCTCTAACTCAAGGCCGCGCGTAGCGCGGCTCCGAGTCGATCTCAAAACGCTTGGTCGAAGCGGTCAGCCGCGCCTCAACCGCAAAATGAAATATCCCATCACCGCGCCCAAAGCGCTGAACGCGAAGACGTGCGTCCCGATGAGAGACTGCCGAGCGGGGCTCCACGGCTGTCCGATCGTTGCGATTCCGCCGAAAATCGGAGCGTATTGCGAGACGAGCAGGCCGATGAACCCACCCGCGAAGAGGCCAAGAAGGGAAATGATGGCTTCGGCGCCGACGTTTGAGCTTTCGTTTGGAGCATGATTCTCCGCTTCTTCCGCAGGAGAGTTTCTTACGTTTCCAGGTAGTTCGTGGTCGTTGCTTTCGCGGCGCCCGAACCAACCGACGAGCCCTACCAGGGCAAAGCAGATCGAGGCGTACGCCCAGGCAGGCACGCCGGTGTCTTGCTTGCCGGACTTCACTTCTGCTTCCGCGCGGCGAAAGGCGTCAGCGAACACGTCCTCAGGCTGGTTACCGATTAAGCGCCGCCCGCCCACGTAGGTGGTGGGCAACCCCTGCATGCCCGCGTCGCGCAGCACCTGGCTCTCAGCGTCGATGACCTGGTCTGTGGCTGGGTCTTTGACGCAGGCGTCGTACTTGTCGAGATCCAGGCCGAGCTTCTGCGCGGCCTTGCGGGCGGGCAGCGCCCCGATCTTCTCGGAGGTCATCAGCTCCTGGGCCAGCTCCTCGCCCTTGCCCTGGGCTCGCGCGCACACATAACCCTGGGCCGAGGGTCGCGCCTCTAGATGAAAATCCAGAGGGAAATTTTGACGGACGAAGTGGACCTGATCTCCATACTGCGCCTTGAGCTTCATCAGCGTCGGGTGCAGGCGGCGGCAGTGAGGACACTGGAAATCGAAGAACTCCACCACGTTGAGCTTGCCGGGCTTGTACAGCGCAGCGATGGGCGGCGGCACCGGCGGTTGCGGCTTGACCCGCGGCCAGATGGCAGGCGCCCCGACGGCGATCAAGCCGGCCGCGGCGACGGCCCAGGGCTTGAACCGGACGCCTCCCGGCGCGCTGTGATGAGCTCGGTGCAGCATGAGCGCCGCTGAGGCAGCGACCACCGCGCTCACGTCGGCGACCATACACAGCCAGCACAGCTGCCTGACCACAGCCACCTGCATGACGATCAGCACGATGGCCACGGCGGAGCCGAAGCCTGCGGCGTAGACCAGCAGCTTGCGTGCTTGAGCGGAGTCTTGCCACAGGGATAACAAGAACAGCGACGCGAAGCCGGCCAGGCCAACGGCGGGCACTGGGACCTTGCCGTTGAACAGGTAGCCGTAGCCGCTGCCCCGCACCTTCGCGCAGGCGGAGTCTGCGCCGCAGAAGGCCTCCGCCGGGGTGGTGTAGTCGATGAGCAGCGCCATGCTCGCCGCGAGGGCGGCGAGGACTGCTAGGCGCAGGACGAGGAGCCAGTGGCCGGAACGCACTCGGCGGTTCTAGCGCGCGTGTGCGCCGAGTCGAAGCTTTGCCCACGGCCGCCGTGCTTTTGTGCCAAATCCATGGCGAACGCGGGTTTCCGGCGTCGGACGTTGGGAGCCCGCGCGAGTCGGACTATAGCGGGGCATGGCTCGTTTACCGGCTCCGACAGCCGTCTTAGAAGTATTGCTCGCCGACAGGCGCCCCCTCAGCTTGGCCGAGATCGGCGATCGCTGCGCAGTGCCCCGTGGCTCGCGCCGGGCGCTGCCCGAGTTGCTCGATCGCATGGTCGTTGAAGGACAGATCGTGGAGGCCCGCGGGGGGAAGTACCGCCCGAGCCAGAAGCGCGAGCGCAAGCCCGACGAGAGCTGGGAGGGCTACCTCAACGTGAATCCGCGAGGTTTCGGCTTCGTGGTGCAGATCGGTAAAGACGACGTGTACGTGCCCGGCGAAGCCATCGGGGGTGCGATGCACCGCGATCGGGTTCGTGTGGGGGTGGTGGGGCGTACCTCGCGCGGCGTCGAGGGGCGCATCGAAGAGGTCGTCGAGCGCCGCAACCCGCGAGTAGCCGGCGTGCTCCGGCGTCGTGGACGCAGCATGTGGCTCGACCCTGACGACACGCGGATCCGTGGACCGATCACGCTGCCGCCCGATGAGCGCCGTGGCAACGACGGTGAAGCCGCCGTGGTCAGCATCACCCGCTGGCCGGCCTCCGGCGCGGAGAACCCGCAAGCGGACCTCGTCGACATCCTAGGCAAAGACGGCGACGCCCAGGTGGAGGTAGCCAAGATCTTGGTGCGCGAAGAGGTGACTGAAGAGCACCCCGCGGAAGCGATGGCGGAGGCCGAGACCATGGCGTCTCGGCTGCGCCGCGTGGCCAACCTCAACCGAGAGGACTTGCGCAGCGTCCCCCTGCCCACCATCGACCCGGAGGACGCGCGGGACCACGACGACGCCGTCTGGGCGGAGCGTGACGGCGACGGCTACAAGGTCTGGATCGCCATCGCCGACGTGAGCGAGTACGTGCAGCCAGGCTCCGCGCTGGACGCTGAGGCGCTGCGCCGCGGCTGCACCATCTACTTGCCGGACCGCGCGATCCCCATGCTGCCCACGGCGCTGGCGGCGGACCTGTGCAGCCTGCTGCCCGAGACGGATCGCCTGTGTTTGTGCGTGATCGCGGAGCTAGACAAGCAAGCCAAGGTCAAGCGGGTGAAGATCGTGGAGGGCGTGATGCGCTCCGCCGCCCGCCTCACCTACGGTGGCGTGGCTCGCGCCTTGGGTTTCACCGAGGAACCGCCGCGCAGCGCCCAGGCCGACGCCTTCAAGCGTGAGCTCAAGGTGCTGGCGGAGGTGACCGGCAAGCTGCGCCGCGCCCGCATGAAGCGCGGCGCGTTGGATCTCGATCTGCCCGAGGCGCGCATCGTGGTCGATCCAGAGACTGGGGTGCCCAGCGCCATTTATCGCCGCACCCAAGACCCCGGCATCAAGAAGGCCTACCAGATGGTCGAGGAGATGATGCTGCTGGCCAACGAGGTGGTGGCGCGTTGGCTACAGCGCCGGGCGACGCCGGCGGTGTACCGCATCCACGGCAAGCCCGACGAGAAGAAGCTCGAGCGCTTGGGGGAGATCGCCGAGAAGTTGGGCGTGCAGTTTGACCTGGAGGAGCTGCTCGAGCCGCTGGGGCTCGGCCGCTGGTTGACGTCCATCGCCGACCACCCGCGCAAGCAGGTGCTGGAGGGCTTGGCGCTGCGCTCGCTCAAGCAAGCCACCTACGACATCAACAACATCGGTCACTTTGGTCTGGCGTCCGACGCCTACCTGCACTTCACGTCGCCCATCCGCCGCTACCCGGACATCATGGTGCACCGCGCGGTGAAGCACCTGGTCCGAGGCGGCGCGGTGGATGACAGCGAGTCCGCCAAGGAGTCGTTGGCGATGGCTGCCACGCGGTCTAGTCAGCGCGAGCGCGCGGTGATGGACGTCGAGCGCGAGGTGTCGGATCTGTACCGAGCCTTGTTTATGCGCGACAAGATCGGCGAGCGCTTTGAAGGCACGGTCACCGCGGTGGTCGGCTCTGGGCTGTTCGTGGCGCTGGACGATCCGTTCGTGGACGTGATGGTGCGCTACGAGTCGCTGGGGCCGGATCGCTACGAAATGACCGACGACGAGCTGGGCGCCTATGGCGTGACCACGGGCGATCTGGTGCAGGTGGGCGATCGCATGCTGCTTGAGATCGAGGACGTCTCGATCTTGCGCCGCCAGGTCTCGGCCAAGCGGATCCCCCCGGATAACCTGCTTGAAGATCAGGCGGCTGGCCGCGGGCGCGGGCGTGGGCGCGGGCGCGGCAAGGTCGAGGCCAAGGCTCAGCCTGGTAAGGCGCCGGCCAAGCACGCGCCAGCGCGACCGGGTGGACCGCCGGTCAAGGGCAAGCCAGCGGGCGGCCGGCGCAGCGGCGGTAGAGCAGAAGGCAGCAAGACTGACTCAGCGAAGCCGGCTGCCAGCAAGCCGCGCTCCAGCAAGCCGAGCAACGCCAAGCCCAGCGTGGCGCGCGACGCCAAGCCCAGCGCGGCGCGCAACGCCAAACCGGCGCGCGACGCTAAGCCGAGCGGGTCACGGGACGCGAAGCCAAGCGACGCCAAGCCGGGCGCTGGCAAGCGGCGTGGTGGCTACAAGAAGTAGCCGCTGCGGCGTACACCGGCTGAGCGCTGCGCGGCCAGCGCTCAGCGCTCAGCACTCAGCGCTCAGCACTCAGCGCTCAGCACTCAGCGCTCAGCGCTCAGCGCTCAGCGAGGGATGATTGAACCGCAGGGAAATGTGATCTTGATCTCGTGGTCCCCGCTCTTGATGGCGTCGCAGGCGGCGCCGGTGAGCTCGACCTGGGTTGGGCTGGCTAGGCGCCAGCCTGCCGGATCATCTTGCGTGAGCGGCGCGCCGTCGAGGGTCACCTTGCCGGCTTTTTGCGCCTCAGTGGACACGCTGCCGTTCAGGTCAAACACGCACGAGCGCACGCCCTCGATGATGGTGTTGAAGGCGTCGATCAGGCCGGTCTTGTTGTTGGCTTTCCAGAACGGCGAGTCGGGGCCGCTGGTCACCCCAGTGCCAGCGTTGGCCACGTCTTGCAGGTGAGCGTCGCTGATGTCGCTGCCGACAGCGATCACGTAGGTGCGGATGGCCTGGGCGAAGGCGGCGCTGGCGGCGTCCACGGAGATCTGTTGAGACGTCGCGTCGTGGGCGTCAGGATCGGTGCAGTTGTCCGGCTCGCCATCGGTGGCCAGCACGATGGCCTTGTCTCCAGGTTCACTCACCAGCGCGAGCGTCGCCGCCACCGCTGACAGGCTCTCACCAGTGGGCGTGTCGCCTTGCGGCGAGTTGGCAGAGTACAGCTGCTCGAGCGCGGCGTAGTTGCCTAGGGCCACGCCGCGTTCGGTCAGCATGGGGCACTCGCCACCCGAGAAGCCGTGGTCGCTGGTGTACAGCGAGAGCCCGAAGCGCACCTTGTCTTGCAGCTGGAGCACCACGCCGTCTGGCCTATCGAACAGCGCGTCGTACACCGCGCTCCAGCGATCTTGACCGGCGAAGCGCTCAGTCATTGAGCCTGATTGATCGACCAGAATAATTACCGTAGGGATTTGTGGCTCAAACTTGACGTCTTCATCAATGCAGCCGCTGCCGCCTGTACCGCCGCTGTTAGCGCCGCCGCTGCCACCAAAGCCGCCGCCTCCAGCGCCACCGGGCGCGTCGCCGTCAAAGCACTGGCCATTGGCCCGACAGTGCTTGCCCGCGCCGCACTGGTTGCCTTCAACGGTACACTCCGCGTTGCAGGCGCCGTTGCTATCGCAGAACGTCCCCGGTGAGCAGTCGCCCTCGAACGTGCACAGCTGACCACACGCGTCGCCTAACCCTGCGCACACGCTGGCGCCGTCTGAGGAGCTGCTGCATCCGCCCGGCAACGCCAACAGCAGCCCGAGCGCCGCGCCCAGGGGGAGCACGCCCCGCAGCCGCCGCCCGAGCCTAGCCTTCACCTGAACGCCCGGGCCGGTTGTCCTGAGCCGCCCACCATGGGCATGAGAGCCGAGCGGACCAGAGCGTGTGGGGTGGAGGGGGTGCGCCATACCCCCAGGTTAGCACGCCGCTGCACACCGCGTCTGGCGGCTCAGCGCCCCGCCGCACACCGCGGCCTGGCGGCTCAGCGGCCGGCACCTGCCGCGAAAGCAAAACAGTCGTTCGGTGCGCTGAGCTTTGGTGGGGAGCAATCAGCCATTCCCGCCTGGAATTTGCGCGGGCGCGGCTGGACTTGGACACCGCTAGGTCGCGACGACTGAGTAACGCGTGATCGTTTTGCCGTTCCAGTGGAGGACGAAGTGGGCCCCCTGCACCGTGAACGACGAGTCTTGGTAGGGGGAGATCGCGGTGGGCCGGAAGACGCCTAGGCACTCACCACCTTCGCGCCGAACGCTCCGGTAGCAGACGCCGCTACTGCCGGCCGCCCGCAGCCTAGACGCCAGTTGCTGCGCCTCCCAGTAGCGGTTTGGATTCGGCTGATAGACTTCTGCGAAGCCCTCCCGAAGATCATGAAATCGCCCATCAATGCGGCAGATGTAGGTGCGCATCTGGACGTCTATTGCCGGTTCGCTCGTGGCGGCCAGAAAGCGCGCCCGGTGGTAGCTGCTCTCCGCAACCGCAGTCTCAAACTCCTTGGCGCAGTAGTAGACTCCAAACGAGCCATCTGTGAAACGCGATGCTACGCCAATGTGAGTGAAGGCGGCCATTACGGGGGAAGCCCCTGGTCCCAGCACCCGCTCATTCGGGGGCACGAGTGTCAGGTCCCCTGCTTCATGGCGCAGACGATCGTTCGTCAGGCCCTCGATACGTGCGGTCAATTCTAGCTCCGCAGGGTCGTCGTAGAGCCGTTCAAACAGGTCAATTGGCGGGTAGATAGACGGAATGGCACGAAAAGCGTTTCGCCAGGTCACCCGGCAGCTTGGAGGCGCCATCTAGAGCGAGCGCGCCGCCGATGTTCCGCCCCGCTCATGGTCGAGGTAGCGCCGTACCTGGGCCATGCGCTCTAAGCTGCCTTCACACATGAAATCGAGCGCTGTGCGCCCACCGAATCGTTCGTTGGGTTCTTTGACCCATAAATCCGCACGGTCCTTGTTGGGCAGCAAGACCTGAAGCGCCTTAAAGATGCCCAGCAAATAGCTCACTCGTTCAACCTGCTCATCGGTGAAGGGAGCCCCACGGCCGCTCTTGAGCTCCGCGTAGCGTGCGGGCTCGACTTGGATCAACGCGCGGCCTTGTTCAGGTTGCACACCCCACAGATCCATGAGCCGGAAGAACAGCCTGCGGGCGAGTGCTAGGGTCTCTGGCGCTGATCGTGAGAACTCGTCGGTCTCGATCGCCTCAGGATTAATGGACGCGCGCTGTAGCATTGCTGAGTCTCCAGCTCGTGATGGCCTCGCCTGTGTGGTCAGCTAGAGAAGTGATAGCACACGTGACGGGCGCCTCGCCGCCTCGCGTCGATCGTCGGTCATTGACTGTCCGTGTGCTTGGCCCTGCGTACAGCACGCTGTGCAATGCTTCAGACAAGCGCCTGAACACACGCTCCGCGGCCGAGCGCCCAGAGAGTGACGCGGAGCGCCGGTGACGACTAGAGCACCGATCAGTTTGCCACGACGAATAGAGGGGATCTGGACCCCATGGTGTGGGGCCCAGATGGGCCCAGATGCTCGCTAAACCGCCGCGGCCTGCTCACTGGTCGGTGCGCTAGATTTTCCGGCGAAAACGGCTTGCCGCAGGCAAACCGTTTGTCGCTCTACGCGGCGCGCTGCAGCATGCCAAAGGCGGCGACGCCGCGCTTGCGCAGCTCGCGGCGGATGCCTTGGTGGTCAGCGCCCTCGCCCATCAGCGCGCACAACAGGTTGGCGGCGAAGTGGTCCAGGGTCTCACCGCAGGCGGACATGTCTTCAGTCTGGCCGCGCAGCAGCTCGCTCCACGCGGTCGCGCTGGCTGTGAACCCTGGCGTGGGCTCAACGCATGAACCCCGGGGATGAGCGATGCCTTGGCGCGCCAGGCAGGCGATGACGTCATCTGGCAGCGCGCTGCCGTCGACGAGCTTGCCGGCGAGCAGGCGCGGCAACACCGCCGCGGCGCGGCTGTGGCCGGCGCTCATCGCGACGGCGGACAGCGCGCTCACGAAGCTAGCGAATTGATCTTCGATTGGTTCCGTATGGTTAACTGATGGCTCGGCTACGCAGGGCGCTGCGGCGACGGTAGGCTCAGCCGCTGAGCGCGCCGCCGCTGCGTGCTCGGCGCCCGAAGGCTCAGCCAGGGCTGCGTCCAACGCACCGGCGGCGGCCAGCTCTACCGCTGCGTCGTCCAGCGCACCGGCGGCGGTCAGCTCTACCGCTGCGTCGTCCAGCGCACCCGCGGTGGTCAGCTCAGGCGCGGGCTGCGAAAAGGTAAGCTGTGGCGCTATGGCGCGCTGCCCTGCTCGCGACAGCGCTGGATCCGGCGCGGGTTCGCTGGGCGGAGGCGCGAAATCGGCGCACAACGCCGCCGCGATGGCGTTGGCCAAATCGTCCAGCGACTGCGGCGCTGTCGCAAAGTGCTGGGCGCTGCCCAGCTGCCGCACATGGCTCACCCGCTGTGCGCTGCGTGGGGGCAGCGCGCCTTCGAGCGTCTGGTGTTCATCTTGCTGGGCCTCAGGCTGCGGCAACTGAGACCGCACGGAGTCAGATCGCACGGAGTCAGATCGCACGGGGTCAAGCTGCGCGGTCCGTGTGGCGCCGCTGAGCGCGTCAGATTGGTCGAGCTGCTGCAGCGCGCTGAGCACCTCGAGCAACTCTGCGTCGATCGCCGCCTCCGCTTCGCGGAGGCTGCTCGCTGTAGCGGGCAGCGAGTCGAGCAGCTCAGCCACCGGCGGCGGCACACTCGCGTCCGGCTCCAAGACCGCCAGCGCTGCCGCCTGCGGCGAAGCGCTTGCGTCGGCCTCCAAGACTGCCAGCGCTGCCACGGGTGGCCGTAGGCTGGTCTCCGGCTCCAAAATTGCCAGCTCTGCCAGGGCCTGGCCCTCCACCCCCTGGTCGATTGGCTTCAGCTGGGAGCTTGGAGCTCGCTGCGTGTGTAGCTGGGGCGCCTGCCGCTGCGGGTGGGTGGACTCATCATTTCCGGATGGTAAGTTACTGTTATGCTCCGCTTGGGCTAGCGGCGGCTCGCTCTGCAAGCTCAGCACCAGCTGGCTGAGCAGCGGACCTGGTACGCTGTCCACGTGGTACTCGTCGCTGCGCCGCGGCCGCGCGAGATCGGCCAGCAGGTGCGCGTGCGGCACCTGCACCATAAACGCGGCTTGATTTGCGTCCGCGTTGGCTAACAGACCTTGGAGCAACGAGACCGGTGGAACCGGGACGCTACGTACGCTAGGCGGCAGCGGGCTGCTGACAAACCGCGACTCCGCGGTTTCGACGACGGCGGCTGGCAGGGGCGTGAGCTGGACGCGCTGCGCAGGTGGAGGCTCGCCCCCGGCTACGGCGGCGCTGTTGCTGGGTCGACGCACGGCGCGGGGCGCGCCAGTCATCGACAGGCAGATCCAGGTCGCGCCTTGATGAATGGCGTGGTTGTCGTTAGGGAACTCGGGGACCGGGTAGGGCCGAAAGCGCATTGCAGAACCTCACCTGCTTGGCTACTCCCCAGAGCACCAAATCGGCAAAAAACCCGCGCATAATCCGGTTACTTACGCAAGTGGCGAGGTCCCCGCGGCGCGCGAGCCCACACACGCGAGCCCACACACGCGAGCCCACACACGCGAGTCCACACACGCGAGCCGCTCTACATCCCGATACCGATGCCGATGGAGACGCCAGTGCGCGGCTGGCGCTGGTAGTGGCGGACCAGGATCATGTGGGTGACTAGCGTGCAGGTCCGCCGCGCGGGGCCGTCGCAACCCACCCAGCGCCCGTCGGCCTCTTGGTCCCCCTCGCTGTTGTAATACACGACGTTTCCGTCGGGTGCTATGACCAGCCAGGCCGCGGCGCCGTTGGGCGGGGCGGCGTTTGAGACACCGACGCGACCCAGGAGCTGGTTGTCGTTGCCACCCACGAATCCGTCGGGCAATAAAATGGCGATGGGTTCGTTGTCCTCGTCCACCACGCGGCCGGCGCGGTCCACCAGCATGATGGGGTCGCCGTCTTCAAGCACCTGGCCGTTGGGCAAAATTTCGATCGGATCGTTGTCAGCGCGGTCCCAACGCGCCGGCTGGATCCACAGCGGCGCGCCGCCTTCTTGCCAGCGCGGCGGCGGGTTGACCGAGCAGGCCGCGGCGCCGAGCGCGACACCAGCGACCAGCCCGCACTTCAGCAAGACCCACCCGCGCGGGGTTTGGGCGCGTCTAAGCAACGTCATGCACCACATTTACCGCGCCCGGCGGCGGAAGGCACGCCGGACGCGCTCACACGTGGTCGCTTGACTGTGACAAGCGCGCTATAAGCCGCCACCATGCTCGACGCTCGCTACGTTGCCGACCACCTCGACGCCGTCCGTTCCGCCCTAGGTCGGCGCTCAGCCTCCGCCGCGAGCACCTTGGACTCCATCGCGGAGCTGAGCGGCCAACGCAGGCAGCTGATCGCGCGCACCGAGAGCATGCAGGCAGAGCGCAACGCCGCCAATCACGCCATGGCCCAGCTCGCCAAGGGGCCGGACAAGGCGGCTTTTGCTGAGAAGCGTGACGCCCTGAAAGAGCTCTCGGCTGAGACCAAGCAGCTTGAGCAACAACTGGCGGCGGTCGAGGCCGCGATGTCCGAGCGGCTGCTCGAGGTGCCAAACATCCCGGACGGCAGCGTGCCTGATGGCGCAGGAGAAGCGGACAACCAAGTGGTGCGCACCTGGGGCGCCGCGCCACCGCAAGACTTCACCCCCAAGAACCACTGGGAAATCGGCGAAGCCTTAGGGATCTTAGACTTTGAGCGCGCCGCCAAGCTGAGCGGCGCGCGCTTCAGCGTGCTGACCGGCCTCGGCGCGCGCCTGGAGCGGGCCATCGCGGGCTACATGCTTGATTTGCATACGGGAACACACGGCTACACCGAGGTCTCGGGCCCGCTGCTGGTCAAGGCCGAGGCCCTGGTCGGCACCGGTCAGCTGCCAAAGTTCGAGCAAGATCTGTTCAAGACCCAGCGGCGCCTGGCCGAAGGCGACGACGGCGACGGCGCTGCGTTGTTTTTGCTGCCCACGGCCGAGGTGTCGCTGACCAATTTGCACGCAGGAGAGCTGCTCGCGGCCGCGGACCTGCCCGTGGCCTACACCTCTTATACACCGTGTTTCCGTAGCGAAGCGGGCTCATACGGCAAGGACGTGCGCGGCCTGATCCGCCAGCACCAGTTTGGCAAGGTGGAGCTGGTGCGGTTGTGTACACCGGAGACCGGGCTAGAGCAGCTGGAGCTGCTGACGGGCCACGCAGAACAGGTGTTGCAGGGCCTGGGGCTCCACTACCGGGTGGCCCTGCTGTGCGCGGGGGACATGGGCTTTAGCGCTAGCAAGACCTACGATCTTGAGGTCTGGCTACCAGGGCAGGCGGCTTTCCGCGAGATCTCTAGCTGCTCTTGGTGCGGTGACTTTCAGGCCCGGCGCGCCGAGATCCGCTACCGTCCGGATCCCGCAGCTGGCTCCAAGGCCAAGCCGCGCTTGGTGCACACCTTGAACGGCTCCGCCTTGGCAGTGGGCCGCACCTTGGTGGCCATCTTGGAGCAGTATCAGCGGGCCGACGGCAGCGTCCGGGTGCCGGAGGTGCTCCAAGATCGGGTGGGGGTGGACGTGATCCGTCCTCGCTGAGGCATCTCGCGGCAGCCGTGACGTGGAGGTCAGGGTCGTGGTCGCGGCCAGCTAGCCCAGTTCAGCCCCGTTTCCGCGGCTAAAAGCCGATCTTGGCGGAGGTCGCTCACGGCCCTTGCGGGCCTACCCACTCAGCTTGCACGATCCTTGCTAGCGGAGGGCCTCATGAAGCGACTTCAAGATCAATCAGGGCTTTTTGGTAGGCGCGTGCGCCAGGTGGTGAACTTTCAGCTGGCAGCCGGGCTGTCGGTGTTCACGCTGTTCGCGGCCACGGCGTGCGGTGACAGCGAGGACAGCGGCGGCGGCGTAGCCGCCGCAGACGCGCCCAGCGTGGTGGCCAAGGCGCTGTGCGGAGACTACTTTGACTGCGGCTGCGACCAGAGCGATCAGACGTTCTCGAGCCGCGAGGACTGCGAGCTTGGCGTGGCGAGCACGGTTCAGGCGTCGATCGACGAGGGCAAGGCCGCTGGCCTCACCTACGACGACACCTACGGCCCAAAGCTGACCAGCCTGGTGGCCGCGGCTGATTGCCGCGCGGCAGGCGACCTGGGCTTCGACGTCGACCTGATGAAGCTCAGCCAAAGCTTCTCCGACGCTAAGCTGTTCTACGGCAGCGCGCAGCCGGGACAACCCTGCACCACGCTGGAGCGCAGCAATGGGGATGACTGCGTGCGCGGCACCAAGTGCGAGGGCGGGGTGTGCTCCAGCGAGACTGTTCACTTGGCCCAAGGCGAGCCCTGCGGCGGCGCGAAGAGCTGCAGCGCCGGCCTGCTGTGCGTGAGCATCAACGGTGACGGCGCCCAAACCTGTGAGAGCCTGCCCAGCGTCGGCGCGACCTGCCTGGGCACCGCGGATCTGTGCACCACCACGGCGGTCTGTGACCAAACCAGCAAGAAGTGTGTCGAGCTGCCTAAGGTCGGTCAGCCCTGCGGAGCCCGCGCCAACGTCGTGCTGCGTCGCTGTACCCAAGGTGCGGTGTGTGAGCAGGACAGCTGCGTGGCAGCCCCAGGCGCTGGCGAAGCCTGCACCGTGGATTGCCAGACCGGCTTTAAGTGTGAGGGCAGCCGCTGCGTCGCCGCAGAGAGCGTGTCTTGCCAACTCACTCGCGGCGTCGCGGCGGCGGAGTAGGCGCGCAGCCTACGCCAAGCGCTTCGGCAGCGGCTCGATCGCCGCGGGATCAATCGACACTTTTCCCGCGGAGGCGCGGTCGATGGCGTCCAGCTCGTCGTCGTCGAAAGCCGGCGCGCTGCCGTCGGCCGGGCGCTTTCCGAAGAGCCTGAGCCAACCGACGATGATCGCGGTGCCGAGCACATAGGGCAGCCAAGACGGCGCGCCCAGGGCGATGGGGAGGTACCCCACCCCCGCGGCCACTAACATGACGAAGGCTGCATAGGGCAGCTGAGTTTGGACGTGATCCAGGTGGTCTGAGCCCGAGGCGATGCTGGACATCAGGGTGGTGTCGCTGATGGGTGAGCAGTGGTCGCCAAAGATCGCGCCATCGAGCACGGCCGCGCCGGTCAGGATCATCAACGGCATGCCGCCCATGGAGTGAGCCAGCGGCACCGCGATGGGGATCAGGATGCTCATGGTGCCCCACGAGGTGCCGGTCGCGAAGGCGATGGCCGCTGCTAGGCCGAAGGTGGCCAGCGGCACGACCCACATGGCGATGTTTCCGCGCAGCAACGCACCGAGCACGTCTTGCGCGCCAAGATCGCTGCACACCGCCGCCAGCGCCCACGCTAAGAGCAGCACCAGCACCGCGCCGAGGCCGTGCCGCGCCCCGACCAGGTAGGCCTTGAGCGCCTGACCGACGCCGAGCACGCCCTGCGTCACGGGCAGCAGCAGCGCGACGAAGGACCCGCCGAGCGCCGCCAGCAGCAGCATCCGCACGTTGTTCTCGCTGGCGCCCAGGGTGTCGCGCCAGAAGCTGAGGCTGAGCACTTGCCCCGGGGCAGCGCTGAGCTTAGCCAAGCCGCCGCCGTCGATGATGAAGCCACCCATCGCCATCAACACCACCACGCCGATGGGGAGCAGCGCGTTGCGCGCGCGGTGTGGCCTGTCGTCAGGCGGTGACATCAGCGTAGACGCCACCTGAGCCATGGGTCGCGCGCCGGGGCGCAGCGGCATGTGGTGGTGCCGAGCGCGGCGCTGCGCCTTGAGCATGGGCCCGAAGTCACGCCCCATAGACGCTGACGCAAACACGAAGACCAGTGAAAAGACGCAGTAAAAACGGAACGGCAGGGCCGACAACACCAGGCTGTAGCCGCTCATGTCGAGGCCTAGCGCGCGCGCTTGGGCGTCGAGCAGGCCCATCTCATGGCCAATCCACGTGGAAATAATGGCGAGGCCCGCCACCGGCGCCGCGGTCGAGTCCACGATGTACGCCAGCTTCTCGCGGGACACGTGCCAGCGATCGGTCAGCGGGCGCATCGTGGGGCCGACCAGCATGCAGTTGGCGTAGTCGTCGAAGAACACGAACAGCCCCATGAAGGCCGCGCCGAGCTCGGTCGAGCGAGCCGAGCGGATATAGCGCGTCACGCTCTCGACGATCCCCGAGGTACCGCCGGCGCGGCTGATGACCTGCACCATACCGAGCAGCGCCAGGGTGAAGCCTAAGATCGAGAGGTGCGCGCCGTCAGAGACGTTATTCCACACGTACACCTTCACGCCGACCGTGAAGGCCTCGGCCTTGTAGCGCAGGAAAGCACCGATCAACACCGCCCCACCCAGCGCGGGCAGTAGGCGCCTGGTGGCCAGCGTGGTCACCACCGCGACCAGCGGAGGCACCAGCGCGGTCCAGTCGACCACGCGTCCGTCTGCCAAGCGCACTGACGGCAACAGGCTGGGCAGCAGACCAAGCAGCGCCACCCCCAGTGACGCGGCCAGCAGTCGCCCGTGCAAGTCACGGAGCGCGCTGGGCGTGCTCGGGACCAGCGAGGCCAGCGCTCTCGAGGGCCCGCTGTGCGGCGCTCGGACTGAGCGGGGCGGGCGAGTGGAGGGGGTCTCGGCGCCGCTCGAGTCAGCACCTGGATCTGGATCGGCCGCGGTCACGCGGCGAACCTACTTCGGCGCTTCCCTTCACACCACACCCCTGCTGCCCTTGCTCATCCCTGGTGGAGAGTGCCTGCTTTATACTGCAAGTTGTGGCGATCGCTGACTTACAAGGAAGCGCGCGTTTGTGCGATGGTCCGTTTGCAGGATGAAAATCGGTCTCCGCGCGCGCGCCGCGCGGCCGGGCCCAGTGCTGCGAGTTTGGTTCGCACAGGGAGAGCGCATTGGAGAAGTTCTGGATGAAGTGGGCGAGTGTCCTAGTCGCCGTTTGTTGCCTACTTGGCGTCAGCTCCGCCGCCTGGGCAGACATGCCCCCCAGCACGTCCAGCTCTGCCCGGGCCGCTACGCAGGACCCTGCAGCAGACAATGCACAGGCCGCCGCGGCGCCATCAGCGCCAGCCCCGCCACCGGTCGGCTTGGAGGCGGCGGAACCTAAGACGGTGTTCGGCGAGTCCTTGAGCAAGTTCAACGCCGCGCTGACCGGGGTGCTGTTCTGGGACATTTCGCTCGGCGCCTTCCGGCACCCTAAGCTTGATGCCGCAGGGAATCCAATGCGCGATCCTGCGAACGGCAAGCTCGTGATGGCAGGCGCGACCATCCCGTTCATCGTGGCGGTGCTCGCCCTGGGCGCGGTGTTCTTTACCTTTTGGTACCGCTTCATCAACCTCCGCGCCTTTCGCCACGCCATCGACGTGGTGCGCGGCAAGTATGACGACCCAGCTGATGAAGGTGAGATCTCCCATTTCCGTGCGCTAACCTCGGCGCTCAGCGCGACGGTGGGCCTAGGCAACATCGCGGGCGTGGCCATCGCGATCCAGAAGGGCGGCCCCGGCGCGGTGTTCTGGATGATCGTGATGGCGATCTTTGGCATGAGCGCCAAGTTCTCGAGCTGTACCCTCGCGGTGCTGCACCGCCAGCAGAACCCCGACGGCAGCGTCAGCGGCGGCCCGATGTACTACCTGGACTTGGGCCTCAAGAAGCTCGGCGTCGGCCCGCTGGGTAAGGTCTTAGGCGTGATGTACGCGCTGATGGTCATGGGCGGCTCATTCGGTGGTGGGAACATGTTTCAGTCAAACCAGAGCTTCGCGGTGGTCAAGCACACCGCTGGCCTGGGTGACGGCGCAAAGTACGTCTACGGAGTGATCATCGCCGTGGCGGTCGGCCTGGTGATCATCGGTGGCATCAAGCGCATCGGCGCCGCGACGGCCCGCGTGGTGCCGCTGATGTGCGGCGTGTACGTGCTCGCCTCGGTGGTCGTGATCATCGCCAACGCGGGGCAGATCCCCGAGGCAATTAGCACTATCGTCAGCATGGCGTTCACCAAGAACGCCGTGTTCGGCGGCGCGGTCGGTGTGCTGGTGATCGGCGTGACCCGCGCTGCGTTCTCTAACGAGGCGGGTCTAGGCAGCGCCGCGATCGCCCACGCAGCCGCCAAGACAGACGAGCCGGTGCGTGAAGGCATGGTCGCGATGCTCGGGCCGTTCATCGACACCATCATCATCTGCAGCATGACGGCGTTGATCGTGGTGGTCACCGGCACCTGGAAGGACCCCGGCACCGCTGACGGTGTGGTGATGACCAGCACCGCGTTCGCCAGCGTCATGAGCTGGTTCCCCTGGGTGCTCAGCCTGTGCGTGGTGATGTTCGCCTACTCCACCATGATCTCGTGGTGCTACTACGGTGAGCGCGGCTGGATTTACCTGTTCGACCATGCGGGTGCAGGGGTGGGCTTGCGCTCAGTGGTGGTGTTCCGGGTGCTGTTCGTGGTGGCGTCGTTCTTGGGTGCGGTGATGGAGCTCGGCCCGGTCCTAGACTTCAGCGATCTGATGATCTTGTGCATGGCGTTCCCCAACATCTTGGGCAGCGTGATCTTGGCCCCGCAGCTGCTCAAGCTGGTGCAAGACTACTGGCGCCGCTACACCAGCGGGGAAATGCAGCCGTACCAGGCGCCAGCGGCTGACGCGCCGTGAACACGCCTCGTGGTCACGCGCCGGCGGCAGCGGCGCTGCTAGCATTGCCATGGGGCAGCGGCTGATGCATCGGGCGCCGTGGCCTCGGCTGGCGCACCTGTTGGGCGCCGCGGCTGGCCTGCTCGCCGGGCTGTTATTCCCGGCGTCGGCGCGGGCGGAGCCGGCTCACACGCGCCTGGTGTGGAGGGCGGCTCCCGGTTGCATCAGCGCTGCGGAGGTGGAGCGCGGCGTCGCGCAGCGCCTAGGCCGGCCCGCGTTTCGCGCGCCGCCGGATCTGGTCCTGCGTGGCACGCTGACCAGCGCCGCGGCTGGCGCGCGGGCCGAGCTGGAGCTGCGAACCATGGGCCTTGCCGCGGGGCAGCATGGAGTGCTGGTCGGGCGCCGGGTGCTGAGCATGCCAGGCGCAGACTGTCGTCAGTTGGATCAGGCGCTGCTGCTCGTGGCCTCCCTGATGCTGGACGTGCCGCGTGAAGAGCTGCCCCCACCACCCCCGGGCCCTGCTGAGTCAGCTGCGAGAGCGCCTACGGAGCGCGCCCAGGCCGTCACGCCCCTCGGGACGCCGCTGCGTTTGCCTGAGCCGCCGCCTCCGACAACGCCGTGGGGATATGCGCTGTACGCAGCGGGCAGCGCCGGCGCGGGTTTGATGCCGCTGCCTGCGTTTGGCGCAGAGCTGGGTGTGGTGCTGACGCCGCCTAGCTTCTGGGCCGTGGACAGCGGGCTGCTGTTTCAACACGGGCAACTCAGCGAAGGTAGCGCTGGGCTGCGCCTGAACGCGCTCGCCTGGGGCATCGCCGCGTGTCCGCTGCACGCGGAGCTCGAGCTGTGCGCGCTGCAGCGGGTAGGCGTGACCTGGGTCAGCGGCGCCGGGCTGGATGAGAACCGCTCCACGCGGCGGATCCGAGCGGAAGTGGGCGCAGCCGTCCGCTATCAAATCGCCTTTTCGCGCGCACAGCCCGGGACGGCAGGGCCGGCGCTGTCAGCCGTGGTGGGGCTGGAGGGTGTGGTGCCGCTGGTGCAAGACCGCTACGTGTACCAGCAGGCTCGAAGTGGAGAGCTGGGAGCGCTTGAGCTGTTCAAGGTCGCGCCGGCCGCTGGGCGGCTGAGCCTTGGGTTGCGGCTAAAGCTCTAGGAGCGGGCGGGGCGCCAAGAAAGCGCAGCCCCCGGCAGATCGCGTCATAATCGGCGCGGCGTGCCGCCACACACTGGCTGACGGTGACGCGAGCTGGGTTTGCTGCCAAGCTTTGGTGTCGACGGGGCTGACACCCGGTTGAGACGTGGCGGATCCGCTAGATGACTGAGCTCCCAAATTTCAGGCGGATTTTCGATGATCACGCGGCGTTCGTTTGGCGCAGCTTGCGCTACCTCGGCGTGGCCGAGCGCGACCTGGAGGACCACGTCCAAGAGGTGTTCGTGGCGATCCACCGGCGGCTCAGCGAGTTCGAACAGCGCGCCGCGCTGCGCACCTGGATCTATGCCTTTTGTCTGCGCGTGGCCTCGGACTACCGGCGCCGCGCCCACGTACGACGCGAGCAGCTGCCGGCTGAGTTCCCAGAGCCGCCCACAGAGGCCACGCAGGAGCGCGAGCTCGAGCACCAGCGCCTGCGCCAGCGCCTCATCGACGCTTTGGAGCAGCTGGACGACGCCAAGCGTGAGGTGTTTGTCCTGTACGAGATCGAGGAGTTGGAGATGAAGGACGTGGTGGAGCTGATCGGTTGCCCACTGCAGACAGGCTACTCGCGCTTGCGCGCGGCGCGCGCCACGCTTGAAGGTCTGCTCACGGCTCAGCTGGCTCCGCTAGCTGCTCAGCCCGCTACACACGGCGCGCAGATCAAGGAGCCCAGATGAGCGAGGAACGCCTCGATCAAGCCACCGAGCTTGGTCAGCTAGTACACAGCGCCCGCGGCGATCTGCCCGACGCAGCGCTGCTCTCACGTGTTGCCGCACGGTTACCTGACGGCGCCTTTCCGACCGCGAGCCCCGGAGCTGCTGCCAGCGCCACAGGCTTGAGCGCTGGCGTCAAGTTGCTGCTCGGCCTGGTGGTGGCCGGGGGCGTGGGCGCCGCGAGTTACGCCGCATTTGGGGGTGGTTCGACAGGTACGACGCAGCGACCGGGGCCGATCGAAGTGGCAACTGCGAGCGCGCCAGCAGGGGCAAGCGGCGCCTCCCCTGAACCAGCCGCGAGCGTCGCTCCCGCGCTCATGGCGAGCGCCGCGACGAACCCGAGCGCTGCCGCGGGGCAAGGCTCTCAGGCGCTGCCCGTGGCACGCTCCGCGGCGCCACCGGTCGAGCAGGGCAAGGCGAGCGCCGCAGCTAGCCTGAGCCAGGAGGCGAAGCTGTTAGAGCAGGCACGACGCGAGTTGGTCAAGCAGCCTGCCAAAGCGCTAGCCACGACCGAGCAGCACAAGCGTCGCTTTCCGAACGGCGCCCTGAGCCAAGAGCGCGAGGTGATCGCGATTCAGGCGCTGAAGGCGCTCAAGCGCGAGCGTGAGGCAAACAGCCGCGCTGCGACCTTTGAAGCGGAGCATCCAGGGTCGGCCCACCAGCGTAAGGTTGAGTCAGTGGTCGAGCCCTAGCCGGCTCCGCTCCGGGGTTTTTACGAAAACCACGGCGCGGGTGATAACCGGCGCAGATCGCGCCCATACACTCGCTGTGGGTACTACGAGCATGGGCCGATCGCTGCGAACGTTGAGCTCTTCGAGTCGTGGGGCCGCGTCGCGCCGGGCTTGGCTATTCAGCTTGGGGGTGGCGGGTGGGTTGCTGCTGGCGTGTGGCGACGACGTCTCGGTGGGCAGCCAGGACGACGGTGGAGCCGCCACCAGCGCTGGCGGCGGCGGGGGCAGCGCCGGCAGTAGCGCCAGCGGCGGCGGCGGCGGGGCCCTGGTGGGCGGCGGCACCAGCGGCGGCGCGTCCAGCGGCGGCAGCGGGGGCGCCGCCGCGTGTGTGGTCACAAGCTGCCAGGGCCACACATATCTATGCGGAAATTGCGTCGACGATGACAACGACGGGCTCGTTGACTCAGAAGACCCCGACTGCCTGGGGCCCTGCGACAACACCGAAGACTCCTACAGCTCGGGCATCGCCGGTGGCAACGAAGCGCCGTGCAAGATGGACTGCTACTTTGACCAGGACACCGGCAACAATGACGGCTGTTACTGGTCACACCGCTGCGATCCGCTCTCGGTCTCGCCCAACTACCCGCCGGCTTGGAGCGCTACGTGCGCCTATGACGCCCAGGCAAACATCGCTGGCACGGCGAAGAGCTGCGCCGAGTTGTCCACCGCGCAGAGCGCAGAGTGCGGCAGCTACTGTGGTCCGCTGACACCCAATGGCTGCGACTGCTTCGGTTGCTGCGAGCTACCAGCGGCCAGCGGCAAGTTCGTGTACCTGGGTTCTGAAGTAAACAAGCAGCCGACCTGCGACAAAGACTCAGTGGGCGACCCCACCAAGTGCCACCCCTGCACCCCCGTCCCCGGCTGTTACAACGAGTGCGGCGAGTGCGAGCTGTGCCTGGGTAAGGACACGCTGCCGGCTCACTGCAACCCAGGCGGCGGCGGCGCGGGCGGCAGCGGGGGCGCGGCGTCTGGAGGTTCCGCGGGGCAAGGTGGTAGCGGCGGCAGCGGCCAGTGCGCCTCCGACGTGCAGGCCTGCGGCTTGCCCGGTCAGGGGCCCTGCGCGGACAGTTACTACTGCGTCACGGGCTGCTGCGTACGCGCCCCGCGCTAGGCGCTTGGGTGAGCTCTTGCGCGGCGACCCGCGGCGCGATCAAACGACGACCTTCGTGCAGCCAACAGCGGCGCGATCAACCAACGGAGTGATGCGTGATGCGCAATACCTGGATGTTTTGGCTGTGTGTGGGCTTGCTGGCCGCGGGCTGCGGCAGCGACGATGAAGAGCAACCCAAAGCACAGCCCAAGGCCTGCTCGCCCCTGGAGCAGACCGGGTGCGAGACTGGGCAGGTCTGCGAAGAAGTCGAAGGCGGCGAGCCTGGCTGCTACGCGCCAGTCACGGTAGTGGGCCGCGTGTTCGACACCGCGGATGACGCGGGCATCGAGGCCGCGCGGGTAGTCGCCCGTGACGCCAACGGGGCCGCGGTCTCCAGCGTGGCGGTCAGCGCAGCTGACGGTAAGTACGCGCTGCGCGTCCCTGTAAAGCGCCGCAGCGACGGCAGCGCTGTGGCCACCTCGTACACGCTGCGGGCGGACGCGGCGGGCTACCTGGCTTTCCCCAAGGCACCGCGAGTCGCGCTGCCGGTTGACGTGAGCCGCGCCGACACCAACGGAGAAGTCGCCAACGCCGCCACGGAGATCGGGCTGATCGCGCTGGCTAGCAACACGGGGCTGGGCTCGGTGAGCGGCGTGGTAAAGGCGGACAACGCCGGCGGCACGCTGGTGATCGCGAGCGCTGGCAGTGGTGGCGCCGCGACCGGCATCGCGGACGCCGATGGCTCCTACGTGGTGTTCAACGTGCCAGCCGGGAGCGTCGAGGTGCGCGGCTTCGCCTCTGGCTTGGAGCTGACGCCGGAGACCGCGTCAGTAAAGGCTGGCGAGACCACCAAAGATGTGGATTTGGAGCTGGCGGGCGAAGCCACCAGCGTGGTCAGCGGCAGCGTGCAGATCGTCAACGGCGGCGGCGCGTCGGTCACGTCCGTGATCTTGGTGCCTGAGCTGACGTTCGATGAAACAGCGCTTCGTGGGGAAGCGCCGCGCGGTCTACGAGCCGGTGACGTCAGCGGCGCCTGGGCCATCAGCGGGGTGCCGAACGGCAAGTACGTGGTGCTGGCGGCGTTCGAGAACGACGGCCTGGTGCGCGACCCGGACACCAGCATCGGCGGGACGGCGCTGGTGCGCGTTGAAGTGGCCGGGGCAGATCTCGCCATCAGCGCTGGTTTCAAGATCACCGGCGCGTTGGCGGTGTTTAGCCCGGGCGCCGATGGACCCGAGGCGGTCACCGGCGCCCCAACCTTCAAGTGGGAGGACGACTCGAGCGAAGATAGCTATGACGTCACGGTGCATGACGCCCTGGGCGCCCTAGTGTGGCAGACTAGCGGGGTGTTTGATCCCGGCGGTAGCAAACCAGCCACGGTGCAGTACGCCGGCCCATCCCTGACGTCAGGGATGTACTACCAGTTTCGAGCTGTCTCGATCAAAGACGGCGTACCAATCTCGAGCACGGAGGACCTTAAAGGAGTATTCTTTGCGGAATGAAGCATCGAGTCTCCCCCCTCGCCAAGTATTCGGTACCCGCGCTGGCGCTCTGCGTCGGCGCTTTGAGCGCTGCGCCAGCCGCCGCGCAAATCAAGCAGCCAGGCGATCACATAGACTACGCGTTCGAGGCCGAGCCGCACCTGCTGCTCGGGCCCTTTTCGCCATTTGACCACGACGACGGAGTTGGCTTTGGCTTTCGAGGCACCATCGAGCTGGTGGACAATGGCTTCGTCAAGACCATCAACAATACCGTGGGGATCGGCTTTGGCATCGATCACCTAGAGCACTCCGACCGCATCCCAGTGGTGATGCAGTGGAACTTCTGGCTGCACCCGAAGTTCTCGGTGTTCGGCGAACCCGGCGCGGCGTTTCGCGTGCGGCACGACAGAAAGGGCGACAAATTCGATCCCTTCGTGTTCTACGCAGGCGGGCGCTGGCACTTCACGGACTGGGCCGCGCTGACGGTGCGCTTGGGGCACCCCACGGCAAGCGTCGGCGTGTCGTTCTTCTTGTAAGCTGAGTAAGCTGAGCGCTCGTTGAGAGCGAAGACGCGCGCGGCGCGAGATGGTTTGCGGCGAGCGTAATAATCTCGTTAGCGTCCGCCCACCCACCCACTTGGCTTGCTCGATTTACGAGGCGTCCCACACGGTGCGCGCTCAAGTGGGAGATCTTTATGCGTCGATCGATGGGTTCGGGGTGTGCGCTGCTGGCGGCGTTGTTCGTCATGGGCTGTGGGGGCAGCGAGAGCGCATCGGGGGGCAGCGGCGTCGGCGGCGCCGGCGGGAGCAGCGGAGCAGCGGGCTTCGGGGGCGACGCGGGCCACGCCGCTGCAGGCTTGGGTGGTCGCGCGGCAGGCGGGAGCAGCGGCGCTAGCGCGGGCGGCGCGGCGACCGGCGGAACCAGCGGCGCCGGGGCCGGCGGCGGCAGCGCAGGCAATGGCGCGGGCGGCGCGGCGACCGGCGGAACCAGCGGCGCCGGGGCCGGCGGCGGCAGCGCAGGCAATGGTGGCGTCGGTGGCTCGGTCATCGGCGGCGCTGGCGGCAGCAGCTCGGGGGCTGGCGGGGTAGCCGGCGCCGCAGGCAGTGGCGCTAGCAGTGGTTCCGCAGGGACAAGTAGTGGCGGCAGCGCTGGAAGCACGGGCGGCAGCGGAACAGCGGGCAGCGCGGGCGCTGGGGGCGCTGGGGGCGCGACGGCGGGCTGCACCCAGGACTCAGACTGCGACGACGGCGAGTTTTGCAACGGCGACGAGGCGTGCAACGTCTCGACCGGCGCGTGCGTCGCGGGCCAGAACGTGGTCTGCGGCAACGCCGACGGCGCCACCTGCACCCTGGATATTTGTAGCGAAGCCGCGCGCGCTTGCGTGAGCATTCCTCAGGACAGCGCGTGCTCAAACTCCGTGCAGTGCGACGGAACAGAGCGCTGCGATCCAGCGAACTCGACCAACGCCACCGGCTGCGTCGCAGGCACGCCGCTAGACTGCGATGACAGGTTCGCTTGCACCACCGACTCCTGCCAGGAAGGCGTGGGCTGCGTCCACACCCCGGTGCACTCATTGTGCGGAAACGCGCAGTTCTGTGACGGCGATGAGCTGTGCGCGCCAGGGACACCCGGCGCCAACGCGGCCGGCTGCATCGCAGGCACGCCGGTGCAGTGCGATGACAACATCCAGTGCACCACCGACACCTGCGACGAGGTGAACGACCGCTGCAATTCCGTAGCGAACCACGCCGTGTGTGATGACGGCGTGTACTGCAACGGCGCTGAGACCTGTGCCGACAACGGCGCGGGCGACGCGCGAGGCTGCCTGGTCCCGGCCCCGGTGGTGTGCAACGACTTCGTCGCTTGCACCGACGACCGCTGCGATGAGAACAGTCAGGGTTGCAAGTTCACCCCCAACCAGGCGCTGTGCGCGCCCAACCAGGCCTGCGTCTCGACGGGCTGCGTAGTGGGAACGGCGTGCACAAGCGACGGCGACTGCAACGACAACGACGCCTGCATCGTGGGCGAGCGCTGTAACCTCAGCACCGGCTTGTGCGTCCCGGGCACGCCCAAGGACTGCGACGACGGCGTCTACTGCACCCTCGACGGCTGCGACTCCAGCAGCGGCGCCTGCACTCACACCAACCAAGACATCCGCTGCCAAGACTCCAACGTGTGTGATGGCGCGGAGACCTGCAATCCTAGCAGCGGCTCCAGCGACGCAGACGGTTGCGTGGCCGGCACCCCGCTGACTTGTAATGATGGCTACTCGTGTACGGACGACTTCTGCTCGCCGAGCACGGGCTGTGGCGTAACACCCGTGTCCTCCCGGTGCTCCGATGGCCTGGTGTGCAACGGCCTTGAGATCTGCGCGCCTGGAGCTGGGTCCAACGCAGCTGGCTGCGTCGCTGGCACGACGCTGGCCTGCCCAGATGACGGCGTAAATTGCACCACGGAAACGTGCTCTGAGGCCGCGGGCGGTTGTATCGCGACGCCGGACGACGAGCTGTGCAGTGGCGCCGACACCTGCGACGCGGACCTGGGCTGCGGCAACTACTGCGTGGTCACTGAGTGCCGCGGCAAGGTGTACGCTTGCGGAGACTGCTTAGACAACGACGGTGACGGCGACGTCGACTCGCGGGATGAGCACTGCATTGGCGTGTGCCACAACAACGAGACCGGCTTCAAGGGCGAGATCCCCGGTCAGAACCAGTCGCCGTGTAAACAAGACTGCTACTTCGACAACGACTCAGGTTCGGGCAATGACGAGTGCTACTGGAGCCACAAGTGCGACACCCACGAGGTCTCGCCAAACTACGATCCGAGCGGTTCCCAGTGCTCTTACAACCCCAGCGCCAGCATCCCTGGTACCCAGCTGACGTGCTCACAGGCCCAGCAGGCGCAGTCCACTCAGTGCGGCGACTACTGCGGTCCCCTCACTCCCAACGGCTGCGACTGCTTCGGCTGCTGCGCGATCCCCGGGGCAGCGACCACGGTCTACCTCGGCTCCGAGAGCGGCGGCGTAGGGAGCTGCAACATCAACACCGTGGGCGATCCGACCAAGTGCCGCCCCTGCGACCAAGTCGCGGCGTGCCTCAACACCTGCGAGGAGTGCGAGATCTGCCTCGGCAAGCCCACCCTGCCTCCGCAGTGCGTGACCCAGCAGTGCCCCGCTGGCATTCAAGCCTGCGGTCAGCCTGGCCAGCCCGCCTGCGCCCTAGGCGAGTTCTGCGTGACCGGCTGCTGCCAGCCCGCGCCCGGTTGAAGCGTAGCGATGGCACCGGCCGGCTGGGCTAACGGCTCGGCTCGGCGGTGCCGCTGCTCGCTCAGCGCTCGCTCAGCGCTCAGTGGCGCTCACTCAGCGCTCGCTCAGCGCTCAGTGGCGCTCACTTGCACGGGCGCAGGATCTTCAAGCCGTCCACCTCGACCTCGCACATGCGCGGGGCGGTTGGCTGCCGCACGACCACCGGAGCCTTGAGCGCGACCACCACCTTTTGTCCGTCGCGCTGGGCGATGACCTTCACCGTGCCCTTGAGCTTGCCCTTCTCGGCGTTGAGCTCGAGCTCTTCATCCGGTTCCGCGAGGATGTCACAGGGGGTGGCTGAGCAGATCTGAAAGTCCCCCTTCTTGACCACTGCGCCGGGTGGATCGGTGACCACCTTAATCGTGAGCTTGCTCGGGGCGGCTGGCTCGCTGGGCGCCGCGCTGGCTGGCTCCGCAGGAGCGCTTGGCGGCGCCGGAAGGCTGCTCGGCGCAGCCGGCTCAGCGACTGGCTCGTCGACGACGGACTGCGAGCGCACCACGATCACAGCCGCCGCCGCCACGGCGAGCAAGCTGACACCTACGCCCACGGCCACTCCCAGCTTGGACTTCTTTGCCTCCAGCGCCGGCCCGGTGGCCTCTAAGTAGGTGTGCGCGCGGGACAGTCGGTCGGCTTCGTCTGGCTGCTCGACATGGCCGATGGTCACCGCCGGCGAAGCCTGTCCGTAGGCAGCCTGGCCGTCAGCAGCCAGCTGCCCCGGAGTCGCCATGGCCGGAGTCGTCATGGGCGGCGCGCCCCCAGCTTGGGCCACGCCTGGGGACATGGCGGTGGGTGGGGTATGCGACGCGCGTGGCGGTTCGCTTCCGAGTGGATTCGGTGTGGCCTGCCCGGGCGCGAACTGCGCTGACGTCTGAGGTCCTGGCGCAGCGAACTGGTGGCCAGTCGCCGCGCCAACAGGTTGACCTGGGCTGTACCCACCCGGCAAGACAGAGAGCGCTGGATCCGACGCGCCCAGGTGGCGTGTCATGGGACCCGCTCCAGAGCCCTCTGGGGTCGCCAGCAGTGACTGCGCCATCTCACTCATGGATTGAAAGCGCTGGTCCGGCTGCTTGGCCAGGGCGCGCATGATCACCGCCTCGAGCTCAGCTGAGATGTTGAGGTCTGGCGCGATGGAGCGCATGGGCGGCGGGGTCTCGTTCAAGTGCGCCGCCAGCACCGCCATGAACGTTTCCCCGGTGAAAGGCACCGCGCCAGTGAACATCTCGTACATGATGACGCCTGAGGCGTAGATATCGACGCGCTGGTCGGCCTTTTTGCCTGCGGCTTGCTCCGGCGACATGTACTCTGGCGTCCCAAAGATCATGCCGGTCTTCGTCAGCCTGCGCCGGGTCGGCTGCTGCTTCTCTGCCTCTTCAGTGGTGCGTAGCTGCGCGATGCCAAAGTCGACGATCTTCACGATCTCTTCGCCGTCGGCCACCCGCTGCAAGAACACGTTCTCGGGCTTCATGTCCCGATGCACGACGCCTTGGCTGTGGGCCGCCGCGAGCGCGCGACAGATTTGAAGCGCGATCCGGATACCGTCGTGCGGCTGCATCACGGTCTGACGCTGCAGCTCATCAGCTAGGTCGTGGCCGTCGAGGAACTCCATGGCCAGGAAGAACGCGCCGCTGTCGAGCTGACCGAAGTCGAAGATCTCGAGCACGTTGGGGTGCTTGATGCGCGACGCGCTGATCGCCTCCTGCTGGAAACGAGTTACGATGTCAGCCTTGCCCGAGTACTCAGGGCGCAGGACCTTGAGCGCGACCTTCTTCTCGATGGCCTCGTGCATCGCTAGATACACCTCGCCCATACCGCCCTCGCCCAGGCGCTTGATCACGCGGTAGCGCCCAGCGATCAGCGTGTTGATCATCGGGTCGGGTGTTTGGTCCGCTTCGCTCACTACTGCTCCTACTCGACGGGCTCGGCTGCCACAGGATCCGACGCTTGCGTCGATGCACCAGATTGCCTCGGCGCTTGGGTGGTGGAGCCAGCCCGCCCTAGCCTATGCGGGACGCGCCGCGCAGAGAACCGCAAAGCTTAGCGCCCTGGGCCAGCCCGCGCCGGCTGACTCAAATTGCGGCAATCAGAGGGCGGCGCAGGTAAGAACGCGCTACCAACCACCAGAGTTCTGATAGTCTGGTCGGTCCCATGATCGTCGTGATGGAGGCGGATGCCCCTGAGTCCGCCATCGAGGCCGTAGTCGCGTACCTGGTGCAGGCAGATTTTGACGTGCACCGCTCGAGCGGGCAGACGCGGGTTATTCTGGGCGTCGTCGGAGATGTAACGGACGACGACGTCGCCGTCGTGCGCGAGATCGACGCGGTGGCTGAGGTGGTGCGGGTGAGCGAGCCCTATCGCCTCGCCTCGCGCCGGTTTCGCCAGCGCTCCACCGTAATCGAGGGCGATTTCGGTAACATCGGCGGCGAGCGACCGTGGATCGCGATTGAGCCCGTCGGCTTGGCCCACGCGCCAGACGACGCACCGCCAAGCCTGCCTTACGCGTTCGCGTCAGGTCGGCCCTTCGACGCGGCGGTCAGCCGTGAGCGCAGCGTCCCGGCTTCGCTTGGTGCGCTGACTTGGGTCTCGATTCACCCCGTGCCTCAGGCTCCCAAGTGGCCCATGTGCTTCGTGGTGCGCGAGCCAAGCTGGGGCGCCAACAAGTGGATCGGCGCAGCGGAGCGGGAGCTTGCGCGCAATGGCAGCGTGGTCTTGCTGGAGGCGGGCGGCGAGTACCCCAACGGAGCGCGTACCCTAGAGGTCGCAGCCATCGCGCGCGCCAAGCTGCGCACCCACCTGCCTCTGGTGGTGGATGTGCCGACCATCGCCCAGCGCGCTCGTTATTGCAGCGCGGTGGCCTGCGCGGCCATCGGCGCAGGCGCAGACGGGGTGGTGCTGCGGGTGTGGCTGGGCCCAGCCGAAGAGCTGCCTTCTCAGCCTGCGACGCTCACCTGGGACGCAGCGGTAGAGCTGGCGCTGAAGCTCCGCGCGATCGGCGAGGCCGTACGGAAATGAAGGCTAGTGGCTGACCACGCTGGCAGCCCGCCAGATGGGCCAGTGCTGATCGTGGGCCTGGGGCTGATCGGAGGCTCAATCGCGCTGGGGCTACGTCGCGCCGCGCCCGCCCGAATTTCGCTGTGGGGAGCCGACCTAAGAGCTGGTTTAGCCGAGGTCGACGAGCCCACGCTGTTCGACCGCTTGATCGACGTCAGCGCCCCAGAGTTCGAGCGCGCCGCGGCTGACGCGCAGTTAGTGATCCTCGCGGCACCAATACCGGCTATCGAGGCGCTGCTCATCCGCGTTGGAGAGGCCACGGCGGTGACTGACTGCGGCTCTGCTAAGCTTCATATTTGTCGCCGCGCGGAAGAGCTCAGGATGAAGCAGTTCGTGGGTGGGCACCCGATGGCCGGCAAAGAGCGCGGCGGCTTTGAGTACGCCACCGCTACCCTGTTCCAGGGACGCAGCTGGTTCATTTGCCCTACCCCACTCAGCTCGCAGGCGGCGATCAACGCCACTTTAGCGCTTGCTCAGACCCTGGGGGCGCGCCCCGAGCTAGTGAGCGCCGCCGAGCACGACGCTGGAGTAGCGCTCACCAGCCACGTGAATCAGCTGTTAGCCAGCGCCATGCTCAAGCTCGCCGGCAGCGACCGACGACGCTTTGCCGGGCCAGGCTTTGAAGACGCGACGCGGGTCGCCGGCGGCGCCGAGTCGATGTGGTCAGGCATCCTGGCGCGCAACAGCGGCCAGGTGGCGACGGCCTTGGCAGAGCTGGAGCGCGAGCTGGCCCGAGTGCGCGAGGGCTTGGAGCGCGCAGACGTCGCCCCCGCGCTGGAGCTGCTGGCTGTCGCTCGGCGCCTCAAGCGCTGGTGACCTGTGGCCACCGCACACTGGGCCGCGTGGGTCTGGCTTTAGGGTAGGCGCACGTGGTGGTTGACACGCGGCGGCACAAGCCGGTTCAACTCGCCTGACCATGGAGATCTACAAGGACTTCACCTTCGAGGCGGCGCACCACCTGCCCAACGTGCCGGAAGGGCACCGCTGCCGCCGGCTACACGGCCACTCGTACCGAGTACGCGTCACGGTCCGTGGACCTGTGGGCGCTGACACCGGCTGGGTGTGCGACTTCGCCGACATCAAGGCAGCCTATCGCCCGGTGCAGGAGCAGCTTGACCATTACTACCTGAACCAGGTCGAGGGCCTGGAAAACCCAACCAGCGAGCACCTCGCGCGCTGGATTTGGCAGCGCGTGAAGCCCAGGCTCCCACTGCTTTGCGCGATTGAGGTCAGCGAGACCTGCACTTCAGGCTGCCGCTACACAGGCGAAGCCGACTAACCAGCAGTGGCTAGTGCCGCGAGGATACGGACACGCTCAGGTCGTAGGCGAGGGTCGTAGGCGAGGGTCGTAGGCGAGGGTCGCTGTCGCGAGCGGCGAGCCTGTCAGCGATACAGCGCCTCAGTCGATGAGCACGTTCTTGTAGAACAGGTTGGCGTAGCGATCGCTGCCGCTGAGGGTGTCTCGTGACGCGAAGCCCAAGAACAAGCGCGTCTCCCCGGCGGTTGTCCGGTAGATGGCCATGCCCTCGGGTTCCCGGAAAACCAACGACTTGCCAGCTTTGGTCAGGGCACGGCTCTTGACCTTGCCGGTGAGCATGTCGATCGCGGTCACGTAGGAGTTGATGTCTGCGGCGTCAGCGTGGCCAGTGCCGTCTAGGGTGTACAGATACTGCCCATAGATGGTGTAGCCCTGAAACACTACCGCGCTGCCGCTGAGGGCAGGCTGCGGAAAGCGCGCTAGCGGCTGGCTGAAATCACCCCTCGCGGCACTTTCCAGGGGGAAAATACTGTAGTACATCTCCCCGCCCTCGCTGCGCCGGATCGCGATGCGCTGGTTCACCGGATCGGTGGCGCAGGTGATGGTCTTGCTCCCGGTGAGGAACTTTTTACCTGTGGGCGTCTTTCGAGCTGCGAACTTGAACCGAAGCAGCGCAGTGCCGCGACCAGAGTCCGTGGTGTTACTCGAGTCGGTCTCCACCCACAGGTAGGAGTCGCTGCCGACAGGTTCGACGCCAATCGACACGCCATGGCCAGCGCCGTTCAAGTGCATGTAGCCGAGCAGCTCCCCAGAGAAGCTCAGCTGACTGATACACAGATCGTCGCCCGAGGTGCCATCCTGCAACTGAGCCACAAACAGCCGCCGGTTTTGGTTGTCGAAGGTGAAGCTCTGCATCACGTGGTGCTGGCCGTGCAGCACCTTTTGCCGGAACAGATCGTACGAAGGCTGCGTCAGGTCGAAGCGCTTTGACGCTGGGAGCTTGGTGGTGCCGCCCCCCTCACCCCCTGCACCTCCGCTTGGGTCGTGGCCCGCGGCGCCACCGCTGGTCTCACCTGCAGCACCCGCGGCGCCTGCTCCCGCACCCCCTAACCCGCCACCCATACCAGCAGCGCCACCTGCGGCCGCGCTCCCCGGCCAGCCGCCTGCGCCAGCACTGCCGCTGACGCCAGCAGCGCCTGTGCCAGCAGCGCCTGCGCCAGCTGTATTAGGCGTTGCCTCGTTGTTGGTGCCGCACGCGATCACCCCGACCAGCGCTGCGCCGGCGAACAGCACGCCTAGCTTGTTCATCGCGTCGTCCTTCTATCAAGCAGCGCGCCGGGCAGCTGCCGAGCGTTGTCTGCGAGCCTTCGCTGGATTACCGCACGGAGTGTACACGGAGCTCAAGCGCCAGCTCAAGGCGGTCACGCGTCGGCGCTCGACGCGGGAGATCGTCAGCTAGGGGTGGGTCCAGCTCAGCGCCAGACGTTTTGGGCCCACCCGGCCTGTCAAGCAGACCAAAAGCTGTCAGCGGCAGTCAGCGGCAGGGAGCAGCAGTCAGCGGCAGGGAGCAGCACAGGGAGCGGCAGGGGTCGTGACGGCTAAGACACCGGGCTGGGGCGCAGCTCAGCCGCGTTGCCTCGCCATACGCCGCCGCGTTGCCTCGCCATACGCCGCCGCGTAGCCTAGCCCGATGGCGATCTGCTGGGGGGCCGCGTGAGCCTGGGTTTTAGGCCGTCGTTTTCACTCGACGTGGGCTGCGACAGCCAAGCGGCGCTGAAGCACCTGCGCGCTCACCTGGCGGAGGCGCCCGTGGTGCTGCGAGGCACCCAGGTACCTGGAGGCGGCGCGACCCCTAGCGACCTGGCGACCAACCACTTCACCTTGAGCGTGCTGGAGCCCGAGCGGCGCTTTTGGTCTCCGTGGTTGAACGTCGAGCTGACTCCTCGCGGAAAAGGCTGCGTGTTGTCGGGGCGCTTCAGCCCGCATCCATCGGTCTGGACAGGGTTGATGATGGCGTACCTTGCGCTGGCTGTGTTGGCGTTCTTCGCGCTGATCTTCGCCGCCGCGCTGTCGCTCAGCGGCGGGTCGCCGTGGACCCTGGGCCTCGCCGGCCTATGCGTCGCGATCATGGTCTTGCTGTGGTGGGGGTCACAGGTCGGTCAGCGCCTGGCGCAAGACCAAATGACCGCTCTGCAAGCGGCGCTGGAGCTCGCCGTCGCAGGCTGTGGCGGGCGAGACGCTGAGAGCTCCGGTAGCGATCAAGCCGACCACGCGCCTCCCAGCAGCTAACCGCGAGCGCCGAGGAGCTTGTCGTGGATGCCAAGCACGCGATCAGCAGCTAGCCTACGCAACCGCATGGACATTGCGCGTTTACCAACCTCATGCCGCGTGGAATCGAACGTCTTGCAAGCGCAGCGAGCGGGTGTGCAGACTCCCCGCCACCGCGAGCCCAGCCAGGGTCAGCCGAACGCGCTGGGCGTCCACCCAGCCCCGCGCTTCCAGCAGCAACAGCCCGCTGCTGACTAGTGAATGGGGCACGCCCAGGGCGCGGCTCAGGCGCGCCACGTCGGGGCAAAGGGTGTCCCGAGACTGGATGAAGAGTGAAACCAACAGGCGGCTCTCAAAATCGTTCATGACGCCTACCTAGCCAAACTACTGCTAAGGCGTCCAGTTTCTGACAATAAGACCAGTGCTTTTTTGTTCAGTGCCCCCGCTGCGGCCAAAACCTAATGCTTCTCAGTATTTAGGGCCATATGCCGGGCGTAAAGGTAACGGCTGACGCCTGGATCAACCCAGGCTACCCTACCGCGTGCGACATTTTCGTTCAGCCTCGCCCCGTGCACCTGGCTCTGCCAAGGCAGCCAAGAACACGAGCGGGCGGGGGTGGTGGGGAGTCTCCGCGTGCAGCGTCGCGGTCGCGCTCCTGGCCCAACCCAGCGCCAGCGCAGCGCCGCGCAGCGCTCCGCTGCCCCCGGCACCTAAGGCAGCCCAGTCAAGGCGCGCCCCGCCACCACTGAACGCCGCGCAGCCTCCCCGCGCCGTCACCGCCGCCGACCTGTACGGCAAACAGCGCGTGTTCGCGACGCCGGGGGACTGGGCGCTCAGTAACCCCGAGCTGACCGCCGTGGTGCGCAAGCGCGACGGCTGGCTGACGGAGCTGTGGCGGGCGCGGCCCACCATGCCCAGCGCGCCAGCCTTGGGCGTCGCCTCGACCATCGATTCCCTGTGGCAATATCACCAGGTCGCCAGCGTGGGCAGCAAGGACTACGCCTTCAAGGCGGTGAGCAGCCGCGCTGTGGGTTCAGCGTTGGAGGTGACCAGCCAGCTGACGTTGGCTGGTCGCGCGCTGCTCGCCGTGACCGTGTACGAGGCAGACCCCAGCGCGCCCAAGCTCAAGCTCACCACCACCTTCAGCGCACCAGATGGCCGCGCGGTGGGCGCGCGCCTGGGCGACGCGCTGCGCTGGGGCAACGTGCAGTATTTTGTGAGCGGCGTGCAAGCGCCCCGGATGTCGTATAAGGGCCCCGCTGACTGGGTTGGCCGCCACGGGGCGCAGGGCGATCTGCTGCTGCGTCCACTCGGTGCCACGCGGATGTACGTCGACTACCGCGCGCGCATCCGCGGTTTTCAGGGCACCATCAAGGCGCACTATGCCCAGCAGCTGAACGCGGGCCAAGCGCTGGTGAGCGTGCGCGAGCTGAGCTTTGAGCCGCTGCCGGGCAGCGCTAGCCCCTCCACCCCCCGGGCTATGGGCAGGTTGGTCGCGGAGCTGGTGGACGAGGCGGGGGCGCCCATCGCCGGCAAGCTGACCATCGATCGCGTCGGCAGCGAGCGCGCGGTGTTCGATGAAGACGGCGACTTGAGCGGGGCTGACCGCTTTGCGTGGACTGGCAACGGCAAGCTAGAGGTCGCGTTGCCGCCGGGCAAATATAAGGTGCTGGCGACCGCGGGGCTAGAGCGCGACGCGCGGCGCTTTGACGTCAGCGTCACGGAGGGCAAGGTTAGCAACATCCACGCGGATCTGCCTCAGGTGCTCGACACCAAGGGCTGGACCAGCGCCGACCTGCACTTGCATCAGGCGCCTAGCGTCGACGCGGACATCTCGCTCCCAGCGCGGGTGGTGTCTATCGCGGCAGAAGGCGTGGAGCTGGCGGCCGCGACTGACCACTACGTCGTGACAGACCTTGAGCCGATCAGGCGGCAGCTGGAGCGCGACGGCGTGCTGACCACGGGCTTTCACAGCGTCATAGGCTCTGAAGTGAGTACCCTGGGGAATCGCTTTGGGCACTTTAACGTGTTCCCGATGTCGCCGGGCACCAACGTGATCTACCAAGACACCACGCCGCGCGGGCTGTTCGCCAGCGCGCGCCAGGTCGCGCCGCATGGGATCTTGCAGGTCAACCACCCGCGCATGGACCCGATGATCAGCTACTTTGCCGCCTACGACGTGTCGGAGCGCGACGGCACCACCAAGGATCCCGCGTACAGCCCAGACTTTGACACCATCGAGGTCTACAACGGCGACGAGGCGCGAGATCTGAAGCAGGTGCGCAAGGTGCTGATGGACTGGTTGCACCAGCTGCGCGATGGCCGCCGCTACGCCGCGACGGGCAGCAGCGACTCACACAAGCTGGCCATCCTGGACCCGGGCCTGCCGCGCACCTTTATTCAGTGTGCGCCGCCTCACCAAGCAGCCTCGGTAAAGCGCGGCCCGGCTACGGAGCGTGCTCAGGGTGGGCGAAGTCCAGAGCTCAACGCCACCCTCGAGTGTATGGCCGCGCTGAAGCAGGGCCGCGCCATAGTGACCAGCGGTCCATTTATACAAGCTTCCGTACGGCAATATGGTCCGGGTTCGCACAACCTGATCAACCAGCGCAAGTTTGAGCTGGAGGTGTCAGTGCAGGCTGCGCCCTGGATCAACGTCAGCCAAGTCGAGGTGCTGGCGGGCACCCGCGGTCAACGCATCCACTTCGAGAGCCTGAAGCAGACGAGCCAGGTGCAGCGCTATCGCCGCACCCTCACGCTAGAGCTGCCGCGAGGCGCTGAGTTCATCATCGTGGTGGCTCAGGGCTCGCGGGGCCTACCTAACGTCGCGCGGGCTTATACGCTTCCGTTCGGATTCACTAATCCGATCTGGCTCGACTACAAGCCGAACGCCATACGCTGAGCGGTGCTCTAGTAGCCCCACACGGTGAGCGCCGCCGTGGTGTCGCGGTCTAGCTCGGCCGCGGCCGCGCCCTTGTTGACCCGCCGCGCCTCGGTCTCCAGCGCGTGCGCCGCGCGCCACAACGCACGGGCGGCGATCGGCCGAGCGTCGAACGCGTCAGACACGCAGGCTGGGTCCACGTCCAGCTCACACAGCCTGGGGCGCTGTCCCAGGCGCCCCGCCAACAGCAACAACCCCCAGCGCGCCGCGTAGTCGTTGCCCAGCGTAGCCTCGAGCGGCCGGCCCAACGGCGGCTCGATGCCGCGCGCGGTGGCGAACAGATCGATGCCGTCAAGGTGGCTGAGCGGCTTGATGCCGAGGGCGCTATACAGCGACGTGGTGACGTCCATGGTGGTGGTCGGCGCGCTGGCCAACGTCCCTGACAATTCTCCCTGCGGAAATTTGATATACAGCGGCGCGAGCAAGCGATCCTCGCGCAGCGGCGCGGCGGGGTCGTACGGCACCTCCGGCGGATCGCCGAGGGGTAAGTCGCCCATCAGCACGATCAGCGACTCCTCGTACACCCCGCGCTTACGCAGCAGCGCGAACAGCTTGACCAGCTCAGCGTCTTGCTTCTCGAGGCTCGCGTCATGCAGCGCGTGCAGCCGCACCCAGTCCTCCGACGCCAGCTTGCGCGTGCTGGGGCGGCGCCGCGCCCGCACGTCGTGGAGGATCAGCGCGCCGCGCCGCGCCCGTAGCATGCCGCCGTACTCTTGCGGGGGCAGCTGCGCGACCTCTGCCGTGCCGACGTCCCATGGTGGGTGGGCGCCTCGCAGGTGCACCAACAGCAACTTGCGACTCCGACCTGACAGCTGCTTTTCAAGCCACTCGGTGGCGGAGATCAGCGGCTGGGCGGCCCCCACATCGCTGACCGGTGACAGCTGCTCGAAGTGATCCCACCCCCGGTCGAAGCCGAACGCCTTGAAGCTAGTGGGCACGCCGGTAAACATCGCCGTGCGGCCGCTGGCCTGCTTGAGCACCTCGGCGATGCTGCGTACCCGCTCGGGAACCGCGCCCATGGGGTTCTCGAGCCCGTGGGCCCGCGGCGCCAGCCCGGTCAGCAAGCTGGCCATCACGCCGGACCCGACGGTGGTCGGGATACGGTACGAGGTGTAGGTCACCCCAGCGCGCATCATCTCCGCGAAGCCAGGCAAATTGCGGGGCGGGGCGTACGGAGGCACGCGCCTGCGGTCGACGCCAGACATCACGATCACGATGGCCGTTCGGGTCTCGGGGGTGAGGGCCCTGCCCTCTACGGCACCCAGCTCGAGCTCTGGATCGCCGAAGGCGAGCCTGCCCGATGACACCCCCGCGGCGGCGCGCATCTCGATGGCCACCAGCCGCCCGGCGTAGTCCTTGAGATCGACGTGAACCGCGACCCACGAGCTGCCGGGGCCGCCGCTGACCTTACGACGCTGCAGCACCATGGGCTGCTTGCCGTCCTCGAGCAGCCGCAGCTCTGCGTCACCTTTGCCAGTACCCCAGAAGCCGAGGTGTACGTTGAAGCTCGCGCCGGGCGGCACCCACAGCGGACAGCGCACCGCGCTCGGCGCTGGCAGCGCGAAGGTGCGCCGGGGCGCGCCGTCGATGGCCACGTCGCGCACGAAGTCTTCCTCACGCAGCGGCGTAAAGGTGGCCTTGATGTCGTCGTCTGCGCCGAGCCGCAGCCAATCTAGGTCCATGCGGCCTTGGGCCGATTGTTTTCCGCGCAGATTTAACGTTACCGTGTGGCGCCCTGGGGCGAGGGCGTCAGTCTGCACCCGCGTGCGGGTTATGCCCAGATCTGCGTCGAGCTTGAGGGTCGCGATGTAGCGGTCATCGAGGTAAATCCCGACCTTGCTCACGCTGCCGGCCGCCCCCCGCAGCTCAATGAACGGCTCCTCCAGCTCGGCGTCGAGCCAAAAGTCGTACGTGACCTTAGCGGTGTTTAGCCGCGCTACGCGGGTGCCCCCACGGTCGACCATCACCGTGTCGGCGAAGGGGCCGATGCTGAACTCACGCCGCGCCTCAATGCCGCGCCCCGCCAAGTCAACGAACGCGCCGCGGTGGTACACGTCGCAGCGGCCGAGCAGGCTGAGTAGGCTTGTGCTGCGCACCTCGGTGCTGGGCTGCACGCCAGCGTCTGGGTCAGTGCCAGGTTCCACGGCCGCGCTGTCCGGACCGTCCGGCGGTTGCTTAGGCGCGTCGCGGTCGCAGCTGACCAGCAGCGACAGGCACACCCCGACCAGCAGGTTCACTGAGCGTGGCGTTAGGCCACCCCTGGTGGCGGGTCGTGAACGCTGCCTCACCACCCCCACTTGGCCGCAACCGCGCCGCGGGTCAAGCCACGCGCTTAGGCAACCGGCTACGTAGCTGCTAGGCACATGCGCTGCGCTCGGCGCGGCGGGCGGCTCAGCGCGCTTCAGGCGCCGGGCTCGCGGCCTCACCACCGGAGACTCCGACCTGCGTGGTGCGTGACGCCTGGACCTCGACCTCTTGGGTCAGCTCTGCGTCGCCCAGCTTGAGGCGCACTTCGTGCTTACCGATTCCGAGCGGAACCCGACGCCGCGGCCCACGGCCGACGAACACGCCGTCCACGTAGATCGAGTGGCGCGCGCCGGTGTTCAGCTCGAGCAGGCCCTTGTCCGCGTCCAGCGTGATGTCAGTGGGCGCCGCGCCAAAGCTGGTCGTGATCGACGGTCCAGCGGGCTCTTTCGGCTTGGCCGGCTTGGCGATCGGCTGGGCTGCGGTGGGCGCCCCCAGCTCACCCGCTGGAGCTGCGGCGACCGCCGCCGGGACTTCATCAGCGCTCGCCGGCGCCGCCACGGGTCCCATCAACACGCGCACCCCAAAGTAGGCTACCAGCCCCGCAGCCGCTGCCGCCCCGACAGTGCCGAGGCTGCGCAGCCACTTGGGGCTGCTTCCGCGCGGCGGCTCTCCAGCGGCCAGCGCCGCCGGGGTCTCATCTTCCAGCCGTGGTGCGGCCCCCTTGTCGACCCGGCGCGCCCGCGGCTCCTGGTCGCGCCTCGACTTGGCTTCAACTGGCTCGCTAGGTGGCTGCGACAGCCGCTCGCTGGGCCGCTCGGGCGGCTCGGCGTCCGCCGCCTCCACCTTCGTCGCCTCGACGGCCGCGTCGGGCTGCTCCGGGGAAGCAGCCTCGTGCTCGGAGGCGTCGGCTTCGGTTTCAAGCGCCTCAGCGGCGGGCGCCTTGGCGGGTTCGACGGCGCTGGGCGCAGGGTCTTGTGCGGCGCTTGCCTTAGCTGGTTCGGCGGTCGCTGGTGCAGGCCGCGGGGCGTCCGCTTCAGCCTGGGCGCGGGCGCTCGTCTCGACCGTGGGGGCTGGCGTGCTCACCGCGCGCGCCAGCGCTTGCAGCTCCCCGACACCGTCCTGAGGACCAGATCCCGACTTGGTGGTGGGCGCTTGAACTCGCGCCACGCCCAACCCGAGCTGGGTGGTGACGCCGGCGGTGGGTCGCACCACCGGCAAGAGCTCCGAGGGCACGCTGCTGTGAACAGGCTCAAGCTCGGCGGCATCGCTACCTTGCGGAAGCGCAGCCTGCGCCGTGAAGTCGATGGTCTTGGTCGGAGGCAACGGCGCGCTGGTCCCCTCGACGCGCGCGGTGCGCTCAGGCTCAGCAACACGAGCGGGCGCCGCGACGGCGGCGCGCTCGACCGCCGTGCTCTCCGCTACCGCCGCGCTCTCCGCTACCGCCGCGCTCTCCGCCACCGCCGCGCTCTCCGCGACCGCCGCGCTCTCCGCTACCGCCGCGCTCTCCGCCACCGCCGCGCTCTCCGCGACCGCCGCGCTCTCCGCTACCGCAGTGCTCTCCGCGATCGCCGCGTCCTCCGCCACCACGGCCTCGACAGCGCGAGCCCCACCGACTCCAGGCAGGGTCGTGAGCGCGGCCTTGGGCATCACGATCGCTTTGATCTCCGGAGACGGCGCTGCAGCCGACCCCCGCACAGCGAGGCCGCTCATCAACTCGCTGCGTAGGCTGCGCGTCGAGTCGCTGGAGCGGGCGCTGGTGGACCGGGAGGTCGCCTCGATGGCCTGCTGTGGCTGGTCGCCCGAAGCGGTGTCCTGGGCGCTATCAACCTCGCTGGTGGACCGGGAGTCTGCCGCGGTCGCGTGCTGTGGCTCGCCGCCCAAAGCAGCCCCCTCGGCGCTATCAGCGCCGCTGGCAGCGCGCGCTCCGCTGGGTTCGCTGTCGGACTGTTCAGCCGAGCCCTCGACTTCACGGATCGGTGGCAGGGGCGCGGTGAGGCCCGCCGCGCGCGCTACGTCTGCCTGGGTTGGCTCAGGCCTTGGCGCCGCTGCAGGCGTCGCTAGTTTCCCGGCGGTAATGGCTGACGACTGGGCTGCTGGGCTGCCCAGCGGCTGGGTCCCGTGGGCCTCGGACAGATCGAGGATCGGGCGCGGCACCACGCGCGGACTCGTCACCGTGGGCACCAGCGGCTGCGCCGGGAGCACCGCCTCGCCATCATCCCAGGCCGCCTCGTCGGCGTCCGCGGGCTGCTCCGCCGCTGCCTCCGCGGGCTGCTCCGCCGCTACCTCCGCCGCTGCCTCCGCCGGCGCCAGGGCTTGAGCCGCTGCCGGGGCCGCTGCGCCCGGTCCGAACTCGAGCTTGCGCACCGGCGGTAGCTCTTCGGCGAGCCCCTCCCAGTCTGCCTCGGCAGGGAGCGCTGCTTCCTCGGGCGGATGCTCACTCAAGCCGAGCAGCACGTCCGCGATCTCCGCTTCGTCTGTGCGGTTCAGCGAGGCTTGGTCTGCGTCCGCCACTTCCGGGAGGTGCGGCGTGCCTGCGCTAGGCGCCTGCTGCCGCGCTGCGTTGGGCGCTAGCTCTGCGCTAGGCGCCGGCGCCGCGCTAGGCGCTGGCTCTGCGCTAGGCGCCGGCGCCGCGCTAGGCGCTGGCTCTGCGCTAGGCGCCGGCGCTGCGCTAGGCGCTGGCTCTGCGCTAGGCGCTGGCGACGCGCTCAACAACGAAACGTCTGAGCCCCCCGGCGCCGGCTCCAAATCCACCTCGGGGGGCAGCGATGACGCCTCAATGCTCAGGCTAAACTGCGGCGGCGCGCTGACTTCCATCACCGGCGGAGGCTCGCCGGTCGCGGCCACCCCCTGCATGGCCAGCGCCGCTCGCGGCAATAGATCACCGTCGATTAGCGTCACGATGGCGCGCACGCCACCGTGCTGCGCTAGGTCGAGCAGCACCGCTTCGATCAGGCTGACGTCGACGCCCTCGCTGACCAGCTGGCGCACTGGCACGCCTTGAGCCAGGCGACGCGCGATGTCTCGAGCAGAGTCTGGGGTGGCGCGCATGTAAGCGTCCAGCACCGCGGGATCCAACGCGACCTGATCAACCTCAAACAGTCGACCCCCGGCCAAGGCAGCGCGCGCGCCGCGCGCCACACGGATCGGCTCATCTAGCACTCCGAATAGATCGTGATCGAAGTCACGCTGGATCTCGGCCTGGCTCGGGCGCACTGCGAATCGCCCCGCGGAGACCCCTAGCAGGCCGGCGATCACCGCCTGCCCGCGGGTGGTCGCGCCGTCCTCGGACGTGCGGGTGGCGGAGACCGGCTTGCCCCGGCGGACCTCGACCTCATACAAGTAGACCGCGTCGCGCACGCTGACTTGCACGCTCTGCTGCCCCTGACAGGCCAGCTGCAGCACCAGGCGCGGCGTGATGTCACCCAAGCGACCCTTGACCTCACCGCTGGCACCGAGCCGCGCCTCGATCCGGCTGCGCGAACGCAGCACCTCGCGCAGCCGCTGCACCACCAGCGAGCCGTCGGCTTCTTTCTTCAAGTAACCATCAGCGCCGGCGCCGAGCTCGCGCACCCGCTGCAGCATGTCCTCTTTCCAGGACAGCAAGATCACCGGGACGTCGCGCACCGCGATGTCGCCCTTGATCGCGCGGCAAAGCTGGAACCCGTCCAGCTCAGGCATCAAAATGTCGCTGACCAGCGCGTCGGGCCAGTGCCGCTGACACAGCTCGAGGGCGCGCTTGCCGTCGTGGGCTTCCATCACCCGCGCGCCCGCGCTGCGCAACAGCCCGCTGATGAACCAGGTCACCACCGGGTCATCATCAGCCACCAAGATCAACCGCCCGTCGAGGCTGACGTCATCGGCCACGCGGCCGCCGGCTGCGCGATCCCCCGCGCGCCGCTCACCAGCGACCCACGGCGCGACGTGGATGGCGCCCTCTGGACCGCGCGGATCGAACCGAACCTGCCCTCCAGAACGCACAGTTACGACCTCGCGGATTCGTGCGATGGCGCCCCAGACCGCGGCCAGCACCTCGGCGCCGTCACCCAGGTTGACTAGCTGCTGAACGGCCGCCGGATCGACGGTGCCGCGCAAGCCCTCCTCAAGCTCGCTCGCTACGCGCTGGGCCAGCTTCTCCACCGACAGCCGGCCGAAGCCGTGGGCCTGGGCGGGCTTGAGCGCGCTGCCCCCGAACACGTCGAGCACCGTCGCGCGCAGCGTGCTCGGGCTGACCGGCTTGGGCAGGACACGGTTCACGCCCAGGCGCGCCAGGCCAGCGGCCGCCTCGGGCGAGTCGAAGCTGCCCACCACCACGATGGGCGCGAGCTCGACCGCTGGATCGCCCAGCAGCAGCTCCAGCAACTCCTTGGCGTTCGGGCGATCGTAGTCCACTAAGATCACGTCGGGGGCCTGCTCTAGCGCGATGTTACGCGCGCGCATCAGGCTCTCGGTGCGCTCGCACTCGAGCGTAGGACCACCAGAGAACGCTAGCTCGGTCCGCAGTGAGTCGGCCAGCGGCGGCGCGGCGAACACCATGGCGTGCATGGGGTAGCTGCTCGACTTCGCTTGCACCGCACGGAACTGACTAGACTGATCGCTGCGGAACTGGCCGCCCGGCGAGCTGAGCACTAGGCTCGGCAACAGCTCCAAGCGGCGCACCAGCGCCTCCGCCGCCGCGCTCTCCAGCGGCACCGAGACCTGCGCCTCAATCTCCGTCAGCGCGGTCCCAAGGCCCTCGAAGCCCAGCACCTGGGCCGCGGCCTTGAGCGCGTGGAGCCGGCGCTGTGCTGACGCCTGGCGCTCACCCGCGTCTGGGTCTTTTCCTATTGATTCCAATAGGTTACGAATGAACTCCAGGCGCCTCCCCAGGCTCTGAAGGAACTCTGAACGCGCCGTCGCCACCGCCTCGGGCGGCCCAGCGGCGGGTTGATGCGCATCGCGCGGACCGGTAACCATAGCCGGCCGTTATCATGCCACGCTACAGCCGGGCACGTTTCCTGCGATTGAGATCGCCGCCAAAATTGCAGCAAAATGCGCGGTTGTTCGCCCGCCGCGCCCGACTATCTTCGACCGCGGCCTCAGCTACTGGCGATGCGCTCGCGCACCCACGCCCCTGCGGCGTCAGTGCCTAGGCTGCCGCCCAGATCGCGGGTCACCTGGCGCTCGTGGAGGGCCAGGGTGATGGCCGCCTCGATGCGCCGCTCTTCGTCGGGCCAGCCGAGGTAGCTGAGCAGCGCGCCCACCGTGAGCAGCGCGGCGAATGGGTTAGCGACGTTCTTCCCAGCTAGGGGCGGCGCCGAGCCGTGCACTGGTTCAAACAGCCCGACCCGCCCTGGATCCGCGGGGTGTACGTTGGCAGAGCACGCCATGCCGAGGCCGCCCTGCAGGCCCGCGCCGAGATCGGTCACGATGTCGCCGAACAGGTTGTTGGTGACGATCACGTCAAACTGCGACGGATCTTGGATCAGGTAGAGGCACAGCGCGTCGACGTACACGTGCGCGCGCTTGATGTCAGGGTAGCGCTGGCCGACCTCATCGAACACGCGCAGCCACAGCTCGTGGGCGTGCCGCATGGCGTTTGATTTGTCCGCCATGTGCACCTGCCTTCGCCCGTGCTGTTTGGCGTATTCAAAAGCAGCCACGATGATGCGCTCGACGCCGAACCGCGTGTTGATGTCTTCGTTGATGGCGATCTCATGGGGCGAGCCGCGGCGCATCTGTCCCCCCACCCCCACGTAGATCCCCTCGGTGTTCTCGCGGAACACCACGAAGTCGACGTCAGCCTTGGTCTTGCCCTTGAGCGGCACTAGGTCGTCGCTGAGCGCGCGCACTGGGCGGATGTTGGCGTACAGGTCAAAGCCAAAGCGCATCCCGAACAAGATGTCAGCGGCGTGCTTCATGTCGGGCACCCGCGGATCACCCAGCGCCCCCAAGTACACGGCGGCGCATTCCTCACGGATCCGCTCAGATATTTCCTTAGGGAATGTTGTGCCGTCCTTCAAATAGCGCTCGGCGCCCAGGTCTAGGTCCCACAGCTTGAGCGGCAGCCCGCGCGCCGTGCGATACCACTCAAGCAGCGCCCGCGCCTCGCGCGTGACCTCTGGCCCAATCCCGTCGCCACCAATCAGCGCGATGGTCTTCTCACTCATGGCACCTGCATACGAACACCGCCCCTGCATCGCAACACGCAGCTGCGCTGGGCCGCGCTTTTATTTTTGGGGGTGGGGGATCTGCGCCCGTGGAGGCGCGAGCCAGAATCTGACTAGGGCGCCCGGCTCGCGACCTGCTCGACGCTGAGCCGGATCAGCGCGGCCGCCTGCACCGGATCGGCTTCGTCGACCTCACCTAGCAGCGCGACCGCCTCCAGCAGCGGGACCTCAGCGACCGCGCAGGCGGCCTCCAACACCAGCGACTCGCGATCGTCCAGCCGCACTACAGCAGCCGCGCCCTGCAGGCACAGCGGCCACAACGCGGCGTAAGCCTCCAGCGCTGGCAGCGCGATGATGTCGAGCTCCACCGACTCGCCCAGGCGGATGGAGGCGATGATGTGCGGCACCGGCGCGGTCGGGGTGGACTCGGTTGGCGGCAGCGCGTCAGCGATGCGCCGCGCGGCGTGCCCTAAGCCGCCCAGGCGCTCCGGTGGCCCGGCGAAGATCAGCCGCGGGTTGCCGATGAAGCCAGGCCGAGCCAAGCGGCTGACCATCGCCGCGAGCACCGAGGCTTGCTCAGGCTCGCTAAGTTCCGCACGGATGAATCCCTTGGGGATCCGCCGCAGCACGCCGGCCTTCAGCATGCTGTCGACGGCGCTCAGGATCTCTAGGTCACCCTGCGGCAGCTCGTCGATCAGCTCATCGACCGTGCGCGGCGACGCCAAGATTTCACTCACCAGGCGCTCCAGCTCCGGCGCGGTGCTCGGCAGCGGGCACAGCATGAGCAGCGCGTCGCCGAGCGGCATGCGCTGCATCAGCGCGGCGACCTCGTCCACGCGGCGAGTGCCTTCCATCAGCAGCGAGTGGGTGGGCGTCTGCACCCTGCGCAGCGCCGAGGCGTAGCCGCCTGCGAACGAGAAGCTCCCCTCGGACTGCGCCAGCAAGCGGTACAGCGCCTTCTCGCCCTCGAGCCGACGAAAGACCGCGTCCACCACCTCACCGTCTTCGAGGCGCACCTCGCCCACGCCGGCTGAAGTGGAGAGCGTCAACGCCCCGGTGCGCCGGTTCATACCCAGCAGCTGGAGCAGATCGGACACGCTGACCTGCTGCAGATCGCCGCGGAAGTCACCGCTCTCAGCGCGCACGCCGCGCGCGGCGGCCTTGGGCAGCGCCATCACGCGCTGGGCGATCAGGTCGGCGTCTGAGCGGGGCAACTCCGAGAACGGGCGCGAGCTGGTCGGGCTGGTCGATGGAGTCGTTACCAGGAGGAAACAGGGAACGAGCGCGAGCTCGCGGTCGGCGCTGAACAGCTGCTGGATGCTGGTGTCGAGCGCCATCTCCTCTGCCACCAGGATCACGTCGGGCTTCGCCTTGTGCGCGCGCTCTAGGGCTCGCTCAGCGTCGTCGGCCAAGGTCACCGTCAAGCCGCGAGCGCGCAGCACCGCCGCGAGCTCGCCGAGCGCGTCCAGATCCGAATCAACCAGCAATACTGAGCGTGACATGCTTGCTATCCATTCGTGGGCGCTTACTCCAAGAGCCTCAGGCCAGCGGCCTCTCCCAGGCGTTGAACGACTAGATCCAGCAAGAGCGGGTCTGCTGAGTGGATGGCGCGCATCAGGCCGCAGCGCTCGGTCCGGCCGAGCAGCACGTAACAGCCGTGTTCGGCGAGCAGGGCCAGCACCTCGAGGTCCGCTAGCTCGGCCTGAGCGCTCAGGTCCACCGTGACCACCTCGACCCCCTCTCGGTCTCTGAGGTGTGCCTTGACCGCCATGCCCAGGCTCACGCCGCTTCGCTTAGTCACCACCACCCGCGCGCGCTCGCTGCGCATCGCCTCGCGCACCGCAGCCACCGCCACGCCGAGCATGTCCATCTGGGGCAGCTCAAAGCTGCGAGGTTGCTCAGCTGAGCTACCGCTCGGCGCCTGCCACAGCAGGGTGTCGAGGATCTCTGGCAGGGGCATGCGGTGCAGCTCTAGGCGCCGCGCCAGCGACTCTTGACTTGCTTCCGCGCGGTGTTTTGCGACGCGCAGCAAGCGTGATAGACCGGTGCCGTCGTGCGGGTATGTCGCGACCCCCATGGTCAGGCTGAGCCCCGCGCTGTGGCCCCGCCGCCCGTCAGCCTCCACGCCGCGCTGCACCCGTCGCCTACAAATGTGAGCCCCGATCCCGCCTGTTTCGGGCAACAGCAGATAAAACTCGCGCTCGTCGACCCGGGCCAGGACGTCGGTGTCACGCACCGCCCCCAGGATGCGCTCCACCGACGCCACGCTGGGCGGACCATCGGGGTTGGCTGCCTCGTCTACCGCGATGGTCGCCAGCGCAAAGCGCCGACCGTGGCGCCGCGCCTTGTCGATCTCACGCCCCGCGACGTCGACGAAGTAGGCGAAGGTGTAGGCGCTGGACGACGGGTCCTTCATGGCCCCGCGGTGTGAGTGCTCGCGCTCGCCGATCAACGCGAAGGTGGTCGCGGCCTGGCCGGCGATCAGCTGCACCAGCTCGTCGACGCCTGGACCGCGCCGCCGCTCACCCAGCACCACCAGGCCGCTGCGCTCTTTGCTGATCGCGAGGGGCACCACGTCCCAGTCTTGAGCGCGGGCGTGCTGCAGCAGCTCCATCTCCTCGCAGAAGCTCGGCGCGTCAGCGATCTCACCCTGCGCGTGGGCGCACATCAGCTGCCGGCTGCGTTGGCCTGCGGGCAGATACACCAGCACCGGGTCCGCGGCGGTGGCCTCCGCGAAGACCTGCGCCAAGTCCGCGGCGGCGCGGTTGCGGTCGCTGTGCAGCGCCAGCTCTGCCACCCGCGACGCCAGGGACAAGCCACGACGCGAGATGGTCGCGGCCTCCTCCAAGGCGTAGCGCTCGGCGCGCTCGGCTAAGCGCGTGCGCACCGGCGCCACCGCGGTCAGCAGCTCGTCGCCGCTGACCGGCAGCACCAGTAGACCCGACGCGCCGAGCGCCATGGCCTGGGTCGCCAGCTGTACGTGGGCTTCGTCGGCGAGCGCGAACACTTGAGCCTGCGGTGCTACCGCACGGAGATGATGAACGATGGCCACGCCAGCGCCGTCACCCATGGCGACGTCCACGAAGACCACCTCGGGCACCTCCGACGCGCTGCGCGCCAAGCCCTCGGCCAAGTCCGTGGCGATCACGCAGCTGTCTCCTGACTCAGCGAACACCCGCGCGAACAACCTCGCCTGCTCAGGGTCACCGATCACCGCGAGCACGAACAGCTCTGCACCTGGCTCGCCGCGCACCTGCATCACCTGTGCTCGATTTGCCCCGCCCCAGCGCCGCCAGCGCCCGCCGCGAGCCGCCCGCTGAACACCAGCCGCGCTGGGCCGCGCATGGTCACCTCGAGGGTCTCTGGGGCGACCTCGACCTCGAGCCGCCCGCCGGGCAAGTCCACGCTGATGGCTTTAGAGTACGGGCTGAGCCCAGCCAGCACGGCCGCCACCGCCGTAGCGCACGCGCCGGTGCCGCACGCTTGAGTGCGCCCCACCCCCCGCTCCCAGACCACCAGCTCGATATGCTGCGGCGTCACCAGGCGCGCGAACTCGACGTTGCTGCCACCGGGCAGCTCAGCAGAGACCTGCGCCCCATATTGATCTAGGCAAACATCAGGGTATTCGCGGCCGAACACCACCGCGTGCGGGTTCCCCATGGAAATCTTTTCAAAGACCACACGGTCACTACCAAGCTGCGCACTGTGTTTCCCTAACGCGCTTCCACGACCCATCCATACGGATACGAGCGCGGCGTCCGCCACCCGCTCGACCGCGCACTCTTTGACCCCCGCGTCTGTATCCACACGGAAAACTCCGGAGGTCACGTCGGCGGCGCGCGCCAGGTGCAGCGCCACGCAGCGCACGCCGTTCCCGCACATCTCGGGCCGCGAGCCGTCGGCGTTGAGCACCACCATGCGCCCAGCCGAACCAGGCGTCTCGCCTGGCGCGAGCAGCAGCACGCCGTCACCGCCCACGCCTAGGTGGCGGTCACACAGGCGCGTGGCGTCGCCTGGGCCGAGCGCCGCGACGTGAGCGACCTCGACGACCAGAAAATCGTTCCCCAAACCTTCGTACTTGCTGAACTCTAGAGTCATGAAGCGCCGCGCACGGTCACAGAGCGAGAGGCTCGAAGCGTGTCAGAAAACTACCCGTCGCGGGCTCCAAACAACACAGCCAGCTCGCCGCCCCCGACGCGACGGCTGGGTCCGCTGCGGCCGGCCGCCTCGCGCAGCATGACAAGGCTACCCATTTGGCACGCCGAGGCTGGACATCCCTCGATATCGCCGGATCGCGAGCTGGTGGCTGCGCTAGTGACCGGCGTCAAGGACCGCCTGCAGGCGCTGGCGCAGCCCCTCCACCCCCAGGCCCTGGACGCAGATTTGCTTGTGTTTGGAGGCCTCACCTCGCAGCAGCGCGAGCTTGCTCCGCGGCAGCTGGAGGGCTTTGGCAAGGGTCTTCAGCAGCTCGGCGTTGGCTGCGCCGTCGACCGGGGGCGCTGCCAGGGCGACCGCCAGCGCTCCGTCATGGATCCCCACCAGCTTGCTGCGACTCGCCCGCGGCTTGGCCCAGATCTTGAGCACCACCCCCGCGTCGCTGAGCTGTAGATCCAAGCGCTCTGCCATCACCGCAGTATCGCAGAGCCGCGGCGCTGGCGCTGTGTTGACTGCGTCGCGGTGGTCCAGCAGGTTGCCCCCATGACCCCTCCGGCCCACCCAGCCCAGCGCTCGCTGCTCCTCAACGGCTTCATGGGCAGCGGCAAGACCCGGCTGGGCACGCTGGTCGCGGCCCGGCTTGGGCTGCCGTTTCTAGATCTTGACCAGGAGCTTGAGCGCCAACACCAGCGCAGCGTGCGCGAGCTGTTCGCTAGCCTGGGCGAAGCCGGCTTTCGCCAGCTCGAGCGCCAGCGCTTGACCGAGCTGCTCGGCGACTCAGAGCTGCGTGTGCTCGCGTTAGGCGGCGGTGCGCTGCTGGAGCGTTCCACGCGGTTACGAGCGCTAGAGCAGGGGGTGGTGGTGAGCCTCAGCGCGCCCGTTGAGACGCTGCTAGAGCGCTTGAGCGGCGACACCACCCGGCCGCTGCTGGACGGCGCTGAGCCTGCTGAGCGCGTCCGGGCTCTGCTAGACAGCCGCGCGCTAGCCTACGCCGAAGCCCACGCGGTGATCGACACCAGCCAGCTGGCGCTCGAACAACTCGCGCGGCGCGTCGCCCAGATCTGGCTGAGGCAGCCCATCGCCGTCGCCGCCGCCGCGGATAGTTACCGCGTGGAGATTTGTAACGGCGAGCTGAGCACCCTGTTGGCCGAGTTGCTGGCTTCGGGTGAGCTGGGCAAGGCGCCGACGCGGTTGCTCTGGGTCAGCGACACCAACGTAGAGCGCCACCACGGTGCCCTGCGGCAGCGTGTTGAGGACGCCGCGTCGCGAGGCGCACAGGGGCGACCCGACAGCGCCCGCGCGGGCGCACAGGCTGCGCTGCCGCCGCACAGCGCCGTGCTGCTCACACCCGGCGAGGAGCACAAGTCCCTCGACGCCCTGCCGGCGATCTATCAGCACTGCTTGGAGCATGGGGTGGATCGCCAGAGCGTCGTGATCGGCCTGGGCGGCGGCGTGGTGACGGATATCGCAGGCTTCGCGGCGGCCACCTGGATGCGAGGCGTGCGCTGGATCGGCCTGCCGTCGACGCTGCTCGCGATGGTGGACGCGTCGGTTGGTGGCAAGACAGCGGTCGACTTCGGCCCCGCTAAGAACTGCGTGGGCGCGTTTTGGCAGCCGAGCGCCGTGGTCTGCGACGTCGAGCTGCTGAAGACTGAGCCACAGCGCGGCTACGTCAGCGCGCTGTCTGAAGTGATTAAGACCGCGCTGATCGGTGATCCGCAGCTGCTCGATGTGCTGGAGCAGCAGAGCGACCTGATCTTGGCGCGGGACTCGCAGCTGCTCATGCAGGTGGTGCGGCGCTGCGTCGCCGTAAAAGCCGGCATCGTGAGCCGCGACCCGCGGGAAGCCGCCGAGCGCGTACACCTGAATTTGGGACACACGCTGGGCCACGCGATGGAGGCCTACGCGGGCTATGGAGCGTTGACCCACGGTGAAGCGATCAGCCTGGGCCTGATCGCTGCGCTGCGCCTGGGCTGCCGCTTGGGACACACGCCCCGCGCCCTGGCCGTGCGCGTTGAAGCGCTGCTCACGCGCCTTGGTCTGCCCATCGACTTAGAACGGCACCACCTGCCAGCTGCCTGTGCGTTGCTTGGCCACGACAAAAAGCGCAGCGGAGCCGTGGTGCGCTTTGTGTTCTGCCGCGCAGCCGGCGATGTGTTCAGCACCTACATCGCCCTGGCTGATCTGCAACGGCAGGCCGCTGATTTGCAGCGCGCCTAGGGCGACAAGCGGTTTGCTTACATCGCTGCTCTAGGCTCGTGGGTGGATGAATCCGCGCACCCGGAGCGGCGGGTCACGTCTGGGCAGCGCGCCAAAAGGCGGGTGGTAAGGCGCGCAGGCCCCGCCAAGTCGAGCGACCGACGGCGGACCCAGGCGATCAATCGTCGGCGACAGGATGAGCCCAAGGTGCGCGGGCCCTTACTGAAGAGCCCGATTGTTTGGCGTCGTTTGCGGCGCCCCGGTAAGCTTCGCTAGGTATCCCCCTCTCGAGGTTCATCCATGCGTCATCTCGGCAAGAAACTATTAGCGGCATCGATTCTCGCATCCTTCGGCGGACTAGCGGCGGGCGGCTGCGCCGACAACGAGAGCATGCTGTTCATCGTCGGTGTGATCGTGCCCGAACCGCCGCCTGACTGCACCGTGACGCCAGATGAAGGGGCCACGATCCGCCAGGGCGGCCTCTTGGATGTGGCTTTCACCACGACCTACACGGGCAGCCTGCTGATCGGAAATCAGCTAACCCGCCGCGGCTCGCGAGATGAAATCAAGACCGAGAGCTCGCGCATCACCATCCGCGGCGCTGAGGTGCAAATCTTCACCCCGCAACAGACGCTGATCAGCGAGTACACCGTGGCGGCCACTGGCTTCGTGAATGAGTCGGTCAGCAGCGACGCGGCCTATGGCTCGTCTGCCGTCACGCTGATTGATCCGGCGACGGGCGCTGGGTTCGCCAATAGCCTGGCTCGCGGCGAGACCAGCGCGGTGGTGGTTGAGGTGCGGGTATTCGGCGACTCCCTTGGCGGCTCGGAGATCACCAGCGCCAAGCTCACCTACCCGATCACCATCTGCAACGAGTGTACGCTGATCTGCCCGCCCAAGGATCCCAGCCTCGACGTTCCCTGCAGGGTGGGCAACGATGACGTGCTCGATTGCGCCGCGTGTGCCGCCCCGGGCAACCGCTGTCAGGCGCTCCTCGACGCCTCGGGCCGCGAAGCCACCTGATCAACCTCGCGCGCCGCCGCTGCGCGTGGCCCGCGGTCGCGGCTGGCAGCGTCGTCTAATCGTCGCGGCTGGTGTAACAGTAGGGTCATGGCCAACCACCGAGTCGAGCTGTTGGCTCCAGCTGCCACAGCGCAGCGCCGCCCCTGCGCCGAGGTTCGCGGGGCGCTGCGCGCGACGAAACACCACCGGCGGCGCGCGTACCCCGCGCGAGTAGGCGTTGGCCTGTTGGCGATGCTGGCTAGCGTCTTGGCTCCCGCGGAGGCCCTGGCAGATCCCCAGGGCAACGTCTCAATCATCAGCGGGCTGTGCGGCGAGGGCACGCGAGATGAGCTGTGGCAGAGCAGCTGCTGGTACAACGCGCTCCACGGCGACTACCTGCTGGGCAGAGACCGCAACTCGGACGTGGGGCTCGGGCCTTACCTAGAGGTGGCGACCGCCGGCTTTGACGACCTCCGCCTCGGGGGTGGCGGGAGCGTTCACCTGCCGATCAGCGAGTATGTCCCCGCGGTGCTGTCGTTGGGCGGCTACGCACGCCTTGGGGACGATCAATGGACGCCGGGGCTGGCGGCAGACCTGTTCATCGGCTCGCGCAGCTATAATTTCCACTCGGCATATGTGATGACCGGCGGCCTCAGCCTGGGCACGCGCTACGGCCTCGGTGACTCACGCGAGCTGACCTTCATCATCGCCGCGCAACTCGACAGCTCGGTGCTCTGGTTGCCCGGCGTGCTGCTGTATAATTGGATCAAGGGTAGCCCCGACCGGTAGCCAACGCGCGGCGCCAGACCTAGCGCGCCGACGTCCCGCGACTCACGGCGCGGCGTGATGCGGCGTGGTGAGGCGTGGCGCGGCGTGGTGAGGCGTGGCGCGGCGTGGTGCGGCGTGGTGAGGCGTGGCGCGGCGTGGTGCGGCGTGGCGCGGCGTGGTGAGGTGAGCCGCGGTCAACCAACGGGACAGCCCGCGCGTTCCAATCCCCTCGCACTTCTGCGCCGGCACCAACCTGAGCCTTGTCGAGAGCGTGCCCGCCTGAAGCGCCGACGGGGGCGCCGCCGATGGAGCTAGAGACGGAAATCGGCAGCCTGGGGACGGCGCTCCAACGACAATCCGCAGCCATCTTGCCGTCCTTGAGCGGCAGCGCCGTACTCGGAGCAGCATCGGCGCCACACCAGCGGTGTATCTGGTGGCTGAGGGGGGTTCTGGCATTTCCATGTTTGGCCGTGGGTGCTACCGTCGGCCGCATGGAACAGCGTGCTCAGCGCAGTCCCGTCGAACTGAAGGTGGGGGGGCAGACATATCGTGTGCACGCGTCCGCCGAAGACGCGACGCTGCACCGCTTGGCCGACGTGGTCGACGCGAAGCTGCGCGAGCACGGCGGCGCCCACGTCGCGTCACCGCAGGCGCTGGTCCTGGCTGCTATGGCGCTGGCCCATGAGCTCGAAGAAGAGCGCGCTAAGCTCGCGAGCCTGGAGAGCCGCTCGCGCAAGCTGCTGCGCAGCCTGCTCGCCCGCATCGACTCGGCCCTCGGTGCCAATGGCGTTACCCCAGGGACACAGAGTGCGGAGTCCCGCCTAGCAGCCATCGGCCGAGCCGAGCTGGTCGAGGTCCGTCGGGTAAGAGCCTCCGAGCCAGATCTGGCACACGCAGACGACTGAACCCTGCGGCGGCTCGAGGCTGCGGCGGCTCGAGGCTGCGGCGGCTCGAGGCTGAGGTGGCTCGAGGCTGCTGCATCGTGCGGCGCTGGGGGCGCGCGACGCTCATGACGTGCACAGCCTGCGGCGGCTCGAGGCTGAGGTGGCTCGAGGCTGCTGCATCGTGCGGCGCTGGG
>CAZKDY010000033.1:61072-82839 GCA_964551615.1 uncultured Polyangiaceae bacterium
GGCGCGCGACGCTCATGACGTGCACAGCCTGCGTTGAGCGGAAGCGCGGAGCAGGCTGCCTGTCGGCGCTGGGCGTGGTGCAACTGCCTCGCGATCGCTCAGCAGTGACGGCTCAGCGAGCCACCGCCAGGGCGGCACCTAAGAGCGAATCGGCGAGCCGGTGGGTCGACGCACTGCCGTTCTGTGCGAGCAAGTGCTGGGCGCTGGCGCAGAACAGCGCCGCGATCCAACAACTGACGAGCGGCGAGGTCTCCCGCGCGACCAGCCCAGCCTGCGCGGCTGACTCGAGCCAACCAGCCGCCAGAGCCTGTAGGGCCTGCTCAAGGCGCGGCTCGTGCGCAGCGCCCGAGCGGTTGGTCAGCGCGGCCAGAGCCAGGTGCGGGTTGGCCTCGACCTGAGCCAGAAATGAGCCTGCCGCCGCCGCCAGCTGGGCGCGCGGCGTCGCCTGATCCTGCATCGCGCGGCGCGGGTAGTCGCACAGCAACTGCTCGGCGCGGCGCCAGACGTCTTCTAGCGCTGCGTCTAAGCCGTCGTACAGCTGATAGAACGTGGCACGGCTCATTCCCGCATGGATAACGATGCTGTCCACCGTGAGCGCCGCGATGCCCAGCGCCGCGAGCATCTCGACCACTGACTGCAGGATGCGCTCCTGCTGCTCTTGGGCGCGCGACTCTGGCGTGAGCTGGCGGTCGTAGGTGCCTCGTGGTGGCGCGATTTCCACCCGTGACCTGAGGAGCGGGAGCGCCATGTCGCCATCTTTACGGAGCGCGCGCGAGAGCGCAAACGATGCCTCGATGAACGGCAGGTACAGCTCAACCCTGGGTCGACGCAGGCGCACGCCCGACCCACCCCCGAGGTCCTGCTCTCGAGCGCCGAGTGGAGCGCCTGACCGCCTGTGGCGAACCTAGGCGGTTGCGCCGGGGCGAACCACCGGCTCCTCACCGCGCGGGCCTCGTTGCGTGGCAGCCTTCACCCGTGGAAGCTCGGCGCCGACTACGGACGTTGATGAGGAAGCGCGGCGCCGACGGCCGGCGATGATGACCTGTCGCGACACTCAGTTGTTCACGACGTGCTTGCGGTGCTCGCCGTTGAGCGTCCAGCGCGGCGGCTTCTTGACTTTGGTTGAGGCGCCCACCTCGACACCCTCGCCGCGCAGCTGAAAGATCCCCACGGATACGCTGAGCGCCGCTAGATCCGATAGGGTTCTCCGCGCGGCGCAGGCTGTTGCGCTGGGGTTATGGTTCCGAGCCTGGCCATGTTGCCTTCAGTCCCCCGCGAGCGCCCAATACGAGCACAGGCTTCGGGTGCATACGCCGAAGGCTGCGCTCGGCAGACCAGGCGAGCCGGTGGGTGCGATGGGGGCGACGCGCTGATTGGCTGCGGCGACTGGTGGCGCGCGGCTTTGGAGGTCGTGTCCCACGATCGCTCGCGCCGACTGCGCCGCAGCTGCTCGCCGCTGTTGCTCAGCCTCTTCCGCACCTTCAGGCGCCACAGCATAAGAACGCAACCGGCTTTATACTGCGCATCGAGTTGGCTGTAGTGGCGTAACGATCGGATTGTATTGTGTATTTGATAAAAACAAGACCGTTCGTTAGCTCGCGCGCGCGATGATCTGACGGTGGCGGCGGGCGGAGGCGCCGCCGCTGTCCGCTCAGCGACAGGCCTTCAGCGTTCATCGTCTCCAAGTTTTAGGCGCGTTGCCTTGTTCGGCCTGCAGCAGGCGGTGTTTCACGCACACGGGGCCGCTTAGGGGCTGCTGGCGCGCACTCCGTGGACGCGGTTTGGCACGCTGCAGGCAGTGCGCGGGCGCTTCAGAGCGGTAAAGCGGCGGGCAGGCGCTTCAGAGCGGCAAAGCGGCGGGCGCTTCAGAGCGGCAAAGCGGCGGGCGGCTCATGCGCCTCCAACGGCCGGCGGGGCGGCTCGAAGACGGCGTTGTTGGCTCGTCAGGGTCTAGCCGGGCGGGCGGGCGTGAGCCGTGGCTCGGCCGTGGCAACCCGCGTCACGAGGCTGAGGAGTGCAGAAGACCGCCCCGGCGAGCGAATCGCCGGAACTTCGAGGGGAGCGGTGCTCCCGACGATTGGGGTCTTCGATGCTCTAGCATCCTCGCTGTAGGCGGACTGGAGCGTGCCAGGGCGGCGGAGATTGGGCAGCGGCCCTGCAGGACCTGCACGAGCATCGGTGCGCGCTGAGGTGTCGCCAGTCTTTAGGTCGCGCTGGCTTGATGGCAGAGGACCCACGCGTGGACGACTCGGCGCGCTCACAGCCGGTTGCCTCCGCCCTGGGCAGGCGTGACCAGCAGGCGTGGTCGCGCTCGCTACTAGTGTAGTCGGAGTCTTGCGCGCTGACGCGTGAACTGGGGCTGCTCGGGGACGGCGGTTAGCTTGCTGCACACCGTGTTCGTCGAGGTCGTGTCGCTGCCAGCGGGGAGGCAGATAACAGGGAGGCAGATAACAGGGAGGCAGATATCAGGGAGGCAGATAACAGGGAGGCAGATAACAGGGAGGCAGATAACAGGGAGACGGCCCGGGCGACGCGGGCGAGTTTCCGGGCATGCACCGGTGCAGACCTCACTCGCCGGCGCTGGTGTCTTTCAGATTCGGCGGCTACAACCCAGCTCGTGGCAATCGAACACCTGGCTGCAGAGCTGGAGCGCCTACGGGCAGCGGGCTTGTTGCGGGAGCCGCCGGTTTCAGCGTTTGACGAGAATCCGGGCCTGAATTGCGCTAGCAACGACTACCTGGGTTACGCCCGAGATGTTTCACGTGAAACATCCCTGGGCGCGGGCGCCTCCAGGCTGATCTACGGCACTGCCCAGGCGCACCTGGAACTCGAAGCACGCCTCGCTGCCTGGGTGAACCTCGAGAGCGCCCTGCTCTTCTCCAGCGGCTACGCGGCAAACCTCGGCGTGCTGCAGGCGCTAGCAGGGCCGGGGGACGTGATCCTGAGCGACGCCCTAAACCACGCCAGCATCATCGACGGCTGCCGCCTCAGCCGAGCTGAAGTCCGAATTGTGCCGCACCTCTCGATAGCGGACTACGCAGCGGAGCTGCACGCGGTCCGCGACCGACGTTGCTGGGTCGTCACCGAGAGTTTCTTCTCCATGGACGGCGACGGCCCGGACCTGAGCGCGCTCCGGGCCCTGACCGACGAACACGGCGCCGCTGCGCTGGTCGTCGACGAAGCCCACGCGCTTGGGGTGTTTGGAGAGGCGGGCAGCGGCCTTTGCTCGGCCGCCGGCGTGCGCCCCGACGTCTTGGTGGGCACCCTGGGTAAAGCCTTAGGGAGCAGCGGCGCCTTCGTCGCAGGCACCAGCAGCCTAAGAACCTATCTCTGGAACCGTGCGCGCAGCCTGGTGTTTTCCACAGCCACTAGCCCTGCCGTCGCCCAAGCGACCTTAGAGACGCTGGAGCGCTGCATCACCGACACTGCTGGCCGCGCCTGCCTGCTGCAGCGAGCCCAACAACTCACCCACACCCTGCGCTGCGCCGGCGTCCCGCTGCCCGAGCAACACCTGGCTGGCCCCATTGTGCCGGTGATCTTCGGCAGCAACCAGGCCGCGCTGAGCGCGGCCGCGCGCTTGGCAGAGCATGGCTTTCTGGCACAAGCCATCCGGCCTCCGACGGTGCCAAAGGGAACGGCAAGGCTGCGCATCACTCTCCACCCAGGCCTCACCGCGGCGCAGGTCGAACAGCTGGGCAAACTGCTGAGCGAACAATGGAAGCAATCGTCGTCCTCGGAACCGGAACTGACGTAGGCAAGACCTGGGTCTCCTGCGCCCTGGCTGCACAGCTGAGGGACGCAGTGGGTGCGGGCGCCGTCCGCGCGTTGAAGCCAGTGGAGAGCGGGCTGGACGCTGCCACCCAGGCTTCGGACGCCGCAGCCCTAGCCGCAGCCGCAGGTCATGCTTACGTGCACCCAGCCCACTGCTTTGCCGAGCCACTGTCGCCCCACCAGCTCGCTCGTGAGCTGGGAGCCAGCCTGGACGTCACCCAGCTCGCCGTCTGGGCCATCGCTCATTCAAGCGGCGCGCGCTGGCTGGTCCTCGAGACTGCAGGTGGCGCCTTCTCACCGCTGTCTGAGCGCGGCTGCAACGCCGATCTGGTGCCTGCGCTACGCGGCAGAGGCGTCGACGTCTACCCCATCCTGGTCGCCAACAACCGCCTGGGTGTGCTCCACGACGTCGCTGCCTGCCAGCGCGCCCTGGCTCCCCTCCAAACAGAAGCCGCGTTGATCGTCCTCAACTCGCCCAGCGCGACCCAAGACCAAAGCGCGCGCTTCAACGCCACAGAGCTGCGGCTGTTGCAGCTGAAGCCGGTGCTCGAGTTTCCGTACGCGGCTGACCCACCCCCAAACCTGCTTCAGGCCCTGGCGCTCGCGGTGCCGTGAGGCTCGCTCTCCGGCGCCCCGTGGCACGCCCATTGTTTCCGTACGGCACCGCACCATACTTCAACGCCGCTGCTGCCGTACGACGCCGGTCAGCTGTCGCTGACTGGCGAACCACCCGCTAGGTCGTTGTGCTGGCTCACGCTGTGCTCAGTCACGCTGTGCACAGTCACGCTGTGCTCAGCCACGCTGTGCTCAGTCACGCTGTGCACCCGCCCGCTCTCGAGGCGCACGATGCGGTCCGCCACCCGCTCGGCGATGCCGCGTGAGTGGCTGACCATCACCACGATGGCTCCACGCTCGCGCTCCTCGCGCACCAACTGTAGCAGCCGCTCAACGCTAGCGGCGTCCAACCCAGACGACGGCTCGTCCAATAGGAGCAGGCTGGGCCGGTGCACCAACGCCCGCGCTAGCGCGACCCGCTGACGCTGACCCCGACTCAGCGTCGCCACTGGCCGGTCGGCGAACGCCATCGCTCCCACGCGCTCGAGGCTCTGCGCGACCAGCTCCGACCCACAACCGTGGAGCGCCGCCGCGAGCGCCACGTTCTCGCGCCCGCTGAGCTCGCGGTAACAATGCGAGTCATGGGCGAGCCAACCGAGCTGGCCACGCACGGCGACCGCGCACGCATACGGCGGGTAGGCCACCTGCCCACTGCTAGGCTGAATCAGCGTCCCCAGTATCCCGAGCAACGTGGACTTGCCGGCGCCGTTGGGGCCCTCGAGCACGCTGATCTGCCCCGCGGCGAACGACGTCGTGACGCCGCGTAGCGCGAGCGTCGAGCCAAACGCGCGGGTGACATCCCGTACCTCCACGCGCTGAATGCCTCCCACAGCGCCTTGTACCGCAAAACCCTTGGGCAGGGGCGCTTCTGCAGACCTCCGCGGCGCGCCAGCGAGCAAACCAGTCCGCGCAGCGGCGCGAGCACGTTCATCGGCGCGCAGCTCACAAGCAGCACCCAAGTACGCCCACCCGTCGCGCGTCTAGTACCAGCCCGCGCCCGGTGCCTCGCGCTCGCTTCGATGGCTGCCAGCGTCCGGCGCTGTAGGCGGCTGAAAAGTGCTCTAGACTCGTCCCAGCTCGCGTGCAGTTGCGAGCAGTGAGATAACCCCATGCTACGATGGCTTTGATGACCACCTCCGCGGTCGCAGCGGACTCTCAGCATGTTGAGCGCCTGGTAGACCTGCGGCGTGCGGTCGAGCACGCGCTAGAAGGCAAGCCGCGCGCCGTAGAGCTCGCGTTGATCGCGCTGCTCGCGCGTGGGCACGTGCTGATCGAGGATGTCCCGGGGGTGGGAAAGACCACCCTAGCGCGCGCCATCGCCCGAGCCGTGGGCGGCGACATGAGCCGCGTCCAGTTCACCAGCGACTTGCTGCCTAGCGACGTGCTGGGCGTCTCCATCTTCAATCAGCGCCTAGGCGAGTTCGTCCTCAAGCAAGGGCCGATCTTCACCAACCTGCTCCTCGCCGACGAGATCAACCGCGCGAGCCCGCGAACCCAGTCGGCGTTGCTCGAAGCCATGAACGAAGGTCAGGTGTCGCTAGACGGCCAGACCATCCCGCTCCCAGACCCCTTCTTAGTCATTGCCACGCAGAATCCTCAGGATTTCACGGGCACGTTTCCACTGCCCGAGAGTCAGCTGGATCGATTCATGCTGCGGGTGCGCATCGGCTACCCACCAGCAGAGGTGGAGGCGCGCTTGATGCTGAACCCAGAAGCAGACCGCGTGGCTCGCGTGCCCCAAGTCCTAGATCCCCAATCCCTGGTTGAGCTGCAGCGCCAAGTGATGCGCGTCGATCTAGACAACGCGCTGGCCACCTACCTCCAGGCGCTGATCGCGGCGACCCGCAACGCGCCGACGCTCGCGCTCGGCGCCTCCACCCGCGCCGGCATGAACCTGTCCCGAGCGGCGCGCGCGCGAGCGCTGCTGCATGGTCGCCGCTACTGCATCGCTGACGACATCTACGAACTGGCCGTGCCGGTGCTTGCCCATCGCGTGCGCCTGGCCGCCCACGCTGAGGGCTATGTCCCGAGTCGAGAAGAGGCTGAAGCGGTAGTGCGCGACATCGTCGCCCGCGTCCCAACGCCTTTGTGAACCAGCCGTGGCTACCACTTCCGCAGGTGGCGCGGCAGGGGCGGCCGTGTATAGCGCGCGCCCCCAAACGCGCGTCGTGAGGCTGCTGTGGCTGTAGGTCGGCTCTCGCTTCATCCCAAGGTGCAGAAGTCGCTGCGCCGGCCGCTGCCTGCAGGAGCCGGTCGCTTGCGGAGGCTCTACGCGCGCCTGCGTCCACCGCGGCGGCTCAAGCTGACCCGTGAAGGCAGGTACTTCATCGGCATCACCTTCGGCGTCGGCTTCGCGGCCATCAATACAGGCAACAACCTGCTGTACTTGCTGCTCGGCATGCTGCTCTCATTGATCATCGTGAGCGGCGTGATGAGCGAGCTCAGCTTGCGCGCGCTGACCGTGGTCCGCCGGCTCCCGCCGCGGGCCCAAGTCGGCAGGCCCCACTTGGTCGAGATCGAGGTCTACAACCACAAGGCCCGCATCCCGAGCTACGCCATCGAGATCGAAGACCTGCGCGCTGGTCAGCCGGCGGACAAGCGCTGCTTCTTCTTGAAGATCAGCCCAGGCTCAGCCCAGGTCGCGGCCTACCGGCGCACCCCTGGCCGTCGCGGTCGCGATCACCATATTGGGTTCCGTGTGGCAACACGGTTCCCGTTCGGCCTGTTCGAGAAGTCACGTGAGCTCGCGGCGTCCGGCGAGCTCATCATCTATCCTGCGGTAGATCCTGTGCGCCTGCCACCAGCGGTCAGCGGCGCGCGCGGCAGCTCACTTGGCCATGTGACCCGAGGCAGCGGCGACGAAATCCTGACGGTGCGGCCCATGCGCGAAGGCGATGACCCCCGTGATATCTACTGGCGCAAGAGCGCCACCACCGGACACCTGGTGATGCGCGAGCGCGCGCAAGAGACTCAGCGCGACGTCGAGCAGGTGCTGGACGTGAGCCACCCCGGCGCCCAGCCCGACGCTGAGTGGACTCAGCGCTTTGAGCGACGTATCCGCGACGTGGCGTCGCGAGCGGTGGCGCACCTCAAGCGTGGCGACGCCGTGACGGTGCGCACGACAGCTGGCGAGCGCGCCCGCGCCAACGGCTCAATCGGCGCAGATCCCATCCTCCGCTTCCTGGCGTTGCTCGAGCCGCGCTCCGCTGAAGCGCCTGCCTCAGGGGAGGGCGTCTAGTGCGCTTTGGCTTGATTCACCGCATCATGACCGACGCCCTCGCCGCGCTCGGCCTGCTGTCGTTGATCACCAGCGGAGAGCTAGGCAAGTCTGTCAGCGTCGCCATGCTGGTCGGCTTGGTCGCGTCCATGCTCATCCCCGAGCGCTGGCAGGACCGCACGCCGATCCGTCAACTGGGCGTGACGGCGCCGATTTTGCTGTTGCTGACCCAAGCCGCACGGCTTTTCCTCGGGGCACCGGTACTTCAGCTCGCGATTGAGTTCGCGGCGGCGCTGCAGATCGTGCGCCTCGCGACCCGGCGCGGCGCGGCGCATGACCAGCAAGTGATCGTGCTCGCCCTGCTGCATTTGATCGCTGGCACGGTGCTCGGCACAGGGCTCGCGTACGGGCTGTGCTTCTTGGGCTTCTTGGTCGTGGCGCCCGGCGCCTTAGTGCTGAGCCACCTGCGCCGCGAGGTAGAAGGCAACTACCGCCAGGGTGCACGCGACCGCACGGGCCTGCCCGTCGACGTGCCGCGCATCCTGCGCAGCAGGCGGGTGATTGGCAAGCAGTTCTTGCTCTTCACGTGCATGCTCTCGATCCCGATCTTCATCTTTACGGCGCTCATCTTCGTGATGTTTCCGCGCGTCGGGCTGTCGCTGCTTCTGCTCAATCACGGCCGCTCAGAGCGCATGATCGGCTTCAGCGACCGCGTCGATCTCGGGGGTGTGGGCAAGCTGCGCAGCGACCCCACCATCGCGATGCGGATCGAGTACGACGGCCTACCAGAGGACCCGCCGCCGCGCCTGGCGCTATATCTGCGCGGAACCGCGTTTGACAACTACGATGGCCGCGCGTGGTCGCGCACCCAGGTGCGCCGCGTCCCGGCGCTGCGCGACGGCGCCGCCTACGTCATTCGGCGCAGACCCGTCGCGTCAGACCGTCACTTGACCATCGATCTCGAGCCGATCGATCCGCCGGTCCTGTTCCTACCACCCGACGCGCTCGCGCTAGATCTAGCCAGCCGCGGCGAGCGCGGCCTAGCCGGCTCCCCGTTGCTGTTCTCTGGACCCGAGGGTGAGTATAAGTATCGCACTCGTGACGACCGCGGGGTCCGCTATGAGGTCTGGACGCCGACCACCGCGCCGGCACCCGTCGTCGCGCTCGACGCCATCGACCGCCGGCGCTACCTGACACTCCCGCCTGAGCTCCCAGGGCGCATCGCCGAGCTGGCACGCAGCTGGGTGGGCACCGAGACGCAGCCCGCGGCTCAGGCGCGGCTGATCGAGGCCAGGCTGCGCACGGACTACGCCTACGATCTCGCGTCGCCCTCCGGAGCAGCGCCGAACCCGCTGGACCACTTCCTGTTCGAGTCTAAGCGTGGGCACTGCGAGTTTTACTCCACCGCGATGGCGGTGCTGCTGCGGACGCTGTCCGTTCCCACACGGAATGTGACAGGCTTCATCGGCGGCACCTTCAACCGCTTTGGCCGCTTCTACGCGGTGCGCCAGGGCGACGCCCACAGCTGGGTCGAGGTGTACATCGAGGGCAAGGGCTGGACGCGCTTCGACCCAACTCCTCCCGGAAACTCAGCCCCGCGCAGCGAGCTGACCGGCGCCCTCGCGTTCATCCGCGATCTGGTCGAGGCGTCGGCGCAGCGCTGGAACCGCAACGTGGTCGGCTACGATCTCGAGCAACAGGTGGGCCTGCTCAACTCAGTCAGCCGCAGCTACTCAAACATCCGCGGGCGCTCTAAGTTGCTCAGCGGGCCGATGGGCTCGCCTCGGCGCCTCGGGCTGCTGTTCTCTGGGTTGATCCTGCTCGGGGTCAGCGCGTACTGGCTGCGCCGCAATCGAAGGCGCAAGAGCGCCCAAGACCTGCCCGCGGGGAACCGACTGCAGGCCACGCGGCGCGCCGTCAACCTGTACGAATCACTCGAGGCCGCGCTGGCCAAGCGCGGGATCCCCAGGCCAGCGTCGGTGCCGCCGCTGCGCCACGCCCGCAACCTGCAAGCGATCCAGCACCCGCTCGCCGACGAAGTGAGAGCGCTGACGGAGATCTACCTGGAGGTCCGCTTCGGCGGCCACGAGCTGGACGCTGAGCACGCCAAGCAGTTCGCGGCCCGCGTGCGAGCGCTGCGCGACGAGCCAGCCCAGGCCAGCGCCGCCTGAGCGCAGTTGCGGGTGCTCGGTACCTGGCGCGACCCCACTTTTGCAACGCTGCGTCTCAACGTTGCAGGCTGTTTCGCGTGCGTGGCCCACCCGCACGGTGTGACCACCCTGCGCCTCAGCTCAGCACCAGGCGCACCGCGTCGTCGCGCACCACGGCAGACTTCGCACGGGGCGAAGGCACGGCGCTCAAGCCGTCGAACTCCAAGTCCGGCTCACCCGGCTCGACCCAGGCCACCACGAACTGACCCGCGGCGGCCTCCTCGAACTGCACCAAATTGACTGAAACCCCAGATTTCAGCTCGTCGGGGGTCACCGAGCGCTGGGTGCTAGCCACCGGCCGCGCGCCAACCCGCGGCAAATGGGTCGCCAAATCAACGGCGTCCGCGCTGTAGGTCTGGACAACCAGGCGGAACGCCCCCGCCTCGTCTGACATTTCGGCAGCGCTGACAAAAGCCCGCACACAGTCGACATCCGCCACGCCCAAGCTGGTCGCCGCCACCAACGCGAGCCACGAAACACCAGAAATGGCGCTACGTACGGTCTCGCGAATGGGGGGAGGCAGGGGCGGCATATCAGCTTCTCAGAACGGGGGTGGGGGGGTGGCCCTTACAGGCTCGGGTGATCTCTAAGCACGTCTTGTGCCACAACAAGCCCCACACCCAATTATTCCCGAGCCTCCGGAGCCCCGCCGCCACCCAGCGCCGAACGGTTTAGCCTCCGGGCGCCTCGATTTCGTCGGCTCCAAGCTGATTCGCGGCCTAATTCCCTACGATCCGCGCCGCCCAGCGCTGGGCGCTAGGGCAACCCGCCGACTTGCCGGTGGTTCCCGCCACGGGGTGGGCCCCCACCACGACAACGACGTCGCGGCCCTTGGACGCCAACGCCAGGGCGCCCAGGGCTCGCCCCTGGCAGCGCTTGGTGGCCACACCGCCCAAGCCGCTCGGAGCGCTCGGCGGCTTTGCCTTAAAAAACCCTTGGTCCAGGGCTGAGACCAGGCGGCGCGCGCTGGCGTCGTCGTCTGAGCGCATCTGCCAGGCCACCGCGCGCTGGTCGTCCAGGCTGTAGACCGCCACCCGATCTCCACCCCAGCCGCTGGCGGCTTGAGCCGCGGCGGCGGGCGAGCGCCACTCCTCGAGCACCGCGCGCAGCCCCTGCTCGCCCATCACGTCGTGATACGTGGCGCGCCAACCCGCTCCCGGCGGCGCCGGCACCTCCACGACCAGCGGCGCCTCGCCGCGTTGGTATTTTTCCGGATGGATAACCTGCTCAGTGCTCACCGGCGGTCGAGCCCACGCGGCGGTCACGGCGGCCCAGCCCCCGCGCCGCCGCAGCCAGTGGACGAACTCGAGCCCGTCCCGGTACGGCGCGATAATCGACCGCACGATAACGCCTGGCACCTCACCGGCCTCCGGCGGCAGGCTCTCGGAGCCCTCCAGAATATCCCCCTGGATATCCAAAGCATTCTTGCCCTGCGGTCGCACCATCAAGTCCAGCATCAGGCTGGTCGCGTCACCCTCCGCCAGCGCGTGCAGCGCAGCCTGCTCATCGCCTGCATCCTCCCGGTAACGCAGACGATCGCCGAGCCCAAAGTGTTGATCTTGCAGCGCGTGTACTAGCTCATGGTTCAAGGTGATGATCTGCTCCATCGCCGGCAGATCTTGCGCCAAGTACATGGTCTTGGTGCGCGGCTGGTAAAAGCCCGCGAGCTTTGCCGTCATCACCCGCCTGATCGAGGTCGCGTAGTCGAAGTCAATCGGCGCCAGCCCCAGTGAGACCAAGATCTCGCGGGTGGCTTCGATGGCATGGGCCGGGACCTCACGCTCGATTTCGCCCTCCACCTCGTCAAGCATCTCGGCCCGGGTCACGCGCAGGCCGCGCACCGGCGCGCGGATCGCCAGGCCTCTGGCCGCGGCCACCTCTTGGAGCGTGCCCGCGAACGGGTCGTTGACTGACGGCTTTGGCTCTGTTTCGGCTGCTTCAGCGCTCGGCGCGGCTTTCAGGTTGGCGGCGGTGTGTGGCTCGGGCGCAGGCTCTCTGGGGCCACCACTACAGCCGGCCGTGAGCAGCGCCAGCGCCCAGCCAGCGCGCGCCAGGCAGCGCGCTGCCGTGCCCAGCGCCGAGTCTCTCGAGGCCTGGCCCTCCACCCCCGACTTGGGGTCAGGCTTGGCTAACGCACCGTTTAGGAGGCGACGCTGCTGCAGGCGCTCGGCTGAGCGCCGCGCGGGCTTCATTCTGCTGTCGCCTTCATCGCGCTGTCGCCTTCATCGCGCTGTCGCCTTCATTTTACTGCCGCGCGGATCGCGTTGATGGCGGCTGCGCGATCAGGTCTACCAAACACCGCCGAGCCGGCCACCAGCGCGTTGGCCCCTGCAGCGACCACTCGCGGCGCGGTGTCCGCGGTCACGCCGCCGTCCACTTCAATGTCAATGCTGAGGCCTCGCGCCTCCACCAGCTGGCGCAGGCGCTCGATCTTAGGCAGCACGCTGGGCAAGAACGCCTGACCACCAAAGCCTGGGTTGACGCTCATCACCAAGATCAAATCGAGGTCATCCAACACGTACTCTAGGCTGCCCTCGGGGGTGTGCGGGTTGAGCACCGCGCCGGCGCGCTTGCCCAGCCGCCTTATCTCCGCGAGGGTACGCTGCAGGTGAGGTGAGGCCTCGACGTGGACGCTGATGGTGTCTGCGCCCGCGCTGGCGAACGCTTCGACGTAGCGCTCTGGCTCGACGATCATCAGGTGTACATCCAGGGGCAGCTGGGTGACCTTACGCAACGCGCTAACCACCAGCGGGCCCAGGGTGATGTTGGGCACGAAGCGGCCATCCATCACGTCCACGTGAATCCAGTCGGCGCCTGCGCGCTCTACGTCGGCGACCTCGTCGCCGAGGCGGGCGATGTCTGCACTCAAGAGCGACGGAGCGATCAGCAAGGGGCGCGACATGCCACGCACATACACGACGCCCTCCAGCGCGGCCAGGCTGAGCGCTGCCGGGCTGAGCGCCTGGGCGATCTTTCCGCCGACCTGGCGCGCGACCGCGACGCGCGTCCACCCGCGCCATTTTCGCGTCGACCGTCGCGGCGGTTTGCCACTCCGACTCCGCGACCGAGGCGGCGCGCAGGATTCGACTGGAAGAATTCCCCGAGCTGGGTAAGGTGGGCCCGAACCCTGGCGAGAGAGATCATGATCACGAGGCCCCTCGGTAAGCAGGACTACGACCACATCGTCCAGGTCATCGACCGTTGGTGGGGCGGCCCGACCAGCGCGCTGGCGCATCCCATCTTCTTCTACGAGCTCGGGCAATACGCCCGCGTGGTGGAGCACGATGGAATCCTGGTGGGCTTCCTGTTTGGCTTCGTCGCCCCCGGGCCGCCGAAGACTGGCTATGTCCACTTGGTCGGCATCCACCCTGACTACCGACGACGTGGCGTGGGCAAGGTGCTGTATCAGACCTTTGAAGAAGACTGCCGCAAGTCCGCCTGTACGCGGCTAAAGGGTATCACCACGACTGGCAACGAGGGCTCCATCGCGTTCCACAAAGCGGCCGGTTGGACCGTGTCTCACGTCGACGACTACGCTGGCCCAGCCCGGCCTCGAGTCGTCTTCAACAAGACCCTGGCCTGAGCCCGCCTGTGCCGTCACCCGCCCCAAGCTGGGAGCACATATCCTACGTAGTATCCATACGGAATCGACGTATTCGAGCCCCTGAGTCACCTTGACCGACGACAGCCCCGAGAGCCTGCCGGCTTCTGGCCCCGCGCGGGACGCGCGCAGCTTGCTCAGCGCTGCGCTCAAGCGACTGCAGCTGCAGGCCGGCCAAACGCCGGCCGTGGCGCGCGCCATCGAAGCCACCGCTGAGGCGTCGGGGCAGCTGTACGCGGTGGAGACCCACAGCCCTGGGAGCCATGCCTTCGACGGCATCCGCCAGGCGATCGAGGCGCTGGGCCGGGCGCTGGCCGAGCTACAGCAAGACGCCACCAGCGACGCCATGGTTCTTTCCGCTACGGAAACAATCGCGCGCACCCTGGCGCTGCTCTACCCAGTGGCGAGGGCGCAGCAGCGGGCGCGCCGCAACGTGCAGTTTCACGTCCACGCGCCGGGCGCGCTGCCAGACCTCGAGCTCGCCGCGGTCCCCACGGCACCGCCCGCAGGTCGACCCCGGGTCCTCACGCCTTCGTACCGTGGTCACGAGCAGCGCGCGCGAGGCGAGCGGGTGTTCGTTGAAGCCGACATCGGCTTGCTCAGCGATTCCCACTTTTACACCGGACTCAGTCAAGATCTGTCGAGCGGTGGCGTGTTCATCTCGACCTACCAGCCCAAGCCCAAGGGCACCCACGTGGGCGTCTATTTCGCGCTCCCCGACGGCCACGTGGTCGAAGCCAACGGCACGGTGCGCTGGACCCGCGACGCCGGCCCTGACGCCCCACCCGGCATGGGCATCGCCTTCGACGCGCTCAGGCCAGAAGATCTCGAGGCCATCCAGCGCTTCTGTCAGAGCCGTGAGCCGCTGTATCACGACTCAAGTGACTAGCGCCGCCTGGCAGACAACCCACGCAGACCCACGCAGTCGAGGCTGTCTCGCCGCCGCCCGCGTTGCCCCCAGCGCGCACCGAGGCTAGGCTGCTGCCAACCAAGTGTCGCATCGCAAACCAGTTACGCCTGATGACCTAAAGCGTATTGGCCTGTTCGGCGCGCTCTCAGCCGACGTGCTCGACCACCTGGCCAGCTCGCTGCCCACCCTCGAGCCTGACGCAGGCGACCAGGTGTTCAGCGAGGGCGACACCGCCCGCGAGCTGTTCGTCTTGCTAGAAGGCGAGGTCGAGGTGCTCAAGCGCTCCAAGAGCGGCATCGACGCGCGCGTCGCCATGCTCGGGCCTGGAGATTGGTTCGGCGAGATGGGCGTGCTGGATGTGCGGCCGCGCTCCGCCAGCGTCCGGGCGCTGGCGCCGTCCCGCCTCCTGCAGATCCGCACGACTGATCTGGACGCGCTGTATCGCTACGATCTAAAGGCCTACGCCTTGGTGGTGCTCAACATCGCGCGTGAGCTGAGCCGCCGCCTGCGCGTCACCGACAGTATCCTCGCGGATATACTAGTCAACGTGCTGGACGTGGTCGAGCGCAGACGGCCGGAGCCGTCAGACGACTAGCCAGCGCCGAGCGTACCAGCGCATAGAGCGTCAGCGCGCAAGACTGCCAGCGCATAGAGCATCAGCGCGCAAGACTGCCAGCACATAGAGCATCAGCGCGCAAGACTGCCAGCGCCGAGCGTACCAGCGCATAAAGCGCCAGCGCTGAGCGCGCCAGAGCGGGGGGTGGAGGGACCGGCGCCGGCTAGCAGGGCATTGAAATGCCCTGCTAGCTAGTCTGTGGCGCTGTCTCCCAGCGGGCTCGCCGCGTCGGCGTCGCTGGCAGCGTCCAGGGCCGCGTCGGTGCCGCCCTCGGCGTCACCGGCGGCGTCCAGCGCCGCGTCACCGGCTGCGTCGGCGCCAGCCTCTGCGTCGCCGGCCGCGTCACTGCTCAACTGTGCGTCGGCGCCGGCGTCCGTGAGGGCCCCAGTGCCCGCGCCGCCTCCGTTGGGGGCGCCAGCGTTAGGCGCGCCCCCGCTGCCAACGGACGCCCCGCTGCCACCGGTCGCGCCACCCCCAAAGTCTCCCGCGCCTCCGCCGCTGCTGATGGCTTCGGCGGGCGGCTCTGGTTGCGGGTTCAGGCTGCACGCGACCGCGGCGGCCAGGCCTAGTGCCGCGAGGAACCAAGGCAGGCGTTGGCCTGAGCGGCGCGCGAGCTGGCTACGCCGACTCATACGACGCCACCTGTGCCGGCTGTGCCAGCTACGCCGGCTGTGCCAGCCACGCCGGCTGTGCCAGCCACGCCGCCCGCGCCAGCCGCGCCAGCTACGCCGCCGGCGCCGCCAGAACCCGCTGAGCCGCCGGCGCCTGCCGTCCCACCCACACCGCCGACGCCTGCGCTGCCGCCGACACCTGCGCTGCCGCCGACACCTGCGCTGCCGCCGACACCGCCGACACCTGCGCTGCCGCCGACACCGGCGCTGCCTGCGCTCCCGCCGACACCAGCGCTGCCGCCAGCGCCCGCGGCACCTCCGGATGATCCGCCGCCCGTCCCGGCAGTGGCGCCTGAGCCGCCGTTACCTGAGCCGCCTGAGCCGCCGTTGCCAGCGCCGCCGGTGCCTGCACCGCCAGTTCCTGCCGATCCGCCCAGCGCGCCCGATCCGCCATTGCCAGCGCTGCCAGCCACGCCGCCAGTTCCGTCACCTGTGGGCGGCTCGGGCTGAGGGTTCAAGCTGCACGCGCCAAGCAGCAAGCAGACCACCCCAATCCATTTCAGCTTCACCACAGTGCTTCCCCGAGGCATGAGTTCGCAAAGGACCAGGTTAGCACACTAACCCGTCACCCAGATCACCCATGGGTGCAGGATGTGGTCCATCTCCCCAAGGCGCAGCGCGCCCGGCTGGCCAGCAGCGATGGCTCAATCTGGCACATATCACGACCTGTACGGCGCGCTGGATGTCAGCCCTCAGCCGCCCACGGGCTGCTGCTCGCCAGGCATCAGGCTCACGTCCAAGGCGTCACCCGCCTCGCTGAGCGCGTCTGCCGCGGCGTCGCTCGTGGCGTCGCTGCCAGCATCGCCCGCGGCGTCGCTGCTGCCGTCAGTCGCCGCGTCACCGGCTTCAGGGCTCTCACCCGCGTCGCCAGCGTGCGCGTCCGAGTCATGGAAGCCACCCCCATCAAACCCCGACGCTTGCCCGCCACCCCCACCCATTGAGCTGCCTGCAGCGCCGCCCGCGCTGGCCACGGGACCGATCCCGCCCACGCCATTGCGTGCGCCGCCAGCCCCGGCGCTGCCACCAGAGCCTGACTCGTTTGCCTCTGCCGGCGGCTCAGGTTGCGGGTTCAACCCACACGCGGCGCTCAGCGACAGCGCGAGGCACAGCCCCGCGAGGCTCCAGCCCCAGACCCGCTTGTAGTGTGTCAACCTCATGCCCGCATAGCCCCCAGCGCGTTGAGCCTACAGCAAGAGCCGTGCCTAGCGGAAGCGTGCGTCGCGTGAGGTACGTACCGTAAGGGCAGCTCAGTACGGATCGACGTCGGCCGCGGCGGCTATCGCGCTCCAGAGCTCACAAAATTTAGCGCGCACCCAAGGGTCAAGGCTGTCTGCTAGCGCTGCTGGGAGGTTTGCCGCGCGGATCAGCTCTTGAACGTCGGTCAAATCTTTGAGGCGATGCGCTGCGACCATGCGTGACGCTAGCTTGAGCTCGATCCAGCGTTCGACCGGGAGCAGCGCGAAGGGTCGCCCGCGAATCGCCGTGGTGGCCGGATCTGGAAAGGCGATTGGCTTAGGTTGGTCATCGCCTGGAAATCGACCGGTGCTCAAGACGTCGATTTGCACGTTGTGTTCGGTGTCATACAGCTTGCCAGTGCCGCGGACGCGCTCGGCGTAGCCTTTGCCGAGCCAGCGGCTCTTAAACAACGCTAAGCTCGCTAGCTACGTGCGAAAAGCCTACGACGGACGATACCCCAAGTTCCTGGGCAGCGACTGGGGCACCGGCCCAGCCAGCCGCCCTGGCCCATGATCAAGCGCTGGCAGACACGGGCCGCAGCAGCTGCAGCTGAACGGCGCAGGAACATCACTCACTAAGGTCGCGAGCACCATGTCCACCTCAGCGTCCAGCCCCCTCCGCGTCGACTTCATCGACCCAGCGCAGCACCAGCTGCCGGGCCGCCTCGGGCTGACCATCGCGCCGGGCAAGCGAGACGATCGCTGGCAGCGCGACTTGACGGTCGACCTTCAGCGTCTCCGCGCGGAGTACGACACAGGCCTGCTGGTCTCGCTGATGGAGCCATTCGAATATCGGCTGCTGCACATTGAAGGGCTGTTCGAGGCCGCACAGGCGCTAGGCATCCGCGTCGCGCGCTTCCCGATCGTGGATGTGTCGGTGCCGCCGCCTAGCGCCCTGCCTGAGTTCGCCGCGCTCATCTGGCAAGTGGTGGACGCCATGCGAGGCAGTCGCACGGTGGTCGTGCACTGCCGCGGCGGAAAGGGCCGCTCGGGGGTGGTGGCGGCGTGCGCCTTAGTCGCCCTAGGTGCGGAGCCCAACGCCGCCATCGCAGCGGTGCGCCGCGCACGCCCCCGCGCCGTAGAGACGCGCGCTCAAGAGCAGTGGGTGAGCGCTTTTCGGGAGCACTTGGCGGCAAACCCAGCGCGCTCCACCACCACCCAAAAAGCGGGGAGCGACGGCGCACCCACTGAGATCATATTGTCCCACAACTCAGGCAGCGACCAGCGCCCGGGCGTCGCCGGGGCGGCCCAGGGCAATTTCCTCGCGGTACCGCCAGACCTGAGCACACATGAGCTCAGCTGGTTGGCCCACTTGCTCAACGGCTATGAGATCGCTGAACAGCACCTGGGGACTACCTGCGACGTGGTCGCGACCGTCTCATCGAGCACTTCCGTGCGGATGGTCGCTGGGCAGGCTCTGCGCTGGAGCTGCTCGCCGGGTTCTTCATGCTGGTGCGCGGTTGGCGGTGGCAGTGGGACTTTCCAGCTGACAATAGCGAATCACACTTGGAGGCCCTGGGCGTGTTCCATGCGCTGCAAGAGCGGCTGCGCGAGGTGCCGGGCGAGGTCGTGTTTGTGCCGCGCGGCGAGTAGTCGGATAAGTAGAAAGCGTATGCCCAAGACCCCCCGTGAAGCACCCTCACCCGCGGCGTCAGAGTCGAAGCTCTCGGTCTCAGGCCAGGAGCTCGTTGAGCCGCTGTTGCGTTGAGCTGGCAAACCGCTGGCGCGCGGAAGCGCTTCGGAAAGCCGTGTGCGTGAGCACTCGGGGCTTATGCAAAAATGCATAGGCCCTCAGATCGCGCTCCCAAACGCTGCTTGCAGAGCAGGATCGCTGTCTGGTTCTTCTCGAACGCTCTCAACGATCACGTCAGTAACACCATCATTCTACCCGCACAGCGGGCTCGGTGCGTAGGGCGAACACCCGCGCGACGGCGCTGGTGGACTTGTCGGCGCCGAAGCTTGAACCGACTATCTGCACCAACGTGTTCAGCATCTCAAAATAGGCAGGCTCTCGGCGCTTGGGGTCGTAGTAGACGACGCCCGTCGCGTGACCGCTGTGTCCGAACGCGCGGGAGGAGTTCACCTTCACGCTCCCGTCGCCTTTCATATGCATCCGCACTTCGACGGCCGCTAGCTGCAGATCACCGCTGCGCCGCCAGCCGACGAAGCGATACTTCGCGACCGCGGTCAGCTTGATGTCCGCCTGCAGGTTGGCGCTTGGAAGCAGATCCCCCACGGCAACGTCGATGCCAGCCTCCCAGCTCGCGCCGATGGCTAGCGGCTTATCTGGAGCATGCAGGGTACCCGCCAGCACTTTGTTGGTGCGCACGAGCTGCTGGTACACGCCTTCAGCATCACCCGTCAGCTCGCTAGCTGGCTTCAGCTCGGAGAGCTTGCCTTGCGTGTCGAGCTTGCCCTCAATCTTCATGGCGGGCACGAGGAACGCCTTGGCGGTGGTCTCGATCAGGCTCGCGCTCACCACGCCTTGCAAGTTCGCGATCTCGAAGCTGACGGGCGCCTGACCGTCGCTGCCGGGAGCACCGATCAGTTGGCGCCAATCCAGCTGCGCGTAGTAGTCGACGGCCGGACCGGACGCGATGTGGACGCTGATCTGGTAACGCCACGTCGAGCTTTGTTGCTCGAGCTTGCGCTCAAACACCAGGTCGTTCTTTGAAGCGTCAGGGTCGAAGGCCAGGGGTAGGCGGCCCTCAACCCGCGGGGTGGGCTTGGGCGGCCGGTCTGCAGGTGGGATCGTCGACGGCACGGGTGCCGCCGACGGCACAGGTGACTGAACCGGCCCCATACAATCTTCGGGCTTGGCGAGGCAGCCAGCCTCCTCGGTGTCCTGCCGCATTCCAGGCCAGTACAGCTCGGGTCGCACCGCCATTGATGTGCGACCTGCTGACCACACGGTCTCCTTTGAGCCGAGCTTGCCGCCGAAAGGCGGCGTCGCAGCAAAGCTCGAGCCCACTTCGTAGAGGGCGAGCGCGTCTCCGGCCACCAGCACGCGGTTGCGCGGCAGTGCGTGTAGGTCTGGATAACCGAACTTGACGGGGGCGGGGAGCGTGGGCAGCCACTTTCCGCTGCCGAGATCTAGCACGAAGGCTCCCCGATCGTTGTCGACCGTCAACACACCGGTGTCATCTGCGAGCGGGGCTAAATCATGATTCCACAGGGAGCCGGTCGATCCGAGCTGTCGCCATCCAGTAGCTGGAGAGTGAAGCCAGGTGTCTTTGAAGAAATCTGTCCCCTCCGAGATCCCTCCGTTCACCAGCAGCCGCTGCTCGGGCAGCCAGATGGCGGCGTAGTCCATGCGAGGCTTGCCCGGGAAATCCTTCGGCAACCGGGGCCTTGGCCTGCCCTGAACGTGGGCTCCGGGTTGAGCTTTAGAGGGACTCCAGGCCCCGGTCTCGGGGTCGAAGCCGACCCACTCGCCGCTGTAGGGGATGTGCGCTCTCAGCTTACCGTCGTGAGGTTCCAGCCAGACGACCGCCCGCGGCGGGCCAGCCGCCGGTTCGAGGGTGTCCGGACCGAGCAGCGACACGCTCCCTGTCTTGTGCAGCACTAGGGCTTGGCCCGTGGAGAGGGGCAGCAGCTCTTCGACCACGCCACCCACCCTGACGTAGTCGTACTGTTTGTTGGTCCAGGTGTCCTTGGCGAGATCGTAGCGGAGCCATGTATCAATCCCTACGGTCGCTATTAAGGCGTTCTTGGTGGCCACCAGTGAGCCCAGGCGTCGTCGGGCGCGCAGCGGCGCGAGCGGTTTCCAGCTATCGCCCACAGGGTCGTAGACACGCAACGCGAGCTCGGTGGTCGTCTCATCGTCATCCGCGCGATACGGCACCGCGTTGTCCATGACCACCACGCGGCCATCAGACAGCTGACAGGATAGGTAGTTGCCCTCGACCCCCGGCGACGCCAACTTCGTCCAGGAGCCCTGCAGAGACAAGGCGTACGCTTCAAGCTTTGCCTTGTTCCAAAAGAATACAATGACTCCGTGCGGATGTGCGTAGCTAGCGCTGGACCTCAGCTCCGGATCTGGCGAGGCTATCGCCTCGAACTTGGACGTCTTCGGATCGAAGAGCAAACTGCTCGTGCGGGTCGCGAGGTAGACACGTCCATCGGCCAGCAGCACCGGGCTCCGAAACGCATATTCCGCGGGGAGCTCGCCACTGGCCACGACCATCGGCGTGGCCGTCACGTCGAGCATGTCCCAGGTCTTCGTGTACTGGTAATCTCGGTGGATCAGGTCGTTCAGCTCTTTGGAGTAACCGCCCGCGACCCAGACCCGCCCATCTTTCAAGCGCACCGCCCCGGCTCCTCCGCGGCGCTGGGTCAGCGCAAACCGTGTAGCAACGGCTTGCCTCGCCACGTCGTAGACCTCACCGGAGGCGTGGATCGACCGAGGATCGGACGAGTCCTTGCCCTGCTCAGGCTCAGCGCTCCCTCCGAGAAAAAGCACACGCTTGTCATCCAGGGCGAGCATTGTTGGCCACGTCCGCGGTTCGGAGAGAGCCCCGACTGCCCAGCGTCAATTACATACTCCCACCAACGACAACTACATCTCCCCATTTTTCAGTCCTCGGTCGTCGTAGTTGTTGTGGGGTGATCGGGGCTTTTTGCTTGGCGGCTCCCTTTCTTGGTGCCGTTGCGTTTTGCGGCCTCCTCAGCGCGGTGGCTGTCACCGACCAGCTCAAGGATGGTCGCGTGGTGGACGAGGCGGTCGATGGCGGCGGCCGTGGTCATCGGATCTTTGAAGATCCGGCCCCACTCGCTGAAGACCAGGTTTGAGGTGATCATCACGCTCTTGCGTTCGTAGCGTTCCGCCAAGAAAGTGAAGAGGACTTCCATCTCGTCACGGTCCTGCTGGGTGTGGATCTCGATCTGACGGTAGTTTGATCGCACAGCTGTAACCGCACGG
>CAZKDY010000034.1:0-29707 GCA_964551615.1 uncultured Polyangiaceae bacterium
CAGCGGCAACGGCGGCAGCGGCAACGGCGGCAGCGGCAACGGCGGCAGCGGCAACACCGGGTTCGGCGGCACCTTCGACGCCGGCGGCGGCGACGGCGGCAGCGGCGGCTTCAACTCAGACGCGGCCTGCAACCGCGTGGACCAAACCGCGGACAACAAGCTGCAGCCCGCCGACATCATCTTCGCCGTCGACAACTCGGGCAGCATGAGCCAAGAGGCTGCGTTCGTGCAGTCAGCCATCGGCTTGTTCGCCAACGGCATTGGTTCCGTAGGGATTGACTACCACGTGGTGCTGATCTCAGCCGGCAGCAACGGCAGCAACGGCATCTGCGCCCCGGCGCCCCTCGGCTCGGGCCAGTGCCCCAGCGACAGCAAGCCGCCAAACTACCTGCGCGTCGACCGCGAAGTGGGCAGCAGCAACGCGCTCGCCGTCTTGATCGACGAGTTTGACAACTATAAGTCGATGCTCCGTGAGGGCGCGTCCAAGCACGTGGTGGTGATCACCGACGACAACTCGTCGATGTCCGCCGCAGACTTCAGCAGCGCCTACTCGGCCTTGCTGGCGGGGGTGGATCCGCTGTTCACCCGGTTCACGTTCCACGGCGTCTACGGCTTCACTGAGCCGAATCCGCTCAGCTGCTTTGGCAACCCAGGCGCGGACAAGTGCTGCGGCACTGGGATCCCCCTCACCGCGTCCGTCGGCACCGTCTACAAGCAACTGGCGGAGATGACCGGCGGCGAAAAGGGCAACCTGTGCGAGCAAGAGCAGGGCTTCGTCGCGGTGTTCACCAGGGTCGGGCAGTCGGTGATCGTCGGCAGCAAGCTGGCCTGCGAGTGGAACATCCCAGAGCCCCCCAACGGCCAGACCTTCAACAAGGATCAAGTCAACGTGGAGTATGTCCCGCCCAGCGGTGGCAGCGAGCACTTCGGTCGCGTGGACTCGCCAGCGGCTTGTTCGGGGGTGGTGGACGGCTGGTACTACGACAACCCCAGCAGCCCCACCAAGATCTTCGTCTGCCCGCAGACCTGTACTCGCATCCAGGCAGCCGGCGAAGCCGCTGAGATCAAGATCCAGTTCGGCTGCGCGTCGGAGCCGGCGGTCCCCAAGTAGCGCATTCGTTTCCGCGCGGTGCATCCGCCTGACGCGCTGCGGCCGCGCTGCGCGCACCAAGCCAGCGGATGCGGAGCGCGGCTGCCATCGGCGCGACCGCCCCAGTGGAGACAGGGGGCGAGCCCGCCGGCCCGCGGCTTCACTCCTCTAACAGCAGCTCGTCTTCGTCAACCAGCAGGGCGTCTTCGTCGATCTCCAGCGTGTCGTCGTCCGCGGCGGCGTCACCCCCAGAGTTGACGGGGGCTTCGGTGGGCATGAGCAGCCCCGGCCGCACCTCGGTGGCGTCGCTCTGATATTCGCTTCCGTACGGTTCAGCTGCAGGCGTAGCCGGCGGGCTGATGAACTCCAGGCTGGCGCTCATGGTCGCCTCATCTGGCGCCGCGAACGACACATCAGGCTTCTGGGGCCGTAGCGCCCGCAGCTGGTCTTCAGCCTGCTCAATGGCCTGCGCCTCCGAGACGGCCGGTGGGATCGTCGGGTCCTCGCCTTCGTCGTCGTCATCTGCGGGCTGCGCCCGAGGGGCGACCGGCGTAACGCGCTGAGAACCGTGGCGGTTCAGCTCCTCCTCGGAGGCGCCGGCGCCGCGCGCGCCGGCCAGCAGCGCGTCGAGATCAGCGACCTGGGTCTGATCTGCGTCCTCATCTGCGTCCTCACCTGCGTCTGGGAGACCGCGCAACTCGGAGTGAGCGGTTTCGAACCCCTCAGCGCTCGCGGCGGGTGGAGGCGTCGCAAGATCCGCCGCTGAGTCAGGCGCAGGCGCAGGCGCAGGCGCAGGCGCAGGCGCAGGCGCAGGCGCAGGCGCCGACGCCGGCTTGGGCGCCGCGGCGGGAGGCGAGTGGTTGATGTTCAGCATGCCCTTCTTCGCGCGATCGAGGCCTTCGGTCGCCTCCGGATCTTCCTTCTTCATGCGCAGCACGCGGCGCCAAGCGTCCGCCGCCTCACGGGCGTCGCCCAGGCGCTCTTCCCAGAGCCTCGCGACGTGTCGCGCGATCTCGGCACGACTCGCCGGATCTTTTCCGCGTAGAATTTGATCTTCGTACAGCTGGACCATGCCGCGCCAGTCCTCGAGCTCTTTATACAGGGCGGCCAGCTGATCGGTGACCTCTTGATCCGCAGGTGACAAATCGTGGAGGCGCTTGAGGTCCTCGGCTGCGCCCTTGGGGTCGCTGAGTTGGTCGCGGCGCAGGCTGGCGCGCCGCGCCAACAGCTTACGCACCAGCGGTCCGTCGAACACTTCGCCCAAGGCTGCGCTGAGCACGCCCTCGGCGCGGCGGGGGTCGCCCATCTCGTGGGCCAGGCTCTCGAGATCGTCCAGGCCATCGTCGTCGACGTGAGCCACCAGCGAGTCCTTGAGCCAAGCCAGCGCCTGCTCGCTGTCCGCGAAATCCCGGTGCGCGAGCGTCGCCGCGCGGCGCAGCAAGCCCGCGCGGGTGCGACCGCCATCTCGTGATCCGTGACCGCCCCCTGCCATCGCCGCGGCCAACAGCCGCACCACCACGTCGCCTCCGCTGGCCGCGTCCGCGGCGCGCGCGACGTCTTCCAACGCGCTCAGCTGCTCGTCTTGCGCCCCGCTGCCCAGCGCGAGGTCAAAGAAACCCCGAGCGCGCTCCGGTGCGCCTTGCTCTGCAGCGACCTGAGCAGCGCGCGCCAAGGCGTGAAGGCGATCCGCGGGCGCCTTGCAACGACTCACCTGACGCTCATACAGGTCAATGACCTGCGCCGGCTCGTCGGCCAGCCCAACTAGCCGGCTAAGCAAATCCTCGGCTTGATCGGGGCCGACGCTGATCAACGCCTGCTCACCGTGCGGCAACGCGTCTTGGGCGGAGACGCCGGCCTGCTTGAGCAGCTCCGCTTGGCGCACCATTTCTTCGGCGCGCGCTGGCCCGCTCAAATCTGCCGCCAACAGGTCGTGAGCGACACCCAGGGCGTCTAAATCCTTGAGCTTGACTCCGAGCTCCTCAAGGCGCGACGCCAGCTCAGCGTCGGCGCCGCGCGTGCGCGCCAGCTCTTTAGCGACCCCAGCTGCGTCGGCGTCGCGGCCGACTTCGACGAAGCGATCAAACGCCCCGCGCAGCGCGTCGTTGCGGGCTGGCCCCACCGCTGACTCGGCGTGCCACTCCACCAGCTTGGTGGCGACGATGCCCTTCCACCCCAGCTCGTCGCCCAGCGCCACATAGGCCTCGCGGCACGCGGCGTCACCCAGATCAGCGACCTCCATCAGGGCGGCCAAGGCGTCGTCACCGCGCTCGCACTTCTCATGCAGCACGCTGGCCATACGCCGCGTCATTTCACTCAGCTCGTCGTCGTCGCCCTCGACGTCGACCAGCTGACGCAGGTGCTTGGCCACGCGGGGCCAGTCCTCCACCCGCTCGTTCAACTCCACCAGGCGACCGATGGCGTCGAAGTCCTCGGGCTCCACCGAGACGATCACGTCGAGCACGCGCACGGCGGATTTAGGATCGTCCAGCTCGCCTTCGTACAGCACGGCCAAGCGCCGCGCGAGCTCGAGCCTGAGGCCGGGCTCAGAGGCCACCTCCAAGTATTTCTCCAGCGCCTGCGCCGCGGCCCCGACGTTGCCCCGGGCCTCTTCCAGCTCAGCGATGGCGGTCAGCGCTTCAGCGTTAGCTGCGTCGACGCTGCCCAATATCTCGGAGTAGCACTCGATGGCCGCGTCAACGTCCTCCAACGTTTCCGCGAGTAAGCGCGCTTCGCGCAGCATGACCTCAGCTTTGCGCGCCGGCTCTGCGACGACCCGCTTGAGGCGCGCGAGGTACTCGACCGCCTCAGCCGGCTCACCACGCTCCGCGGCGTCATCAGCCAAGAAGAGCAAGGCGTCTTCGTCGTCGCCGTCAGCCAGCAGCTGCTGCAAGCTCTCACGCGCCGCTTCAGGATCGCCCAGCGTGTCGCGCTGAATTGTTGCCGCACGGCGACGCAGCTCGCTGCGCAACCCAGCGCCTTCGAGCTTGTCTGCTCGCCTGAGCAGATACGCAGCCAAGTCAGCGAAGCGCTCAGCGGCGCTGAAGCGCTCTTCGAGCGCCTTGGCGAACTCTTCGTGAACTGGATCTAGATCGGTGGCCTGCTCTAGGCGCAGCACCGCGCTCGATTCGTCGCCAGCCAGGGTCAACAGCTCGGCCTCGCGGGCGTAAAACGCTGCCTGTTGCTTGGGTTCGGCGGCGAGCTGTGCTTGCTCATCGACCGCCTGAGCGGCTTGATCCCAGGCCTCAGCGGCGCTGAAACACGTCTCGGCGGCAGCCCAGAACTCAGCGCGCTGGGTCAGCGCGGCGCCCTCGGCGTAGGCGTCGCCCGCCGCGAGCATGTCGCCCGCGTCGCGCCGTAGATCGCCGAGGCGACTGAGCAGCTGTCCGCGCGCCGCTTCGTCTTCGAGGGCGCCCACGTTGCCCGCGATGGCGTCGGCGGCTAGATCCAGCCGCTCGCCCTTCTCATAGAATTTGACCGCCGTGAGCAGCGCCGACTCATCCTCCGGGGTGAGCCCCGCGATGCGAGCCCAGGCGTCACCCGCCGCCACCACGTCCTTGCGCTTCAGCTCGTGGAGCTTGGCCAGGTTTTTCTCCAAGGAAATACGCACTTCGATGTCGGGCGCTTGCTCCGCCTCTTGCTCGAGCAAGGTCGCCACGTCGTCCCAGCGCCCACCCTTCTCAAGCAGTCGCTTGAGCTGCGCTCTGGGGCCATCGGATGGATCCAACGCGACCAGCTGGGTCAGCGCATGAATCGCGGTGTCGATGTCTTTGAGCTGGGTCTCGCACAGCCCCGCGATCTCGCGCAGCCAGCCGCGCTTGGCGTCGGCTGACGCGCTGGGGGACCGCGTGGCCAACGTCAGCGCGTCGCGCAGCTCGGCGTACTTACGGGTCTGCCGGAGGTGGGTCTGGAGGAACGTGAGCGCCTCTTCGTTGGCGGGATCGAGGGCGATGGCCTCGCGGTACTTGGCCCCCGCCTCGCTCTTGCGGCCTTTACGCGCCAAGGCCTCGGCCTCGTCGATCAGCACCCGCACGCGATCAGGGTCGGCGGCCGGCACGAAATCGTCGCTGAACGGCGCGTCGTCTTCCAGCACCGCGCTGACCTCGTCAGCCACCTCGAGGCGCCTGGCGCTTTTCCGTTCGGAGACAGCGACCGCGGCGGGGCGCGGCGCGGCGCCGACACCCGAGCTGCTCGCTGCTGCCGGGCTGCTGTCGGCGCTCTGCTGACTCCCCGGCGACGCGACCATCGCCGCCAAGGCGTGGACGTCGCCGCCCCCGATGAACGCCTGGGCATCAGCTGCCATCGCCCCGGAGGGGTTTAGGGTCAGGTACTTGGCGGCTCGAGGCTGGACCTCTGCCTCGCGCCCCTCTTGGCTGGCGTAGAACATCGCGAGCTGGATCCCACGATCGTCGGCGGGGTCCACCTCGAGCGCGCAGACCGAGTACGACATGCCATAGTCGCCGCCGAACTCTTCAGCGAGCTGATTGAACAGCCCTGCGGTCTCGTAGCGCTCGTCGTCTGGGACGTCTTCGCCCGCTTGAACGCGCTCCAGAACGCTCGCCGCCAGCGCCTGGCGGACGCCGGGATCGCGCCCTTGGTCGACAGACCACGCGTGGCGCAGCGCCATGCTCGCGCCTGCGCCGTCACCGGCTTGTTTCCGCACCTCAGCTTCATCGCTGTACAGCGCGATCTGCCGCTCTGGGTCGTCGGTCAGCGCCTGCTCTTGAGCGAACAGCGGGATGGCCTCAAGCCACTGCTGCTGCGACTTGTACAGCTCGCGCAGCGCGTAGATTGAGTACTGCCCGTTCGGCTCAAACTCAATTGCCCTGCGGTAATTTTCTATGGCCTTCTTAGGCTGCTCAAGGGGCGGCTCGGCCCACAGCCGAGCGAGCTCCTCGTACAGCGCAGCCACGTACGTGGCCATGGCTGAGTCTTGCTGCGCGAGCGGCGACAGCGCCTTGGTGCGCCGCTCGAGCAACGCGACCAGCGCCTTGTTATCCGCCTTCTCCCGATACAGCTCCGCCAGCTTCTCAGCCGGCGCCGCTTGGGTCGGATCGCGATCGATCGCGGTCATCAAGGCCCGCGCCGCGCGATGGGCGTCGCCTAGCGTGCTTGACCACACGTTGGCTGCCTCAGTGAGCCAATGACACGCAAATAAGGCGTCATTGGTGGTGCGACCCACACGCTCAAGTAGCATGGCGTACGACCGCGGGTCCTGCTGACCAGCGTGGTGCGCGTACGTGATTGCTTCCTCGTCGTGCGGATTCTGAACGAGGCGCTGAACCAGCGCGTCCATCTCCCTCGGATCCATTTCGCGCGACGCTACCACCCAAACCCTCGCAGCCGCAACGCGGCAAACCGCAATGCGCACCTGCGCTGTCCAGGCACCTTAGATAAGTTTCCGCAAGGCGCTCAGGCTGCCACCGCAAATCGCCCAGCTACTCGAAGCGTCCGTAGCGATCGCCGGCCTTCCGCACGGGCGCAGTGCTCGCCGGAGCGGGTCGAAACACCGGCTTCGGTTTGCTGGGCTTTGCGGCGCTGGGCGGCGGAATCAGGGCTTTTGGTGCAGTTTCTTCAGGGGCGCTGACCAGCGGTGCGGGCTCAACTGCTGTGGGCAGCGCCAGCGCTGGCTGCGTCGGCGTCTCCGCGCTGCGGGTCGGCGGCGAGTCGCCGCTCGCGCTGGCGGCGACATCCTCCCCTGCGGAACGAGCGCCCAACCAGAGCCCGATGGGTAGCGCCAAGACTAGAAAGATCGCGCCTGCCAGGATCCAGCGTGCCCGCGAACGCTGACCGGCTGGGTCCGGGGTCGCCACCCAGGTGGTGGGATGATCTCCCGTGGTCACGGTCTGATCACCCAGCGCTCGCTCCAGCGCCGCCGAGAACTCTTCTGCGGACTGGAAACGCGCGCTCGGATCCTTCTCGACTGAGCGGCTCACCACCTGCTCCATCGCGGGGCTGATCCGCCCGACTGGGGCGACCTCGCTGATCCGCGCCGGCGTCTCTTTGATGTGGCGGGCCATCACCACCACCGCGTCGTCATCCACGAACGGCGCGCGCCCTGCGAGCGCGTGATACAGGATCACTCCCAGGGAATACAGGTCGCTGCGCGCGTCGAGGGGCTTGCCCTGCGCTTGCTCTGGCGACATGTAGCGCGGCGTACCAAACACCGTCCCTGCCTGCGTCTCGAGTTGATCGACCTCAAGCTCGTCACGCATCAGCTTGGCGATGCCGAAATCGAGCACCTTGCAGACCGTGCTGCGACCGTCCGGTCCCACACAGACGAACAAATTGTCCGGCTTCAGATCGCGGTGGACGATGCCCTTGGCGTGGGCTTCAGCCAGCGACTCCAGCGCCTCCCGCATCAAGGTGACGGCTTCGACTACGCTGAGCGCGCCGCGCTTGAGTCGCGCGCCCAGCGTCTCGCCGTCCAGCAACTCCATGGCCAAGTACCACGCGCCGTCGTGGGAGGCGCCGAAGTCGAAGGCCGTCACGGTGTGGGGACTGGTCAGGGCGCTCATCGCCCGCGCCTCACGCTCAAAGCGGGCGCGGGTGTCCGGATCGTAGACCTTGTCGGGGCGCACGATCTTCAGCGCGACGTCGCGACCCACGGCTTCTTGTCGCGCGCGATATACCGCGCCCATCGCGCCAGCACCGAGCTTGGCCAACACCACGAAGCGCTCCGCGAAGGTGCGCCCCAGCATTGGATCATCGCCGCTGTGCTTTAGATCATGAGCTGCCACCAACGCGAGGCCATGCACTTGGCAGCGCGCCAGCTTGTTGCCTGACGGCGGCCCTGGCTCGGCTCGCCGACACACCGGGCAGATCAGGCCGTCCAGCGCCGACAATGGCGGCACCGTCGCGTCAGGGTCGGTGAGGTCGGGAGGAGTGCTCATAGCTGGCGCTGGGCACGGGAGAACCGCCTGCGGCGGCCATAAAAAAGGCGGTACGCAAACGGGAAGGGGGTGTTGCCATTAACCCAGCATCCGAGGCGTCAGGCAAGGCAGTTCGGCCGTACGACCTTACAACACGCTGATCCCAGGCGCTCGGCGCCTCCTTAATTCAAAACCGTCGGCATGCGAGCGCATTCGAGTATACGCGCGCGGATACGCCCAGGCAGGTGGCGACGCGCCTGCCCTGTGACCCGTGGGGTTAGCGCGCTGCATGCTCCCACCACAGCGTCCTCAGCGTGAGATCACGCGCTCGCGAGGCTGCTGCGCGCAGCACCCCCCGGCGCGGTTCGCCTGCGCGAGCTACCCAGTCGCAGCGCGCGTCAGGGCGCGACGCAGAAGCCGCGAGCCGCGTCGTCCAGGCGACAGCGCCAGCCTGTGACGGGGCAATCCGCGTCGGTGCAACACACATCACTGCACTGCCCTGCGCTGCAGCGACCGCTGCGACAGTCGTGGCCATTGCTGCATTTACCGCCCGTGGCGACCAAGCCGAAGTCTCCGGCGACGCAGGCTGAGCCGCTTCCGCTCGGATAATCGCAGCCGAGGGTGATGCGCACGCCGGCGACGTTGAAGCTGCCACATTCGCTGCTGGAGCAACAGGGCTCGCTGCACAGCTTCGCGCTCGCGATGCTGCTGCACAGGCCCGACGCACATTGGTCGTCGTCGCGGCAGGTGGAGCCATAGTTCAAGCCGTCGCCCACGCGGCAAATATTGCCGCTTGAGCTGATGCGACAGGTCATCCCAGCGCCGCAGTCAGCGTGAGAGCAGCAGGTATCGATGCAGCGCGCGCCCTCGCACAAACCGCTGCGACACGCGTCACCCTCGGCGCACACCTCGCCAGCGCGCAGGTACCCGACGCCGCGCCCAAGCAGCGACGCTGGCTGGCACACGCGTCCGCTGGCGCACACCCAGCCGAACCCGCAGTCCTCTGAGCTGCAGCAGCTGCGGGTGCAGCGCTCGCCCGCGCACTGAAAGCCGAGGTCGCACTCCGCGTCCGCAGCGCAGCGGCTGCCCCAGGGTCCAGCGTCAGCGCAGCGATCGTCAATCCGACCATTGCAGTCATCGTCGACGCCGTTACCGCACAGCTCCTGGCTCGCGCACTGAGTGCACAGGTGATCAAGGCAGCGCTGGCCGGGATCGCAGGCCGGAGCGCCCACCGCGCCCTCGGCTTGGCACTCGACGCGATCGAGCTCGCCAGGCAGCGCGAGGCTGCACGCGCTGACGCCGATCGGCAGCAGGGCCGCGCCCAGCCAGAAGCAGCGGCGAGCGCTAGCGGCCAGCGACCACTGACTCAAAACTGCCCCGAAAAACTAATACCGTACGGCACCGCAACCAGCGCTCCGGATGTGCGCGCACCAGACGCGGCCGCTCTGCTCGCAGATGCTGCACGCGGGAGGGGCCCGCGGCCCTGCGCGGCGCGCTGATCCGCGCGGCGAGGCTCCGGCTCACGGCCGAAATACAGCACGGCGGCGGCTACGCCGCTCACCAGCGCGATCCCGAACGAGGCATCGGCCACCAGGGCGTAGTCATGAGCGCGCGCCGCGTCCCGCTGCAACTCGCCCGCGCTCTGACCCGGGCCCGACCGCGGAGAACCGCCAGGGTGAGCGGCCAACGCGCGCACACCGTACACGACCCCCAGCGCCAACGAGGTGACCGCCACCCCACCGCTGATCCACACCCACCGGTCCCAGCGCCCCCGCGCGGCCGAGCCTGCTTGCTGTGGAGCTTCTTGCGGGCTGGCGTCGCTCGCTGGCGAGCCCTCTGCGGCAGCGGTACGCTGCGCGCTGGCTTCTGCGCCAGCCAAGCGCTGCACCATGACCTCTACGCGCTCGCGCTCGGCTGGGAGGGTCTCCAGCTCTAAGTAGCGTCGAAAGTAGAACAGCGCGCGGTCTAAATTGCCGAGCTTCTCGTGAACCAGCCCGAGGTTGTAGTAGAGGTCTTTTCCCTCGGGATCCAGCTTAACCGCCTGCTCGAGCTCGGTCACCGCGCGCTCGTACCGGCCCTCGCGATAAGCGTCCAACGCGCGCTCAAAGTGCGCCCTCGCCTGTCCGGCGGCGTCTTGAGCTGGGCTAGCCGTGGCGGCGCCTGCCCCAGGCTGGGCTGAAGCCGCTTTGCCCGCCGCAGGCTTGGCTGAGGCCGCCTTACCCGCCGCAGGCTCGGCTCGTGCGAGGCTGGGTGAGCCCAGCGCAAACAGCGCAACCAGCGCCGCCACGACCAGCCGCCGAGTGCCGCGCGCCGTCACCCCACCCACCCCCGCCCTCGAGCCCTCGCGCAGCAAACACCAGTCCCAACAGGTCGATGCAGGCGATCTCGCGGGCGCTTGGCGCATTGCGCGCAACATAGCGTAAGCGCAGCGCTGATGGGGCGTTCTTGGCACACCACCCGGCTTTGGCCTGCGTAGCCAGCCTTGCTTTAGGAGTTTCAGATGACCACTGGCCGTCCAATTCAACCGCTTCGCGTCCCTGCCTCGTGCGCCGCCAGCATCCACGCCCCACGACGGCGGTTGTTTGGCGTCGGCGTGGCGTGTGCCTTCCTTGCCTGGGGCGCGAGCGCGAGCGCGCAGTTCGCCGATCCGCCAGCGGGGCAGCAGCCTGTGGTCGCGGTGGGCGGCGAGCAGTACGGCGCGCCACCCCTGTACGACGAGGGCTTTTATCACCCGCGCTCCAGCGTGCGCTTCGGCGTCGGTCCGGTGCTGCGCTTGAGCGAGCCAGGCGCCGACGGCGGCCTCGGGGTGACGCTGGATGTCGGCAGCGAAGCCGCTGGCGTGCGCTTCAGTGGTACGTGGGTCAAGAGCGGCGCGGAGCGCGGCTTGTCCCAGTACGCCGGCGAACTGTGGCTCGACTTTGGCCACAACAAGCGCCTGCATCCCATCGTCGGCGCCGGCGCGGGGATCTCGCGGCTCGATCTGCCCCAGCCTGACGGCAGCGTGCAGGGCGAGACGATTGGGGTGGGTCTGCTGCGCGCCACGCTTCAATATCTGTTGCCTGTCGACGGCACCGACGCACGAGCCAGCTTGGATGTGATCGGCTCTTTACCCGCCATCCGGGGCTCCGACGGACCAGCCGTGGACCCCTGGCTGACCCTCGGGGCGTCGGTAGTCGTAGGCTTCTAGCCGCCGGCGCTGACATGCGCCTGGCGCGCGCGCCGCGCCTGAGCGCTATACTGCCCGCGTGAGATCTGAGCAGGCCGACGCCAGCGCGCCAGCGCGCGTGCCTAAGACCAACGGCCTGGCCAGCGCGTCATTGGCCCTCGGCCTGATGGGATTCGTGCTGTGTTTTCCTGTGCTCAGCGGGCTGATCGCCATCTTCTGCGGCATCAGCGCGCGCCATGAAATCGCGCGCTCAGAAGGCGCGCAACGCGGCAAGGGCCTGGCCCTCGGCGGCATCATCGCTGGCTCGCTGCAAGTCGTGGTCGCCGGCGGGCTGGTCACTTTAGGGGTGATCGGCGCGAGCACCCGGGGCGCCAGCGCACCGCCTCCCCCGGTAGTTGTAGTTCCACACGGTAGCAAATTTCCCAGCGGCGCCGCCGGGGCCGGCGGCAGCAGCCCAGGGCCGAGCATGGCACCCAAAGCCGCGCCTGGGGTCGGCACCCTACCCCCAGGCCGCGCCGCAGATCGCAGCGTTGATGACGGCGTGCTAGAGGCGCAAATCGGCGCGCTGCTGCTGGTCGACGTGGGCCCCGGCGTCGTCCCCGTGGAGCGCGAGCTCGAACGTCAGCAAGAGCTCGCCGCACGCGCCGGCCAGAAGCTGGTGCTGTGGACGGTGGTCCCCGGTTGCAAGCCCTGTCAGGGCGTGTCCGCGGCGCTGACCGATCCTAAGCTGCAAAAGGCCCTGAGCAACACCCGGCTGGTGCGGCTAAACGTGCGCGATCACGAGATCGAGCTCGCTCGTCTAAACATCCCCACGGAAAAAATCCCAGGCTTCGTTATTTTGGGCAGCACCCAGAGACCGCTCGACTACATCAGCGGCGGCGAGTGGGACGCGGACATCCCCGAGAACATCGCACCAGTACTGGAAAAATTCGTCCGAGGTGAATACAAGCAGCGACGGGAACGCTGGCGTGGCGGCCGCCGAGACGACGAAACGCCCATCTGATCGCCAGCTGGGTATCGAAGCCGTGCTGCAGTGCGATATACTTCCCGGCCCAACATGACGAGTCTTGAACCTGTCGGAACGCCGTTGCCAGTTGGCGCGAGCATCAAACAAGGATCTCTGCGAGCCGTAATCGAAGCGCGGCGCTCGCGGAGCGCGCCGCTGACGCTGAAGCAAGCGGTCGGCTTGGTGGTGCCGCTAGCGGTGGACCTCGCAGAGCGGCACCAAGCGGGTCAGCAGATCTACGTCCATCCGTCGAGCCTGCTGGGCAACGAGCACGGCGTCAGCCTCGATCAGGCTCACTGCCACTTGGCGCCGGAGCTAAACCGCGACAAGACCTACCTCGCGCCTGAGCTACGCGACGGCGGCCCGAGCAGCGCACGGGCGAGCGTCTATGCGCTCGGCGCCTTGCTGTATGAGCTCGTCACGCTGCAAACCGTGGGGCCCACGATGCAGCGCCCCGCGGCGCTCGTGCCCAGCCTGCCCCCCGAGTTCGAAGCCATCCTGGGCAAGGCGCTGGTCGCCGATCCTGCGCACCGCCCAGACGACCTGCACGCCCTGGCCCAGGCTATCCACAACTTGGCTCCTAGCGGGAGCATCGCGCCGCCGCCCGCTGACGAGTCGCGCCTCGATCTGGACGGCGACATGGCGGTGGACGTCTCGCTCTCGATGCTCCCGCCAGCGCCCAGCCACCCGAGCAGCGCGCTGCCATCTTCTCCTTACGAAATGGCCATCTCGTCGGCGCCCTCCACCCGCGGCCCCGACTCCCACGACGAGCTGACCGCCCTCAAAGCGCGCCTGGAGGCCGACCGCCGCCCGCGCTGGGTGGTGATCAAAGAGGGCATGGACCACGGCCCCTTCAGCGCCATGGAGTTGCTGCAGCAGATCGCGTCTCACAGCTTTCATGAAGGCGACACGCTGCGCGACGCGTTCTCGAAAGAGCAGCGCGAGATCCGCGACTGGGAAGAGTTCGCGGCGTTCGCCGAGCACGCGCGCCTGAACCGAGATATCCAGGCAGAAAAAGTCGCGATCGAGCAGGTCGTCGTCGACGAGAAGAAGTCCACCCGCAGCAAGGCGATCGCCGGCGTGGCGGCGGTCGGCCTGTTGCTGGCCGTGATGCTGATCTGGCTGCTCCAGCGGCAAGGCTCGAAGAACGATCAAGTCGCCGTGCAGGGCGAGCACGCCACCAACATCGAGACTCAGGGCGGTCTAAAGATCGATCCCAAGAAGGTGCGCTCCGGCGGCAAGGGCGTCGTCAGCACGAGCGGCGACGGGACCCCGATCTTAGCTGGGGGTGGCAGCTGCGAGAGCGCCGTGGCTGCCTACAACGAGGTGCTCGACTTAGGCGGGAAGAAAGGCCAGGCCGATCTCACGCGGGGTCAGTACGCTTCCGTGCTGAACAACGGGAGCTACGTCAGCGCCTGCGGCGCGCCGTCCAACATGAGCGTCAACGTCTGCGCTGCGGTCCAGAACGGGCGCGCGGTAGGCGTCACCGTGACCACCAACCCCAGCGACCGCGGCATCGCTGGCTGCATCGCGTCTAGGGTGCGCGGCATGAGCTTCCCGTCGAACCCCAAGCTCGACGTCGCGCGCACCAGCTTCGCGGCGGAGTAGCCGATGCAGCGCTCACTGCACGGCTCATGCGCGCGGCTTGCTCAACGCTCGGTCGGCCGCAGCGCACGTTACGATACCACACGGAAGCACATCTGGCTCCTCGTCCTGACCGCGGCTTCGCTCTCGGGCTGTTCAGTCCCCGTCGCCGCAGATTTGGACGAGCGGCGCGCCAACCGCATCGTCGTCGCGCTGGACCAGCAAGGGGTGGTGGCGGACAAGGAGCGCGACCCAGAGGTCGAAGGCCGCTACCGCATCCGAGTCGCCCGCGACGACGCGTCGACGGCGATCGTGGTCTTGAGTCGCGAGAACTTGCCCGCCGCTGAGAGCCCAGGGGTGCTGGACACCCTCGGTCAGGGCGGGCTCGTCCCCAGTCGTAGCTCAGAGCAAGCGCGTCTAATCGCGGGCACCGCGGGGGATCTCGAGCGCTCGCTGCGCGAGGTCGACGGGGTGCTGAGCGCGCGCGTTCACCTGGCCGTCGCGGCTCACGATCCCCTTGATTTGGCCAGCGCCACCCAGAAGCCCACCGCCAGCGTGCTGGTGCGTTACCACGGGGCAACTCCGCCGATCGCCACGGATCAGATCAAGCGTCTAGTAGCCGGCGCGGTGCCTGAGCTCGAGGCGGATCAGGTCGCGGTGGTGGCCAGCAGTGTCCCGACACCGCCCGCCGCGGGCGAGCGTGAGCTCGCGCGCTTTGGGCCTGTCACCGCGACGCGCAGCTCCATGCTGCCTTTACGCGTCGGCGTCGGGCTAGCCGTGATGATGAGCCTCGCCTTGATCAGCCTGCTGTTGTTGCTAAGCAGCCGCCTACGGCGCCTCAGGGGCGAGCTCGAAGCGCTGCGCCACCAGGTCCAGGGTGACGCCAGCCCCGCAGAGTAGCCGGCGGAGATGAAGACAAACTTGTGATCCGCGTCGAGAACGTCAGCAAGTCATTCGAGCGCCCAGTGCTCAAGGACATCAACTTGGTGGTGCCGCAGGGTTGCTTGTACGGCCTGGTGGGCCCGGGCGCGAGCGGCAAGAGCGTCCTGCTCAAGGTGATCACAGCCCTGCTGCGTCCCGAGCAGGGTCGCGTCTTAATCGACGGCAAGAACATCCTGGCGATGAGCGAGCTCGAGCTGCAAGATTTTCGCAAGAACATCGGCTTTCTCTTTCAGAACAACGCGCTGTTCGACTTCATGACGGTGGGTCAGAACATCGCATTTCCGTTGCGGCAGCTGTTCGACCTGTCCGAAGAGGAGATCAATGAGCGCATCGCCGAGCGCCTGCGCTGCGTGTCGCTGCCCGGGTTCGAGCATCGGCTGCCGGCAGGCCTGAGCGGTGGTCAAAAAAAGCGCGTAGGCGTCGCCCGAGCCACCGTCGCGACGGCGCCTTTCGTGCTGTACGACGAGCCCGCCGCGGGCCTCGATCCGGTCACCAGCCAGAAGATCTTTGATTTGCTCCGCGCGGAACAGCAGGCAGCAAACGCCACGGTGATCATGGTGTCCAGTGACCTCGATCGGCTCCTGCCCGTCACCGACCGCGTAGGCATGATGTACCGCGGCCAGCTGATCTTTGACGGCACCACAGCCGAGGCCCGGCAGAGCACCAACCCCTACGTCTACCAGTTCATCAACGGGATCCCCGAGGGCCCGCTGTAGCCGGCCCGCCGTAGCCGGCCCGCTGTAGCCGGCCCGCTGGAGCCGGCCCGCTGTAGCCGGCCCGCTCGGCCCCCAAAGACTCCACAGCTGCGCGCTGCCCCCAAAGACCTAGCCGTCGACGATGACTCGGACCGCGCGGGCGGCAGCTCGCGCGCGCTCGCGGCAGTCGGCCACGTCGTCGCCGTAGGTCGCGACCACCCCCATGCGCCGATACTTGCGGGTGTCGGGCTTGCCGAACAGCCGCAGCCGGCTTCGCGGATCACTCAGCGCGGCGGCGACGCCCTCGAAGCGCGGGTTAATCCCGGCGGATTCCGCGAGGATTACGGCGGAGGCTCCGGCGGCGCGCTGGATCACCCGCCCGATGGGCAGCCCTAAGATCGCCCGGACGTGAAGCTCGAACTCGCTCATGTCTTGGGTCGCCAGGGTGACCATCCCGGTGTCATGCGGTCGCGGGCTGACCTCGCTGAACAACACCTGCTCGCCGCAGATGAACAGCTCGACGCCGAACACCCCGACGCCGCCGAGGGCCGCCGTCACGCGCTCGGCGATCTGCTGAGCACGGGTCAGGGCGGCGGGGCTCAGCTGCTCGGGCTGCCACGACTCTTGGTAGTCACCCCGCTCTTGCAAGTGGCCTATCGGCGGGCAAAACAGCGTGCCTTCGTGCTTGGTGCGGATGGTGAGCAGGGTGATCTCGGAGTCGAACTGAATGAACGCCTCGACGATGATGCGCGGCGACTTGGTGCGTGAGCCGCTCATCGCGTACTCCCAGGCCGCCGCGATCTCCGACGCTTCGTGGATCGTCGACTGCCCCTTGCCAGAGCTCGACATCACGGGCTTGACGACACACGGCAGGCCGAGCTCGCTCACAGCGCGCTGCAGCTCCTCGAGGCTCTCGGCGAAGCGATAGCCACCCACCGGCACGCCCAGCTCCTCTGCCGCCAAGCTGCGGATGCCTTGGCGATCCATGGTCAGGCGCGTCGCCCGTGCCGTGGGGATCACCGTGTAGCCCTCAGCCTCCAGCTCAACCAGCGCGAGGGTGGCGATGGCCTCAATCTCGGGCACGATGAGCAAGTCACCGAGCCGCCCGTCAGCCGGTCGCTCGAGCGCCACGACCCGGCGGATCTGCACAGGGTCCAGCATGTCCAGCACGTGAGAGCGCTGCGCGAACTGCATGGCGGGTGCGTGCTCGTAGCGATCACAAGCCACCACCTCGACGCCGAGGCGCATCGCCTCAAGGGCCACCTCGCGGCCCAGCTCACCCGAGCCGAGGAGCAAGATCTTCTTGGCGCCAGGGTAAAACGGCGTGGTCAGCGTGACATCGGAGCGCTCGTGGCTCAGCGTTTCGGGGTCCGCACCTGGCGCGATCGACATGCCGCGGGGAATGCCCCGTCAGGCCAGTGATTGCAAGGCCAACGGTCGGGCTGCTGCAGGGCCGGCGCGAGGCCGTACATCCAACCCACTCCAGCCATCAGAAAAATGCCGCGGCGATCGTGAAAGCGCTGCCGGGATCGTAAGCGCGCCGCGGCGCTCGTAAACACGCTGCCGCGACCTTGAATGCGCTGCGGCGATCGTAAACGCGCCGCGGCGCTCGTAAACGCGGCGCCGAAGCCCCAGGGTCGGGTCTTAGGAGGCCGCGATAGACAGCGCGCCGAGGTCCGCCCATACTGCTCGGTGATGCCCGAAGGCCCGCCCTCTGGACAAGCGCCCCGCTCCAATGATCTAGCCGCCACCCAGATCATCCGCGCTTCAAATTCGCCTAAAGCACGCACCGGGCGCCCCGCGTGCTTGGTGGTGATTGTCGGGACAAAGATGGGCCAACAGATCCACTTAGATCGCACGCTCACCTTCGGCCGCGACCCGGCGTGCGGCGTGCACCTAGACAGCGACATGATCAGCCGCCGCCACGCCAAGGTCGAGGCGTTCAATGGCGTCTACCAACTCGACGATCTTGGCTCGACCAACGGCTCGTTCGTCAATGACATCAAGGTCACCACCACGCGCCTGAAGGACGGTGATCGCGTGGGTCTCGGCAAGGTCTTGATGAAGTTCCTCGACAGCGACAACATCGAGGCAGAATACCACAAGGAAATTTACAACCTGATGACCATCGATGGTCTGACAGGCGTCAGCAACAAGCGGCACTTCAACGACTCGCTGGCCAGCGAGTTCAGCCGGCCCGCTTCCAACGCCACGCCGATGAGCGTCTTGGTGTTCGACGTGGATCACTTCAAGCAAGTCAACGACACCCGAGGCCACGCAGCGGGGGACGCCGTGCTCCGACAACTGGCGCGCACCGCGCGAGCGGCCATCCCCAGCCAGTACCTGCTCGGCCGCGTCGGCGGCGAAGAGTTCGCCGTGGTGTTGCCGGGCGTCGACGTCACGACCTCGCTGACCCTCGCCGAGCACCTGCGCGCGGCTGTGGCGAACCAGCAGTTTCAGTTTGAGCAGCAGCTGATCCCCATCACCATCAGCGTGGGTTCCGCGACCCGCGCCGTCGGCGCCCAAGAGGGGCCGCTCGATTTGTTCAAGCGCGCAGATCAAGCGTTGTATCGCGCTAAATCTTCGGGCCGCAACCGCGTCTGCATTTGAGCCTCCACCCGGCACGCCGGCGGGCATCGGGGCCCGCGGGTGGACAACTCATCGCCCCCAGCGCCTGACCTCAGCCCTGTACTCCGGTTCCGCTGGGAGCCAATGAGCACCAGCTGTAACAGCACTGATCGCTGCCCTCTGCGCGGCGTCGCGCCGAGGAATCAAGGTCAAAAATGGCGCCGTGTGGAACCGAAAACGACGCCCCGGCGGGCGGTCGAATCGCCGCCGGACAGGCATCGAAGGGGGTGGGTGCTGGGCGCGCGCTGGTGCCCGCTTCGGGAGCCTCAACACACAGCGTCTCGCGGATCGCTCGCGGATCGGCGCAGGCTGCGTAGGCGTCGAAGTCGCTGGGATCTGCCGTGACCAGCTTGGCGCACCACGAGAAGCAGCAGCTATGTCCAGGCGGCATCCGCTTGCGGGTGAACTCGGTGTACTGCGCGTCAAAGTCCGCCGTGACTGGCGTCGGTGAGAGTTGGCCCTCAGCGTCCTCCACGAACGAGGGACAGTCGTCGTAGGGCGCCGGGGCTGGCCGGGACGACACACGGGGCAAGAGATCGTCGCACACGTACTCGCGAGACTCGTCCGCCGCGCAGCCCACGACTGCCAGCGGATCGACGGCTCTGGGCGGCTGGCTGCCGCAGCCCTGCCCGAGTAGCCCCGCAGACAACAGCCCGCTCAGCGCGCATAAGACGTAGCGCGCAGACGCGGGGCGGGGTGGGCGCTCGGACATAACTCAATGATTTGACGAGCGAACGCACGACAATTGTCCATCCGCGGGCCCTTAGCAAGCTCGCGTTAGATCCCGGCGGTGATCCCGCGGGGCGGCCCGTGTCCCGAGCGAATGCGCCGCTTGGCGGACGCGGGGCTGGACCCAGCCCTAGTCTCATCGCTAGCCTCGCGCTTTCGTCTGGCTGAAACTGGCGGCCATGCGTCGCGGCGCGCGCCCGACCTCCTCGTTACTCAAGACCGCGGCTCAACCCCATCGATGATCAGCTTTCGTCATGTAAAAAAGTCGTTCGGCACCAAGCACGTGCTGCGCGACGTGAGCTTCGACGTGAACGATGGCGAGGTGTTCTTCATCATCGGAGCATCCGGCGTGGGCAAGAGCGTGTTGATCAAGCACCTGATTGGGCTTTTGTATCCGGACGATGGCGAAATTTGGCTGGATGGCGAGGAAGTGAGCCGCTTCGGTGAGAAGGCGATGTATCGCGTACGGAAAAAATGCGCGATGGTCTTTCAGCACTCCACGCTGTTCGACTCCATGACCTGCGCCGAGAACGTCGCCCTACCCCTGCGGAAGCACAAAGGGCTCAAGCCAGCAGAAGCGCTCAGCGAGGCACACCGCTTGCTGGAGACGGTGCGCATGCGCGAGTTCGCTGATCGCTACCCGGTGGCGCTCGGCGACGGCATGCGCAAGCGCGTGGCGATCGCGCGCGCGCTCACCCTCGATCCCCGATATGTGCTGTTCGACGAGCCCACCACCAGCCTCGACCCGGTGAGCGCCCGCCGCGTCGATACGCTGATCCGTCAACTGAGCGACGAGCTCGGCGTGACCAGCATCGTGGTCTCCCACGATCTGTCGAGCATCTTCACCATCGCGGACCGCATCGTGATGCTGTACGCGGGACTAGTGAAGCTGCTCGGAACCCCAGCGGACTTCCGAGGCTCCCCGGATGGTATCATCCAGCAGTTCATCAACGGGCGAGCCGAAGGGCCAATGGATGCCTGACCGTTTGAGACACCACCCGCCCGCGCGGGCGAGCACAAGCCAGCACCGCGCGCCTCGGCGCACAGGGCACCACCAGCCACGGAGAGCCAGATGAGCCAGCGTTCAATAGAAGTCAAAGTCGGCATTTTGATCCTGATCGCGCTCGGACTGCTCGGCGGCTTCGTGGTGATCATGGGGGGCATGAGCTTCGAGCCTACCTACACGGTCTACGTCACGTTCGACAACCCGGGTGGGTTACAGGACGGCGCTCCCATCCGCATCGCTGGCGTCAAGGTGGGCACCGTCGACGAGATTGAGTTCCGTGCGGGAGCGACCAACCCGCAGACGAACGAACCTGAGCCGCCCATCCGCGTGATCGCGAAGGTCCAAAAAAAGTATCAGTCGTCAATCCACGACAACTCCCGCTGGTACGTGACCAGTCAAGGTGTCCTAGGCGAGCTGTTCTTGGCGGTCGATCCGGGTTCCCACGATCGACCCATGTTGGCGGACGGCACGACCGTCGACGGCGTGAGCCCGCCTCGCCTCGATCTGCTGCTCGCCGAGAGCTACGAGTTGCTCCACGCGGCCTACACCGGGCTGACGAAGAACGAGAAGAAGATCGCGGAGACGTTCGACGGCTTGCACGACACGCTCACCGGGACCGGCCGCTTCTTCAAAGACAACGGCAAGAAGCTAGACAACATCGTCGGCAACGTGGAGACGCTCACCGTCGAAGCGAACGACACGCTGAAGAGCGCGCGCTCACGCTACGTCGAGAACCCTCAGATCAACCGCATCATCAACAACGTCGAGACCACCACCGTCACCGTCAACAAGAGCCTCGGTCCGCTGATGACGGACACCCGCGGCGTGATGGGCGACGCAAAGAAGCTGACAGGCGAGCTCACCCGCCCCGAGCAGCTACGCCGCTTCGACAAAATCACGCGCGACGCCAGCGAGATCACCGGGCGCGTGAAGCTGGTGACGGCAGACACTCAGGCCATGGTCGCCCACGTGAAGCGCGGCAAGGGCACCATCGGCGCGTTGATGATGGACGAAGCGCTGTACGACGACCTGCAAGAGATGGTGCGCGACATCAAGCACAACCCGTGGAAATTGTTCTGGCGGGAGTGACCCGTGTTCGGCGCTCAGCCTCGCCCCAGCCAGCCTAAGCCCCAGCCAGCCTCGCCCCAGCCAGCCTAAGCCCCAGCCAGCCTAAGCCCCAGCCAGCGTCGGCTCGACCAGCTCCAACGGCCCAGCTAGACGCAGCGGCCCCCCTGGATCTCAGCCGGAGCCAGCGGCGCCGCCAGCGCTCGCGCCAGCCGTCGGCGCGCCCGCCGTGCCGCCCGCAGCCGCGCCTGCGCTGCCAGAAGTTCCGCCAGTGCTCACCCCACCAGCGCCCGCGTTGCCAGTGCCGCCAGCGCCCGCGTTGCCAACACCACCAGCGCCCGCGTTGCCAACACCACCAGCGCCTGCGTTGCCAGTACCGCCAGCGCCCGCGTTGCCCACTCCACCAGCGCCCGCGCCGCCAGCGCCGGCGTTCCCGCTGCCGCCAGCGTTCCCCACACCACCAGCGCCTGCGTTGCCAGTACCGCCAGCGCCTGCGTTGCCAACACCGCCAGCGCCTGCTCCAGATCCCGCAGCGCCCGCGGCGCCGCCCGCTGCACCCCCAACACCCCCCTCACCCGTGGGTCCATCCACCGTTGAGACGATGCCCGTCAGATCGTTGGAGCAAGCGCCCGCCACGCACACCAGGCCGAAGCGACAATCGTCGGCTCGAAAGCACTCGTCGCCGAGATCGCCGGCTTCTTGCGGGCCGCCGCAGGCGCCAGCCCCAGCCAGCAGCAGCAACACCGACATCAACCCGAAACGCTTGCTGACCCGTCGAGCCGTTGGTGGGCGATAAATCATGCGCTTCATCAGCGTAACGCTACGTGGTGCGGCGGGCGGGTCAAGCGCCAACGCAGCGTCCGAGTCACCCGCACAGGCGGGAGCGCCACAATTTTCTACCCAAGGAGTACTCGACCCTTGGCGTTTCACCAGGACAGCTGATGCCAACTCGTCGTTATCTCCGCGCAGCGCCCCCCCTGGTTAGGTGCGACCGGCACATCAACCAGCACATCAACTCAAGTGCGGCGTTGACGAAGCACATCTCAGGTTGCTATTCGCCAGTCGCGTTGGGCTATGCTCGCCACGTTGAGCACCCAGCTTCGGACCCTCACATCCAACGCGGGTTTGGGGGTGGTGGTTCAGCGCTTCAAAGCGCGGTCTGCTTCCCCCCACGCCGCTGGAGCGCGACGTTTCCGGCTCGCTGCAAGCCAGCGCTCCCCAGCCGCTCGCACCTGAATGTCGCGCCTGCTCGCATTCTGTTGTTCACACAGACCCAATCTCTTTTAAGGTTCACCCCGCGATCGCAGCACGCGCTCGCTCAACCCTCGCGCTCAGACAGCGCGCCTAGCTAAGGAGTCCAGCCGCCCATGGCCGAAGAGAAGGAAAGCTCGGTTCTCTTCTCCCTCAAGGAACTGATGGGCCTTGAGGAGGATCGTATCGCCAAAGAGGAGGCGGACGCAAAATCGCGCGAAGAAGCAGCGCGCGCCGCCCGCGAGGAGGCGGAGCGCCGCGCGCGCGAGGAGGAAGAGCGGCGTTTGCGTGAGGAAGAAGAGCGACGTCGCCAAGACGAGTCGCGCCGGCGCGAAGAAGAGGCGCGGGTTGAAGCGGTCAAGCAAGCCGAAATCGAGCGCGCGCGATCCGAACAAGAACAGCGCGCCCGTATGGAAGCGCTGAGCGCCCAGCAGGACCACGAGCGCAAGCTCGCCGAGCTGGCCCAAGATAAGGGCAAGAAAAAGCTCAAGATCGCGGTCGGCTCAATCCTGGCGGCTACGCTGCTCTTCGGGGGCATCGCGACCTTCGTGATCATCGACAACAACAAGAAGGCGCAGGCCGAGAAGCAGCTCGCTGAAGCCGAGCGTCAGCGGATCCAGGGCGAGCTCGACCAGCTGAGCCGGGATCTCAAAGACAAGCAAAAGGTAGAAGACGAGCTGAAAGAGAAGCTGAAGACCACACAGAGCGACGCCGAACGCGCCGTCCTCAAGGCTCAGCTCGAGAAGGCCGAAGCCGATACGCGCAAGGCTAAGGGCGCGCTCAGCACTAGCGGGCCATCCAAACCGGGCAACGATAAGCCGAAGCCAGCGTGTAACTGCGCGCCTGGCGATCCGCTGTGCTCGTGTCTCTAGACGGCTCTAGGCAGCTCTAGGCAGCTCTAGGCAGCAGCCAAATCTAGCCCGCGCGAACGCGACCACCCTCCGGGGTCGGTCGCGTTTCGCGTTGGCGCTTGATCGACGCCCGAGGGCCCAAGCGCCCGCGCTGCTCAACGCGATCTAAAGGCTGGCGTGGCTTCTCAGTCACACGACGGACTTGCTAGGTTGCGCCATGCTCACAGCAGGTGAACTGCGAGCCAAGCTCGCACGGCAGCGCTTGGCGTTTCCCCTCGACTACCCGAGCCTTGACCAAGCCCGCGCTGGCGCGGCCCAAGTCCATGAGTGGATGGGCGTGCTCAAAGTGGGCCTGCAGCTGTTCGTGGCGGCGGGGCCCGCCGCGGTCCGCCTGGGCGAAGAGTTCGACGCTGAGGTGTTCCTCGACCTCAAGCTGCACGACATCCCAGCCACCGTGGAGCACGCCGTCGCCAGCGCCAGCGCCCTGGGCGTCCGCTACCTCACGCTGCACGCCCAAGGCGGGCCGCGCATGCTGGAGGCCGCCGCGAGCCGCGCCGAGAAGGAGGGCAGCGGGCTCACCCTGCTCGCCGTCACCGTGCTGACCAGCCTAGACCGCGCTGATCTCCGGGCCATCGGCGTTGAGGCAGACCCCCAGAGCTACGCAGAGCGCCTGGGCAAGCTGGCGATCGAGTGCGGCGTCGGCGGCCTGGTGTGTTCCCCCGCGGAACTAACACGGCTGCGCGGTGCCCTGGGCGACGCGCCGGTCCTAGTAACCCCAGGGATCCGACCGGCGGGCAGCGCCGTCGGAGACCAAAAGCGCATCGGCACCCCCGCAGAGGCCATCGCCGCGGGTTCGAACCTGCTGGTGGTCGGGCGGCCGGTGCGCGAAGCAGCCGACCCCAACGCAGCCGCCCAGCGGCTGGCCACCGAAGTCGCTGAGACCAAGCTATGAAGACCTCTCCCGCTGAAGGCGCCCGCCTCGTCGTGGGCTTGCAACCGGTGCGGGAAGCCATCCGGGTCCACGGCCCGCGGCTGACCCGCGTGCTCATCGACGATCGCCCGCTGCAGCGCCTTGAAGCGCTCGCTCGCTACGCGACGGACCAAGGCGCGCCTCAGGTGCAGCGCGTGTGGCGGGGCGAGCTCGACCGCCTCGCCCACGGCGCCAGCCACCAAGGCGTCGCGTGCCTGGCGCCACAGCTCAAGCTGCTCAGCCTCGATCAGGTGCTCGAGCGCGACCAGCTGCTCTTGCTGGCCTTGGACGGCATCCAAGATCCGCAGAATTTTGGCGCGATCATCCGCAGCGCCGTGGCCATCGCCCAGGCGCCGGTGATGTGGCCCGAGAGCTCATCCGCGCCGCTCACTCCCGCCACCTTCCGGGCATCCGCTGGCGCGATTGAACACGCCGAGTTGATCCGCGTCCCGTCGTTGATCAGCGCGCTGCAGAGCGCCGTGGCCGCGGGTTGCCAGGTGGTGGGGCTGGACGCGAATGCCCCAAAAACTTTGCGCGAGCTCGAGCGGAGTTCGAAGATGGTCTTGGTGTTGGGCGCTGAGCACGAGGGGCTCGGCCGCGGGGTGCGGCGCGCGTGTAGCCACGGCGCCAAGCTGCTGCGACCTCACGCCATCGACTCACTGAACGTGTCCGTCGCTGCGGGGCTCGCGCTGTACCAAGCCAGCTGCTGAGCGCCCCCCGCGGAGGGCACACGCCAAGCCAGAGCTCGCGCGCCGCTGCTGAACAGCTGTGCGGCCCTCCACCCCCTGATCGAGGCGCTGATTCCATTCAATAGAATGGGCCACTTTGCCCTGGGCCGTGCCGGATAGCGATCGAGTTTCCAACACTTAGCTGATGACGCTTCGAGTGATCGCTGATCTTCAGACGAAACCCTGAAGTAAAACCTCAGCTAGCGGAGTGCGCATCACGCGTTCAGGATCCGCAGCCGACCGAGCGCCGCCAGCACCCGCTCGAGCTCGGCCTGAGATGCGTCCTCGCCCAGGCTGAAGCGCACCCCGCCCAGCGCCGCGGCGTCGCCCAACATGGCCTGCAGCACGGGGCTTGGCTCCAGGGTGCCGGCGCTACACGCGCTGCCGGCTGACACGCAGATCCCCTCGAGATCCAAGGCGGCCACCAGCTCGTCGCCGCGCCAGCCAGCAAATAACAAGTTAGCGACATGAGGCGCCCGCGGGGCGCCGGCGCCCACCAGCTCAGCCACTTGGGAGACGGCGCGCTCCAAGGCGTCGCGCAGCCGGCTGACTCGCCCCAGCGCCGAGCGGAGCTCAGGCAGTCGCTGCACCGCGGCCATGAAGCCCGCCGCCAACACCGCGTCTTGGGTCCCTGGTCGCAGACCACGCTCTTGCGACCCGCCGAGCAACACCGGCACCGGCAGCGGCACCCGCCCCTCAGCCGAGCTGCGCAGGCACAGCGCGCCGATAGCCTTTGGTCCGCGGATTTTGTGCGCGGCCAGGCTCACCGCGTCCACCTGGAGCAGCGGGCTCAGCTCGACCTTACCCAGCGCCTGGACGGCGTCGCAGTGCACCAGCAGCCCGCGCCGATGGGCGCGCTCGGCCAGCGCCGCGAGGGGCTGGATCACGCCGGTCTCATGGTTGACCAGCATACAGCTCAGCCAAGATCCTTGCGGTAGCGCAGCAGCCTGCTCGTCCAGGGCGTCCACCTCCACCTGGCCGTGCCTCGACACCGGCAGCCAGACCACAGGCTTGCCCAGCGACTCCAGGCGCTCGGCGACGCGCACCACCGACGGGTGCTCCAAGCGGCTCAGCACCAGCCCTGGCGCCGCGGCCAAGGCGAGGTTGTTGGCCTCCGTGCCGCCGCCGGTCAGCAGCACGTCGCGGGGAGACACCTCGAGCAGCGCGGCCAGCGCCTCCCGCGCGTCGTCCAGTTGCTTGCGGGCCCGACGTCCCGCGCGGTGGACACTCGCCGGGTTCGCCCAACAGCCAGCGCGCGCCGCGCTCATCACCTGCACCACCTGGGGCGCGAGCGGCGTAGTGGCGTTCCAATCCCAATAAATTTCAGGGGGGTGGAGGGGCGCGGCCATACACGGCGTCTACCACGTCAGCCAGCTGAGCCCGCGCCGGGCGCTGCGTCAGCCTCCGCCAGCAGCGGCGCGCGCTCCGGCACCCGCAGCGTAAAGGCGCAACCAGTGAAGCGGCTGCCTGCGATCTCGACCGCCGCCGGTGACTCGAGGCGCACTTCGCCGCCGTGGCCGCGGGCGATGCCGCGGGCGATGGCCAGCCCAACCCCGGTGCCGCCGAACGAGCGCGTCGGGGAGCCATCGAGCTGATAAAACGGCTCAAACAGCTGGTTCGCCGCGGCGCTGGCGATGCCCGGGCCGGTGTCCGCGACGGTCAGCTCAAACGCCTGATCGACGCGCTTGAGCCGCACCCCCACCTCCCCGCCCTCGGGCGTGAACTTACACGCGTTGTCCAGCAGTTGGCTGAGCGCGCGGGCTAAGCGCTCAGGATCCCCCCAGCCTAGCATTTTTCCTCGCGGCAATTCATGCCGCAGGCTGAGCCGGCGCTCCTGCAGGGCAGGCGCCAGGCGCGAGACCACCCGCCGCACCAGCTCGGTCATGTCATAGTCGCGGTGCATGAAGCGCAGGCGGCCAGTCTCGATGGCCGTCACGTCCAGCAGGTTGTCGATCAGCCCGCGCAGGCGCCCGACGCAGTCGTCGATGGTGCGCAGCGCCTTCTCTTGAGCTTCGCTCAGCGCGCCCAGCTCGTGATCGCGCAACATGCGCACATAGCCCACGATGGGGGTCATGGGGGTGGCCAGCTCATGGGAGATGTTGCGATAAAACTCTTTCCGCGCGCGATCTAGCTCCACCATCCGCAGGTTGGCTTGCGACAGCTCCGCCACCTTCTGTTCCAGGTGGACCACGATGCGCTGGCTCTCTTTGCGTAGGTGCTCGCCGCTCACGCCCGGCGCGGTTCGCTCGCTGTGCCCCCCCAAAAATCCGGCGATCGTGCGGGCAAACGAGCGGGCGTCGATGGGCTTCTGCAAGAAACCATTAGCGCCCATCGCGAGGCTGGTGTCGCGGTTGCCCTCGGCGGTGATGGCGACGATGGGCACGTCTTTCAGCGCTTCTTCTGCGCGCAAGCGCAGGGTGACTTCGTAGCCGTCCATCCCGGGGATCGCAATATCCACGAGGATTAGATCGGGGCGCTCTTCGCGGGCCATGCGCAGGCCCTGCATGCCGTCTTCGGCCTCGACTACCTCGAAGCCCGCGGGCTTGAGCAACTTGCGGACCAGCAGCCGGTTGGCGGGGTCGTCTTCGATGTGCAGTATTTTCCGCACGCTTGTCTCGCTTTCCGCTGTGGGGCCCGCGAATGGATGACTCAACACACCGAGGGCGGGGAGGCGCGGGGCACAGCGACGTGCCGCCGCTCGGGCGGCCGCCGCTTGGCGCCGCAGCCTAGAAGAACTGGGGCTCGCATCATTCGGGCTAGACCCGCGGCGGCGCAAGCAAGTGCCGCGGCTCACGCCGAGGCATTCCAACGCTGACTAGAGTTTCCAGTGTGGCCGCTAGCGCTAGCTGGCGACAGCGCGGCGCGTTTCTTGGTTTCCAACGCCGCGGTGCGCTGCTAGTCCCCTCTCAGGTTTATGAACAAGTCGCTCCTGTTGTGCGTGCTGCTTAGCGTCGGGTGTGCGGATCTGACCGCGCCCCAAATCGATCATCAGAAGGGTCAGACGGTTACGGCTCAGCCTGCGGCTCAGGCGCAAGATCGCGCCCCGACCCCCGCCCCAGTCGCGCCTGCGCCTGCCGCCGAGACGGTCGGCGCCTCACACATCCTGGTCGCCTACAAAGGGGCGCTGCGCGCGCAGCCCCAAATCACGCGCTCCAAGGCAGAGGCTAAGGCTGAGGCCACTCGCCTGGCCAAGCTCGCCCAAAAGCCCGGCGCAGATTTCGCGGCGCTGGCCAAGGAGCACACCGACGATCCCTCGGGCAAGACCAGCGGCGGCACCCTCGGAGAGTTCACCCGCGATCGCATGGTCAAGCCGTTCGCTGACGCGGCGTTCGCCATGAAGCCGGGCGACGTCAGCGACCCCGTGGAAACGGACTTCGGCTTTCACGTCATCAAGCGCACTAAGTAGCCGCATCAGCACCGCCCCGCATCAGCACCGCCCCGAGCCACCACCGTGACCGACGCCAAGCCCGAACAGTCGGAAGTAGCTGAAGACGCGGCAGCCAGCGAGATCGCGACGGCCGCGGCCCCCGCAGCGAGGGCGATATTTCCCCTGGCCGCGAAGCCGGCCTACGCGCTGGCGGCGCTGTCCGGCGTGCTGTACTTCGTCGCGTTTCCCGGCGTCGACGTCTGGCCGCTGGCCTTCGCCGCGCTGGTGCCGCTGATCGTCGCCCTGCGAGGCCAGCCGACCAAGCGCGCGTTCGGGCTCGGCTGGCTGGCCGGCTTCAGCATGACGATGACCGGGTTTTACTGGTTGATCGAGATGCTCAAGACCTTCAGCGGCTTCGGCACGCCGCTGTGTCTGCTGTTCATGAGCATCCTGTGCGCCTACCAAGGCGGCAGGATCGGCCTGATGGGCTGGCTCTACGGCCGCGCTACGCAGCGTGGCTGGCCCGCCGGGCCCGTGTTCTGCGTCGCCTTCGCGGCCAGCGAGCTGCTGTATCCGCTGCTATTTCCTTGGTACTACGCGGCCACGGTGCACCAAGTCCCCGCGCTGGTTCAAGCCGCGGACTTGGGTGGGCCGATCTTGGTGGGGCTGATCCTGATCGCGCCCAACCTGGCCCTCGCCGAGCTAGTGTTCGCCCGGGTCGAGGGGCGCAGGCCCGCATGGAAGAAGCTGGGCGTCTTGCTCGCCGTGCCGCTGGTCGCCGCAGCCTACGGAGCCGTGCGGATCCACCAGGTCGACGCGCTGGTCGCCAGCGCGGCCAAAGGCAAGGTCGGGGTGGTCCAGGCCAACATGAGCCTGATGGCCAAGCGCCAAGACAAAGAAGGCGGCCTGCGCAAGCACCTGCGGCTCAGCCACGAGTTGATCGCTAAGTCGGGGCCCCTCGATTTGATCGTCTGGCCAGAGACCGCGGTGGTGGGCGCGCTCAACGAGAACACCGCCGTCGACTTCTACGAGCGCCGGGTCATCCCGCAGATCGGCGCGCCAGCGGTGTTCGGCGGCGTGCTGGTGCGTCAGGTCAAGGACGCGCGGGGCTACGTGCTGTTCAACTCGGCGCTGGTCAGCAACGCTCAAGGCAAAATCGAAGGCCGCTTCGACAAACACTATTTGCTGGCGTTTGGGGAGTACCTGCCCTTCGGCGACACCTTCCCCAAGCTCTACGAGCTGTCTCCGCACTCTGGGCGCTTCACGCCCGGCACGGTCGCCGAGCCGATCCCGTTTGGAGACAGGCACTTGGCGGTGTTCATCTGCTACGAGGATATTATCCCGGCGTTCGTGAACTCCATCATGCAAGCCGGCGACGCGCAGCTCTTGGTCAACATCACCAACGACGCTTGGTTCGGCGACACCACCGAACCCTGGATCCACCTCGCCCTAAGCAAGTTCCGCGCGGTTGAACAGCGGCGCTTCTTCGTGCGCAGCACCAACAGCGGCGTCTCGGCCATCGTAGATCCGGTTGGCCGAGTTGTCGCACACACGCGCACCTTTCAAGAAGACAGCGCCGCCGCCGAGATCGCCTGGCTTGATGGGGGCACCGTGTACCGGGTGCTGGGTGACGCGCCGTGGTGGCTGCTCAGCCTGCTCGGCGTGCTGATGGCATTTATACCGCGCGGGCGAGTGTTCAGCGCAGCCAAGCCCAGCGCCTAACGGCGCCCTGCCCTCCACCCCCAAACCCCCTCAGCTGC
>CAZKDY010000034.1:29807-30966 GCA_964551615.1 uncultured Polyangiaceae bacterium
CAAAACTCAGCTGCCAAAACTCAGCTGCCAAAACTCAGCTGCCAAAACTCAGCTGCCAAAACTCAGCTGTTTGAGCCGTCGAGCGAATAGCCTGGCGCCAAGCCTCGTCCATGCTCGGTGTGGTACGCTAAGCGCTTGCGGGGAGTGGCGTCGCAGGGCGATGATTCGGCACTGGCCCCCGTTTGCTTGTTCCCGCCTCGGGGCGGGCATTTCGCGTCGGGTGGTAGCGTAGGTGAAATGGCGGAGTTCGGCGCCACAGACAAACTCGACCGGCCATCGGCGACGGTTCACAACTACAAGAAGCTCGGCGGGTGACGCGCCAAGACGGGTCGCGTCACCTAGCGAGCACCAAGGGAGCAACACAAATGAAGATTTCTTTGAATAAGTTCGCGATCTTAGGCTTCGCGGTCACGCTGTTCTCCGCTGGCTGCGTGATCACCAGCGATGACGACGGAGCAGGCGGCACCGCCGGCAGCAGCGGCTCCGGCGCGACCGGCGGCTCCGGCGCGACCGGCGGCTCCGGCGCGACCGGCGCAACCGGCGGCTCGGGTGCAACGGGCGGCGTCGGCGCAACCGGCGGCGTCGGCGCGACCGGCGGCACCGGCGGCACCGCTGACACCCTGGAGTGCGACCCCGACACCGGCGAGCGCACGCCGTTCACCACCGCGGGCAGCTGCGAGGATTTTGATACCACCAACGGCTGTCAGGCCTGTTTGAAGACCAGCTGTTGCACCGAGTGGGGCGCTTGCGCCGCTAGCGGTCCGATGAACCCCTGCGCTTCTGGTGGACCTACGGGCGAGGGCGAGGTCATCTGCATGCAGAACTACATCTCGACCAAGACCGGCGAAGGCGCAGTCCTCGACGCCGCCCTTGAAGGCGAGGCCCTGGGCGCCTGCCTCACCCCCGCGTGCGGCGCGTTCCAAGCCTCAGCCACCGACGACATGTACGGCTGCATGAAGACCAACTGCATCACCGAGTGCCTGGACTTCAGCGGCGGCTGAGCTCACCGCGGCTCGGCCCGCAGCGACTCGAGTTCCGCTGCGCGGCTACGGTCTCTGCCCACTTCGCCTGTGCGAGGTGGGCAGTCGCCGTTTTGTAGCGCCGCGCTCGTCAGCTGAAGGTGAGAGCGCCGCTCCAAGCTCAAGCCGCGCTGCAGCCT
>CAZKDY010000034.1:31066-55733 GCA_964551615.1 uncultured Polyangiaceae bacterium
AAGCCGCGCGCCTGAGCGCCGTATGAAGCTCAAGCCGCGCTGTGCAGCCTAAGCCGCGCGCCTGAGCGCCGTATGAAGCTCAAGCCGCGCTGTGCAGCCTAAGCCACGCGCTACAGCCCGAGCTGCTTCTTAAAGCGCTTCGCGTCAGCGAAGGTGTCGACGTTGGCGAAGACGTACGTTGCTTCCGCATGGTCTGCTTCGCGGGCGATGGCGGCCAGCCGCTCAATGGCTGGATCTTCGTAGCGCGACTTGTAGCCGGCCGGCCCAGGCATGCGGTAGTAGGCCTGCGGGCGCTTGGAGGCGCCCTGGTGCAGTGGATCGCGGGCGGCCAGGGTCTGAGTCTCCTCGGCGATGGCGTCGGCCTCGTCGGCTTTCCAGCCCTCACCCACTTCAAACACGATGCGCGAGAAGCGCCTGCCCTGCACCCAAACCAAGAAGTCTTTGAGGGCGGCCTTGTTGGCGCGGTTGGGCGCGAAGTCTGGAGGGGCGACGAACACCGCCGTCGAGGCGTTGAGCTCTTCGGCTACTTGCTCGAGGGTCTCCAAGGCGGTCTCAATCACCTTGCCGGCTCGAAAGCCCTCTTGGCCCACCTGTTTAGGGCCGAGCAGCGCGAACTCGAAGCCTTCTGGCGCTTCACGGCGCCAACGCCGGATGGTCCCGGGCCCCGGACTGTGGATCTGTGTTTCCTGGACCTCAACGAACAGGTATTCCTTGAAATACCGCGTCGCGGGGACGGCAAAGCCTGCGCAGCCGATGGTGATCATGGCGGCGGAACCGTAACACAGCCGGAGCAATGCGGTAGCAGTGAGTCAGATCTGGCGACGAACCAGGCGATTCGGGCCGGTGGCCGCCCGCTCAACTCACCGAACCAACGGCGGTGACCACGAAACCTGCGATTCCGCCGCGCTATTGGGACCGTATGGAGCCCTCAGCCGCGTTCGGGGGTGGGCAGCCCGACGACGTGAGCCGCCAACTCACGGCCCACCAGGCGCCCTACGCGGCCGAGCGCCGCGTCTCGGTCCAGCGCCAAACCAGGACGTACGCTGAGCTCGACGCTACGCGAGAGCTCCGCGCTGGCCTCGACTCGACCGCCGGTGACCACTTGACCGCGCGCGGTGAGACGGATCGAGATGCCGCTGGCCTGGGGCCCAGGCGCAGCCACGCGCAGCGCGGCGGGTGTCTCGTCCAGGCGCACCACGGCGATCTGCAGGACGGACGTGCTGGCGTCATCCAGCGCCCCCAAGCTGGCAAGATACGTCTCCGCACCCGTAACGATTTCTCGGTCGACCAGGGGCTCCGCGACGAGTGACTGCGCCAGCCGCACCCCCAGCCCGCCGGTCGCCCCCGGACCCAGCACGGGAGAATATCCACAAGCAAAACCGGCGACCGGTCCGAGGCCAGCGATCGCGCCAAAGCCCGCGAATACCTGCAAGATCAGCCTGCGCTCGATGCCGCGTGGTTTCACGGGAAACAACAACCTATCCACATCCTACCAGCCGTTCAGCGGACCACCTGACCAGCGCACATCAGCGCAGGTGCGCGCCTGTAGGCAAAGCACCAGGCGACTCGAAATGGCTAGCGCTCACCGAGTCAGCCGCGCTCACACGATCAGGTTGATGATCTTGCCTGGGCGATAGATGAACTTCTTCACCGCGCGGCCAGCCAGGAATTTGATGACCGATTCTTCCGCCAGCGCCGCGTCACGGGCCGCGGCTTCGGGCGCGTCTTTACGCAGCATCACGCGGCCGCGCACCTTGCCCTGAACCTGAATCGCCAGCTCGACCTCATCGTCTTCGCACAGCGCTAGGTCCCAGCTGGGCCAAGCTGCGTCGGCGGCGCTCGGCGCGTGGCCAAGACCTGCCCACAGCTCTTCTGCCAGGTGGGGCGCGAACGGGCAGACCACCAGCACCAGGCGCTCCAGGGCTTCACGTGGGATCTGCTCCAGGCTCGCTAGGTGATTGGTCAGGATCATCATCGTGCTGACCGCGGTGTTCAGGTGCAGCGCCTCGATGTCCTCGCCCACCTTCTTCACCGTGCGGTGCACCAGCTTGGCGGTCTCGAGCTGCATGGGCGCGTCGATCACGCCGCGCTCGCCCAGCGCAGCCAGGCGATCCAACCAGCGGCGCACGCCTTGGATACCGCTGGTCTGCCACGGCTTCACCTGCTCTAGCGGCCCCATGAACATCTCATAGGCGCGCAGCGAGTCCGCGCCGAACTCAGCCACCACCAGATCAGGGTTCACCACGTTGCCGCGGCTCTTGGCCATCTTCTCGGTGACCAACTGCAGCTCCACCCCGTGCTCTGGGTGCAGGCGCCGTGAGCCGTCGACCTTGACCTCAGCCGGCGGCACCCAGCGCTCTTCGACCGGCTGGCCCTCAAAGCTCAAATCCCCGCTGTCCGCGTCTTTTTCCACGCGGTTATCATTGCCAGCCAGCGCTTGGGCCAGCGTGCCGTCAGGCTTCAGCGCCGCGTACCAACGAAAGGCCTGGCCCAAGATCATGCCCTGGTGCACCAAGCGCATGAACGGCTCTGGGTGCTTGACCACGCCGCAGTCAAACAGCACCTTGTGCCAGAAGCGCGCGTAGAGCAGGTGCAGCACCGCGTGCTCGGCGCCGCCCATGTACAAATCAACGGGCATCCAGGCGTCGTACGCGGCTTGGCTGAAGATCTCTTGCTCGTTGTGCGGGTCAAGGTAGCGCAGGTAGTACCAACACGAGCCCGCCCACTGCGGCATGGTGTTGGTCTCCCGCGCGAACCACCTGCCGTCACGCTGAAAAAAGCGCCAATCCAGCGCCTTTACCAGAGGACCCTGCGGATCTCCCGGGTGGTAGTCGTCAAGATCGGGTAAGCGCAGGGGCAGCTCAGAGTCCTCTAGGGCGATGGGCTGGGTGTAGTCGATCTCGTACGCCGCGCCAGCGCGCGGGTCACCATCCGTTGCCACAGGGAAGTAAATCGGGATCGGCTCACCCCAGTAGCGCTGGCGACTGAACACCCAGTCACGCAGCTTGAAGTTGACCTTGGCCTCCCCAACGCCCCGCTCGACCAACCAGGCGACGATGTTCTTTTTTACGTCGGCGGTGGCTTGGCCGTTGAACTGACCCGAGTTGACGGCGACGCCGTACTCGGCGCTGGCCGCGGTCAGCGCTTCAGTGTCCGCGGCGCCGGGCTGCGCCACCACCTTGACGATGGGCAGGTCAAACGCCTTGGCGAACTCAAAGTCGCGCTGATCGTGGGCGGGCACGGCCATGATCGCGCCGGTGCCGTAGGAGCCGAGCACGTAGTCCGCCGTGTAGACGGGGATGCGCTGGTCGTTGGTCGGGTTGATGGCGTACGCGCCGGTGAACACGCCGGTCTTGTCTTTGCCCAGGGCCGTGCGCTCCAAGTCGCTCTTGCGCGCCGCCGCCTGAGCGTACTGGCTGACCTGAGCGCGCTGCTCGGCGCTGGCGATCTCCAGCGTCAGCGGGTGATCTGGCGCGATCACCATGTAGGTCGCGCCGAACAACGTGTCGGGCCGCGTGGTGTAGACCCTGAGCTTTTCCGTATGGTTTTCTAGCGCGAAGTCGACCTCCGCGCCCTCGCTGCGACCGATCCAGTCGATCTGCTTTTGGCGGGTCTCAGGCCAGTCTAGCCCATCAAGCTCCGAGGCCAGGCGGTCGGCGTAGGCGGTGATCTTCAGCTGCCACTGGCGCAGCGGCTGGCGCACCACCGGGTGGTTACCGCGCTCACTGCGCCCGTCGATGACCTCTTCATTGGACAGCACGGTGCCCAGCGCGGGGCACCAATTAACCGGGATTTTGCCCTGAAATGCCAATCCACGGTGAAACAACTTGAGGAAGATCCACTGCGTCCAGCGCACGTAGCCAGGATCTGTAGTGTTGACCTCACGGGACCAGTCGTAGGCGAAGCCTAGGCTCTTTAGCTGGCGCCGAAAGTGCTCAATGTTTTGCCGCGTGGTCAGCGCCGGGTGCGTCCCGGTGTTGATGGCGTGCTGCTCGGCCGGCAGCCCAAAGGCGTCCCAGCCCATCGGGTGCAAGACGTCGTAGCCCTGCATGCGCTTCATGCGCGTGAAGATGTCGGTGGCGGTGTAGCCCTCTGGGTGACCGACGTGCAGGCCATGTCCCGACGGATACGGAAACATATCGAGCACGTACAGCTTGGGGTGGCCCTCGCGCCGCGAAGCCTTAAACGTCTGGTGCTCGTCCCAGTACTTTTGCCAGCGCGCTTCGATCGCCAAATGGTCGTAAGCCATAACCCAGCGGTCTACTTCCGAGCCACGCTTAGAGCAATCGCTGTTGCGCATTCCGGCGTCGGCTCCAAGGCTCTGCCTCGAGATCACAGGCTCGTCAGCCGACGACACCGCCGCCGAGCAGTAGAAGCCCGGGCGCGGGGTCTTGGGCCTGAGGACATCGCGCGCCGCGAGCCAGCGCTGGCAAGCGGAGCTGGTAGGCCGCGCTGGCGAGGCTCTAGTCGGCGGAGCTCGCGCGCCGGGCGCGCCGCCGCTTGACCGCTGGCCCAGCCGCCTGCTGCTCGAGCTTCTTGGCGAGGCGGGCGCGCCGCTTGGCGAGCGGCGCTGGATCTTCGTCGGTGCCACGCTCCACTAGCTCTAAGGCGCGCCCAGGATCACCCACGAAATGCTCGTACAGCTTGGCCAGCTCCAGGCGGGTCGCGGCGTCGTCCACTTCGCGCATCAGCTGCTCAAAGTCGCTCAGCGCCCGCGCGCGATCGCCGCGCGCTTTAGCCAGCTGCGCGCGCAGCTCCAGCGCTGGCGGCCCAGCGCCGCGATCGAGCGCGCGTTGCGTCACGGAAACGGCATGCGCCAGCTGTTTGCCGCGCTTCAACGTCTTAGCCACGCCCAGCAGATCTAAGGGGTGCAGCACCTCGAGCGGCTCGCCGTACAAACCGACCAGCGCCGCCATGCTGGCGACGTCCCACAGGTTGTGATCCACGACGGCGCGCAGCGCCTCCTCGTCGCCAGTGCGCAAGAAGTGGGCGTAGCGCGGCGCTACGTCGGCGCCGTCGATGTCACCATCTCGCTCAAAGCCGAGCACCTCGCTCTCCAGGGATTTGAGCCGACAGGCGCCGATCCGCGCGCGGTGTAGGCGCCGCCCCACGTGGAGCAGATCCAGGTGAGGCCGCTCGGGGGGCGGCGTGAGGCGGTTCATGATGTAGCGATCGCGCAGCAGCGGCAGATCAAACGTCTTGCCGTTGAATGACACCAGGCACGACGCGGCCTCGATGCGCTCGCGCAGCAACAGCAGCGCGGCGCGCTCGTCGGCTGGGCTGCGCAACAGCAGCTGCTCTAGGACGAAGCGCTCAGGCCGCGCCAGGGTGGAGCTTTCAGGCTGCGAAGACGCTGGCGGCGCCGCTGACTTGAGCGCTGCCGCTGACTTGAACGGCGCAGCTGACTTGAGCGCTGCCGCTGACTTGAACGGCGCAGCTGAGGTTAACAGAGCAGCTGAGCCCAGACAGGCGGCGTCCCCAGCTGAGCGAGCGTCCGGCTCAAAGAAACCAAGCCCGATCAGGAACGCGATGGTGCCGGTGCCGACACCGAGCCCGGTGGTCTCGGTGTCGAAATACAAGGCGCGGGCTGGATCAGCTGAAGCCAGCGCTGGATCCAGCGCGAGCAGGCTCAAGAGCTCAGCGCTGGCGGCTTGAGCTGAATCCACAGGGATCCGACCAACGTGATACGACGCGGGCAGCCGCTCGTTGCGGCGACAGCGGCTGCCCTCAGTCGTCTGCTCGATCACGAACGGGAGCAGCGTGATCTCTGGATCGCCGAGCTTAGGCGCCGCCGCGGGCTGCTCCCGGCCCAAGATGGCTTGCATGCGCTGGCGCAACACATCCAGGGGCGAGCGCTCGGTGACGTTCAGATCTGTCAGGTTGGGAGCTGCCTCAGGCAGATGCGCATCAGGCAGCGGCTGCACCACCACGCTGCGCGAGGGCGCAGCGCGCCCCCGCACGCCAACGCTCAGCTGACCGGCCAGCTGCAGATCTGCCAGGCGCTTGAGCTTGCCTTCGATGGTCACTGAACAAGTGTACGCTAGTGGTCGATTCAGCGCCGAAGCTTTTCTCCCGCCAGCCCTGCAAAGGCCGCGGCGCTGCCTCTAGACTCCCCCAGTGACCCACGTGTTTGGACTGACGGGCGGCATCGGCTCGGGCAAGAGCAGCGTCGGACGGCACTTCGCGGGTCGGGGGCTGCCCGTGGTCGACGCCGACGTGTTGGCGCGCGAGGTCGTGGCCCCGGGCAGCGCAGCCTTAGCCGAGTTGATCGCCGAGTTCGGCGAAGGGATCCTCACCGCCAGCGGCGAGCTCGACCGCAAGACCTTGGCGGCGCGGGTGTTTGAGAATGAAGCCGCACGGAAGCGACTGAACAGCATCACCCACCCCCGCGTGCGCGACCTGAGCGTACAGCGCTTTCAGAGCCTAGGCGCCGCTGGTGAGCCGCTGGTCTGCTACGAGGTGCCGCTGCTGTTCGAATCCGGGCTGGCGGACGCCATCCGCCCGGTGGTGGTGGTCAGCGTACCCCACGAGGTCCAGATCGCGCGCAGCATGGCGCGGGACGCGGCGACCCAACAGGAGATTGAAGCGCGCATCGCGAGCCAGCTGCCGCTGGCTGAGAAGGTCCGGCGCGCCGATCACGTGATCGACAACTCAGGCGAACTGAGCGCTACGCTGTTCCGCGCGGATCAAGTGCTGCGCGCCATCTGCGCTTCCCTCGGCGTCGATCCTGCGCGCTATTCGCTGTGACTGCTGCTCGCTTTGGGCGCTATTCGCCGTGAGCGCTGCGCGCTCAGCCACGCGCGGCTTCGATGGCGCGCGCCGCGCGCAGCGTGTTCTTCATCAGCATCGCGATGGTCATCGGCCCTACGCCGCCTGGCACCGGGGTGATGGCGGCTGCTACCGCCTCAACGTCGGCGTAGTCTACGTCGCCGCACAGCTTGCCCGCTTCGTCGCGGTTCATGCCCACGTCGATCACCACAGCGCCGGGCTTCACCCAGTCACGCTTAACCAGCTTGGCCCGGCCCACGGCCAGCACCAGCACGTCTGCCTGCCGGCACACCTCAGCCAAATTTGCGGTGCGCGAGTGCGCGATGGTGACGGTGGCGTGCTCGCGCAACAGCAGCGCGGCCATCGGCTTACCCACGATGTTCGAGCGCCCCACCACCACGGCGGTGGCTCCTTTCAACGTGACCCCTGTCTCCGCCAGCAGCCGCATGCAGCCGCTGGGCGTACACGGCACCAGGCCTTCCAAGCCGGACCACAGCGCGCCCACGTTGGACACGTGAAAGCCGTCCACGTCCTTGCGCGGGTCAATCGCCTCCAGGATCGGCCCCTCATCCAGACCGGGCGGAATCGGTAGCTGCACCAAGATGCCGTCGACGCTCGCGTCGGCGTTGAGGTCATGCACCAGCTTGAGCAGCTCAGCTTGTGACACGCTGCTGGGCAAGCGCAGCACCTTGCCGGCGATCCCCACCTCGAGCGCCGCCTTCTCTTTGTTGCGCACGTACACCGCAGAGGCGGGGTCGTCGCCGGCCAGCACCACCGTCAAGCCTGGCGCGCGGCCATGCTGTGCGACGAACGCCGCGGTCTCGGCCTGCGCCTCGGCTCGCACCAGAGCCGCGACCGCCTTGCCATCTATGCGCTTGTTGGTTTCTGAGAGGAGCAACATGGCCCCTTGGGTACACGCTGCGGGCGGCGAGTTCAATCGCGCGCCGGCGCCGGCCCTCAAGCAGCGCCGCCGCTCAGCCTCGTGGCCGCGCTCAGGGCCGCTTTAGAACTCACACTGGTTGGTGATCCCGCTGCACGACGAACCCAAGGCGACGAACGGGCAGATCTCGCCGAAGAACTGGCTGCACGGGTAACCGCAAGCCCAAGCCGTGTGGGTGTAGCAAATCTGCCCGCTCGGGCAGTCCAAGTCGGAGGCACAGCCACAGTTGAAGTCGTCAGGGATCTGGTTGCCGTTCTGGTCTTGGCCGTTGCAGCACTCGGTCACGTAGTAGTCGCTGGCGCTGCAGTCTTCATCGGCGCAGTCGGCGACGCCATCGCAGTCGTTGTCACGCCCGTCGGTGCACGCGGCGATCCCGAACTCAGGCCCTGGCTTTTGCCCGCCGTTGCAGTTCAGGCAGTTGGGCGCGCTGACGCAGTCAGGATCCGCGCAGTCCACATAGCGGTCGCCGTCGTTGTCGATCTTGTCGTTGCACTTCTCGGCTGGGTTCGCCTCGATCTCCACGTTGAGCACGAACGGGCCCTCGTTCGCCCCACCCTGCGGATCCACCGTAAAGCCATCGACGAACACGTAGTAGGTGCCGGGGTACAGGATGGTGAAATCAAGCTTGGCCGCCCAAGATGAGCCGCCGCTGTCGTCGTCGCAGCCGAACTCTTTACCACCCTTGCACGAGCCCTTACGCACATACAGCACCGAGTCAAAGCTCGTGCCGATGGTGTCCAGGTGGACGCGTGAGGCAGCGCTGAGCGTGAAGTAGAACACCGCCTCGCCGGCGTCGCCGCCGCAGCTGCCCTTGGTCTCCCCCACGTTGCCCCGCGTATCCCCCCGGTACTGACCTGTGCCAGTGATGAGCTTCGGCGACAAGCAGTTCGACTGCTTGACCACGCACGCGGGGTTGTTGGCGCAGTCAGGATCCGCGCAGTCGACCAAGCCGTCGTTGTCGTCGTCGAGCTTGTTGTTGCAGATCTCGGGCGTCGGCGCGCAGCTCGGGTCAAAAAAGCACGAGTCGTCGGCGCAGTCGACCAGGTTGTCACAGTCGTTGTCTACGCCGTCGCTGCAGTCCTCAGGGCGGCACATCTGACACGCCGGCTTGCCCACGCAGTCAAGATCGGCGCAGTCGACCAAGCCGTCGCAGTCATTGTCACGCTTGTCGTCGCAGCGCTCGGGCACGCCGGGCGGCACGCACAAACACGCAGGCTGGCTCTTGCAGTCGCTGTCGGCGCAGTCGACCAGATCGTCGCAGTCGTCATCGCGGCCGTTGCTGCAGTCTTCGCGCTGAGCCTGGCAACGGCACGCGTCGTCCGGGAAGCAGTCCGAGTCGTCGCAGTCGAACGCGCCGTCGCAGTCGTCATCGAAGCCATTGCCGCACTGGCCGCTCTCGCTGGCGGCGCAGCCGCAAGCCGGCGTCCCCTGGCAGTCTTGGTCTAGGCAGTCGACGGTGGTGTCGCAGTCGTCGTCTACGCCGTTGCTGCAGTCCTCTCCGCCCGGGCTGGGTACGCAGCCGCAGTTCGGGACGCCCGCGCACGCCGGGTCAAAGCAGTCCGCCACCCCGTTGCAGTCGTTGTCGTCTCCGTCAAAGCAGTTCTCTGCGGAACCAGGATTAGTGTTGGGGTTCTGGTCGTTGCAGTCCGCGCCGCCGCAGACCAGCGGCGCGTAGCCGTCCTGGTCATCGTCGCGCGGGCTGTTCTCGCAGAAGCCTCCACGGCAGCGATCCGTCGTGCAGCTGTCGCCGTCAGCGCACTGGGTGTCCGTCGCGCACGCCGGGCCACCCCCCACCCCCGCCATGCCTCCCATCCCTGCGGATCCAGAAGTGGCGCCAGCGCCGGCGCTCCCCGCGACCCCGCCTTCGCCCCCCGAGCCCGCCGCGCCGCCGCTGCCTGCGGTGCCCGCGCTCCCAGCGTTGCCCCCGAAGCTCGAAGGCGAGAACTCAAGCTCGGATCGGCTGCAGCCGACGGCGACCGGCAACGCGACGAGCGATAAAAAACTGACGAGGCGACCCACAACCATGGGCGCACCATACCCGCATGGGCTCGGCTTTCCAGCGTTCAAAAGTTGACGCGAGCACTCAGCGCACTCGAGCGCGCGGCTCGCTCGCGCGCTCGGTGATTCGAAGCCGCGCCTTACGGCTTGCCGCGCTGCCGGCGGCTAGAGCGCCAGATCAAACACGCTGATCGCGCCCCGCGCGACGCGGGCCTCGACGGGCACTGCCTGGCCCTCCACCTGCAGGTTCAGCGCGACCAGCTGCCCTGGAAAAGCTGCGACGGGCACGTTGATCAGCATCAAGTAGCCGCGGGTTCCGGTGCTGTCGGCGTTGGCGGTGAACGAGTTTCCATCGTCAAATAGCACCAGCTCGGCTCCAGGGTTGGTCCCCACGCCCACCCCCGGGATCGGGTAACCGTTCACCGCGTCCACCACGTGGATCAGCATGTGCCCGGCTGCGGGGTCGGACACCACCGTGCTGTTGGCGGCCGCGAGCAACAACTCGACCGTGGAGCTGCGCATGAGCAGCAGCGTCTGATCCTGGACCACCGCGAGGTTCATGGGTTGAAACGTGGGCAACAAGTCAGCCTGACCTGGCGCCTCGACCCCCACCCAACCAGCCAGTGGGGTCACGCCGCTGAGCTCGAAGCGGCCCTCAGCGTTGCTGTCGACCTCCACGAAGCCGCCGCCGGCGGCCTCTGCGGTGACGTGCACCAGGCCAGCGAAGGCTTGAGCGCCGGTCAGCGACTCGTTGATCACCGCCGCGTCGCCGGTCAGCGTGTCGTCAGTTGCTCCCGCGCTCCCACCGTTACCGGAGCCGCCGTTACCTGAGCCGCCAGTGCCTGAGCCGCCTTTGCCGTTCAAGAAACAGCCCGGCCCCTTGCAGCTGCTGTCAGAGTAGGCTGGGCGATCTGGATCTGCGTTGCCGCACGCAAACAACAACAGCGCGCTCAGCGCCAGGCCAGCTCGCAGGCCGGCGGAGCGGGCGTTGAATCCCAAGATCGAGTGTGCGTCAGTAAACACGATGGCGGCCCTCAGCCGACAGTCTACGCTGGCTGGGCCTTGGCGGCCAAGCGCGCCACTAGCATGCGGTGAGCAGCCAACGCCAGACCCACCAAAATCAGCCCGATCAGCTGCGAAGTGCTGAGCCCCAGCATCCCCCCACGGTCGTCGTTACGCCAAAACTCCAGCACGAAGCGCAGCACCGCGTAGCCGGCGACGAAGCCCAAGAAGACCTGCCCGTCATAGCGCTTGCGGCCGTGCAGCCAGAGCAGCAGCGCCGCGGCCAGCAGCAGGGACCCGGCGGACTCATAGATCTGCGTGGGGTGGACGGGGAGCGACGGCGCGAAGGCAGAGGCGAGCTCGCCGGCCTTCCACTGTTGCTCGCTGGCAGGCGAGTGAGACGGAAAAATCAGGCCCAGCGGGCCGCTGGTTTGCACGCCAAAGCAGCAGCCGGCCAGCAGGCAGCCCATGCGGCCAAAGCCGAGGCCGATGGGGATCACCAGGCCGGCCATGTCGGCGGCCCGCCAGAACGGAAAGCGATCCAGCTTGAGCAGCCACCAACCGACCGCGCCCGCGCCGATGAAGCCGCCGTAGTAGGTCAGCCCGCCCTTGTAGAACTCTGCCCAGGCGAAGCAGTTTGTCTCCGTGGGGCGACACACTGAGGCCGCCGCGTCCCAGGCAGCTGCTTCGAGGCCCGAGCACTCGGCTTGGGTGATCGGCCAGGCCACCTTGGCGGGGTCTGTGCACAGGTGGACGTAGTCCCAGAAGTAGCCGTCAGCCAAGACGTGCAAGATCCGCGCGCCGGCGACGCCAGCCAGCAACATCGCCAGCCCCAGGTTGATGATGACGTCTGGATCTTGCCCGATGCGTTTGGCCCAGATGGCGCCCATGGCCGTCGCCATGATGAACCCAGCCACCAGCAGCAAAAAGTAGCTGGGCACTGGGATCGCCATCCCGCTGCCCTCGAATAGCGTAAAGAGGCGGCCTTGCATCAGAGCGCTCGGCTAGCTGGCGACGCCAGGGGGGTCGGGCACAGCCGCGACCTCGGGGCTGGCCTCGACGGCGCTGGGGCTCACCTCGGGTTTGCCAGGCTCCGCTGGGGCCGCGTCCGCTGGGGCCGCCTCCGCTGGAGCCGCGGCGCTTGGCCCCGCCGACTTGTGGCCGCGGCGGGAGGTGAACATGTCCACGGCCATCAACAGCACGCCGATGCAGATCGAGATGTCGGCTACGTTGAAGGTGGGCCAGTGGTCGGTGACGCTCCAGCCGTCTGAGTAGCGCTTGATCCAGGTGTTGAGCGCCAGCACCCAATCCGCACGGTAATCAATGAAGTCGATCACGCTGCCGCGCACGATGCGATCTGCCAGGTTGCCCAGCGCCCCGCCGAGCACCAGCGGCAGGCCCCATTTGAGCGAGCGCTGACCCGGCAACAAGCGGCTGTACAGCGAGACGATGAAGGTGATGGCCAAGATCGAGACGAGGAAGAAGAACGGCTTGCGCACCAGCTCTCCAGCGTCCTGCAAGATCCCCCACGCGCCGCCGCGGTTCAGCGCCCAGGTAAAGGTCAGGTGCTTGTCGATCAGCACCACGGGCTCCAGGCGATTCTCCAGCGCCAGCGCGGCCCAAGCCTTGCTCGCCACGTCGAGCACCAGCGAGACCGACGCCACCAAGCCAAAGAACCTGAAGCTCGGCTGGTGAGCGCCGGCCAGCCCCTGGCTGAGCTGGTTGCTGGCTGGGTCCGCGAGTTTGGGCTGGTTGGCCCCCATGTCCTCGATCAGCTGACTCATGAGCCTGGGCGGTCTACGACATCCTGCGGGTCAGAGCCAGTCGCGAAGCAGCCCCAGAACCCAAGAGCACGAAACAATCGCCCTGCTCGCCCGCGGCGCGTGCCGCCTGAGCAAGCGTTCATGCCCGGCTTGAGAACCGCCGCACATGCGTTTAGTATTCGCGCGATGCTTGATCCCAAGCCGCCGCTCCAACTCGTCCGCGCTCGAGCCCGCGAGCCCCAGCTCAAGCCTGCTCCGTGGCACCAGCCGCGGGGGGTGGCCAGGGTGGTGCAGCAGTGGCGTGACTCAGGCAAGGTCCAGCGCTGCCTCGCGGTGGAGCAACTGCTCGCCAGCTCGGGCTCTGACACGCGGCCGTTCAGCGACCTGCAGCGGCCCCTCGATCAGCGCCTGCTCGGCGCCCTGGCACAACGTGGGATCCACGAGCTTTACAGCCACCAAGCTCAAGCCATCGACGCCGCGCGCGGCGGCCGCCACGTGGTGATCGCGACGCCCACGGCCAGCGGCAAGAGCCTGTGCTTTCACCTGCCGGTGCTCGAAGCGCTCGCGGGGGATCCTCACGCCAGGGCCCTCTACCTGTACCCGACCAAGGCGCTCAGCCGCGATCAAGAGCACAGCGTGAGCCAGCTGGCTCACGACGCTGAGCTGGGCCTCGGCGCCATGGTCTACGACGGCGACACCCCTGGCGACGCGCGGCGCGCGGCCCGCGACAACGCGCGCATCATCCTGACCAACCCGGACATGCTGCACAGCGGGATCTTGCCGTCGCACACCCGCTGGGCGGCGGCGTTTCAGGGGTTGCGCTTCGTCGTCTTAGATGAGCTGCACACCTACCGCGGCGTGTTCGGCTCCCACATGGCCCACGTCATCGCGCGGCTCAGGCGCGTCGCGGCGTTTCACGGCTCGTTCCCCACCTTCATCTGCGCCACCGCCACCATCGGCAACCCGCGCGACCACGCGGCGCGCGTGCTGGGCTTTGACCCGGAACAAATCGAGCTGGTCGATCGCTCGGGCGCGCCACAAAACAGCCGCCAGCTGTACGTGTACAACCCGCCCATCGTCAACCCAGAGCTGGGGGTGCGGGCCAGCGCGCTGAAGCACGCCGTGTACATGACCGAGGACCTGATCCGCGCAAAAATCCCGACGATTGTCTTCGGCCAGTCACGCAACAGCGTGGAGGTGATGCTGAAATATTTGCGCGACCGCGCGGGCGATGTGGCCGGCCCAGACGCCATCATGGCCTACCGCGGCGGTTACCTCCCGGAGACGCGCAGGAAGGTAGAGCGGGGGCTGCGTAACGGCGAGATCTTGTGCGTGGTCTCCACCAACGCGCTCGAGCTGGGCATCGACATCGGCGATCTGTCAGCGGTGGTCACCGTCGGCTACCCGGGCAGCATCGCCGCCACCTGGCAGCGCTTTGGCCGCGCGGGGCGGCGCGGCGGAGAAGCCGCCGAGCCGAGCATCGCGTTGATGGTGCTGCAGAGCGGCGCGCTGGACCAATACCTGGGCCAAAACCCAGAGTTTCTGCTGCAAACTGGGGCTGAAGAGGCGCGCATCGACCCGAGCAACATCGAGGTGCTGGTGCAGCACCTCAAGTGCGCGGCGTTCGAGTTGCCGTTTGAGACAGTCCCCCCTGGGCCGTCGGTCACCAACCCAGTCCCTGCCAGCGGCGAGGCCTACGGCCCCCTCGATCAGGTCGAGACTCGCGACGCGCTCGACTACTTAGAGGCCGGCGGCTTGGTCCACGCCTCGCGCACGCCTAACCAAGCCCGCTACCACTGGTCAGGCGACGCCTTCCCCGCCTCCAGCGTCAGCCTGCGCAACATCGGCTGGGACAACTTCGTGATCATCAACGTTGCCACGGGGAAAACATTGGCTGAGCTTGATTGGCGCGCGACCCACAGCATGCTGCACGAGCAAGCCATCTATCAGCACGACGCCGAGCAATATCAGGTCGAGCGCCTCGACTACGAGAACCACAAGGCCTTCGTCCGCCACGTCGAGCCGGACTACTTCACCACCGCCCTCACCTACCGCACCATCGCCGTCTTGGACCAAAGCGCGGGCAGCCAGCTGAGCTCAGCCGCGAGCGACCTGAGCATCGGCTGGGGCGAAATCAAGGTGGTTGAGCGCGTCACCGGCTACAAAAAGATCAAGTTCTTCACCCACGAGAACGCGGGCTACGGCGACGTACACCTCCCGGAAATGCAAATGCACACCACGGGCTTCTGGCTCACGGTGCCCGAGTCGTTGATCGCCGAGGTCGGCGTCAGCAGCACGCGCGCCCAAGTCATCGACGCGCTGCGCGGCCTGGGTCGCGCCCTGGAGACCGTGGCGACGCTGGCGCTGATGTGCGAGCCAAGCGACATCGGGCAGTCCCTGGGCGACGGCGAAGAGCAGCTGCCACCCAGCGACGACCCACCCGCGCCAGCTGGCGGCAGCCCAGCCAGCTCCAGCGCAGCCCGCCTTGGCACCGCCAGCAGCACCAAACCCAGCGTGCGCGCGGCGGCTCGCGTCCCCGGCAGCCACACCGGCGGCTTCAACCCGACGCTGTTCTTGTTCGACGCCGTCCCCAACGGCGTCGGCCTGGCCGAGCGCATCTACGAGCGCGCGCCGCTGCTGCTGAGCCGCGCCTTCGATCTGATCGCAGGCTGCAGCTGTCCGGCAGGCTGTCCGAGCTGCGTCGGACCCAGCGTGACGCTCGACGCGCCTGGGCCGTCTAGCGCGGGTTTTGGGGGTACAACGCAAGGCGCCCAGCGGCCAGGCGCTGGTCTCGCCGCTCTAGCCCACGGGCGCAAAGCCACTGCGCTCGAGCTGTACCGCGCGTTTGGGCTCGACCTTCACAGTCCGCGCTAACCAAGGCGCCTCGCATCGCGAGTGGCGGCGCGGCTCACCTCCGGTCTAACCTAAGCCGCTGTGCATTTCCTCCGAGCCACCCTGACCACCGAGCTTGGCGTCCGCTGGGCGTGCGTGGCCGCGCTAGTCGGTCTCGGCGCCTGCGTGGCCCGCGGCGAGGGCACGTTCCAACGTCAGACCGCCGACGACGCGGGCGGCGTGCAGCCGCTGCTCGACGCGGGCTCCGGCGCCGACCGCTACGATCTGCCCGACGCCGCGCCGCACTCAGTGCTGGGGGTAGAGCCCGCGCATGGGCCGTGGGCCGGCGGGCAGCTGGCGACGATCCGCGGCAGCGGCTTCAGCAGCCAAGCGCGAGTTTGGATCGGGGGGGTGGAAATTCCGCGCGGCGATGTGCTCGCCGTCGATCCAGCGCGAGTGCAGGTGACCATCCCGCCAGGCAGCCCCGGCGCGCAGACCGTCGCGGTGCAAAACGCTGAAGACCAGAGCACTCGGGCTGAGCTGCCCGGCGCCTACACCTACGACAGCTTCTTCGCGGAGCCGAGCAGCGGGCCGACCTCCGGCGGCACGCGCATCACGCTGCGCGGCAACGCGACCGCGTGGAGCGCCGGCACCCAGGTGTTGGTCGATCTCAAGCCATGCACCGACGTCGAGGTCAAGGGCCCAGCAGAGCTGCAGTGCAACGTCCCGGCCACCAGCCAAGGCTCAAAGGCCATTCGGGTCACCACCCCCGACGCGGTGGCGGTCGACGTGCTCGACGCCTTCATCTACGGGGACACCAGCAACGGCTTCCGTGGGGGTTTGAGCGGCGGCGCGCTGACAGACCAACTCAAGGTCGTGGTCCTCGACGACTACACCGGGTCCGCCGTCGCTGACGCGCAGGTGTTCGCCGGCAGCAGCCTAGGCAGCGCGCTCCACGTCGCCACCAACAGCCAGGGCGTGGCGGTGATTCAAGGGGAGGCGCTGGGGCCAAAGCGCAGCGTCACCATCGCCAAAAAGTGCTACCAGCCCGTCAGCTTCGTGGACGTCCCGGTGGACACAGTGACCGCATATCTCACGCCGGTGCTCAGCGTGGCCTGCGTCGACGACGGCGATCCTCCCGCCGTCGGGGGTGGCGGCAGCTTCGCCGCCACGGTGCGCGGTGAGCTAGTGTGGCCAGATCCGCGCGAGTTCCAGAAGGCCGACTGGACCAACGTGCCCACGCCCAAGTCGCCCGACGAGAAGCGCGCCGCCTACTTGTTCCGCTTCAGCAGCGACGCCACCCGCGAGTTTGTGCTGCCCAGCGAGGGCAGCCGGGTCACCCCCGATTCGCCTGGAGAGACCGGCTACGGGTTCTCCTCGAGCACTTCCGCAGGGAACCTCAGCTTCTACGCGCTGGCAGGCATCGAGAACCGCACGCTCAACCCGCCGGTGTTCACGGCCTACGCCATGGGGGTGGTGCGTGGGATCGCCACCGAGCCCGGGCAAGAGGTCAACAACCTGGTCATCCCGATGAACATCCCGTTGGACCACGCGTTGGCCGTCGAGCTGTCGGGACCCAAGCCGACGGTCAAGGGCCCCGATCGGGTGCGCACCAGCGTGGCCATCCGCGTCGGCAATGAGGGCTACGCGCTGTTGCCCGCTGGGACCCGCACTGAGCTGTTACCGGTGTCGGGCGGCTTCAACGTGGTCGGCGTCCCGCCGCTGGCGGGCGACTTGCTGGGCGCGGCGTACGTGGCTGGGGCGCGGGCGTTCTCTGGAGCCAGCGACGGCACGCCGCGCGCGGTGCTGGCGCTCAAAGGTCAAACATCGAGCGCGACGCCGGTCGCGCTGAATGGCTTCGTAGAGATCCCCTTGTTGAAGGCCCCCGCCGCCAACAGCGCGTGGAACGGGACGCAGCTTGAGTTCGACTGGGCGGCGGGCGGCGCGCGGGTCGACTTGGTGGTGGTCGAGATCACCGGCAACAGCGGGCTGCTCGAGTGGACCATCGCCGTCCCGGGGGCGACCAAGAGCGTACAGCTGCCGGACATCAGCAGCCTGCCCGATCTCGGCCTCAAGCCAGGTCCGATCACGCTCAGCGTCAGCGCGGCCAACATCGACAACTTCGACTACGGCTCGCTGGTCTACCGGCAGCTCGCGACTCGCGGCTGGAGCGCCTACGCCACCGACGTGTTCGAACTCCACATGGCAGCCCCTTGAAGGCGGCGGCCAGCACCTTCAAGGCGACGGCGCGCGGCGCCCTGCTGGGCGCCCTGCTCAGCGTGCTGCTCAGCGCGCCAGCGGGTGGCTTTGGCTGCGGCTTTGACCGCGCCGACCGCTGGCTCGGCGAGCCCTCAGCCCCCAGCGTGGCTTGCAGCCTGGGCGCCCAGCGCTGCCGTGCGGGAGTAGAACAGTGCGTCAACGGCCCGACTGGCCCTGAGTGGAGCGTGACCCAAGACTGCGCCGCCCAGGGCGAGGTGTGTAACCCGACCGGCTACGTGTGCAGCCCGTGCATCCCTGACAAGCTGCGCTGCTCCGGCCAGCAGGTGCTGCGCTGCGATGCCCTAGGGCAGACCGAGGCGCTGGTCGAGGAGTGCGACACCAGCCAAGCCATCGCCTGTCGCGGGGGCAGCTGCGTCAACCTCTGCGCTGAGGCCGCGCGGAATCGTAGCAACGTCGGCTGCGAGTACTGGGCCGTCGACCTCGACAACGCGATGATCGACGGCAGCTCCAACGCAGCCGCCCAGCAGTTCGCCGTGGTGGTGTCGAACCCACAGCCCGACGTCACCGCCAGCGTCGTGATCGAGCAAGACGACTCAGCGCCGGGGACGCCGGGCGACGGCGCCGCCTTCGCCATCGCCCGCGCCGACATCCCCCCGCTCAGCCTGCGCGTGTTCAAGCTCGGGCCCCGCGAGGTAGACGGCTCGCCAGACGGCGAGTTCAACACCGGCACTCACACCGCGCTCACCCGCAGCGGCTATCGCGTGACCAGCCAGGTGCCGGTGATCGCCTATCAGTTCAACCCACTCGAGAACGTCAACGTGTTCTCCAACGACGCGTCGTTGCTCAAGCCGGTCGAGGCCATCCCCAACAACAGCCAGCTGACCGCCGCGTACGTGGTCATGGGCTGGCCTCAGACCATCGCGTCGACTGAAGACCCCAACACCAATTTCAACCCCGCCGATCCCATCGACCTGCGCGCCTTCATCACGCTGGTCGGCACGCGCGCCGCGACCGAGGTGCGCATCACACCTACCGCACGGATCCTAGGTGCGCCGGGCATCCCAGAGACCCTCGCGGGCGGCACCCTGCGGCTCGCCCTAGAGCCGTTTGACGTGCTCAACCTAGAGACCGACGACTTCAACGCGGACTTCACCGGCAGCTTAGTCGAGTCCACCGGGCCGGTGGTGGTGTTCTCAGGCTCAGAGGCCAGCGACGCGCCGTTCTTTCAGACCCTGGCCAATCGCCGCTGCTGCGCGGACCACCTAGAGGAGCAGCTCGATCCGATCCGCACCGCGGGGAAGCGCTTCATCGCCCCGGTGGGCGCCAGCCGCACGCGCGCGCTGCAGCGCGCGGGCGCCACCATCGGCGTGATCAGCGAGCCGGACTATTTTCGTATCGTGGCTGTCACGCCCCGCGGCGCCAAGATCACCACCAGCCTGCCCGGTCACGAGACCATCCAGCTCGCCCAGCGCGGCTCGTACGTCGATCTGACCGCCGAGGCGAACTTCTCGGTTGAGAGCAGCGAGCCGATCATGCTCGGCAACGTCTCGCCCAGCCAAGCCGCCGCCGGCGTGGCCCGCGGGCTCCCCGGGGGCGACCCCAGCTTCATCGTGATCCCCCCCATCGAGCAGTTTCGCCCGAACTACGTGTTCTTGACCCCAGACAAATACGCCTTCGACTTCATCCGCGTCAGCGCGCCAGCGAACACCAAGATCCTGCTCGACGGCCAGGAGCTGAGCACGCTAGCTGGTTGCCACACGGATTCAGGAGACGGCCTGACCGACGCCCAGCGCGGCCAGCCACCCAGCTACCAGGTCCACACCTGCCAGCTGTCGTTCCCCGTCATCGATCCGGGGTTCGACGCGCCGGACAACCTAAAACCAGGTCTGCAGAACGACGGCGTGCACCGCATCGACGCAGACTTCGCCGTCGGCGTGCTGGTCGACGGGTTCGACTCGTTCGTCAGCTACGGCTACGCCGCGGGCACCGATCTGCGCGACATCGCGGTCTTCTAGAGATTTCGAGTCATCGCCAGCGCGGCCACCTCGAGTCTGCAAGAAAAAGGTCGCGGCGCCCTACTTGTCGTTTCCCGGCGGACCTAGCACGGTCAGCGTCCCGGGCAGGCCGCTCGGGACCTCACGGACCAGCGGCAGCGGGGCGCTCGGCCCGCTCTGGGCCCACAGGCGCCGACACTCGTCGCGGATCAGGCGCCGGGGCCCGAACACGCTGGCCTCGGCGGCGTCAGAGTCCATCAAGCGCCCCGGATCATCGACGCCGAAGTCGTCAGGGTGGCCCGGTTGATCGAGCAAAATATGGCCGAGCTCGTGGGCCAACACGAAGGACCGCGAACCCGCACGGATCCCTGCGCGATCCACGATCAGCGCGTTGCGCAGCGCGCTGCCGCCGGTGTAGATGAACGACTCACCGATCCGACCGCCGCTCGACGCGCTGATCGGCGACTGCACAAAGCTCGGGACCACCACCAGTTCAATGGTCGCTGGGTCGGAGTCCTCTAACGCGCTCAGCAGCGTGCGCTCTTCAACCGTGCCGCTGCTGGCGTTGAAATCGTTGAAATGACTGAGCCCGTCGGTCAGGTTCACCGCCCCAATGCAGATCGAGAGCGCTGGATCCGTCGCGACGCGCTGGTCGCGGCCCTGGGCGCTGACGGGCTGTAGCGGGGCCGCGTGCCCCTGCTTGTCCGTCACCAGCAGGTCGAAGCCCTCCAGCGCCGCGAACGCGTTCCTGCCGTTTCCACGCACCGCGACCCGAAAGCCGAGCTGCTCTATCCCCGCGCGGATCTGCTGGGTGACCTCCCGCGGGGTGAGCCCCGGGCCCCAGCTAACGCTGAGTTGACGCCCCGCGACCTTCAGCTCGAGCGCTCCTCCTGCCGCCGCGGCTGGCTGCTCGCAGCCCACCGCGAGCAGCTGCGTGCGGAGCGGGTCCACGACGTCCAGGCTCGAGATCTCCAGCTGGACGCCGCACTGGGCCCACAAGTCCGAGGTGTCCGCGACCTCACGGCGCATCAAGCGCTCAGCCGCGGCGTCGCCGCCGCCGACGGCTGGGCTGCCGCCTGCAGCTTGGCGCATCACATGGACGCGCAGCTGAGCCACCCCGACCCGGCGCACCAGCGACTCGGGATCGGCGTCGAGGCTAGGCCCCACGACGTGCAGCTCTACCCCAGCTCGGCGCTCAGACACCTGGGGTTCCGTACGGATTTCTACGCGGCCAGCTAGGCTCACCCGGAGCGCCGCGCCGCGGCTCGGGTGATCGCGATCAGTGGCCGTGGAGAGCAGCCGCAGCTCAGCGCTGACGCCACACTCTAGCTCAGGCTCCGGCGCAGGACACGGCACGCCCTTCAGCTCGAGCGGCCCGAGCTGGTCAAGCAGGCGCCCACTAGCCGTATAGCTGAGCAGGTGCAGCGACGCTGGCAAGCCGCCGCGGCCGGCGCGCACGCCGAGCCGTAGCGCTTCCGTAGGGTGATCTGAGGCGGTCGCCGGAGACGACAGCGGCGAGGCCACGCGGCTGACGCTGGCGAACGGCGGCTCCACCCAGCGCCCGGCCGACACGCGATAGGCCTGCAGCACGTCGACGCGAGCCGCCTGGCCATCGATCAGCAACTGGGCGACGCCCGCCCTCACGCCCTGCACCAGCACCGGCTGCTTGGCTGAGGCCCGGAGCTCGCCGCCCTGCGCTTTGCCACCGCCCTGCGCTGTGCCAGCGGACCACAGCCTGAGCGCGCCCGACCCGGCAGGCAGCGAAATGACCCCGCTGCTCAGCGCGAGCCGCTCGTCGCCTATTCCGTACGGCAATTTTTGATCGTCCCGATCCGCTCTTAGGTTGCCGTCGTCGTCGTCGGCGTCCACCCACAGCTCGAGCGGCCGCGGCGCCTGCGCCGCGGGTTGAGGCTGTGCCGCGACGCCCTGCGAGACGAGCAACAGGCACAGCGAGGCGAAGCGCTTGGCTACGTCACCGATCACTGCGCCCAACCGTACTCCAGCCGGCGAAAGTTCGCCTCGCAGATGCTCGGTTGCTGGCGGCTCGGCGCCGAGCCCGCCAGCGCCGCCCAGCAGGCTGCTCGCAGCTGCCGCGCGCCGCACAGCTCACGCGCTAGCTCGGCCAGCTCCTCGGTCCCAGGCGGCCCCGCGCTGGGCTCGGCGCTGGACTCAGCGCTGGACTTGGCGCTGGACTCAGCCCTGGGCTTGGCGCTGGACCCAGCACCGGGCTTGGCGCTGCTCTCGACAGGTCTGCGCTGCGCGCGCTCTAGATCGGCGATGGCCGCCAGCGCCAGCGCGCGCAGGGGATCACCCGCGGAGCTGCGGGCCAGCTGCAGCAGGCCGTGCTGACTCTGCACGTCGCCGTACTGCTCAGCGAGGCGCAGCGCCGCGCGCACCCCGACCGGGCTCTTGGGCCGCCCCCCACGCGCCAGCCCCGTCAGCAGGGGCCGCGCCTCCGGGCGCTGCGCGCGGGCGAGGCGAAACAAGAACGTCGTGTCCTTGTCAGCGCTCGGGCGATCGCTCAGCCGCGCGATCAGCTCCAGGTTGGGGCGCACGCCTGACGCCAGCTCTGAACCGAGCGCCCAGGCCACCAGCGCCCAGGCCGGTCGCGAGCTGATCGGGCCAGCCTGAGCCTGACGCACCGCCTCTTCCACCGCCGACGAGTCGGCCGCGGTCAGCCCGGTTTGCCCGAGCACGAGCCAGCGCCCCAAGTGGCGCTCCGTCGATCTGAGCACGGCTAGCGCGGGCGCGACCCTGGCCGGCAGCGCGCGCCGCGCCCGATCTGAAGCAGCCGGCGCTTTTCCGTGCGGCACATCTTGATGCCAGTGCAGCAACGGGATCAGCAGCTCCGCGCACAGCGCGATGCGGTGGCTCTCTTTGATCTTAGGCGCGATGTCCATCAGCAGCTGGCCGTCCGAGTCGCCGCGGACGGCCCGGGCCAACTCGGCGGCGAACGCCAAATGAGGCTGGCCCGAGACGACCACCCGGCGCAGGGCGACGTCTAGGCTAGGCTCGGCCAGGGCGCACGCCGCCGACACCGAGCACAGGCCGCCCGCCCCGTCCTTGATCAAGGCTTCATGAAGCAAGGCCACCGCCTCTGGCGCCTGGGCTTCAGCCAGCGTGCGGATGGCGCTGGCGTACACCGGGCGATCACACGCGCCGCGCCGCAGCAGGGTCCGGCTGACCTCCACTAATTCCGCGCGCAAATTCTGGTCGAGCGGGCCAAGCACACGCAGCGCGCCGGCCAGCTGCGCCTCACCCCGCGGCCGCCGACGCAGCGCGGCCTTCAGCTCCGCGCACACGCGGTCCGCGACCCGGGCGACTAGACCAACTCCCGCGCGGTCGACCCCAAATAACGACTGCCCCAAGCTCACCTCGCGGCTGCGCGCTGCCCGCAGCTTTGCGTCCTTCTTCGCTCCGCCCTGGACCCGCTTAACGCGATCAACGCGAGGCACGCCATACACCGCGACCCACCCCATGCGGTCCGCGCCGGGCCAGCTTCTTTACCTAGTTAACGAAGCGTATCACGCTTCTCACGGCGCGGGGCAGTGCATTCCAGCCCACAGCACCGCCTGATCTAAGCGCCGCCCCATCTAAGCGCCGCGCGCTCCGCTGCCTGATCTAAGCGCCGCGCGCGCCGCTGCCTGATCTGCGCGCCGCGCGCGCCCAGCTGCAGCGGTTCGCGCTTGGGTAGGCGGGCGCTCGCCCGAAGCTCAGCCCAGGCTCAACCCAGGCTGAACCCCGCCCAACAAAAAAGGTGGGGCAACCTGGGGCAATCCGCGCTAGTAGGCTCCTTTCAGGAGAACCGTATGCTTAGAGCTGCTCACATCGCCGTTATCGCCGTCGTCGTCCCCGCGTTCCTCGCCAGCGCCTGCCGCAAAAAGGACGAAGAAGAGCCGCCGGCAAACCAGTACCAGCAGCAGCCCGGCTACGGTCAGCAGCCCGGATACGGACAGCAGCCGCAGCCCGGCTATGGTCAGCAGCCCGGCTACGGACAGCAGCCCGGCTACGGCACGCAGCCCACGGCGACGGCTTACCCCACGGCGACCGCCGCTCCCGCTGGCACCTACGGCAACCCAAATCCTCAGGGTCTGCCCTGCACCTCGGACGCTGCCTGTCTGTCGCACAAGTGCAACATGACCGTCGGCAAGTGCGCGTTTCCGTGCGCCACCAACGACGACTGCAACCCCGGCTTCATGTGCACCGCGCCGTTGTGCGTGCCCAGCATGGGCGCCCAATAGACCCGGCTTAGTAGACCCGGCTTAGTACACCGAGCCCCGTACAACGGGCCCACAGTACAACGGGCCCCGTACAACGGGCCCAGTACAACGGGCCCAGTACAACGAGCCCTGCGCGCGACGCTCAGCGGTGCCCGCGGGGCCGTCGCTACAGCAACCCGCGACCCCGCGCCGTGACGCCGCTGCAACAACCCGCGACTTGCGCGGCGTGACGTCGCTGCGGCGACCTCGGGCCCCGCGGCGTGCTAGAACGGCGCGATGAGCACGCTAGACGAAGCGGAGTACGAGAAGCTGGCGATCCCTGAGCTCAAGCGGCTGGTCGACGCCCTAGACGCCATCGACGGCGACCAGCTGACCAGCGAGCTGTCAGCCGACATCCTCTCGCTCTGCTTCGACGACGACACCGAGTACGTCATCAACAGCCACCGCGCAGCGCGGCAGATCTGGATGGCCGCTGAGCGCACCGCCTGGCACTTCGATTTCGACGCCAACAGCCAGACTTGGATCGCCGCCAAGACCGGTGAAGAGCTGTGGTCGATGGTCGAGCGGGTGGTGGGAAATAAGCTGGGTCGCAGCATCAAGCTCGCGGGGTGACGCTGCCGCTTGATGCATTTACGCATAAGGCCCGGCGCGCACACCCCAGCACGATGCATGTACGCATAATGCCCGGCGCACACGCCCCAGCACGATGCATGTACGCATAAGCCCCGCACACAGCTTGATGCATGTACGCACGATGCCCAGCGCAGCCGCTTCGGCTCCGCCCCAGCATGATGCATGTACGCATAAGCCCCGCACACAGCTTGATGCATGTACGCACGATGCCCAGCGCAGCCGCTTCGGCTCCGCCCCAGCATGATGCATGTACGCATAAGCCCCGCACACAGCTTGATGCATGTACGCACGATGCCC
>CAZKDY010000034.1:55833-61713 GCA_964551615.1 uncultured Polyangiaceae bacterium
GCTTGATGCATGTACGCACGATGCCCAGCGCAGCCGCTTCGGCTCCGCCCCAGCACGATGCATGTACGCATAAGCCCCGCACACAGCTTGATGCATGTACGCACGATGCCCAGCGCAGCCGCTTCGGCTCCGCCCCAGCACGATGCATGTACGCATAAGCCCCGCACACAGCTTGATGCATGTACGCACGATGCCCAGCGCAGCCGCTTCGGCTCCGCCCCAGCATGATGCATGTACGCATAAGCCCGGCGCACACCCCAGCGTGATGCGTGTACGCATAAGCCCGGCGCACACGGTCGCCCTCGACACGCCCCAGGCTTATCCACCAGTGCATCAAGCCCGGGTGCGCTGGGATCGCCCAGGGCGGTGAGCCGCTGGGCCCGTCCGCTCTGGGTCTTCCCAACGAAGGCCAGCGAAGCGCTAAACCAGCTTCACGCTGAGCGCTTCATCACCGACCGTTTGCAGCTCGGCCTCGCTGGCGTCCCACACCAACTCGGTCACCAAGCACTCGGCCTGGATGTGCGCGGCGTGCTGCTGCACGATGCGCTGGATGCGCTGGCTGCCGCCCACTCTCAGCCCGACGCGATCGCTGAAGCCGAGCTGCTTTTCTTTCCGCGCGGCTTGCACTCGGCTCATCACCTCGCGCAGGTAGCCTTCGTCGACTAGCTCGTCGGTCAGCGTCGTGTGCAGCACCACCACCCCCACCCGCCCGGTCTCGGCGGCGAAGCCGTCAGCCGCGCTGACGTTCACGGCGATCTCCTCGCCCGACAGCTCCATGGGCTGGCCCGCGACCTCCAGCACGACCTTGCCGTGCTGAGCGAGCTCGGCGAACAGCGCGTTGCCGTCTGCTTTGGCCAAGGCCTGCTTGACGGCTTGCACCTGCTTGCCAAGCCGCGGCCCCAGGGCCCGAAAGTTGGGGTTGACGTTGAAGCTGACCGCGCCTTCTTCGTGCCCGGGGTGCATGGTGCGCAGCTCATGCACGTTCAACTCCTCACGGATTAAGTCGGCGTAGGCTTCGATGCGCGCCTTCAAGGCCGCGTTGTTGAGCACCACGTCGGCGCGCGCCAGGGGCTGCCGCACCTTGAGCTTGCCGGCTGCGCGCACGCTGAGCCCCAGGCTGACGATCTCGCGCACCGCGGCCATCTCCTCGGCTAGCTCCAGATCGATCAGCGCTGGGTCGGCGACCGGGTAGTCTTCAAGGTGGACGCTCTCTTTGGCGCCCGCGAGCCCCGCGTGCACCGCCAAGTTCTGGAACATTCCTTCGGCAAAGAACGGCACGAACGGCGCGCTCAGCTTGGCGATCCCGAGCAGCGCCGCGTACAGGGTCGCGTAGGCGTCGCGCTTGTCTTGCTCGAGCCCCGCCGCCCAAAAGCGGTTACGGCTGCGCCGCACGTACCAGTTGCTGAGCGCCTCGACTAGCTCCTGCAAGGCCAGGGCGGCGTCGTAGGCCAGGTAGCTGTCCATCGCCGCGCGCACCTTCCGCGTGGCAATGTTGAGCTCGCCCAGCATCCAGCGGTCGAGCACGCTGCGCTTAGCTTCAGGCTGCCCGGCGTGCGCCGCCTGCGTGGGGCTCCAGCCGTCGATGTTGGCGTAGATGGTGAAGAACGAATACACGTTGCGCAGCTTGACCACGAAGTCTTTTTGCAGCATGCGCACGTTGCGCAGCGAGTGGCGCGTGTTGTTCCAGGGCGGGCTAGAGGCGAAGAAGAACCAACGGAAAGCGTCGGCGCCCGGCGCTGGGGTGGCTTCGTCCTCCACCCGCACGCGCTGATCCGCAGGGTAATTGGGCACCTCTACGGGCCGCGCCGCCAGGCCCTGCTCGGCGTCGACTAGGCCGAGCGCCAGGCGATCGGCGGGGCTGATCAGCGCCACGCGGCGCGGCAGCTTTTTGTGCGCGAGGATCTTGACCTGGCGCCGCAGCGCTGGTTTTTCTACATGGTATAAAGCCACCCTCGCGCCATCGCTCAGGTCCATGCCCTCTAGGTCGTCGCGCGCGACGTAGATCTCGCCCTCGGCGGCGGTCTGTCCGTAGGCCTCGCTCAGCACGGCAAAATCCATGGCCACCCGATCGATGATGATCTCAGGCGGCGTGTAGTTGCCCTTGCTCTTGCTCTCTTTCTTGCCCTCGCGGTCGCCCACGTGCCCGAGCACGATGCAGGTTTTGTAGGGTAACGGGTAGTCTCGCACCCGGCTCAGCCCCAGGCGCTCTTGCGCCTCTTTATCGAAGACCAGCGTCGCGATCATGAGCAGCGAGTAGAACCAGCCACGGGTCTGATCGATGGCCTCCGAGATAAAATCCGCAGGGAAAGCGTTGTCAAAGCGCGCCTTGCTGCCCTCTACGTGGGGGAAGCCCCACTGGGCGAACGGCATGCAGCCCGAGTCGAACCAGCAGTCGATCACGTCGGGCACGCGCTTCATTTGCGCGCCGCATTTCTCACACGGCAGCGTCACCTCGTCGATCCACGGCTTGTGCAGCATCAGGTGCTCGTTCAAGTCTGGGTGCTGGGCCTTGTCTGCGTGCCAGTGGTCAAAGGCCTTGGGGTTCAGCGCCAAGATCTGTTCGGCGCTGTTCGGCGCGCTGCGGTGGTCACACGCGCCGCAGATCCAGACGTTGAGCGGCGTGCCCCAGAAGCGCTCGCGGCTGAGCGCCCAGTCTACGTTGTTGTCGAGGAAGTCGCCGAAGCGGCCGTCCTTGATGTGGTCGGGCAGCCAGTTGACGGCTTGGTTGTTGGCCTTGGCTGCGTCGAGCTTGGCGGTGGTGCGGATGAACCAACCTGGCCGCGCCATCTGGATCAGCGGATCTTGGTCAGCGCGCCAACAGAACGGATAGTCATGGCGATACGTCTCGCTCAGCAGCATCAATTGCCGCGCGGTTAAGTCTTGGATGATCAGCGGATCGGCGTCCTTGACCCACTGCCCGGCGTACGCCGAGAGCTCAGCCTTGAAGGTGCCGTCAGGCTTGATGGCGCAGATCAGCTCCACCGCCTCTGGCTGGGCGTAGCCGTCTAGCTGGCGCTTGTGGGCCGCGTGGTCGTCTTCACCGAAGGCGGGCGCCACGTGGACGATGCCGGTGCCGCTGTCCAAGGTCACGAACTCTTCGGCGATCACCCGCCACCAGGTGCGCGCTTGGCTGCCGTCTTTACGCTGCACCTCGCTGGACTTCAAGTCGGCGTAATACAGGTCGAACGGCGGCTGGTAGCGCAGCCCTACTAGCTCAGCGCCCAACACCGTGCGCTCGACGACCAGGTGATGGCCGAGCTTTTGCTCGAGCTGCTCGCGGAGCCCTGCGGCGACCACCAAGCGCTTGGCCGCCAGGCTGGGCAAGGGCTGAGGCGCCTTGGCTTTGCCTTTCCCTCCACCCCCGCCCGGGCTGGCTAAGGCTTCACCGATGCTCACGTAGACGTACTCGAACTCGGCGCGCACCGCGGCGTAGCCGTTGCTGGGCAAGGTCCAGGGGGTGGTGGTCCAGACCACCAGCGCGTCGTCGCCCCGGCTGCCATCTGCATTTTCCAGGGGGAATAAACAGTAGACGCTGGGGTCGTCCACGGTTTTGTAGCCCTGCCCCACCTCACCCGCGCTGAGCGCCGTCCCGCCCTGCGCCCACCACCACACGACCTTGTGGCCTTGGTAGAGCAGCCCCTGCTTGAACAATTCGCTCAGCGCCCACCACACGCTCTCGATGTAGCTCTTGTGGTAGGTCACGTAGGCGTCTTGCATGCTGACCCAAAAGCCAAGGCGCTCGGTCAGCCGCTCCCACTCGGCGGTGTAGCGGAACACGCTGTCGATGCAGCGACCTACGAACGGGCGCACGCCGTAGGCTTGGATGGCCTCTTTGCCGTGGATGTGCAGCTCCTTCTCGACCTCCACTTCCACGGGGAGACCGTGGGTGTCCCAGCCAGCCTTGCGCAGCACCTTGGCGCCGAGCATGGCTTGATAGCGCGGAAACAAGTCCTTGTTGACGCGGGTCAGCACGTGGCCGTTGTGAGGCATGCCGTTGGCGGTGGGTGGTCCCTCGTAGAACACGTAGTCGCGGCCGCCCTCGCGCTGGGCGATGCTCTTCTCGAAGATGCCGCCGGCCTTCCACAGCTCGAGGATCTCGGCCTCGTATTTCGGGAAGTCGAGGGCGGTGGGGACGGGACGAAAGGGCGATTTCTCTGACATGACTCGGCCGGATATAGCCCGAAGTCGCCGGCTCTGCGCGGCCCTGAGGGTGTTTATTGCAGCCCCTGGCCGCCCTGGACGGCGGATCGCGGCGGGTTGCCAGCGGTTTTGCTGGCTAGCGCGCGATGCCCAAGGCTGCGAGCAGCGGCGTGATGGGGCGCCCATCCAGGGCCGCGCCGATCAGCGCGACCCCATCTGCTCCGTGGGCGAGGCACCCTGCAGCGCTGGCTGCGTCCACGCCGCCCAGGGCGTACACCGCGGGCGGCGCTTTCGCCGTAGCGCCAATCGGCTGTGCTGTGAGCTGTGCGCTGAGCGCTGCCAGGCCTGCCACGCCGAGCGCAGGCCGGCCTTTGCGCGGGCTGATCACCGGGGATACTAACCAGGCGTCCACGCCCTCTGGGCAGCGCGGCGTGCTCGTGGCCAGCGACGGGTGACACGCTGCGCTCAGCCACAAGCTAGGCGCTAGGCCTCGCGCCTCGGCCGCGCTCACGCCCACCCCGGGCAAATGCACGCCATCTGCGCCCAGCAGCAGCGCCAAGTCCACGCGGTCGTTGACCACGAGGTATTGAGCCCAACGCTGGCACTCAGCCCGCAAGGCATAGCCAAGGTCCAGGCGCCGCCGCGCGCTCAACTGACGATCGCGCAGCTGCACCGCCACGCTACCCGGCCGAGCCGCTTGGAGGCAGGCGCTGACCCGCGACAGCAGCTGATCGCCTGCTAATTGGTGATCGGTGATCAACATCAAGGGCGGGGGGTGGAGCCGCATTTGTTCCGCACGGCATTGATAAAGGCTCACGCTCACGGCCTAGGCTTTCGGCCCTGGGGCGGTCCGCGGCGGAGCTGGCGCTGCCGTGGACGAGCTGGCGCTGAAAGAGCCCGCACCCAAGCGCGCGCTGATCAGGCCCGCGGCGCCCGCGCCGAACGCGCAAACGCGCTGCGGCGTAGCAGGCTGAGCCGTGCGGGTCATTTGGCCTCGGCAGAATTCAGCTTTGCTAGATCCGTGCGGGCCATCTCCGCGAAGCGGCTGCTGGGGTAACGCGCGACCAAGTACTCAAGGGTCTCGCGCTGGCCCTGGGTGTTGCCTTGGGCCTTGAACTGTTGAGCCAGGCCAAACAGCGCCTCCCCCGGCGTCTCCTGTTCGCGCTGGTCAAACTCGGGCTCGCTCGCGCACTGCATGGGTGCGCTGGCCAGCAGCGCCGCGACCAGCAAACCAACCTTCATAGGCTAGAGCCTCGCAAGAGCGCGGACTACTTGGCAAGCGCGGTGCTGCGAGCGCGGTGCTGCGAGCGCGGCGATTCACGGGCCGCAGAGCACGGGCGGCCCTGCGAGCGCGGCGATTCACCGGCGGCAGAACACAGGCGGCCCTGCGAGCGCGGCGATTCACGGGCCGCAGATCACGGGATCAGAACGCCCCGGCGATTATGCACCAGTGGATAATGCTCCAGGCGCCCCGAGCGCTGCCTCTTGCTTCGTGCACCGCGGATCAGATGCACGCGCAGGGCTTCACGCGCTTCGCTTCCCACGCGGCGATCCACGGGCGGCGCGCCACGGGCGGCAAATCACGGGAAGAGATCACGCGATCAGATCGGCCCGGGGGTTATGCATGAATGCATAATCGCCAAGTTCAGCTACGCCTACCTTTCAGCCACCAGAGCATTGCACCTTGTCAGCTAACACCCGCTTCGCGCAGTTCACGAGCGTGCGCCTTACCCTCGCGCG
>CAZKDY010000034.1:61813-81824 GCA_964551615.1 uncultured Polyangiaceae bacterium
GTTCAGCGCCACGCGGTTCAGCGCCACGCGGTTCAGCGCCACGCGGTTCAGCGCCACGCGGTTCAGCGCCCCACGGTTCAGCCCAGCGCGGCTGCTTGTCGCGATGCTTGCTCCAGCGCTGCTCCTGGCGGCCTGCTCGTCTGATCCCAGCTCGGCTAGCGGCGGTGGCGCTGGGCATGACGCGAGCGCCGCTGGCGCGGGCAACGGCTCTGGCGCCGCTGGCACCGGCGGGCTGGCTGGCGGCGGCTCCGGCGGGCTGAGCGCGCTGTGTGGAAACGGTCAAGTTGACCCTGGGGAAACGTGCGATGAGGCGGCGCTAACGGGCGGCCAGCCCAGCGCAGGCGGCGCTAGCGGCAGCAGCGCGGGCGGCAGCAGCGCGGGCGGCAGCGGCGCGGGCGGCAGCAGCGCGGGCGGCAGCAGCGCGGGCGGCAGCAGCGGCGCCGCCGGCGCGACAGACGCGGGCGCTGAAGTGGGGCGCTGCGTGAGCCTGGCGGCCTGTCCGCCGGCGAGCAACGCCTGCGTGCGACCGGTGATCGCCGGCTCCGCCGCGACCTGCGACGCCAGGTGCGCTGAGGCCCCGGTCACGACGTGCCGCCACGGCGACGGCTGCTGCGCGCCGGGCTGCGCCCCGAATGAAGACAACGACTGCGCGGTCTGGTCCTGCGACCCCAGCGCGCCGCTGGGTGGGGCGGCCTACGCTAGCATGGAGTCGCTGTCTAAAGACGCCCTGCGCAGCGCGCTCAGCGGCCTCGTCTCCGGGCACACCGCCCTCGGCTACGATTCCGCGCGGGATTACATGTTCAACACCCTGGACGTCCACGACGGCCACCTCGAGTGCGTCTACACCGGGCGCCTGGTGCCTCCGGACGGCACGCGGATCCCCGGCGGCTTCAACACCGAGCACTCGTGGCCACAGTCCGACGGGGCGAGCTCAGCCCCGGCCAACAGCGACTTGCACCACCTGTTCCCAAGCGACAGCATCGCCAACAGCGCGCGGGCCAACTGGCCCTTCGGCGAGACGCTGTGCCAGGCGGACGCCTGCAGCTACTTCGGCGGCGGCTCAGAGCTGGGCGAGGACGCCCAGGGCCAGACGGTGTTTCAGGTGCGAACCGAGCGCCAGGGCGACATCGCCCGAGCGCACTTCTACTTTTCCGTACGCTATCATTTGCCCATCGACGCCAAAGAAGAGGCGACCTTACGCCAGTGGCACTGCGCCGACCCCCCCGACGCGCTAGAGCGCGCCCGCAACGACGGCATCGAGGCCGTGCAACACAACCGCAACCCGTTCGTAGACCGGCCAGACTTCGCGCAGCGCCTGATCGATTTTTAGCTGATGACCACTTCAAACGACAAAACAACCGAAGGCGCCGAGTCAGCTGACAGCGCCTGGGGTGAGCTCGCGAGCCAGATCAGAGAAAGCGTCGAGAGCGGTCCCGCGGCGCCGATGACCGAATCCGACTGGAAAGAAGTGGAGGTAGAGATCCACAACGCCGCGAAGCCCTCCGCCGAACGATGACAAGACCCTACCTCGCGCGGCCGCAGGCTAAGCGCGACATCATCAGACACGCTCGCTACATCGCGCGAGACGACGAGGTCGCCGCCATGCGCTTTCGTCATGTAGCGGAGGCGACGTTTGAAATCGTGACAGTGACGCCTCGCGGGGGCACACCCACTGACCCCACAGCTCTCAGTTGCGGTACTTGATCAGCGCCATCGGCCCGTCGCCGCTCAGCGTCACGCCTGCGACGGTGGGTTCCAGCATCACGCTGGGAGCAATCAGCACGTTACCGGCTGGGTCGATCTTGATGTCCTCCATGACCCCCAAACCAGGGCTGGTGGTGCTACCTCGCGGAATGTAGTCAACCCAGCTGGTGTTTCCAAGGGCGTCGAACTTCGCGATCGCCCAACTGGGCGTCTCTTCACCCAAGGGGTTCGGCCCACAACCAACGTCCAAACCACCCTGGATATCAAACAACACCGCGAGCTCGTCCGCTGGCCCTACGTCGAGCCAGGACGCGCTCAATGTGGGCTGTGAGCCAGGGTTCAAGAAGGTCTTGGACCACCGCGGATCGCCCGCATGGTCCAACTTGTCGATGGTGAGTGAACCCCCGGAGCTCCCCGCACGGACAGCATAGATCCCCAAGGCACCAACCTTTGCACCATATGCCACCGGGTGCGCCAACTTGCGCGCTGACACGATGGCACCACTGGAATCAAATTTTACGAGATAGCCTGAACCGGCGTAGAAGCCAGAGCCGGGCGGATCGGGGGTTAAGTCAGTATCCCCAAACTTTCTGGCGCTCTTGAAGCTGCCCACCACGATGCTGCTGCCGTCGCTCAGGACACCCACACCCGCCACGCTGAAGCCCGACCCGCTTCCGCCGCCGAATGACTGCACCCACTGCGCGTGGCCCGACGCGTTCAACCGCGCAATCCAGCCGTTCTCGCCTGCCGCGCGGCGTATCCATTGTCCGTCCAACTGGAAGGCCGATTGAAAGAGGCCAGCCAACGTGACGGCGGACGACGCGCCCACGAACACCTCGCCGACGCCGCCCTCAACAACCCAAGCATTCGTTCCGCTAGGATTCAGGTGCCCGAGGAAGCCGTCATTCGTGTACACGCCCGCGACCGGTCCAAGGACGAGCTGCCCTCTGCCAAGGATGTTCAGCGCGCCATCAGAATCTGCTTGGATCTGCCTGATGATGGGGACCCCCGACTTTTTCCCCGTGCGGACCAGGGTCGCAGAAGCGACGCCTTGAACATCGAACTGGGTCAGAGCCACATCCGAGGCGGCAACGGTGACGGAACCCTGACCCCAGTCTACGGTGCCGTTCTGCGCGCTGCTGAAGCTTTGATTGGAGTGGACTACCCACACACTTCCGTCGGGATTCGGTGCTAGCTTCGGCGCGGCCACCACGCTGCCAGTCGCCCGGGTCGCGAACACCAACTCGGGCGCGCGGCACGCCGCTCCGCCACTGCCGCCCGCTCCGCCACTCGCGCCGCCTGTAGAAGTTCCGCCAGTTGACGCTCCACCACTCGCGCCGCCTGCAGCAGTTCCGCCAGTTGGCGCTCCGCCGCTGCCACTCAGTCCGCCACTGCCACTCGCTCCGCCTGTTGAAGCTCCGCCGCTCGACGATGTCCCCGCCACGCTGCTACCCCCGCTACCGCTTGCGCCGGCTGAGCCCCCGCTCTCATTGCCAACCTTTGAAGTAGTCCCGCCAGAGTCGCCACAGCCGACGGTCAACACAACCAGCATGCCAATGATTTCAGCGCGCATAATCACCTCTCAACCGGAAGTGGTGAGCCTAAGCCCGTTGCGCGCCGGCATCAACTGCAGGCCGAGCGGTTGGGCGGTGATAGTGTGAGCGACGATCCTGCATTCGACCGCAAGGAATAGTACAAACTTTCGCTGCTCCTACCGACGTCAACGTCACTTTCACCTGTCCGTAATGGTCACCCCACAAGAAAGCCACCGTTCACGAGCCGAGCGGCCGAAAGCGAGCAATTTCGCGCGAGCTGGTCATTGTGCAGCTGCTGGGCTTGTCGCGCCGCACGGCAGCACCGCAACTCAAGAAACTGCTTTCCAAGGCTGGGGGCAGCCGCCACACTTTCGAGATGGACCACTCGCGACTTCTAGTTCTTATTGCCGTGTGCTTGAGCGCCGGTTGCTCTGACAACGATCCGGCTGGCAGCAGCGGGGGCTCAGCCGGCGCAAGCGGTGCTAGCGGGGGTGGAGCTTCGAGCGGCGGTTCAGCTGCCGTGGGTGGCTCAGGAGCGTCCGCGGCGGCTGGCGCTGGCGGCGGCTCCGCAGGGACCCACACCGGTGGAATCGGCGGAACCGCTGGCACGGCGGGAGCCAACACGGGTGGAACCGCTGGCACTGCAGGAACTAGCACCGGCGGAGTCGCTGGAACCGCTGGCACGGCAGGAACTAGCACCGGCGGGGGCGCCGGAACAGGTGGCTCCACGGGAGGCGTCGCCGGAACAGGTGGCTCTGCAGGAGGCAGCACAGGCGGCGTCGCCGGAACAGGTGGCACGGCAGGGAGCACGGGTGGTGGGGGTGGCAGCGCTGTTAACCCTTCAGAAGCGTGCTGCGGTCCCCACATGGTCCTGCAGGCAAATGGCAGTTGTGAGCCGATAGATGCCTTGTGTGGCACCACCACCTGCCCCGATCGCGCGCACTCAACCAAGACCTGTACGAGCCGCGCGTGTGCCTACACCTGTGACGTCGGCTGGGACGACTGCGATGGCGACCCTAGCAACGGCTGCGAAGCCAGCTTGTTTTCGCGCAGCAACTGCACGAGCTGTGGCGCCAACTGCGGCGCCACTCAGTACTGCTCTGAGACGTTGGGCTGCGTCGATGACTGCCCGTCACCCGAGCTGGAGTCCTGCAATTACGCATGCATGAACCAGGCGACCTCACCGAACCACTGTCTGGCGTGTGGCGGATGTAGCGAGCCCGCGAATGGCTCTCCCCAATGTGTTGGGCAGAGCTGTTCGGTCGTGTGCGACCCAGGCTTTACCGACTGTGGCGGCAGCTGTGTAGACCTTCAGAACAGCGGCGCGCGATGCGGGACCTGCGACACGGTCTGCCCTGTTCCGCCTGGAGGGGTGGCGAAGTGCGAAGTCGGGTTGTGTAAGTTGGCCTGCCCTCCAGGGCTGGTTGTTTGCGCTGGCAGCTGTGTCGATCCACGCCTGAACGAAGCCCACTGTGGTGGCTGTAATTCCCCGTGCAGCGGTACCTGCGTCGCAGGTATCTGCGACGCGGCGTTTGACCCGATCGTCTCCGCGGTAGCCCTCACGGATCTGACCTACCACCAGGGGGAGCTGTACTGGATCGACGGAAACGACATCAAGACGTCACACCCAGACGGCAGCAGCCCCACCACCCTGATCGCGGCTCAGCAAGGGGCGCGGTCTTTGGTTCTGCGCGGCAACTACGCATACTACATCGCCGCCTTGAACGAGCGCATTTACCGCGTCGCGCTCAGCGGCGGGAGCCGCGAATTGATCGCCATCGACAAGCCCGTGGCACTCACCGTATCCGACAACTTCGTGCACTGGGAGAACCGCGACGACGGCACGCCCAAGCGCGCTCCGGTGGGTGGAGGGACAATTGAGAGCATCGCGAGCTTGTATGGCGGCGTGTACCAGCGCGCAGCGGTCGACGACGACACGCTCGTGGACCTCCAGAACGGAAGCCTGTCGCTGTTGGACTTCGCGACTCCCAAACAACAAGTCCTGAAGCTGATCAGTCATGCAGACTCAGCGGACATGGCATACAACGACTTGGGCGTGTTCATCACCGGCTTCGATCCCGGACCAGACGGGCCGCAGTACAAGGCCATCGCATACGACCTGGCTGCGAGGCGGACCGCCATCTCCTACGTCCAAGACAACGGCTTCATCGGCGCCGAACAGGGAGACGCGCGCTGGATGTACTACTATGGCGAAGAAGACCTCGCCGTGCAGGGCGGCGTATTCCGCACGAGTATGTGCGGCCTCCCGCGAGAAGAAATCTACACGGAAACTAAACGAGGTGGCTACTCCCACGCGACGCTAGGGCCGGACTTCGTCTACCTCTCGGGTCCGCCAGGCGTGATCCGCGTCCCCAGGTGATCCGCCAGACGCCAGGCAGACCCAGCCCGCAGCCGTCGCACAAGCAGTAGCAACCCCGCGGCGAGCAGCGCCCCCTTGTGGCAGGCACGCTGCGCCGATCTTGCTTCGCGCGAGCATCCAAAGTAAACGCTCGCCTTCGGCAGGGGTTGCCGACCAAATCAATCACTTTTTCCACGTGCTCGAAGCGTCGACTCGCCCTTGCTGTCTCACGGACCAGCTCGGCGGCGCCGCCACCCAGAGCTAGTCGGCATTGCCGTGAACCACCGCTGATGCTCTTCAACAGCCTGGCATTTCTCGGGTTTTTTCCCGCCTTCGCCCTCGCGTTCTTCGCCACCAAAGGCAACGCCCGGATCGTGGTCTGCCTGGTCGGCAGCTACATCTTCTACGGCTGGTGGGACTGGCGCTTCACGGGGCTACTCGCGCTTTCAACGCTGACTGACTTTTACTTGGGTCGGCTGCTCGGGACCGAGGAGCGAGTCCCAAGGAGAAAGCTCCTTCTATCGCTCAGCCTGCTGGTCAACCTTGGGCTGCTGGGCTTGTTCAAATACGCGAACTTCTTCGTTGGCAGTGCCGAGGCTTTGCTGACCAAGCTCGGTGTCCCGGTCGCGAGCCACCATCTTGAACTCGTTCTGCCGGTCGGTATCTCCTTCTATACCTTCCAGACGCTCAGCTACACGATCGACATCTACCGGCGCAAGCTGACACCAGAGAGCAGCCTGCTCAGGTTCGCCGCCTACGTCGCCCTGTTTCCGCAGCTGGTCGCGGGGCCCATCGTGCGCGCGAGCGAGTTCCTTCCGCAGCTGCACGAAACCCGCCGCTTCGACCCAGATCGCTTTGAGTCCGGGGCGAGCCTGGTGGCCTGGGGGTTCGTCAAGAAGGTCGTGATCGCGGATTCGCTCGCGAGCGTGGTAGATCACCGTTTCCGCGTACCTGAAGCGCATGACTCGCTCAGCCTAGGTTTGGGCGTGCTCTGCTATGCATTTCAAATCTATGCGGATTTTTCTGGCTACTCTGACATCGCCATCGGGACCGCGCGCATCCTTGGCTTTGACTTTCCGGAGAACTTTCGCCGTCCGTACTTCTCGACCAGCTTCAGGGAGTTCTGGCGCCGCTGGCACATCTCCCTGTCAACGTGGCTGCGCGACTACCTCTACATCCCCCTCGGCGGGAATCGCCAACGCGGCTACCGCACCATGCGCAACCTCATGCTCACCATGCTGTTGGGCGGGCTCTGGCATGGGGCAAGCTGGACATTTGTGGTGTGGGGAGCCCTTCACGGCACGTACTTGATCGTGGAGCGATCCCTCGGCCCCACCTGGCGGCGCCTCACTTCACGCTTTCCAAACAGGTTGCGCTCGACCCTACAGCTCACGCTGGTCTTCTCGCTGACTTGCCTGGCCTGGGTTTTTTTTCGCGCGGAAAACTTCACGGACGCGTGGGAGATCGTCAGACGGATCTCAAGTATGGATGGCTTTAATCTGTCCGCGGTGCAATCCAAGTTCGTCGTCGCCAAGGGGCTGGGGCTCATTGCTTTACTCTTGATCGTGGACGCTATGATCGAGCGCGGTCGATTGAACACCCTCCCCCGTGCAGTGCGCGCGCTCGGGTTCGCGGCTTGTCTGTGGACCATCGCCTTCCTTGGAGTGTTCTCCGGAAGCCAATTCATTTACTTTCAATTCTGACGAGCAGATGGTCAGACGCGCTTTAGGTTGGCTAGCTGTACTGGTCCTCGTCTTCGTAGGCGACCGCGTGCTCGGCGCTTGCGCCCAAGAGGGCGCGCGCCACAGCGGGCTGCGCTTCTCTCGGCTGTACTCCGGCCGAATGCACCCAGATGTACTCATTCTGGGAAACTCGCGAGCCGTAAACGCGCTTTTCGCGCCGGATCTAAGCCAAAAGCTGGGCATGTCCACCGACTCGCTCGCCTACAACGGCGTGACAGCTGAGGTCGCCCACGCGCTCGCGCTAGACGCGATCGAGCGTGGTGCTCGGCCCAAGTGGACGATCATCGAGGTGACCGCAGTCATCGGTGACTCCGACATCTTGAATGCCCTGCGGCTCTACCGCCGCTACTCACCCCGACTCAGCACCTTGCTACAGCAGCGCTATCCAGAATCGAGCGCGGCGAGTAAGGTATCCTGGTTGTTCTCTTCAAATACTGAGTTGCTGCTGCGCGCTGGCTACTTCGCGCGAAAGAGCGATCTTGGCTGGATCAATCGATACGTGGTCAGTGACGATCTGATTCGAGCCACGCGCGAGATGCAGCCGACCACCTTCCCGATTGCCCCTGCCGCGAACGCACAACTCTTGGCGCTTGTTCAAGCGCTGGAGGCCCATGGCTCACGGGTTTGCCTAGTGCTTGGACCCTACCTTGACGTGTATCTAGCCAAAATCCAGAACCTATCACAATGGCTGAACGCGCTGCAAGCAACCCTGGGGCCGACACGACCTATCCTGGATCTGAGTAGCAGCCTGCGCGACCACGCCGACTTCGCGGACCGTATTCATTCCAACGTACACGGAGCCGAGCGCGCAGGACGACTCGTGGTGGATGCGATGCGCGCAGGCCGCTGCGGCCCCCCACTCCAACCATGATCGGCTCCGTGCGGACGCGGTTCGATGCCGTGTTCGAAGATTCCTCGGGTCCAGATGCGACTGCGCTAGCGCGCTGAGCTGCCTCTGCTGCCCCTAGTCGGTCGGCTGAGGATCCCTAGGCCGCCCGCGCAGCCGTCGCACAAGCACTAGCAGCCCGGCTGCGAGCAGCGCCCCTACCCCGTCTGCGACCACATCCAGCCACTCTGCCGCACGGTAAGGCACCAGCGCTTGGGCCAGCTCCAGGGCGCCGCCCAGCGCCGTTGAGAGCAGCGCCGCGAGCAGCGGCGGCAGGCGCCGTGGCTGCGCGAGGTGCAGCACCACCACCAGCCCGCCGAACACCGCGGCGTGCATCAGCTTGTCTTGGGGCAGCCAGGTCTGCGGCAGCGGGAGCGCCGGCATGGGCAGCAGCCCCAGCACGAAGATCCCGGCTACATAGGCCACCAGCGCCGCCCAACGCAGCGCCGCCCAGCGCTGCGCCGCGCTGCGCTGCCCCGCACTGAGCTGCGGCGCGCTCCGCTGCGCTGCGCTCACCTTGGGTTGACTGGGCGCGGTCAGGTGGCCGCCGTCTCTTCCAGCTCGCGCTGGTTGGTCTCTGGCAACAGCACCAGGATCAGCACCAGCGACAGCAGCTGAAACAGCGCGGTCGCGCTCACCGCTGGTCCCCAGCCCACGCGCTCGGCGGCGAAGCCTACGACGAACGGGCTGAGCACGTAGCCCAGGCGACCCAGTAGGTTATTAGCCCAGGCGAAGGCGTCCCCGCGATATTCCGTGGGGAACAGCTCGGTGGTGAAGGCGTTGAGCACCGGCGGCACCGCGCTCGCCCCAAATATCCCGAACACCAACGACGCGGTCAGCGGCCAGAAGCCGTGCAAGGTGTAGCAGCCAAAGACGCCCGCGGCGCCCAGGATGAAGATCACCGCGCCGCCCTTGCGCCGCCCGATGGCGTCGAGCAGCACCCCGGCCCCGAACACCATCGGCATGGACAGCAGCGCCGCCAGGGTGATGGCTTTGCCCACGTCCGCCGCCTCCCAGCCACGGTCGGTGACGACGAACTCTTTCCAAAAGGTGATGCCGTTTTGGGTGCAGATGTAGGCCAAGAACCAGATCGCGCTGAGCTGTAAGACGCGCTTTTTGTGCGGCGTCTTCCAGATCGCGAACATCGAGCGCTGCTGCGTGCTGCCGGCGCTCACTTGGCGGTCGCGCACCGCGGCCCAGCGATCGGTCTCTTTGAGACCGCGCCGCGCAAAGCCCAGGATCAGCAGCGGGATGATGCCGACGAAATACACCGCCCGCCAAGAGTAGCTGGTGGTGAGCAACAGCGGCACGATGCCCGCGCAGATGATGGCGCCGAGGCTGGTGAAGGCGTTCAACAGGCCGATCACCATGCCGCGGTGCTTGGCCGGGAACTCCTCGGCGGCGATCACCATGCTGGTCGCCCACTCGCCGATCAGGAACACGCGGGCGACCATCTGCAGCAGGCCAAACACGTAGATGTTCGGGGAGAACGCGGTCAGGAACGTGAAGATGGTGTAGCCCGCGATGGTCACGGTCAGCACGCGCTTGCGCCCCCAGCGATCCGCGCCGCGCACCAGCAGGTAGGCGATCACGGTGCCAAAGTTGACGACGCCGACCAGCAGGCCCGCGCCGGTGCGGCTGACGCCCATGGAGCTACGCAGTTCCGGGAGGATCTGCGTGAGGGCCATGAAGTCGTAGCCCTCGAACAAGCAGGCGACGCTCAGGAAGATGAACAGCTTCCACTGATAGGGCGTGAAACGGCTCTGCGACAAGAATGACTCCAGACCAAGCAAGGCGCTTGGGACAGCGGTGAAACCAGCCGCGCAGTCTAGCCGACGCGACCGCCGGCCAGCGGTCTAGATCAACCCTGCCTCAGGGCTGGAGGCGCTGCCGTAGAGCTTTTTGGGCATCCGCCCCGCCAAAAAGGCCTTCCTGCCGGCGCTGACGGCCTCGCGCATGGCTTCGGCCATCTGCAGCGGGAGCTGCGCCAGCGCGATGGCGGTGTTCATCAGCACGCCGTCACACCCGAGCTCCATGGCCACGGCTGCGTCGCTGGCCGTCCCGACCCCCGCGTCGACGATCACCGGCACCCGCGCCTCTTCGATGATCACCCGCAGGTTGTAGGGGTTACGGATCCCGAGGCCTGAGCCGATGGGCGCGGCCAGGGGCATGACCGCGGCGCAGCCGACCTCTTGCAGCTTGCGACACAGGATCGGGTCGTCCATGCAGTACGGTAGCACGGTGAAGCCCTCTTCCACGAGGATCTTAGCCGCCTCTAAGGTCTGCTCGTTGTCGGGGTAGAGGGTCTTGGGATCGCCGATCACCTCGAGCTTCACGATGTCGCCGATCCCCAGCTCTTTAGCCAGGCGCAGCGTGCGCACCGCCTCTTCCGCGGTGTAACACCCAGCGGTGTTGGGCAAAATGGTCCAGCGCTTGCTCAGCACCAAGTCCATCATGGAGCCGCTCGAGCGATCTTTGAGATCGACCCGCCGCAGCGCGACGGTGACCACCTCGGCGCCCGAAGCCTCCAGCGCGGCCTTGGTCTCGGCCACATCTTTGTACTTGCCCGTCCCGATAAATAAGCGGGAGGAGAAGCGATAGGCACCAATCTTGAGGACGTCACTCATGCCTCGCGCATAGCCAAGCCCTCACTGGGCAGCAAGTCAGCGCGGCGCGCGAAAGGCAGGCACCCCGGGCGCGATGTCCAGCGTCTCGAAGCCCAAGCCGCGTAGCCGCGACACTTCGCTGCGGGCGACCAGCAACAAGCCACCTGGCCGAAGCGCCTCGATCAGCTGCGTCGCCACCCGCCGCCCAGCTTCTTCGCCGAAATAAATCAGCACGTTCTTACACAAGATCAGATCCCAGCTGCCCGCGGGTAGGCCGCGCATCAAGTCACGCTCCACGAAGCTGACCCGGAGCCCTGGCGCCACCCGCACCTGGTCGGCGTCTGCGCTGAGGTACTTGCGCTGATACGCCTCGGGCAAGCCCGCGGCCGCCGCTGTTGGATAGCGCGCCTCCCGCGCTAGGGCCAGCGCGGCCTGGCTGCGATCGACCCCCACCACTTTGCTGCCCGGCGCGACCTCCTCGAGCAGCATGGCCAGCGTCCAGGCCTCCTCGCCGCTGGAGCAGCCCGCGGACAGCGCGCTCAGGCCAGTCGCCTGGCTTGTTGCCTCCCGGAACCATTGCCTGAGCGCGTCCCACTGCGCAGGGTCGCGGTAAAAGCGCGTCTCCCCCACCCGCAGCTCATCGGCCAGCTGGGTCACCAACAGCGGGCTGGAGAGCAGCGCGTCGAGGGCAGCCTCGGCGCCGCCAGTCGCCAGCGCCTGAGCCAGCTCTGGCCGCCGCAGCACGCGCTCGATGCGCGCCGTCAGCCAGCCCGGAGCGCCCTGACCGCGAGCGCCGATGCCGTGGTCTCGCTCCAGCCGGCTGAGCAAGCGAGCCAAAGCCGCCGGCGGCAAGGCTAGCGGCGCCGGCTCAGTCGGCGCGGGCGCCCGCTCAGCTGGCATCATCGGCGCTCTGCGCGACCTCCGCGAGCTCGGGTGCGTCGAGCAAGCGCGACACACGCAACACCACGCACGGCGGCACGCTGCTGATCACGCCTTCACTCAGCTCGCGCACCTGAGGCGTCAACGTGCTTGGCAGCGGGGCGAGGCCGGCGTCTGGCACCTCGCGTAGACCGGCTAGACCATCAACCAGCAGCCCCGCGCGGCGCTTGGCCTTGTCGCGCACCACCAAGACGCGGCCATCACGCCCTTGGCCCGCTTCGGCGCCGCCAAGCAGCACGCCGAGGTCGAGCACCGGCAACACCTCACCGCGCAGGCTGGTCACCCCAGCGATCGCCCGGGGCGAGTGGAACACGCGGGTCAGCGGCCGGAGGCCGATCACCTCTTGCACTTCCCCGAGGTGTAGCGCGTAGTGGGCAGCGCCGATGCGCACCGAAATGCAGCGCGCCTCCAAGGTGCGATCGAGGGCGAACAGCTCACGCTCAAGCTCAGACGACGTGTCGCCAGCGGTCATGGCCCGGCTTGTATCATTGGTGGCTGAGCGGCGCACTGTGCGGACGCGGAGCCGCGCTGTTACTCTGACGCTGCGCGCTGTTGCGCGGCGCGCTCAGTCAAAGCGGGGGTGCTCTGGCTGCCACGCTGGTGGGCGCTGGGTGGCGATTTCCAGCGCCGATGCAGCCACAGCCACTGCGCGGGCTGGCGGCGCACCACCGCTTCAAGCGCCTGAGTCAGCTGTTGGGTCGATCGCACAACCCACTGGCGATCCGCCTTGATCGGCACTGGGCAGTGGACGGCCAGGTCGAGGTGTAGGCGCCCGCTCGGCAGGCGCTCAGGAAAGACCCCGATCAGCGGCACGCGCAGGCGCGCGGCCAGCAGCGCGGGCGCCAGATCGACGTCGCACTCGCGCCCGAGGAACTCCATGCGCAACGTACTGCGGCGACGCTCCGGCGCTTGATCGATGATCATGCAGATCGCGCTACCGCGCGGTAATTCTTCACGCGCGCGGCTCCAGACCTCGCCGGCGCTGACCAGGCAGACGCCGTAGCGCCCGCGCAGGCGTTGCCAGAGCCGATCCAGCGCACGCTGAGAGAAGTGCTTGGTCACCACCACCAGCTTTGCCCGCGCCTCGGCGCTGCGATGGGTGGCGACGCCGCGATGGGTGGCGACGCCGCGATGGGTGGCGACGCCGCGACGCGTGGCCGCGCTGCGCATGCGTTGAGCCACGGCGCAGGCCGCCAGATCCCAGTTGGCCGTGTGCGCGGTGGCCACCACCACCCCGCGCCCCGAGCTGAGCCACGGGGCGAGCTGTTCGGAGATCTCAACCACTGGCTCAAGCACCCGGCGCCCAGGCAGGCTGAGCCACAGCAGTTCGAACACGCCGCGCCCGAGCTGGGCGTACATGGCGTCAGCTGTTTCCTCTGGGATCTGCGCTTGGCGCAGCGAGGCCCGCACCTGACCCCGCCGCACGCGGGCCACGCGACCCGCGACGAAACCGAGCCAGCCGCCGAGGGGCCGCGCGGCGCGAAAGCCAGCTGGTCCCTGGGCCGCTCTGAGCCCGGCCCACCCCCCGAAAAAAAACAGGATGGCGACGCAAACGCCGCCGATCAGCTGGGTGGGTAGGTGTGTCATCGCAGGTCAGCGGCGGAGGATACCAACGGCTCCTGCGCAGCACAGAGCGCGCGAGTCGTGGGTTACCCGCCGCTAGCGCTACGCGAAGCCAGCGCGGCGCGACTGCTTGGAGGTGGCCTCGACGTGTCCGGCGAAGGCGTCGCTCAGCGAGACCACGAAGGTTTCACCCTTGACCGTGCGCAGGGTGAGCAGATCGGCGGCGCGCTTGATGGACTCGACCCGGCCCACGGTCAGCGTCCCGCCGTCGTGGCTGATGTACAGCGTCACCAGGTGCCCCTCGGCGGTGTTGTGCCAACCCTTATTGTCCTGCTTGGCTTCGGCCACGGCGAGCAAGGCGGCCAGATGATCTTCGGTCATGGGCAGGCTCTGACCGAGCCGGTGCGCCGCGTCAAGCGCTGCGGCCAGCCCAGGACGCAGCCGTCGCCACGCGCGCGTGATATAGCCCTGCGGTGACCGAGGCGCCCCGCGAGTTCAAGCCAGACGAGCACGTGGTGGTCGAGGACGTGAGCATGCGCTTTGGCGACTTTTACGCGCTCAAGGACATCAACATCACGGTGCGGCGGAGCCAGATCGTGGTGGTGATCGGTGGCTCGGGCGCGGGCAAGACCACGCTGCTGCGGGTGCTGGTCGGCCTGCAGCGCCCAACCGGCGGGCACGTGTACATTGACGGCGAAGACATCGTGCCCCTCGGCGACACCCAGCTCAATCGCGTGCGGAAAAAATGCGGGATGGTGTTTCAGTACGCCGCGCTGCTCGACTCGCTCAACGTGATGGACAACGTGGCGTTTCCCCTGCGCGAGCACACCAAGCTCAAAGACAAGGAGATCAAAGATCGCGTGCGCGAGAAGCTGTCGATTTTGGGCCTAGAGGACATCGACGATCGCATGCCGTCGCAGCTGTCCGGTGGCATGCGGAAACGCGTCGGCCTAGCGCGCGCCCTGATGCTGGAGCCTGAGTTCTTGGTCTACGACGAGCCGACCAGCGGGCTCGATCCGCTGACCAGCCGCATGGTCGACGATCTGATCCACGAGACGCGGGACCGCTTTGGCGTGACCAGCGTGGTGATCAGCCACGACATGGTGAGCGCGGTGCAAACCAGCGACTACGTGTTCCTATTGCACAAGGGCACCATCGACAGCGAAGGCACCCCCAAGGACCTAGTGGGCGGGTCAAGCGAGCTGGCCACCAGCTTCCTCAAGGCGAGCGGGATTGAGGCGCAGAAGGCGCTGGATGATGAGGCTGCACGGGGGCGGTAGGGCCGCATATCCACGTGGCACCACAAGCGCGTCAAAGGCCGCAATCCGGTGCGACGCACGGCGGCGCGCTGCGGCCACCACGAGCCGCCGCGCCCTGAGCGGGGCAGCTCTGACGACCATCTGGCGCTCACCCCCTCGAAAGCCGAACACAGCCAGTCTGTGCTGAATTGGGGCAGGAAGCCGCTGACCGCCGCTGACCCAAGCCACAGACGCTTCCACGCTGTTGCGCTACCCAGTGCGTGATATGGTCCGCGCATGCGTTTTGCCCTGTTGCTTGGGTCGCCCCTGAGGAGCGGCGTGGTCAAACACCTCGTTGCTGAGGGCCTGGCGCCATCGGTCATCCTAACGCCATGGAGCTCTTCCCTGGAGCCGATGCGCGCTGCACTTTCCAAGGTGTTTGACGGGCCCATTCGTCCGGTGAAGAAGGCAGACGTCGCGGCAACGCTGCGTGAACTAATTCCCGACGCGATACTTTGCGTGGGCTGGCCGTTCTTGTTCGACGCGGAGGTGGTGGGCGGGCCTTGGCTGCTACTAAACACCCATCCAACCGCGTTGCCCAAGTACCGGGGGCCCAACCCTTGGTACTACGTGATCGTGAATCGGGAGCCGGAGATCGGCGTGACCGTGCACCAGATCGATGAAGGCATGGATACAGGGCCCATCCTGCACCAAGTCACCATTCCCCTAGGTCGCTTTGACACCTACCGATCGCTACGCGCCAAGGTGGTCGAGCTGGAGCCCCTGGTGGTGGTTGGAGCATTGCGGAAGGTCCAGGCCGGTGGGTTTCAGTGCGTTCCGCAAGATGAAAGTGTGGCATCCACCTATCAACCCAAGCGCCGGCCAGAGGACTCTGAGGTGCGAGCCGATCAGAGCCTGAGCGAGATCTTCGACCACGTGCGGGCGTGTGACCATGAAGCCTTTCCGGCCTACTTCATGGTCGACGGGCAGCGCGTCAACATCCGTTTCTGGCGGTCAGACCGAGGGGATGATCACCCGGAATCAGTCTAGGTAGACAGGTAGACAGACCCCAACGAGCATGGGACCGACGCGAACTCGCCCCATGCCGCTAGTCCCGCGCGCAGCGGAAGCCCACATGGATATGTCGTTCCGTCTGCCCCATCAGGGTCCGGAAACCAGCCGCTAGGTTGCCCGTGTTGGATGTGACCCAACTGCCGCCTCGAATCACCCGCCAAGCTTGGGGCGTGAGCGTCAGCGCGGCACAGTTCACGCACGGGGACTGCAAAGTCGAAGCGTAGTAGTCAAGCGTCCACTCCCACATGCTGCCAGATAGGTCCATGTGCGACCAGCGCCCAGCGCCAGGGAGCCGCGCGCCCACCTTTTGCACTGCCTCGTTGTTGTAGACGGCGTACGTGCTTGAGATCGTTGTGCTGCTTGGCGGTGAGGACCAGGGGTAGACGCGCTGCTCGCTGCCGCCGGCGGCCGCCGCGTTCCACTCTGCTTCCGTCGGGAGACGACCGTTGTCCCAGATACAGAAGGCAAACGCGGTAGCCCAGTTGACACAGTTGATCGCCTTTGCTTCGTTGCCCGCAGGACTGCCGGTCCAGGTCGGAGTGCCGCAGTTTAGGTCGGTAGTGAGCGTGGCGCTATCTGCTGGGAGCACGAATGCAGCGTCCCAGCCGGAGCCGGCGATCCGTGGATTCGCACCGCTGCCAACTGTGGGGTTCCCTCCGCCGCGCCAGGTGTCATACGCGCTCACGAATGTCCGGAAGCGGCCAACCGTGACCTCGAACTTATCCAGATTGTACTTGGAGACCGTCGCCGACTTGTTCGTCGAGTCAGTCAGCAAGACTCCATCGTAGTTTCTCAGATAGGTCGAAAGGGGCACTGATGGAGAAGAGCAGCAGTTCTCGGACCCCGTAGCACCACAGATGTCAAGCCCGCCGGTACAGCTCTGCGCGGGGGTTGACCCGAAATTGCACGTGCCGCACTCGCCACCACAATCGAGCCCAGTCTCGCCCAACGAGTTCTCTTGAATTCCATTCTGGCAGTGCGGTACCACGCAATAGTCGAAGAAGGCTGAAGACCCAAATTGCGCTCCGTTCTTGTTTCCGCAGACCAACCCCGTCTGGCACTCGCGATCCCCGTCGCAGTCCCCCCAGCCCGCTGAACAAGGGCACGTGGGGCTACAGGTGTTCGCCGTACCATTGCCTGGGCACACCGTACACGTTCCACAGTCCGACCCTCCGCAGTCAATTCCCGTTTCACCGGAATCCTGGATGCCGTTGGCGCAATGGGACTCAACGCAGACGTCATGTCCAAACGGCATGCCGAATTGAGTCCCCAGTCGAGCGCACACCAGACCGCTGGTGCACTCGTTGTTCGCGTCGCAATCCCCCCCCCCAGCGCTACAGGGGCAGGTGGTCGAGCAGTACGATGCAGAGCCGGGAGGGGCAAGTGGGCAAACCGGGCACACGCCGCAGTCCGCAGTGCCGCAGTCAATCCCCGTCTCCCCGTTGTCTTGGACGCCGTTGCGGCAAGTGGGGATCACGCAGGCGTCCCAGCCCCCAGGCATGCCAAAGTTGGGCCCGTTATCGTACCCACACACCAGGCCAGCCGTGCACTCCGCGTCGCCGTCGCAATCGCCTTCCCCGACGGTGCAGAGGGAGCCACCAGTACAGTAGTCGAGGTCCCCGTTCTGGGCGCCCACGGTGCCCTTGGAGAGACCAGACGCGCTCTCGTCGAACTCGAAGTGACGCGGATCGGACGTGTCCGCCGAGCTGCACCCCCCTGCCGCTACCAACACAACCACCAGCCCCATGCCCGCTACGCTGCTTCGCAATTTCATCATCACACCCTCTGTAAGTTTATCACCCCACCGACCAACGCCAACAGCCGATCCCTCCGATGCTAGCTTCCGCCGCTTGACAAGTCCAGCCAAACCTCTCACGGTCGGCGCGCCCATGCTGCGGCTGAAGAGCGCCAAAACGCGCACAATACCACGGTTGAGTCCGCGCGGAGGCTCACTTCATGCTTCGCGTCACTGAAGGACCCTGTCGCTGTGCTGTCGAGTTCGTACTACCCGTCCTACTGGGAGGCACCCAGCCCAACGGAGCATGCCCTGCTCATCGCCGCGCGCGCGTCGTTTTCTGCCGACAGAACACGCACACTGCGCGCAGCCTGCGAGCTAGCAGGGCAAGCCGAGATCCGGAACGCCGCCCGTGCCAATCGCTGCGAAGCGTTGGTTGGGCTCGCGGTGCGCGAAGCCGTTACCGATTTCGACCCAGACTGGAACGCTGCGCTAGCGATCAACGCGGAGCGCGTGGCAGAGCTGGCGGGCTCTCTGGCTGAGGCGATCGCTGCCCTCGAGCGCGCTGGCTGCGTTTGCGCCGTGATCGAAGGCGGTAGCACGGTCTTCAGCGCACGTCTTTCACCAGCCGCCTACGGAGCGGGCGACTTCGATGTGCTAGTCGCCAGATCGCACTGGGAAGCCAGCCTTCGGGTCATGCAAGACCTCGGCTACCAGGCCGTCGACCGCGCCGGGCGCGTTGCGACCACGCGCGCCCAGTTTCAGCGTTCATCTGCGCGGCATGAACACTACATTGAAGTGGGACATCGCGCCTTCGACCGCACCTGGGTCCCGCTGAGATTTCACGATCAGTGCGCAGACTGGCTCGCTCGACGCACCCGCGGCATCGACCCCGCGATCCCAGTCTTGCGCGCAACAGACGCGCTCGTTGTAGCGGCCTTCCACGCTTCACTGCACTCGTATGTGCTCTCGCCAGCTCTCAGGTTGCAGGTAGACATCGATCGCGCCGCCCGACACCCCGAGCTTGACTGGAACGAGTTTGTGGGGATTGTGCAATCCATGGGGATCAAGACGCGGACCTACGCTTCGCTGATGATCGCAAGCTCCCTGCTCCATACCCCTGTCCCAGAATTCGTATTGGCCGCGCTCGCACCCACCCCCGGCCGCTGGCGCGCTCTAGCAAGCGTGCTCAGCGCCGAGCGCGTATTGGCAGGGGATAGCCCAAAGCTCCGGGGCCTGCAGCGAGTCAAGCTTGACTACCTGCTCAGCGAACACGGCGCCGCGGATTGGCTCAGCGGCGTGGTCCTCCCGGACGCATCGTGGGTCACCGAGCACTTCGGGAGCGGCCCGGTCTGGCAGGCACACCTCCGTCGCTACCTCAGCGCCACGGCAACGGTCGCGCGCCGATCGCGCTGATCGAGCGCTTGGCATTTTCTCCAACGTTTACCCATGGTTGTCTAGAAATGATGCACGTCTATTCCGCGCGGGAGCCTTCTGAACGCGGGAGCTGGCTTGATATCTGGGCGAGCAGCCCTGGACGCGAGCCGTTTTCACACCCAACCTTCGTCGAGCTGTTCGCCAAGCCAGATCAGATCCCGTGCGTGGCCAGCTTCAGTCAACCTGGCGGCGGCCTTTTGTACCCGTTTATCTTGAGGCCGCTGAGTTCGGAGGCTTGGGCCGGCGACGACAATCGGTGCGACCTTATTTCTCCGTACGGATATGGGGGCCCCTTCGCGTGGGGCACGGCAGTGGCAGGTGCGCGGGAGTTTTGGGACCTCTTCGATGCGTGGGCAAATCAACGCGGAGTCGTCACCTCATTCACGCGGCTCTCCCTGTTTGAGGAGAACCTCCCCACGCTGCCAACACCGCCAACCGTGTTGTTTGGCAACGTGGTTCGAGACCTCCAGCAGGAAGAAGACGCGCTTTGGCGTGACTACGCCCACAAGGTTCGAAAGAACGTAAACCGCGCGGAACGCGCTGGGTTGGTCGTGGAGGTCGACGCAGACGGCTCCTCACTGGATGACTTCGTCCGGCTCTACACGTCAACCATGGACCGACGCGAGGCGCAAGAGTCGTTCTACTTCACGCCGGCATTCTTCCTGCGCATCGTGCGCGAGATGCCAGGCAGCTTCCGATTCTTCAATGTGCTGCACGAAGGAGCGACGATCTCGACAGAGCTCGTGCTCTGCTCGGAGCATACCCTGTACTCGTTCCTCGGAGGGACTCTTGCTGAGCACTTCGATCTCAGACCCAACGATCTCCTCAAGCACCGAGCCATCCTCTGGGGAAGGGAGGAAGGCTTGCGTCGCTTTGTCCTTGGCGGGGGGTACGGCGGAGACGATGGCATTTTCCGCTACAAGCTAGCCTTTGCTCCCCAGGGAACGACGCCGTTCCGGGTCATGCGCCGGGTGCACGACGCGGATGCAGCTCGTGAGCTGACCGCGCTAAGGCAGCGCGGCGAACCCGACTGGGTGGAGCACGCTGGTTTTTTTCCCACCTACAGGGGCTAGGCAGCCTCCGTGGACTCCCTGGGGCAACCGTCCGATCAGCTAGTTCAAACTCGGAGCCGAATCCGCCTTCGGCGTCGCCTTTAGATTGATCCATTCCGGCGGCGAGGAGAGATCCACCCA
>CAZKDY010000035.1:0-43531 GCA_964551615.1 uncultured Polyangiaceae bacterium
GCGGTAACGGCGCCCAAGGTGGCAGCGGCGCGTACGGCGGTAACGGCGCCCAAGGCGGAAGCGGCGCGTACGGTGGCAGCGGCGCGTACGGCGGTAACGGCGCCCAAGGCGGAAGCGGCGCGTACGGTGGCAGCGGCGCGTACGGCGGTAACGGCGCCCAGGGCGGAAGCGGCGCGTACGGTGGCAGCGGCGCTCAGGGCGGCATGCCCTCGTGCAATGACGGCGGCGAAGGGACCTGTGACGACTGCCAGGCCGTGGAGTTCAACTATGGCGGTTGCTGTGAGCGTGAAGCCACGATGTGCGTCGACGAACCACAGTGCCTGGACTTCATCGACTGCATCAACCTCTGCTACGATCAAGACCCGAGCCCAGAGAGCTGCGTCAACACCTGCGTTGATAAATTGCCGCGCGGATATGATATCTACCTGATGCTGGTGGACTGCGCGTTCGGCACCGGACCGAGAAACCCGGGCGCGTGCGGCTTCGCGTGCAACGCGTACTGAGAACGCACGCTCGGTTGGTGCCGCGAGCCCGCGTGCCGATCCAGCACGCGGCTTCATCGCGCTGTACGCGACAGCCGGCCCACGAGCCTGTTCCTCTAAACTGAAGCGCGACGTCGGTGCCAGCGCGACACAAGATCGCGCCGCTGCCCACTCGGACCGGACGGATCGAGCCCGCGCTAGGTCAGCGCCGCGTCAGGTTGAGTCAGCGGCTCGTCTCCAGCGCGCGAAGCTGCTAGCTTCGGGGTCTTGGGACGACCTAAGGACGCCGACTCGGCGCGAACCTACGAGCAAATCATCCAGGCCGCGCTCGACGTGCTCCACCAGGCCGGCGACCCGCAGAGCATGTCGTTGCGAGTCGTCGCGGCCCAGGCGGGCGTCAGCTCAAGCACCATTCAGTACTACTTCGCGACTAAAGAAGATCTGCTCGAAGCCTGCCTCGACGGCTACTACGAGCGGCTGGGGGAGCTAGGCCAGGCGCTGATCCAAGCCGCGGCGGAGTCTACAGACCCGACCGCCTACGTGGAGGCCAGCGTGCGCGAGCTGTTTCGGTTCGCGGTGGCAGAGCGCGCGCTGATCGCCCTGCGCTTGTCAATCAACACGACGCGCCGCGAGCTTCACCCACGCCGGCAACCTGAGTTCATGGGCTCGATGGTGCGGGCTGCCGCGGCAGCCCTGGCGCCCCACGTCGAGATCGACGAACACGACGCGCGCATGGCCATCCACGCGATGTCGGTGATCGTCGTGCGCTTCGCGCTGTTCAGCGAGTCCGAGTTGTCCGCGCTAGGCGCGGATCTCAATACGCTAGACCCACGCTGGGTCGAAGATCACGTGGCGCGCATCGCGATCCGCCTGGTAAAGCCACGCGGAAAATTATAGCTGCTCGGCTTCGACGACCATCACGGTTGGTCGCGGGACGCGAGGGTTCAGCCGCGTGAGCCTCAGGCGCGCGCTGGGCCGCAGCGTTGAGCGCCCCCGTGGTCCGGACCACCACCGCTAAAAACGAGCACCCTCAACCGCTAGCCGCACGTTCAGCGCAACCGGGCCTTGCTCCCATGCGCTACCCTGGTACAAAGCGGGCGGTGAGAATCGCTATCGTGGGATCGGGCTACGTGGGCTTGGTGGCAGGCGCGTGCTTCGCCGACTCGGGCACCAACGTGGTCTGCGTCGATGTAGACGAAGCCAAGCTTGAGAAGCTGCGGCGCGGCGAGGTCCCGTTCTTCGAACCTGGTCTAGCTGCCATGGTCCAGCGCAACTGGCCCGACCGACTGAGCTTCAGCTCTAACCTTGAAGAGTCCATCGCTGGGCGGCAGGCGGTGTTCATCGCCGTGGGCACACCCCCTAACGAAGACGGCTCAGCCGATCTGCGCCACGTGCTCGGCGTCGCCAAAGACGTCGCGCGCCTGGCCAAGCAGCGCACGGTGCTGGTCCTCAAGAGCACCGTGCCGGTGGGCACCAACGCCAAAGTGCGAGAGGTGGTGCGCGGCGCAAAGCACCCCATCGCTGTGGTGAGTAATCCGGAGTTCCTCAAAGAAGGCGACGCGATCAGCGACTTCGCGAAGCCCGATCGCATCGTGATCGGCACCGACGACGACGAAGCGTTCGAGACGCTGCGCAGGCTCTACGCGCCGTTCAACCGCCAGCGCGATCGCCTCCAACGCATGAGCCCGGAGAGCGCCGAGATCGTCAAATACGCTTCAAACGCGATGCTCGCCACCAAGATCAGCTTCATGAACGAGATCGCCAGGCTGTGCGACGCGGCCGGCGGCGACGTCGACGACGTGCGCATCGCCGTGGGCTCAGACAACCGCATCGGCTTCCAGTTTTTGTACCCAGGCCTCGGCTTCGGCGGTAGCTGTTTCCCCAAAGATACACGAGCGCTGGTCCAGACCGGGCAAGAGCTGGGCGTAGGGATGGGGGTGGTGGAGGCAGCGATGCGCGCGAACGCGCGGCCCGTACACGACATGCTCGGCCACATGACGCAAGCCCTGGGCGACTTGAGAGGTAAGACCATCGCGGTCTGGGGGCTGAGCTTCAAACCGAACACCGACGACGTGCGCGAGGCGCCGGCGCTGGATCTGATCGGGCTCTTGGTGGACCAGGGCGCCGTGGTGCGCGCGACGGATCCCCAGGCTCTTGAGACCGCCCACGTGAGCTTGGTGGAGCGCGGCCTCGACAAACAGGTCGGGCTGTTCGCCGACGCTTACCAGGCAGCCACCGGCGCCGACGCCCTCGTGGTGGCGACCGAGTGGAATCAATATCGCTCCCCAGACCCTGCGCGGCTTGGCGAGGTGATGAGCGGGCGCTGGGTGTTTGATGGCCGCAACTGCATGACGCCTGAGTCGCTCACCGACAACGGCTTCAGCTACCGCGCCGTCGGGCGCCCCCTGATGAAGCCGCGCTGATGGCCAGCCCAGCGGCGCCGCGCGCGAACCACTGGGCACGGTATCACCAACACTGGCAGCGGCTGAGGCCGCCGCTGCGTCCATCGGCTGAGGTAGTCGCCGCGATCACTGAGCTCAGCCAGGGCCGCTCGCCGTGCGCGTTGCTCGGCGTCACGCCAGAGCTGGCAGGCTTGGCAGGAGACTGGACCGCCCTCGACCGCGACCCAAACATGATCGCCGCGCTCTGGCCAGGCGACCAGGCGACCAGGCGCGCCATGTTGGGCGACTGGCTCAATTTCCCTGAGGCATTAAATGAACTGGAGCTGGTGGTCGGCGACGGCGCGCTCAACGTGTTGCCAGACGCGCTGGCTCACCGGGCGCTGCTGCGCGAACTGCAGCGCGTGCTAGCGCCAAACGGACGCGCTGTGCTGCGCGTCTTCTTGCGACCTGCCGCCCCGCAGGCGCCTGGCGTGGTGGTCGAGACGGCCTCGCGCAGCCTGAGCTTTCACGGCTTCAAGTGGCGGCTCGCCATGGCGCTGTGCGCTGAGCGTCAGACCATGAGCCTCCCGGTGTGTGAGCTGCTCGGCGCGTTTCATGCTCGGGTCGCTGACCCCGCGCCCTGGATGCAACGCCACGGCTGGGATCCAGCGGACCTCGCCAGCATCAGTGTCTACGCCGAGTCCGCTGAAATCTATAGCTTTCCGAGCCGCGCCGAGCTTGAAGCGAGCGTCCCGAGCGGCCTCCGGCTGCGCTGGCTAAAGGTGGCTGGTTACGAGCTAGCAGCGCGTTGTCCGTTGGCCATCCTAGACCGCATCTAAGCCGCGATTCAGCGCGCTTGGCGTCGTTCAGGCCTTGGGATAGCATCGGCCGATGCGTGTACAGACTACTGCTGCCAGCGTGTTGATCGGCGCCATCGCCATCGCTGCTTGCTCTGACGACGACGACAAGAAAAACACACAGCCTGTCCACGACGCCGGCGCTGACGGCTCAGTGGACGCCAGCATCGGAGGCACTGGCGGCGCAGCGGGCGGCAACGCAGGGACCGCCGGCAGCGGCGGCACAACCGGTGGCAGCGCCGGCACCGGTGGCACGACTGGCGGTAGCGCAGGGACCGCTGGCAGCGGCGGCGCGACCGGCGGCAGCGCCGGCACCGGTGGCACGGGCGGTGTCCCCGAGCTGACCTGTAACCTGCGAGATGCGGGTGCCGGCGGCGCTGGGATTGAAGGCGCCGGGACCGCTGGCGCGGCGGGCTCTGCTGGTTCCGCTGGTTCCGCTGGTTCCGCTGGTTCTGCTGGCGCGGCGGGCTCTGCTGGTTCCGCAGGGACTGCTGGCAGCGGTAGCGTCGGCGAGTGGCGCGACTGGGCGAACAATCGCTGCCAAACCTGCCCCACCCAGCTCAGCGAGGACTGCACCGCCACCACCGACAGCCTGACCCTCGACCTTGCCACCGGGCAGCTGACGCTGATCGTGAAGCCCGGCGTGACCGACATCCTCGACGCGACGTACTCGCTCTCGTACAGCAGCCTCGACGCAGATGGCGGCTACGTGTTCGACACGCTCACCGGCCCGCTCACGGTAGACAAGAACACGTTGACGGCAGATTTGTCGGGTTCGCTGCCCCCCAACGTCACCGCGATCGATACCCCACGCATCGAAGTCACCGACGCCTGTGGCATGACGATGACGCTCTACTACTCGTACTATATCGAGCTGCCAGAGACCGGGACGCTGGTCCCCATCACCTGCGAGTTCTAAGCACTGCTGGCGCAGGGCAGCTCGCCGCGGCCCAGCTAGCGCGGGGCGTAAACCCCGCCCGCCGGGAGGCTGCGTGCGCCCACCGCGCGTCGTCGGCGCTGAGGGCCGCGCCGCGGGGCCCGCTAGGGCATCGCGCACAAGAAGTCTTCGAACTTACCGCCGGCTCCACGCGGAATCGCGTCTAGGTAGCGATAAGTGAGCACCGGCGGCCGCGGCAGGTTGCGACTAAGGGTGCCCAAGACCAGCTCGCGCAACGCGGCTTCGGCGGCGGCGCCCAGCGGCTCAGCGACCAACTCGAGCTCGAACACCTCGTAGTCGCGTTGGACCAAGCGAAATTGTCGGATCGGGAACCGACCACCCAAGACGTTCGAGGCGTAGCGGGGCCAGAGCAGATCGGCGCTCTCACCTGCCTCCGGCCGCAGCCGCAACATGTTGCGCACGCGCCCCACGATGCGCGTCAGCACCGGCAGACCGCGACCACAAGCGCAGGCTTCACCCAGCGTCGCGTAGTCGCCTAGATCGTAGCGAACCAAGGGCATGGCAAAGGCGTGGAGCGCCGTCGCCACCACGCGCCCCGTCTCACCCGGCTCGCACGGCGCGCCGTCGGCCCGCAGCACCTCGAGCAACACCTGCTCGCTCTGCACGTGATAGTCGGTGGTTTGGCCGCATTGCAGCGCCATAAAGCCCAGCTCTACGCACGAGTACGCGTCAACCACTGGCACGCCCCAAACCCGCAGCGCTACCTCACGGAGCCGCTCACCGATCAGCTCGCCAAAGGTGTCGAGCTCAAGCAGCTCGGGCCAGCGCTGTGAGCTGCGCTCCGCCTCCGCCAGCAGCGCCGCTGCGTTCGAAGCGTAGGTGGAGACATAAGCCGGCCGGCGCTCCAAGAGCCAGTCTAGCTGCTCGCGGACCGGCGTGTGCACCTCCAGCACCGACAGCTTGCCACCCGCTGCGCTCCAGGTGAGCCCGCCCTGCCGAAGCGCTGACACTTCTGGTACCGCACGGATAGCAGCCGCGCGGAGCTGCGTCTGACGTTTGTGCCAGCGGTGCTCGCGCTCCGCCAGCGCCGGCAGCATCGCGGCGCTGGTGCGGTCCACCTGGACCGTCACGTGCTGTCCAGTGGAGCCAGACGAGCTAGCCCGCCGCACCACGTCGCGCCCCCAGCGCCGAGCTTGCGCCGCTGGCTCCTGACTGCGCAGCGCCTCAGCGTGTTCCAGCACCTCCCTGCGGCTCAGCACGGGCAGGCCGCGTAGGCTGTCTAGGCTCAAGTCACCGCGGACCGCGTAGACCGCCTTACGGTCACGGTAGTACGGCACCTGGCTGGTCGCGTAGCTCAAGATATCTGCTAGCCGCCACAGCTGGTGACCCACCAGCTGGTCCGGCCGCCACTGCTCTGTCTTCTTGAGCATGGTGTCGGCCGTGCTTGGGCCGCTCCCACGCGCAGCATTGCCGAGCGCCGCGAGGACGCTACGCAGGTCGGGTCCGGGCACGCTGGGGGCCGTCACTCAGCGTTCTTGACGCAGCGAAAGCCAAGCGCAGGCACGCGGTACGTGAGCTTGCTGGCCGCGCGGCTGAAGGTGCGCATGGAATACGTGCTGCGGTTCCAGCCGCCGCCACGCAGCGAGTAGACGTAGCACCCGCCCTTGAGGTTCGGGTGCGAGCTTGGCTTTGGATCTATCACACGCCCGCGCGGATATGGGACAAAGCAGTCCAGGGTCCACTCCCACAGGTTGCCGCCCATGTCGTAGAGGTCGCCGTCGGGCCAGCTGACCTTACCGAGCGGGTGCGCCTTCACCTCGCTGGTGCCTCCGCCGTGGCACCCCACGTCGCCCGCCGGGTCCTCATGTTGCGAGCCACCGGGGGTGAAGTCCGCGTAGCCGTTCTCGCAGGTCGGCTCCGGCTCGTTGCCCCAGGGATATTTACGCCCGTCACCCCGGCTGGCCGCGTACTCCCACTGGGCCTCGGTTGGCAGGCTCATGCCCTGGGCCTCACAGTAGGCCTGAGACTGCTTGTAGTTGACCATGTTCACCGGGTGGTTGGGCCGGTGGTACTGATCGCGGTAGTTCGCGTTGATGTCGCGCAGCTGCGGCACCGTACATTTCCCTGCAGTAACGCAGGCTCGATACGCGGCCACCGTGACCTCCGTCGCGTCCATACAGAAGGGCTTAGTCAGCACCACCTGGTGCTTCTGATCATCGCTGCCTGGCGCGCCGCTCCCCATCTGAAATCCATCGGGGCCCGTGGCCGGGATATACACCGTGCCCGCGGGGCACTGGCTCACGCAGCGCGCCTCCGCGCCCTTCGCCTCACAGCGCTGCAAGCTGTCGCACGCTGGACTGCAGCTGCCGAGGCTCGCCAGCTGCACGCCCTCTGCGTCGGGCTGCGCCGCGCTGGCGCTTGGGGCCGCCGCGGCGTTGCTGGCGGCGGCGCTGCCCACCGCCGCAGCCTGAGCAGGCGCCTGGTCCTCCGCCCCCTGGTTGTTGCATGCTGAGGTTGAGAGCGCTGAGAGCGCCAGCGCGGTGTACGCGAGTGCGAGTCGCATCAGGGGGTTCCTTGTGAGGCGGCCGGGCGCCGCGTGGGGAGCGGATGAAGTGGGGCTCCGGGTCCGGTTAATCCAGGCGGATTTATTCGAATACAGCCGTCAGCCGCGCTCGGGCCGATGACGCTGCCGCCGACGGAGCGTGAGGTGAGCCCGAGGTGGTGCCTAAATTGGGCTTCGCGAGCGCCGCGCGCCTTGCCCTCGAAGGGCTTTGGCGCGTGGCCCAGGATGAAGTAGGGGCAGGCCTCGACCCGCGAAAGCTCGGGTCTTGCGCCGCTATTTGCCGGTTTTTTCCAGGTCAGGCGCGCCAAGAAGCTGGTCCCTGTCCAGACGTGATCGCTATGCATCGGAAACACCAGGTTCCCGAGACTGTAGAACACCGGGCGCGAATCGGCCCAACCCACGCCCTGCGGAACATGCGGATGGTGGCCGATCACCGCGTCGACCCCCGCCCGCATCACGGCGCGGACGAAGTCCCGCGTCCAGGTCATGGGCGCGTCGACGTACTCGGCGCCGCCGTGGTAGCTGAGGATCACGACGTCGTGGCTGCGCTTGGCGGCGGCGATCAGCGGCTTCAGCGCCGCGTAGTCAGCCCAAGCCACGTAGTGACGCCCAGGGTGCTCGTTGATCGGGCCCTGGTTCCAAATATGGGTCACCGCGAACACCGCGATCTTTAACCCTCGAACCTCCACCGAGACAGGCTGATAGGCTTGTTTTCCTGGCTCAGCGCTCGCGCCCACGTACCGGACCCCCGCGCGGTCCAGGTTGACCAGCGTCTCCAGCAGCGCCGACTTACCGAAGTCCCACATGTGATTATTGGCGACCGAGACCAGATCGACCCCCGCCGACTTGAGCGTCGCAGCGCCGCCGGGCGGTCCCGTAAACACCAAGCGCGAGTGCTTTGACTGCGTGACACCTTGCTGATCCGAGAGCTGGGACTCGAGGTTCACGAAGCGAAAGTCCGCGCTGGCGAACACCGGCTTCATGAAGCGCAGCGGCTGGTACTCAGGCTCGCGCAGCAAGCGCTGGCCAGTACCGCGACCAAAGTTCACGTCGCCGCCGAACAGCAGCACCACCTCGTCGTCGGCGCCTACGCGGTCAGCCGCGATCTCACGCGGCAACACCGCCTCAGCAGCCACGCTCGCGGCAGCTACAGCCGTGCTCGTACTCAGCGCAGAGGCCGCTGCCCCCGGCGTAGTTCCCCCAGAATTTGCGGGTGGGGCGCTGTCAACGGCCGGGGCCTGCTGCGTCTTGTCCCCGCGCGACCGACAGCCAGCGGCTCCGCCGGCTAGCCCTAACAACACCAGCGCCGCGAGCGCCGCGCGCCGCCGACCTGCGCAGGCGTCCTGCGGTCGTTGGCCGCTGGGGGACTGTGTTTCACGCCGCGTCACACGAACACTCTAAGCAATCTGGGCCAAACCACCCATTCTGCGCGCAAAATGTCTGAGCACATGCTCATCCTTCGTCAGCTGCGGGTCTCTTGCCTGCTCGTCCTCGCCGGGGCCATAGCTTGCGCCAGCCAGCGCGCGTCGCGAGAGCGAGACGCGGCCAGCCAGTCAGCGGTGACGACCGCGTCGCCGAGCAGCAGCGAACCGCGTCAGCTAAGCGCGCGCAGCGCCTCGGCGGGCAGCACCTCCACAGACGGCGCCTCTGCGGGGAAAGCGTCGGGCCCAGCGCCAGCGCCCACCACGCTGGATCCCTTCGGCAAGGGCTATCCGCCAGCGCTGCCAAGCTCTCCAGAGTTTGGCCGCGTCGCGTCCAAGACCTGGGGCAGCTGGATCCACCCGAAACCTGACTCGCGCTCGCTGCCGCTGGGCGGGATCCGTATCGGCGACAGCGTCGCGGCGCTCGGGCCTCCGGTGCGCTCTGGGCTGGGTGAGTGCCAGGCCTACGTCCCAGTCGCCCACGGCTTCGCGTGCGCCGACCGGCGCAACACCACGGACATGACCCACCCGTTCATCCAGGCGAGCCGCTGGACACAGCCGGCGGAAGGCGCGTTTCCGTATCACTACGCGTTTAGTCTAGGCGCCCCCATGCTCACGCGGATCCCAACGGAAAAAGAGAACCGCTGGAGCACCGGTCCGCGCAACCACCGCCGCGCGCGTGGCTGGGAGGTCGGGCACGACGAGCTCACCGAGCAAGAGCCAATCGCCGCCAACGGCCCGATCCCTGACTTTTTACAACACGGCGGCTCCGCCCCAAATCTCTGGGGCAAGAAGCCAGGGCTGTTCTTCAAGAAGGCGCCCTTTGGCGCGATGATCGCCTACACCCGCGCCTTTGAAGCCGAGGGCGAGGTGTGGGTGCTGTCCACCAACATGACCATCGTCCCCGCGAAGGGGCTGTTGCGCTTCAGGCGCAGCACATTTCAAGGCGTCGAGCTGAGCGCCGACGTCAAGCTCCCCATCGCCTGGGCCCGCAAGCAGGCGCGGCCCAAGTACGTGCTACGTGGTGAGGTGTTGGAGAAGACAGGCGACATTTGGCCCGCGCGCAGCTGGGTCGGGCTGAGCGGCGCAGAGCGCAAGCAAGGCGGCGAGCGTTTCCTTGAGACAACGACTAGCGGGGTCTACGTCGCCGCCAGCGACGTCCGCGTGGCAGAGCAGCGGAAGAAGCCACCCTGGGAAATCAAGTACTCGCCTAACCGAAAGTGGGTCCATGCTCAGGTGAGGCGCGGCACGCTCACGCTCTACGAAGGCGCGCGCCCGGTGTTCACCACGCTGATGAGCACGGGCAAAGACGGCTCTACGCCCTACGGCCGCTACTGGATCGAGTCGAAGCACCACGTCACCACCCTGACCAACGAGATGGGTGAACCGCGTAAGGCCTGGGTCGCCGACGTGCCCTGGACCCAGTACTTCAAGCGGCCGTACGCGATCCACGCGGCGTACTGGCATGAAGACTTCGGTGAGATCAAATCGGCGGGTTGCGTGAACCTCTCACCCACCGACGCCAAGCGCGTCTTCGACTGGACGGAACCAACCTTCGTCCCCGAGTGGGGCACCGTCCAGGGCTATGGTATGGGGCACGGGACATTTATCTTGGTCGAAGGCTGAGCAGGATTTGTTGTCCTGTAGGCTCACGAGGTTTGCCAGGCTGAGCTGCCTCGCCGCGGCGTGGCTGGTGGGCTGCCGCGAGGCGCCCACTACACTTAGTCAACCATCGACTCCGCGCGGCAGCACCTCAGCAGCTATCGCTGGCTCCTCGACCGCGCCCGCAGCCAGCGCTGTAGGCTCTGTGTTCGCGCCCAGCCCCGGCGCGGCGGTGCGCGCAGCCCCGAGCGCCCTGGCGATCCACCTAGGCGACACGCGCGCGACCTTGACGCGATTGCTAGGGCCTTGTGAAGCCGCGCCCGGCGCTGATGGAGTCTGCGTCTACTGGCAGCGCGGGCTAGAGTTGGAGCTCTCGTCGGGCCGCGTGCAGCGCATGGTGGCTCACCAAGCTGGAGACGCGTCACTGCTCGCTGATGGCGCAGCCAAGGGCCGCTTTGGCTTGTTTCGGCAGTCGATCGGCCAGGTGCAGATCGGCATGAGCGCCGCGGCGCTGCTCAACCTGCTCGGCCCCCCTGACCAGAGACTACTTCCGCTCGGCAATAACCCAGGCCCCGACGCCGGCGTCTGGGAGTACCCAAAGCGCGGCCTAGCAGTTGAGGTTGAGCCGGTGGCCGGCAAGCCACAGGTGGTGCGCATCCACGTGCCGCTGGCGCCAGGGCGACCTGCGCGCTGAAGCGCGCGAGCTGCAGCGCACGGCGCCCTAGAAGCTCATCGCGACCGACAGCTTGACCGCCGGGCCGCGCAACGCCAGATCCGGCATCTCGACCGCCGCCACGCGCTGCGGCGCCCGCTCGGCGTCATCGCCCCGGGCTTCGAGGGTCACCTCGCGTGGCGCGGACCAGCCGTAGCCGAACTCGAGTTGGACCCAGCCGCGGGCGCCGCGGTGGCTCCCGCTCGGCTTACCTAGCGCTTCGAAGGCCACGCCCAGCGCGCTGTCGAAGCCAACCGTCCAGCCGGCGCTGGACAGATCCGTGGCGGTCGCGGCATCTGAGATCTTCACGCGGTCGCGGCTCAACGTGGGGCCGAGGCGACCCAACAAGTAGAGGCGCGGGATCACGTGAAAGCGCAGCTCAGGAGCCAAGCTGAAGCGATACATGTCGAGTTCGCTGTCGGCGCCGCGCACCGTCGACGAGCTGCCCCCGAAGTCGAAGCCTGCGGCGCCGGCGACAGACCAATCGCCATGGGAAAACACCGTGTGAGAGAGGCCTAGGCTGCCTTGGGTCAGCACGTCGTTCTCCGCGTACGGGTCGTAGCCGTCTGCGCCCACCAGGCTGGTGCGCACCCCGAGGCTCAGCTGAGTGTGCTCTTGGTGAGCTCCCAGATTCTGTGCGGAAGCGACGCTTGTATAGCTCGCGACCAAGCCGGTCACGGCCAGGCAACTCGCGGCGAGCACCAGGCCACGACGAAGGCGGCGGCTGGCAGACGGAGCGGATGTTGAGCGACGTTGGATCATCACAAGTCTCCCAGGAGCAGCGCGGGGTAGAAGCGGGTCTCTGCGCTGTCTGGATCCAGCGCGTCAAGCACTGTTACCCCGAGGTTCCCTAGTGAGTGCAGGGCGATCACCGCGCGGCCGCCGTCGCGCCGCTCGATGTCGTAGACGGCGGTCACGTCGCGCTCGATCTCGAGCGAAGTTGGGTGCAGTGACGACAAGTTGATCTGAGCGAACTCGGGCGTGCCCCGGCGCAGCGCCCAGGCGCGCCCGCCGTCAGGTGATACGCTCAGCTCGAAGCCGCCCTGATTGGTCAGCATGGGAAAGCTAGTGCGGGCGTCCAAGTCGAGGACGTAGAACTCGCTGGCGCCTTCACCGACCAAGATCTTACGCTGCCCGAACTCATGCCCCGGCACGTTCTGCACCGCGGTCACGTTGATGCCGATCTCATAGGCGTCCACGCTGCGATACGGCTTGCCGGTCGTGCGCCCCAGCGACCAGAACGCGATGCCGTCGGACTGCGAGCCGCCCCACAGCAAGGCGACGTCGCCGAAGTCCGGCTTCTGCGCGACAGAGTCCGTCACCCGCGCGAGCTGGCTGTATCCGCCCGGTAAGTTCACGCTCTCGACCACGGTGGTCGCGGGGTTCACCAACGACGCAGCGCGCTTACTGGGCACCAGCGCCGCGAGGCGCAGCCCACCATCTGTCTCAACGAAGTCGATCGAGCTGGGGACGCCCCCCACGTCCGCGACGTTGACAGTCGGCTTGAAGTCCTTGCCCGCTTCGGCGGTGGGACCAAGATCGAGGATCACCACGTCGCTCTCACCAACCAGTCGAACCGCGATCCGAGCGTCGTTGACGTCGTCCGGGTCGCCGTCGTGAAACGCGATCTGCCCTGGCCGGCTCGAGACACCGCTCGGCGTCTTGGGCAAGATGACCGTGACCTCATCACGCTGCGGGTTGAGCAGGTCGATGAGCGTGACGTCTTGCTCCGTCTCGACCACCAACAGCCGCCTCGCAGGGCCGTTGGGCAACTTCAACTCAGAGGTGAAGGTGAGGCGTTGAGGCCGCGCGCCAAAGCTGCGAATCGTCTTGGTGATAGGCTCCCGGCCAGGCTCGTCCACCTTGATCAGGATCAGCTCGTTGGGGTTCACGACGACCCCGCCGGCGTCGTACACCACCACCCACTCGCCGAGCGGATCGACCGCGATCCCGCTCAGTGGATCGGTCAGCTCATAGCGCGCGACGCGCTCTGGGGTGCCGTCGCCGTCGATCACCGTCAAGCTCGGCAGCTCATCTGATGGGTTCTTGCGGGGCTGGACGCCGCGCGAGAGGACATACAAGCGATCCCGCGCGACCGATGGAGCCAGCGCGGCCATGTTCTTTCCTACCGGAATCGAGGTCATGCCCACCTCCAGGTTGCTGCCTGAGGTGAGCATCAGCATCCGATCCAACGGGCGATCATACACCGCGACGGAGCCCTTAAGCCCCACACTCGCGACGGGGTAGTCCGCTGGCTCGAGGTTCTTGTCCCATTTGGCCTCGCGGTCGCCGCAGCCGGGGATCTCGCACACCAGCGACTCGCACCCAGCGCTGCCCGCCGCGCCGAGCACGACGAACAGGGCGGCCAGCGCACCCAGTCCACCCCCGACCCTGGCCATACCAGGAGCGTTATTAGGCCTCTCGGCGTCTCTCAACGACATCAGTCAACCACCTTTGCACCAAGCTCAAACCCAGTCAGCGTGCGCGCGCTGCCATCCGCGAAATTCACGAAGGTGATGCGACCTTCGGGATGGCTTTGCGAAATAAACGCTCGATCAGCCGCGGCCACGATGCCCACCGCGAGCGGCGGGCTGGCCAACGGCTGGTAGTCCACCTGCAACGAGGGCATGCGCGCGAGATACACGCCAAACACGCCCTGGGCATCGTCACGCACGGTCACGACCGCGCGGGTACCGTCAGGGGCGACCGCGATCTGATTCGGCGGGGCGTCCGTCCCGACCACCTTGGGTGCCAGCGCGACATCCACGGGGATCACGCCGAACGCTCCGGCCTTTGTGCTGCCCGCAGGCGGCGTCATCAGGCTGAGGGCGTAGGACGCGTCGTCGGTGGGGAACACCGCCAGCACCGGCGCCTTGAGGGCGACGCTGCGGAAGCTCAAGAAGTCTGGCCCTGGCTCGAGGTTGAGCACCGTCACTCGATCACTCGCCAAGGCGTTGGAGTACAGCAGCGCGCGCCGCGGATCACTCGGCAACGACACGCTGCCGACCGTCTCCCCGGTGATGGTCACCGCTTGAAACGCCGTTGGCTCCGTAAGGATACCCGGAACGTCAAACAACGCGACCTCTGACCGGCTGCGCACCACCGCCACCGCGCGCGCACCGTCGCGAGTCAGATCCAGGTCAGTCACCGGACCAGTAAACTGCAGGCTGAAGCGCTCACCGCTGGCTAGCGTAACGATCTCCACCTGATCGCTGCCCTGCCTGCGCACTAGGGCGTGAGCGCCATCTGGGGTGACCGTCACGTCGCGCCCAGTCGGCGAGTCGAACACGTCTTGATCCAGCTCAAGCAGCAGACCTACACGGGGATCTTGCCCCAACTCCACCGTAGAAATTCCGGGCTCAGTCACGACAAATAGCCCGTCCTCCGCCGCGTTGAAGAACAGCCGGGTGGGGCGAAAGCCGATCGAGAGCCGGGTGGCGCTCAGCGGGACCGCTGATAGATCGAGCACCGTGAGGTCTTGAAAGCCGTCGGTTGGGTCCGGCTTCGTTACCTCACGGTAGTCTGTCCAGGCCACCGCCCAGCGTCCGCTCGGGCTGAGCGCCCAGGCGTTTGCGCCCTGATGCACCTTGGCGCTGTGGGCCTCGACGTCCCCGTTGCTCACGCTGAGCAGGGTAGCGTCTGCGCTGCCGGTGTTCAGCACGACGGCCACGTCTTGGGAGTCTCCGGGCTTGGAGACCGCGGCGATGAACGTCGGCTGAAAGCCCGCCTCGACCACTTGGACCTCAAAGCTCAGCGCGTCAATCAGCGCGACGCGTCCACTGTCTGGGTTGGCGGCCCAGACGTAGCGTCCGGTGGCGACCGGCGCACGAAAGCTGCTCTCGACCTCCGCCTCTGGCGGCGGTGGCTGCTGACCCCCGCCCGAGCCCCCGCTGCCGCCGCTCGAACTCCCGCCACCGACAGAGCTGCCAGCGCCCGATCCAGCGACCCCCGGCATGTTCCCGCCTCCGCCGCCGCTGTCGTCATCGCTCGCCCCGCAGTGAAACTGCCCAAGCAAGGCGATGCATCCCAGCCAACGCGCGACGCTCCACAACCTGGAGCGCGTCGCGGTCAGGCGTCGAGCGGTGAGCTGCGCGTGAGCTGCTCGGCTCAAATCAGCCGCGGGATGTTCATTCGCTGTATGCCCCATCACAAGAGGATCCCAACCGTTCAGAGTCCCAACCGTTTAGCGTCCATTCAGAGCGACACCGAGAAAGCAACGCGCAGGCGCCCCGGAAGCGCCTGCGCATTAAGGAAGCCAGCCAAGCAGGCAGGTTCGCTCGCTTGTGCAAGGCGCACGCCAGACACGCCGAGCTGCCGACTCGTCCCAAATTGGTGCCTAATTTCAAGCGTTTGCCGGCTTGGGTCGGCTGCCATCCAGGTCGCGTCGCTGGGTCTGGATGACATTGGTGTCCTGGCGGGCTGAGCCGAACCGAGCCGCGCGGTTTCCCAACGGCAAAGACCCCCGCGGAGTTGTGCTGCGAAGCCCTTGACCAAATGCGTTGAAAGGGCCAATGCCAGCGCCAGCGTCCTGCGTCTCCACGGCAGTCGCCCGCACACCCTCTGGGTGTACGCCTTTCAACTCCCTCCTCGCCTCGTAAGCTGAGCACCCATCCGGGTCACACGTGTTTCGTCCGCTGCTTATCCTCTTGCTCTGCTGCTCACTAGTGGCGGGCGTGACCTACGGGCTCTTCAGCGTGGTGCTGCGACCCGAGACCCCACCTGAGACCGCGTACGTGGCGCCGCCGGCGGAGCGCCTCGCAGACCGAGTGCTGTTCGTGGTCGTAGACGGCCTGCGCTACGACGTCGCGACCGATCCCAAGCTGATGCCTCGCTTCAGCGACGCGATGCGTCGTCATTCCAGTGCGGAAATCTGGTCGGGGCGCGTCTCCATGACCACCAGCGCGGTCCTGAGCTACGGCACCGGCCAGCGGGGGCAACTTGAGCAGGTGGTGAACAACCTGACGCCGACCCCGCCACCATTCAACTCATGGTTAGCGAACGCGCGGCGCAGCGGACTGACGCTGATGCTCGTGGGCGATCCGGCGTGGATCAAGATGTACGGCGCGGCGTTCAGCGTGACCCGCCCAGACCCCAAGGGGGTGGCGATCGATCACGACTTCAACGCGCAGACCTTCCGCGACACGCGAGAGCTGCTAGCCAAGCGCCCGGACCTGCTGGTGGCGCACTTCGTCACGCCCGACCACCAAGGCCACGCCTACGGGATCCACTCAAAGAAGTACCACGCCCACATCCAGCGCTTCGACGGCTTGCTCTCGGACCTGTTGGGCGAGGCGCCCAGCGACTGGACGGTGATCGTGACCAGCGACCATGGAGCAGCAGACTCAGGCACCCACGGCGCCGACGTCCCTGTGCAGCGGCGCTCACCCATCTACGCCTACGGCCCCGGCATCGCCAAGGACGTCCACCCAGCCCAAGGCTTAGATCAGGTCGATTTGGCCAACACCTTCGCGGCTTTGCTCGGGGTGGCCGCGCCGCGGGAGAGCCGCGGGCTGGTGCTGACCAGCTGGCTGGACGTGAGCGACCGTCGGCGAGCGGAGCTGGCTTGCGAGGACGCTCGACGCACCTACGCCTACGGTCAGGCGCGCCTCGGCGACGCGGTCGTCGCCAAAGCACTGCCGGACCTCAAGCGCTGTGAGCGGCGAACTGGACAGCGTGAGCGGGTCAACGCCGCCCGCCGCGTCGCGACCCTGGTAGACCGTGAGCTCAGCGCGGCCAGCGGGCTGTCCTCCCCGAGTTCCATGTGGCTGCTCGGGCTGGCTTGCCTAGCCTCCCTCGGGATCGCCCTTATTGCCGCGGGGCATCACATCCTAAAGCCGCTCTTGCCAGTCATCGTCACGCTCTGCTCGGCGACCTGGCTGGTCTACCACGTCGAGCGCTTGCCAGGCCACGGGCCGAACATCACCAGGGCGGTGCTGTTCGTTGCGTGCAACCTGCTCGCGCTGTTCACGCTGGTGCGGCCCCTTCGTGCCGCCCAGCGAGCGGAACAAGTGCGCTGGTTGGTCCCCGCGCTGCTGCCCGGTATGCTGGTCGCCAGCTACCCAGCCAACACCCAGCCAGAGGCGTTTGTCGCGGTGGTCGTCGTCGGCATCGTGTTCGGTTTCCTCGGCCCCATCGGTAGTCCGCTCAGGCGCTCCGATGGCTGGCTGCGACTGCGAGCCAACCTGAGCGCGCTGCCCTGGCCACGCCTGGGGTTCGCGCTAGTCGCTGTGCTGCTGCTGATCCCCGCGGGGACACGCGAAGGCAATCACTTTCCGGTGTGGCTCACTCAAGGCAACGCCTGGCCTCTGGCCTCGGCCCTGGTGATGATCGCCTTCTATGGTTTTTCCGCGCGGAGCGATCGAATGGCGAGAGAGGGCACCCGCGCCAAGTGGCTGTGGCTGGGCTTGGGCTTGGTGGCCTCGTGCCTGATTTTGCGGCGCTTCGTACCCCATCAGATCGGCCGAGGCTGCGTCGTCGTGTTCCCGTTGATCGCCGTCGCGCTCGCGCTCCTCGGCCGCCCGCGGCTCGCGACGTTGGCAGGCCTCGCGGGCTTCGCGTGGGTCTCGAGAGACCGTGAGTGGATAGGGCTGGTCTCCACCTTGGTGCTCGCCGAAGCCGCAGGCGACGGCTGGAGGGCGCGACGAGACGAGGCGCGAGACTCAGAGCCGCTCGGGACAAAACATGAGGTTCGGCGCCACGCGCCGGGCTTCTACGACTTGGTGCTGGCCACGTGCTTCGTCTTCGGCCTGTTGTTTGTACAGCGCATGGGGATTCAAGGCGACCTCGACTTCGGCGGCATGGACTTGGCGGCGGGGGCGTTCAACGACCCCAACGTGCCGCTCTGGGTGGTCACCAGCGCCCTCAGCTGGAAGTATATCCTCGCGGAGATGTTGGTGATCTTGGCGTTCCTGGGGCGCCTGGACTCCAGCAGCAAGCGCGCGCTGCTGCCAGCGCTAGTCATCACCTACCTAGTGCGCGTGGTGGCGCTGCTGATGCTGTTGTTCTTCTGCGGCGGCAGCTTTTGGACCGCCCTGCGCGTGCTGTCCGATCTGCCCTTTGGCCTAACCGGCCTGCTGGCGGTCGCGCTGAGCTGGGTCGGGATCAGCGCGTGGCGCGCGCGGCAGGCTCCGGAGGCTGAGCGCCGCTCGGCGCACTCAGTCGCCTGATCGGCTCGGGTTACGCTCAGTGTCTGGCGGCGGCTCTGAGCTGCGCTCTTCGTCCAGCTGATCCAGGATGACGTGGGCGCGCTGGCTACCGATCCCCAGCAGCTGGCTCAGCTCGATGAGCAGCTGGTTCTCTGCGTACGCGACCTCGTGGTCTGCCATAGCCACCGCGGCGGCCAGCGCGAACGCGCCCTCCGCGTCCTCGCTCGAGTGCTTGATGCTGCTCGCGACGGCGGCGAGACGGCTCGCGCGACCCTCTGCGTCGAGGCTGCGCTGAAAGTTCTCTAGCAGCACCTTGATCGTGCCTTCTTGCAACAGGCCATCGGTGAGGTCGCGGACGGCGCCGCGGATCGCGTCCATTTCGCCTTCGGAAATTTTGCCGTCCGCCGCCATCACCAAGAACATGGTCTCTGCCATGGGGGCGACGCGCGCGACCGCGGCGTTTTCATCGCCGCTGAGCAAGCCCTGACGCGTGAGGATCTCGTCCGCGGTAGAAATCACAGCGCCCTGCCGCTGCCCGCTCTGAATCAACGTGTCACGCAGCCGCGCGATGGTCGCCGTCTCAATCTTCATGGGAGGCGAAATTACTCGCCCCCCACACGATCAGCAAACGTCGCGCCTGCACTCAGCGCCGCGAGCGCTGCTGGGCGCTCAACGCCTTAGCAGCGCCGCCTCCGCCAAGCCCCAGTCTCACGGAATGCGTCGCGTCAGCTCGGCGGCTCGCAGCGCACTCGGGGGATGATCCCGGTGTTGTTCGCTTCACGGCACTCGTTGCGCTGTGAGTCGTCGTCAGCGACCACGCTCACGTCCACCTCCTCCGCCGTGGGTGCCCCAGCCCAAGTGCAGGTCACGACCTCGCACTCCCCTGGGTTCAGCGCCTTGCTGGTCACCCCGCTGCACACCTTGGTGCTGTCAGCATAGAACCCGACGCTGATGCCTGCGCCGATGGGCTCGGCCCCGCGGTTACAGATGGGCGCGCGCAACGCGGCGCCGCCTGGCCCACAGCTGAACGCCGAGGCACCTGCCGTCAGATCTGGCGTGGCCGAACCGTTGGCGATCCCAGGCACGTTCTGCCGAAAGTTGTTTAGATCTGGGTTGAGCCAGTTCGCCTGCCAGGCGCTGGTGCTGGGCACGCTGCCGTCCTCATTGATGTGAGTGACGGCGTAGGCGTGCTGACTCCAGATGGTGCGTGAGCGCACCCAGCGATCGTTCGCGTCGTGGTAGACGCGGATCCCGCTAACTCCGCGCGGATGCGATGCGCGGCAGGTGTCGCCAGTCCCAGCGGTGCCCGCCGGAGGCGCGACGCACGAGTAGCCCTCCTCCAGGCAAGCGGCGTCGGTCCCGGCGCCGCAGCAGTCCTGTGTCGCGGTGCAGCGGCACAGCCCCGTGTCACACACGCCAGAAGCGCAGTCTGAGTTCTCTAGGCAACGCAGCCCAGGGAACTGCGAGTCGACCCCGCCTTCGAGCATCGTACAGGCGATCCCGCTGACGCCGTCCGAGCAAGCCAGGTTGGACGGCGTCACTAGATCCGCGCGAAAATCACCGTCGGTGTCTGCGACCACAGGGTTCTCGTACCAGGTGCAAGAGCTGCGGTATTGGCTGAAGCGCACCGCGCCGCTGGTGCCCTCGTACACGCGCACGAAGCACTCGTCCGCGTAGACCACCTCGGCGACGCCGTCGGCTTCAAAGTCGAACACCGATGAACCGGTGATGTTGCTGGAGTTGTCTTGAGTCCTGCGCGACCACAAAATCCCCCCGGGGCAGGGCCCAGGCGCGCCCGTGCTGTCGTCGCATGCATTCCCCGCGGAACAGGTACCTCCGGGACGCGGCGAGGTCGAACAGTCGATGTCGAACACAGTCAAGAACGCCTGCCCAGCGACGCCTACCTCTGGCAACCCATCGCCGTCGTAGTCCGCGATGGTCGGCGCTCCGCCACCCCCACCTGGAACACCGAGCGGCCCGAAGATGACCGTGCCGTCCATGGCGTACAAGGTCACGCTGCCCGTGCGCACCACCGCGAGCTCTGGGTTGGTGGCGGTCAATGAAGCCCCATAGGCTCCAAAGTCGGCCACCGCCACAAAGCCCGGCTCGCCGGCGTTGAAGCCCGGCTCTTGCACCCAGGCGCCGCCGACCCACTCCCAGACTCGGGCGCCGTTGGTCAGCTCGACGTTGGGGTCGTCGTCCAGGTTGGCGAGCACTGGGTTGAGCCCGCTGTTGAAGCTGACGTAGCCAGGCGCCCCGCTGCTGAGCGTCGCCCCCGTCAAGCCGTCGAGCACTGAGCCCTCGACGATCACCTCAGGTGATCCAGCGTCGTCTAGATCGTGGATCGACGGCCCAGCCCAGCCACGGCTGCAGCGCGACCCGGCACCAGAGCCAGTACACGCTGAAGAGATCGCGTCAGCCGAGGTCCACAACGTAGACCAGGTGCCCGCTTTGCGCGTGAAGGCGACCCAGTGGCCGTCGGCGCCGCGCGCGACCACCTCAGCCACCAAGTCACCATCCAGGTCGGCCACGGCGACGGGCGCTGAGCTGACGATGCTGCCAGCGTAGCCACCGTGCCCTCGGCCCAGGTTGGCTTCAAGCGTGCAGTCTTTGCCGTTCAGCACCCTCAAGATGCCTTCGCCCTCTGCGTATCCGGATGGAATGATGTAGGTAAACGGCGCGATGATGCTGGGCGTGCCGCCGCTCTGCGAGTTGAAGTTGACGACCATCGGCGTCGCCTGCACGTCGACATGGCTGGGGAACGGGTCAGCGGCGGGCGGCGCCGAGAACTCACACTTGATGCTGGGCGCGAAGTTACCCGGCGGAATTGCGACTTGACAGTTAGCGTCGCTCTCGCCAGTTCCCCAGGGTACACAACCGACCGATGGCTCGCAGCGAGCGTCGTTCTGGCAGTCGTCGTTGGCCGCGCACTGCGTCTGGGTCACGCACACGCCACCGGAGCAAAACTGTCCTTCGGGGCAGCCGCCGGGGCAGTCGTTGGACTGCCCGCCAGCCCCGCCCGCGTCGACGTTCAGGCCGCCGCCCAGTGAGCTGCCGCCCAGGGAACCACCAGCGCTGCCGCCGGTCGCGGCTGTCCCGCCGTTACCTCCAAACGGAGCCTTGTTGTCCCCAGCGACCTCGGCGTCCCCGCCGCAGCCATAGGCGCAGACGCCAATGGAGACCAGAGTTACAGCCGAAAACCGTCGCAGCGCATTACCCACATCAACCTCCCATCGAGCACACCAGTATGACAGAGCGCGGCGACAATGAAAGTCGCCACGGCTGGTTGTTTGCTCGCGTCTTGATGAGCCCGGTTTGTCGTGGGTTGTGGCCTAGGGTGACGTAAATTCACCGTCACCGGCCTTCAAGCAGCAGCGGCGACCGCCGGCGCGCGCCGAAGCGCGAGCGTCTGAGCTAGCCCTTCGCCGATGGCCGGCTGGCCAGCCGCAACACACGCTTCCGCATGGTATTTGCAAGATCGAACCTACGTAGGGTCGGCTCCGAAATCGTCACCAGGGAGTGGCGGGCCAGGGGGTGGAGGGCCAGGCGCTGCAGCGGCGTGCGCAGCGTCGCGCTAGCGCGCCCAGCGCAGCAAAATACACGGGCGCGGCGTCGGGCGACCGCGCGCTTCAAACAGCAGGGTACCCGCACCCAAGCGCACTCGGTTGTTGCGCCACTGGATGTGGCGCTTGAACAGCGCGCGCGCCCACGTGGCGGCGATGATCACCTCGCGCAGCGGCCCGAGCAGCACCGGCACCCACAAGCGGCTGCGACCGCGCAGCAAGAGCCAGCCGCCGACGTCGCGCAGCAGCGTGACGCTCAGGCACCAGACCAGCGCTGGCAGCAGGCCATAGGCCCAGCACGCCAGCGGCAAGAGCCACAGCGGCGACGCCAAGATCTCAAGCAAGTAGGCTGGTGGTCGCAGCCGCCAGCGCAGCATGCCCCAGCGCAGGTGGCGATCGTGGAAGGCCTTCAGGCTCATGTCGCTGGTCACGTTGCTGAGCACGCTGGGGGCTATTGCCACGCGGTAACCGGCGTGCTGAAACGTCTTACCCAGCACGTAGTCTTCGGCCAGCACGTCCTTCACCCGCTCGAGGCCGCCCAGGCGCTCTAGCAGCGAGCGCGGCATCAACATGCTCTTGCCGATCACCAGCGGATCACCGAGCAGCGTGGGCAGCGCGCTGCCAGCCGCGCAAAAGCCGTTGAGTTGCACGTTCTCGAGGGCGGCGCCGAGGGTGTTCTCCCCCACCCCCGCGAAGAGATTGGTGATGATGCCTAGGGCTGGATCTGCGGCGTAGGTCGCGGCCAACTCGCTGACGTAGTGGGCTGGCGCGCGCACGTTGGAGTCGCTGATCAACACCAGCTCGTGGCTCGCGTGAGGTAGCATCCCGCGCAGGTTGCGCACCTTGGGGTTGAAGCCTGAGCGCGACGCTGCTGTGCTTTGCTCGCTGCTGTGTTCCGTGCTCTGCGGTCGATCGTGTGCTGCTCGCGGGCTGGGCTGCCCGTGCACCACCACCACGACTTTAACCGCGGGGTAGCGCTCGGAGAGCGCGCGCACGACCTCGAGCGCGGGATCCGCTGGATCTTCTACGCCGAACACCAGCTCAAAGGCGTGGTGATCTTGAGTAAAGAAGGTCTCTAGGTTGCGCTCAAGGCCCGCGTCGGCTCCGCACAGCGGCTTGAGCACGCTGATCGCGGGCAGCGGGGCGTCGCTGGCAGGCGACAAGTTTGATGGCAACGTTGGCGCCGCACGGCGACGAGTGACGTGGTGGGTGGCGGCGAGGCCCGCCACGGTCCAGGTGCTGCACAGTCCAACCAGGATATTCGCGATGACGCTCATAGCTGCCCTCCAAACGGATACTCCGCGGAAACGTTGTGAATCGTGTGCGCCCCGGCGAGCGCATCGTAGCGCCTCCACAGGCGCAGCTCGTTGACTGGTGCGCCTCCGGGGGTGCGCATTAGGCTAAGCGCTGTGGTTTGAGGTCGGCGGGGCCGCGGAAGATCTTGCCCCACAGCGGCAGGCAGATCCCGAAATAGACCGCGCTGGTGACGGCCATGCGCAGCGCGATGATGGGCAACGCCGTCAAGCTGACCGCCAGGTGAAATAGGCCGAGGTTGCAGCACACCCCTAGCGCCTCGACCGCGAGGAACTGTAAACCCTGCTTGCCCCAGTTCGGCCGGCGATCTTGAAAGGCGAACAGCTTGTTTCCGACGAACTGAAGCACGATACCCAGCGTCAACGCTGGCAAGCTGGCGAGCCGTGGGTCGACGCCCAGGCCGTAGACCAAGAGCGACAGCGCCCCGAGGTCGAACAGCGTCGCGAAGCTGCCCACCAGCAGGCTACGCAGCGCCACCCAGCGCGCCCCGAGCCGGGCTGAGGTTCGGCTCACGGCTGACGCAGGAGCACGGCTCGCTGCTCTAGGCGCCGTAAGCTCGGCGCAGCCTGGCGCGGGACACTTCGCGCTAGCGCGCGTCGCCCTGAGTTGACCCTCCAAGTGAGACCTCCGGGTGAGTGGCCACCAAGCTCGGTGGCTGATCCTCGGCGAACTCGAAGCGAACCACGTGCCAAGCACTCGGCCTGGCGTGGCGGCTCGCGTCCGTGAGCAGTTTCGAGTAGTTGGCTCAGGTGGTAGCGCGCGGTATGCGAACCCAAGTACACGCGCAGTGGTGTGACCAGTGCGCGACGCGCAAAGCACTGCGCAGCGCCAGCATCAACCAAGCGCGGCTCGACCCGCGGTCTACGGGTAGCATCAAGGCATGAGTTCAACCGCTGCACGTCGCGCCACTTACGACGACATCTGCGCGCTCCCAGAGAACGTCACGGGTGAGATCGTAGCGGGACAGCTCTACACCCAGCCGCGGCCCGCCGGTCCGCACACGTTGGTGGCTACGGGCCTGGGCGTCGATCTGGGCGGCCCGTTCGACCGCGGACACGGCGGCCCCGGCGGCTGGTTCCTTGCGGTTGAACCCGAGCTGCACCTCGGTGACGACGTGCTGGTCCCCGATCTCGCAGCCTGGCGGGCAGAGCGCCTCCCGGCGGAGGCTAGAGTGGGCGCCTTCTTTACGGTAGCCCCCGACTGGGTCGCCGAGGTGGCGTCGCCCTCCATCCGTCAGCGCGACCGCCTGGTCAAGGTGCCGGCGTACGCGGCGCACGGGGTTGCCCAGCTGTGGCTGGTAGAGCCCAGCGAGGGGCGGGTTGAAGCCTACAAGTTGAGCGACGCGGGCTGGGTGTGGTTGGGCACCTGGGCCGATGAAACGGCCGCTGCCATACCGCCTTTCGACGCGGTGCCTCTCGATCTCGTGCGGCTGTGGCAACGCACCGGACTGCGTGGGTAGCCTGGCCCGCGCAACGGGCGACGCGGGTGAGCGAGCACGATGACTGGTCAGGACACTGAGATATCAGCGCAGCCCGGGATGCCAGCGCAGCCCAGGGCGCTGCTCGCTGTTTCCGCGCTGATGAGCTGGCTGGGCCAGCTGCGCTACGCGAGGTGGGCGGCGCTGCTCGGCGTGTTGCTCAGCGCGGCGAGCGTGTTCACGGGTCGCCAAACCGAGGATCACTACCATTTTAGCGCGATCCGCGGCGGGGGCGTGCAGCCGCCCTACCGCATGAACCTGTTCAACTACATCGACGGCAACGTCGGCGCGACCTACGGCCTCAAGGACTTTGGCACCGTCCCGTGGTTCACGCTGCCCGACTACAAGGTGAGCTTCTGGCGGCCGCTCACCTCGTTCACCCACTGGGTCGACTACCACTACTTCCCAAACAGCCCTTGGCTCGCCCACTGCCAGAGCTTGCTGTGGTACGGTGTGCTAATCCTCGCGGCAGCGCAGCTGTTCAAGCGCTTGCTGCCACTGCCCTGGATGGCAGCGCTAGCAACCTTCTTTTACGCCATCGACGACGCCCACGCCCACCCGGTGGGCTGGCTCGCCAACCGTAACGCGATCCTCGCCACCCTGTTCGGCGTGTTGTCCGTCGTGGCCCACGACGTATGGCGGAGCAGCGCCGAAACCTCCAAGCTGCGGCGGGGCCTGGCCGCGATCATGGCGCCGCTCATGCTCGGGGTTGGCCTCGGCTGTGGCGAGCTCGCGGTGGGCGCTGTCGGCTACGTGGCGGCCCACGCGCTGTTCATGGACCGTGGCGCGACGCGCTCCGAGTCTAGAGCGCTGCGCCGCTGGCTGACCCGCGGCTTGGTCATGCTGCCGAGCCTGCTGGTCACGGCGGTCTGGCTCTACTTCTACCGTAAGCTCGGCCACGGCACCTATGGCACAGATTTCCACCTGGATCCCATCGCCGACGCTGGGCGCTTTAGCCTACAGGCGCTGTGGAGGCTGCCCGCGCTGATCGCAGCGCAGTTGTTCGGCATCGACTCCGAGGCCTGGTGGCGCCTAGAGGCGCCCACCCAGTACGCGCTGGCCGCGCTGATCAGCGGGTTGATCATCGCGTTCTTGTATTGGATCCGCGAGAGCCTGCGCGCGCCTAGTAGCCGTTTTTGGCTAGTCGGCATGCTGCTGTCTACGCTGCCTGCCTGCGCGGCGCTGCCTCAAGATCGCATGCTGTTCTTCACGGGGCTGGGCGGGCTCGCGGTGATTTGCATCGCCGTGCGGCACTATATTGAGCGCCCCGCGGGGCGGCCGTCCATGGCCAAGACGCTGCTCATCGGCGCGCTGCTGCTCATGCACCTGGTGGTCGCGCCCATGACCTTCCCCCAGCGCAGCCTGATCATGTACCGCTTCGGCCACGAGCTCGATCGAGTCGGTCAAGACTTGATGTGGAAGCACCCTGACGACAAAGAACACCTGGTGCTGATCGGCGGGCCATCGTACTTCTACGTCGCCAGCAGCCTCGGGCTGCGCGCGACCCGTGGTCAGCGGGTGCCACACCACATCCGCATGCTCCACGCCGGCCGCGGTCCGGTCAAGCTGACCCACTCCGCCACCCAGCAGCTGATCCTCGAGGCACCACACGGGTTCTACTCCGATCCGTTCGACGGCACCTACCGCGGCCACCAGTACCCGATGCAGGTGGGCGAGGGCCTGCAGCTGACGGGCATGTTGATCATCGTGCGCGGCGTGGATCAGCAAGGCGTGCCGACCAAGATCGAGGTCAACCTGCAGCGCCCAGTTCAACGCGGAAACTACCACTTTATGACCTGGCGGCGACCAACCGCCGGCGGCGCTGAAGGGCGCTTTCACAACATCCCCCTGCCGCCAGTAGGCCACAGCGTCGAGCTACCAAGTGGCTACTAAGCTGGCGAGCGCAGACACGACTCGCGAGGGTCGGCGGCGGCGCCTGGCCGCGCTGCTGTCATCCAAGCGCGTCGAGCCGCTAGCCTGGCTCTTAGCCCTAGCCCTGTGGATCTACGTGGTGGTGTACCCGCTGTTCCTGGTGCGCTACCCACCCCTCACCGACTTGCCATTCCACGCGGCAAATACTTCTATTTTAAGGCACTACTTCGACGCGAGCTACGGCTTCAAGCAGCAGTTCAGCGTCGACGCGCTGAGCGCGCCGTACATGTCGTTCTACGCGCTGGGCGCGCTGTTCGCCCTGGTCTTGCCCATCCACGTCGCGGTCAAGGCCGCCTGCGCGGTGATGCTCAGCGCGCTCCCCCTCGGCCTGGGCCTGCTGTTTCGCGGCCTCGGCAAGCAGCCGCTGCTCGGCGTGCTGGGCCTGGGGCTGGTCTACAACACCCTCACCCACTGGGGCTTCATCAGCCACGTGGGCGCGCTGGGTTGCTTCGCGGCTTCGCTGGGCGCCGCGCTCATGCTGCTTGAAGGCGGTTCTGCACGGCAACAGCGCCGGCGCGGCTTGCTGCTGGCCGGGCTGCTCCTGCTCACGCTGTTCACCCACGTCTACCGCTATCCGTTCGCGCTGGTGAGCGTGGTCGCGCTGGGCCTAGTGAGGCCGGGCACCTACCCAATCGGTGACCACGAGGCGCAAGGCCGCGGCCCGCGGCGCTTAGCGAGGCTGCGCCAGGCGCTGGTCGCCCAGCGCCACTACTGGCTCGCGACGCTGCCTTCGCTGCTGTTCTTTGCGGCGTTTTGGCTGCGGCGCGACCACGTGCTGGGCGCAGAGCTGATTTTGACCTGGGACTGGCAACGCCTGCGCGAGTTTGGACAGCACGTGTTCGGCGGCTTCACGGCCAGCGTCGGGCAGCGCGAGCAGTCACTAGGGTTGCAGTGGCTGCTCCTAGCCGTCGGGTTGGGTTTAGGGAGCGTCGCTGTACGCGCTAAATGGTTCGGTACGGCACCCTTAGACGACCAGCCGGCGGACGCTGGCAGCGACGCTGAGGCTGAAGCTCAGGCTGATGCTGAAGCTCACGCCGCTGACGCTGAGCCGCTCGCCGCAGGAGCAACCAATCTGCTCAACGCTTCAGACTTAAAGCGCCTGCGCCGGCGCGCCCACGGCGTACTGGTCGTGATCTGCGTTGGGTTGCTCGGCCTCTACCTCAGCCTGCCGCTGACCTGGGGCGGCTGGTTCTTCGTCTACCCGCGCGAGGCGCTCAGCGTCGCGCTGTTGGCCTTGGCGCTGCTGCCGGCGCTGCCGCGGGTGCCTATTGCCAGCCTAGTGCTGGCGGCTGCCATGTGGCTCGGTGCGGGGCGCCAGAGCTATTTGGTCGCGGTGCAGTGGTTGCGCTTTGAGCACCTCAATCAAGACTTCTACGCGATTCAAGCCGAGATCCCAGCGCGCCCAAAGCTGCTGTACTTGATCTTTGACCACACCGGCACCTACCGCTCCACCACCCCCTTCATCCACTTGCCTGCTTGGATCCAGGCGGAGAAGGGTGGCTCCTTGTACTTTCACTTCGTGCGCTGGGATCTGTACCCCATCCGCTACCGGCTCGACTCCCTAGAGACGCCGCCACAGCTGCCCTACTTCTTAGAGTGGCACCCCGAGTGGTTCCGTGCGGTAGAACACGGCGCGTTCTTTGACACCTTCTTGGTGCGGCACAGCATCGACCCCAGCGTCATGTTCAGGGCCGACCCGACCATTAAGCTGCAAGAGCACATCGGAAACTGGTGGCTGTATCGGCGCGCGCCAGCGCCTGACCAGACCGTAGACGGGCCTCCTCCTACGCCGACAGCGCCGGACCGCTGACAGGCGGCAAGGTTTCCGTACGGCACTGACTCCGCACAGCGCGAAGTGGTCTAAGCTCGCGCCCCGCTGCCCGTACTTCAGCCCACCCCGTGGACTTGTCAAGGTCTAAATGACCGCCTGGAACCGACATGGGGCGCACAGGCGCGAAGCCTTGTGCTACTTGACGATTCGTCAAGACGCCTGACCACCAAGAAGTCTGATTGCTAAGTCGCGGAAGTTGACTGTCTTCAGGCTTGCTGCACTTCCTGTGACAGCGGCTTCTGACTCACACCGGACGGAGCTTAACGATACGACGTCGCGCAGACACAGGACTCGCTCAAGCAACCCGCCTCGCCTTCGCAGCTTGATCGTACCTGATAAGATCCGTACGGCAGCAAGAGCAGCCGCGACGCCCAAGCGCCGAGCGCGCTGTGCTGTTTCCGTACGATACGCTGACGTGCGCTGCCTTGAGCCCGACCCACCCCCTGATCCCACCCTAGATCCCGCGCTGGATCCCAGCGGTCAGCACGCTTCAGGTCAGTCCAGTGCGACTGGAACTGCAGCCGTGCGTTCGGTTTATCTATCCGGCCAGCGCGCTGATCGCCTTTGGGTGTCGGCGGCGGTTTGGTGCTCTAACGGGCGCACCCAGAAAGCGATCCGCGGCCCCATCCCCGGCTATCTTGACCGTGACGACGCCTGCCGATCCCGCCCGGGAGGCGGGGACGCCCGACCATTTCAGCGATTCATGGCCCGCGCCGCTGATTTTGCCTGGCGAGCTCCGTTGAACGGCCTGGTTCCCTTTGCTTCGGCAGGGCTTTGGTCTATAGCGAGCCCGCTCGTTGGACCCGGACGCCACGAGGCCCCTGCCTCGCCGCACTTTCTACCTCTTCGCGGTAGCTCCCGATTTGGCACCTAACGCTCTGTTTAGCGCCAAGCGGGATGGAATCGGCACCCGGGCTCCTGGAAGGAAGACTCCCAGATGGAATACCTGATCTACGCCGCCCCAGCCGCTGGAGTTGTGGCTCTCATCTTCGCCTTCATCAAGGCCTCCTGGGTCTCCAAGCAAGACGCTGGCGACAAGGAAATGCAAGAAATTGCTGCGGAAATTGCCAAGGGCGCGATGGCGTTCTTGGCTCGCGAGTACAAGGTGCTGGCGATCTTCGTGGTGATCGTGGCTGTGCTGCTGGGCGTGGCGAACACCGGCGAAGGCCAGAGCCCAGTCATCGCTGGCGCCTTCGTGCTGGGCGCCGTGTGCTCCGGTCTCGCGGGCTACTTCGGCATGCGGGTCGCCACCAAGGCCAACGTCCGCACCACCGCCGCGGCTCGCAACAGCCTGCCTGAAGCCTTGCAGGTCGCGTTCAGCGGCGGCGCGGTGATGGGCATGAGCGTGGTCGGCTTGGCCCTGCTCGGCCTCGGCGGCCTGTTCATCTTGCTCACCACCGTGCTCTTCAAAGATCAGCTCGGCACCAGCCTGAGCGTGATCACCGGCTTCTCCATGGGCGCTTCGTCCATCGCGCTGTTCGCCCGCGTCGGTGGCGGCATCTACACCAAGGCCGCTGACGTCGGCGCTGACCTGGTGGGCAAGGTCGAAGAGGGCCTGCCCGAAGACGACCCGCGTAACCCCGCGGTCATCGCGGACAACGTCGGCGACAACGTGGGCGACGTGGCGGGCATGGGCGCCGACCTGTTCGAGAGCTACGTGGGCGCCATCGTGGGGGCCATGGTGCTCGGCATGGGCACCAGCGTGGTCATGGACAACACCAGCATGGGCCCGATCATGCTGCCCATGGTGGTCGCCGCGGCCGGCATCATCGCGTCGATCCTCGGCACCCTGGTGGTGCGCACCAAAGAGGGCGGCAACCCCCAGCACGCCCTCGACCTGGGCGCGTTCGGCGCGGCGGGCGTGATGGCCGTGGCGACCTTCGGCATCGCCAAGCAGCTGTGGCCTGAGGCGGGCACCACCCTCGGCGGCGTAGACCACGTGGTCACCTGGGTCCACGTCGGCGGCGCCACGGTGATCGGCCTGGTGACAGGCGTCGGCGTCGGCATGATCACCAGCTACTACTGCTCAATGGATAAAGGCCCTGTGAACGGCGTTGCCGAGCAGTCCAAGACCGGCACCGCCACCAACATCATCGCCGGCCTGGCCCTCGGCATGCAGTCCACCGCGGTCCCGATCCTGATGATCGCGGCAGGCGTGATGGGCAGCGCGTACGTCGCCGGCCTGTACGGCGTGGCCATCGCGGCCCTGGGCATGCTCAGCACCACCGGCATCCAGCTGGCGGTTGATGCCTACGGCCCAGTGGCAGACAACGCGGGCGGGATCGCCGAGATGAGTCACCAGTCCAAAGAGGTGCGCGAGCGCACCGACAAGCTCGATGCCGTGGGGAACACCACCGCGGCCATCGGCAAGGGCTTCGCCATCGGCTCTGCCGCCATGACCGCGCTGGCGCTGTTCGCTGCCTTCGCGCAGCAGGCCAACATCAAGGGCATCGACATCTCGAAGCCGAACGTGATGGCCGGCGTGTTCCTCGGCGGCATGCTGCCCTACCTGTTCTCTTCTATGGCGATGAAGGCGGTGGGCGAAGCCGCCATGGACATGATCGAAGAGGTGCGGCGTCAGTTCCGTGAGATCCCGGGGCTGCTCGAAGGCACCGCCAAGCCAGACACCGCGCGCTGCGTCGACATCAGCACTACCGCAGCCATCAAGCGCATGGTGGCGCCTGGCCTGCTCGCCGTCATCACCCCGGTGCTGATTGGGTTCACCATGGGCCCTGAGGCCCTGGGCGGCTTGCTGGCTGGTGTCACCGTCTCGGGCGTGGTGCTCGCCATCTTCATGAGCAACGCCGGCGGCGCTTGGGACAACGCCAAGAAGTCCTTCGAAGGCGGCGGCTTCAAGATGAAGGATGGCACCGTGATGCCCAAGGGCTCCGACGCGCACTCGGCGGCGGTGGTCGGTGACACCGTCGGCGATCCTTTCAAGGACACCGCTGGCCCGTCGCTGAACATCTTGGTCAAGCTGATGAGCGTGGTGGCCTTGGTCATCGCGCCGCTCATCGCCCTGGCGGCCAACTGAGCTCCGACTGAGCGCGATACTGCCCACTTCAGGGCAGGCACGCAGCGGCGTGGATCCTTTAGGATCTGCGCCGTCAGCGTTTTGTGCGCCGGCTGCCACGGTCGGGCCCGGGGTTTTGGGGAGTCACCCGCTGCGTCTCTGGGTGTCGCAGCTGGACCGCAGCTGAGCGCGTTTCGATGCGCGGCGCTTTAGCGTTGGCACGCCTCGCGCTGGCGTCGCATGCTGCGCCCCCCATGGCGAAGAAGGCAAAGCAGCTCACCAAGAAAGAACGCAAGGCTCAGAAGGCGCAGGCCACTGGCGGGCAACCCCACCAGCACCAGCACCAACACATCCACTGCATCGCCTGCGGGCGACACATGGAGCCTGAAGAGTTTGATGGTGGCTTGGCCACCGGCCGCATCATCGTGTGCGAGCACGGCTCGCAGTTCCCCGCTTGCGCCGGCTGTATGACACGCGCCCGCGCGTTGGTCGTCGAGCACGATCGCACCGGCAAGGCAGTGCAAGCAGCGCGCGCCTGGCACTGAGCCGCAACTAGCTCCCTGCGGATACGCTACTCAAGCGCGGCCGCGGCCGGCACCACCGCCGCCGGCCCCGCGCGCGCCGAGCCGACCACCACGCTTGTTGGTGCCGCACGCGCCACCAGCCTGCGCCCTGCGACGGTGGATCGAGAGCGAGCCCTTGCCGTGCGCCGGCGGCACCAGGCAGTGCGGCGCCGAGCCGATCAAGTCTCCGCGCTTGGCCTCGAGCAGCGCCTCTCGCGCCAGATCGTGCTGAGCGATGTCCCAGTACTGCAAGAGCGCCTTTTGCTTGCGCTTATCACGCAGGTTCTTGGCCGTGTACACCGGCTCTTGGCTGAACGGATCGAGCCCCGTGTAGTACATGTTGGTGGCCATGGACATCGGGGTGGGGATAAAATCCTGCACCTGGCGCGGGCGCAGCCCCTTTTCCTTGAGGTACAGCGCGAGATCGACCATCGAGCTCAGCGTGGAGCCGGGGTGCCCAGAGATGTAGTACGGAACCAAGTGTTGGTCTTTGCCGGTCTCTTGGCTCGCGCAATTAAACAGCGCCTCAAAGCGCTCATAGCTCTCGGCGCCAGGCTTCTTCATCTTCTGGAGCACGCTGGCATCCACGTGCTCAGGCGCCACGCTCAGCTGCCCGCCGGTGTGGTGCTGCGCCAGCGCCGCGACGAACTCAGGGCTGCGCTCTGCCAAGTCGTAGCGCACCCCAGACGCGATAAACACCTTGCGCACGCCAGGTGCTTCGCGCACCTGCTTCAATAGATCGATCAGCGGATCGTGGTCCGTGACTAGGTTCTCGCACACCCCGGGAAAGACGCAGCTCAGCCGCCGACAGCCCTTCTCAATTTTTTCCTCCCGGCAATGCATCTTGTACATGTTGGCGGTCGGGCCGCCGACGTCGCTGACCACCCCGCGGAAGTCGTCCATGCGCCTGAGCTCGCGGATCTCGCGCATTACGCTCGCAGCCGAGCGGCTCTGAATCACCCGACCCTCGTGCTCGGTGATCGAGCAAAAACTGCAGCCGCCAAAGCAACCACGCATGGTCACCACCGAGTGCTTTACGATCTCAAACGCTGGGATGGGTCGCGTATAGTCCGGGTGCGCAGCGCGCTGAAATGGCAGATCATACAGCTCGTCCATCAGCTCGGTAGACAGCGGCTCAGCCGGGGGGTTGTAGTACACGGCCTCCACGCCGTGGCGCTGGATCAGCGGGCGTGCGTTGCCAGGGTTAGTTTCCTTCTGGAATTTACCGCTCATGCGGCTGAACTGCTTGAGGTCTTGGCTCACCTCTTCATAGCTCGGCAGCACCACGGGGCGGCCGTCGTTCACGAAGCGGCTCGGCTCTACGTCTTCCCATGGGACGTTGGCCCACGCAGGGCCGCTGCCGATCTCTTGGCCCTTACCCAACCTAAACGCTGTGCCTCTTAAATTCCGTACGGCATCAATGGTGTCACCCGCGCGCAGCCGCTCGGCGAGCTCCCACACTGGGCGCTCGCCCATGCCAAAGATCAGCATATCGGCCTTGGCGTCGAGCAAGATCGAGCGACGCACTTGGTCAGACCAGTAGTCGTAGTGGGCGATGCGGCGCAGCGAAGCCTCGATACCGCCCAGCACGATGGGCAGCTTGCCGAAGGCCTGACGGGCGAGGTTCGAGTAGACGATGCCAGCGCGGTTCGGGCGCAGCCCCAGCTGACCGCCAGGCGAGTACTGGTCCTCAGAGCGCACCTTCTTCTGGGCCGTCAGCTTGTTCAGCATCGAGTCCATGTTCCCCGCGGTGATGCCGACGAACAGCCGCGGCTGGCCCATCACCAGCAGGTCGTCCGGGGTGTCCCAGCGCGGTTGACTGATCACGCCGACGCGGAAACCACGAGCCTCCAGGAAACGCCCGATCAGCGCGGCGCCGAACGCGGGGTGATCGACGTAGGCGTCCCCGTTGATGAGCAGGATGTCCAGCGCGTCCCAACCCCGCGCGCGGAGCTCGCTGGGGTTGGTGGGTAAGAACGCGCTCTCAGCGCGGCGTTGCCCCTTGCGGCGCAGCTGTACAGGAGCCGACATAGCCTGACCGTATAGCAGACCGCCTGGCGGCCGCTGCTTATCGACGGCGCGCGCTAAGTCGTGGCTGCGCTTGGCCGCGAGAGGCTCCGCCGGCCTAGCGCTTGGTGCTGCGCTTGCCCTTGGCTTGCGCCTTGCTCGGCTTAGCAGCGGCCAGCGCCTTCTCGACTTGCTGCAGCTGCGCACGCACGGTCGACGCCAACTTCAACATCGCTGCGCGCTTGCTGGCGTCGACCTCAGCGACCCGGCCCAGATCTCCAGCCAGGTGGTACCGCCCGTCAACGAACGCCTCCAAGCGCCCCAAGGCGCGGGCGAAGCGCAGCATGGGTTGACGTCCAGGCTTGGGCGGCTCGGTCTGCCGCATGTTGGAGATCTCAAACTCCAGCTGACTAGTCGACAGCTTGTCTGCCACGACGCGCTTCGCCAGCGCCTTCTGCTGCTCCGGGTTGACCAAATCTAGGCGCACGGCGATGGCGAAGGAGAAGGGGCAATCTGCGGGGGTGTGCCCCAAATTGAGAAGCACGCGATATGCCGCAAGGCAGCGGTGAAGGGTCAGCTTCGAAATGGAGAGCGACTCAGCCTCAATGATCGCACGCAGCGGCTGCTCTTCAAAGTGCTGGTAGACAGTGCGCCCGATCTCGTAGGCGTCGGCGAGGTTCATGGACGGAGGCGGCGTCTGCTTGGCAGAAGCCGGCCACTTGACTGTTGCTTTGGCCATTGGCGCTGGATAATAGGGACATTTTTGCCGATGGGACACGCTTTTCCCGACGCCCCGGGCGAAAATCACGACCAGCCCGTTCGCCGAGATTTCTGCGCGGCGCCCAGCGTCGCGTGTTTCCGGACGGCCGCTGCATTTGTGCGTCATTCTCACCAAACAACGACGTTCGTCGCCGAACACGCGAAACCAATGCGCGATCTCGACCAACCCTAATCGGTGCCGCGAGGAATATTCAAGCGACACCGCATTGGTGCGACCGCGAGGATACGAACAAGAGTCACAGCTTCGCACATACGCAGCAGTAGTTGGTTACACTACCGCGAGGCTGAAGGGCAGGAGACGACGCTGCAGCCTGGGCAGCTCCCCGTGGCTAATCGTCGCCCAAACGGCTCAGGAGCGTGGCGGGTTCAGCCGCGAGCCGGCCCAGCATTGCCTTCCTCGAGGCCCAGTCCTAGACCGGTTCGATGACCACAAGTGGCGACCACGGGACAGCTGAGCAAACAGCCCGACCAAGTAATCGGTTGATTGACGAAACTAGCCCGTATCTACTCCAGCACGCTCACAACCCGGTGGACTGGTACCCGTGGGGCCCGGCCGCGCTGCAGCGCGCGAGGCTCGAAGACAAGCCGATCCTGCTGAGCATCGGTTACGCGGCGTGTCACTGGTGCCATGTGATGGAGCGCGAGAGCTTTGAAGATCCAAGCATCGCGGCGCTGATGAACGAGCACTTCGTGTGCATCAAGGTGGACCGCGAGGAGCGTCCGGACTTGGACGATATCTACATGAGCGCGACCGTGGCCATGACCGGCGCCGGCGGCTGGCCGATGACGGTCTTCGCCACGCCCGATCAGGAGCCGTTCTTCGCTGGCACCTATTTCCCTCCAGTCGACAAATTCGGCCGACCAGGCTTCCCCACGTTGCTGCGACGTATCGCGGAGGCCTGGGCGACCCAGCGCGACGACCTGGTCGCCCAAGCCAGCGAGCTGACCGAACACCTGCGGGGCCAGTCACGCGCCGCAGCCCAGGCCCCAGTGAGCCTAGAGTGGATCGTTCAAGCGGTGACCCAGCTGGGACACAGCTACGACCCGCGCTACGGGGGCTTCGGTACGGCGCCAAAATTTCCACCGTCGCCTGCGCTGCGCCTGCTCGCACTTTACCACGTACAAACGTCTAACATAGAGGCGCTCGACATGCTGACCGGCACCCTCGACGGCATGAAGAACGGCGGCATGTATGACCACATCGCGGGCGGGTTCTGTCGCTACTCCACCGACGAACGCTGGCTGGTGCCCCACTTCGAAAAGATGCTGTATGACAACGCCCAGCTGAGCCGCGTCTACCTAGAGGCGTTTCAAATTACTCAAGACGCCGAGTACGCGCGGATCGCCCGCGAGACCCTTGATTATATCCTACGGGAAATGCAAGCGGCGGAGGGCGGCTACTACAGCGCGACCGACGCTGACAGCGAGGGGGTGGAGGGAAAGTTCGCTGTGTGGACCCCCGCTGAGGTGCGCACGGCGACCGCTGAGCTTAGCCTGAGTGAGGCGCTGATCAGCGGGTTTTGCCACTATTTCGACGTCACACAGCTGGGCAACTGGGAGGGGCACAGCATCCCCAACACCCCATTGAGCTTAGCCTCCGCCGCCGAAGCTGCCGGCGTCAGCGAACAGGCGCTCGCCGCCGCGATCGAGCCCATCAAGCGAGCGCTGTACGCTGCGCGGCGGCAACGCGTCCAGCCGCTGCTCGACGACAAGATCTTAACCAGCTGGAACGGCTTGATGCTAGGCAGCATGGCCGAGGGCTACCGCGTGCTGGGTGACGAGCGCTATTTGGAGAGCGCCCAGCGCGCCGCGAGCTTCCTGCTGAGCGCGCTGCGCAGGCCCGATGGCGGCTTATTCCGCACGGCTAAATTGGTTAGCGCAGGCAGCGCCGCCGCACCAGGGGCAGGGCAATACCGGGCGCACCTCGACGGTTACCTGGAAGACTACGCGTTCTTGGCGGACGGCTTGCTCGACCTAGTTGAAGCAGGCGGGCCGCAGGCCCTACTCGGCAGCGCGCTTGAGCTAGCCGAGCGCATGCTCAGTGACTTTGGGGATGAACCGGGCGCGCTGTTCAACACCGCGCGGCAACACGAGCAGCTGATCGTGCGTACCCGTGAAGGCCAAGACGGAGCTATCCCGTCGGCCAACGCCGTCGCCGCGCGGGTCTTGGCCAGGCTGGCTCGCCACTTGAACCGATCGGACCTAGCGAGCCGGGCGGAGGACGCGCTCAGCGCCCACTCTCAGCTGATCCAGCGTGCTCCGCGCGGGTTCGCGACGTCCCTCCACGCGGCTGACTTCCTGAGCCGACCCCCGCCCCAGCTGTGCTTTGCCGGCAGCCTTGAACAGTCAGCGAGCTTGCGCAGCGCCGCGAGCGCGGTGTTCCTGCCCCAGCGCGTGATCGCCTACGCGCGCAGCGCCGAACCAGGCGACGCGCCGCCCCTGGCAGTCGGTAAGCCGACGGACCAGGCCGCGCTGTTTGTGTGTCGAGACTTCAGCTGTCAGGCGCCGGTCCTCGACCCTGAGGCCGTGGGGCCCGCGCTGCGCGAGGCCGTGGGCCAGAGCTATGGCGCAGCGCGACCCCGAGTCGGCGCAACTCAGGTCGCCGGGCGGGCCAGCGCAGCAGCGACTCAGGCGTTCGCGGCTGCCCATCAAGAGACGCTGCCCCACGGCTATATAGATCTACCGATCGCCGATCCGGCGCTGCGGGTCAGCCGCCTCGGCTTCGGTGGCTACCGCGTCGACCAAGGCGCGCCGGCACATCGGGCCGCGCTCCTGCACGCGGTCGAGCGCGGGATCAACCTGATCGACACCTCCACGAACTACACCAGCGGCCACAGCGAACAGCTGATAGGAGAGGCGCTGAGCCAACTCGCGACCAGCGACCCAAGCGTCCCGCGGGAGGCGATCGTGGTGGTCAGCAAAGTAGGCTACGTGCAAGGGCCAAACCTAGCGCTGGCGCGCCAGCGGGCCGCGGACGGCGCCGGCTTCGCTGAGATGGTTGAGTACTCCGAGGACTGCTGGCACTGCATCCACCCGGAGTGGATCGAGGAGCAGCTGAGCGGCAGCCTAGAGCGGCTGCGCCTCACGAGCCTAGACGTGTACCTGCTGCACAACCCGGAGTACTTCTTCTCCCGCGCGGTCGAGGCAGATGGGCGGCCCACCGCTGCGCGACTCGAGGCGCTGCGCGGCCAGTTCTACGCGCGGGTCCAGGGTGCTTTTGAGCAACTCGAGCGCGAGGTGAAGCGCGGACGGATCACGAGCTACGGGGTCTCCAGCAATAGCTTGGTGCGCCCAGCGGCCGACCCAGAGGCCACCGATCTCTCGCGCATGCTCAGCGCCGCGGGCGCCGCGGCTGAGAGCGTGTGGGGCGACGAACGCCGTCATCATTTCCGTGTGGTTCAGCTGCCGGCCAACCTGCTCGAGGCCGGGGCGCTGCTAGAGCAGAACCACCCAGGACCAACCAGCGCCCTGGCCTTCGCCGAACAACACGGCCTGTGCGTATTGGTGAACCGCCCGCTGAACGCCATCACCGACGCAGGCCTGGTGCGCCTGGCCGCGCCGGCCCAGGCCATCTTGGAGGCGAAGTGCCTGCCGCTGCCGCAGGCCCAGAGCCGCGTGCAGAGCTTAGAAGAGGAGTATCGCAGGAACCTAGCTCCAGACCTACGCGCACCCCAGGGAAGCAAGCTGAGCCCCGCGACGTTCTTCGACTGGGGGCGGCGGCTAGGCAAGCTGCACGCCGCGCACGCCGCGTCAGCGCTGCGCAACCTCCAGCAATGGGAAGACATCGAAGAGCGCGTGGTGGCGCGCGAGACCGGGCGCTACCTGGCGGCCCTGGACGGCGCGTTCTCAGGACCTCAGGCCGCGGTCTGGCGCGAGTGGCGCGCGCGCTACGTCCGCGCGTTGGACGAGTACCTGAGCGCGCTGCGCAAGCTCGCGGCGAACGCGAGCCAGGCGCAGCAAGCAGCGCTGGTCGCGGCGTTGGACGCGGCAGAGCCTGACCCGCGGCCGCTGTCGCAGCGAGCGCTCCGCACCTTGCTCGGCGCAGCGGGCGTGAGCTGCGTGCTGGTCGGCATGCGCCGACCAGAGTACGTGGACGACGCGCTGCAAGTCCTGAGCGTAGCGCCGTCTGCGCGCGCCCAAAGCGTGCTCCAGCGCACCTCAAGCGTGCGATAGTCGCGCGCATGGCCACCAGCCCCGCTCCGAGCCACCCAGCCCAGCGCTGGCTGGCCAACGCGCTGGGGCTCGGGCTGGTGCTGCTGGTGGCCTTTCGGCTGGGGGCGACGCTGCTGCAGGTGACCAAGCGCGTTCAGTTTCCCTACGACTTGATGTACTGGCCGGACGACTACTACCTGAGCTGCGTGCTGCGCCTGGACCTTGGACTGTCTCCATACGGAAATCCTGCGGACGCCAACTCCTGGATCTACGCGCCCGGCGCGCCCGCCCTGGGCTGGTTGCTGCTCAAGCCGCTCGGGCTCGCGCGCTCCTACTTCGCCCACAAGCTCTTGGGGCAGCTGTGGTTTTGGCTGGCAGTGGCGGTGGCCACCGGACTTGGCAGAGCGCTATGTCGCGGAGCCAGCAGGCCGCTTGATGGGCCGCTGCCCGTTGAGGAGCTGGCCCTTGCGGGGCCGCCGCCCCTCGGCGGGCCTCAGACGCTGCTGCTGGTCGGCGTGTTGGCCCTGGCGGCGTACATGAACCCCGTCGCCGACTCGCTCCACCCCACCAACCTGGAGCTGATCGCGATGAGCCTCGCGGCGTGGTTCGCGGCTCGCTTTGAGGCGCTGCCCGCCTCTAGACGCCTGCTCGGTTGTCTGCTGTTGCCCGCCGTCGCGCTGTGCTTCAAGCAGACGGGCGCCGTGGCCATCAGCGCGAGCCTGGCGTTGTGTGCCCTCATTACCCCCGGGATCTCAACGCTAGAGCGGCTGCGGCTGCTCGCCGCGAGCGCCCTCGGCCCGCTCTTGGTGTTTGGCGTGATGTGGCTCAGTTGGGGCTCAAATTTCGTAGCCTGGGTGTGGGAGATCCCAGCGTCTGCCGGCTTTCAAGCCTTCAAGACCAGAGACTTGGTCGCCGGCTCCGCGCTGTGGCTCTACCCTGTGCTAGCCCTGCTCTTGGTGCAGCTGGTGCGCGCCTACCGAACCCGTAGGGAAATACGCTCTCGCGGCTTTCTGCGCGCCAGCCTGCCGGCGCTGATGTATACGCCGCTGGCGATCATCGCGTTGTTCAAGACCCTGGGTGGCCCGAACAACCTGACGCTGCTGCTGTTCCTGTACACGTCCCTGGGCGCGCCGGCGCTGATCAGCCTGACCCTGCGCGACTCCAGCGCTCAGCGCAGCTACTCCCCCGCGCTGGCCAGCGCGCTGTTGATCGCGCTGTGCGTCGTCAGCTGGACGCCTCGCAAGCGAGCGCCCGTCGCGGCGGACTACGCGTACGGCGCGAGGCTGTGCGAGTACGTCGCTCAACGTCAGGCCTGCGGCGAGCGCGTGTACTTGGGCCGCGGCATGACCTGTTTCCTCAAGGCAGGCAGCATGCCGCTCGATCGCGTGATGGCGGCGGAAGATGTCAGTCAGTCTAAATATCCGCTTGGCTATGCCGAGCGGCTGAAGAGCGCAGACTACGACGTCGTGATCGCGATCCAGCGTGACCTGTTTAGCCCGTGGCTCAAACAAGCGCAGTGGCCAGCCATCCTAGACCAGTACAGCATCTTCGGGCGGCTGGACGCCGGCCCCCACGGCGACGTGTGGACTGAGGGCTTCAGCGACTTGATGGGGCCTGCAGGCTTTTATGAGCGCAAGCGCGAGCGCGGCAAGCACTCGTTGAACTCAGCCGGGCGCTGCGACTTCGTCGGGGCTGAGCCCTACCAGCAGGGCACACCCAACCCGTGACGAGCAGCCTCGCGCGACCTATGAGGCTCGCCCGGGCCTGGCTCGCTGCCCGCCCGGGCAGCGTCCCCCGCGATTAAACCGCGCGGATCAAGCGTGGGTCAGTACGAGCAAGTGCTCACGGCGCGGCGTGGAGCGGAACACCTCGACCGCAGCTTGCAAGAACACCGGGCGCTGCTGGGAGGCGACGCTCTTGAGGCGCAGACCGACCTTAGGCGCTAAGTCGCGCAGGGCGCGGTCGGCGAGCCAGGCGCGGCCGCCGAGCACGGTGTCGGCCAGCACCAGCACGATGTGGCCGTTCGGCGCTAGGCCGCGGCGCATCGCCTGCAGACACGGCGCGAGGTCTTTGTCCCAGGCGCCCGCGGCCCGCGCGAAGTCTTGCCCTGCCAAGCGCCGCTGAGAGCCAATTTCGTTACGGGAAAATTCAGCGCTCTCTAGGCCTAGCCAGCGCATGCGCGTCTCGTGGTGCTTGACGTAGTCGTACACCCCTGGATAGGGCGGCGAGCAGAGCACTAGCTCCACGCTGCCTGACTGCACGTAGCGCAGGCGCCGCGCGTCGCTCACCTCTAGGTGCGGACGCAGCGCGCGCTCAGGGAGCAACGAGTCGAACTCTTCTAGGCGAGCTTCCAGCTCTTCTGCCTTGGCAAGGTACGTGCGGATCGTAAAGCCAGTCGCCAACCGGCGCTTCATGGTGGCCTGGCGCGTATCCCCGGGGCTCTTGCTGACCTTGGTGAGGATTGCGGTCAGCACCAGTGAGAGCGCCGTGCGCAGGGCTGGCTCCTCCACCTTCGCGATCCCTGCCTTCAGGCCATCCAGCTCAAGCAGCACATGAACGTCGAACAGCTCCCGATCGACAGGGCCATATTTCATGGTCGGCCCCGCCTTGCGCTCGCGCCGATCGTCAGCGTGCTCAGCCACCTTCTCTGCCGCGCTGGCCAACCCGTCTATTTTCCCTGCGGTTTTTAGTCGAGCTAACTCCACGGCGAACGGGTTAGCGTCGGAGCCGCCCATGCGGCGCCCTGCCAGCCGCGCCTCAACCGCGACGGTGCCGCTACCACAAAACGGATCGAGGACCCGCCGCCCAGGCGCCGACAGCCGTCGCACCAGCTCACGCGCGGTGGTGGGGTGCAGGCGCGCCGGGTAGCTATGAAACCCGTGGACATGTGCGCGAACTTCGCCCTCGTCGGAGGTCACGTCGAGGGCGGCGGTCAGCGCGGGCGCGAGGGAGTCGTCACCCCAAAGCTCGACCTTGCCGCCCACGTGGCTGAGCGCTCGGCGCTCGAGCGGCGGGGGCGTGTACTGCTTGGCCAGGGCCAGGACCATCTCCGCCGACACGCCAGGGGGCAGATCTCGCGGGCGCAGGTTGCCCATGGGCGGCTCTGAGTCCAGGTCCTGGTCGCGATCAAGCTCATGATCGCGGTCTGGGGTGCGTGAGCGCTGCGGCTGCGGGCTACGCTCAGGCCGCGCCGGCTGCCGCGGGCTACGCTCAGCCCGCGCTGGTTGCCGCGGGCTACGCTCGGGCCGCGGGCTACGCTCGGGCCGCGGGCCACGCTCGGGCTGCGGGCTACGCTCGGGCCGCGGGCCACGCTCGGGCTGCGGGCTACGCTCGGGCCGCGGCGGTCCGTGGCCTGCGCTGCGCTTGGATCCCCGGGGTTCATCGCGCAGCAACACCGTGCGCTGGGCCCCGCGCTCGTCTTTCCGCGGAGTATCAAGCGGTCGCGCGCGCCCCGCGCGCGTGATCACCGGGGTGCCTGACTCTCCAACAACCTGGCGCTTGCCCCCGCCTTGCTGCGCCTTGCGGCCTCCCCACGTGCTCGCCTGGGCGGCGCCGGACTTGACTCGGGTCTTGGAACCGCTGCGCTTGTCTTGGGCCACGCCTGGCTACTACCACACCCGCGCGGGGCGCGAGGGACAAGCCGACGCGCCGGCGGCTGCGAGCGCGCTGGGCCTACTTGTCGAGGCGGCGCAGCTCAGTCCAGGCAAACGGCCGCGGCCAGAACGGTGTCTGCAGCGGCTGCTCCGCGGCGATGGGAAACCACGCGCTGCCCGCGCGCTTCAAGACGTGAAAGCTCTGCGCGGGCATGTAGCTCTGTCCGAGCAACACCACCTGCCGGCCGTCTGCAGCGCGCGCTAGGTCGAGGATCAGGATGGCGTGCCCCGGATTTCCGCCTTGGACCACAAAATCGCCGGGCCTGAGGCCCGGGTAGCTGATGGGAGCCGCCTGGCGCGCCAGCGCCACGGTGTTGGTCCACGCGAACACGGCGTCCATGAACTGGCGGAGAGCTCCGTGATCTGCGCTGCCCGCGCGGGCGCGAGGGACCCAGCTCAAGCTCGCGCCCTTGGCCACCAGGCGCTCCCCCCGCGCCCAGCGCTGAAACTCTAGGTTCAACCCACTTGCCGCGCGGTAACTTTGGTCACGCGCGCCTTGAGACCAGCGCCACTCTGCGTGGAGGCGCATGACCGCATCGGCGCACTGCTGCAGATCGGCTTCACCCACGTCCAGCGCAGCCACGGCGGCCACAAACGGGCTGCTGGCGGGCTGGATGACGCCGCCGGCGTAGCTGCGCACGGGCGTCCCTGGGGGCTCAAGGGGCAGGCGACGCAGCCAAGCGCCGAACGAGCCCGCCTGCAGGTCGGCGCGCGCGAAGCCCGGCGGCGCCTCGAAGCGCTGCTCAAGATCGTCCTTCACCCGCGCTCGCAGCGCCGAGTCAGCGAGCCAAGGGAAGGGCGCTAGATCGACGGCGCGCGCGCTGGCTGTGCTTGAAGGGACAAGTTGCTTCCCTGTGGATATTTCGCCGCGCGCCACGCCAGCAGCGCTGCTGCCCGGGGCGGCCGCGCTGCCGCCGCCCAGCGCTGCGCTTTGGCCGGGGGGGGCCTCAGAGCGCGCCTCCCCGGCTTCCCTTGAACAGCCGCACAGCCCCCAGCTGAGCGCGAGGCAGAGGGATAACTGAAGCAGACGAGGGAGACGCATCGTGGCCGTGTCGGTCGCAGCGGCGAGTGTGTGACGAAATTAAATCAGCGCCCGCAGGCACACGCGCTGGTAACCGGCGCTTTGACAGGGCGGCGCTTTGACAGGGCGGCGCTTTGACAGGGCGGCGCTTTGACAGGGCGGCG
>CAZKDY010000035.1:43631-53864 GCA_964551615.1 uncultured Polyangiaceae bacterium
GGCGGCGCTTTGACAGGGCGGCGCTTTGACAGGGCGGCGCTTTGACAGGGCGGCGCTTTGACAGGGCGGCGAGCGCGAAGTGCCGCTCCCTCCACCCGAGCCCCGGTCAGCCCAGGCCGCGTAAATCCGTGGCTTCTTTGACGCGCTGGATAGCCAGCGCGAACGCGGCGGTGCGCATCGAGACATCGCCGAAGGTGTGCATGGCCTTGACCAGCGACTTGTGGGCCGCCACCATCCGCTCTTCCAAGCGCTGGTTTACCTCAGGCTCGGTCCAGTGCATGCCCTGGGTGTTCTGCACCCACTCAAAGTAGCTGACCGTGACGCCGCCTGCGTTGGCGAAGATGTCTGGGATGCACACGATACCGCGCTGATTGAAGATGGCGTCCGCTTCCGCGGTGCAAGGCCCATTGGCAGCCTCCAGGACGTACGTCGCGGAGACCTCGGCGGCGTTGTCAGCGGTCAGCACGTGGCCGAGCGCCGCCGGGACCAGCACGTCGCACCGGCTGACTAGCAGGTCGGCGTTTGAGATCGGCTTACTGCCGGGGAAGTCGACCACGCTGCCGGTCTTGGCCATGTGCTGGCTGAGCTTGGGGATGTCGAGCCCATCGGGGTTTTGGATGCCGCCGCGCACGTCGCTCACCGCCAAGATCTTGCCGCCCGCTTCATAGGCGAGCTTCGCGAACCAGCTGCCCACGTTGCCGAAGCCCTGGATGGCGAACGTGGTCCCGTCAACTGACTTCCCCGCGGCACCGAGCACTTCTCGGATGGCGATCAGGACGCCACGGCCGGTGGCTGAGTCGCGCCCCAGGCTGCCGTGGAGATCGACCGGCTTGCCGGTGACGACGCCTGGGGTGAAGCCGAAGCGCTTGCTGTACTGATCGAAGATCCAGCTCATCACGGCACTGTTGGTGTTCATGTCTGGCGCGGGGACGTCGATTCTAGGTCCGATAAACTCGGCGATTTGGTCAGTGAAGCGCCGCGTAAGGCGCTCTAGCTCTCGCTGGCTGAGCTTGCTGGGGTCGACCTGAATGCCACCCTTCGCGCCGCCGTACGGCACGCCGATCAGCGCCGTCTTCCAGGTCATCAGCGAGGCTAGCGAGCGCACCTCGTCGATATCCACTTCCGGATGGAAACGTAAACCACCCTTGAACGGCCCGCGTGAGTCGTCGTGTTGCACGCGGTAGCCGATGAAGTTACCGAGCGACCCGTCATCCAACTCGATCACCAACTCGACCCGCAGCTCGCGGCTCGGCGTGATGAGCAAGGTCTTGTAGCGCGGGTCGAGCTTCAGCACCTCAAAGGCCTGATCAAGGAAGTGGTTGGTGGTCTGGTACGGAGTCATGCTGTCCTTTCCCTCTCACGCGGACGGAGCGCGTTCAGTGCCCCCAAAGCTCGCGAGGTTCGAGGGTAGCCCCTTTCGCCAACAAATGCAGAGCATCAAAATCCGCTGCTGCTTCGCTGCTGGAGGGCAAACAGCGCTTCAACGCGCCGCGGCGTGAGGGGCACGCTGAGCAGCGCGGTAGAGACAAACCGACGAACGGCGCAGACGAGCGCGACCCACTTGGCCCAGCCTTGTCGACAAGCCTAGCGCGGGCAAAACCGGGCGCTGGGCGGCAGCGCCGCTACTCGGCCGCTGGCGCCTGGTTGACGAGGGCCATCACCTCTTCGTCGCGCAGGATGTGCTGAGAAGCCTTGGCGTGGGCTAGGATGCGCTGCACCAATTCTTCGGTCGGCTCGATGTTGCGCTCACGCAGCCAGTAGTTGACGTTTGACGCGCCAGACATGTAGCCGACGCAGATCTCTTGGTGGCGGCCAAACATGCCGGCCGGCACGCCAGAGTAGATGCGATCGGCCAGCCAGTCGTCACCCTTTTGCTTGGCCTTGATGATGGCCGCAGCGTGGACACCTGTTGCCGTACGGAAAGCGTCTTCACCCACCAACGGGTAGTTGATCGGGACGTCCCAGCCCACGGCTCGCGCGGCGACCTGGCAGTATTCGAGCAGGTGGCTGAGATCCTGGTCCAGCAACCCGAGCAGCTTGAGGTTTAGCAGGATCAGCTCCATCGGAGCGTTGCCAACGCGCTCACCGATGCCCAGCGCGGTACCATGGACGCGGTCCGCGCCCACCTCTAGCGCCAGGATCGCGTTGACCAGCGCTAAGCCGCGATCGTTGTGTCCGTGCCAGTCGATGCGCACCTTGCACCCCATGGCGGCGATGAGCGACCGCGTGAAGCTGATCAGGTTGCGGACACCATCAGGCGTCGCGTGGCCTACGGTGTCACACAAACACAGGCCGCCCGCGCCGTGATCGACGGCGACCTTGAACAGCTCGGACAGCACCTCGGGGCGGCTGCGCGTGGTGTCTTCGGTGACGTAGCACACCTCGAGGCCATTCTTGACGCCGACGTCGATCGCTTCCGCGGTGAAATGTTTGATGCGGTCGAGTTCCCAGTTCTCTGCCAGCGCACGGATCGGGCTTGAGCCGACGAACGCGTAAGCCTCGATGGGGATGCCTGCGCGCTGAGAGAGCTCCACCATCGGCGTGATGTCGCTGGCCACCGTGCGGCCGGCGCAGGTGACCTTGATCGAGAGCTTGCTCTGCGTGATCTCTTGGCAAATGCGCAGGCAGTCATCAAACGCCCGCTTTGAGCTGCCTGGCAAGCCGATGTCGGCGTGGTGGATGCCCAGTTTATCCATCAAGTGGACTAGCTTCAGCTTGTCCTCGATGGCTGGGTCGTTGACCGACGGGTTCTGGAGACCGTCGCGCAGCGTCTCGTCAAGGAACTCAACACCCGTTGGGATAACACGCCCTTTGCGAGCGATTTCATTCCAGTCGTAGATCAACTCGGGTTCACCAACAGGTCGCATCGGTCAAGTATAGGCCACGGGGTCGCGCTGTTGTCCCGCACCAAGTGCGCGAACAAAGCGCGCCTGCCGGCGCAGCGCAGCGCGCGAGGCGCGTGTCTGCACTTCAGTGCGGACTGGGTGCAACATGTTGCCGGCTGGGCGCGAGGTGGTTTAGGCCTAGCCCGAGCGCCCAGCGCGCGCTCCGCAGCGCCATCTCCTGGGTCGTCTGCGGTCGTCTGCTCACGAATCCATGTGAGCGAGCAGCGGCGACGCAGCCTCGACCAGGCGCTCCCAGGCGCCAACGCTGTTTTCGCGGCCAACGGCTACGGACCGGGCGTCGACGCCGCGGCAGACTATACTGGGCGCTCGTGCTCTCTAACGCCACCCGTCAGCTGATCCGCGAGCGCATGAGTGCCGAGGTGGGCCGCATCCCAAAAGAAGCCCCGATCCGCGTCGGTCTGGCCTACCCATCGCCGTACCACATCGGCATGAGCTCGCTCGGCTATCACCTGATGTATCGCGTGCTCCAGGGCACCGACGACGTGATGTGTGAGCGGTTGTTCTTGGCTGACGGCGGAGATCGCGCCGGCACGCGGGCGGTGGAAGTGTCGGTCAGCTACGAGAGCCTCCGCGAGCTGAGCGACTTCCCCATCCTGGCGTTCAGCGTCGCCTATGAGCTAGAGCTGGCCGGCCTGGTGCGCATGCTTGAAGCCTCCAAGATCCCGCTGCGCTGGCAAGACCGCACGGCCCAGCACCCGTTCGTGCTCTGCGGCGGCCCCCTCACCTTCTCCAACCCGACTCCGCTGTTGCCGTTCGCCGACGCGATCATCCTAGGCGAGGCCGACGAGATCGTGGCCTGGGCCGTCAAGACCATCGCCGAGTCCGCAGACCACGCCGGAGCGCGGGCGGCGCTGGCTAAGCACCCGAACATCAGCGTCGCCGAACACCACGGCGAGCAACTAGCCACGATCGCCGCGTGTGACAACGCCGTGCTGCCTGCCTACAGCAGCATTCGCACGCCGTTCACCGAGCTCTCAGACATGTTTCTAATCGAAACAGAGCGAGGGTGCTCGCGCAGCTGCCAGTACTGCGTGATGCGCAGGTCGACCAACGGAGGCATGCGCCTAGTTCCACAAGAGGTGATCCTCAACACCATCCCCGCGGATGTAAAGCGGGTCGGTCTGGTCGGCGCTGCTGTGAGCGATCACCCCCGCATCATCGACATCGTCGACACGCTGGCCGACCGCGGCTGCCACGTGGGGCTGAGCAGCCTGAGACCAGACCGCTTGAAAGACGCGTTCGTGGCCAGCCTACGCCGCGCGGGTTACCGAACGCTGACCACGGCGCTCGACGGCACCAGCGAGCGCATGCGCGCGATGATCGAACGCCGCGGCAAAGAGAAGCACTATGAGGCCGCGGCCGAGCGCGCCAGGCGGCACGGCTACGATCGGCTGAAGCTGTACCTCATGATCGGTTTACCCGGGGAAACCTACGAGGATGTCGACGAGTGCGTGCGCTTCGTCTCTGAGCTGTCGCGGCAAATCCCAATCGCCCTCGGCATCGCGCCCTTCTGCGCCAAGCGCAACACACCGCTAGACCGGCAGCCGTACGCTGGGGTCCAGGTGGTCGGCGACCTCTTGGATCGGCTGCGTGGCGGCCTCAAGGGCCGCGCAGACGTACGAGGCACCAGCGCCAAGTGGGCCTGGGTGGAGTACGTGATCGCCCAAGGTGGGATGGCTGAGGGTGAGGCGCTGGCCAAGGCCGTGCGGACCGGCGGTAGCTACGCCGACTTTCGCCGCGAGTTCAAGCTGCTAGGTTACGACCCCAACGGCAGGTCTAAGTCCTTACGGAACTACCTGCCGCTGGCGCGGGCTTAGCAAGCAAGGGGTGCAGCGCGCTCGGTTCGAGTCACCCCCAGCGCGTTCCAGGCTGCGTTGCCGGCTCGCGGCGCTAACTAGCTAGGGTCAAGCTCGAGCTCAGCCGCCAGCTTAGTGAGATCCCGCGTGAGGCGCGACAGACGCGCCGCGCCAGCGAGGCTCGCATATTCGCCGGCCACCACGTCGCGCAGCGAATCCCACAGCGCGATCAGCTCGGCGCCGCGCTTGGACGGGCGGATGATGCGCGCCCTACCGTCGTCGGGGTCCTGAACCCGCTCGATGTAGCCGCACTCCTCGAGCTGATCAGCGATGGCGGCCATGGACTGCTTGGTGATACCGGCGCGCGCCGCGAGATCGACCAACCGCGAGCCGGTGCTGCCCAGGTTCGTGAGCAGCGCGCCGTGAGACGCCTTGATGTCATCGAAGCCATGGGCGGCCAACTTCGCGAGGGTGCGCCGCCGAAAGTCGCGGCCCACCGTGGTCAATAGTTGGCCCAGCTGACCGGCGCGCGGTTGCTGGGGACGAACTCGATCTGCGGAACGCGACACGACGCGAACGCTAGCTGGCCGCTGCCCGACTCGCAACGACAAAGCGGCACTTGACACGCGGAAACAACTCCAGGCCGTAAGCTCGGAGCCCCCTGACGTATCTCGACGTGGGAACACAACACCCGAATACAGCGTGAAACAGCCGCATTTCGCGGGCTCGCGCAGGCAGCAGGCGCGCGGTTCGTGTCGTTGGTTCGGCGAACGAAGCGGTTGCTGGTGCGCAGCTCAGGTGCTGCGGCGGCGGCCTCGCTGTGCCGACGCGGCGAGCTCGAGCAGGGCGCCGCCGAGCCAGGCCACGGCCCAGATGTCGCCTTCCGTAACGTATGCGCCAACGCTGCGCACCTTCGCGTATTTCCGTGCGTTAAGCTGCGCACCCGCGCGTCAAGTGACGCACCAATGCCTCAGCCGCAGCGCCATCCCCCCCACCCCCTGCCTGGGCCGAGTCGTCTTGGGGTTGGGCGCTAGCGAACAGCGCTGAGCCGGCTCCCGCCCGCGCGGACAGTGAGCTAGCTGCGCGCTCAAGCCAGCTCGCCGAACAGCCAGCCGCGAGCCGGCCGCGGGCCGCAGATAGTGGCCATGGGCAGCGGGGACGCGGGCCGGCGGCCTGATCGCGCCGCCGAGATGCGGGGCCAAAGCCAAACTGGGGGTGGCGGCGCGATCAGATGCGCTATGCTCGTCCCCGAAAGGGCGTGGGTATGGATGAATCGCAGCGGAGACGGGTGTGTCAGCTAATCGCTGGAATGGTCGTCGCAGACGACGATCTAGATGACGCGGAGGACGCGTTCATCAACAAGATGCTGGTTCGCTTCGGCATCCCGCTTGAAGAGCGAGAGGTCATCTTCCCGATCATTGACGCCGCCGAAGCGGCTGCGTCGATCATGACCCTGCCTGAAGCCGTCCGCGCTGAGGCGTTCGGCCTGCTGATCGAGGCGGCCTGCGCCGACGGACAGGTGGTCAGCGAAGAGCGCGAGTACCTAGAGACGGTCGCTGAGACCCTTGGGCTCGCGGCGGACCTGAACGCGCGCATCCAAGCGCAGCTCGCGCAGTGACCTAATCAATCCCCACGGTAAGATGCTCAGCTGGGCTTACCGCGTCCACGGCGCTCACTGCGTCTAGCGCGGTCGTGCGCGGTTGAGCGAACGGATCTTACGCACCAGCAGCGGCGCGACCGCCGGGTACTTGTTTAGGTCGCTGTTGGGGGGCATCTCGGCGGAGTACCCCATCGCCTCGCCGCCCAGCAGGATCACCGCCTCTAACTCAGCGTCTTGTTCCTCCGCCTGCCAGGTTGGATCGGTGAAGTCGCGAGGCTTAGCCTTGAGCAGCGCTGCGCGTGGCCCATCGCCGGCGCCAGACTTGCCGTGGCACTCCGCGCAGCGGCTACCCCAGGTTTCATCGGCCAAGCGCTCATCCGAGGACTTTGCCGGGCCCTCAGGCCAGGGCTCAGACTTACAACCTTGCGCGAGCGCGCTGCACAGCAACGCGCCACACAACACGCCGAGCCGAGGGGTGTGGTGTTGCCGAGACTGCATCCCAGCCTAATAGCCCATTCAAGCGCTGGCAGGCCATCTCGTGCTCCTGGACCCCGGCGGGTGGGCCCAAAAGTTCTGGCGACGCGCGGCGCGGCGCCTGTGCGCTGATCGCGCTAGCCCCGACGCAGCGAGCTGAGGGGGATAAGCTCTGGCGTCGCGCCCTGGGTAGCTTGCGCGGCGGGCCCGTCGCTCATCAGCTGGCTCATGCGCACGTTGGACAACGCCGCCAGCATGTTGCCCGGCACGTTGCGGTTCTCAGCCGTGAGCTCCTCGATCAGGCGCTTGACCCGCTTGCGCTTCAGGTTCTCTTGAGAGCCGCACAGATCACAGGGGATGATCGGGAACTGCATCAGCGCGGCAAACTCGGCGATCTCAGCCTCCGCGCACTCGAGCAGCGGCCGGATCACCACGTTGCGCCCATCGTCCGAGGTCAGCCGCGGCGGCATCGCGCTGATCTGACCGCTGTACAGCAGGTTGAGCAACAGCGTCTCGATCGTATCCTCACGGTGATGACCGAGGGCGATCTTGGTGCAGCCGAGGTCCTGCGCGACGTTATACAAGATCCCGCGTCGAAGGCGCGAGCAGAGCGAGCAGTAGGTGCTGCCAGCCGGCAGCTTGTCCTGGACGATAGAGTAGGTATCCTCACGGATGATTCTGTAGTCGTAGCCCTGCGCCTCAAAGTACTCCGGCAGCAAGTGACTAGGGAAGCCCGGGTGCCCTTGGTCCAAGTTCACGGCGATCAACGAGAACTCAAACGGCGCCCGCTCACGGATCTTGGCTAGCAGGTAGAGCAGGCTCATCGAGTCCTTGCCGCCGCTGATCCCCACCAGCACGCGATCTCCCGGCTCGATCAACTTGAAGCGCTCGCTGGTTTGCCCCAGTTGACTGAGCAGCCGCTTCTCCAAGCGGCGCAACCGGCCGCGCGCCGCGCCGGCGTCAAGGGGCTGAGCTGAGTTCGCTTCGGTTAGATTGAGTGCTTGGTCCACGACCTGCCCAAGCTATCACGCGGGTCTAGCGCCGACACCAGCGCGCTGGCGCCCGAGCCATCAGCCAGCGCGTGAGGCCTGATGTCGCAGCCCCGAGCCAAGCGACGCCAGGCTTGCTTTCGGCACCCAGCAGCGAAACCCTTAGGAGCCGCGAGGGCTGGCTCATCGCGCCGGGGGAACCATGGTCGAACCGTTTCAGCAAGGTCGCTTCAGCGCGCTGCCCGCAGCACCCCGCGTCCCCCACCCATATTTCGAACTGCCTTCGGCGCGCGTCCGAGTGGAGTCGCGGCGCTTTGGTAGCCACCACGTCTACCTGAAGCGCGTCGGCTCGGGCCCTCCGCTGCTCCTAGTTCACGGACTGATGACCAGCTCCTACTCGTGGCGCTACGTGCTGGAGCCGCTAGCCAAGCATTTCACGGTGTACGCGCCGGATCTACCAGGCGCCGGGCGGACTGATCACATCCTGCCAGGGCGCGACAGACAGCTGTACTCCGCGGCGTCGCTGAGCGCGTGGCTCGGCGAGCTGGTCAGCGCACTTCAGATCCGTGGGGCAATTGCCGTCGGCAACTCGCTAGGCGGGTACCTGTGTCTGGGCGCGGCGCTGGACGACACCGGGTTGTTCTCGAAGCTCGTCAACATCCACTCCCCGGCGCGCCCAGAGCCTCGCTTGCACGCGCTGCACGCGGCCTTGAAGCTGCCCGGCGCCAAGCAAAGCCTGAGCGCGGTCATCCAGAGGTCACCAGAGCGCTGGGTGCACCGCAACGTCCACTACTGGGATGAGAGCCTAAAATCACTGGAAGAGGCGCGGGAGTACGCGGCGCCGCTAGCCACGAGGCGCGGTTGTCAGGCCTTCATCGAGTACCTGGCGCAAACCATGGCTCCACACGGATTCAAGACCTTGCTCACGCGCCTGAGGGTGTTGCGCGAGCGACAAGCTGACTTTCCGGTCTCGCTCATGCTGGTGTACGCCGAGCGCGATCCGATGGTCAGCCCAAAGAACGGCGTGGCGTTGAGCGCGCTGCTGCCCGGGGCGCGCTTCGAGCAGCTGACGCGGGTCGGTCATTTCCCCCACGTCGACGCGCCCGAGCGGCTCCTGTCCCTGCTGCTAGATTTTCTGGGGGTGGAGGCGCGAACGCCGGGCCCGAAGGGTGCGCCCGCGGCCGCCGACTGAGCGCTACTCTTCCAGGCCCTGCAGGTCACCGCACAAGCTCTTGTGAGGACCGCGCGGCTTTCCAGCTTCGAACTCCAGCGTACACGCCTGCGGGCTGGCTAGAGACTCGGCGAACTCAACCGCGATTGACTGGGTCCAGTCACGCCCGCCGTCGATGCGCGCCCGGACCACGCCGTTGCGATCGATGAACCAGGTCTCTGGGTACAGCTTGGTGCCGTACTTCTCGGTCACCATATCGCCGCCTGAGTCTACGAACACCGCGAACGGCACGCCGTCGGGCAGCACCGAGTCGAGGGTCGCCTTGGCGTCTTGCGCGGTTTCGTCCGTGGTCAGCGTGAGCAGCACCACGTCCTTGGTGCGTGACCGCAAGATCCCCGCCAGCTCTGCTAGCGAAGGCATTTCCTCGAGGCAGGGCCTGCAGGTCTTAGTCCAGAAGTTGAGGATCACCACCTTGCCGCGGTAGTCCGAGAGCTTGCCCGTACCACCCCCGACCATGGGCAGCTCAAAATCAGGCGCCAACCGGTTGCGCCCAGCGTAGTCAGGGCTCAGCGCGCACATCGGCGTACACAGCTTACGCTGCTCGCCATCCCGCGCAGTAGCGCCAAACGAGTAGACCCCGATGGCGGCGAGCAAGATGAACACCAATTGAGCGAGCTGAGCCGGCCTCATGTGGTCGTGGGTCTAGCACGAATCAATCGCGGCACACCTTGTACCCGCTCTCAAGAAGTGAGCTGCCCTCGCAGTCTTGCCCCGCCCCGCAGACTTCTGGGAAGTCGCCGCACACCACGACCTCACTGGTTCCACAGCTTGGCTTGCACACGATGTCGTCGTAGCGAGTGCTCCCGCCTTGAAACTGAACCAGCGAGCCGCAGCACTGGTTTCCCGCTGGGCAGTCCTCCGGTCCGTCGCACACGATGTCGGTCTGTTGGTCCCTGTACGTGTTGTTGTCGCAGCCCTGACTCCGAGGGATGCAGACCGGATCTGACGAGATGTACCAGGGGTCGCAGCACCAGTTACCCTGATCCACGCGGCAATCTTGCTGGTTGCAGGTGACGACGCCGGGCGTGCCCCGCACCACGCCACCGGTGCCGCCGGTTGCCACGCCACCGCTGCCGCCGGTCACTACGCCGCCGGTGCCGCCGGTTGCCACGCCGCCGCTGCCGCCAGTCACCACGCCGCCGCTGCCCGCGTTACCTACGCCGCCGCTGCCCGCGTTACCTACGCCGCCGCTGCCCGCGTTGCCTACGCCGCCGCTGCCCGCGTTACCTACGCCGCC
>CAZKDY010000035.1:53964-77888 GCA_964551615.1 uncultured Polyangiaceae bacterium
CGCCGCCGCTGCCCGCGTTGCCTACGCCGCCGCTGCCCGCGTTACCTACGCCGCCGCTGCCCGCGTTGCCTGCCCCCGCGCTCCCGCCGCCAGCTGCGGCGCCGCCGCTTGCCTGACCTGCACCACCCCCCGTGCCCGCGCTGCCAGACTCACCACCGCTGGCAGCTGAGCCGCCGAACAAGTCAGCGCCAGAACTGCCGCCACACGCGGCTGCGAAACCCGCACCAATCACCAGCGCCAAGGTCCAACGAGAAGTCATATGTTGCCTCCGGATCAGGGAACGCCCACTCCAAGTTGGAGGAGCGTGAACGAACGGTGCATGCGCGCTCGCGCGAGCAGGCGGAGCACCCAGCAGCGAACGGCTGGGGGTGCACTGAAAAACCCACCGCTGAAACGGTCGGCTGTCCGATTTATACCACAAATCATGGCGAGCCGACGACGTCGAAATCGGCCCGGGTCGCGGGTGGATGCTGAGCGGGATCAAGAGCGTCTACGTCTGAGGCGTCACGCACTCGCTGTCGTTCGTAACTGGCGCCGGCCTGCGTGGCTAGGGGGATCGGCGGATGGCAGCGAGCGCGCAGCGCCGACGCCTGCGCTGGCGGCCCGAGCCTTCGCCAGCGAATACCACGCGCAGCCGAAACCGGCGGTATCGACCCGCGCTGCGCGCTTTTCGTTGGTCACCGGCAGCTGCTATCTTCGGCGCGACATGAAGCGCCTGGCTTGCCGCTGCGAAGACGTGACGGTCCACGAGCTCGAGCGCGCGATCGCGCTGGGTCACGACGACATCGAGTCCCTCAAGCGCTACACCGGCTTTGGCACCGGCTGGTGTCAGGGCAAGTGGTGCCTGGTGCCCTGCGCCCGCATCCTCGCGGCAAAGGGTGGAGATGTGGGCTCTGGCATCACGCCGCGGCCGCCGTCGCGCCCACTGGCGTTCGGAGAGCTCGCGACCCTCGACGCGGACGAGCTGTAGCGGCGCCTGCTGACAGCTCAGGGCGCCTCGACCGGGATCAACACCCCAGGGTTCATAATACCCTGAGGATCCAGCTCACGCTTCACCGCGGCCAGCGCGCGCCCGAAGCCGGGGGAGCGCTGCTGAAGATACCACGGCATAAAGTCTCGACCCACCGCGTGGTGGTGGGTCACGCTCCCCCCGTGGGCCAGCATGGCGTCAGTGATCGCTGCCTTGATGGTGTCCCACTGCGCGAGCTCTGCGCCGCGCGCGGCTGGCGCGATCAGCGTAAAGTACGGAGCGGCGCCGTCAGGGTAGGCGTGGGTGATCCTGCAGCTGACCACCCCGGCCCCGCCGGTGTCACGCATAGCTTGCCGCGCGGCAGTATACACGGCCTGGTGCAGGCTCTCAAAGCGGTCCCAAGTGGCGGCGGTCTCGAAGGTCTCGGTGAACACACCGCGGGCGATCAAGGCGTCGCGCAGGTACGGCGCCCGCAAAAAAGCGCTACGCCACGCGCCCTGGGCGTCTGCCCGTGAGCGCTGCTCAGCGTCTTCTGCCGAGTAGCTGATGCTCGAGTCATCGACGCGGCCGCCGTGGTCGCGCGCGATCGTAACCGCGCGCTGCATGCGCGCGTGCAGCGGGTGGTCAGCAGACTCAAAGCCAAGCAGCAACAGCGCCTCGCCTCCACCCGCGCCGTTGGCCTGGTTGAGCAAGGCCTCCATCGGATCGAGCAGGCGGCAGTTCGCCGGGAATAGCCCGGCCTGGACGATGGCGCGCAGCGCGCGGGCCCCGCGCAAGAACGCCTGTACGTCCGTGGCCTCGCCGCTGCCTTGAAAGCCAACGGTTGCTTGCGCACGGAAGCGTGGACGCTCCTGCAGCCGCACCCACGCGCTGGTGATCACCCCCAGCGCGCCCTCGGAGCCGATAAATAGGCGATCGGTGCTGGGGCCTGCGCCCGACCCTGGCAAGCGTCGGCTCTCGATCGTGCCGCTTGGCGTGATCACCCGCAAGCTCTCGACGAAGTCGTCGATGTGCGTGTACAGCGTGGCGAAGTGCCCGCCGGCTCGGGTGGCGATCCAGCCCCCGAGCGACGAGAACTCAAAGCTCTGCGGGTAATGACGCAGACTCAGACCATGAGGTCGCAGTGACGCCTCGAGCGCGGGCCCCATGATGCCGCCTTGCAGCTGGGCTGCTCGGGACACAGGGTCCAGCTCAAGCAGCTGATCTAGGCCGCTCAGATCCAGGCTCACCGCGCCGAGGTGCGCGCCGGACAGCCGCGCCTCGACCCCGCCGCACACGCTAGAGCCGCCGCCGTACGGGATCACAGCCAGCCGCGCGCGATCGCACCACTCCAGCACGCGCACGATGTCCGCCTCGCTGCGCGGAAACGCTACATAGTCCGGAGGGTTGTCAAAGGTCCTGGCTAGCGCCCGCACGATGTCACGGTACGATTTGCCGTAGGTGTGGGAGAGTCGATCCAGCTTCTGGGCGCTGACCAGGTGGCTGAGATCTGCTGGCGCCTCGACCCGGGGCGGAGCCAGGTCGATCTCATCGACGCTCGGCGGCGCGACGGCCGCGAAGGTCGGCACCCCAAGCCAGTGCTGGAGGCCAGCCTCCATCGCCTCAACCTGCGCGGCAGGCGGGCCCTCGCCTTCACGCCCCCAGCCCCAAAAGCTCCGTGCCCGCGCCGCGCCACCTTGCTGCATGTTCGTCCTCTACCTCAAGTTGGGCCCAACTGCGATTGCCTAGTATGGCGACTTGACCACGCAAGCGCCGGCCAAACAGGACCGGAAGAAGTCGACGTACTGGGTCTGCGCCTCGGGCGTGAAGATCAACCCGCCGTGCTCGGCGTTCTTTGAATCATTTTCCACGCGGTCAAACTGGGTGACCACCCCGGTCGCGCCGCCTGGCAAGTTGCCCGACACCGGCCCGCTCAGCGTGGCCATGCCGCTGATCGGCCGCACCTCGTGGAGCAGCTGCAAGCCAGCTGCGCGGGCCAGCGCGTCGGTGGTTGAGTTGGGCACGATGCTGTCAGAGTTGACCTCCTGGATCAGCACGTCGCGGGGGCGCCACCCCTCCACCCCCTCGAGCGGCTCGAGCGTCACGTTGCCCGCGAAATTTAGCGGATCTCCCGGATCGACGATGCCCTGGTTGATGGCCATGAAGCTCGCGATGGAGCCAAACGGCGAGCCGTCTGGAGCCAGCCCCTTGACCACGATGCCAAAGGTCCGCGAGTCGCGCAGCAACATCATCAGGCCCGCACCGCCGACGTTCCACGTCGCCGCCTGGATCTCCGGCGCGATGGCGGCGATGGTGGCGCCCTGCACGGATCCGAAGCTGTGCCCGATGTAGAGGATGTTGGAGGTGTCGAGGTCGGGCACACCATCCGGCGCGCCAACTGGCAGCACGTCCAGCTGGCTCAGGCCTTGGATCATGCGCACTAGCTCCAGCTGATCAGCCGCCATCTGACGAAAGTTGTCCCGGGCGCGGCCGATATCAAACTCGTTGGTCGCCTCGTCGATGCCAAAGAAGCCGTACACGCTGCTGATCAACGTGGTGTCCCCGGCGTGCCGCGAGCCATGCTCTGGAGAGTCGATGCCGAACACCGCGACGCCGTTGTCCGACAGCGCGTCCAGGCGCCCCGCGGTGCCCCACACCCCGCCCTTGTCACCGCCTAGGCCGTGACCATAGATCACCACCGGTCGTTTCCCTACGGCTTGCTTATTAGAGAAGGTCAAGAAGACCTCCAGCGACTCGGTCTTTTGTACTTTAGGCGCGCCGCTTGCCTGGAGCTCCCATTTTCCATCGGGCTTCGGCCTGCGATACTCGGGCGCGGGGAAGTGGCTGACCAGGCGCACGCGATCGACGTCTTCTTCGCCGACTGTCCAGCTCTCTGAAGGTTCGGGGGTGGCGGCCTGTCGCCGTACGGCAGCAGCCTCGATCATGCCGCGCTGCACGTCTCCTACCGTGAACAAGCTCGCAGCTGCCACCTGCTCTAGGCTCAGCTCCACGCCGGGGAGCAGCTCGGTCAGGCTGCCCAGCAGCTCTGCCTGGTAGTCGCCTGTGAGCTGCCCGGTCAGGGTCTCGTGCATGGTCTGTGTGCGACCGACGGGGCTGCCGTCCGCGCCGCGCTGATCCCGGGTCACCACGAAGAGGTATTTGCCGCGCGGTTTCAGTGGCCGCGCCGGGTGCGCGATCAGCGTGTAGTCATTGAACAGCCAGTAGTCGTCCTTTGGCTGAGCGTAGTAGAAAGGCACCAGCCCCACCGGCTGACCGTAGCCTGCTGACTCCGGGTCGGCGTCGATCAGGTACAGCGGTGAGCCCGGTGAGGTGAACCGGCTCGCGTCGGAGAGATCCTGTTCAAACACCTCGCCTTCAACTTCCGCACGGTAACCAGTATGATCGATGGGCGTGTCGAAGTGGACGACCACGCCGCCGACGGGGCTAAAACCGTCGAGCTGATTCAGCTGGGCGACGCTGGTAGGGAAATTGAACAGCTGGCTGCTAGGATCTAGGGTGCGCGCGCTGAGATCCAAGCGCAGGCCGGTGACGCTCGCGGGGTCGGGGACGCTGTAGCGGTTGGATGGGTAGAGGTCGGCGTCGGACGCGCCGAGCGCGCCGTACAACACGTTGGAGGTGCCCGGCTCCCACGCTGGCGCTGGCGTGGCCGGGTCGGTCGTGGCGTCGTCGCCCCCGCATGCGCTGAGCGCCAGCGCCAAGGCCCCAGCCAGCAGCGCGCCCGCAGAGGCGCGACCAGAGAACACAGCAAACCAGCTCATGGGCCGGATCGTATCAGACCGCGGCGAATCCCAGCTCGCGGCAGTGATCGCGTGCCTGGTCGCTGCCTGGTCGCGGCTCAGTAGAACTCCAGGCGCCAGCGCAGATCGGCGCCCAAGTTGCCCAGGGTCGAGCTGCCCAAGTCGTTCACGTTGTCGTAGGACCCCTCGACGCTGAGCCGACGATTTAGCCGCCACTCTAGGTTTGAGCGGACCTCCCGCGAGTCTGAGATGCCGCTGGTGACGTTGGCGCGGATGCGCTCAGCCAGCCGCTTACCGATGGTGACCGTCGGCTCAGTGCGTCCCGTGCGCGACGAATAACTGCTGCCGAAGTTGAACTCGTCGATCACCGGCACGGCCTTGGTGACCGCTTGATCGGCGCCGGTGAGGGTACCTAGAGCCTCCAGCGCCACGCTCTCGCCGACGCTGGCGGACTGCGCTTGATCCAGCTCGGCGCGGGTCAGCCCGATGGTCAGGAGCAGGAAGATGTCGTCTTGGGAGAGAGCCGGGTTGCTGGTCAGATCGATCTTCAGCTGCTCGGTATCGCCGTAGGCGTGGAGGCTGATGTTCCAGCGCCCGCCAGTGGCGCTGGCTGCGCTGCTGCCTCCGGCGCTGTCAGCCACGGCGCCGGTGTTCACTGCTGCGTCTGAGTAGCGGCGGTACTCGGTGACCGCGGTCACGTCGACGCGGGGCGCGATGCGCGTGAGATCATCGAAGCGCACCACGCCTTGCTGCACCTCGAACTCACTCTGCCGCAGCCTGATGCGGCCTCCGGGCTTGAGCTTGACGGACCCGCGCATACCAAAGCGCTGATTGGTCCCCGAGAGCGCCAGCCCTTGGGGTCCCATAACCAGCTCGGCGTCGATCAAATTGTTGCTCAAGGTCAGCGGGCGCGTGGCGCGCAGGGTGATATCGAACTCAACCACGTCATCACTCGGGTCATACACCTCGACCTGTGAGCGCTTGCCGCGCGCCGTCAGGCTGGAGATGTCCGCGGCCATCACCACCGGGCGCGAGTAGCGGAACGACTGCACGGTCACGTCACCGGTCAGCCTCGGCAACTCGGGCTCACCGCCCGCCCCGCGCGCCGCGGGATCCCAGCTCGCGATCAGCGCAGCGTCGAGGGTGGTCTCGACGCCGGACGACAGCGGCAAGCTGATGTCTTTGGCGGTGATGACGAAGCGCGCGCGGCCGAGCCCAGCGCCGCTGAGTCGTGCGTCGCCGCTCACCTTGACGCTGCCGCTGCCCACCTTGGCGCTGCCATGCCGCACGGCAATCTGATCGGAGTCGACGCTGATCTCAAACTCTACGTCGGACAGCGTGTTGCCGACCCCGGTGACGGCGAGCTCACCACCGCTCAACTTGAAGCCACCCGAGTACGCTAGCTGCCGCATCGGTCCTTTGACGCTCAGCTCGCCGTGCACCAAGCCGCGGGCTCGCTCAACGCGTGGCAGCGCGCGCGCGAGGCTTGAGAGATCAAGCGGGCGCAGCGCCAGCTGCATGTCCACTTGTGGGTCACCGCCCAGCTGCGACACCTGACCCGCGAGATCAAACACCGCGCGGTCTGTACCGGGGCTCCGCACCGCGAGCGCCAAGCGCGGCACGCTCAGGCGCTGATCGCCGATGCGGATCGGCTCCTTGGCGGGGATGATCTCCAGCGAGACCGGGCCACGCGAGAGCGAGAGCTCGTCTAGGCTCAGGCTCGCGCGCGCGTCCCGGGGTGAGTCGAGGGGCAGCGAGTCGATGTCGATGCGCGCGCTCAGCGTGCCGCTGGGCGCCCCGACCAGCGCGACATCTGGCGAGACCTCGGCGAGCGCGCCCACGTCGAGCTTGACCAGCTGCACGCCGCCCTTGACGATCTTTGAGCGTTGCCTGGTCACCTGCAGATCAGCCAGCTTGATCTGGCCGCCCAGCAGCTCTCCATCCACGTGGAAAATACCGTCAAGTTCGTCTTTGTCCCAGCGCGCCTGGCTGAAAGGGGCTGTCACCAGCCCGCCGCAGCGCGTCTTGCCTACCACCTCTAGCCTGCGCTCGACCGGCCGCAGCGCGACATCTAGGCTTGAGCTAGGCAGCTTTGAGCTGCCCACGTGGATGCTGCTGAGCAGCACGCTGGCGTCTAGGCTCAGCTGATCGATGCTGCCGTAGACCTCGGCGCTGCCGCTGGCGTAGCCCGAGACGAGCTGTCCCAGGCCGCCCAGCGCTTGAAAGGCGGGCAGCGGCACCCGCGTGCCGACGGCGTGCGCGCGCAGCACGCCACCTTTGCGTATGGACATAGCCCCGAGCAGCGTGCCACCGCCCTTGGTCAAGCTGAAGCTCGGGACGTCCAGCTCAACGCCCAGGTAGCTCGCGTCGCGATCTTCCCAGCGAAAATCGAAGCTCGCGGTGCCCTGCTCGTACTTCTCTTCGTACAGGTCTAGATCCTTGAGTTGCCCATCACCCCGCACCTGCAAGTACCCGCCACCGCAGCGGTCGGCCTTGCCTCCGTAGACGAAATGGACCCCGGCCTGCAGCGCGCCATGACCGTGGATCGCCTCGAAGCGCGGATCCCGATCGAAGTGCCACATCGCGAAGAAGTCTCGAACGTCGAGGTCCTTGGACGACACCTGAGCGTCCACCACCACCGTGGCCTCGGTGTCAAAGTCCAGCCGCGCGCTGGGGACGTCGAACTGGCTCTTGCCCTTGCGGCCGCGCACGCCGCTCAGCTCGACGACCAGCGGACGGAACTTGGTGTCGGCGTGCTCGATATCTCCTAGCGGAAACCCACCGAACTCAAAGTCCTTGATCGCCAGCTTGCCTTCGAGCACCGGGTCCCCGAACGGACCCACGAGCTTGGCCTCTAGGCTGGCGACGCCTGCCATGGGGATGTCGACCAGCGGGCCAATATCAGCCAGATCAAGCTTGGTCCCCTCGGAGACGCCGAGTCGAAACTGGTTGTCAAAGCCCAGCGAAACGACGCTCGCCAGCAGCCGGCTGTTGCCGAACTGTGAGCGCACATCATAGAACTCAAAGGCCGTAGGCCGCACACCGATCCGCGCTCGTAAGACCGCGCGGCCGCGGACGCCGATCATGTGCCGGCGCGCAGGATCGTGGTAAGCGCGATCGAAGATCTCAAACTGCCGAGTCTCTGCGTAGAGGTCCGCGTCCAGCTTGAGCGGGACCAACGTGCCCTTGAGATCGGTGATCAGCGTGCGGTCATGGTGCCAGGTGCACACCGTATTCTCGGTGACGTCAAGGTCGCGCATCAGCCCGGCAAAATCAATGTCTTTGCCGTCTAGCTTTGCCATGGAAATCAGCGGCTGCTTGGCCAGCGGCTCGATCCGCACGTCGTGCAGCTCAAGATCGCCGTTCGCGTAGCCCACCTTGGTCTTAGGCAGCTTGATCACGTCCTTTGCAATTTCCACGCGGCCATCTAGGTACTTAGCGAAGGTGTAGCCCGCCAGGCCGAGCTCACCACCCCGAAGCTTGCCGCTGAAGCTCGGCAGCTTGCTCGCGCCGTCAAAGCGCAGCGCGCCCGACGCGCCCACCCAGCCCCTAAACTGAGTGCCCAGGTAGCGGTTGACCGGCTCCACCGGCGCCCGCACGAACAGGTGGCCGTCGATCTTAGGTAGCTCATCCACGCGCGGGGTGATGCGCACCCCGGACAAGCGCACGGCGACGCGCTGCGGGTCATCGGTGATGTCTGCCAGCTTGCAGCTGGGCTTGGAACCCTGACGCGGGCTGGTGTCCGCCGCGCCGAGCAACGACAGCCTGCGCACCAACACGTCACCCGCCTCGTAGCGCGCGCGCAAGTCCAGTTGGCAAACTACGTCTTCGTCGTAGGCCAGGCTGGGCGCAGGCGGCGGCGCGACTGGCTCGCCGCGCTTGCTCGGCTTGGGTTTGCGCGGCTTCGGCATGCGCTCACGCTCGACGCGGGTCTCACCCGCGCGCACCGCCACCTCAAACGCCATGCCCGGCTCGGCGTAGACGTCGACGTCGATCGCCCGACCGACCACGTGGTTCTCAGCCTGCCTGACGTCGACCTCAGCATCCGAGACCGCGATAGATGAGAACGGAGCGCGCTCCAGAGGCTTTGAGGTGCCAGAGGGCTTCGGCAGCTGATAGTCGAGGTTCTTGAGCTTGCCGTCGGCGAAGACCAAGCGCGCGCGCGGTGACTCGAGCTCAATGTCGCCGGCGTCCAGGTGACCCGACAGCAGCGCGAACAGGCGCGGGGTCACGCGGATACTCCGCGCGGTCAGCACCGGGCCCCCACCGTCGTTGGCGGGCACCACCAGATCGCGTGCGCCTAGGCGCAGCGGCACGAGCCCCACGTCGACTTGGTAGCTGGCGGTCACTCCGAGCTGCTGGTGCAGGACGCTGCTTGTTTCCGTGGCGATCCGCGCCTTAGCCGCGTCGGTGCGCAGCAGCAAACCCAGCGCCACTGGCAACAGCCCGATCACCCCAAACAGCAAACACAGTAGCTGCGCGATGCGTTGACCCGCGCCGATCCGCTTGCCGCGTCGCCGGGGCGCGGGCTGACGCGCGGCTGATGTGGGTTTCGTGGGCATCGTGCGGAGGTTTGTGCTGACGGTGCGCGGGTGACGTTGGGAGCCACGAGCTGAGCTGTGCGAGGGGGATCTTGATCGCGGACTGGTCAAGCCCAGCTGAAAACTACCGCGGATCGGGGCAGTTAGCCTCTATTGTCTACGCTCTGGCGAAGCAGGACCCGTGCTCTGGCACGCGCCTCGAAAACCTAGAGCCAGCGGAGAAACTGGCCGATCACCGCCGTAGGAGTCGCTCAATGGGTGACCCCACGTCGATCTGTGCTACTCGGCGTCCCCCTTTACTGACCCACTCCGATGTCGCTAGCACCTGATCAGAGCAACCAGAACCGCGCGATTCAGGCCATCAGCCGCGCCGTCGAGTTGGCGGAGACCGGTGCTACGGGCATCGAGGTCGTGGCCATCACCGACGCGGATCTGGCTGAGGTCAGCGCCCTAGACCTACGCCGCCACCTCGACCGCATGATCGTGGCCAAGCACGCCGACGAGGGCTTGGACGCGCTGCTCACCGCCGGGGTGCTCGACCGCCTGATGCCTGAGGTTCAAGCCATGGTGGGCTTCGGCGACGGCGAGTGGCGCCACAAGGACGTGTGGAAGCACACCAAGCAAGTCGTCATCCAAGCCGTACCGCACCTCAACGTGCGCTGGGCGGCGCTGTTCCATGACATCGGCAAGGTGCGAACGCGCAGCTTCGGCGACAACGGCGAGGTGCACTTCTTTGGGCATGAGGTGGTGGGCGCGCGCATGTTCGACAAGCTCGAGAAGCGCCAGCGCTTATTCTCCGCGGAAGAGAGCTTGCGCGAGTCAATCCGTTTCTTGGTGCTGAACCACCTGAGGGCGGGTCAGTATGACCAGCACTGGACGGACAGCGCCGTGCGTCGCTTCCACAAGGAAATAGGCGAGCACCTGAACGACCTGCTTTGCTTGTCGCGCGCGGACATCACCACCAAGCGCCCGCACAAAAAGAAGGCGGGGATCTCCAAGATCAACCAACTGGCGACGCGCATTGAAGAGTTAGCTGCGGCGGACGCCTGGGTGCCACCCTTGCCCAAGGGCGTGGGCAACGAGCTGATGACCAAGCTCGGCCTGCCCCCCTCGCGCCTGCTGGGCGACATCAAGCGCGCGCTCGAAGCCGCCTGTGAAGCGGGCGAGATCCCGCCTCACCAAGAGTCAGCGTTCTACGTGACCTTCGTCGAAGAGCACCGTGAGCGCTTCGGGTTGAAGTAGGTGGGGAATGCCAAGTGCCCCAGCGGCCGCGGCGAACCGAGGTCGCACGCGGAACAGGGTACCAACTCTACTCGACCGCACGGCTTCGAATGCGTTGTTGGGCTAGCCACGCCTAAGAGCACTCGCACGCCGGCAACTCACTCCAGCGTCGCGTCTGCGCAGCAGCGAAAGCCGATTTCGTCCCGTGATTTCGAGATGTGATTGGACTCGTACGTCTGGCAGTCGCCTGCGTCTTCGTCCGACTCATGCGCGAGGCTAAGGTCGTGCCAATAGCCGCCCTGCACACGGCAGAACAAGCTTTCTGGGTCGCGAAAGTCACACCAGTCCACCCACTCGGTCTGATTGCCACCCAAGTCGTACACGCCCTCAATGCCGCCGTGGCAGGTGGTCCGCGTGGCCACCTTCTCACGCAGGTCGGAGCGGCAGTCGTCGCGGCATCGCGCATTGCAAGCCAACGGCTGCGGATCATCTCCCCACGGAAAACGTTGGGTGCCGGCGTTGGAGCACGCGTAGTTCCACTCCGAGTTCTCAGCAGTCGGTTTGGTGTACGCGTAGTCAGGCTCGCCGACGCTGCGACATAGGCGCTTGCCTGCCCAACTGCAGAAGGTCGCGGCATCGCACCAATCTACGTTGCCCATGGGGTAGATCAGGTTGCTGCGGAAATTCACCGGACCGAAGCGCTGCTTGTAAGCGCACACCTCGGGCACCAACCCCGGCACCGCGTGGGGATCCTTGACAACCCGCAAGAAGGCATCGAACTGTTCTTCGGTCACCTCCGTGCGGTCGATGCAGAAGGCCGCGCCCGCGATGACCCCCGCAGGAACCAGCACCGGCCCGCGGCTGGTCTCGGGGCACACCACGCTGCTGGTGGTGCCACCAGATGCCGCCGTGCCGCCAGATGCCGCCGTGCCACCAGATGCCGCGCTGCCACCAGATGCACCCGTACCGCCGCCAGTAGCGCTGCCGCCAGACGCTGCCGCGCCCGCACCAGCGCTGCTACCGCCGACTCCGCCAGAGCCAGCCCCTGCGTCACCACCCATGGCATCGCTGGGTCCGCCACTCACGACGCCACCGCACGCGCTGGTCAGCAGCACCAAGACCCAGGCAACGCGCATCTAAAAGTCCGTCCCTGCAGTGTCGAAGTAGCGCTTGGCGTAAGTCGCGGCGAACGTGCGCGCGCGCTCGCAGGAAGACGTTTGGGGGCCGCCGCCGAGATCTCCGGATTGGAGCGAGGTGAACTGACACATCAGGTGCTTCTTGTCGTCAGAGCAAACCGGGCTGCTCGCCGGCAGGTCCAACAGACCCAGCACGTGGCCAAGCTCGTGGCTGATCACGTATTGGGCGGAAACCTCCCCCAAGTGGTAGCGGCTAATGGCTGCCCAGCCGTCGCCGGCCTTTCCGTGGACCTGGTCATAGTCGCTACACGTGGTGTGCATGAGCACGCGGGTGATCACGAGGATCGGCAAGTCGGCCCTCAGCCCAGCGCCGACACTGGCGGCGCGCATGGTCTCTAGCTTGCCGTCAGCGAAGTTGCCACAGTACTTGTTGCCGTTGTCGTCAGCCATCTCCCAATACTCTTTGGCGGCATCCACCTCTACGTGTTTTACCATGCGGAACTGAATGCCGCACTGCTGAAAGATGCTGTCTGGTGTGTAGCCCGCGGCCCACGGGGAGAACTCGTCGGTGTTCCTGTCCTTCCAATGACCCACCAGTTGATCCAGGATCCCCTCGCGGGGGACGCGAACAATGCTAGGCACCCACGCCTCATCAAAGAACAGCCGCGAGCGCGGCTCATTGAAGACGTCCGTGGTTCGCGGGTCCATAGCGCCATTGTAATCCGCGACGAACTGAGCCACTTGAACGGGCACCAAAATGATGTCTGGGCGCAGGCGAAGTTTGGTCTTCTCCGTCTCGCGGGTGATCACGGTCTGGGTCGGGTTGAACATGCTCCGGTTCTTATCCACCGACATGGTCAGGTCGGAGTAGCCCACCTTTGCGCCGGGGATGGACCAAGCCAGCGGCGCTGTGCCGCCTTCTACCGGCTCCACCACGCCTGGCTTGCTGGGCCACACCGCGAGGGTGGTCTCAGTGTCGGTGCCCCGCGACAGGTTGTGCCCGCTTTGAAAGATCTTGAACTCGAAGGAGCGGTAGTACCAGGCGTCGTTCACCAGCTCTGAGCGCTCGAAGATGCCATCGGGCGTGCTTTGAAGCAGCAGCGAATCGTTGGTCAACACGGGGTTGTCCCGGGTCAGGTAGACGCAATCACCGGGGCAAGTGTAGCCGCCTGGGTCCGCGCTGTCGGATGTGATCTTGTCGTTACAGCCAGCACCCAGGGTGACAGCCAAGGTGGCAACGAGGGAGATGGCTATCCTGTGCTTCATCGTGCCATCGTGCCATCGTGCCATCGTTTAGGTCAAACACGTTCTGCGAGCAAATGACCACGTGGTCTAAATAGCGAGCAAACACCGTGGCTTAGGGCTCGGGCATTCACGCGACCGCGAGCGTTGAGCGCCTCCTTCCGCTCGGTGCCTTATCGGACCGTGCGGCGATCAGAACCGCGCGGCGAACAGAACCGCGCGGCGAACAGAACCGCGCGGCATCCGCTGGAAACTCGGACAAGGGCACCCGCGATTTGAGCTCCCATGTGGGACCGGGCGGGCCTAAGCTCCCTCATCACGCATCCTTGCAGATACCGTGCTTCGGATTTCCGGACGGTCCCATGTGGGACCGGGCGAGCCTGAGCTCACACTGGAGAGCCTGATCTGCAGGGCATTACAGGGCTACCCGCACTTCGACGCCAAAAGCAGCTTGTTTTCAGCAGCGGGGAAGTGTTCGAGCTGTACGAGATCACGCCGGAGGGCGTGCGACTCTTCGAGTTGCTCTACCCTGGAAGGATCCCTCAAAGCGCTGAGCTCTCCAACCTACACATCACCCGCGGGGAGATCCGGCGCGTCGCCTACCTGAGCCCCAGCTCACTCCTTACGGAAATGAATACAGAGATTGAGCTGCGGGTCTGGGACCGCTTCCAGAAAGGAGAGGTGTGGGCCAGCTGGCAAAAGTAGTCGAAGCTGCCTCAGTTGGCGCTGCTCGGGACAGCGCTAGCTCGACGGCGCGGGGGTTATCCACTGATGCATCATCCCGCAGCCTCGCGACAGCGCGACCTCGCCGCCGCGCGGGGGTTATCCACTGATGCATCATCCCGCGCGGCGCGCGCAGCGCTTGTTCGTGGGTTCAGCGCTGCCCGCTTTTGTCGCCCGCCGTTGTCGTTGCCCGTTAGGCGCCGCCGCCGCCGCGCTCAGCTCACAGCCGAAAACCGCGGGAAAGGCGCCCCCAGTTGCGTCCTGCGCCGCGCTGCGTCATTCTGGGTGCGCGCTTTGAGGCACCTGGATCCGCGGCGCTCCAGCGCCACCCCTCCACCCCACGAACCCCACGAACCCCACGAACCTCACGAACCCCACGAACCCCACGAACCCCACGAACCCCCAAAACCCGGAAGCCCTTCAGCTCATGCAACAACCCACTGGTCTGATCGCGTTTTGGAAGAACTACGACCGCAAGATGTATCTCGAGTCGGCGATCCTCGCGGATAAGCTCGGCTACGACTCGTTTTGGCTGCCTGAGGCCTGGGGCTATGAGGTGTTCAGCCTGCTGACGGAGATCGCGCTGAACACCAAGCGCATCAAGCTGGGGACCGGCATCGCCAACGTGTACAGCCGCTCGCCGGCGCTGCTGGCCATGCAGGCGGCGACCCTGCAAGAAATCAGCGGTGGCCGCTTGATCTTGGGCATCGGCGCCAGCGGCAAGAACGTGATCGAGGGGCTCCACGGCCGGCCGTTTGAGAAGCCGCTGAGCCAGACCCAAGACGTGATCCGCGTGGTCAAAACGCTGCTCTCTGGGGGCTCGCTCAGCGACGCCCAGGCCAAGCTGTGGGACTACCGGCCGTTCAAGCTGGAGATCAAGCCGCCCAAGACGCCGGTGCCGATCTACGTCGCCGCGCTGAAGCAGAAGGCCATCGAGAGCATCGGCGAGCTGGCGGACGGCTGGATGCCGGTGTTCTGGCCGTACGAGAAGCTGTCGCTGGGGCGCGAGTGGATCGCGACGGGGGCGGCCAGAGCAGGGCGCGACCCGAGCAGCGTCGTCACCGCGCCGTTCACCACCGCCATCCCGCTGCCTGGCGATCAGGCGGCGAAGAAGGCGCGGGAGCTGATCGCGTTTTATGTGGGGGGCATGGGCGAGTACTATAAGGAGCTGCTCACCGGCTTTGGCTACGGCGACGAGTGCGAGCGCATCAGCGAGCTGTACAAGGATAAATCCACGCGGAGTCAGGCTGAGGCCGCCGTCAGCCGCGAGATGATCGAGGCGCTGACCGTCAGCGGTAACCCCATCCACTGCATCCGTGAGCTGCGCCGGCGCCGCGACTACGGCATCGATTTGCCGATCATTTCCCTACCGCCGAACCTGCCAGGCTGGGCCGTGAAGGCGTTCATCGTCACCATGGCGCCGCGCCGCTTCCCGTAGCCGCCGTAGCCGCCGCGTCTGTAGCCGCCGTAGCCGCCGCGTCTGTAGCCGCCGTAGCCGCCGTAGCCGCCGCGTCTGTAGCCGCCGGGCTTATGCCTGAGGCTTGGTGAAGGTGCCCAGCATGCGGTCTTTTACTACCCCGGGGAACTGCAACACCTGATTGTGCATGGCCACGTACACGCCGGGCGCGACCAGCTGCACGGCTAGTAGTGCTTCCGTGAGGTTTTGTAGTGCGTCGGTCGAGCGCAGCTGGTAGGGGCGCATGGCGCCGGTCAACACCACCGGCACAGGCGGCGTCCCTAATGCGCAGATCGCCTCGCCGGAGTCAGCCAGGCGATCGGTGCCGTGGACGACCACGACGCCGTCGTGGCTCTTGGTAAGATCCCAGGTGGCCTGGGCGATCAGCTGATGATCCGCCGCGTTCATCTCCAGGCTGTCCTTGTTCATCAGCGAGACCCGCGAGATGGAGACCCCGCGCAGCTCAAGGGACGCCAGCATCACGTCGAGCACGCTGACTTTGTTCTCCAGCACGCCGCGCAGCTCGTCGTAGGTCTTCTCGATGGTGCCCCCGGTTGAGATCAGGACGACGCGGCGCATGGCGCACTCGTACAGCGCCACGCGAGGGAGCGCTAGCGCTGCGAAGTTGAGCTGCGCTGCGAACTTGAGCTGCGGCCTGGAAACACTAGCTGGCGGCGCAGCTCGGCGCCGGGCGCAGGGACTAAGCGGATCGCGTCGCCGGTGTCGTTGACGCCCAGCTCGCTCAGTAGCCGCGGCAGATCCACCGGCGCGCCGCGGCTGGCGTAGCGCTGGCTCAAACGTGCGAGCACTGGTTGACCCAGCACGCTGTCCACCACGCGGATCACGCGCTCTAGCGGCCACACTTTCGACGCCTGGCCGCCGCGCCGCAACACCTCGCGCAGGCCGTCTTCGAGCCCAAGTTCTCCCGCGCTGGCGCGCCGCGCCTCAACGTCCGCCATCAAGCTGACCAGCGCGCCGCCCCAATACACCGCGGCGTAGTCCCGCGTGCCCTCGAGGCCCGTGCTGCCCATGGCGTCGACCCCTTTGGATAGATTGCGCTGGAACCCACGCCAAACGTCGAGCTCGGTCTGGTTGCCAGCGCGCGCGCGGATGATCGGCTCGTAGTAGGTGGCCAAGCCTTCATCTAGCCATTTGCCCTCGCCGCTGAACGACGGCACGCCTAAGTGAAACAGCTCGTGCACCAAGATCCAGTCGCGGCTGAGCGCCGCGGCGTCTGCTTGCTCGCCCACCAAGAGCGCGATGGCCGGCGCGCTGGCGGGCAGCACCTTGCCAAACACCACCTCGTCACGATCGCGGATCGGGATCACGATCAGGCTGGCCCGAGCCACGGGAAAGCCGCCCCAAAAGTCTGCGACGGCGGCGGCTGATCGCCGGATCCACTCGGAAAGGGTGGCGAGCTGCTGCGAGCTCTCGGGCCCCGCGCGAGGCAGCGTGACCAGCTCCAAGGTGGCCGGTGCGCAGGGCTGAGCCGCGCTGGGTTCGCAGCTGATGGGAGGCGGAAGCGCTAGCTGCTCGACGTGGAGCTGGCCAAAGGCTGAGTAGGTGGCGACGCGGATCTCTTGCGCCAGCAAACTAAAGCGCCTTGGCCCTGCGGCGCGAGTGAGGCCGCTGCCGCCAGTAGAGCCACCGCCGCGGGTGAGCGCGCCGCGGGTGAGGCCGGTCGCGAACCCGGCGCCATCTGGCACGCGCACCTCTACGCTGACGGGATATCCTCCCGGCACCGGATCAGGCTCGAGCAGCCAGGTGTAGGCCGGCGCCACCAAGGCCGCGCCAGCGTCGCCCTGCTGAAGCAGCGCTAGGTCGAAGTCTTGTTGTTGGCGCGCCAAGTCGCCGAGCCGCACCTGATACGTGAGCCGCAAGCGCGTGGTTGGTGTATCCAAGCGGAATAAATCGTCGTCGCGCGCTAGGGGCTGCCTGCTTGACTCGACATGCATGAACGGCGCCGCCGCCGCGACGCTGGCGCGCGCGCCGCTGAACTCTCGCCCCGTGCACGCGAGGCTCACGTCGAGCACGAAATCCTGGGTGTCTCGCAGCGTGACGTCGTAGTGACAAGCGCCCGTCGACGGCGGGGCCTGCGCCGGTCCAGCACACCCCGCGGCACCAAAGAGACACTGCAGCGCGCTCAGGCTCAACAGCCCGAGCAGCCTCCGCGGCCGAGTTGGCCGCAGTAGCCCGGCTAGCCGCGGCAGCCCGGCTAGCCGCGGCAGCCCGAGCCAGCGCAGGACCGGCGCTGGCTTGGAGAGGCGCGGCTCGGCCATCCGCGGGCCCTATGCCTGGGGAGCCGGGCTCGAGAGCGCGAGCAAAGCCTGAGAAGCAAAGGGCGCGACCAGGCCGGGCAGCCCCTGTTTCGGCGCCAGCTGACCCACCAAGCCGAACAGCAGCACCAACGTGCGCTCCACGTAGAAATAGCCTTCTGGGTACTCGATGTGACGCATCAACTCACGCAGCCTGCCCCGCGTCTGATCGAAGCCGCTCAACTTCTCCACGGTGTCGCGATCGAGCTTGGAGAAGTCGTCGATGCGCACGTTGGCGAGCACCTTCAGGTACTCCTTGGCCACGCTGGCCAGCAGCTCACGATCGCCGCCAGGCGCCACGAAGCCCATCATTTCAAGGCCGCTTATCACCTGTTCGTCGTTTCGGGTCAGCGCGCCGAGCACCACCGTTTGCATCCCGCGCGCCAACGCATCGGTCACGTCTTCTACCGCGCCGTGGTCCAAGATCACGAGCTGAAACGCCGCGCCCGCGCTGGGTGGTTTAGCCACGGCTGCTCCGTCCACGGCTGCTTCCGTTGACGCCGCGCCCGCCGCCGCTGCTTCCGTTGACGCCGCGCCCGCCGCGTTGGTCAGGCGCACCAAGAAGTTGCCGGGGTGAGGATCCGCGTGAAATATCCGCGCGGTAAATAGCATCCTAAAGTACGCCTCGACCAGCAGCGACGCCACCGCCTTGCGGTCGACGCCCATGCGCTCTAGCGCCTCAAAGTCAGTGATCTTGCAGCCTTGCTCGAAGCTCATGCACAGCACGCTGGCCGCGCTGAGATCATCCACCACCTCGGGGACGACGATGTTCGGCATGTCCTTGAACACGCCGCGCATGCGCGCGATGTTCTTGCGCTCGTTGACGTAGTCGGTCTCGCGCCCCAGCATCGCAGCCAGTTGGTCCAGCACGCGATCGACCCGCGACACCAAGACCAAGCGGCGGATCACCGGCAGCAGCGCGCGGATCGTCTTCAGATCCTGGCGGATCAGCTGCTCAATGCCGGGGTACAGCAGCTTTACAGCGACCGTACGGCCGTCTTTAGTCACCGCTTGGTGCACCTGGGCGAGGGACGCGGCGGCCAGCGCCCGCTCAGAGAAGCTCTCAAAGTACCACAGCGGGTCAGCACCCAGCGCCTCGACCAAGCGCTCACGCACCTCGGCGAAGCTACGCGGCGGCACCTCGTCTTGCAGCTTCTCCAGCGCGCGGCCGTATGCGCGCGGCAAAAAGCTCCCCAACACGCTCAGCACCTGACCTAGCTTGATGAAGATCCCGCGCAGCCGCGTGAAGCCCGACGCCAGCCGCGCCGCGTTCTTTTCGTGGACCCGCTCCCAGCGCGCCTCGACCCGCGCGCCGAGCACTTTACTCAGCAGCCACTGCCAGCCGTACGAGATGAAAATGCTCCAAAAGAGCCACAGCACACGGAGCGAACGCCACACGAAATCCAGCGTAGCCTGAACCCGCCCGAGCCACTCCACAAAGCACGCAGCCCCTCGACGCTTGTGACTCCACCTGCTGACCCTCAGCGGCTTCTCAGGCCGGGGGTCTTGGGCCTAGCGCCAGTACGGCCCGCGCAGCGTCGCCCAGCGGTGTTGCGCCAGCCCACCGCCGGCGATAAGCCGAGCGGACGTGGAGCAACCCGAACCCGGCGAACAGGCGCCAGCTGACGTAGGCGCTGAGGTCCAGCCCGAGCCGCTGCACAGCGACCGGGAAGTGTACCGGCGCAGCTTGATCGTGCTGGCGTTCGGGCTGCTGATCAGCGGCAGCTTGCTCGGCCTGCGTGGGCGCGCCGGCGCTGATCCCGCCGCGCCACCAAGCGAGCCCAGCGCCGCGGCGCTGGTCGCGCCCAGGGCCAGCGCCCCCCCCACCCCCGCTGTCCCTGAGACGCCCCGCTTGGATGAGCGGGTCGAGCGCTGCGGACCGGTCGCGCCCACCGCCACTGACCACTTCGGCGCGCCGCGGGAGCTGTCCCTGGGCCGCGCCTGGATCCCGAGGCGCGGCGGCCACGACCCGAGCTTTGGCTACGACGTGCTGATCCATTTCCACGCTCACAAAGCCGCTCGGAAAATTGTGCAGCCGTTCTCTGATCGCCTGGTGTTCGTGGGCGTCGATCTGGGCGACATGACCGGCGACTACAGCAAGCCGCTCAGCGAGGCTGAGGTCTTCACGGACTTGCGCGCGTCCATCACCTCAGCCTTGCGGCACCAGAGCGGCCACGAGACGGCCCACATCAAGAGCCTCAGCGTCAGCGGCTGGAGCGCGGGGGTGGGCGCCGTGCCCACCCTCCTCAAACGTTTCTCTGCGGAGATAGACGCGTTGATCTTGCTCGACGGCCTGCACGCCGGCTGGAAGCTGGACAAGCCGACCGACGGCACCCAGGCCTCAGTAGAGGTCAGCTACCTCACGCCAGTGATCCGCTTCGCCAAGCTCGCGCTGGCTGGAGACAAGCAGCTGATCATCAGCCACTCTGATGTGCCGACGGAGGGCTACGCGCCGACCCGGGTGACCGCGGATCGGCTGCTGAGCGAGCTCAAGCTCGAGCGGACGCTGCAAGACCCAGGGCAAGACACGTTCGGGCGCTGGGGCAGCGTCGATCAAGGCGGTTTTGCGCTGTGGGCGCACCACGGAAGCGCCGAGCGCGGTCACTGCGCGGAGCTGGTGCTGCTGGCCGACGCGCTCGAGGCACGGGTGTTGCCTTGGCTCGCGCGCCGCGCGGCGGTGCCTGCGAAGCAACCGGCGCCGTGAGGTCGACGAGGGCCGCCGCGAGCACTAGGACTCGGGTGTGAAATCGCTCACTGACGACGGGGCGCGCGCCGCCACGCCCTCCACCGCCGCGGTGCTGTCCATCGGCACCGAGCTGACCCGCGGCGAGATCACCAACACCAACCAGCGCTGGCTCGCCGCAGAGCTCACCGCGTTGGGCGTCGAGGTGACCTACGCTGAGACCGTCGCCGACGATCCTCCGGCCATCATCGCCAGCCTGCGCAGGCTGGGCGCAGCCCACCGCCTGATCGCGTGTACGGGGGGGCTTGGGCCCACCACCGACGACCTGACCAGCGCGACGGTGGCGCAGCTCTTGGGCGTGCCGCTGGAGCGCGACACCGAGTCCCTCGAGATCATTCGAAAGCGGATCAGCCGCGCAGGCCGCGAGCTGAGCGCGTCCAACGCGAGCCAAGCTGATTTTCCGCGCGGCTCTGAAGTACTGCCTAACTCGGTAGGCTCTGCGCCAGGCTTCGCGGTAGACATCGACCACGCTCGCGCGTTCTTTATGCCCGGCGTCCCGCATGAAATGCGCCAGATGTTCCGGCGCAGCGTGCGCCCGTTCGCCGAGGCGTTGAGGCCGGGCACCCAGCTGGCCCAGGTGCGGCTGCGCGGCTTTGGCCTACCCGAGAGCCAGGTCAACGATCGCCTGCAAGGCGTGGAAGAAGAGCACCTGGTCAGCCTCGGCTACCGCGCGCACTTCCCTGAGATTGAGGTCAAGGTGCTGGCCCGCCGCGCGACCCTGGCCGAGGCACAGCGCGCAGCGCGCGGCGCGGCCGACGCGGCTCGCCAGCGCCTCGGCGACTTCGTGTACGGCGAGGGCCCAGCCGATTTGCCCGCGGTGGTGGGTGAGCTGCTCTCGCAGCGCGGGCTCAGCCTGGTGAGCGCTGAGTCATGTACCGGCGGCTTGGTCAGCCAGCTGATCACCAGCATAGCTGGTTCCTCGCGGTACTATTCCGCCGGCGCGGTCACCTACACCAACGCCAGCAAGCACCATTTGCTGGGGGTGGACCACCACCTCATAGAGCAGCACGGCGCCGTGTCTGAGGCGGTGGCTTCGGCGATGGCGCGCGGCGCGCTGGAGAGGCTCGGCGGCGACGTGAGCGTCGCGCTGACCGGGATCGCAGGCCCTGGCGGCGGCAGCGACGAGAAGCCGGTGGGGCTGGTCTATTACGCGGTGGCCAGCCGCGCGGGAGCGCTGAGCTTGAGCGCGGAGCCGACCGCTGCATCGAGCGCTGCGCTGCGCGTGGAGCCAGGCTCCGCCAGGGGCCAGCCCGCCGACGTCAGCTGCGCGCACCGGGTGTTCCGGGGCGATCGCGATCAGGTGCGGCTGCGCGCTGCTTGGGAGGTGCTGAACTTGCTGCGCAAGATCTTGCTGCAGGGTCAGCACGCGGCGGCAGAGTGACTGACGCGGAGCGACTGACGAAGCGCGCCTCAGCCACAACGGTTGACCAACTACGGCTGAGGCGCCGCGACTGACCAAGCACGAGCCTGAATGAACCCCTACGACGCGAGCACCGCATGAGCACCGACCCACCCGCGGCTCCGCGCCTGTTCCTGGCGCTGACACTGCCCAGCGCTGCCAGCGAGAGCTTGCTCGGTGTCCAGCGTGCGCTGCGAGGCCGGCACGCTGCTGCCAGGGCCGGCGCGGTCCGCTGGATTGCCGCGCGGCAATTTCATCTGACGCTCAGCTTCTTGGGAGCGACTCCGCCAGCCGCGCTGCCGGGCGTTTTAGCCTGCGCCGAGCGGGTGTGCGCCGCGGGCGCTCCGCTAGAGCTTGAGATCGCAGGCCGGCTGGTGATCTTTGGCGAGCCGCAGCTGGCCAAGGCGGTGGTCGCCAGCGTGGGGCAGGCGTCGCCCGAACTTCACGCGCTGCACAACGCGCTGGCGCTGGCGCTGGCAGGGCTCGACTTCAAGCCTGAGGCGCGCGCCTTCACGCCTCACGTCACCTTGGCGCGCATCAAGCACCAGGGCGACGTGGCGCGCTGGGTGCACGGAGCGACCGCAGAGCGCGTCGCCGACTCCCCGCGGTTTGTAGCTCGGCACGTGGTGCTGTACAGCTCGACGCTGACTGAGCGGGGCGGGCTCTACACCGAGCTAGCGCGCTTCACCCTGGGGCGAGCGCGCTAGCTGGCTACTTCCGCGCGGCTTTATGGGTGCGCTGAGCCGCTTGACGCCTCCGGGCGCCTGACGTCGAACATCAGGCTCTCATGGTCTGGCGCGGCCTGGACCACGATGGTGTCTCCAGGTTGGAAGCGACCGGCGAGCACCGCCTGGGCTAGCTCGTTCTCGAGCAAGCGCTGGATCGCGCGCTTGAGGGGCCGAGCGCCAAACTGGGGGTCCCAGCCCGCTTGGGCCAAGAACTCCTTGGCGTCCGGCGTGAGCTCGAGGGTGAGCTCGCGGTTGCCCAGCCGGGTGCGCAGGCGCTCCAGCTGGATGTCGACGATGCGGCCGATCTCTGCGCGGCCGAGGCGCCGGTACACCACGGTCTCATCCAGGCGGTTCAAAAATTCCGGGCGGAAAACTTGTCGCAACGCACCCATGGCCGCGCGCTGCATCAGCGCGCCCTTGTCTGCTTCATCCAGATCGGTGCGCTCTTCAACCGCGGCCATCTCTTGGGTCCCCACGTTGGAGGTCAAGATCACCACCGTGTTCTTGAAATCTACGGTGCGCCCCTGGCTGTCGGTCAGGCGCCCGTCGTCCAGCAACTGAAGCAGCGTGTTGAAGACGTCCGGGTGCGCCTTCTCGACCTCGTCAAACAGCAGCACGCTGTACGGTCGGCGCCGCACCGGCTCAGTCAGCTGGCCGCCCTCATCGTGGCCGATGTAGCCAGGCGGCGCGCCGATCAAGCGGCTGACTGAGTGGCGCTCCATGTACTCGCTCATGTCGATGCGGATCATCGCCTTTTCGTCGTCGAACATGAACTCTGCCAGGGCGCGCGCCGTCTCGGTCTTGCCCACCCCGGTGGGGCCGAGGAACAAGAAGGAGCCGATCGGGCGCTGCTCGTCGCCTAAGCCAGCGCGCGAGCGGCGCACGGCGTTGGCCACGGCCAGCAGCGCGTCTTCCTGACCCACGACGCGTCGACGCAGGTTCTCTTCGATGTGCAAGAGCTTCTGCATCTCGCCTTCGAGCATCTTGCTGACGGGCACGCCGGTCCACTTGCTGACCACCTGGGCGATGTCTTCGTCGGTGACCTCTTCCTTGAGGAACGAGACCCCTTGCTGGATGCGCGCCAGCTCAGCGCGCGCGTCGGCGGCGCGCTTCTCGAGCGCGGGGATCTTACCGTATTGGATCTCCGCGGCCTTGCCCAGATCACCTGCGCGGCTGGCGTGCTCTTCAGCGGTGCGCAGCTCGTCGATCTCGCGCTGAGCGCCGCGCACCACCTCGATGATCTCCTTCTCTTTCATCCACTGCGCCTTGGCGGCGTCGCGCTGAGAGCTGATCTCTCCCATCTCGTGGCGCAGCTCTTCTAGGCGAGCTTTGGAGGCCTTATCGCGCTCACGCTTCAGCGCCTGCTCCTCGATCTTGAGCTGTAAGAGCTTGCGCTCCAGCTGATCGATGGGCACCGGCATGCTGTCGATCTCCATCTTGATCTTCGACGCGGCTTCGTCCACCAGGTCGATGGCCTTATCCGGGAGGAAGCGCTCGGTGATGTAGCGGTTGCTCAAGGTGGCGGCGGCCACCAGCGCGGCGTCTTGAATGCGGATGCCGTGGTGCACCTCGTAGCGCTCTTTCAGCCCGCGCAAGATGGCCACGGTGTCCTCCACCGAGGGCTGGTCTACCAGCACCGGCTGAAAGCGGCGCTCGAGGGCTGCGTCCTTCTCGATGTGCTTGCGGTACTCGTCCAGGGTGGTGGCGCCGATG
>CAZKDY010000036.1:0-4734 GCA_964551615.1 uncultured Polyangiaceae bacterium
GGCTGCGTCCTTCTCGATGTGCTTGCGGTACTCGTCCAGGGTGGTGGCGCCGATGGCGCGCAGCTGGCCGCGGGCCAACGCCGGCTTGATCATGTTGGCGGCGTCCATCGCGCCCTCTGCCGCGCCAGCCCCGACCAGGGTGTGCAGCTCATCGATGAACAGAATAATGCTGCCTTCGGCCGACTCGATCTCCTTGAGCACCGCCTTGAGGCGCTCCTCAAATTCCCCGCGGTATTTAGAGCCAGCGACCATGCTGGCCAGGTCCAGCGCCACCAGGCGCTTGCGCTTCAGGCTCTCGGGCACGTCGCCCGTGATGATCCGGTGCGCGATCCCCTCGGCGATGGCGGTCTTACCCACTCCGGGCTCGCCGATCAGCACCGGGTTGTTCTTGGTGCGTCGGCTGAGCACCTGCATTACCCGACGGATCTCCTCGTCGCGCCCGATCACCGGATCGATCTTGCCGAGCTCAGCCAGGGCCGTGAGGTCGCGCGTGTACTTGTCCAGCGCCTGGAATTTCCCTTCGGGATCTTTGTCTACGACGCGCTGACTACCCCGCACTTGAGCCAGGGCCCTGAGCAGCACGTCGTAGCTGAGGCCGTTGCGGTCGAACACAGCCTGCACGTCTTTATCGTGCTTGGCGGCCGCCAGCAGGTAGTGCTCTACCGAGACGTACTCGTCCTTGAGGGCCTTGGCTTCGTCTTCCGCCTTGGTGGTGAGGGGGAGCAGGCGCCGGCCGAAGCGCGGCTCTTCGCCGCCCTTTACGGTGGGCAGCTTCTCGACCCGCTCCTCAAGCTGCCGCTTGAGCACGGTCGCGCTGGCGCCCGCCTTCTCGACCAGCGGTGCCCCCACCCCCTCCTCCTGATCGAGGATCGCCGCCAGCAGATGCTCTGGGATGATCTCAGGGTTGCCGCGTCGCAATGCATCGCTGAGCGCGGCTTGGAACGCTTCTTGGGTCTTGGTGGTGAGTCGGTCCGTACGCATGGGGCGGCAAGCTAAGTCGCCGTATGCATCAGGCAACCCCCGAAGTTCTTCGGCGTAGGCGGTCTGAGCCGAGCTATTTTGCCCCGGCGAGCAGGCAGCCTAATGGAGCTGAGCCGGCGCGAGAGCAGGCCTGAGGTCCGTTGGGCTTGGGGTGGCGTATCCGTGCGTAAGCAGCAGTGCGCCCTAATGGTACGTGCCCACCATCATCAAGCCTGGGACCCAGCCCTTGAAGTCCGACTTGTCGCCGTCGTCGGTTTCAAGCTCGGCGGAGAGGTAGATCACGCGCAGCATGCCGCCCAAGCTCCACTGCTCTGAGATGAATGACTCAAACCCAACGCCCACCAGCGCTCCAAGGCCGTTGCCGCTGGTTTCTGGCACCCCGTCAGCTTTGCCGGTGGAGAGCAGCGCGGCTCCCAACCCGCCGGTCAAGAAGAACTGCTGCAGGGGCTCTAAGTAGTAGGTGGCGAACCCAGCGATTAATGAGGCCGACGACAAGTCACCGTCCTCCTTGTACGTCTCACCTCCAAAATCAGTTTCGTACTTGGTGGTCGGCACGTTGGTCCCGAACACGCCACCGCCCAGCACCAGCCCAGGCACCGGGCTGCCGCCGATGGCCAGGTGACCCAGCTGAGCGATACCGCCAACGTCGATGTCGTAGAACTCCGCCTCTGCAGTGCCAGTGACGAAACCCACCCCCAAGCCGAACTGCAGGAAGAAGCCATCGTGGGTGTAGGCTCCGCCGCTGCCGTGTGGTTCGGGTTCTGGCGCAGGCGGCGGCGCTGGCGCGTACTGTGGCTGCTGGCCGGGCGGCGGATAATACGCTGGCGGCTGACCGGGCGGCGGCTGGCCCGCTGGTGGCGGCCCCGCTGGCGGATAGGACTGTGGCGGACCGGCCGCTGGGGGAGGGCCGCTCGCGACGCAGTCTCCGTTCACGCAGCTCTGTCCCGCCGTGCAAGCTGGATTGCACGCGGAGACGCACGCGCCGCTGGCGCACACGTACCCGCTGCGACACTGCGGCACACACTCTTGAGCGCTAGCTCTACTGGCGCTCAGCATTGAGGCGAGCAGACCTAGTAGACTCAGCCATCGGACCGGTTGCTTCAGATCAGTCATGGTTTTCCGCAGGGTAAATAAACGATGCTACTCGTGTTGGTCAAACTCATCGCACGACCAGCCATCTAGCGTCGCGCGGGAGACCTCGGGGTCTTCGAGGTCAAGCGGGTCACCTTGCTCCGCGCAGGTGCTCAGGTCGAAGCTGGCACCGTTGCGAAACGGCGAGCAGAAGCCTTCGCTGAAGTCTGGGTCACCGACGCACTCCGCGCACTTGGCGCAGAAGTCATACAAGCTGGTGAACTTGGATTGGACACCGTCAGGACAGCACAGGTCAAAATCGTCGGCTTCGTCAGCGTGCTCCCTGACGCAGCCTAAGGCGAAGCCCGAGCGCTGCTGCGCGGCAGTCTCGCAGTTGAACTTCTGCGGCATGCCCTGACTGAGACAGTCGTCATCGGATCCGCGCGCCTCGCAAGCCAGCCCGCCATCGGACTCATCACGCTCGCTCGCGCAGCCTCCGCCGAACGTACACAGCAACAAACAAGTGCCCGAAATCAGTACAAACCAGCGCATATAACCTCAGGTGGAGCGGTAGCCGACCCCATGATAACGGCCGTGCAGTCGCTCCCCGGACGCTACGGGCTGCGCTTCGGCTTCGCTATAGTCACTTGTTTCAGCCCTGCTCGCGGTCAGGGCGCATGACGAAGCCGAGAGCGTGTTTCCGCAGAGACACATCCTCAGCTGACCCCCGGCGATGACGGGCGCGCGCACCGCTCTGCCCCGCGTTTGGGCGATGGCCCGATCGTGCCACTTGGACCGCTCGATTCGTGCGCTGCCGTCTTGAACAAGCCAACGCGGCGGGCCCAACACGCACGGAACGCGGGGGTCGGACACGGGGCAGAGGTGACTCACCCGGTCACGCCAAGAGGGCCGCTGGTAGGATAGAGCGCCCGGGGGCAACCGAGCGCCGCTCCGCGATGGAGCGGCAGCTGATCTACGTCGCGCTGCTAGCTGCCACAGCTCTGCGGCGCCCCGCCGTCGGTGAGCCCATTGACGTCCACGCAGCCCATGTTGGGTCCACCAAAGCCGGCGGTGTCGACCACGTTGCCGCACACGCCCGTCGGCAAACAGCAGCCAGGGAACGTGAAACCCGTGAACGGCGAGTACGCTGGACAGCTAGAATCCACGTCACCAGGGGCATTCTCTTCTACGCAGCCGGTGATGCCGATGAACTGCTCCGCTTGGGTGACGTCCACGCCGCACTTGTCAGGAATTCCGTCAGGACAGCAGGCGGGGATGACGAAGCCGTAAATGTTGTAGCTGTTGCAGCCTTCGGTGCCGCAGACGACGGTCCCGCCACCGGTGCCGCCGGTCGCTCCGCCGCTGCCGCCAGTCGCGCCACCTGTGCCGCCAGTCGCGCCACCTGTACCGCCGGTCGCTCCGCCGCTGCCGCCGGTCGCTCCGCCGCTGCCGCCGGTTGCTCCGCCGCTGCCGCCGGTCGCGCCGCCGCTGCCGCCGGTCGCTCCGCCGCTGCCGCCGGTCGCGCCGCCGCTGCCCGCCGTACCGCCAGTGCCCCCCGTGTCTGAGCTCGAACTACCGCCGCAAGCTGCCAGCGCACCCGACACACCCAAACCCAGAACTAAGCCAAAGCCGATTAGCCGTTTCATCGCCACCTCCTCCAAGAGAGCCGGTAGCCTACCAGACGATCGCTTGGTGCTACAGGTTGTAGAGCGACAAAGGGTTTGCCTGCGGCAAACCGCTTCGCGAAAGTCAGCAGGCTAGCGCGCCGATGCGGTGAGCGGACCCGTGGGCTTTCGCGGGGATCGGTGGCTCCTGTCCAATGGGCGGTCCCACGATCCCCTCGATTTCGTCGGCTAGCAAACCGATCGGCGCCCGTTGAGCGCGACGCTGCTGCTGCGTGGAAGTCCTGTATATTTTCAGCGCACACGGCCTGGGCCGCGGTGCTCCCGCAGGCGTTGGAGACGCGACGGTTGCGCTAAGACCGCAAAGTTGTTGTGTTAGAGCAACTAAGCCACGCGCCGGTTTACCCGGTCGCGTAACGCTACCGTACGGCAATGCTCTGGGCACCAGCGCGACCTCTGGACTCGCTGGTCCGGCTCGGCGACTCCGTACGCTATCCAGGCACCAGGCGCGGAGGCCGCCCCACCAACCCCGCGTGCACAAAATGACCGCGGGGTAGCCAAAGCCACCCCGCGAACCACTGAGCTGCGCCCTCAGGCGCTAGCTACATCGTACCCAGTGACGATCAGTTGCCGCAAGCCTTCGGCGTGCCGGCGTCGCTGAACGGCGCGGGATCTTGGCAGCCAAAGTCGGGGCCAGTCGCGCCGAGGCCGCTACCGAGGGCGGTCACGTCGACCATCACGCCGCACATGCCGTTGGCTTGGCAGCAGCCGGGGAGCGTCACTGCGCTGCCCACCACGTCGACGTCGATGCTGTCGCAGTCCGTGTCGAGATCACCTGGTTTAGCGACCTCGATGCAACCACTGACCGGCAACACCGAAGCCGCCGAGTCTACGTTTAGGCCACAGGCGTCTGCCACGCAGCAAGGGGGGAACGTCATCAGCGGCGAACCGCTGACGATCACGTCGTCGCTCTCGCAAGTGCTGGTGCCGCAGGTGGTGGTGCTGCTACCGCCCGTGCCGCCGGTCGCCCCGCCGCTGCCGCCGGTCGCCCCGCCGCTGC
>CAZKDY010000036.1:4834-72831 GCA_964551615.1 uncultured Polyangiaceae bacterium
CACCCGTCGCGCCGCTGCCACCCGTCGCGCCGCTGCCACCCGTCGCGCCGCTGCCACCCGTCGCGCCGCTGCCGCCGGTCGCGCCCGTGCCACCGCCGCCGCCGCCGTCGTCACTGCAGCCAACGAAGCAGGCGGCCATAACCGCGATTAGACCCACAGAACCAATCTTGAATGAAAGCATTACCTAAACCTCCTGGTGGCTTGAAAAGCCGAAGACGTTAAGCATGTCTGGGGGCCAGGGACCAAGCAAAACTGAAGAATAGATCCGTTCTGGTCTCGCGATTTCCGGGCTACATGCAACTTTCCCAAGAGGTTACCCGAAGGGCTCAGTCTCGGGCTGCGCGCGGTGTGGGCGGCGGCGGGCGGCGGCGCCGCAAATTGAGACACTGCTCAATCCGGGGATGCTGCTCAATCAAGCTATGCCCTCTTGCGTCGCGCACACCCGCACGGCACATGCCTCGCGGGTGCGCTGACTTGTCGCGCAAGGCAAGCCGAATCAGATGTCCAGGTTGCGCACGTTGAGCGCGTTGTCTTCGATGAACTTGCGACGCGGCTCGACTTGATCACCCATCAGCACGGTGAACAGCTCATCCGCGCGGATAGGATCGTCGACCCGCACCTGGAGCAGGGTGCGACCGTCGGGGTTCATGGTGGTCTCCCATAACTCGCCGGCGTTCATCTCGCCCAGGCCTTTATACCGGGAGATCATGATGCCCCTACGCCCGCGCTCATCGATGAAGGCGTCAAGCGCCTCAGCGTTCTCCAGCGTGACCGGCTCACCATCTTTAATCCGCGCCTGATAGGGAGCTGGACCAATCGACTGGATGTCGTGGTGGTGCTCCAGCAAATCTTCATACTCAGCGCTCTCTGCCAGCACCCAGTCGAGCACCGCGGGCCTGGTGACGGAGCCCGGCCGAAACGTGACCACGATGCGGCCGGAGCCGTGGGCTTTTTCCCACTCGGTGTCGACGCTGACTGGACAAAGGTCCGGATAACGCTGCTCCAACTCCGCTTTCAGCACGACCGCGGCGGCGTCGACCTTGGCCTTGTCTTGGAAGTCCTCTTTCGAGAGCGGCTGGGTGCGCAAGAGCGCCGCGACCACACGGGCATCGCAGCGGCGGTCGATCTTGCTCAGGGTGCCGCGGTAGGCGCGCAGGCCCTCTGCCAGGTGCCGCAGCGGGTGTCCGGTCAACAGCGGACCGCGCGCGGATTGCACCGTGAGATCGTCAATGCCGTTATCGATCAAGTGCTGATCGAGGGCAGCCTGGTTCTTCAGGTACAGATCCTTTTTGCCTTTGCGCGCTCGGTACAGCGGCGGCTGCGCGATATACAAGTAGCCCTTCTCGAAGATCTCCGGCATCTGCCGGTAGAAGAAGGTGAGCAGCAGCGTCCGGATGTGCGAGCCGTCGACGTCGGCGTCGGTCATCAAGATAATGCGGTGGTAGCGCAGCTTGCTTAGATCGAAGACCCCATCTTCACCCACCGTGCAACCCAAGGCGCTGATCAGGGTCGCGACCTCTTGGGAGGCGAGCATGCGATCAAGGCGCGCGCGCTCCACGTTGAGGATCTTGCCTTTGAGCGGCAAGATCGCCTGAAAATGGCGGTCTCGCCCCTGCTTGGCGCTGCCACCTGCGGACTCTCCCTCGACGATGTAAAGCTCGCTGATGGTTGGGTCTTTTGACTGACAGTCCGCGAGCTTGCCCGACAGGCTGGTCAGGTCCATCACGCCCTTGCGCACCACCTCGCGCGCTTTCCGCGCGGCTTCGCGAGCCCTAGCGGCGAGCGCTGCCTTCTCCAGGATCTTCTTGGCGGTGCCCGGGTTCTCTTCAAAGAAGCGCCCCAGCGCCTCGGCCACGCCAGCCTCCACGATGCCCTTCACCTCAGAAGACACCAGCTTACTCTTGGTCTGGGAGTCGAACGAGGGGTCGGGGTGCTTCACGTGGACCACGGCGATCACGCCTTCACGGGCGTCTTCTCCGCTCAGGCTGCTCTTCACGTCCTTCAGCAGGTTAGCGCTCTGACCGTAGGTGTTGAGCGAGCGCGTGAGGGCCGCGCGCAGCCCGGTCAGGTGGGTGCCGCCGTCCTTGTTGTGGATGTTGTTGGTGTAGCAGAGCAGCTGGTCGATGTAACTCGAGGTCCACTGCAGGGCCACGTCCAAGTGGATCGGCGCGCCGGCCGCGTCCGGCCCCGGGACCTCAGACGTGAACGCGATTACTTCCGCATGGACGGGCTCCTTAGATTGCCCCAACTGAGCCACGAACTCCTTGATGCCGCCTTGAAACTCGTAGGTCTCCGACGTGCCCGCGCCACGCTCATCGGTCAGCTTGATCACCAACCCGGAGTTGAGGAACGACAGCTCGCGCAGGCGCTTGGCCAAGATTTCGTAGCTGTACTCCACGAAGGTGAAGATGGTGTGATCCGGCTTGAACGTGATCTTCGTGCCGGTCGCGTCGGTCTCGCCGATGGGCTTGAGCGGGCCCTTAGGGACGCCGCGGGTGTACTCCTGATACCAAACCCGACCCTCCCGCCGGATCTCCATCTTGAGCAGCTCGCTGACGGCGTTGACCGCGCTGACGCCGACCCCATGCAGGCCTGCGCTGACTTTGTAGCTTGAGTGATCGAACTTGCCGCCAGCGTGCAGCACCGTCATCACGACCTCAGCCGCGCTAATGCCACGCTCGTGCTGCCCCACGGGAATGCCACGACCATTGTCTTCAACGCTCACAGAGTTGTCGAAGTGCACCGTGATGCTGATGCGGTCGCAGTAGCCGGCCAGGTGCTCGTCTATCGCGTTGTCTACAGCCTCCCAGACCAGGTGGTGCAGCGCTGAACCGTCGTGTACATCGCCGATGTACATGCCAGGGCGCTTTCGCACTGCCTCGAGGCCTTCAAGGACGCTGATATTGTCTGCGCCGTAGTCATCTGCTTGAGAAGCGGCGCTGGGGGTCGTGCTGGGGGTAGTTTCCGTGCTCAAAGGGTGTCCTTGGTCAATGCCGCGAGGGCTGATGCCGCGTGTGTCGAGAGACCAGCAAGCGACGACCAAACCGTCGCGCGCGCTGGATACACAGCGGTGGTTTCAGCGCGCTTCGAGGCGCCGCCGGTTATAGCGCAAAACACCCCTTGAAGCCATATTTAAGACCCCCAAGCCAACGCAAATAACGATGGAATTACAGCTGTTTACGCCGCTGCTGCGGGCTCTGCGAGGTCGGCGCTCGCGCGCACGGTCAGGGTTGGCTCACGGCGCTGAGAGTGCCCTGCCGCAGGCACCAGTCACGGCGCTCACCAGGCTCGAGATCTGGAGTCGTAAACAGCTCTGGGCGGGTCGTCGTAACGAAGACCTGGCTCAGCGTCTCGCGGACAAAGCGATACACCGCGCCGGTGCGCTCCGGGTCCAGCTCACTGGAGACGTCATCCAACAGCAGCACCGGGTGCGCGCCACGCGCGCTGCGCACGCACTCGAGCTCGGCTAGCTTGAGCGCTAACGTCAACACACGCAGCTGGCCCTGGGAAGCATGTCGGCGCACCGAGCGGCCATCAATGCTCAGCTCAAGCTCATCGCGCTGGGGCCCAAAGCCAGGTCTGCGCGCCTGGGCGTCGCTGCGCCGGCGGCCGTGCAACTCACGAAGAAAAGCCGCCTCATCTTCGGTACCGCCCGGAATAAACACGACCCCTAGGACGAGCTCTGGCGCAGCCATGTTTGAGAAAGCTGGCTCCAGCGCTGCTCGCAGGCGCTCGGCGGCGCGGCGGTGCGCGGCCTGCACGTGGCAGCCATGGCGGGCCATCAGCGTCTCAAAGATGTCGAGCTCGACGCTGTCGGTGCCGCGCTCTTCCAGCACGCGCTGGCGCTCTTTGCTAGCGCGCGTGTAGCGCTGACGGTGGTCCATGACCGCAGGCTCAAAGTAGAGCGAGACTCGATGGAGCAGGGTGCGGCGCACGCTGGCGGGGCCGCTGCCGAGCAGCAAGTCACCCGGATGAAACACGACGACGGGCGTCCGTGTCGCGTAGCTCGCCAGACGCTCGGGCGGCTTGCCGTCGAGCTTGAGGCTGCGGCGCCCACCGCTGATCGCGGCTACTTGCTCGCGGCCCATGCCTTGCTCAAGGATCTGCGCCTTGACGCTGGCGACGCGGTCGGTATCGCGCACCAGCTCACGCAAGCGCTCTGCACGAAACGAGCGGCTGGTGGCGACGAAATACAGCGCTTCGAGCAGGCTTGTCTTGCCCTGGCCGTTGTCACCAGCCAGCACGTTCAACCGCGGCGCAGGCGCAAAGTCGAGGTGTTGGATGTTGCGGAAGCTGCGCACCGCCAGCGACTCGAAGACCAGGCTGCTCACCACTGGGACGCAGCCGCCTTAGAGGGAGCGCGCAGCTTGGGAGCGTGCAGCTTGGGAGCGTGCAGCTTGGGAGCGACGCCCGCGATCAAATCCGCATCGGCATGATCACCGCCACGTGATTCTTGGAGGCGTCTTCGTGGGCGGGGCGAACCACCGCCGGGTCGAGCTCACCGCTGATGCCGAGGATCACCTCCTCGTCGTCGATGGCCTTGAGCACGTCGATGAAGTAGCGCGCGTTGAAGCCGACGGTCACCTCCGCGCCGCGGTAGTCCACCGCGATCTCGTCGAAGCCTACGCCGCTCTCGGGGCTCTCGCTCTCAAAGCGGATCTTGTCTTCCGTGATGGTGAGCTTCACGCCGCCCGTGCGGTCACTGGCAGCCACGCTGACCGCGTTGAGCGCGTCCTGCACCGAAGACTTTGACGCGTGGATGGCGCGCTCAGTCTGCTCCGGGATGACGCGCTGGTAGGGCGGAAACTGGGCGTCTACGAGCTTTACGCTGAACTGAAAGCCGCCCAGCGTGAAGTACGCGCTAGGACCGCTCTGGGTCATCGTGAGCTCAGCGCCGCTCGTGCCCTGCTCGGCCTTCTCGGTCAGCGCTTCCTCGCACAGCCGCTTGAGCTCTTGGATCCCCTTGTTTGGGATGAGCATGGTCGCCGTGGCCTTCTTGCCAGGCACGTGCACCTCCATCTTGCTCAAGCGGTGACCATCAGTCGTTACCATGCGGACATGCTCGCCCTCCCACTCGAACAGCGCGCTGTTCAGGTGCAGGCGAGTCTCATCTGTGGAAATGCTAAACGCCGTCCGCTGGATCAGCTCATGCAGCGTGCTGATGGGCAAGCTCATCGACGGCGCAGAGTCGTCAGGCGAGGGGAGCTTGGGGAAGTCGTCGCCTGGGATGCCGTGCAGCGTGTAACGCCGTGCGGAACCAACCGCGCGGATGGTCGTCGCCGACGCCTCAGAGGTCGAGATCGAGACTTGACCCTCGGGCATCATCTTCACGCGCTCGAACAAGTCCCGCGCGCCCACCGCGATTGAGCCCGGTTGCTCGACGTCAGCTTTCACCCAGCCGCGCACGGCGACGTACAGGTCAGTGGCGGATAGCTGGACGTTGCCGTCTTTCGCCTCCAGCAAGACGTTGCTGAGCACGGGCATCGTGCTCTTTTTGTCTGCGACTCCCTGACAACGGTTGAGGATGCGCAGGAGGTCCTTCTTGCTGGCAACGAAATGCATCGGACCCAACGTCTAGTCGTGGATTTCGCGGAGGGCTACCGTCACCACCGCTTCTGGTTCACCTTTTTTTACTGAACAGGAGACCAGGTAGGAAGCTCGGTACTATCTCGATGAGATCTATATAAATTTAAAAGAATCGTAGTCGTAGTAGGGGCTGTGGAGCGTGGGGAAAACTCTCTAAGTAGCGAATTTGGTTCAGAAACGAGGCGATTTCGGCTGGGGATACGCGGGGCCTCCAAGGTCAGCCTTTCTGGGTACAGCCCGCCCCGTGCCGAGTTCTCCTCGGTTACTACCCGGGCTCTACTCAGGGTTGTCCCGAAGCTATCCCCAGCGTGGGGATGTCAGTTGTGGGGGTGGAGGGACTAGAAATGTAACGTAACCAGCTAGGATGGGCGGATTCCTACGTCGATACAGGAACTGGGCGCACCAGTGATCCTAGCGCTTCACGAAAAAACGGGCGGGCCTGAGCACCGATCCAGCGCGCAGCGTGGTGGCTCTGGGGGGGCGCTCGCCGATCAGCTTGGCTTGCTCGAGCCCTGGCCAGCGCTGGCTTCAAGCTCGGCGACTTGGGCCTGTAGCCGGGCGATGGCGTTCAGCAAGCTGAGCCGCGCGCGCTGGAAGGTGCGAGGCCCGATCTCGCCACGACGGTGAGCCTGGGCCAAGCGCACGAGCTCGTCGAGGATCAAGTCTTGAGCTTCGGTCAGCTCTTCAGGCGCGCGCTGTGAGCGATGGTTGCGCTTGGTGGTGGCGCCAGCTGCGATCCCCGCGACCATCAGCAAGCCTGCGATGCCCAGGGCGAACCAGGCCCCGTTGCCGCGCACCGGGATGCCGCCGAGGGTGAACGTGAGCTGCCTGAGCGGCTCTTCACCGGGCTGCAGGCGCTTGACGGTGCCCAGGCTGCGCTGGCCGTTGCGCGAGGGGATGGGGCGCGCGGGGTCGAAGCCAACGGCCTCGAGCGTCATTCCGCGCGGAGCACCTGCCACCAGCTGCAGCTGCCCTACCCGCGGAGGCAGCTCCAGGGTAAAGCTGCGCGTCTCGCGTTGGGAGTTGGTCACGTTGAACGTAAACGCCACCTCATGCTGCCCCGGGGAGAAAGTTCCCAGCAGCGACAGACCGTCGTCATCTGCCTCCACCCGGGCGTCGCTCATGCCCTCCTGTGCTCGAAACGCCTTCCAGCCTTCAGGCAGGCCGATCCGCACGTTCTTGGGCACCCACGCCGTGCGCCCGATGTTGTAGACGCGGAACATGACCTCGAAGGCGAAGACGTCGTCCCGCGTCTCGACGAACATGAAGCAGAACATGCCGAGCTGCTGTTGGCTCAGGTCGCTCGAGACGTCGTAGACATGCAGGATGACTTGCTGCCCGTGGTTTTCATCCAGGGTAAAGGGCGCCGTGGCGAACTGCCCGTCGCCCCGGGTGACGCTGGGCCGGTAGCTGAAGCTGCTGTCGTGGCCTGGAAGATCGGTGAAGCGGGCGATGCCTTGGGCGTCGCTCTTGAGCTCTCGGCTGTCGCGGTCCTCGCCTGAGGCCACGGTCTGCCGCAAGATGCCAAGGCGCACCGTCACGCCGGGCAGCGGGTTGTTGTCAGCGTCCACCACGTGGACCTCAGCGCTGTACTTAGGCACCAGAGGGCTCGGCGCGCTGCGATCCGGGGTCGGCTTGAAATCCACGCCCGCGCTGGGGTTCGCGCCGAGCTGAGGGTGACCCGGTGGCATGGGGGCCGGGCTAGGACGCGGCGCAGCGGCCGCGGGTGTGGGGGCCGCAGCCGCGGGGGCCGCCCCGTAGGGGGTCGCCTGCACGCCCGGCTTTGCCGGGGCGGGGGCGCGACCTTGCGGCAATGGCTGAGCCATCACCACCGCGGCGCTGAGCAGCAACACCAAGCCCGCGACGTAGCGGAGGAGCTTTGACATCAGCGGCTCTCGTCCTTGGCGGCGGGGACGCCGCACACGGGGCACGCCCCTTCTGCGCTGGGGTAGGTGGCGGGGCAGCAGCGGCATAGCGTCTGTTCTGGCTTGGCTAGGAACGCGTCGCACTCGAGGCACTGGTCGCGGTTCAACGGGTTTCGCGTCTCACAGGTCGGGCAGCGTCGGCTGGGGCCGCTGACAGGTTTAGGCCGCGGCACCTCATCGTCGACGGGCTCTTGTTCTTGGTGGGTCAGATCAGTGTTGGCGTCGTCTTCGGCTGGCTCACCCGCTGCGTCGCCTTCGGCTGGCTCGCTCGCTGCGTCGTCTTCGGCTGGCTCACCCGCTGCAGCGTCGACCGTTTCATCAGCTTCATCAGCTTCATCAGCGCCAGCCGCAGCCTGCGGCGTGGTGATCGCGCCTGCAGCCCCTTGGGTCGGCGCTGCCTGCACCACTGGTAGTCGGCCGATCAGCTCAGCCAGCTTCGGGTCGAGCTTGCGCAGGCGCTGGCGCAGCATTTTTTCAGCGTCTTTGCGCGCGGCCGCCTCGACGTCGGCCAGCGCTTGCAGCAGCCGCTTAGCCTCCGCACGGTAACGGGCTGAGAGCTCGTCGTAGTCTTGCTGGCTGACCTTGCCGATGCGGTACTCGAACTCCAGATCCTTCAAGGCGCGCAACACGGCGCGCTTCTGCTCGAGCTCGGCGCTCGGCGCCGCGAGGCTCAGGGCCTCGTCTATGCTCAGATCTTGCTCGCCGGTCAGGCTCTGCACAGAGGCCCAAAACAGCGCTATCACCAGCAGCAAGACACCGCCAGCGAGCACCAGCAAGGCTGTACCCACCCCCAAAAAATAGCCGCACAGCGTGGCTGTGGTCAGCACGATCGGCAGTGCCCAGATCCTTGCGGCGATGAGCGCGTCGAACAGCTCATCCAGTTTGTTGGAGGGCGCTGCGGGCGAAGCCCCGGCGGCTCCTGGTGTGGCTGTCACTTGTTGGTCCGTCTCTGCGTGGTCGTCGGCTGGGGTTTCGGCGCTCAGCGCGTCGTTTGACTTGCCCGCCTTAGCGGGAGCCTTAGCAGGCCTGCCACCTGGGGTGGCGCCCTCGCGAGGTTCTTTTTGGCTCATGCTTAGTCGTGCTGGGGATCGCTGCTAGCTGCGCCCCGGCGCTTGAGCATGCCGAGGACCAACACGCTGCCCGCGAACAAACCGAGCACGCAGGCGCTAATAGCCAGCCAGGGCACAGCGGAGAGCTCTGGCATGCTGACCGCAGCAGCCAGCGGCGCGCTGCTCGGCGGGCCACGCGCCGTCACCGTGGAAGACGAGCCAGCAGCTGGCGCGGCGGCGAACAGCAGCGCGAACATCAGGCCGGTCGCGGTGCCCAGGCCCATGCGCGCGTAGCTGAGGGCGGTGGCCTCGTTTAGGCTGACGTCTGGCCACAGGCTCACCACGGCGCCTCCGATCAGGATCATCACGCCCAACCAAATCCAGCTGACCATGGGGTTTACGTGCAGGTGGAAGGTGGCGCGCTTGCTGACTGGATCGGCGGCGCCCAAGATCGAGTAAAAGTCCGCACGGAAACCGCGAAGGATGCTGACCTCCGTGGTCGGCATCGAGCCCTTGCGGTAGATGAACTTGGCGGGGCTGGCCTGCCCGATCAGCTCTCTGCTGCCGTCGCTCTTCACGCGGGACACCATCATGTCGGCGAAGATCATGCGTTTGGTGGTGTCGACCTCCATGCGCGGGCCCTTGTACTGCACCTCATAGCCAGCCAGCTCGTAGGTCTCGCCGGGCAGCAGGCTGACCTCCTTGTCCGAGCCCCAAGAGCGGCCGACGAAGCCCATGAACATGAAGATGATCCCCAGGTGGACGACGTAGCCGCCGTAGCGTCGGCGGTTCTTGCTGACCAAGCGGCCCAGGGCCAGGAACGCGCCCTCTTTCGTGTTGCGCATGCGGGCAGCCGTGCCGCGCTGGAACTCTTGGATGATGACCGCGAGGTTGAACACCGACAGCGCGACGATCATCAGCGGCACGAGCTTGCCGAAGTACATCAGGCCGGTGCCGTACCAGGCGTCGACGTAGAAGGTGTCTTGTTCGACGATGGCTGGGTAGCCAAGGTGCGCCCCGAGCGCCACGTGCAGCACGCCGGCCAACACGCCCGCGATCAGCGGCCACTTTGCCGCGCGGAGCAGCGCTTCGCCGCTGGTCTTGCGCCAGCCGAGCAGCGGCGCGACGCCCATCAACAGGAAGATGGCGATGCCGAGGGGCGCCAGCCAGCGGTTGAAGAACGGCGGGCCAACGCTCACCGATTCTTTCCAGATCCACTCGCTGAGCTTGGGGTAGACGGTGGTCACGGCGATGAACAGCATGCTGCCGAACAGCGCCCAGTTGTTGAGCACGAACGCGGCCTCACGGCTGGCCAATGACTCGATGTTGGCCTCGGAGCGCAGGTGGCCGGTGGCCCAACGCCAGATCACCAAGAAGGCTGAGACCAGGATGATCGCGCCCATGAAGTAGACGAAGAAGACGCCGATGTCGCTCTGAGCGAAGCTGTGCACGCTGGCGATCAGGCCCGAGCGGGTCAGGAAGGTGCCGAAGATGGTCAAGAAGAAGGTGCTGCAGATCAGGAACAAGTTCCACACCTTGAACATCACCCGGCGCTCTTGGATCATCGTGGAGTGCAGGTACGCGCTCGCGGTGAACCAGGGTAAACAGGCCGCGTTTTCTACGGGATCCCAGGCCCAATAGCCGCCCCAACCGAGCTCCTCGTAAGCCCACAGCATGCCCAGGGCGTTGCCGATGCTGAGGAACAGCCAGGCGAACAACATCCACTTCCGTGCGGCATTGATCCACTCGTTGTCCAGGCGCCCCGTGACCAGGGCGGCGATGGCGAAGGCGAAGGGGATGGAGCAGCCCACGAAGCCGATGTACAGGCTCGGTGGGTGGATGATCATGTAGAAGTTCTGCAGCAGCGGGTTCAGGCCTTCGCCGTCCAGCGCCGCGCCGGCGACGCTGGTCTCAAACGGGTTGGCTGCGAACAGCATTAAAATGCCGAAGAAGCTGATGATCACCATCAGCGTCGCGATCACGTAGGGCTGCAGCGCGCGATATTTGCCGCGCATCCACGCCACGCAGCTGGAGGTGTAGATGGCCAGCAGGAACGACCACCACAAGAGCGAGCCGTCTTGCCCACCCCACAGCGCGCTGAGCAGGTACGGGTCGGTCATGGACCGATCCGAGTAGCGAGCTACGTATCTGATGCGGAAATCATGGGTCATGAAGGCGTACGCCAACAGCAGCACCCCCAGACCGATCAGCGCGCAAGTACCGTAGGCGCCCCAACGCGCGGAGCTGAGCAGCCGCGTCTGACCGCGACCCGCTGCGACGGATACGGCGAAGGTATAGGCGGCAGCCACCAAGACTGCGTAAAGAATGCCGGTACCGAACTCCGGAAGTGTGTCCCACATCAGGCTGCGCACTCTAGCCTGATTCTCGGCTCAAGCTCGCAGCGTTCGGGTTACCTGTTGTCGCAGGGCCGCAGCCTACACATCAGCCGCGGTCTGGGGTGGCGAGCCGCCGGTCGCGCTGCACGCGCGGCGCGAAACGCCTCAAATCAATTGAACGCGTCGAGCTGCAGCTTGGCTGCCGCGAGCTGCTCGCGCAGCTTGCTGACTGCGTCTTGGGCTGCCGCGGCGCTGTCAGCGGCGCCCAGGCTGCGCAGGTTGGATTTGAGCTGATTTAGGCTGCTACCAAACTCAAGCGCGTGGGCGAGGCGCGTCTTTTCGCCCGCCTTGCGCAGGCTGCGGATGTCTTTCGCGAGCTGTTTGCGCACCAGACGCAGGTCCAAGCTCGCGGCTTTGGCGGCTTCGAGACAGCCCACGGCTTTGTCTCCCAGCTTGCACGGCACCGCAGCTGCGTCGATCTGACCCACTGTGTTACCAAGCGCTTCGAAGCGCAGCCCGAGGCGCGTCTTGGCCTTCGCGGGTGCTGCGTCGGCCGGCTTGTCCTTGTCATTCGTCGGCTTGTCGGCTGGCTTGTCCGCGGGAGGCTTGTCCGCGGGAGGCTTGTCCGCGGGAGGCTTGTCGGCTGGCTTGTCCGCGGGAGGCTTGTCCGCCGGCGGTTTGGCCGGTTTCTCAGCGGCTCGGGCGTCAGCTGCGCTCGCCCAGCTCGGGGTGACAGCGGCGCTCGCCAGCAGGCTCAGGCTCAGCGCCAGCGCTCGGGATTGAAAAAACACACTCATTGGACGGGTCAACGCGCCGAGGCACGCAAGCTCAGTTTACGCAGAAGAGTGGCTTGCCTCCCCTGAAGATGGCCTAAACCCGCGGGAAAGCCAAAGCCAGAGCGCCTGTTCAGGTGGGAGCGTGTCCGTTTGGCCGCCGTCGATGGTGTCGCACGCCGGGGCTCAACGAGACCGTAACACCAGAATTTTATTGGGTTTTGGGCCTAGCAGCTGCACGCAGCGGACTATTCGCCGACCAACGTGCCGACCTGCTCGCCGCGCGCCACCGCTCGGATATTGCCAGGTGCCATCTTGAACACGCGGATCGGCATCCCGTTCTCGCGGCACAGCGTCACGGCGGTCGAGTCCATCACGCCCAGGTGCGCGGACAGGAACTTGTCGTAGCTCACCTGGTCGTACATCTTCGCTTCGGGGTGCTTGCGCGGATCGCTGTCGTAGATGCCGTCTACCTTGGTGGCTTTGAACAGCGCGTCCGCTCGGATCTCCATGGCGCGCAGCGCCGCGGCTGTATCCGTGGAGAAATAAGGATTGCCGGTCCCAGCGGCGAACACCACGACGTAGCCGCACTCTAGGTGCCGGATCGCGCGGCGGCGAATGTAGGGTTCTGCGACGTCTTTGATCTCCAGCGCCGTCATCACGCGGGTGCGCGCGCCGCTGTTTTCAAGGGCGTCTTGGAGCGCCAGCGAGTTGATCACCGTGGCCAGCATGCCCATGTAGTCGCTCTGGGCGCGATCCATGCCTTCGCTGGCGCCCTTGAGCCCGCGGAAGATGTTGCCGCCGCCGACCACCAGCGCCAACTGGATGCCTGTCTTGGCGAGCTCGGCGATCTCCCGGGCGGTGTTCTTGAGCGTGGTGGTGTCGATGCCGAACCCGCCCTCGTTGCCACACAGCGCTTCTCCGCTCAGCTTGAGGACAATTCGACGGTACTTGAGATCTGCGGGGTCGCTCACCAGGCGTTCCTACTCAGGCCGGACGGAGCGCGCAACTCCCCTAGCTGCCGGGCGTCGGCCAGCGATCGGGTGCGTGCTGGCGTAGGCCGGCGCTGCGTAGTATCTCCGCAGCTGATGCGAGTGTCTGCCCATGGCTCCCCGCGGCCAAGAACGCCGGTGTCCCGCGCCTCGATCCTGCTCCTGGGCGTGGTCAGCGCGTTGGTTGGCGCCTGCAGCGGCTGTGAGGACGGCTCCGCCGCCAAACCTGGGGCGAGCAGCGGCCCGCTCAGCCCAGAGCAAGCCAAGCAGGTGCTGGCTAAGGTGGGCGACCGCGAGATCACCTTGGGTGAATACGCAGAGACCTTGGAGCGCATGGACCAGTTCGAGCGGCTGCGCTACCAGTCGCCAGAGCGACGCAAGCAACTGCTGAGCGAGATGATCCAGGTCGAGTTGCTAGCCCAAGAGGCGGAGCGGCGCGGCTTGGACAAGCTCCCAGAGACTCAAGAGCGGGTACGCATCATCCTGCGTAACGAGGCGCTCAAGCGCTTGCGCAAAGAGCTTCCGGGTCCCGAGGCCATCACCGAGGTCGAGGCGCGTAAGTACTACGAGGATCACCGTGACGACTTCCGGGAGCCCGAGCGTCGGCGCGCGGCGGTGATCAGCCTGGCCGACGAAGCCAGCGCGACCAAGCTGCTGGCTGAGGCGCGGCGCGCCACGCCGATGCAGTGGGGGCGCCTGGTCCACCAACACTCGCTGGACAAGCCGCCAGCGCCGGCGCCCACCGCGCCCCTCGAGCTGGCTGGTGATCTCGGCATCGTCTCGGCGCCAGGCGTGGAGCGCGGCACAAATCAGCGTATCCCCGAGGCAGTACGCGCGGCGTTGTTCAAGATCGCGAAGATCGGCGAGGTCCACGACGCGGTGGTGGGGGCGGGCGGCAAGTTCTTCATCGTGCGGCTGATCGGCAAGTCTGAGGCCCGCGATCGCTCGTTCAAGGAGGCTGAGCGCAGCATCCGAGTGTCTTTGGTCCAGGAAAAAATCCGTGCGGCAGAAGAGAAGCTCGAGCAAGAGCTGCGCAAGAAGTACCCGGTCAAGATCGACGACGCCGCGCTTGAGCAGGTCAAGCTGCCGAGCGCTGCTGCGCCTAGCGCCGCGCCTGGTGCCGCTGCCACGGCCGCCGCGAGCGCCTCAGCGCCGAGCCCGCCTGTACCCTCCGCAGGGAACTGACATGCAGCTCCCGGTCGCCCAGCTCGCCGAGCCGCCCGGCGTCGCCGCTGCCCCGGATCCTTCAGACTGGCGCTGGCAGCTACGGCACTCGCTGACTAGCGTCGCCGATCTGAGCGCCAAGCTGACCCTGACCAGTGATGAGCGCGCGGGCGTCGAGCGCGCCGCAGCCAGCGGCTTTCCGCTGGCCATCACCCCCTACTATTTTGGCCTGATCGACCCCCAGGACGCGAGCTGCCCGATCCGTCGTCAGGTGGTGCCCCACGCGGCGGAGGCGCGGGAAGTCCTAGGCGACCTTCGGGATCCGCTGGGTGAGGAGGCCCACTCACCCGCGCCAGAGTTGGTGCAGCGTTACCCAGACCGCGCGCTGCTCTTGGTCACCGATCAGTGCGCGGTGTACTGCCGCTTTTGCACCCGTAGCCGCATGGTCGGCGCTGGCGTCGGCCCGCGCCCCGATCAGCGGCTGGCGCCAGCGCTGGAGTACCTGCGCGCGCACCCTGAGGTGCGAGATGTGATCTTGAGCGGCGGCGATCTGCTGACCATGAGCACGCCGCGCGTCGCGCGGGTGGTGGAGTCGGTCCGTAATATTTCCAGCGTGGAGACGATTCGCCTGGCCACCCGCGTGCCAGTGGTGTTGCCCATGCGCATCGATGATGAGCTGCTCACGGCGCTGCGCCCGTTCCACCCTTTGTGGGTGATGACCCATTTCAACCACCCCAAAGAGCTCACCCCTGAGGCGCGCGCGGGGTTGAATCGCCTGGCGGACGCGGGCTTTCCGGTGATGAACCAGAGCGTGCTGCTGCGCGGCATCAACGACTCGGCGCAGGCCCTTGAAGCGCTGTTTCGTGGTCTGGTCCGCGAGCGCGCCCGGCCTTACTACCTGCTGCAGGCCGATCCGGTGCGCGGCACCGGGCACCTGCGCACGCCGCTGCAGACGGGGCTCGACATCATGCAGGCGCTTCAAGGGCGCCTCACGGGCATCGCGCTGCCCAAGTTGATCGTCGACACGCCGGGCGGCATGGGCAAAGTGCCGGTGCTGCCTGAGTGGGTTGTCTCTCGCCGTGCGGCGACGGATGAGGCGCCTGGCAGCGCCACCCTGCGCACCTGGCGCGGGGTGGACGTGGAGTACATCGACCCGCCGCTGTAGCTGAGCGCGACCAGCGCCTCGAGTCTTGAGGCGCTGCGTGCGCTCAGGGACCGGGCTTCGCGGCTGAGTCGCCGCCAAGTTGGATCCGCACGGGAATGGCCTTGCCGAAGGCGAACACCACGGGTGGGTGCGCAGGGTCCAGCGCGAGGCTCGGCGGTAGGCTGATCTGCCCTTGGTCGTCGGTCACTAGGCCCACGGCCTGCTGGGCCAGGCCCACGCTGATCTCGACACCCGCCTGCGCCCAGCCTCCGCACGGGCGACCGGAGACCGGCAGGCCGCGGACTTCGACCCGGGGCTTGGTCGTGGTGCCGCTCAACAGCAGGGCGCCGCCGGTCACCCCCGCGCCAAGCGCGAGCGCCGCGGCACCGGCTTCTGTGTCGCGCTCAAGGATGGCGTTGCTGAAGATCAGCAGCGATGCAGCGGCGACAACGTAGACGATGGGTCCGGGGGTCCGGCTGTGGGTGTCATCGAAGTGGCTCGTGACCTCGAGGGTGCCGTCGCACTCGGTCGCCCGCATCAGGCGCGCCGTCAGCGCGGCTTGGTCGATGACCAGCTCCAGCTCGCTGGTGGCTTTGCGGTTGCCTCCCGGAATAAAGTGCTGGCTCGACCGCACGTTGCTGCGGGTATCGGTGATGGTCATGCAGCCAGCGTTGGCGAGGGCTAGCAGCAGGACGAGAGCGGCCCGCCTCATGGATCCCTCGCCGGCGTCGCTGCGGCCGCGTTGGTTTCCGCGTTGGTTTCCGCGTTGGTTTCGGGCGCCGGCCTCTGCGCAGGGACGTGAAACATCGGTCGCTTGTCGACCCAAACATCGGCCGCCTGGTTTGGATCGAGCTTGAAGGTCGCGGCGCCATGCTCGTCGGTTCGCGTGTGCTGCGTCCCGCTGCCTGAGACCAAGCTGATGGGGATCCCGGCGCGGGGTTCGGCGCCGCACTCCCGACGCTCCACGACTCGATCGTACTCGGCCTGGACCTTTTCGTGGCGCGCTTCGCCGAACTTGGAGATATCGATGCTCGTCGCCACCCCGCCCGCCGCGAAGATGCCGCCTTGAAGCCACAGCGGGAACACCGAGCCGCGGTCTCTGACCGTGGCAGCCAGCAACAACCCGCCCATCGCAGTCAGGGCGATCTCGTGGGCGAACCACAAGTAGTCCGGCCTGCTGCGCGCCACGTGGATGTCGACGGTCGACTCTCGCTCTCTGGTGACGCAAAACTCGCTCTCACCCAGGCGCAAATGGACCAGGCCAGGGCTGCGCTTCACTTGCAGTGTTTGCTCGCGCAGCGTGTCGTAGTCGCGCTCGTGTCGCAGCTCTGTCGTGTAGGTGTGCTTGGGTGTGCTTGGTGACCCGCGAGGCGCAACCACAGCTCAGGCTGAGCAGGACGAGGCTGGCCAGCGCCATGCGGCTGCGCCTGGGTGCCCTGGTTGGCGCTGGGCGGGTCATGGCGGGGCCGATTGCAACATCGCGGCCAACTCGGCTTTGCCCGCTTGGCGCGCAAAGCTCAGTGAAACGGTGCTGCCGCACGGTTGTATGTTGGCGCCGTGTGGTTGACTGGCGCAAGGCATTCACACCGCGGCCGCGTGAGGCGCAGCCTTGATACACCGCTCTGCGCCGACAGCGCCTACCGCCTACTCTAGCTCTTCATCCAGATCATACCCGCGCAGCCAGCGCTCGAGGTCGGCAGAGCTGAGCCCTGTGCGTAGTAGGGTCTGGCCCTCCACCCGCTCTACCAGCGCGGCGTCGGCTTCGGCGAAGTGATCCAGCAGTAACGTCGAGTGGGTGGCGATGAGCAGCTGCGAGTGGCGCGAGACGATGCGCATCAGCTCGGCGATGTGCTGCACTGCCCGCGGATCGAGGCCAAGCTCGGGCTCATCGATGCACACGATCTTGGGCAGGCGCGCTGGGGGCTGACCCAAGGCGGTGATCAAGGCGATGGCGCGCAGGCTGCCGTCAGACAGCTGGCCCACGCCTAGGATCTGGTCGCGGTCATCTAGCCACTCTAGGTAGGCGTGGCCGTCATCCGTTGCCCTGGGGTAAAGCGCTTTGAGCGACGGCGTGACGCGCCGCGCGAAGGTCGTGATGCGCCGCCAGGCTTGCTGATCGGCTGCGTCGTCGCTCTGCTCTAGGCGCAACAGACACGCCGCCAGGTTGCTGCCGTTTGAGCGCAGGTAGCGGTTGTCTTCCAGCTTGGCGTCGCCCAACAGCGGCGAGGCCCTGGATAAGTCTTGCAGCTGAAAATAGCCGATCTGCGAGAGCCAGTAGTCGGCGGTCTTGGCGGTGATGTCGCTGGCTTTGGCGTGCTGCAGCCGAGACTCGAAGTGACCCGCGCCGAGGTCGCTCACCCGGGGCTCGCCGCCCGCTTCACGCTGAAACGCCACAGACTCTGCTCGAAACCGCAAGCGCTGCCCCGCGGCAATAGCAACGTCACCCGAACGCGGCGCTTCGTCAGCGTCACCCGCCGCTTCATCCGCGCACGGCTCAAGCTCGGCCAGGTAGTGGTTGCGCTGCTCGCCCTGAGCAAACTCCAGCTCGATGCGCAGGCTGGAGCTGCGCCCCGAGCCATAGTGCAGCATGGCCTCCGGGCCGCCGCTGTCCGCCACCAAGCGGCTGAGCCGCGCGTTGCGCAGCAGCCCGGCCAGCTGCAGCGCCCGCAGCAGGTTGGATTTGCCCGCGCCCAGCGCGCCGATCAGGACGCAGACTTTGCCAGGCGAGAGGCTGACGTCCGCCAGCGAAGCAAAGCCTGCGACGCGCAGGCGCCTGAGTCCGTCGGTCATGTTGCGGCTGGTACTAGCACGCGGGTCCGAAACCCAGCGGGGCCGCGGTCGCTGGCGACCCGGCGCGCCCCGCTGGCTGGCTAGCCGCTGGCTGGCCAGCCGCTGCTTTGGAGCTACGGTCGGCTGGGGATGGTCGCTGGCGCCGCGCCGGTGAGAGCGAACACCGAGTCGTAGATCAGCTGCCGGGTGTAGACCGGGTTGTGAACGCCGCCGCCGCTGCCCCGGGCGAGGAGCAGGTAGTTGTACAGCGCGCCCGCCTGATCTGCGGTGAGCCCGGTTGCGCCGGGGCGTACGCTGTCTTCGGCGAAGAAGTCGTTGGCCAGGTCCGACGCAGTGAGGACGTCGTAGGGCGCCCCACTGCTGCGGGTGATCCAGCCTTGGTCGTTGAGCGCCTTGCGCAGCTCACGAATGCCCGCCTTCATGGCGCTTTGTCCGCCCGCTACATCGAAGCTGGTCGCGGTCACGTGGCAGCCAGCGCTCTGGCAGGACGCGAGCTTAGGCCTGAAGGAGTGATCGCCGATCCCCCCGTTGCTGGCGACCGGACCCATGTGGCAGTCGACACAGCCGTTCAAGAAGGCTTGGTGTGAGGACGAGGTGTAGGTCTTGCTGGCGAAGTGATAGCCACCCTTGCCGGTGTAGATGTCCGACTGAGGTCCTTCATGCGGGCCCCAGTACGGGCTGGTCAGGTTGTTGCTGGCGCCGATGAAGTTGGTCACGTCTTTGCGCGACTTGTGGCACCAGATGCAGGCGTTGCCTTTGTTGTAGATGCCGCCTTCGGTGCCATCTGCGACTCCGACCGCTGAGCTCTTTTCCAAGTAGGTCTGGTCAGTCGGACCCGACGGCGCGCGCAGCGGGAAGTCGCCGGCCTCATACACTTGCTTGCCCGTGCGGTGTGGATCGGTGGCCTCAGTGGCCTCGTGGCAGGTGGTGCAGTGCACGACCGCGACGCTGGCGTGGCCGCCATAGCTTGACTCAGTGACCGAGGCGCCCTTGAGGTAGCTGACTTGCCCCCCCGCGACGTGGACGGGTGTGCTTCCGCCGGGAGTCAGCACATTGCCGGCCACCCGCTGCTCGATGGCGTCGATGGCGTGGCAGTTGCCGCACGGGCGCTCGCCGGTCCAGGTCGCGACCTCTTCGCCGCCAAGGTTCGCGATGTAGGTCGCGTAGTGGGTGCTGCCCTTCCACTGCTCTACGATGCCGGTGAAGCCGTGGCATGGCCCTAAGCAGCCAGCGGTCAAGCCGCCGTCTGGGGTGGTCCCGGCCTCACCGTGGGCACCTGAGTCACCAGCCGGCCCAGCTTCCCCGGGGATACCCGGGGGGCCCGGAGGCCCGCTGTCGCCCACCGCTCCTGGTTCGCCAGGGGCTCCTGGCTTTCCGTCGGCGCCGTCGCTACCAGAGCAAGCCAGGGCGGCGCCAACGGCGCCGGTGAGGATGAGGATGAGGGAAGTAGCTTTCATACCAGGAGGCCTTTTCAAGCCCTCCTTATAGCAAGCCCCGGCGCCCGGCTGCGGAAAATACTTGTTGAAAACGCTTTGCATTACCGGGCGGCAAACCCGAAAACTTTGCGCAGAGCTTCTTTTTCTGCAGCCGTGCGGAAATGTCACAGCCGTCGAGCTGGGAGCAGCCGCGACGTCAGCTCTTGCTTGGCTGTGGATCGGAGTCTAAGTCTGCCTCTGGCAGCTCAGGGCCCGGATCAGCGGGTGGTGGGGGGTCACACGGGGCCGTGGTGCGGCGTTGCGTGTCCAGCACGACCGCCAGCAAATAGAGGCAAAACGCGACAACTCCGATGCCCTGGCCGACGCTCATGGCGAACACGACTGGCAGCGGTTTGAGGGAGACCACCGAGTAGGCCATCACGCTGAGGGCGAGCAGGGCCAACACGCACGCCACGCGGATCAAATGGGGTATCGAGCGCTGGACTAACCAGCGGTACAAGCGCCTCACTGGGCGCCTCCAGCGCTGCTCGCGCCTCCAGCGCTGCTCGCGCCGGCAGCGCTGCTCGCGCCGGCGGCGCTGCTCGTGGGCAAGGCCCCGACCGAAGCGCCGGGTTTGAGCGTGGCAGGCTTGAGCTCCGTGCGCTCAGCGGGGCCGCCCATGGCGCCCCCCGGTTTGCTGAAGGGATGTGCGTAGCCATGGCAGCCGGCGCTAGCGCAGCTCACCTGGTTGGAAGCCAGCTCGGTGGCCAGCGACTGATGATCTGGGACGGAGCGCCAGCCTTTGGCCGTGGCGGTATGGCACTGGCGGCAGTTGGTGTTGTCGTAGGGCTTGCGCAGATGAATTTTCTTCACGGCGTCTTCAAGGGTCAGATCCTTGTAGCCCTTCAAGTAGTACTCGTAGACGTGGCCCATGCCGCCCGCCTTGGTCATGGCGTAGCCGTACATGCCGTAATCCGCGTGGCATACATAGCAGCTACGGTCTCCGAAGAACGGGTTGCGGGAGTGCCGCGCGGCGAGCGACTGAGCGTTGGGATCTGAGGCGTCCTGATAGTGCGCGTCCATCACGTGACACGAGCCGCAGAAGTCGCGCTGGGTGGTGGCTTCCATGCCGGTCACCGTGGAGCTGATGGCGGCGAGCGCAGGAAACACGCCTAGTCCGAGGAGCAAGCGTAGCTTGGCGCTCAAGTCCAAGGCTGGGCGCCAGATCAAGTGGTGCGATAGGATCGCCGCAGCGAGCAGCGCACACACCAGCGTTAGCCCGGAGAGTGGGTTGGCCAAGACAGGACCATAGACAGCTACAACGCGCACAGCCAGCACGGACTGCAAACTCTACACCGAGGGCCTCCCGAGGTTCGCTGGGCGCAATCCTTACTGGTTTCCACGCGCAAAACCGGCTGCCGTCACGCAATCCTTGCGGGTTTCCGCGCAGAGGCAAACTGCCTCGATCCCGCGTAGGCTGCCACAGCGGCGCAGGGTGATTCGGTGCGCGTGCTCGAGCGGATCAGGCTATACGTGCTGCGTCTTGTTTCGTGAAGCTTGGAGCGGTGCCCAGAGGCAGATCGGCTTGCTCTGGTTTGTGCTCGCCCTCGCGCTGCTCGCCGCGTGCTCCGACGAGCCCGGCCCGGGACCTCTCGGAAATGGCATCTACATCGGCGTCGAGTGGAAAACTGCTCGGCTTCAGCTGGGGCATCGAGTGCACGTGCGGGACGAGCGCATCGCGTGTGACGAGTGCCACACCCTGGGCGCGGATAGCATCAGCGCGTTCCGTCCTGAGCGCTGCGCTGCTTGCCACGCCGAGCAGGGCAGCGTGGTCCACGCGGAGCAAGCAGCCGTCAAGCGCTTTGGGCCTGGCGTGAAGGCCGACTGCACCAGCTGTCATGCCTTTCGGGCGGAGCCTAGCGCGGCGCCGGCGCTCACCGCGGACTTGACGCCAGCCACGGCCCACGGCGACGCATTCCGCGCCGAAGACTGCTTTAGATGCCACGCGGAACCACAGGGCGCGACGCCGGCGGTGGTGGTGCACAGCACGGCGCCGTGCGTGAGCTGCCACCAACCCCACGCCGACGTGAAGCTCAACGCCGCGCCGTGCACCGCCTGCCACAACGACCTGGCTGAGGCTCCGCTGTCTCACGGCGCAGGCGAGCACCCGAGCGTGCAGGTCTGCACGACCTGCCATGAGCATCAGCACGCTCGGGCGGCAGCCGCGCTGGACACCTGCGTGGATTGCCACGCCAAGCAGGAGCCGCTGGTGCCAAGCAGCGCGCTGTTCGCAGGCGGGCACCGCGCCTGCGTGGGCTGTCATCAGCCCCACGCGTTTGAAAGAGCCCGCGCCGTGGCCTGCCGAACGTGCCACGCGGATCTGAACTTGCTCGGTGGCGCGAAGATCAAGCAGCACCAAGAGTGCACCTCTTGTCACAAGCCGCACGCCGTACAAACCAACGTCGAGGCTGCCTGTGCGGGCTGCCACAGCGGCGTGCACCCAAACCACCCCAAGACCGCCAAGATCGGCCAGTGCGTCAGCTGCCACGATCCGCACCCGGCCCGTGAGCAGAGCCAACACGCGGCGCGGGCTTGCAGCGACTGCCACCAAAAGGCCGCGACGGACCGCGCGTTCCACGAGCGGGTGGAGTGCACGAGCTGTCACACGCCCCACCGGTTTGTGATCGAGCAAGGCGATCAGAGCCTGTGCCGCGGCTGCCATGAGGAGCAGGTGGTGCTCGCCGCCGCCAGCCGTGGCGCCAGCCCCAAAGCAGCTCACGCGGCGCACCAGGACTGTCAGGGCTGTCACCAGGGGCTGCCGCACCAACCAAAGGCGCTGCGCGCGACCTGCGCCAGTTGTCACGCGGGGGAGTCGAGCTCCGCGCGTAAAGGACATCAGGAGTGCCAGGGCTGCCATGAGCCCCACAGCGGAGCGCAGGTCGGCGGGGACATCACCAGCACCTGCGCCACCTGCCACATCCAGCAGCGGCTGACCGCGCCGACTGGGCACCAAGCCTGCGCCAGCTGCCACCAGCCACACACCGGCAAGCGCGAGAAGACCTGCTCTAGTTGCCACGCGGAAGAGAGCAAGTCGCCCCACGGGAAGATCAGCGCTGACTGCGCCAGCTGTCACCGGCCCCACGGGCCCCAGGGCGTGACCGCGCCTCCAGGCTGCAAGACCTGCCATGAGCCCGCAAAGTTGCCAGGGCTACATCAACTGAAGCAACACCAGACCTGCAGCGGATGCCACACGGGTCATGGGGACTTGCTGGCGTCGAACGGCGAGGCCGTGCAGACCCTCGATCGTCAAGCCTGCGCTGGCTGCCATGAGAAGCGCGAAGACCACTTCCCCAACGCCAGCTGCACCAACTGCCACCTGTTCAACCCGACGCGCTGAGCCACCTGGCGCTAACGCAGGCCGCCCGCAAGCTGTGCGACCGCGCGGCTGAGTCGCCGGGCTGGACGACAGGTGCGGCTGGTTCGAGCGCACGACGACGAGCGCACAGCCCGGGCGGTCAGCGCGCCCGGCGTGGGCGCGGGCGAGCCTAGGCGCGCAGCCTCAAGGCAGCTCGAGCCTCACCGCAGCTCGAGCCTCAAGGCAGCTCGAGCCTCAAGGCAGCTCGAAGGTCACCTGGCCGTCGACGTGTAAGTCCCCGCGGATAAACGTCAGGTTGTCGCTGGAGATGTTCTTGTGGCACTGGCTGCAGTCAGTCGGGTACGGGTGCGGCCGCGGCGGTGGTAGGCTGTGACAGCCGCCGCACGCGGTCTGGCTGCCGTCGAGGTTGGTCCACACAGGCGCGGTGTGGCTGCCGCCTGAGGCGTGGCCGTTAGACAGGCTGCCGCCGTGGCAAGGCGTGCCTTGACAGCTGCCGCCGCTGTAACTGGGGCTGGTCTCAAACGCAGTCGCCACGCCTGAGAACACCACCTCTGCTGGCGACGCTGAGTCCATGTGCCCTGGGCTGCTGACTTGCGCCGGCTCCAAGTGACACTCGCCGCACTGTACCGCACGGAAGTTTGCGCTGCCCGTGAGGTGCGCCTGGTGGGCGCCGACCCCTGGCGACGTGGTGCTGGTGTTGCCAGCCACGTCTCTAGGCGGCGCTGGGTTCGCGCCGCCGTGGCACGCGGTGCAGCCAGCGTCAAAGTCGACTTCGACGCGGCCGTTGACGTGGAGCTCCCGGCGCTTGATGCTGACGTTGTCTGCGTTTACGGTTGCCGCGTGGCAGCGAGCACAGTCGCTGAGCTGCGGGTGCGGGGCGGGGGGTGGTGCGCCGTGGCAGCCGACGCAAGACAACGTCTGGGCGTCGGTCCACTTGGGCGAGCCGTGGGCGCCGTTTGGGCTGGGCGAGTGACACCAAGCGTCGGCGCAGCTGCGCGTCGCTGCGGCGTAGGTTGGGGTCCTGGCGTCAGCTACCGCCACCCCCGAAAAAACCAGCTCGGACAGGCCGTTGGGGTGGGTGAGATCATCGGCGCCTGGGACTTGATGGCACTCGGCGCAGGCTACGGCGCGGCTCGATGTGCCACCGCTCAGGTGGACGGCGTGGGCGCCGACGCCGGGCTGCGAAGGATCGGTGTGGCCTGCGGTGTCGGGGGGTGGCGCTGGGTTGTTCGCGCTGCCGTGGCACGCCGTGCAGTTGCCGAGCTGGTGCTCGGCTTGGCCGTTGACGTGCAGTGTTGCGTCAAGGAAATGATTGTCGTGGGTCAGGTTGGTGTGGCAGGCCGAGCAACGCGCCGATTGGGGGTGGGGCGCCGCGGGCGGCAGGTCGTGGCAGCCGCCACAGGCGGCGTCTGAAGGCTTGGGCTGAGTCCAAGAGGGCGAGCGCGCGCCGTGGCAGTAGCTGTCGCTGCAGCGCCGGGTCTGGCTGCTGTAGGCAGGGCGCAGCCCACCTTGGGTCGCCAGCGCACCAAAGCGCAGCTCGGCGGGCTCTGCGTCGTCGGCGTGGCCTGGTGAGTCGAGGCGCTCGGGCACGACGTGACACTCGCTGCAGGCGACCGGGCCGTGGGTGTCGCTGGCGTAGACGTGCAGCAGGTGCGCGCCGACGCTCGGGTAGGCGACGTCGGTCGCGCCGATCAAGTTGATGGGCGGCGCGGCGCGCTGCAGATAGTCACCGCCGCGGGTTGGATCCCCGTGGCAAGACGCGCAGCGCGTCAGGTTAGACTCCGCGGCGTCGTCGTCGCGGCGCTCCAGGCAGCTTGGAGCCAGCCCCAGCAGCGCGGCTAGGCACAGGCTGACGGCGAGCAGCCCGCGCGGCGCGTCGCACCCACGCTCGGTGGCCGCCGGCCTGCTGCAGAGCTCACTCATGGCAGTACCCGCACATGCCAGAGGTCTCGCTGCGGCTGCTGCGCCAGCCACCCGGGTGGGGGTTGCCGCCGTAGCCCCCCACTTTGTGGCAGTCGATGCAGTTGGTGGCTGGGCCCTGATCGTGGCAGCTGGCGCAGAGCAGCAGGTCGCGGCGCGCCTGCCTGCCGTGCAGGCTCCTCACGCTGGTGCTGTTGCCTACCCAATTTGGCGGATGTGGATTCCGCGGGGAGACCGCATTAGCGCCGACCCCGCGCCGCGTGTGGCAGCCCTCGCAGGTGGCTGGTTCGTGGCAACGTTGGCAGCGCGCGGGAGCCGCCTGAGCCTCCAGGGCGTGCCGGGTCATGAAGTCACCGCGGTGTACGAAGCTCGCGTCTAGCGCTTCAGGGCGGCGGCGCTCGACGCTGAGATCCTGGCTGGTGTCGTGGCAGCCCTGGCAGTCTTGCTGGGCGTGACAGCTCCGACACAGCTGCTGCTCTTGCATCGCCTGCTGACCGTGGTACTTGGCGAAGCTCTGGTCGTGGCGCAGGAAGGTCTGCGGGGTGATGCGCTTGAGATCGGCCTGGGTGTGGCACGGCGTACACTCGCCGCGCCGCCACTCGGCCTCATGCTCGTGGCAGCTGAAGCACTGAGCCATCGGCGGCAGGTTGGGGGTCTTGGCGTCCACGACGCCGCGGTGACAGTCCACGCATTGACCGTTCAACCTCGAGAGCTTGAGGTGTCGGTCATGGTCGAACTGGATCTTGCCGTAGGGTCGCGCTGGCGTAGCGCTCAAGACGCGCTCGGCGGCATCGCGGTCGCGGGTGTGGCAGCTCGCGCACAGCGTCGCGCCGGGCAGCTTGTCGATGCGCGCTGATTCAGACACCGTGTGGCAGGTGTTACAGTTCAAGCACGCGGGCTCTCCAGGGTTGCCGCAGGGCAACTTTGCCAGGTGTTTGTCGTGTGGGAAGCGCGGCGGGAGGTTGGCTGAAGAGCAAGCGGCGAACAGGGCCCCAGAGAGCAGCGCCAGCAGCAGCACCAGGCTCGGCCAGGGCGTCCGTGCTGCTGCCGTAGGGGAACGTGCGTCACGCCCGCCCCGCCCGCTCGCCCCGGCGCCTGGTGTGAGCAGCTTCATGGTGACCTCGTCGCCACGGCGCTGTCGAAGACGTAGGTTAGGCGCAGCTGAGTCTGCGCGTCGAGGGCCGCGTAGGGCGAGCGCGCGAGGGACGTCCCCCACAAGACATCTAGCGCTGGCGTGGCCTGGTAGGACAGCGTGCCCGCGTAGACGGACGAGGTGCGCAGTTCGCGGATCGCCTCGTCGTAGAAGTAGCCGTACACCTCTAGGGTGCCCGAGAGCGCCGGCAGCAGGTGACTTGAGAGGCCTGCGCGCAGGCTGTGATAGCCGTTTTCTGGGGCGATGAGCCTGGCGTAGCCCACGCGGACCACGACCTGCCTCAGGCTATCGGCCAACAAGCGCGCGCCTAGTTCGCCACGCGAGCCGGGGCGATCCACGTCATACACCTGGAAGGCCCCTGCGCCCTCGACGGTCAAGGCCTGGGTGACCTTCAGGCGGCCGAGGGCGCTGGCTTCGTCGTAGCCCGAGCCGCCGAACACCGACAGCACCGACTGCCGCGACAGCAGCAACGCCGGTTCCGTGTGGAGATATTCTACGGAGACGTCCAGCTCGTCTAGTGGCGCTGAGTCGATCCACACCCGAGCGTCGGCGATGCGCGTGGCGTCGGTGTCGAACAAGGCTTGGCTGCCGAGGGTCGCCGTCGCCCAGGGCCCGGCGCTCAGGTCGAGGCCGAGGTTGCGCCGCGCGAGCTCAGCGTCTTCTCGCTGCTCGTGCAGCGAGAGCCCGCCACGGATCAGCGGTCGCTGATAGCCGAGGCGCCCGCCCGCCAGCCAGTAGCCGCCGCGGGACACTGGCTCGAGCACGCTCGGGTCCTTGAGGCGCGCGTCCGGCAAGCCGCCGAGGGAGGCGTACTGCGGCGTGCGGTTGTAGCGGGGGAGCACCGTGAAGCCGCCGTACGCGTTCACGTCCAGGCCGACGCCGAGGTCGGCGCTCAGCGCCGCGCCGTCGAAGCGCGCGTAGCGTGCAGCGGTGGACACGGCTTGCTGCCGCCCCAGCTGGGCCGCGACCCGACCGCGGCGATAGCGCACCAGGGCGGTCTGGATGTCGCCGTCTAGGCGCTGTTCGTCTTCAAGCCCGCCGAGGGCGACCTGTGACCAGCCCGCGAACTCTACGTCGACCGAGTCTTCGTCCCAGCTCGTGTCCAGGCCACGCGCGTCTAGTAAGATGTACTGCTCCAGCGGAACGACTGTTTCCGTGGAGATTAAGCTACCGTTGGCGCCGGGGAGCAGGGCGCGCTGGAACAGCGAGATGTGCGTCTCGCTGCGGGCGAGCAGCGTGAAGCGGTCGGGGTGGTAGGCGTGATCTGCGGGCTGCGCCTGAGCCGTGAGCGGTGCGAGCCACGCCACGGCTGCTAGCCAGCTGAGCCAGCTCTTAGGTGTGATCCGTTTCCGCATTGCCCCGACAGCTAGTTACAGCAGTTTCGAGCGCGCTGACAGCGCGCCAACGCGTGCGCGCGGGGGTGGGCCGTAGAAAGTTCAGCGAGACGGGTCGCGGCGCGCAACGCTGTCGCCGCGCGCAACAGGCGGCGCACAATCTGCGGCGAGGCTGGAGTGCTCTGGGGCGATCCTGCGTGTTCTTGCGTGTGGCCTGGTGCCCCGGTGTGCGCCGGCGGCCCGCGCGGCAGCGCTCACCCGCGGGCTACTTGGGGATGATGATGGGGTCGCAGTTGGTGAACTCTAAGCTTGTATCAATGCGGAAACGGCTGGCCTCGGTGCGGCGCTCCGCGTGAAACAGGTCTAGCGCGTAGGTGCCGCCCACTTCCAGGCCGAACTCGCCGGCGATGGCGTCCAGGCTGACCGCGTCGGTGAGCTGCGAGTGCAGCCCGCCCAGATCGATGGCCAGCTTTTTGTTGATGAACACCCACAGGTCGTCGTCGCCCTTGAAGGTGAAGACCTCACCGCTGTTGTAGGCGAACTCGGTGTGCAGCTCGAAGGTGAAGTGGAAGTTGTGCAGGCCGTCCTCGTAGGCCTGGTAGTTGCCAAAGCCCTGGCCGTCGATGGGGAAGAACTCGTCGTTCTCGTAGCTGCTGATGCCGTCTGGGCCTTCGGTCAGGGTCAGGGTGAACTGGACCGTTTGGTTCACGCCGTCGGTGTCGCGGTACCACTGGTCGAAGCGCTCTTGGCTGGTGGTCTGCTGGCCCTGGCTGCCAAAGTACGGGCCGCTGGCCGCGTAGACCGGCTTTGAATCGGCGCCCAGCTGCTCGCGGACCATGCCCGTGCTGGCCTGGCTGCCCGTGAAGGCTTGAAAGTCTGGGTGCCCGCCTGGCTCTTCGGCTGCCTTGAAGTCGCGGACTAGCCCGGTGAGGTTAGGATCGCACTTCCCACCCCCCGATCCCCCGTTCCCAGCGCCTGCGTTGGCTGAGCCGCCGGTGTTGAAGGTCCCGCCGAAGCTCTGGTTGCCTCCGCTACTCCCTGCGGAACCGCCATTGGCCGCGCTGCCGCCATTTCCGCCGCTCACCTTGCTCCCGTCACCGTCGCTGCCACAACCAGGCAGCCACAAGGTCGCGCAGCAAATCACAGGTAGCAGCCGTCCGAGGCAGGAGGCAGGGAGCATGCGCGCAAGTCTACCGCGTATCTTGGGCGGAGCCCACCCGACCCACTCGCCCCCCCGGGCCGCCAGGGTCAGCCCAGGTGCCCAGGTTTTGGGGGTGGAGGGGCGGTGGCTGCGCTGGATGGCTGACGTGAGCGGCTGATCGTGGTACCAGCCCGAGCGCTATGTCCTCGAAAAGCCCTGAGTTGTCGTCGTCAGATGAGTCCATCGCCAAGCTGGACGCCCTCAACGCCAAAGCCTTGGAGGGCGGCGGCAAGCCGCGCATCGACAAGCAACACGCGGCGGGTAAGCTCACCGCTCGCGAGCGCATCGAGCTGCTGTTGGATCCAGGCTCTTTCATCGAGCTGGATCGCTTCGTGACCCACCGCTGCGCTGACTTTGACATGCAGCAGCAGAAGGTGCTGGGCGACGGCGTGGTGACTGGCTACGGCACCATCGACGGCCGCAAGGCGTTCGTGTTTGCTCAGGACTTCACGGTGTTCGGCGGCTCGCTGAGCGCGAGCTACGCCTCCAAGATCTGCAAGGTGATGGACCTGGCGATGAAGGTCGGCGCGCCGGTGATCGGGCTGAACGACTCCGGTGGCGCGCGGATCCAAGAAGGCGTGGAGTCGCTGGCTGGCTACGCTGACATCTTCTTGCGCAACACCCTGGCCAGCGGCGTCATCCCGCAGATCAGCGCGATCATGGGGCCGTGCGCCGGCGGCGCGGTGTACAGCCCGGCCATCACCGACTTTATCCACATGGTGGAGGAGTCGAGCTACATGTTCATCACCGGCCCGGACGTGATCAAGACGGTGACCCACGAAGAGGTCACCAAAGAGGAGCTTGGGGGCGCCTCAACTCACGCCTCGCGCAGCGGCGTGTGCCACTTCACCGCGCCGGATGATCAGGCTTGTTTGGCCCAGGTCCGTGAGCTGCTCAGCTACCTGCCCCTCAACAACGCCGAAGACCCTCCGCGGCGCCCGGTCAGCGACCCCATCGATCGCGAAGAGATCGCCCTGGACACCATGATTCCGCGGGAAAGCAACCGCCCCTACGACATGAAGCAGGTGATCTGCGCCGCCGTGGACGACGGGCAGCTGCTCGAGGTGCACGAGCAGTACGCGCGCAACATGCTGTGCGGCTTCGCGCGCATCGGCGGGCGGCCGGTGGGCATCGTGGCCAACCAGCCCAACATCCTGGCGGGCGTGCTCGACATCGACGCCAGCCTGAAGGCCGCGCGCTTCGTGCGCTTCTGCGACTGCTTCAACTTGCCCATCGTCACCTGGGTCGACGTGCCCGGCTTCTTGCCAGGCGTGACCCAGGAGCACCGCGGCATCATCACCCACGGCGCAAAATTGCTGTTCGCCTTCTGTGAGGCGACCGTGCCGAAGCTCACGGTGATCACCCGCAAAGCCTACGGCGGCGCCTACGACGTGATGAGCAGCAAGCACATCCGCGGCGATCTGAACCTGGCCTTCCCCACCGCCGAGATCGCGGTGATGGGCTCTGACGGCGCGGTGAATATCATTTACCGCAAGGAAATTGATAAGGCGAGCGACCCAGAGGCGGCGCGCGCTGCCTTCGTCCAAGAGTACAAGGACAAGTTCGCGAACCCCTACAAGGCGGCCGAGCTTGGCTTCGTCGATGAGGTGATCTACCCACGGCAGGTGCGCCAGCGCCTAGCGACGGCCCTTGAGATGCTGTCCACCAAGCGCGAGAAGAACCCGCCCAAGAAGCACGGCAACATCCCGCTCTAGCGGGTGAAGCCGCCGCGCGCCGGGGCTACTCAGTGGCTTGCGCGCGCTGCACGCCGAGGTGCGAAGGCTCTGCCTGCGCCGCGCCTTGGGTTGGCTTCCGTGAGGTAGCGTCCATCACCAGCACCACCACCCCATCCAAGACCGCGAGCTCACCCTCGTCCTTGATGCGCATGCCGCCCTCGAGTGAGTAATAACCCTTGGCCGAGAACGCCTGGCGGCTGCCGCGCTCGAGCAGCCAGCCCTCGGTCAGCTCACGGGCGGTCACGAAGGCGCGCTCAGGCTCGTCGCCAGCGTAAGGTGCCGGATCGTGCACCACCAGCGCCATGGGTGCTTCGTGGAACTGTTCGTCGACGCCGGCCGCCACCACGCTGACCCAGTGACCCCCGGTGCGCCGGAGCACCGTGGAGCGCGGCACGGGTTTGTACCAACCAACGTGGAGGAACGCGACGCCGCCGTCATCCAGCGCCTGTCGGATCCAAGCCAGCTCAGGCCTGCGAACGCCAGTGCTGAACGCCTTTTGGTGGCCGCGCCAACCTTGATACTGCAGCCGCGCGTAGCGGTAGCCGTGGCGTTTGACGTAGCGGTGTAGACCGCGCAGCACGCCGGCCGGCCCGGTGCCGCTCCAGCGGCTGGTGCCCATAAACGGCTCCGCGCTGATCTGCCGCACGAGCTCGAGCTGCCGAGCGTGCAGGTCTGTTTGCCCCGCGGAACCACCTTGGGCGGCGCTTGGCGCTTGAGGCAGCAGCTCCGGGTAGCCGTGTTGGCTGAGCCAGACCAGGGAGTTCGAGACCGCCACGGGGCCGCAGTGCGACGTGCCGCCACCCGGCACACCGAGCGCTGGATCGGTCTGCAGCAAGTCGGGCAGCTCAGGCCAGGCTGGCGTTGGAGGTGACGGCGCTGCCTCGGTCGCGGCGGCCAGTGGCTTGGTCGGGAGCGCTTGATCAGCTGACTGGAGCGCTGGTTTGGACTGCAGGCGAGCTGCGGCTTGTTGCGACCGGGCCGTCGAGCTGGCGGGCAGACCGAGGAACAGCGACAGCGCGACGCCCGCGCTCAGCACCGATCCAATGCTAACTGGCCAAAACCACTTCAATTTGTCCGGACTCCTGGCAGCGGCCTGGCGTGACCGCGGGCTGGGGGCAGGCTTAGCACATGGCCAACGAAGTCGGCCAATCCTGGCCCAGCTGGAGAGCGCGACGTGGAGCGGAGTGACGCCCGGGGGGCGCCCCTGCCTGCAGCCAGCGCCGGCGCCGCGGGTTCAGAGCACGATGCGCAGCACGCAGAACAGGACGAACAAGGCGACGCTGCCGACGATCACCTGCACGCCGCGGCGATAGCCTAAGATCTCGTAGCTTGCGCTGGCCCGGACCCACAGCTCAAGCTCAACGGCGCAGTCGAAAACGCGGTCGCTCGCTGCCTTGACCGGGCTGAGCTGTGCTTCGCTGACCTCCACCCGACCTGGCCTACGCAAGATTTCGCGGCCGACTTCGGTCATCGCGGCCAGCACCTGGCCTTGCACGTCGGAGACGCCCGCCCTGCGCGCCGCGGCTTGGCGCTTGAAGTCCGCCTCGGCTTGCTTGCGTTCGCTCGCCAGCGCGGCGCGGTCGCGCTCGATGCTGCGCACGCGCTCTAGGGTCTCTTTCAGTGGGGCCTCACGCGCTGCCAGCGCTTGGCTCTTGGCCTCGACGTCAGGCGCGAGCGCCACGAGCCTAAGCTCCAGCTCTGCTATTTCCATTTCCGCGTGGCTGCAATCTGCGCCATCTGCCGCGCCGCGCGCGGCGCGTTCCCTCGCGGCACGCAGCTCGATCTCAACGCGCTTGTAGCCGATCTCTGCGCGCTTGTACGCGCTGCGCGCCTCAGCCGCGTCGTGGTCGAGCACGCTGGTGCGCTGTCGCAGCTCTTCTAGCTCCAGCTGAAAGTCGATGTCTGCTTGATCGAGCGCGCCGCACTTCGCCTCGAAGGCTCGCTCCACCGCCTGAAAGGTGCCCAGGCGGTCGCCTGCCACCTGCTCTAGGCTCTGCACCTCGCCCAGCATGCGCACCGCCGCGGTGTCGGCTTCGATGGCTGGGCGCAGCGCCTGCGCGAACTCTGCCAGTGCGGTGTCGCGCGCCGCCTCGCTGGCCTTCAGGCGCACGCTGCAGCGCTGGATTTCGTGTGCGATCTCCCGCCGCCGCATGAAGACCTTCCACGCGTAGACCGCCGCTAAAGGCCAGCCGGACGGTGGCTTGCCGAAGTCTGCGGCTAGCCCGACGTCGATTGGATCGATGGCTAGCTCACTCGGCGCCGGTGTGTCTCCGAGGGGATACTCCCGCGGCTGGCCAACGGCGATGCGCCCGGCGCTGGGCGGGTTGCTCGTGCCTGGCCGCGGCGCTGCGCGGGGCCCCGACCCCAGGCGCTGCTCATGGGCGGGTCGTGGGATATCGCGCAGCGACGGCTCAGCCAGGCTGAGCGGGATATCGAACGGATCGCCCGGACCGCTCGGCGCGTCGTCGAAGTCACCGAAGTCTAGGTTGCCGCTGCCGTAGTTGGCGAAGGGATCTCCGTTGCCGACCGCGCCGTCATGCAGCTCAACCCCAGAGGAGCTAGCCGGCCTCGGCTTGACGCTCGAGTGAGCCGCGGCTGAGCCGTGACCCGCGTCGACCTCGAGCGCGGGGCCGCGTGTGTCCCCGAAGAAGTCCCCGTCGAAGGTCCCAGCGCCGAACAGGTCCTGCGGGTCGCTCGCCGCGTATCCCTGCGGGAGCGATTGCGGCACCGCGCGCCGCGCTCCGCTGACCCCCGGTGAGGATCTCAGCTCGCGCTCGACGGGCCTGGGATCCAGGTCGGGGACCTCATCCCCTGGCCTGGAGCTTGGCGTCGCAGCGTTGCTTCCCATATCCAAAGTAGAATAGCCCAAGCGCCTGCGAGCGGACAACTCATGCATGCGGGTGTGGATGCGTTGCAGCGCCGCCTTGCGCCGCGGCGTCCAGCCTCGACCTGACGGGCCCGGGAATTGTGCAGGAAAGTCCCTCGAGCGCAGGTCGTCGCTGGACAAGTGCTGCTGCGCGTTGTACCTGAAGCACGGCCTGCCAACAGCGCGCCTCGAACCCCGCCAGGCCCGGAAGGGAGCAACGGTAGAGGAGAGCGGGTGTGGCGGGCCACTGTACTTTTGTTGCGTACTTTTGTCGCTGCAAGTCAGCCCGAGCGCGTGGCTGTGGGTCTGCGCTCCGGGCGTTGCTCAGGGCGTTGCGTCCGGCTCGGCGCTTTCGTGGGGTAACCCGGGACCAAACGCCAGGGCGAGCAGCGGGAGGCGCTCGGGCGTCGCGAGCTCACCAGCGCGCGCGAGGCTCACGACCCGCGCGGCGTGTTCACGGCTGCCCCGCGCGGAGAGGCAGCTGTGCCGCAGGCTGAGCCGACACGCCGCGCCGCGCGCGCCAGCGTGGGTCATCAACGCCCGGCTCACGTCTTGGCCGATCTGCTCTTGCAGCGTCAAGCGCTCGGCGTACGCATGGACCAGCTTGGCCAGGCTCCCGATCCCGAGCAGGTGCGCGCCAGGGAGATAGGCTACGCTGGCTTCGCCCAGCGCTGGCATCAAGTGATGGGGACAAATCGTTGCCACACGGATGTCATGGACCACCACTAAGTCTGCGCCGCCGGTCGCTGGTGAGACGGCTTCAGCCACCAGCGCCGGGATGTCTACGCCTTCGCCCCGCAGCAGATCTGCGCCAAAGGCTTGAGCCACGCGCTCTGGGGTGCCGCGTAGCTCCGGCTCAGCCTCTGGGTCGTGACCCAGCGCGAGCAAGAACTCAGCGATGGCACGGCTGGCGCGCTCAAAATCCACCGCCACGTCAGTCCACCGCCATGTCAGTTCAATAGCAGCGCGCGCTCGCGGCGTCCCAACGCACGTCGCCCTGCATAGCCCGCCGTGAGCTCATGGTAGTAGCCGAGCGAGTCTTCTCCGTAGCGCCAGCACAGCCAAACCAGGCGCCCCGCGATCACACCATAGAAATCCAGCAGCCCGATCCGGGGGTCCTTGACGATGGCTCCCATCGCCTCGACCGCGTTCCAGCCTTGTTCATAGGCGGTCATCTGCGCCCGCAGCTCGGACTTGGCGCGCGCGATGACCCCCACGTCGCTGGGCTCGGCTGCGAGGGTGCGCGGTGAATGGCCGAGGCGCTGCGAGAGCTCGGCGAGCAGGCGCTCGATCTCGCTGCGCGCGATCAGCAGCTCGCCGACGCGGGTGCTGAGCGACGGGATCAGGTGGTCCACCTCTTCGACGCTGAAGACGCGCCGCTGCGGTTTGTCGGTCGTTGTCGTGTTCATGCTTCCCACCACCCCCAACCAAGTTGGAGTCCCTGGCTGTTGTTCTTCAGACCGCCGAGCGACACCAGCCTGAGCGTTACGCGGCTTGGGGCGTGAGTCCAGCACGGGTCTGCTGCGCGACGCGTCAGTTCAGCACTTCGGCCGCTCGCTCGCTAGGTGAGCGCGAGTGCGCGAGCTGGCGCGGGGGTGCTGCGGTGTAGGTGACGGCAGCTCAAATTAGCGCGTCACGCCCCAGACCACGCTGACCGCGTTGGGCAGGCTCGACTGATCGGTCATCACGCTGCAGTCGCCACAACCGTGCGGATACAACTGGTTGTCGGTGCAGGCGCTGCACTCCCTCAGCACCGCGCGCGACGCCACCAGATCGTTGCGCAGGTGAGTGAGCACCTTGATGCGCTGGTCCATGCGCTCGATCTGGCTGGCGAGGCGGGTCAGGGCGTCATGGGACGCAGCGGAGCCCTCGGTGGCTCGCAGCTTGACCTCGAGCAGCTCGCGGATCTCTTCTAGTGAGAAGCCCGCGGCGCGCAGCTCGGTGACCAGCTGCAGCTTGGACAGCTCGCCCTCGGCGAACAGGCGATGCCCGCCGTCGGTGCGCTGCACGGGGTACAGGATGCCGGCTTCTTCGTAGAACCGCACCGTGCGCAGCGTGTTGTCTGAGAGGCGCGCCATATCGCCCGTAGTGAGCAAGCCGTCTCTGCGACCCGCGTCACGCCGGGCGCCGCCGTCGTGGCCTGCGGCGGCCAGACCCATCGCCTCGTCCTCTGGACTGGCTGCGCTCATGTTGCTGACCGGTTGCTTGGCATAGAGGCTCATTTCTGCCTTTTCAAAGCAGATCGAGCCTAAGCCTATGGGCGAGCCGAGGGCTGGTCAAGCCGCAGCCGAGATCGCTCAGAACGCTGGCCAGACGATGATCGCCACCTTGGTCAAGAAGAAGTCAGCGATCAGGATTGAGATCGAGATGGCCACCACGGTGCGCGTCGTGCTGTCTCCGACTCCCGCCGTGCCGCCGCGGGTCGTGATGCCGAAGTGACAACCGACCAAGGCGATGATCGCGCCGAAGAACGGCGTCTTGAACATGCCGCTCAAGAAGTCCTTCATCCCCACGGTTCCGAGGGCGCTGCGCAGGAAGAAGCCCGCGGGGATATTGAACTCCAAGTCGGTGATGACCATGGCGCCGCTGAAGCCGAGCACCAACGCCAGCGCCGCCAAGATCGGCATCACCACGATGGACGCCGCGAGGCGCGGCAGCACCAGCTTCTTTAGAGGGTCCGCGCCCAGCGCGCGCACCGCGTCGAGCTGCTCGGTCACCGCCATTGAACCTAGCTCGGCCGCCATGCCCGCGCCGATGCGGCCCCCCACGATCACCGCGGTGAGGGTCGGGGCTAGCTCTCGCGAGAAGCTCAACGCGACGACGCGCCCGGTGTACTCCATGCCGCCGAACTTCTGCAGCCCGAACGCGAACTGGACGCTCATCACCATGCCGATGAACACGCTGGTCACCACGACGATCCCTAGGGAAGCAACCCCGAGGGCGTCTACCTGATGAATAAACTCGCGAAACTCCAGGGGGCGCCTGAAAGCTGAGCGCACAGCCCCCCAGCCCATCTGCGACAGCTGCCCCAAATGGGACACGAAGCCGAACGCGCTCTCTGTAAACTGCGCCGCCGGTTTGGGGGGTGGAGGGGGCGCAAACGAGCGGCGACTCTGCGGCTCTTGATCGAGGTCGACGGTCAAGGCAGGGTCCTAAATCCAGTCACGAACGCGTCGAACTCTGCGCGAGACCGCGGCGAGGCGCTGGGTGGGCTGATGTGCACGAAATCGTAGACGCAGCCGTCTTTCTTCAGCACGTAGGTCACGAAGTGTTTCCGCACGCCATCGAGCTTGGCGTCGATCTCAGTGCGCAAGACCGCGCGGCCGTCGAGCATTTGTTCCTCTTGGCTGAGCATCTCGCGCTCGGTAAAGCTAAGGAACAGGTGGTGGGTCAGCGCGGTCAGTGGCACGTCGTCGCCGTCTTGACCGCAGCGCGCGCTCACGGCGACCGTAGCCGACGCCTCTTCATCACGGAAACTGATTTGCGAGTGGCTCGCGTCGAGCTCTTGCCAGCTGCTCGGGACAACGCCCACGCGAAAGTTCAGGTCCTTGTCCTTGAACACTTGGCCGTCGAAGCTCGCGGCCCCGCACCCGCCCGCCAAGCCCGCGGCCAGCCCAGCCAGGCTGAGCGGCGCGCTGTGACGGCAAAAAGCTCTCAAGCGGCGGGCCCATTGCATCGCCCAGGGTTTAACACCGCCAGCGCCCAGGGCGCCGTGTCAAAGCGGCCGCCGAAGCAAACTCCCCCGGCGCCCTCGCCAACCAGCCGTTGCAGCCTTAGATTCCGCGGGCTGCATGTTTCCGATTCGAGATCTCAACCCGACGCGCAGCGTTCCGTACCTGACCTACGCGCTCATCGCGCTGAATGTATTGATCTTTACCGGCGAAGCCGGGCTCTCGCTGCTGGGGGTGCAGGGGCTTGGGGTCGCGTTTGGTGTGGTGCCAGCCCAGCTGGTGGCCGAGCCGCTGCTAGAGGCGCCCACCATCTTCAGCTCGATGTTTGTCCACGCGAGCTTCACGCACCTCGCGGGCAATATGCTGTTCCTCTACATTTTTGGGGATAACATCGAGGACGCCCTGGGGCGCTGGCGGTTCGCGGCGTTTTACTTGGTAAGCGGGGTGGCCGGCGCGCTGGCGCAGGTGATGGTCAACCCCGCCAGCGAAGTGCCGATGGTCGGCGCGTCGGGCGCCATCGCTGGCGTGTTGGGCGGCTACTTGGTGCTTTATCCGCGCGCTAAGGTGCTGATCCTCAACACCTTCCCCCCGCTGTGGTTGATCTTGGGCTTCACCTTCTTCGCGCCGGCCTGGCTGGTGCTTGGGGCGTGGTTCCTGCTGCAGAACCTGCTGCCGGCGCTGGGCGTGCTGGGGGGTGTTGGCGGCTCGCAGGTGGCGTTCTTCGCGCACCTTGGAGGGTTCGTGCTGGGGCTGTTGCTGGTTCGTCCGCTGAGCGCGCAGCGCCGAGTGCCGCCCGTTGAGGTGTGGGACGGCTGGCGGCGACCACCGCCTGGGCCAGCTCCTCGTGATTCCGTGGGGCAGCAAGTGCCGCGCCGAGTCGCTCGCGCGCCAGGGCCGCGCCGCTTCGACGGGCGCTGGCGTGAATAGGGCGCCTGGCGCGCCTGGCAGGTCGCGCGCCGCGCCACGGACAGCGCACGCGCTGCCGGCCGACAGCCCAGCTGGCCCGCTCAGACGCCGATGAACAAGCGATGCGCGAAGTTACGCTCTAGCTTGGCCCGCAGCACCTTGTCTGCCGCGGTCTCGATGTCGTACTCGATGCGCTTGAACTCGAAGCGGCGTTTTTCCGTGTCGAAAACCGTATAGCTGGCGCGGTTATCGTAGTCGCGCGGCTGACCCACCGAGCCGACGCTCACGATGTACTTGCGATCGGGGGCTAGCTCAAAGTCGACCGGCGGCAGCTCTTCTACTGTGGTCTGCGTCAGCGCGAACACCTTGCACAGGTGCGAGTGCCCGATCAGCGTGATGTGCCCCAGCTCGTCAAAGATGGGCAGGCACTCCCGCGCCTGCTCGGGCGCGAAGATGTATTCGAACTCCTCGAGCCGTACCGGCGAGCCGTGACACAGGTGGACCCCGATGTCGTCCAGCTTGACGGTGTAGGGGAGCTGCTTCAGCCACTCCATGTTCTCGTCGGAGAGCATGGAGGCGTGGGTGTCCAACGCCTGGCGCGCCGCCTCGTAGTAGTACGAGTAGTCCATGCGCCCAGCGACCGCCGCGTCGTGGTTACCCAGGATGGTCGCCTTGGCTGTCTCGCGCACCATGTTGCAGCACTCGTTGGGCGAGCCTCCATAGCCAACCGTGTCCCCGAGGCAGTAGTACTCGTCAATGTTCTCATGACGGTACGCCTCGAAGACGGCGCTTAGCGCTTCGTAGTTTGCGTGGGTGTCGCTGAAGATGCCAATCCGCATCGAAGGAACGCTCAGGGTAGCACGTGACCTAGAAGTTACGTCTGGGAACTTCGTATCGAATGGACCCCGCCAGGCTGCAACCTCAATTTAGGGTTTGTTGTGGTGGCCTCGGCCTCGCGGGTTTCAGCAGTTTGCGGCGCGAATCGGCTGCATTGTGTGGGCCGCCCCGGGGTTTGGCTAGGTCGCTTGGCTAGGCCGATCGCGCCACGGCGGTTCAACACAAGACAGCCGCGCGGGCTTGCCTTCTTGACGCATCGCCGCGCCGGGTTTGGCTTTGAGGTGTTGGCCTCGAGCGCTGGTGGGTCAGGGGTGAGCCTAGCCCCGGTTTCTGCTACGCAGCACAGGTGTCTGAGCCGAGTGACCCCAAGCGCGGTGACCCCGAGCGCGGTGACCCCGAGCGCGGTGACCCCGAGCGCGGTGACCCCGAGCGCGGTGACCCCAAGCCTTGGCCCCAGATCGATGCATCGGAGGCGGGCGGAGTCGAGGGTGACTCAGGGCTGCTCCTAAGCGGGGCGCCGGAGCGTATTCTTGAGCTCTCGCTCGCGGCCGCGCGGTTCGTCCAGGGCGCGGTCGGGGTCGAGCCAGATTTTAGCTCGGAGACGCTGCCGCTGGTCGACCACTACCTGATCGGTGCTCGTCAGGGCCTGGAGGCTCGGCCCGAGTTGGAGGCGCTGATCACGCGGAGCGTCGGCGCCTATTTCGGTGAGGTGGTGCGCGCCAGCATGGACGGCTTTTGGATCGCCCCGAGCGACGACGTGCACGAGTGGTTGGTGTGCTCTAGCGTGGTCTTCCTGGCTATCAACCCGGTGGGCGCGGTCTACGACGCTTTGTTCGGGGGCGTGGAGCATAGCGGCCCGAGCTCCAACCTTAGATTAGACCGTGCGGATACGATACTGGTTGAGCAGCGCCTGGCCGCCCTGCCTGAGGTGCGAGACGAGGACTTCTACTTGCTGAGCACGCGCTTCGACGCAGTGGAGATCGCCATGGCCGTGCTTAGGGACGCTGCAGCCCGCGATGGCCAAGCTGACGCCGTGTTCGAGCCGGAAGACTACCTGCCCGGGCGCTGAGCGCAGGGCCGTGTGTGGAGGGCAGTGCGCGGAGGGCAGTGCGCGGAGGGCAGTGCGTGGCGGGCAGTGCGTGGCGGGCTGTGCGCTGCCTCAGGGCTTCACTTCAGGGCTGCCGCCGTCCACCGGTTCATCGCCCAACATGACCCGCGCCGGGAGGGCGGTCTTGACGGCTGGCGTAACGTGAGCGCCCAGGAAGTCGCGCCACGAGATGTTGTAGTAGCCCCTGGGCGGGCCGATGATGTAGATCTGGCCCAGCGGCTCAACCCAGGCCACCGGGATGCCGTCAAGCAACACGTAGCGTAGCCCGTCGCTGTGGTTGACCGCGCGCATGCCCTCGCCTGGTGCGTCGACGCCCGGCGTGATGCCCTCGACGTCAGCGCGCCGCAGGCCGCGTAGCTCAGGCTGAGTTAGTAGGATCCCTGTGGTCTGCGGCGGTAGCTCGCCAGGCTTGACCTGGGCGCCTGACGGCGGCACACGCAGCTCACCGACCTGCAAATCGGTGCGCCGCGTCAGCGTGGTGACCGCCAGGCTGATGCTCCCGCTTGGCGTCCAGCGAAAGCGCGCAGCGACCGGCACCAGCCCGGCGGCGCAGGCCTCGCTCAGCGGGTCCGCCGCGATAAGTGCCGTAAGGAAACGACAAAACAGCTGACCGGGGGCGCCGGGCAGCTTCGCCTGTTCGAGCGTCAGGCCACCGAAGGCGGTGGTGACCGTCGTCTTGCTGGTTTCGAAGCCGAGCCTTGAGCCCTTGCCCTGGGCGGTGACCTTGCCAGCGCTGATAGGCGTGACGTCTGTGCGGCGCTCGGCGAACAAGGAGCGCAGCCCGCCTGGCGCGATGCTGCGGTACGCGCGGTGGTTGGGCCACACCACGATGTGCCCGCTGCGGTCGCCACGGCTGCGCAGCTCGGTTCCGGGCGGCAGCGGAAACACGACGCTGTCTAAGTTGATGCGCATGCGCCCCGCGGCTGACAGATCAACCGTCATCAGCGGCTTGGTGCGCTGGCGCGCCTGCTCTAGCGTCTCCGGGTTGATGGCGCTGCCCGGCGGCGGCTTGTCGGGGCTGTCCCACTGCCACTCGACCGTGAGGGTCAGGCCGCTCGAGTCCCTGGTAGACACCTCATCGCTCGGCAGGCCTTCATCTGACCGCAGCGGCGTGGGCGGGACGCTCGCTTCTTCGGGGAAAACAAAGTGCCCGGTCGAGTCAACCGCGAGCCCCACCACCCCGGCGTCGAGCGCCCTGGGCAGTTGGTCTGGGCGCAGCTCTGGCTCACCGCTGGTCAGCGGCGCTGGCTTGATGCTGGCGTTGGGGCTGGTGCCCTTGCCGGTGGGCTCTGGAGGGCTGTTGTCGCAGGCGACCGCGCCGGCCAACAGCGCGAGCGCGAGCAGGCGTAGCCCGCGCGTCGTGCAGGCCGTCGGGCGAGGTTTGCGCAGCGTCACGTCACTCCTTGTTGTTATCCCGCGCGGAAATCACGGATCACCTTGACGCTGGAGTGGAGCGCTGGTGGGTCCGGCGCGAACTGGGTGAGCAGCAAGTAGTGGGTGGCGGCCGGGAACTGCGCCTGGAAGCCGTTGCAGTTGCCGGGCTCGTTGTCGAAGGTGGCGATCACCTCGCCCAGACGGCTGAGCTCGGGCATCACGGCTTGCTTAAAGGTCAAATCTGGCGTGTCGAAATCGGGCTTCAACACCAGCTCGGTGCCCGGCACCCCAACCGGGAAGCCGTGATCGCGCAGGCTGGCTAGGCTGCCCAGCGCCATGTTGGGCAGGTCCCGACCCGTGAGGTAGATCAGGTTCGCGCCAGCGGAGTAACAGGCGTTAGCGAACGTCACGGCGCCTGCCAGCGGGACGTCGTGGCTCAGCGTCTCGTCGATGAAGAAGCGCTGCTTCCACAGCTCTAGCGCCTCGCGGATCAGCTCCTCTTTTATGCCCGCGTCGGACAGCGCAGAGTGGAACAAGTAGCCGAGCTGATCAGGCGACAGGCTCTCTATCACCCGCACCGCGTCTGGGTGCTGGACCGCCCAGTTCTTGGCGGCGTCGTTCAGGATGGCGACCGTGCGGGGCCGGTTGTCGAGCAGCGTGCCGTCGAGGTCGAACACCACCACCGCGCGCTGCGCGCACTGGCGTCTTTCTCCGCAGCGAGCGATCAGCCCTTGCAGTTCGAGTTGCTGTTGCTCACGGGCGATGGCCAACACGATCAGGCTCCTGCTTCCGGCCGACCACGACCCACTAGCTCAGCCGCGGTGAGGCCGCGGGCGTCGCAGTACTTGGCGATGCCTTGCTTGATTTTGTAGGAGGCGAGCGGATCTGAAAAGTTCGCGGTGCCGACCTGGACCGCGCTGGCGCCCGCGAGCAAAAACTGGATGGCGTCGTCGGCGCTGAAGATGCCGCCGATGCCGATCACCGGGATCTTCAGCGCGCCCACCAAGTCCCACACGATGCGCAGGGCGACAGGCCTCAGCGCTGGGCCGCTCAGGCCGCCAGTGCGGTTCGCGAGGCGTACGCGCGCGGTGTTGGTGTCGATGGACATCCCGCGGATGGTGTTGATGGCGGTGATGGCGTCGGCGCCGGCCGCCTCACAGGCCTTGGCCACGGCGACGATGTCGCCAGCTTCGGGGCTCATCTTCACCCAGATGGGCAGCCGGGTCGCGCGCTTACAGGCCTCAGTCACCGCGGCGCACAGCTTGGGATCGCGCCCAAACTCAATCCCGCCATGGCTCACGTTGGGGCAGCTGACGTTGAGCTCGATGGCGGCGACCCCGGTGGTGGCCTCCAGCTGCTGGGTGATGGTCACGAAGTCTTCGACCGAGCTCGCGAAGATGTTCGCGACGACCGTGACGCCGCGCTCACGCAGGATCGGTAACTTTTCCTTGCAGAAAACATCGACGCCGACGTTGGCGAGGCCGATCGCGTTGAGCATGCCCGCTGGGGTCTCGCAGATGCGCTCGGGCGGGTTGCCGAACCTGGGGGCGAGGCTCAGGCCTTTGGTGCAGATGCCGCCGAGCTCTGCGACGTCGTAGAAGTCGTCGTACTCGAGGCCGTAGCCGAAGGTCCCAGACGCGGTGAGCACGGGGTTGCGCAGCGTGAGCTGCCCGATTTGGATGCTCTGGTTCACTCTGCACCTCGCTCGAGGCGGCGCGGTGCGTGGTCGCCGTCGCCCCAGTCGATGGTCCTGGCGTCGATGCACGGGCCGTCAGTGCAGGCGTACAGATAGCCGGAGTCTGCGCGCTTTACTGGGCAGCCGAGGCACACGCCGTAGCCACAGGCCATGGGGGTCTCGAGCGACGCGATGCAGCGCACGTCGCGCTCGCGGCACAGCTTGGCTACCGCCGCCATCATGCGGTCTGGCCCACAAGTGAAGACCTCACACTCGGCGTTGAGCAGCTCGGGCAGCACCAGGGTGACGCGGCCGGCTGAGCCGCGCGAGCCGTCTTCGGTGGTGATGAGCAGCTCGCTGACCTCGGCGAGCTCTTCATTTAGCGGCAGATCACGCTGCGAGCGGCCGCCATACACGGTCAGCGGGTCGGCGCCCGCCGCGCGGAGCTGCCGCGCTAAGTACAGCAGCGGGGCCACCCCCACCCCCCCTGCTACTAGCACTGGGCGCTTCCCTGGGGTAAGAGCAGGCCAGGTGTTTCCGAGGGGACCTAGGATGTCGAAGGGCTCGCCGGGGACTGCCCGCGCCATGCGGGTGGTGCCCTCACCGAACACCTTGATCAAGATGGAGGGCCGCGTGCCGCCGTTCAGGAAGCTCATCGGGCGCGGCAACAGCGGCGCGTCGCCCCACTCGGACCCGCGCACCATCGCGAACTGTCCGGGTGACGCCGCCATGCCCTGCGGAACATCGAACGTGAGGACGTGGTAGGCGTCGCCCATGCTGTCACGGCGCAGCAGCGGCGCTGTGACTTGACTACGTTTGGTTCGCTCGGGTGACGCAGCGCTGAGGGGAGAAGGCATGAGGGGTTCGGCTAGAGGCTGAGGTGGATCTCGTCGCGACCGGGCTCGATCTGGCCTGAGATGGGGTCGAGGGTGGCCAGCATTTCGACGGCGTCTTCGCCGGTGTCAGAGTAGTAGCCGCGCCGGAATCCGATCGCACAAAAGCCGCTGGAGCGATAGAGCCGGATCGCGGCGACGTTGGAGCGCCTGACCTCGAGCAGCACCAGGCGCGCCTTGTTTTCCGCTGCAAACGCTAGCAGCGCCTGCATCAGCGCGCGCCCCACGCCACGCCGCCGCGACGCTGGCGCGCTGACGATATTCAGCAAATGCAGCTCATCGGCGACCGCCCACGCCAACAAAAAGCCCTGGACGGTTTGGTCGGCGTCAGTCGCCACCCACACGCGCGCGCAGTCTCGGGTCAGCTCCGCGGCTTCAAGCGCGGTGTCGGAGGCCTGAGCGATCTTCATCACCGCGCTGTGGTCGTCTGCCGTGATGCGTCGAGTGAGCATGCTGGCTCAGCGTCCCTGGGGCGCAAGCCGAGCGCAACCCGCTTTGCGTTAGAGCACCCCTGGCTGCCAAACCTGACGCCGAAACAGCGAGCGGCTAGCTGTGGCCAGGACCTGGCGGCGTGGTGGACGCGTGCCCAGCGGTGACTAGCTGGGCGCGCAACGCGATCACCGGGCCGTGCAGCACCAGCGCGAGCTTGCCTCCGCGACGCAGCACCGCGCCCGAGTACGGTCCGCGCCGCGCGACCCGGGACGGGACTGGGTGAATGTTGACCGTCTCTGCGGGGCGCAGCGAGCTCACCGCCAAGAACACCGGCGCCAGCCCAGACAGCTCGAGCTCAACCGCGGTCTCCAAGGGTTTGCGGGGGTGGGGGAGCCCAAGACAACGCGCTAGCGAGACCGCCTCCAAGTGAGGTGCGTTGCGCACCGCGCGCCGCGCGTAGACCACCGGCAGCGCGAACTCGTGCTCATCTTGGCCGATCCAGATCACGTCGATCATGCCACTTTCTGCTGGGATTTCGATGGACGCGCGGGTCCCGCGGGGCTCGCGGGCGGTGAGGTGCAGCGTCCCGCCGAGCTTGGTCAGCACCGACTCTGCCATGGGCAGGCCTAGGCCGCGGCCACCGAAGGCGTCGGCATGTTGCCGTGTGGATACGCCTGGGAGAAAAGCCGCTTGGGCGGCCCGCGTTGGGCTACCTGCTGGCGCCAGCGCGCTCAGCGCCTCCAGATCTAGGCCGCGCCCGTCGTCTTCGACGTTGAGCCGCAGCCAGCCGCCGACGCGGCTCCCCTGGAGCCACAGCTGGCCATCGCCGCGCGCGGGCGGCCCGCCGCCGATGCCGTGGGTCACGGCGTTGCGCACCAGCTGCAACGCTGGGTCGAGCAAGCGCTCGGCGAGGCGGCGATCGATGGGTAGGTCTCCGCCGCTGGTGTGGACTCGCAGGGCCTTGCCTTGCTGCGCTGCCAGCTCGAGCGCTGCCGACTCTAACCTCGAGAGCAGCCAGCGTAAGCTGGTTCGGCGCAGCTGCGTCAGCTCGACCCGGGTGTTAGTCGTTTCTGTACGGATGCGGTCAGTGCTGGTCTTGACGACCTGCGCGCCACGCTTGGCGCGCAGGCTGGCGCTGCCCAAGCCACGGGCCACGTGCTGGATGGCGCGCAGCGCCGCCTCGGGCGCGCCCCACGGCCGGGGCGGACCAATCAGGCGCAGCGCTTCGTTCAGTTGCTCGCGTTGATTGATGCTGCGCTCTGCGAACTGGCCGGCGATGTCAGCGGCGCGGTTCAGATCGTCACGGATCTGATCCAGCCGCTGCATGCGGTCGAGCAGTGAGTCCAGCGCGCGCTCGGGCACCTGCAGCGAGCCGCCCCCAGCGCGCGGAGCGCGTTTGGACGACTCGTCAGCGCCGGTGCGCGGCGCGTCGGCCGCGCTGGTCGCCGCGCTGGACTGGGTCTCGTCAAGGCGTGACAGCGTGCGCAGCGCTCCCCACGGATCCGCGATCAGCGCCGCGATCACGGCGCGGTGACGAGACAGCTCTTTTACCAGCGCCTGGGCGCTGGCGCGCTCGCGCGAGGCCATCAGGTGCGCTTCAAGGCCGTGACAATACCATGTGGTGATATGGTCACCCCCGGCGCTGGCAGCGCTCTTGAGGTTGTGGAGCGCTCGGTAGATGTCGTCCACCAGCTGCGGGCTCGCTGCGCGCTCGAGCAGGGCGTCCCAGGCTGCCAGCCGCTCGCGCATGCCAGCCAGGTACTCTGCTGGCAGCTCATGCTGGAGCGGCTGCAGGCCGAGGGGTGGCGTCGGCCAGCGCGTGCCGAACGCTGAGTCGCCGCGGGCCAAGCGCGCTTCGGCGTGGGTAAGCACGCGCCGCACCTGACGGGTGGTCTGGTGCTCACCCGCCCTGAGCTTGCTGCCCAGCTGGTTGAGCACCAGCGCGAGCTCGGACTCTCCAGCCATGGCCGCCGAGCCGCGGAGCGCGTGGAGCAAGCTGCGAGCCTGCGCCGGATCGTCCGTCGCCGTCGGCAAGCGGCGCTTGATCTCGCTAGCGAGCAGCAGGCGCAGCTCGTGGGTGTCGCTCACCGCGCGGATCCTCCCGGCTCTGCCTCGCTGTCGGCGACCCTGCTGAGCACGCGCAGCAGCTCAGAGATGACGGGCGTCAGCGGGCGGAGCACGCCGCCATCGGGCGCCCTGGCAGAGAGCGCCGCGATGGCGTCGAGCAGCCCCTGTGCGTGCCGCGCGGCATCGCCGATGCGCTTCGCCAGCTCGGGGTCCGTCCCGGTGAGCTGCTCTAGCGCCGTGCCTAGGTGCCCTATCTCGTCGCTCAGCTGGCGTCCTGCGGCGCCCGCGCTGAGCAGCTCGTTGGCGATGTCGTGGGCGTGGCCGCGAGCTTGATCTAGCTCGCCGATCGCCACCTCGCGCTCGCTGTCCAGCTGGCCGATGTGGGAGTCAACCGCCTCTGCCGCCTCGGCGCCCCGCTCGACCAGGGCGCGTACTTCTTCAGCCACCAACAACAGGGGCGTGCCTGCGGGCTCGCCCAACCGCGCGCCCTCGAGGCCGGCGTTGAACGCGATCAGCTTGATGCGGTCGAGGGCGTCTCGCACCGGGAGGCCGCTGCTGCGCAGCTCGCGCAGTCGCCCGCCCGTGCCGAGCAGGTGCTCCCGCACGCTGTCGAGGGCCGAGCGCTGCTGCGTGGCCTTGGCCCCGGCGCCGCCCAACAGGCTGAGGGTTTGGGCGCAGGCGTCGACCACCTTGCTGTGCAGCTCGAACGCGCGGCCCTCAGCTAGCGGATCGGCGCGCCGCGATCTGTCGCGCGTCGCGGATTGGCCGCCGAGCCACCCCAACACCCCGTTGATCAGCTCGCTGCCCTGCAAGCGCGACCCGATGGATTGCTTAAGTTTGCGTTGCATGTCGTCCACTCCTGACCCGCGGCTGAGGTCCGTTAACGCGCCTCGGGGAAATTAAAGGTGCTCCGCGAGCAGCTCTAGGTCGAGGGGCATCACCGGCTGGCCTGCGTACATCACAGCGGCGCCGCGCCGTTCGAAGGCGCCGCTCGCCAACACGCGCGCCCCGCTCACCGCGAGGCACTCGCTGGGAGGCGGCGGCGCGTCTGGCTTGCCCGCCTGCTCGCGCTCTGGTGCGTGGCGCGGCAGGTCACACAAGATCAGCTCCGTGGCCGCTGGTCCCAGCTCAACCACCGGTAAGATGAGCCCGCCCACCTGACAAATGCCCAGTTGGCTGCCTGGCAGGCTCGAGACGACCGCGCGCGGCACCACCCGCTGAGCTATCCGTGCGGAGATAAAGCGCAGCTCTGGTGGGGCGTCGCCCGCGTGACCCGAGAGCTCCACGATCAGGCCATACGCGCAGGGAGCCGCGCCTGGGGCTGTAGCTGCGGAGTTCGCGGCTGTGGTGCTCGCCCTGGATAGGTCGCGGGGGAGCTCGGTGGGGTCGGACATGCTTGCCTGGGGCTTCAGCGTCATCAGCGGCGAATGTCGCCGTGCGGATCAGCTCTCGATGCGAACCAGCCGCGAGTTCACGAACTGATACAAGATCTTGCAGACGTCAAACGAGCTGGCGTGCACACCGGCGACGATCTCGCGCACGGTGCGCTCGCCGTCGATGGCGTCCAGCACCGTCGCCTCGAGCTTGGTCAGCTCGCCTTGCTTGCCCATGCGCTCAATCGCCATGGGATCGGGGTACAGCACGTTCTCAAAATCGAAGCTGCCCTCGATCATGCGCCACTCGTCCACGCGCCGGAAGCCCTCCATCACGATGGCGCTGGTAGGGAGGCCTAGATCGGCGGAGGTGGCGGCTTCAGTTAGGTCACCCAGCTGAAAGGTGAAGCGGCCTGAGTTCCAACGCACCACCTCGTAGATCAGCTCGCTGGCTTGACGCACCAGCGCGCGCTGCACGCGGCTCGCGTCGACCACCCCCGCCGCCAGCAGCCCTTGACCGATCAACGTGGTCTTGGCCCTGGAGTTAGAGGTCGGCGGGTTCTGCTCTAGGTACTCGGTGAGCTGGGCCTCGGTGATGGCGCCGTCTTGCACCAGGTAGCGCCCCAGGCGGAACTCGCCGCGCAGGCCGATGGAGGTCGCCAGCGCCAGCGTGCCTTCTTTCACGTACAGCACGATGCGTGCGCCCTTTCGCGTGCTCACCACCAGGCTGCCCGACTGTCGCTGCAGCGCGAGGAGCTGCAAGATTTCCGCGATGGAAATCACCGAGACGTCGCCGGTCAGCGCCGAGTCTGCCGGGCTGGCCTCGTTTAAGCCGCTCAACATTTGGCCGAGGCGCGCGGCAGCGTCCGGCGTGAGCAAGCTCTGAAACGCCATTTGATAGGCGCGCTCGTCGCCGCCGCGGAGCAGCTCAGGCTTGAGCACCTCGGCCAAGGCGTCAGCGAAGTCGAGGGCGATGCGCACGCGGTTCACCCCGTCGCGGTTCCAGCTGAGTGAGCTGGGCCGTAGGCTCTCCGAGACGTCGTCTTCTTCGAGCATCGACTCGGCGTCGAGCACCGGGCGGCCTCTGCCGGCTTTGTGCTTGTGGATCGCCCCCTCCACCACCGCGATCAGACCGCGCGCGTCGAAGGGCTTGGTGATGGCGTCGATGGCGCCGGTTTGCCGCACGAACTGGCCGCGGATCTTGTCGCCCTTGGCGCTCATCAGCACCACGGGCAGGTTCTTGATGTCGGGCTTTGAGCGCAGCTCGCGGCAGAACTGGTAGCCGTTCATGCGCGGCATCACGAAGTCGAGCAAGATCAGCTCAAACTCCGCGTCGCGGCCCAGCTCTTCGAGCGCCTGGAAGCCGTCCTTGGCCTCGACGGCCTGGTATGAGTTGCGCTCTAGGATGGCCCCCACGACTTTGCGGATCGTCGCGCTGTCATCTACCACCAAGATCCGGCCACCCATGAGGCGGCTGAGCGTAGACGAAACGCGGCCGACTTAGCAGCCTTGGTTTAGGATTCTGGGCAGCGCCGGCGCGAATCGCCAGCGCGACGCGCCGCGCCATGGGGGCCGTGGCGAAAGACGTTGCGATCTCAGCCAAGCTGGCGACGATGGGCGCGATGTCCTGCCTCAAGACGCCGCATCCCGCCTGGATCTGGCTGTCTGTGGTGGCGGTCTTGCTGGGGCTAGCTGCCTGGGTCGTGCTGGGTCGCGACGCGCCGTCCACCCAAGACCCTCGCCGCGCTTCGGCTGACCTACGCGCCAGCGCCGCACCGCCCCGCGCTGAGCCAGCTAGCGCTGTAGCCCGAGGCGCCAGCCCTGCGTTCAATTCGGGGACAGCGGGCGGCGCCGCAGGGTTGGGTCTTGGGGGCGGCGCCGCGAGCCCGTCGAGGGCGGGAGGCTATGCCTTGCCTGGGCCAGGCAGCCAGGCTGACGACCCTGACGCTGCCCCCGCTGACGACGCCGCGAGCCTGCTGGCAGCAGCCCAGCGCGAGCTCGCCGCGCGGCACTTCGCGGCCGCCCGTCGTTCGGCCCTCGGCTGTCTGAAGGCCGAGCCAAACAACGCCGCCTGCGCCAAGGCTCGCGTCCACTCTTATACCCAGCAATATCCCCTCAGCGAGACGTCGGAGATCGTGCGCTGGTGCTTGTCCGCGTTCGCCAGCGATCTGAACTGCCTGCGCCAGCTGCGCCTGTTTCATCAATCCAAGGGCGAGGACATGGACGCCTCGGGTATTTCCGCAGAGATACGGGCTAGGTTTCCAGACGCCAACTTGGAGCTGCCCAGCGCGCCTGATGACGGCGAGTAGCTGACTCAGCCCCTCAGCGCCCCTCAGCCCGCGTCGTCGAGGGGCCCCAGGACTTCGGGGCTGGGCGAGTCGGCGATCTCGCGCACTTCGATCTCGGCCCCGAGCTTCACCGCTGGGCAGTCACCAGCCAGCCGCGCGGCCTCTGCGATGTTGGCGGCGCGGATGATGAACAGGCCGATCACCAGCTCGCGCGTCTCCGCGAAGGGACCATCGATCACCAAGCGCTCAGCGCTCTTGCGCACCCGGCAGCGGTTGTCGGTGACCAAGCGCTCGGCGGCGACCAGGCGCTGGGTGGCGGCGATGCTCTCGCCCCAGCTCGCCAAGTCGCGAAACAAGCGCTGCTCTGCGTCGGTGCTTCCGAGCTTGAGCTCGCCACGGCGTAGGAGCAGCAGGTAGTTCTTCATCGGCGCGCGCAGAGCATCGGAAGTGTGGGGCGCTGGCGCAAGCGCTATCCATCTGCGGGCCGCTCAGCGCAGGCTCGAGACGTCCAGGCGCCTTCGGCGGTGCGTCTCAAGCTGCTTTTCCACACGCAAGACTAGGGGATCGCTCGGGTCGATCAGCTTTAGATCGCGGACCAGCGACGCCGCGGCCTGCTTGTCGTTCAGCGTCGCCAGCACCAACAGCTGCTCCTTGCCCCGCGTCGCCAGCATGGCGAGGGTGGCCTCGTCGCGTCCGCTGGGCGTCGCCGCCACCTCCAGCACCTCGGAGAACGAGTCGCGGCCGTGGTTCAGTGCTGCCTCGCGGTCTGAGCGTCCGAGCGCGGTGGGCGCGAACTCTAACCACAGCGCCTTGGGCACCAGGTGGTCGACCAGGCGCTCATCCCAGGTCGGGTCCAGCTCGACGTACAGCGGGCGCACGTCGGACAAGCTAGACAGCGCGAACTCGCCTGGCGCTCCGCTGACCGCCACGTCGCGCAACAACGGAGACAGCGCTGGTTCACGCGCCAACAGCTGCCGCGCCACCGAGCCACGGTCCAGCATCGCCGCTGGCACCACCAAGATGTCTGGCCGCTCTCCGCGGACCACGCGGGCGGCCCACAAGCGCCAGGCGACCGCCGGCGAGCGCACCAGCAGAACGCTGCCGTACGGCAAGCGACCTAGCGCGTGGTCTGTCCAGACCTCCGCCGCGAGTTGCCCGCGCCGGTCGGCGATGTGGGCTGAGCGCTCGCTGGTCATCAGCACCAGCGCGAACGTAAACAGCGCCATCAGCGTGGCAGCAGGGCGAGCCAGCGGGATCTGCGCGCGCGACAAGAACAGCACCGCGGCGTGCACGCCCAGCGAGGTCAGCACCGCCACGGCGCCGATGGCCATCAACCTGAGCGGCATCAGCGGATCGGTGACCAGCACGCTGCCGCTCACCGCGGGCAAGATGGCGTCGGCCAGCACCAGCGTGAGCAGCGGCGCGACCAGCCAGCGCGTCGCCTTGCTCAAAATCCCTACGGTAGCGCCGAAGAGCGCGATGCCCAGGCTGATCAGGCCGACGTCCCGCGTCCAGGCGGCGAGGGCGTCGGGTCGCGTCGTCTCGATGTCCAAGCCCGCGACGTTGCCCGCGATAAAGTCAAAGCCGAGCTGCACGCCCGCGCGGTCCGACCATGGGCGCACCAACAGCGGCGCGATGCACAACAGCGCCACCACGCCGAAGCCGAGCAGCGCGGCGAGCAGCGCGCGGCCTCGCGGCAGCTCACCCAGCACCAGCGCCTGCACACACAGCGCCGCTGCCACCGCGGCGCCTGCGACGTGGCTCTCAGTCGCGGTCAGCGCGACCACCCCCCCAAACCCCAGCCAAATCCGAAAATCGACGGTGCGTCGGTGAGGTCGCACCAGCAGCGTGCCGAGGCCAAGCGCCGCTGCGCCGGTCGCGCCTCCGCCGATGGTGCCTTCGAGCTGCCAGGTCACGCACAACGTGGCGGTCAGGGCGGCAGCCAGGGCCAGCGGCGGCGTGAGCCGGGGTGAATAGCCATTGGCGCTCAGCAGGCGGCGCGCCAGCGCGAACAAGACGCGGCCGGCGACGCCTAGGGCGATGGCGCTGACCAGAGCCACGCGCAGGTTGCGGCCCCCGATGGGCAGCAGGCTCATCAACTGGGCGCACACGCTGCTGACCGAGCCTTCAAGGCCGACCGGCACCATCCCGAGGGCGCGCACCATGGCCAGATCACCGCGCCATTGGGCTGCCGTGCTGGCGCGAAGGACCGCAAAACCCAGGGGCAGCGCCAGAGACAGCCAGGCGCACAGCGGGTTGAGCCAAGCTGCGGTCGCGACGCCACGCTCAGCGTGTGCAGCGCTGGCTGACTCGGGTTCGGCGATGGCGGCGCTGGGGTCCGCTGGCTGGCTCGTGGTCACCGCATAGCGCTGCCATGGCGCCGGCATTTTGGACCAGTTTGCTGGCGCTTAGCCTTGGGGAGCTCAGCTGCGCTGCCTGGGCTCGGCGTGCTCCGCCGCTCGGCCGAAGCAGCCTGGGTTTTTGCGCGCGCGGTGAGGCAGACGCGAAGTCAGGCGTCGCGGCGAGGGGTGTTATTGCGTGTCGGTTGGGCGCGCTTCGTTGTAAATCGCTGCCTGTCGCCTTGCCGGGGCTCGAGCCTCTGCGATGCTGCGCCGATCTGGCGCAGAGCGTCATTCGTGTCTCAGCCCGCGTTCGTGCTGGACCGCCCTCTCAAAAAGACAAGGAAATCGCCGTGGCCCGCTTTATCGACGAGCTCAAGAGAACCCATGACTGCGACGCGCTGCGTGGCTCGGATATCGGCAGCGAGGTGGTGCTGTTTGGCTGGGTGAATAATCGTCGCGATCACGGCTCCATCATCTTCGTCGATTTGCGCGATCGCGAGGGCATCACCCAGATCGTGTTCGACCCCGACAGCGCCCCAGAGGCCCACGCTCAGGCTGAGGCGCTGCGCGGCGAGTGGTGCGTCGGGATCCGCGGCAAGGTGCGCTCCCGCGGCATGCAAATGAGCCGCAAGACCGGCGAGCTGGTCAGCGCCACCAACCCCAACCTGGCGAGCGGCGAGGTCGAGGTCGAGGTGCTGGAGGCCACGGTGTTCAACCGCAGCGAGACGCCGCCGTTTGAGCTGCTGGACCAGGTGGACACCAAAGAAGAGATCCGCCTGCAGTACCGCTTCCTCGACTTGCGGCGAGCGCCGCTGCAGCGCGCGCTGCGCATGCGCCACAACCTGAACCAAGCCACCCGCAACTACCTGAGCGACGCGGGCTGCCTCGAGCTCGAGACGCCGTTCCTCGTCAAGTACACGCCGGGCGGCGCGCGCAACTTTTTGGTGCCCAGCCGTACCTCCGCGGGGAAATTCTACGCGCTGGCCGAGAGCCCGCAGCTGTTCAAGCAGCTGTTCATGGTGGCGGGCTTCGAGAAGTATTTCCAGATCGTGCGCTGTTTCCGCGATGAAGATCTGCGCATCGATCGCCAGCCCGAGTTCACCCAGATCGACATTGAGCTGTCGTTCGTGAACCAAGACGACATCTTCAAGCTGGTCGAGGGCTTGATCTTCAAGATGTGGGCCGCGAACGGCGTCGATCTCAAGGAGACTTACCCGAGCGGTCAGTTCCCGCGCCTAGACTTTGAGGAGTCGATGCGCCTGTACGGCAACGACAAGCCCGACCTGCGCTTTGGCCTGCCTCACGTCGATTTGACTGAGTTGGTCACCCAGCACGGCGGCGGCGGCATCCCGTTCTTTGAGCCCATCGCCGAGAAGTTCAAGTCTGGCGCTTACCGTAAGGAACTGCCAGCGGAGATCATCAAGGGCATGGTCGTGCCGGCCAGCGCGAACTTCAGCCGCGCCGACGGCGACAAGTTTGAGAAGCTGGCCCGCGGCATGGGCGCTGGTGGCCTGGCGCGGGCTAAGGTCGGCGCTGGCGGCGAGTGGACCCAGAGCCCGCTGGCCAAGAGCGTGACGCCGGAGCTGCGCCAGGCCATCAACGCAGCGTGCGGCGCCGCAGAGGGCGACATCATCCTGTTCCAGTCCGGCAAGGCCAGCTTGGTGCACACCGTGATGGCCAACCTGCGCATTGCCCTGGGGAAAAAGCTTGGGCTTATCCCCGAGTCTGGGCACGGCGACCAGTGGAATTTCCTGTGGGTGGTGAACCCGCCGCTGTTCGAGTACGACGAAGACCACAAGCGCTGGGCCGCCGCGCACCACGCCTTTACCCGGCCGTTTGATGACCACGTGGATTTGTTAGAGACCGACCCGGGGCTGGTGCAGTGCTACCGCTACGACATCGTCCTCAACGGCTTTGAGATCGGGGGTGGGTCGGTGCGCCTGCACGATCCAGACGTCCAAGCGCGGGTGTTCCGCACCCTGGGCATCGGCGACGCCGAGGCCGAAGAGAAGTTCGGCTTCTTGCTCAAGGCGCTGCGCTACGGCGCGCCGCCCCACGGCGGCATCGCCCTCGGCATGGATCGCATCGCCATGCTGATGGCCGGCACCGACAGCATCCGCGACGTGATCGCCTACCCCAAGACGCAGAAGGGTACGGACCTGATGACCGACGCCCCGGGCAGCGTGTCTGCTGAGCAACTGGCTGAGCTACGGGTGGCGTCGTTGGTCACTGAAGAGAGCTGAGGTCATTTCCGTGCCCAGCGTCGCGTATCGCCACACGCCGGCAGCCCTCTAGGCCGTCTAGGCCCTCTAGGCCCTCTGGGCGTCTTGGGGCGCTCCCCTTGCGCGGCGCCCCGGCCTGTGGCCTATCTAGGGCCTATGAAGACCCGCCTTGCCTACGCGACGGCCGTGCTCGGCACGTTGCTCGGCTTGCTGTTCGCCTTCTACTCGACGCTCGACTACTCAGCGCACCTCGATCGGCGCTTGCACGACGTCCACTGCAGCTTCATCCCCGGAGCGGCGCCCACCTCCGAGGCCGAGGCATGCCGTGCGGCAATGTACTCGTCGTACTCGGCGCTGTTCAAAGACGCCTACTGGGGCGGCATCCCCATCGCCTTGTTCGCGGTCGGCGCCTTCAGTTTTTTCTTGGGTTTTGGGATCTACCTGCTGGTCGCTGGAGCGGGCGCGCCCAAGCGCTCACGGGTGTTCTTTGCGTTGGTCGGCGTCACGCCGCTGTTGGTCTCGATCGGCATGCTGACCATCAGCCTGACTCAGCTCGGCTCGGTGTGTAAGACCTGCGCTGGGATCTACATCGGCTCGACCCTGCTGGCCATCGGCGCCGTGTGGGGCGCGGTCAAGGGCGTGCCTGAAGCCAAGCGGCCTGGCGTCGCGCCGACGCTGCCGATGGATGCAGTGGCCAAGCCGACTGGCGTCGCCCGGCTGCTCCCCTTGGCTTGGCTCGCGGTGCTGGGGCTGCTCACCTTACTGCCTTCGCTGGTCTACGCCGGGCAAATCCCAGATCATCGCCCCTACCTGGCCCAGTGCGGCAAGCTCAAGCGGGCCGCTGGCCCCAACGACAAGCTGCTCAAGCTGGTCACGCCTAAATCCGTGCGGCAAGCCACGTTGTTTGAAGACCCGCTGTGCCCCACCTGCAAGGCCTTCCATGATCGGCTGGTGCGCGAAGAGATCTTTGACAAGCTCAACGCAGATTTAGCGCTGTTTCCATTGGACAACGAGTGTAACTGGATGCTCGACAGCGCGCTGCACCCGGGCGCCTGCATGCTCAGCCGCGCGGTGATCTGCGGCGGCGAGCAAGCCCGCCAGGTGCTGGACTGGTCGTACGAGAACCAAGAGGCGCTCACGGCTGCAGGCAAGGCGGGCAAAGATGCGCTGCGCGCCGCGGTGCAGGCGCGCTGGGGCCCGGCCTTGATCAACTGCACCGACGACAAGCGCACCCAAGACACGCTGAACCGCCACCTGCACTTTGCGTCGTCCAACGCGATCCCAGTCTCGACCCCTCAGGTGTACCTCGGGGATCTACGCATCTGCGACGAAGACACCGACATCGGACTGCGCTACACCCTGGGCCAACTCGCGCCGGAGCTCTTCAAATGAACCCTGATCCCACGCGCCCCGCCACGCCCCAAGCTGGCCTAGGCGTCGAGTCGTACTACGCGCAGCACCCCGCGCCTGACTTGCGACCGCCTGGCAGTCCACCGCCAGGCGGCGCAGGCGGAGCCCGTCGCAGCGCGCTGATCGCGCCCATCGCAGGCGCCGCGGTCACGGCGGTGGTGGCGATCGCGGGCCTGGTCACCGTGAGCGCCTCTGTCGCTTCCGCAGGGCAGCGACTGGTGACGCCCGAGGCTGACCGGCCCAAGGTCGCCGTGGCCGATCAAGCAGAGGTCGGCTACTGCACGCCGCGCTTCAAGGAGGTGCTGGAGCGCGTGCTCCACTCCTGCGGCTTGGCGTCGGGCGAGGACCGCCGAGGCTGCAAGCCGGCCGACGTAAAGACCTTCGCTTCGATCAGCGACGACGACTTCAACGAGCTGTTTACGCCGCTCAAAGGGCGCGGCGGGGTGCTGATGTTCGACAACGGAAAGGACGAGCTGGACGAGAACGCGCTCAAGCTGCTGGACGAGAAGTGGTTCGAGCGCAAAGGCGCGCGCTATTTCTTCGTGGTGGCGCGCGCCTCAAAGACCGGCACCCAAGCCAGCAACCGCGCGCTGTCCCATCGCCGCGCCAACTCGGTGATGTTTCGCATCAAAGAGACCGCCAAAGATGACCCGGACGTCGAGAAGAAGGTCGGCCTGCTGTGGCTCGGCAATGAGTTCGCCCAGCTCTCCAAGGCCTACTGCGAGTGGAACAACTCGCGTCCCGGAGAGAAGTGCAACGAGGAGGCTATCAACCGCTCGGCCTTCGTTTCGTGGGTAGACTGCCGCCTATGACGTCGCCCGGCCGCGCGCACGCGCTGCATCCTACACCGTGGTTCGCCGCGCGGTCCGCCGCGCTGCTGCTGTGCGCGGCGCAGCTAGTGGGTTGCGACGACGCCACGAACAAGCCCAGCGTCACCCGGGATCGCAACCAGGTGGTGCTGGCCAAGGGCTCAAGCAGCGCTGGCACGCTCAGCGCCAGGTCGTCACGCGCGGTGCTGGGACAGGCTGGCGCGCGCGGCGCCGCCCCAAGACCCGCTAATAAGCCACGTAAGAAGCTGTGCGATGGAGCGCTCAAGCCAGGCTACGCGCTCCCAGACACCAAGCTGCCCGTGGTGGGTCGCGGAGACGGCCAAGCGTTGGTTCCGGGCGGTAAGTGGGTGTGGGTGAATTTTTGGGCGGCCTGGTGCGAGCCTTGTAAAGAGGAGATCCCACGCCTGCTCGCCTGGCAGGCGCGGCTGCGCCAGAGCGGGGTGCCGTTCGCCCTGAGCTTCATCACGCTGGACGATGATCAGCGTCAGCTCGACGCGTTCCTCGCCAGCCAGCCAGCCAACGGCTTGCGCCACAGCTTTTGGCTGAAAGAAGGCGCGCCGCGCGAGACCTGGCTGAAGGCAGCCAAGCTCGACCCCGATCCCAACCTGCCGTTTCACGTGCTGCTCGATACGAAGGGCGAGGTGCGCTGCGTGATCGATGGAGCCGTAGAGGACGCAGACTACGCGGATTTAGCGGCGCTGGTGCGCAAGTAGCGCGCTGGAAGGCGGCGCCGCTACACGTCGCTGGGCGTCGCCCGGCGCTGCAAGCGGTAGCCCACGAACGCCACGACCAGCAACAGCAGCACCGAGAACGCGATCCAGGCGCTGCGATCCGGCGCCAGCGCCGCGTCCTCGCTGGGCGCGACGCTAGGAGGCGCGGCGTCGGGAGGCGCGGGTGACGTGGCGCCGGGTGCGGGCGCAGCGCCGCCATCGGGATCAGCGCCGCGGAGCACTCGCTGCGTCAGCTTGAGCTTGAGGCGAGGTCCGCTGCTCGGCTCTGGACAGCTGCCTTGGGCGTCGCATTGGACGACCTCGCGCTTGTCGTCTGCGAGCTCGTATTCCAGGGCGACGCGCGCCAGCTCCAGGCGGTCTGACGTTAGCGTACGGATACGTAAGCGCTCGACCACCCCCAGCACCGGGGAGCTGCTTGGGACGCGCTCGCTCTGGCCGAGGGTCAGGCCGGAGGCCACCGCGTTCAGGCTGTTCAAGATCGCCAGCGCCTCGGGCTCGCTGGTTCTCTTGGTGATGCCAGGGTCCACGTCGCCGCGCAGCGCGAAGATCCGCGGCTCTACCAGGCGCGACGTCGCGAGGCCGATGGCCTCGAACCTCGCCAGCCCTAGCTGCGGCGCGCCGCCGCTGAAGTTGTAGGGATAGGCGACCAGGGTCCAGTCGGGGTAGCTGCTCAGGTTCTCGATCTGAACCCAGCGCCGGATGCTGCGTTCATTGTCGAAGGCGAGGTCCGCGTGTGCAGGCCAGGCCAAGAGCAAGCCCACCCAAAGCTGCGCGGCCAGCACCAGCCAGCGGAACAACCGTGCGGTAAGGTAGGGGGATGAATGCTTGGGGCTCACCAGCGGAGTGTCTCACTGTTGGGCCGCGAGCCCAGTAATAGCTGCGCTCTGCGCTAAGAATCATGCGGCGTACGGTTTTGCCTTGGTCGTGCCGACCCCCTGAAGCCTGGAGCAGCTGCGGTGTCAGTGCCCTGCGCGGCGGACCCGTATCACGCGCTTACTGCGCGGAGGATCGCGCTGCCGCCAACTTGGCACGGCGCCACGGGCTGCGCCGCGTTGGACGCCGGCTCACCAGGCGACCAACCAACCAGGGCGTCTCTGGCGCATCGCTAGTCATTTCGGCGCGCGCTGGGCTATGCTTTACGACTCACTTTCGCTGCTGGGTGGCGGGCCACTTTCGGTCCACAGCTCGGGCATTTCAGCCCAGGTCGGAGCCCTCTCCAAGGGCGTGCGCTGGTCGCTCCGCCGTCAGCCCGTCAGATTGGTGCCATGACCTTGAACCACAAGCTTGCCGCAGGGATCGTAGGGCTGCTCGCCTTTGGGGTGAGCGCGTGCTCGTTGACGGACAACAGCGCGCTGGGCTCTGGGGGCTCAGCTGGCGGCGCGTCGGGCGGTTCGAACGCGGGCGGCGCTGCCGGCGGTGGCGCGAACACGGGCGGCACGAGTGGAGCCGGTGCCTCGGCGCGGGCTGTAGGTGAGCGCTGCACGGTGAGCGAGCAGTGCCAGGCGGGCGTGTGCGCCGACGGGGTGTGCTGCCAGACCAAGTGCGACGGGGGCTGCGAGGCGTGCAGCGCGGCGGCTAAGGGCGGCGGCGCTGACGGCGAGTGCGGGCCTGTGGCGCAGGGCAGTGATCCGCGCGGCAATTGCTCAGATCAAGGCCCCGAGAGCTGCGGCGACACCGGCGCCTGCGACGGCGCGGGCGCCTGCGCCAAGTACGCGGCGAACACGCTGTGCACGACCTCTCGCTGCGACGCGGGGGTGCGCACGCTGCCACGCCAGTGTGATGGCGCCGGCACCTGCGTCGACGCGGGGACGCAGGCCTGCGAAGACGGAGAGTGCACGGGGACCGTGTGCCATGGCCAATGTGAGCATGACACGGACTGCTCGAGCGCTGAGTTCTGCGACGCGGTGAGCGGTGCGTGCACCCCCAAGCGGGCCAACGGCACGACCTGCCAGAGCAACCTGCCAAACCAGTGCCAGAGCGGGATCTGCGCAGACGGCGTTTGCTGCGACACGAGCTGCTCCGGCAAATGCGAAGGCTGCGCCAGCGGTGCGTGCACGCCGCACCGCGCCGGAGAAGACCCGGAGTCTGACTGCACCGGCGCGGCGCCGGAGAGCTGCGCTGACGATGGTATGTGCGACGGCAGCGGGGGCTGCCGCAAATGGCTTGTTGGTACTCCGTGCGGAACTGACGCATGCGCTGGGAGCACCTACACCCCTGCGGCCCAGTGCGACGGCAGCGGCAGCTGCGCGACCCTGGGCAGCGTAGGCTGCGCTCCCTACGTCTGCGCGGGAGATCGCTGCGGGGACAGTTGTGCGTCCGCGGCGGACTGTGCCCCCGGCGTGCTCTGTGACGCTGCCACCCACACCTGCAAATCGCCGCTGCCCAGCGGCGCGGCGTGCAGCTCTGCAGCTCAGTGCGCGAGCGGCTACTGCGTGGATGGTCGCTGCTGTACCACGGCGTGCGACGGCCCGTGTGAGGCCTGTTCGGTGGCCAAGCGCGGCGTGGGGCTCGACGGCGAGTGCGGGGCGGTGGCTGCTGGCACCGATCCCGACAAGGAGTGCCTCGACGAGGGGGTGGCGAGCTGTGGTCACACGGGCGTGTGCTCTGGCGGCCTGAGCTGCGCCAGCTACGGGGCAGGCAGCGTGTGCGAACCCGCGGCGTGCATCGGGTCGAGCACGTTGCAGCCTGCGGGCACCTGCCTGGCCGGCAGCTGTGATACGCCCCGCCCAAGGTCGTGCAGCCCTTATCTGTGCGCTGGCGACGCCTGCGCTACCAGCTGCCTGGTGGAGAGCGACTGCGCGAGCGGCTTCTACTGCACCGGCGTTGGTACCTGCATGCCCAAGGCGCTCAACGGGAACAAGTGTAGCAAGCCTGCGCAGTGTAGCTCCGGCTTCTGCGCAGATGGCTACTGCTGCGACAGCCCCTGCGACGGCATCTGCCAGACCTGCGGCACCGGCGGCGAAATGCCCGTCGGTAGCTGCGGCTGGATTCCATGCGGTGCCCCCGGGGTCGAGTGTGGTGGTGGCAAACGCTGCACCTTCGGCGGCTGCAAATCCATGTGCGAGCTGATCGAGTGAGCCACCCACGCCAACCCGAATGCAGACTATGAACCTCAAAATTTCCTTGTGGATTAGTGGTGCCGCGCTGCTCTCGGCGCTGGGCTGCTCGTTGACCGACACCAGCGAGCTCGGCGCTGGCGGCCCCGACGCCTCAGCGGGCGCCAGCGGCGCTGACGCAGCCAGCGCAGGCGCGGGGGGTAGCGGGGCTGGATCAGCTGGCGGCGCCGCGGGCAGCGCTGGGGCCGGCGGTGCCTCTCGGCCCGGCGATCACTGTGAGCACAGCGACGACTGCCCCAGCGGCTTTTGCGTCGACGGCGTGTGCTGTGACAGCGCTTGCGGCGGCGCCTGTGAAGCGTGCAGCGCCGCGAACAAAGGCTCCGGCGCCGACGGGGTGTGCGGCCCGGTGGGGGCGGGCGGCGACCCGGACGCGGAGTGTGAAGATGAAGGTCCGACCAGCTGCGGCCGCACCGGCAGCTGCGACGGCGCTGGGGCCTGCGCTCGCTACTCTACGGAAACACAGTGCTCCGACTCCACCTGCGCGGCTGGCGTGCGCACGCCGCCCGGCAGCTGCGACGGCCAAGGCAGCTGCGTCGCGGCCGCTACCGAAGCCTGCCAGCAAGGCACCTGCGACGGACCGGTGTGCCTGGGGCAGTGTCAGTCAGACGCGGCGTGCCCGACTGGTAACTACTGTGAGCCAGCGTCCGGCGCTTGCACGCCCAAGCTGCCTAACGGCGACGCCTGCCAGAGCAACCAGGCCAACCGCTGCGTGAGCGGGATCTGCGTCGACGGCGTGTGCTGCGACGCGACCTGCGACGGGCGCTGCGAGGGCTGCGCGACGGGCACCTGCACGCCTCACGCCGCGGGGGTCGATCCGGACTCGGACTGCAGCGCCGACGCCGCGGCTACCTGCGGGCAGGACGGCTCGTGTGACGGCGCCAGAGGTTGCCAGCTCTACGCGAGCAACGTGCAGTGCGCGCCTGCCAGCTGCGTCGGCACCAGCTACGCGGCACCCGCCACCTGCAGCGGCAGCGGCAGCTGCTCACCTCCAGCTAAAGCTGGCTGTGAGCCGTTTATTTGTTCTGGCAACACGTGCCGCACGAGCTGCAGCTCGAGCGTCCACTGCGCGGAGGGCAACTACTGCATCGTGGCCGACGGCAAGTGCGTCCCGCTCATTCCCCAAGGAAAGGCCTGCGAGACGAACGACCAGTGCAAGAGCGGCTTCTGCGTCGACGGAGTGTGCTGTGACCGCGCGTGCAACGGCCTGTGTGAAGCCTGCACCGAGGCCAAGACTCAGGCTGAGCAGGACGGCGTGTGCAGCCTGATCAAAGAGAAGCTGGACCCAGACAACGAGTGCGTCGATCAGGGCGTGGCGAGCTGTGGTCAAGATGGGACCTGCGACGGCAGGGGTCAGTGTCGGCTGTATCCAGAGGCCACCAAGTGCGGGGCGACCTGCGTCAGCGGGTCGTTGAGTCAGCTCGTGTGCAAAGAGGGCAGCTGTCAGCCGTCCAAGACACTAAACTGCTCGCCTTACCTGTGTGTTGGCGCCGCGTGCACCACTTCGTGCAAGGTCGACGCAGACTGCGCGAGCGGCAAGACCTGCGTAGGCAGCGCTTGTGTCTCAGGCCTAGCCCAAGGCGCGAGCTGCAACTCGGACGCGCAGTGCGGCAGCGGGCACTGCGTCGATCGCGTGTGCTGCGACACGAGCTGCTCAGGCACGTGCAAGACGTGTGACGCTAGCCTGGCGTTGCGCGGGACTTGCAGCAACGTGGTGTGCGGGCCCGTAGGTTTCGAGTGCTTCAAGTCAGGTGAGCGCTGCGTCAACGGCGCTTGCGGGAGCGCGTGCCTCGTGAAGTCATTCACCGACAGCGGAGGGCCATGACCCTCGGCGCCGCCACTCAAGCCGCTGAGCAGCCGTACATCGTCGGCCGCTACGCGATCTACGGCGAGATCGCGGCGGGTGGCATGGCGACGGTCCACCTCGGTCGCCTGCTCGGCGAGGCGGGCTTCTCACGCACGGTGGCGATCAAGCGGCTGCACCCGCAGTTCGCGAAAGATCCAGACTTCGTCAACATGCTGCTAGACGAAGCGCGCATCGCCGCGCGGATCAGGCATCCCAACGTCGTCTCGACCATCGACGTGGTGTCGAGCGCGGGTGAGCTGCTGCTGGTCATGGACTACGTCCACGGCGAGTCCCTAGCCCGCTTGATCCGCATCGCCAGCAGCGCGCAAGAGTACGTGCCGATCGGGGTCGCCTGCGGCATCGTCAGCCAAGCGCTGCTCGGGCTGCACGCGGCCCACGAGGCGAAGTCTGAGCGCGGCGAGCCCCTGGGCATCGTTCATCGTGATGTTTCCCCGCAGAATATCATGGTGGGCGCCGACGGCGTGAGCCAGGTGCTTGACTTTGGCGTGGCCAAGGCCGCCATGCGCGCGAGCACCACCCGCGAGGGTCAGATCAAAGGCAAGATCGCCTACATGGCGCCGGAGCAGTTCGGCGGCGGCGAGATGGACCGCCGGGTGGACGTGTTCGCGTGCGGCGTGGTGCTGTGGGAGACGCTCACCAATCGCCGCCTGTTCGCTGGGCAAGACGTGGCGGAGACGCTGGGGCGGATCGCCGCCGGGCGCGTCGATAAGCCTTCCTCCGCGCGCCCTGAGCTGGGTCCTGAGCTGGACCAGCTGGTGATGACGGCGCTGGCGCTGGATCCCCAGCAACGCTTTCAGACGGCGCTAGACTTCGCCGCGGCGATCGAGCGCACGGCGCCCATGGCCTCGCCTCGGGAGATCGGCGGCTGGGTCGAGGCCAGCGCGGCGAAAGGGCTCGAAGAGCGCGCCCAACACGTGAGCGAGGTGGAGAGCCGCAGCACCGTGGTGCCGCGGCCGCTGCCCGAGCCGGCGTCATTCAGCGACGCGAGCTCGGCGGCGAGCGGACAGTTCACCGCCGCGCCCGCCCTCGCCCAGCAATCGGCTCAGCCCTCTGCGACGCGCAAGGTGCTGACCCTGGTCGCCGCTGGCCTGGGCGGCGCGGTGCTGGTGCTTTTGTTGGTGCTCGTAGTGTTGCCCAAGGCAGAAAAGCCGGAGGGGGTCGCCAGCGCGCCCAGCGCCGCCGCGGCCCCGGTGAGCGCAGCGCGAGCCGCGACGGATCTCCCCGCGGAACACGCTGCTGCGCCGGCTGCCGCCCCTGCGCCAAGCCAGACCGAGCTGGCCGACGCGGCCGCGGGCGCCGCCCTCGACGCCGGCGCGCAGCTCACCCCCGACGCGGCACCGCCTCGGGTTACGGCAAAGAAGCCAGCGGTCCAGCACAAACCAAGTCAGCCGGCGCGCCCCAAGCCTGCTAACTGTGATCCTCCGTACTCAATCGACGCGAAGGGCATCAAGCGCGTCAAGCCCGGTTGTCTATGAACACTCGCCCGCTCAAAGCCTTCAGCGTCGCCAGCCTGCTCGGGCTGCTGTGCGTGACCTCAGCCTCCAGCGTGCGCGCTGAGGGCGCAGCCGCGGGCGCTGAGGGCGCAGCCGACGCCAAGGCCAGCTGCGGAGACGCCTATGAAGGCGCGCAAGAGGCTCGCGGCAAGGCCGCGCTGCTCAGCGCTCGCGAGCAGCTCTTGATCTGCTCTCGTGATCAGTGCCCCAAGTTCATCCGCACCGACTGCGCCAAGTGGCTGGAGCAAGTGACCTCGGCGATCCCGTCGCTGGTGATCGCCGTTCAAGATCCCGACGGTAACGATTTACCTGACGTGCAGCTCGAGATCGACGGCAAAACAGTCACTGAGTCCCTGAGCCTGGCGCTGGATATTGACCCAGGTGAGCACACGCTGAGCGTCAGCGTCGCCGGCTTCGAGCCGATGAGTCAGACCGTCGTGCTGCGTGAGGGTGAGCAGCGCCGGCGGGTAGATTTTGTGATGCAGCGGCCCGCGAGCGCTGAGCCGGCGAGGCCAGCGGCCTCAACCACCGCCCCAGATCAGATCAGTACGGAAACAGCTGGGGCGCCAGCGCTAGCCTACATCTTGGGCGGCGTGGGCGTGGTGGCCATGGGAGGCTTCGCGTACTTTGCCTTGACTGGCCGGAGCCAGCGCAGCGACCTGGAGTCGAGCTGTAGCCCCAACTGCAGCCAGTCTAAGATCGACGAGGTCGATCAGAGCTTCTTGTTCGCCGACATTTCGTTGGGGGTGGGGGTGGTGTCGCTGGGCGTCGCCACGTATTTGCTGCTCAGCGGCTCAAGCGACGCGCCGGCGGCTTCGAGCGCGCGCAGCCTACCGCTCAGCCTCATGGCAGCGCCCGGCGGCGCCTTCGGCGCCTGGCGTGGGACGTTCTGAGCTGCGCGTGAGCGGTGCCGCGGGGTAGCGAAAAAGCGCTGCGCTCGGGCCGCGGTTGGGCGCGGCGCTAGTCGCAGTCTTTGAAGTTCTTCTTGAGCAGGCTGCGGCGCTCGTCGAGGTGCTGCTGCCACAGGCCGCGGTCGGCGTACTTGCGGTAGCTGTCCACCTCGGTGCGGATGAGCACCTTCTGCTCTGCCACGCGCTGGCGATAGAGCGTGGAGACGCCCTTGACGTCGCACTGCTCGGCGCCGTCTTCCATCGCTAGCAGCGCGCACCAGCCGAGCCAGCCAAAGATGCGCTTGCGGTCTTTCAGCGCCTGCTGCTGCCCCCAGGCGAACAGCGCCGACATCACCAGCGGGTCAAAGGTGTAGCCGCTGGCGAACAGCGTGGTCGGCTCGATGTCTTCGGGCACCCAAATGGCGACCGCGGCTGGGCCGCGCTGGGCCGCCGCTGAGCGAAGCCCAGAGCCCGTACGGTCTCGACGCTCTCCGCCAGGCGTCGGGCACAGGCTGTGATTCCCGGTGAACGCCCCCAAGGCGCAGGCCTGAGCCTGGCGCTCGACCAGGTAGCTCTTGGCGTAGGACAGCTCCCACCCGCGCTGCGCCGCGCCGAGGGCGTCGGTGGTTTGTTGAAACTGTTCGGTCATCTTCTTGATGCGCGCGCTGGGCACGCCGCCCGAGCGCGTCGGGTTCAACACCAGCAAGCGCCCCGCGCCAAAGTTCGCGGCGCGGCTGGCTGGGTTGAGCGAGCGCACGCTGCCATCGACCCACGTGCCTTGCTCGCCCTGGGCGCCATTTAGGCCTGAATACACGGTGTTCATCGGCGCGGCGAAGATGGGCTCGATGATCGACGCCAGCGTCGCGGTGACCAAGCAGCGCTGTTGATCCATGCCTGAGGCGAGGCACGCGCGCTCATCTAAGCCGACCACCACGGACTGATCCATGTCCACGACCATCGGCGTGCGCGTGAATGAATTGCCTAGCAGCAGCTCTTTGAAGTCCTTGAAGAAGGGCTCGAGGATGTTCTTCTGCAGCGGGTCAAAGCGCAGCAGGCCGCTGAAGTCGTCGCCTAGCAACTTGAGCACCGTGCCGTGCTGCGCGCACAGCAGGTTCCACTCGTTTTGCTTGAAGTTCACGCGCAGCTGCGCGAGGCCACAGTCTTGGAGCTTGCGCCCGGCCTCACCCGAGACCGGCGCGCCGCCGGCCGCGATGCAGGCGTCGAGGGCCTTTTCCTGCGGAAGCGTCGGCTGCTGATCGGAGAAGTACAGATCGAGGGCCAGGCCCACCAAGGTGCCCACGCTGGAGGTCGCGGCGCCGCCGAAGCGGTAGCCGTCGATGGCGGCCTTTTGCTCTGGGGTGGCGTACAGCCGCGCCTTCTCGCGCAGCCAGAACAAGCCGTGGGTGTAGCCCGCCATGAACGCGCCGTTGGCGGCGCCGCCGCTCTGCGCCAGCACCGGCAGCTCTGGATCGCGATCGGCGCGCGGATCCAAGGCCAGGATTTGGCTGGCGTGGGTCAGCGCGCGCTTGAAGGCAGCGCGCAGCGAGTCGCTGAGCGGTAGCCCCACGGCGAACTGGCCCTTGGTGTCCACGTGGTAGGCGTACAGCCGCTCTGCCGCGTCGCCCAGGGACAGGTACATCCGCATCTGGTCAAGCTCGCTAGCCAGCTGCGCGGGGCAGGTGGTGGCGGCGCTCCGAGCGTAAGGCGCGGTCAGCTGCGGATTGGCTGGCGTGATCCAGGGCAGCGCCGCGGCGCACTGCAGGCGCTGGGTTCCTTCCGCGAGGCAAGCGCCGTAGCTGACCAGCGCGTCGACCGCCGCGTCATCGGCGGCGACGCTGCTCAGGCAGGCAGCGGCGTCATGCGGCTTGGAGTAGCCCACGGTGAGCACCGCGGCGACGCTGGCGTCGACGGACAGCGGCAGGTCGCGCGGCGGCAGCTTTGGCACGGTCTTAGGGTAGGCGCCGTCGACGAAGAAGCCGCGCAGGGTCAAGCTGGAGCAGCCAGCGGCGGAGCCGGCCAAGGCCAACGAGGCCAGCGCGGCGCCCGCGTTGAGCAGTGGGTTGAAGCGAGTGGAGAGACGCGTGCGCATCTCTTCCCTGTACTCGAATCCGCGTGGTTTATGCGAGCCTGTTTCTGCGTAGAGCGTGGCTTGGCGAGCGCGGCGATCAGCGCTGATGTAGGCGAATATGCCGAATAGCCAGGAAATTTGCGGCCTACAGCGGAGCCCCGGCGAGGGGCGCCGGCTCAGCCTGAGCAGCGGGCGGCGGCGGTTCAAGCCGTAGCGGCGCCGCCGACGATCGCAGCTACACTGCGCGCCCTTGGCAGGTCCTGCGCTCACCCCCACCCCCGCCCCGTGCTCCACGCCCGTGGCGGTCAGCGCGCTGCGCCAGGGCGGACCTACGCCGGTTCGCGCGCGCAGCGCGGTGCTGCGCCTGTATTACCTCGCGGTGTTCGCGGCGCTCGGCGCCTTCGTGCCGTTTTTCCCGAGCTGGCTCCAGGCCCGGGGGATCCGCGGCTTTGAGCTGGGCTTGGTGACCGGGGTGATCCCGCTGGCCAGTTTTGTTGGGCCGCTGGTGTTCGGTTACTTGGCAGATCGCTACTCGCTGCGCGCCGGGCTGATCCGCGTGGCGTGCTTGGGCGCCTGCCTGAGCATGGCGGCGCTGGGGTTGCTGGGTGGGCTGGGGCAGCCCGTTGGGCTGGCCATGATGCTGGGGTTGATCGCGATCTTCGCGTTCTTTCGCTCGCCGCTGGTGATGGTGGCGGACGTCTCGGCGCTGGAGACGCCGGCGGACTATGGCCGGCTGCGGCTGTGGGGCTCCATCGGTTTTATGCTGATGGCCGTCGCGGCAGGGCGCTGGCTCGACGTGACCAGCGCGACCGCGCTGCCGCTGTTCGTGGGCACCAGCCTCGGCGCCGCGCTGCTGATCAGCGGCTTGATGCCAGCGCGTGCCGGGCGCGCTGCAGGTCCGGTCTTAGAGGGGGTGGCGGGGCTGCTGCGCACGGCGCATTTTAGGCTATTTCTGTTGGTCACTGTGCTGTGGTGCGCGGCTCACTCAGGCTACGATTTGGTGATCGGCCGGCACCTGCGTGATCTCGGTGGTCAAGGTTACCATGTGGGAATAGCCTGGGGCGTCGGGGTCGCCGCAGAGATCGCGCTGATGGCGCTGTCGGGGCGCTGGCTCGCGCGCTGGTCAGCCACCCAGCTGCTCAGCGTCGGCGTGGGTGGCTCGGCGCTGCGCTGGATGTTGCTGGCGGTGTGCCCGAGCTTGAACGTGGCGCTGCTGCTCCAGCCGCTGCACGCGCTGTCGTTTGGGCTGACATGGCTGTCAGCCTTGGCGTTCTTGAGGCAGCACGCGCCGGACCAGGCGCGGGGCACCGCCCAGGGCGCGTTCAGCGCAGCGGCGGCGCTGGGAGGCAGCACCGGGGCCCTGGCCTGGGGGCTGCTGTACGAGGCCCAAGGCGGGCGCGCGGTGTTCGCCGTCGCGGCGGGGGTCGCGTTGGTAGGCTTTGGTTGTACGCTGGCGCTGCAAGGATCCGTGCGGGCATTGGCTAATCCGCGCGGCTGAGGGTGCTGCGCTGAGGGTGCTGCGCTGAGGGTGCTTGCGCCGAGGGTGCTTGCGCTGAGGGTGCTGCGCTGAGGGTGCTTGCGCTGAGGGTGCTTGCGCTGAGGGTGCTGCGCTGAGGGTGCTGCGCTGAGGCTGCTGCGCTGAGGCTG
>CAZKDY010000036.1:72931-77877 GCA_964551615.1 uncultured Polyangiaceae bacterium
TGCTGCGCTGAGGGTGCTGCGCTGAGGGTGCTGCGCTGAGGGTGCTGCGCTGAGGCTGCTGCGCTGAGGCTGCTGCGCTGAGGGTGCTGCGTGCCGGATGCCTGCGGCATACTTCGTGCCTTAGAGCAGGCTGGCGCGCCGGGCGTGCCTTGATGCACACTGTCTTGAGCTTGGTTACCTGTGGCGCCGCGCGCCACTCAACTTGGCGAACGTGACTTGGATTCACGCTTGGCGCCGCGCAGCAACACCACCCAGCAACCCTCAGGCCCAAACCGCACAGCAACCCACGTGCGCCAAGGACCCAAGGGTCGTCAAACACCCAAGGGCCGTCAAACACCCGAGGGTCGTCAAAGAGAGCTCTGATCACCATGTCTGTTCGTCGCCGGCTGACCCACGTTGTATGCGCGAGCGCGCTGCTGCTCTCGTCTGCTCATGTTTCCGCACAGTCGGGGGCTGCTCAAGGCGGCCCCGCGGCGCTGCCCCCTCCACCCCCGCCCGCGCTCCCGCCGCCTCCAGCGTACCCGCCGTCTCCAGCGTACCCGCCTGCGCCTGCGCTGGCCCCGGGTGGAGCGTATGTGCCGCGCGAGTACGCTGCGCCGTTGATGGTGACGGTGACGCTGGAGTCAACGGAGCCCGGGGTGACGATCGGGTTGTTTCCGCTGAGAGCCGATGTGGCGCGCTCCAAGGCGATCATACGCTGCGTGGACCGCTGCACGACTCGGGTCAGGCCCGGGCGCTACAAGTTCGCGGTGGCGGCCAACGAGGATGTGGTGGGTGGTTCGCGCGAAGTGGAGATTGACGCGGATGTGCACTTGTTGATTGACCCCGACATGGTCGAGCATCGCAGCGTGGGGTTGGCCATGGGGGTCGGCGGCATCGGGCTGTTTTTCTATGGAATTTACAGCGTGCTGCACAGCGTCGACGGCTACGGCTATGATGGCCGCAGCAGCGTGGATGAGGCTGAGCAGGTGCGTGGCGCGTTGTCGATCGTGGCGTCGCTGGTGTTTATCCCCGTGGGCTGGGTGATGTACGGCACTAGCTTTAAGCCAGAGTGGGACGCCATTTACTCTGAGCAAGCCAAGGTCGAGCCGCGCTTCAACTTGGGCTTTGCGCCGGTGAAAGATGGCGGGATCCTGGGCGCGACGCTGAGTTTTTAGCTTTGGCGCTGCGCTTGGCCGCTGCGCTGAGGGAGGCGCTGCGCTTGGCCGCTGCGCTGCTGGGAGGCGCTGCTGGGAGGCGCTGCTGGGAGGCGCCGCTCGGAGGCGCTGCTCGGAGGCGCAGCGAGTCTGCGCGAGAGGCGCTGCGAGGCGCTGCGAGGATCCGCGGGGATTATGCACTAGTGGATAATGGGCTGCTGGGCAGCTGCTAGAACGCGGAGCGCGGCGTAGTCGGCGGCGAGGATGGGGTTTGAGGAACCGCGGGGATTATGCACTAGTGGATAATGGGCTGCTGGAACGCGGAGCGCGGCGTAGTCGGCGGCGAGGATGGGGTTTGAGGAACCGCGGGGGATTATGCACTAGTGGATAGTGGGCTGCTGGGAGCTGGGAGGCTCTGGGCGGCGGCGAGGATGGGGTTTGAGGAACCGCGGGGATTATGCAGCCGTGGATAATGGGCTGCTGGGCAGCTGCTAGAACGCGGAGCGCGGCGTAGTCGGCGGCGAGGATGGGGTTTAAGGATCCGCGGGGATTATGCAGCCGTGGATAAGGGGCTGCTGGAACGCGGAGCGCGGCCTAGTCGGCGGCGGGGGTGATGCTGATTTGGCCCTTCGGCTGGGCGCCGGGCTTGGCTGCTGCTTCGCTCGTCGGCTTGGCTGCTGCTTCGCTCGTCGACTTGGCTGCTGCTGCCTTGGCCTTGGCGACCAACGAGCGCGCCAGCTCCGCGACCTGCGTATCCGCGTCTTTTGAGAAGCGCTGCACGTAGTAGTGTCCCAGCTTGGGGTCGCAGCGCATGACCGAGCGCAGGGCGTCGAGGCGCACGCCTTGGGGCGCCTTGGCGGCGAAGCGCTTGGCGTGGACGCCGGCTTGCAGGCGCTGCGCGGGCGTTGCCTCTTTTTGCTCACAGATTGAGCCGAGGGTGGCCGCGATGGACGCGCCTTCTGGTACCGTGCGGACACCTGCTGCCCAGCGCAGCGTGGGCCCGATTAGCTGATGGCAGCGCGCGCCGAGGCCGATGCTGTGCGCGGCTTTGTCTGCCGTGAGGAAATCCTTGCCGCTGAGCGCCTGCGCGTAGACCTTGCAGGCGACGGCCTCTTCGCCCAGCCACAGCCCCTCTACCACGGCGCGCCGCACCTCGGGATCAGGATCGGAGAAGCGCGCCGCGACCAGCTGCGAGCCGCCGGGCAGCAGCGCGCCGTCGGTGATCAGCGCGAGGCGCAGCGCGCGGTTGGGGTGCGCCTCAAGCATCTTGGTGGCGCGCTCGGTCATGCCCACGCTGGCGTAGTCGAGCTTGACCACCAGCTGAGCGATGCGCGGGCCGACCAGCGCGTCTTGCTCAGCCTCTGCCGCGCTGAGCACCGCCGCGGCGAGCTTTGTATCCGCATAGAAACTACTGGCGTAGGAGCCCAAGCTGCCCGCCGCGACGAAGCGCACCGCGGGGCGCTTGGAGCCGAGCAGCTCGACCAACAGCGCGTCACGCTGGGTGCCGTCGAACCAGCCGCGCTCGGCGTTGGTCCAGGTTGCGAACGCGGCGCAGTCTTCAAACTGGGTGTCTGGGGTGGGCTCGCAGGCCTCCAGGGCGCGTACCGCGCGGTCAATTTGCGCTTCAGCCTTGGCGTCTTTTGTGCTGCCTGCGTCGGGGGCGGCGCTGGGCGGCGCGGGGCTAGCGTCGAGCTCTGAGTCGGCGCTGGGCAACAGGTTTGGCACCTCTTCGATCGGCTTGGCGCGCGGCGAACAAGCCGCAGAAGAGGCCAACACCAGCAGGCCCAGGGCGCTCAGCGAAGCCGAAGCCAAGGGGCGGTTATCCACACGAAGCATCGTCACCGGGGCATACTCCGCCTCTGCCGCGAGCTATCCAAGGAGATTGTTCGGGCTCGGGAAGTGGGGTGGGCTGCGAGCCTTCAAGCTGCGCGACGCGACCACGGATCCAGCACGATTTCCCCTGTCCAGGCGCCTGCCTTGACTAGAGCCCGACGCTGGTCCAAACCACCGCCCTCGATTCGTCGAGATCGGAGGAGTGGCCGAGTGGTCGAAGGCAGCGGTTTTGAAAACCGCCGTAGTGAAAGCTACCGGGAGTTCGAATCTCTCCTCCTCCGCCGACCTCAGCTCGCGCTACGCGCGCGCTGAGGTCACCGTCGTGGGGGAGTGTTCAACGTACCGAGTTCGACCGGTAGTGGACGAGCCCAGCGTAATGACAGAACGAAATCGATCCGTTGACCCCAGGCGCGAGCGCTGCCGCGCGGTTCTTGGGTCGTCCAAGGTGCCACCCATGCATCGGCAAGCGGTGACACGACGGACTATTGTCGAGGGAAGTCCGGGGAGTGCGTGCCGATGTGCTTGAAGAACTCGCCCACAACCCCGGCGGCATCCTTGGGGTTGGTGTCATGTAGGCCGCTTTTGTTGAAGTAGCGACCGTGAGCTAACCCATGTCGGTAGACGTACATCTGCTTGAACGCGCCACACTCGCTCGAGGCCTTTGGGGCCTTCCACACGTCGATAACTTCTTCGAGCGGAACGTGGCGATGGAAACGCTGATCGAGCGTCCCAAAGCGAACGGCGACCGCATCTTTCCCCCCAAGGCGTGCCCGAAAGTCTAGGCGTAGCGTGCGCTCCGCGCTTGCTACCATCGCGAGCACGACCTGGTCGTCGAGTTCGTCTCGCATGTTCTCGAGAACCTCAACCATCCGCTCACCGCGCGGGAGAAAGCTCTTCTTATTAGCCTCATCGAGTGAGTCGAACGCGCTGTCGAGGACTTGAAGCGCAACGACGGATCGCTCGTGGTACTCTATCAGCTCAGCTACCGTTCGCGCCGTAGGCATCTGGGATCAACTCGGCGAGGAGGTCTGTAAAGGTGTCCTGGGTCAGGTCAACGGCGTTCTTGTCGGCGGGCCAGCCATCGGCTGTCGCTAGCTGCCAGACGCCGGGGGAGCGCCGCAGGATGGTCGCCCGCGACGGCCCGCAGACGACGCTTATCAGCCCTCGCGCGCCGATGATGCGATCTTTGCCGGTAGGGATCACCCCGACGATGCGCATGCCCCGCGGCTCGACCCGCACCTCCCGGTCGCCCAGATGGATGGTGAGGGCGTCCACGGAGTACGGTCCGGTGTCGGGTTCATCGAGTTCGACTGCCCGCCGTTCGAGCCGGACGGTGCGCTCATCGACCAAGGGCTTGAGCCAATCCTCCATGTTGTCGATGAGCTTGGCAACGTCCTCGATCCAGCCCTTCTTCTGTTCGGCGAAGCGTTGCGCCACCGTCACTGGCTGTTCGTCGAGCTTCTTCCGCAGGTTCTCGGAGACTCGGCAGAGTCACGAGCGCCTGGAGGTCAGCCAGCCCAGCCGATCTCGGCGAGTACTTCACCGAGCCACGTGCCAGGGGCGCGGGGCTGCCTCTGAGTGCGCTCGGGTGAGCGCCTTGAGACGAGCACCCGCCGTTTGACCTCACGACATATCCCGGAGGATCTCCTGCGCGGCTCAATCTCCCAACCCCTGACAAATAATGGCAGCTCGGTAGAGAGCTACCCCGCTTGAGCTGGTCTGAGCTATCCTACGCTTCAGGCGGGAACCATGGCTACGGCAGCACAGATCAAGGCGCTCATCGAGAGCCAGGTGGACGGCGACAAGCAGCAATTCTTGACGATTGCCATGCAGATCGCCGCGCATGCGGCTCGCAAAGGGCAGGGTCGCCTGGCTGACGAGATCCGCGGCCTGGTGGAGAAGGCGCGTGAAGGGGCGGAGCGGCATTGTTTTCCAGGTAGGTGATGGCGTCGTGCACTGGACGCTCCTCGCCCACCT
>CAZKDY010000037.1:0-11544 GCA_964551615.1 uncultured Polyangiaceae bacterium
GAGCGCATCATGGAGTGGGGAATGGACCTACGTGTCAGATGATGCTTTCGCCCTGGGGTGGAGGGGAGGCGCGATACGGCTGCGGCGCTTGGCGGCGATGCGTTGTCAGCGGGAGCTCCCCGCGTGCACGGTGTCCTGCTGGCCGCTCGAGCGCGCTCGCGCTCAGGACGCGGCGCCGCTTGGTCAGAATTCGCTACCGGTGTTGGTGCGGTTGGAAGCGGAGTAGGGCGCCGGGCAGCGCGCTGAGTCGTGAGCACGCGGCGCCATAGGGCGGGGTGCCCTCCACCCCAAACCCCCGCTCCAATTCGACGTTGGGCCCCCGCGATGCTTCTTGCCGTACGGTTTTAGTGGTGATATCGAGCTCGCGTGTGTGTGGTCTTGAGAGCGTCCAAGGCGGACACGCCGTCGTTTCCAAGCCGGGTCACTAGCCTGCGCCCGCGCCCGGGGGCGCCCCAGGTCTGGCGGCGCCACGAGGCGACGCTTACCGTTGACAGGTTTGTGAGCGCGTGCTCCAATCCGGGACATGACTAACAACCACGCGGAAGCGAGTACACCTATTGGGTTTGGGGCGACGGCGCTGAGTTGCCTGCTGGTGTTGTTCGCGCTGCTGGCTTGTAAGTCCGACGTCACGGCGCCGCCCCCCGGCAGCTACCAGCTGGACGTCGACGCCACGAAGGCGGCGTGGGAGAAGAAGAGCGCCACGTTGCCTGAGAACGAGAGAGCGCTTCAGCGCATGGGCATGGGCTTGCTGTCGGCCATGACCGTCGATATGACGCTGGCGGAGGGTAGCACCATGTCGGGCTCCACGAGTATCCGCCTGGATCAAACCCCGCCGGTACCGCAGCCCATGGCGGGTAGCTGGATCCTAGCAGGCAGCACCGTGACCTTGACCTTCACGCAGCCCTCACCTGAGGTGAACACCTGCAACCTGGCGGGCAGCTCGCTAGAGTGCAGCGATGCAAAGGGCGGTGTGATGGTCTACAGCCGCAAGTAGGGTTTTCGGCTGCGCAGGCTCGCGCCGCTACCGAAGGGAACCAAAGAAATTTTGGGGAGCAGAGACGCGGCTTAGAGCCGTGCTTTATCGAATCACTCTTGTCTTCGAAGCTGTCAAGGCATTGGGCGAGGGTATCTATGTATCCGCACAGCACTAATATTTTACGGGCGGAAAGTCGATCCAGACTTGGGGGAGCGTTCACGGGGCTCCGCGACTAACGGTTGCGCGCTAGTCAGTTTAGCTGCCCATGTGCGTCTTGTTGCATGGCGCGTAGGGCTTTCGAACTGCTAAAACCCACCAACCGAGAGTCGCGCTCTGTCAGTTCGGGTCTAGCTGCGCTCCTGAGCCCTCCCCGCCAGCATGCCAAGGGCACCGACGTCAGCGGAGCAGATAGCCAGAGCCCTTGCGGGACGGACCGACGTTCGTCTCGCTCTTCTTTTCGGCTCTGAAGCCCGAGGGACCGCGGGTCCCAATTCGGACGTGGACCTCGCCATCGACGCCCCGGGCTCGGACATGCTCGAGCTTTGCGCACTCTCCGCTGAGGCAGTGGGCCGTGACGTCGACGTAGTACGGCTCGAGGATGCGGGTATTCCACTTCTTCGCGGGCTGGTCCGCGATGGCATCGTCGTCCACGAAGGAGCGACGGGTGCTGGCGCGCTCTGGAGATCTCGCACGCTAGCGACGCTCGAGACGGATGGCCCATGCTACGCGCGGATGCGCGACGCATGGCTGTCTCGGGTGCAAGAGAAAGGCCTGGGCCGTGGTCGACCGTGATCTGATCGCCGCGAAGCTTGCGGAGCTGGCTGACCGCGTTGCGCGTGTACGAACGCGGTGCCCGCCGACGGCCACGTGGCTAGCGACCCAGCCGGTGGAATCCTGATGGGTAGAGCCCTTCTGGACGGCGGGTCGCTCGCAGCCCGTTGCCGCACGGTTCAATTCACTGCACAGGCGCGCTCGCCCAGCGCTGCACGCGGTCGATGCGCGCTCGCAACAGCTGGGTGGCGACGGCGGCGGGCAGCGCGAGACTGCCTGGCTGTTTTAGGATCCGTGCGGCGGCCTTAGCGGCTTTTCCAGCACCTTTGATGCTTGACAGCAGCCCTTCAAGCGCGGCTGGACAGGGCCGGTTCAACGCCGTGTTCAGCTCGGCTAACAGCTCGAGCAGGTGGTGCGCGTCTTTGGGCAGCGGTGTCCCCAACCCCACGAGCAGCGTCTCCAGGCAGCGCGCGCACGCCCACTGCTGAGCGGGGCCGGCCACTTGAACGCGCGAGAGGCTCTCGGCGACGCGGCCTAGTCGCACGCCGTCGGTGGTGCCGCGCATGCGGGCGAGGACCGCGCCGAGCTCGCTGCCGTCGCAACGTCCGTCTTCCATCAGCGTGGTGGCCACGTCGGCGGCCGTCGTGCGCGCGTCTGCGTCTTGGGCGATCAGCGCGAGGGCGACGCAGACCTGAGCGGGCTCAAGGAATGGCAGATCGGGGTCGAACAGGGGCTCGAGGAAGGCCGACGTCGCCATGTAGCTGGAGGCGGGTCTGAAGAGGCGATCGCTGATGGCGTGAGCGCCCAGCCAGAACGCGGACTCGGGTAGCATGGGCCAGGCCATGCTGTAGAGCCGCGCCTCGAGGGGCGTGATGGCGAAGTAGTTGGGGCGCCGGGTGACGTCTCTCAGGGCGGTGGTGGCAGGGAAGTACGCCTCCCCAGGGAACTGTTCGGGCGCAGGCCGGACCGCCAACCTCAAGCGGTGCTCATCCTGGGCTGCCGCCCAATGCTTGGACGGGCGGAGCTCCCAGTCGTACTCGACCGCGAACGCGCCGAACGGGCCCGCGTCGGCCGCGCTGTGAGCAAGCTCCGGCGCCGGACCGGCCACGTGCCTCGCCCTTGCGGCTGCCGCCCAGTAGTGGGGGTGGCTGCCGACCCCCGCGAACTCCGCGCCCAGGGCGTAGCGCAGCGCGCTGCCCATCTCGCCCTGCAGATCTGCGGCGGCGCTGAGGGCCGCCTGACGCCCATCTGGCGCGAGGCGCAGCAGCGCCTGGACGAAGTCAGCTTGCATGAACCTGATGTCGTCGCGCTGCGCCGCCCGCACGCGCTCGACCAGCGCGCTCGGCGCGACCCAGCCTTGGCTGTGCGTCGGGAGGCTCAGGGTTGCCGCGTGGATGTTGTCTTTGGCTCGCTGGGCGATCTCTGTGGTGCGCAGGGCGAAGAAGACGTCGAACCAGTCATCGTACCGCGTGCTCGTCCGAGGCTTCGGCTCGCGCCGGATCCAACAGCAAATCAGCGCCGCCAGATCGCGGACCCGCCGGCTCTCGTGCTCGCCGGCCGCGCGCGCTAGCAGGGCCGCCGTGCGCGTCTCAAAGTCCGCCGGTCGCGTGCCCGCGTGGCGGCTGATGCCGTCGAGGCAGCGCTCGAACGCTACCGCGTCTTCGCGGTCCTCCATGACGGCCAGCAGGGCGTCAATCAGCTCGTCCTGGCTGCCTATGGGCTGCACCCGCGCTGCTGCGTATAGGCGAGGGGCGTGCTGTGCCCGGGGTTGGTAGGCCTGCGGCGCGGTCCCGGCCTCGCACGCGGCGATCAAGCTCGGTAAGTCAGCGAGTTCCGCGAGGTCTGATGGTAGCTCGCGCGCCTGCCCGAAGAGCTGCGCGAGCGCGTCGGCCAAGTCGGCGTCGCCGGGCGGATCGCCCGGGGCGCCGAGCAGCGCCTCCAGGCGAGCGCGGTTCGTCGCGGCCACCAGCGCCGCGTAGCCGCGGGCGACCGCAAGGGGCCCTTGCGCCGCGCCGTCCCAGGACTCCTCCAGCAGCGCCAGGGACTTGTCTTGCACGTCGGGGTTTGCGTGCTGAAGGCCGTGTGCCGCGGCGACGGCGATGTCGGGGCGCAGCGCGGGCTGCTGCTTGCCGAGGGCGCGCAGCAGCCGAAGCGCCGCGAGGGCGTTGCCCTTCGGCTCTGCCTCAAACACCGAGGCCAGCGCGCTCACGTAGGGCTCGCCTGCGCGGCCCGCCTTGATCAGCGTGGCGAGGGCGCCGAGCGCGTGCTTCACCACCGCGCTGATCGGGTGCGTGAGTAGGTCCAGGTAGTCCGAGCCGCGGCTCGCAAGCTCTGCCTCGCTGAGGGCGAGCTCGTCGAGCAGCCTCAGGTAGAAGGCGGTGCCGCGCAGCTGAACGCGGGCGCGCAGCGTGCTCAGCGCGGCGTCCATGAGCCGCTCGCGCCCGAGCCGTCCCTCTCGCACCAGCGTCGTGAAGGCGTGGCCCCAGGAGGCGAGCTGGGCTTGTTCTGCGTTGAAGTAGGCGGGGGCCCACTCGTAGAGCGTGCCGTCAGCCGGGTCGAGCTCAAACGCCTGCAAGGCGTGGTCGATCAACTCGGGATCCGCGCGGAGGACGTCGAGCAGCGACGTCTTGGGCGCCCCAGACGCGCAGCACGCACGGACCAGCGCGGCGTAGTAGCTCTCCGAGGTCGGCTGCTCGCACACGCCAGCCCGGATCAGCCGCCGGATCACGCCAAACAGACAATAGCCGCGGCTCTTCAGCTCGTGCTCTAGCCACTTCTCAAGCCAGTCGGGCCTCCGCGTCGAGAGCACCTCAAAGACTGCTTCCTCTAGGAAGCGCTCGTGCCACTCCCAGGCGATGACGCGCTTCACCGCGCCCAGGCCGCACAAGGCGCAGGCGGCCAGGCCGAGCCGCGCGCCCCCAGAGGTGTCTTTGAGCTCCCTGTCTACGATCTTGCTCAGCGTGCGCCGCTGGGCGCTGTCGACCTTCCCGAGCTCACGCGCGAGCTCGGGCAGCGGGACGAAGCGCAGCGCGTTCACGAAGCGTTCGGCGGGCAGCCTGAGTAAGAGCGCCGCGACGTCCGCGCCGCGAGCCTTCAGCACCGCGTCCACCGCGCCGTTTTGCCCTGCCTTGAGCTTCAAGTAGAGCTCGCGCCCCATCGCCGCCTCCACCTCAGCGCCCCGGCTGTCGAGCCACTGGTCCGACGGCTCGGTCGGCCCTTCGAGCAGCTCTTGAAGCCACGGATCTCTGTGCTCACTGCCCATAAGCCACTGCCACTAGTGTTCGGCGTCGTCCCCGTCAACTAGAATCCGTGCGGCAAGAATGTGCTTGCAAGGCCCGCGCTGACCCTGGTGCTTAGAGAACCAACGGCACGTGCAGCGATCCCCCGCGTCCAAGAGCCGCACTACGTGCTCCACGTCCGTCCCCTGCACGACGGCCTCGCGGCGCTCGGGGTCTAGGCGTTCGGGGTCTAGGCGCTCGGGGTTCAGGCGCACCTTGTCGTCAGCCACCAGCGCGCGCGCTGCCTTCAGGCGTGGTTGCAGCTGCTCGATCTGCGTCAGATCAAACGGCAGCTCGCGGTGAAAATACACGCCCCGCGCCGCGTCAAACCCGACTAGCCCGCGACTCGCCAGCACGGCCAGCGCCGCCGTGATCTCCGCTTCGCTCTGCGCAAGCTCTGCCGCGAGGGCTCGCGCGTCCAGCTCCGATTGCCACTTGAGCCGCGCGCGGACCAGTGGGAGCACGCCCTCCCAGCGCACGCTGGCGAGCTGGCTCAGCCCTTGACCTTCGCCGGAGAAGCCCCGGTACACCTCGGGGCTCAGCAGCACCAGGGCGCGGGTTGCCGCTCCGCTGACCTCCCAGCCGCTGACGCCGGTCTCCGCGTCGAGCCACACGTTGACCTGTTGGTTGGGCCCCAAGATCGAAGCCAGCACGCTCAGGCGGTCCGTGCCCATGACGGGGACTCCTGCTTTGGTCTCGCGCTGTGTCAGCCGCAGCTCGTTACCCGACGGAACCACAAACGCCCGCCGCTTCGGGCCGCCGCCCTTCGGCAGGGTCCTCAAAAAGCGCCGCAGCGTCACGCCGTCAACCGCGAATTGGTGCCGTAGCCGGGCCTGATACGCCTGCACCTCCATGAAGCCCTTCAGCCAGCGCACGGGCAGCTTCACCTGCTTCTCGACCACGCCGCCGCTGGCCCGCGTGAGCTTCACCTCGTCGGCGCCGACCGCCAGGCTCACGTCTTCGCTGGCGCGGATGCGGCCGAGGGCAGCCCGCATGGGCGAGTTGAAGTCCACGTTGGTCGTGCCGCGTCCCCTCAGTCCGTGCGCAAACGCGTCACCCTCCGCGTCGATCCGCACATAGACGCCGCAGCACGAGCTGAAGCCTTCAAAACGTACCACGCGGTCGGAGCAGGTCACCACCGGATCAAGTTGGCGCATGGCCCCCGGGAGGTAGAAGCGGCTGCGCACGACGTCCGACAGGAGCAGCAGCATCTTCGAGAACTCTTCTGGGTGCTGCAGCTTGCCGTCGAAGAAGTAGGGGGTCGCCGCGGCGTCAGCCGTCGTCCCACAGGTCGCCAAACGCAGGCCCCAGCCCGGCTCCACGTGGGAGGCAAACGGGTAGCGGTACACGTGTTCAAGCTGAGCCGCCGCAGGCATTTTAAGAGTATACACCAAACGCGCATTCGCGATCTGTCACCCAGGGCGCCCGCTTAGGCGCAGATCATCGGGTGGAGGGGCGGCGCTGTAAGCTTGCGACCAACGTATCCGTGCGGGTAGAATATCAGCTGGGATGCGCACCTCGTCGAGATCAAGCGTAGCGCCGCCGCCGCACTCGCCGCCGCGCCGCGCCTGCTGACGGCGCGGGCACCCTACCGATGGGTCGCCTTCCTGCAGGGCACCGAAGACCCTCAGTCCGACCTCGCGCTGGTTTCGCAAGCGCCGCTCTACCAAGAGGGCGCGGCTGGGCGTATCGGCGTCATCGAGATCGTGCGGATGGCTGGCGATGAGCTCGGCGCGAACGTGCGACTTACCGCGGAGCGATTTTCGACGCCTGCGTACGAGATGGCGAGCGCCTACTCAAGCTCGCACGAGGCGCAGATCCAGTTCGGTGGATGAGCACGCACGTGCGTGTTCGGTGTTTTGCTCCCGCATGGAAGCACAAGAACTCGGATCTCGTGGAGACCTTCACCAGCTCGCGGCGTCGCGGCCTCTGTTAAACTGGATTGAAAATGCCGCGCGGATTAGTCGTCGAAGCCCTCGTTGTAGTCGCCTAGGGGCCGGAGGCCGGCTCGCACCATCAGGGCGGTGAGCCAGCGACAATCGCCCAAGCTGATGCCGTCTGGTCGCCTCGGTGGGTTTCCACGGGGCGCCGTACCGCCGATGAATGGCTTAAGCTGCCGAGTGATCTTCCGCTTCTTGTCGCGCAGCTTTCGCCGTATGCTCTTCGTCACGTGAAAAGGTCCCCGCGGTTGGTGGGTTCGATCGCACCTCTATCAACACCGGGGTCTTGTGCTCCTCGGCCAGCGGTTGCCTCGGCGCGGGCCTCGGCGGGATCATGGTCTCCCAGATTTCGACCTGCGACGGGACGACGAGCCCCGACGCAGGCAGTGCAGGCGCAAGCGGTGCAGGCGCGGGTGGTGTAGGCGGCGCAGGCACAGGCGGCTCGGGCGGTGCAGGCGCAGGCGCAGGCGGTTTAGGCGCAGGCGGGGCCGGCGGTGTAGGCGTAGGCGGCGCAGCTGCAGGCGGCGCAACTGCAGGCGCAGGCGGCGCAGCTGCAGGGGGCGCAGTCGGCGCAGGCGGCGGAGACGATGCGGGCGGTGGGAGCGACTCGGGCGGAGACGCCAGCGGTGCCGACGCGGGATGCGGCTGCCACACCCTCGGCCGGCGGGGCGGGGCCGGCGGCCCCTCGTTCGCGCTCCTCGCGCTGTTCGCGTTCACGCACCGGCGGCGCCGCAGGAAGCTGGCCCGGGCGCGATGACAACGTGGCAATCACCATCGGCTTGAGCCCACCCTGGCCCTGTCGCTCGGTCTACTCTGGGTGCGGTGAGCCCAGCGTAGCCGTTTCCGCAAGGTTCCGGTCGCTTGGGGGGTGGGCGGGCTCTGCGTTGTGGCGCGTCAGATCGTTGTCCGGCGTTCGCCGCTCTCAATCGCTGGACCCTCCACGAGCTGCGTGAAGCGCTGCTCGCGCTGAAGCTCGTCGTGCCTCGCTTCCACATTGAGACCCAGTGTCTGTCGCGCCGCGTCAAAGGGGCCACGCTGGCCAAGACTCTTGGGCGCGTCGGCAGGTCGCTCGCGGCCGGCTGCCGTGCGGTTTAGTTTACTGCACAGGCGCGCTCGCCCAGCGCTGCACGCGCTCGATACGCGCTCGCGACAGCTGGGCGGCGACGGCGGCGGGCAGCGCGAGACTCCCTGGCTGTTTTGAGATCCGCGCGGCGGCCTTCGCGGCTTTTCCAGAACCTTTGATGCTTGACAGCAGCGCTTGAAGCGCGGCTGGACAGGCGCGATTCAACGCCGTGTTCAGCTCGGCTAACAGCTCGAGCAGGTGGTGCGCGTCTTTAGGCAGCGGTGTCCCCAACCCCACGAGCAGCGTCTCCAGACAGCGCGCGCGGCGACTACAGCTTGATGTGAGCGACACGACACCCAGAGTCGCAGTCAGCGCCGTTCGGGTAGGAGTGGCCATAGCTGATGCGATCGCTGGCTGCGTTGAACACGACTTGGCCGTCTCGTTCGATTCGAACCACCACGCTGGACGGGGTGTGGCCGTTCAAGCGCACCGCGCGGAGCAACCCGTCCTCAACTTCAACGCTGATCTCCAGGAAGGGGTTGCGGACAGTGTCCGGAGTGACCGTCCGCTCGTACTCGCCCTCTGGCGTGGAAATGCTGACCAAAAAATTTTCGCTCGCGCTCAGCGGCGTGCTCAACGTCGCCGTGACGCCATCTTGGCAGTCCGCCAGCGTACAGGCCTGGGACGAGCAGCCGCCTTCGCCCCCGGCGGCGATCAACACCGCGATCAGCAGCATCGTCACGGTGGACAGCGAGCCCTGCCCGCGCGTTCGGGGAGGGGAGGGCATCATTCGCTCCCCTGCGCCGCGGCCAAGGACAAGTCCGTACTGACGCTGTCCAACTGACTCAGGGCGATGCGCAGTGATTTCCGCACGGAACTGGTAGGCTCCGAGCAGATGCCAAGGCCGACGTAGACGTGCTGCGCGTCCAGAGTCATCGCCTCGTTCATGGTCCAGCCCGGCGCGCTGAAGCGCCACTCCTTGAAGTGTGAGAGGCGCACCACAGCGAGTTCGAAGCGCGGTTTCGGCCGAGCAATGCGACTGCTGTAGCTTCGACGAGGCCCTGGGCCCAGCCGTTGTTGCAACTCGACCACGCAGCGCGTGCACAATGGCGGCGGTGAGCGCATGCTGTGGCGTCACCAACGTTCCAGAACATACTCGAGATAGTGCCAGACTTCGCTGCTGTAGTACAATCAAAACCGTATGCGTCTGCCCCGTCCAGCTATTGCGCGGCACAGGTCGCGGAGGTTCCCCGCGTAGGCGGTGACGCCCCGTGGGACGACACCGGGCCAGCTCCGATGGGGGGGTGGCGTTAACGTTTGCCGTAGGGCAGCGCGAGGCGCGCGGGCCCGAGCAGCTGGTCGCGCCGACGACGGTGCGGGAGGGAGCCACTTCATCGAATTTTGGGAGGCGAACGGGACGCTGGGCAGGTCGCGGTACACCTGTTCAAGCTGAGCCGCCGCAGACATTTTAAGAGTATACACCAAACGCGCATTCGCCATCTGTCACCCAGGGCGCCCGCTTAGCCGCAGATCATCGGGTGGAGGGGCGGCGCTGTAAGCGCGGGATGCGGGTATCCGTGCGGGTAGAATATCAGCTGAGCGCACAGCGCTACCAGCTGAGCGCACAGCGCTACCAGCTGAGCGAGGGGCGGCTCTGCTTCACGCTGGTGGCCCTGGAGCGGCTGGTGGCCTGTTGCCGGAGGCTCGATCCTACTTGGACGTGGTGCGTGCCTGTGGGACGGTCTCGGCGGAGCGCTGACTCTTCCTCGTCGCAAGGAGCGGTAATGGCCAAGCTGATCTACGCCTCGAACATGTCTGTGGATGGATGGACCGAAGACGCGGGCGGTGGCTTCAACTGGGCTCCACCGGATGAGGACGTGTTCGTGCTCATCGCGGGGATCATGCGGTCCGCGGGCACTTACCTCTATGGGCGGCGCATGTACCAGACGATGGCCCTGTGGGAGACCGACCCAGCGTTAGCCGTACGGTCGGAGCTCACGCGGGAGTTCGCCAGCGTCTGGCAAGCGCCCCATAAGGTCGTCTACTCCAAGACCCTGGACGCGGTGCCCACCGCGAAGACGCGGCTTGAACGCCAGTTCGACCCCGACGCGGTGCGCGATCTCAAGGCCGTGTCCAAGCACGATCTCCTGGTCGGAGGTCCGCACCTCGCGGCACAGGCGTTCAAGGCTGGCCTGATCGACGAGTGCCATCTGTTCATCTGGCCCGTCATCCTAGGCGGCGCCAAGCCGGCGTTGCCGGCCGATGTGCGCATTAACCTCGAGCTCCTCGAAGAACGCCGAGTTGGGAACGGTGTGATGTATGTGCGTTACCGCACGGTGTAGGAGTACGGCCGGCGCCCGGCGCTTTCGCCAGCGCGTCGACCTGGCGCTGCCGTGGAACGACCTGAAGCCCGCCATCGAAGTGGTCGTGAACTACCGCACATCCAGCCCAGGACTAACGTCACGCCCGCGTTGCAAGACGGACCACACAGTGCGTTTCTTCTGCCTGCGGAAGAGCTACACTGGGGGCAACTCATGACGGACTCGCGAGGGGCAGACTAGGGCGCTACGCGGGAACGCTTTGTGCTCGACGACCTGGATGAGAGCGTGCTGCTCGGTATCGCAGAGGTCGCTGCGATCAGCACCAATCGTTGGCTTGTGCGTATCGCGCGCGCCGTGCCAGCTCGTGCTGGCTGGGGGCACTCACTTGGGCGGATCGCGACCGCTCAAATCGAGATGGCGTCGGCGTACATGGCAGAACTCGAGAAGCTTCTTCCCCAGGAGGAGATGGGGCAGAAATTGGCGAAGCTGGGCACGGATTTCCGGGCGCATGACGCGGACCTCCTCGAGCACGTCTATGACTTAGACACGCCGACGGAGCTCGCCTCGGCGGTGCTCTCTGCACGGCGTTTTACCCCGGCGATGTTTGCTCTTGGATTCGCCATCAAGCACCCCGGGGCACTGCCCGCGTCGGTGGTCAACGAAGTAGCCCAAGAGTTCGCGGCAGCCGCGCAGAACGCGCTTCGCTTGGTCGCTGCCCATGTTGGCGGCGGCGTGGAAGGCAATGGGCCTAACCAAGGCGACGTACTTCTACGAGCAGCTTGAGCGCGTGTCGCCGGATCTGGTTATTCGAGTTACGGCGTTCCGATGCCCACCGGACGTGTTCCTCCAGATTCGTCGCCACCTCGGATTTCTGAAATGACCAGGCGCTGAGCTGCCGAGCTGGATGCCTGGGACGAGCCAGGCTTCAAGATCCTGTCGGCGACGCTGAAGCGGCGCTTTCCAGCGCAGCATGAGTTCTTGCTTCAGGGCCTGCATCCTGCCACCGGGGCCGAGGCGCTGCTCGGGATCCGCGCGCTGCTCGACCGCCTGGATCAACTAGAAAAGGGCCCGAGCCGCAAGGCGACGCGCAAGCAAGACAGCGAGGCCCTGGCGCTGCTGGCGGAGCGCGGGATCGGCAGTGCCTCCGACTAGAGTGGAGGCGCGGGGCCCCGCCTCGCTGGCGAGGCGGGCCGAG
>CAZKDY010000037.1:11644-76955 GCA_964551615.1 uncultured Polyangiaceae bacterium
GCGGTTGTGGAGGAGGCCCCCGAATGGGGCCTCCGACTAGAGTGGAGGCGCGGGGCCCCGCCTCGCTGGCGAGGCGGGCCGAGGAAACACTTCCCCGCGGTTGTGGAGGAGGCCCCCGAATGGGGCCTCCGACTAGAGTGGAGGCGCGGGGAATCGAACCCCGGTCCGCAAGGCTTCCAGATAACCTTCGTTCACGTGCGTAGCCTCAGAACCTCTGAGACAAGGTTCGTGAATTCGGTCACGACCTAGCCCTCACTGATCTCAGTTTCGTTATCGAGAGCCCTCTCACGAAACCCAGCCTTTGTGGTGACGCCCTTAGGTTACCAAGACAATCTCACCCTCGGACGGCTAAGCAGTTCTTTACGCTGCTAGAGCGATTGCGTTGTCGTTTGCAATTAGTAACGGCCCGCTTAGAGATGGGGCGGGCGCCATCACACGCAGATCATCCTTCTATCCCCACGTCGAAACCGATCGCCCCCATGGCGACCTGCTTTGGGCAGGTCCCGTAGACTAGGACGGCGGCGCCCGGAGTCAAGCCCGAGCGCCGCAAGTACCTGAAAGTGCTCGCTTGCTCTGGGTGTTCGCTCAGGAGCCTGGCCCACCACCCAACCCGGGTCGGCCACCCCCGGCCCCGCCAGCCTCTCCAACAAATACCGCGGGGCAATCTACGGCGCTGGCGGCGTCGCTGACTCGGCCAGCGCTGCTCGGTGCTTCTTGGACCACACGACATAGCCGCCAAGCGCGATCAGGCCGCCGAGCGCCATCAGCCAGTGTTCGGTTCGCGCCATGCCTGCTTCAACAGCGGCGACGTGGGCGGAGAACAAGTACCCCAGACCGAAGACGCTGGGCACGGTGATCAGCGCGGCGAGCGCGTCCCAGAGCAAGAAGGTCACGAAGGGCACGCCCTCGATGGCCGCTAGGGCGAACACGATGGTGCGCAGGCCACCGAGGTGGCGGCCGAGGAAGACGGCTCGCCCGCCGTGGCGCGCTAACAGCGTCTGGACCTGCCCTCGCCGCCGAGGAGTGACCAACCAGCGCAGCGGCCTGCGTGCCAGCAGCGGTTCGCCGAAGCGCCGGGCCATAACGTACAGGATGCTGTCAGAGCCCAGCACGCTCACGTACAGCGTCACCAAGACCACCCACCAGGGCAGCGCCGCGCGGTGGCTGACCACGCCTGCAGCCAGCAACACCACGTCTTCGGGGAGCGGCACTCCCAGCCCTGCGGCGAGCAGCGCCACCACTAACAGCGGCAGCGAACCAAACGCGATCAGACGTTCCAGCATCAGCTCTGTGTGTATACCCGAGCCGCGCTCTGGGTAGGCACCATAGCGACCATCCGCGCTTGCCTGGGCTCGGTGAAGGCAGCGCGCAGCCATACGTCGCGCACTCGCGCTTCCGCCGAGTCGCGCGCGCAGCCCAGGCAAACCAGCTGATTAACACGGCCCTGGGGCGCGGCTTGTGCCCCCGTTCGACCCCCTCACACTCTCACAAAGGACTCTCCGACCATGATCCGTACGAGCCGTATCATCGCCCTCTCCGTTCTAATGTTCGCTTCTGTCGCTGGCGTGAGCGCCCTGGCCAGCGCCAAAGGGAAGGGTGAAGGCAAAGCCAAGCACACCCCCGAGCAGCGCATCGAGATGATCTTTAAGAAGCACGACGCCAACGCCGACGGCAAGCTCACCGCCAGCGAAGTCCCCGCCCGCAAGTGGAAGCGCCTGAGCAAGGCCGACACCAACGCGGACAACGCCGTCACCAAAGCAGAGCTCAAGCAACGTATGGCTGACCGCAAGGCCAAGCGCGGCGAGGGCAAGGGCAAGCGCGGTGAGGGTAAGGGCAAGCGAGGCGACTGCGACCACAAGTCCGCCAGCTAACAGCTGCGTCCAGCCTCCCTGCTAAAAAACCACACGGAAAATTCAATCAGCAAACCATCCCGCCCCCGCGTGGAGCACCCGGATCAAGAGCACCCCAGCGCGTCACTCGCACCCCACGAGTGGCGCCGTTCTTTTGTGGGGGTGGGGAGCTGCGCTGCAAGGCCACGCGGTCCGCTGTCCTCCAACGCCGACGTCATCCAGCCCAGCATCATCCGTCCACAGCCATCGTTTCGCCGTCGCTGCTGGCCACCCAGCTACAGCGACAGAGATTCAAGCCGCTTGTCGCTCTAGCGGCACACGTAGCGGCTGTCGCTGAGCTGCACGGCGCACGCGGCGTCTGACCTGCAGCCCACGTACTGGCAAGTCTGAGCTTCACACGTGTAGTCCGCCGAGGGGCAGTCCGCGGCGCGATCGCAGCCTGGCACACACACTGAGAGCTGGCCGTTGATGGCCGCGCAGCGGTAGGGCTTGTTGACTTGCGCGCCCAGGGCGTCGCACTCAGCCTGGGAGTTACAGCCCGTGTTCTTGCAGCCCCCGTTGTCGCACACGTAGTTGTCCGCGTCGTCCCATGGCGTGCCCGAGCCGCAATCGCTGGCTTGGCTGCAGCCGGCCACGCACAGCGCGACGCCAGCGCCTTGGTCGCGGCACACGTAGCTGGGGAGCAAGCCTGCGCACTCAGCATCCGTGCGGCAACCGTTGTAGACGCAATGATCGACGTCGCAGCTGTAGTGGCTGGCGTCGTACACCTCGAACTGGTTGGTCACGCAGTCGGCGGCGGCGCTGCAGCCGAGGGTACACACCTCGACGCTGGCGGCGCCCGCCGCGCCGCCGCTGCTTGCGCCGCCGCTGGTTGAGCCTGCGTTGCTGGTCCCGCCTGAGCCGCCGCTGGTTGAGCCTGCGTTGCTGGCCCCGCCTGAGCCGCCCGTGTTGCCCCCGGAGTTCCCAGCGCCAGCGTTGCCTGAGCCGCCATTGGCTGAGCCGCCGTTGCCAGAGCCGCCTGAGCCGTCATCACCACAGCCCACGAGGCACAAGCTGCCGATCAGGAGCGCGGTCCATTCGATGCGAGACATGCGTCGATGCTAAGCCACAACGCCGCCGGGATAAAGCAGCGCACGACGCGCTTGAGACCGGGCCCTGGTTCGCGGCGCTGCTTAGCCTAGAACTGGTTCCGCGTGGCAATTGCTGATGCGAGGCGACCACCGGTCGGTCGCCCGCGCCGCGCGACGCTGGCCGAGGGCGGGAGCGCGTGTTGGGAGCCTCGCGAGGCTGAACGTACGCCGCGCCCCCTCCACCCCCGAACCTCGGGTCCGGGCGAACTCTCAGGGCGTTGAATGCCCGGCCCGTTGGCCGGTAAGCCCTGGCTGCTGCCGGCCTCGAGACCGGGTTTGAGGCGGACGAACGGAACTCAAATACTTCAAGAATGCCTTGCATATGGCTTCATCCCAATTATTGTCAGTCGCATGTTAAAGAATGGCGCTGGCTGGTAGGTCGGCGCTCGGCAGCGCGCTCTAGTCAACTCAGGCTCTAGAGCGCCGCACCTGTAGGGACGCAGCATGTCGGAAGCTCAACCCAGCAAGCTCAAGCGCTTGGCAATGGTTCTGGTCGTGGTCGGTGGCTTAGTCGGGGGTGGCGTCTATTGGTTCAAGTACCGCGCTCCACCGGCGCAGCAGGTCACGTTTTACGGCAACGTAGACATTCGAGACGTGACGCTGGCGTTTCGCGTCGGCGGGCGCGTCGAGGGCGTCCTCAAGCACGAGGGTGATCAGGTCAAGGCGGGTGAGGTGATCGCCAAGCTCGATCAAGCGCCGTTTCGCTTGGCGGTGGCGCAAGCGCAAGCCGCGGTGGGGGTCGCCGAGGCCCAGCTAAAATTGGTGAAGGCCGGGTCGCGCCCCGAGGACATGCGGCAAGCCCGCGCGCTGCTCGCCGAGCGCAAGGCAGCCCAGCTGCGCGCTAACGACAGCCTGAACCGCGTGGAACAGCTCGTCGACGGGGGAGCCGCCACCAAGCAGACCTTGGTCGAGGCTCAGAGCGGCGCCGCCCAGGCGCACGCGGCGGTCAGCGCGGCGAAGGCTGTGGTGGCCAAGACGATCAACGGAGCGCGGGCGGAAGATCTGGCGGTGGCTCAGGCGCTGGTCGAACAGGCAGAGGCCGGCCTCGCCAGCGCGAAGCTAGCGCTGGCTGACACCGAGCTGCGCGCGGAGACCCAAGGTGTGCTGGTCACGCGCGCGATTGAGCCGGGCAGCATGGTGGGCCCGGGGTCACCGGCCTTGGTCGTCGCCGTGACGGATCCCGTGTGGATCCGCGGATACGCTAGTGAGACAGCCATCGCGGAGATCCCGCCGGGCACCCAGGTCAGCGTCTACACCGACGCGCGAGGAGACCAGCCCTACGTAGGACAGGTGGGCTATGTCTCAGCTCAGGCTGAGTTTACGCCAAAGAACGTGGAGACCGAAAAGCTGCGCAGCTCGCTGGTCTACCGCTTTCGGGTGATCGTGACCGAGCACGACGGCGGCCTGCGCCAAGGGATGCCCGTCACCATCAAGTTGCGGGCTGGGGGTGGGGGTTGACTGAGTCTCCACGCGGCAACGTAGTCGCCTCCGTCAGCCAGGTGGTCAAGCAGTTCGCTGACGCGATCAAGCCTGCGCTGAACGGCGTCTCACTCGAGGTCTCACCCGGCTTGGTCACCGGCCTGGTAGGGCCCGACGGCGCCGGCAAGACCACGCTGCTGCGCATCTTGGCGGGCCTGATGCTGCCGACCTCGGGCGCGGCGATGGTGCTCGGCTTTGACCCAGGTCGCGAGACCGCCAAGCTCCGCGACCTGATCGGCTACATGCCGCAGAAATTCGGCCTGTACGAAGACCTATCGGTGCTCGAGAACCTGCAGCTCTACGCCGACTTGAAGGGGCTGCGGGGCAAGCAACGCCAAGACACCTTCGAGCGCTTGCTGGCCTTCACCGATCTGGCGCGCTTTACCGGGCGCCTAGCGGGGCGTCTTTCCGGGGGGATGAAGCAGAAGCTCGGCTTGGCCTGTACCCTGCTCGGGACACCCAAGTTGCTGTTGCTCGACGAACCCGGGGTGGGGGTGGACCCAGTGTCGCGGCGTGAGCTGTGGCGGATGGTTCATGAGCTGATCGCGGGCGGCATCGCGGTGGTCTGGAGCACCGCGTACCTTGATGAAGCAGAAGCCTGTGACCGCGTCGTGCTGCTCAACGAAGGTGAGGTGTTGTTCGCAGGCGCGCCGTCTGAGCTGCACGACCGCGTGCGGGGCCGCGTGTTCTTGTTGCATGACCCGAGCCAGGCCCCGCGCGTGGCGCTGCGCAAGGCGCGCCACGACCCTGCCAGCATGGATGGAGTGGTGCAGGGCGACAGCGTCCGCCTGATCGCGCGCCCGGGCGCTGCGCTGCAGCCCGCCCACTACGGGGTCCACGCGGACGCGACGCTGACCCTGACGGCGCCGCGCTTCGAAGACGGGTTCATCGATCTGTTAGGCGGCGTGGCCTCGGCTGAGTCGGCGCTCTCGAGCGCGGTGGAGGAGCGTCCGCGGGACGGCGCCATCGTGATCGAGACCCAAGACCTGACCAAGATCTATGGGGATTTCCGCGCGGCTGATGAGATATCGATCTCCGTCAAGCGGGGCGAGGTGTTTGGCCTGTTGGGGCCAAACGGCGCGGGCAAATCCACGACCTTTAAGATGTTGTGTGGGCTGGTGGCGCCTAGCTCGGGCGAAGCCAAGGTGGCGGGGGTGGATCTGCGCCGCGGGCGCAGCGAAGCGCGCCAACGCCTCGGCTACATGGCGCAGAAGTTCTCGCTGTACGGCAGCCTGACGGTCAAGCAGAACCTCGAGTTCTTCGCCGGGGCCTACGCGCTCGCCGGGGCGAAGCGCGACGGCGCGATCTCGCGCATGGCTTCGGTGTTTGAGCTCGGCCCGTTGATGGGGCGAAAGTCTTTGTCGCTGCCGCTCGGTCACAAGCAGCGCCTCGCCCTGGCTTGCGCGTTGCTTCATGGTCCGGAGATCTTGTTCCTCGATGAACCGACGTCGGGGGTCGATCCCCTGACCCGCAGAGAGTTCTGGACCCACATCAACGGCGTGGTGGAGCGTGGGGTCACCGTCTTGGTGACCACCCACTTCATGGACGAGGCTGAGTACTGCGACCGCATCGGCCTGATCTCTCGTGGGCGCATGGTCGCGACTGGGACGCCCGATCAGCTGAAGCTGATGACCGCCACGCCCGAGCGCCCCAGCCCCACGATGGAAGAGGCGTTCATTTCGCTGGTGGAGGAGCCCGCGTGATCCAGCGTTACCGTCGCCTGCTGGCCCTGAGCCGCAAGGAAACGCTACAGATCGTGCGTGACCCGAGCACGTTGCTCATGGCCTTCGTGTTCCCCGTGGTGCTGCTGTTCATCTTTGGCTATGGCATCAACCTAGACGCCTCTGTGGTGCATTTGGGCGTGGTGCAGGGAGATCGCTCTCCAGAGGCCCAGCGCCTCACCCAGGCCCTGTCCAACTCTCCAAGCTTTCAGGTCGAGGTCGGCGACAGCGAGGCGGACATGGCGATCAAGCTGCGCAACGGCAAGCTGCGCGGCATGCTCGTCATCCGCGAGGACTTCTCTCGGCGTTTTCTGCGTGGAGATGCGACCACGCCGACGGTGCAGTTGATCACCGACGGCTCTGAGCCCAACACCGCGAGCTTCGTCGCGGCCTACGTGAGCGGCGCCTTCGCGGTCTGGCAGCGTGAAGAGGCTAAGCGCGCGGGGCTCACGCCGCCTGCCGGGCTGTCGCTCGAGACGCGCTCATGGTTCAACCCGTCAACTGAGAGCCGGAACTTCCTGCTCCCTGGCTCGATCACCATCATCATGACGGTGGTCGGCGCGTTGCTCACGGCGCTGGTGGTCGCTCGCGAGTGGGAGCGCGGTACCATGGAGGCGCTGTTGTCAGCCGGCGTGACGCGCTTTGAACTGCTGACCAGCAAGTTCATCCCGTACTTCGTGCTCGGGATGGCCGCGTTCTTGATCTGCGTTGGAGCCACCACCCACCTGTTCGGCGTGCCGCTGAAGGGGTCAATCAGCGCCCTGATGTTGGTCGGAGCCACGTTCCTGGGCAGCGCGCTCGGCCTTGGGTTGCTGCTCTCGACGGCGCTGCGCGATCAGTTCAACGCAGCTCAGGCGGCGCTGAACGTCGCGTTCTTGCCCGCGCTCATGCTGTCGGGCTTCGTGTTCGAGATCAGCTCCATGCCGCTGCCGATCCGCGTGGCGACGAATATCGTGCCAGCGCGCTACTTCGTCACGGGGATGCAGACGTTGTTTCAGGCGGGGGATGTGTGGCCGGTGCTGCAGCGCTCGCTGCTTGGCTTGGGCGTGTCGGCGGTCGGCTTCATCGGCCTCACGTTCCTCATCACGCGGAGGCGCCTCGAATGAGCCCCTCGCTGATTCGGCTAAGCGCGCTGATCCTCAAGGAACTGCAAGCGATCGTCGGCGACAAGCTCAGCCTGCGCATGCTGATCATCCCGGTCATCCTGCAGCTGGTGCTGTTTCCGTTCGCGGCGACCCTTGAGATCAAGAACAACACGCTCGCCATCTTTGACGAAGATGGTGGGGCCACCACCCACGAGATCGTGCAGCGCCTGACCCAAACCCCCGCGTTCAGCCGCATCATCTCAGTCCACAGCGAGCGCGAGATGACCGCCGTCATCGATAATCAAGAGGCGCTGGCGGTGCTGCGCTTTAGCCCCAGCTTCTCTCAGAGCGTGAAGCTCGGCAAGCCTGAGCCGATCCAGATGGTCCTGGATGGGCGCCGCTCGAACTCCGGGCAGATCGCCGTGTCCTACGTGCAGCAGGTGCTCGCCGGCGTGCAAGCCAGCGCGCAAGTCAGCAGCGCGCCGGTGGCCTCGCGCGGCGGCCTGGCGGTGCGCCACTGGTACAACATCAACCTCGAGTACTTTCGCTTCATCGTGCCGTCGCTGGTCGCCATGATCACCACCATCAGCGCGCTGATCGTGACCGCGATGTCCGTGGCGCGCGAGCGCGAAGAAGGCACCCTCGACCAGTTGTTGGTGAGCCCGCTGACGCCCTCGTACATCTTCGTCGGCAAGGCGGTGCCCGCGCTGGTGGTCGCCTGTGCACAAGCCAGCGTCATCTTGGCTGCTGGGGTTTTTATCTATGGAATCCCCTTTCAGGGTTCGTTGCTGCTGCTCTACGCGTGCATGACGGCGTACGTCGCCGCGCTGGTGGGCGTCGGCTTGTTCATCTCGAGCCTGTGCACCACGCAGCAGCAAGCGTTCCTTGGCGTGTTCTTCTTCGTGATGCCGGCGGTCGTGCTGTCGGGCTATGTGACCCCGGTCGACAACATGCCGCCGTGGCTCGAGACCCTGACCTGGGCCAACCCCGTGCGGCACTTCATCGAGATCACTAAGGGGATCTATTTGAAGGGCGCCGTGTTCGCGGACATCTCTGCCTATGTCGCGGCGCTGGCCGTGATCGGCTTGGTCACCGCGACCTCCGCGCTCGTAGTCTTCAATCGGCGGCTGTCGTGAGCGTCGCCCTTACCCTGGCTGCGCCAGGAGAAAGCCTGCCCAATGGCACGACCCAGAAGCGACATTGAGCCGCGGATCATCCGCGCGGCACATGAGCTGTTCTTGCGCGAAGGCGTCGACGCCGCGTCGCTCCGCGCCATCGCGCGCAGCGCGGGCACCAACGTGGGCATGGTCTACTATTACTTCCCGACCAAGGATGATCTATTCCTTGCGGTAGTCGAAGATGCGTACGTCGGCGTGCTCGAGCGGCTGGCTGAGGCGCTCGCGCCGAGCCTGGACGTGGAGGAGCGGCTGCGGCGCGCCAGCAGCTTTGTGAGTTTCATGAACGAGCACGAGCGTGAGGTCTCACGCATCGTGTTGCGCGAGCTGATGACCTCGACGGAGCGCCGCGCCCAGGTGGTCGCGCGCTTTCAGCGCGGGCACCTGCCGTTGGTCATCGACACCATCGCCAGCGGGGTGCGCGAAGGCAAAGTCGACCCCGCGCTGCCGTTCGCGCTGGTCATGACCTGCGCGTTCGCGGTGTGCGTCGTGCCGCAGGTGATGCTGCCCATCCTCGACGCTCACTTGCCGCTGCTCGGCCCGATGCCGCAAGGAGAAGAGCTGGCACAGCTGATGGTCGGCGCCTTCTTTAAGGGGGTGGCTCCAAGAGAAGTAAGCCCAGCCGCGGTGGGCGTGGACCCTGGAAATTCAGACCAAGGTGGAGAAAAATGAAACACGAACTCGGGACCCACAGTGTGCGAATGAGGGGGGCCGCCGCAGGCGGCACAGGCGGAGCGCGTGTCGGCGCGCTGGTGTGCGCCGCGGCGTTGCTGATCAGCGCTGGCGCTGAGGCTCAGCCAGCTGCCGACAAGCCAGCTGCGGAGCCAGCGCCTGCCGGGGAGGCCACGGCGCGCGAGCCTCGGGCAGCGGCCAGTCCAGGTGGCGCCGCTGCCGAGCAGGCGGCTGGCTTTGACCAAGCGCTGCGCCAGCGTATCGCGAGACCAGGCGGCCTCACCGCCAAGCAGGCTTCAGCGCGGGCCGTGGCGAGCAGCAGTGAGCTAAAGCAGAGCGCCGCAGAGCTGCGCAGCGCCCAGGCGGACGACGATCAAGCCGCGGCCGGCTACTTGCCGCGGGTGGCGTTGACCGCGCGCTACACGCGGCTGTCTGAGGTGGGCTCGTCGAGCCTGGGCACGCTGGTCGCGACGACCCAGCCTGGGCTGGTTGCCCCGGGGCAACCGTTGTTCGGGGTCGACGTGGGCTTCCCTCAGATCCTTGACCAGTACCTGCTCCAGGCCAACGTCGTCGTGCCGCTGACCGACTACTTCTTACGCACGAACCACCTGAACGCCGCCACCGCCCACGGCGTGGAGGCCGCTAAGTACCGTCAGCAAGTCGCCCAGCGGAGCGCGGCGCTGTACGCGCAGCTCAGCTACTACGCCTGGGCTCAGGCGCGCTTGTCTGCGGTGGTCGCGACGCGCACGCTAGAGCAGGCCCAGGCGCACTATCGCGTGGCGGACGTGGCGCACCAGGCAGGTGCCCTCACCCGCGCGGAGTTACTACGCTTTGACGCTCAGGTGGCGACGGCGGAGCTCATGCTCGAGCGCGCGCGCTCTGCTGAGGAGATCAACGAAGACGCGCTGCGCTCATGGCTGCACGACCCAGACACCAAGCGCTACGCCATCGGTGAAGATCTGATGGCGCCGCTGCCCCCGCTCAAGCGCAGCGGAGCGCGGGCGCTGCGCGAGAAGGCCCAACGCCAGCGCCCAGAGTTCCTCGCGTTGCAGCAAAGCGAGAAAGCCCTGGGCGAGCAGCGCAAGGGCGTCAAAGCCAGCACGCTGCCGCGCCTAGACGCGTTTGGGAACGCCTACTACGCCAACCCCACGCAGCGGCAATTTCCACAAAAAGACGCCTGGACGGCCAGCTGGGACGCTGGGCTGCAGCTGACCTACGTGATCAACGACATCCCGTCGGCTAACGCCAGCGCTCGTTCCCTCGAGGCAAAGCAGAGCGCGCTGCGCGCGCAGCAGGCTAGCTTGCGCGATCTATTGCGCCGCGAGGTGAGCCAGGCGCGGCGCTCCGCGCTGGAGGCGGACGTCGCGCTCCGGCTCGCAGCGCGCGGGTTGGAGGCCAGCGAAGAAGCCTATCGCGCGACCCTGCTACAATTCCGTGCGGATAGAATACGCAGCGTTGAGCTGACGGACGCCAACACCGCGCTGCTCCGGGCGCGGCTTGAGCTAGTGGCGGCGCACATCAACCAGCGCGTCTCGCGCGTGCGCCTGGCCTACGCCCTGGGAGATCCGCTGTAGCCGCGCCCCAGGGCGTGAAGTTGAATTCCAGTCCGGCGCTGACTACGCTCCGCCGATGACCAGCGCCGGGCACAGGCCCATCTGTATCGCGAACGCTTCGGGCTTTTACGGCGATCGCATGAGCGCCATGCAAGAGGTGGTCAGCGGTGGCCCCATCGACGTGGTGACCGGCGACTACCTGGCCGAGGTCACCATGTCGATCCTGGGTAAGCAGCGCGCCCGCGATCCCCAGCGCGGCTTCGTCCCGACGTTCTTAGCGCAGCTCAAGCCGGTGCTAGGGGTGGTGCTCGAGCGCGGCATTAAGGTGGTCGTCAACGCCGGGGGTCTCAATCCGCACGGTCTAGGTCAGGGCGTGCGGATGTTGGGGGCGGCCCTGGGGCTAGCGCCAAAAGTCGCGACGCTGAGCGGCGACGATCTACAGCCACAGCTGGAGGCGCTGCGGGCTACCAACGCTGACTTCTTGCACCTCGAATCGGGCGCCCAGCTGCCGCCGGCTGCGGGCTTCGTCTACACCGCCAACGCCTACCTGGGTGCTTGGGGGATCGTGCGCGCCCTGCAAGCCGGCGCTGACATCGTGATCTGTCCGCGCGTCACCGACGCGTCGTTGGTGGTCGGCGCCGCTGCCTGGTGGCACGGCTGGCAGCGCGACGACTACGACGCGCTGGCCGGCGCTGTGGCCGCTGGGCACGTGATCGAGTGCGGGCCGCAGGCGACCGGCGGCAACTACTCTGCTTTCCGCACGGTGGCTGACTTATCGCGCCCAGGCTTCCCGCTGGCGGAGATCGCCGCAGACGGCAGCAGCGTGATCTGCATGCACCCCGGCCAACCCGGCGCGGTCACCGTCGGCACAGTGACGGCTCAGCTGGTGTATGAGGTCGGCGCGCCGCGCTACCTAAACCCCGACGTGGTCACGCGCCTCGACACGCTGGGTTTGAAGCAGCTGGCTGAGAATCGCGTGGGCATCAGCGGCGCGCAGGGTGAACCGCCCCCTGACACCACCAAGGTCGCCGTCACCTGCAAGGGCAGCTACCGCAACGAGATGACGTTCGCCTTCGTCGGCCTAGACGTCGACGCCAAGATCGCGCTGTTTGAAGGCACCACCCGCGCCAGCCTCGCCGGCGAGCCGGTCACGCTGACCTTTCAGCGCGTCGGGGCGGCGGTAGATGATGCCGCGCGGCAAGAGGAGTGTACCGTGCTGCTCCGCGTGGTGGCCAGCAGCGACGACGAGGCGCTGGTCTCCCGCGCTTTCTCTGCCAGCTTGATCGAGCAGGGGCTGTCGAGCTATCCGGGCTTGTTCGGTGTTGGGTTGCCTGGTGGCGCGACGGAAGCCACCGGGTATTGGCCCACGCTGGTCAGGCAAGCGGATCTGCGGCCCTTAGTCAGCCACCACGACGGGCGCGAGGAGGCCGTCGCGTCGCCGCCCCAAATGCAGTCCGGACGAGCCCTGGCACGGGCAGCCCTCGCCGCGCAGACTGGGCTCGAGCCACTGCCCGCTGCGGCGCCCAAGGTGGGTGGGGCGGCCACCCAGCGCGGGCCCCTGGGGCTGCTGGTAGACGCGCGGTCCGGGGACAAGGGCAGCGACGCCAACGTCGGGCTGTGGACGCGCAGCCAGGCGGCCTACGACTGGCTGCGCGGTGAGCTCAGCGTGGCGCGCTTTAAGCAGCTGCTGCCCGAAGCCGCAGGGTTGGGGGTGGAGCGCTATGAGCTGCCTAAGCTCTTCGCCGTCAACTTCGTCGTGCGTGACTTGCTGGCGGGCGGCGCCGTCGCGACCCTGCGGTTTGATCGGCAGGCTAAGGCGCTGGGTGAGTTCTTGCGCTCACGCTGGGTGGAGCTGCCGTCTGAGCTCTTGCCGCGCGGCTGAGCCCCTCCACCCCCGCCTGATCGCTCAGCTGAAATTGAACTGATCGAAGTCGCTCGCGGCGTGGCGCTCGGCGAGCTGCGGACCGTCGCCGAAGGTCTTGTTCACGATGCGGCCGCGCTTGACCGCGGGGCGGCTGGCTATCTGCTTGGCCCAGCGCAGCACGTGCTGGTACTCGTGGACAGCGAGGAACTCCGCCGCGCCGTAGACGTGGCCTTTGACCAACGCTCCGTACCAAGGCCACGACGCGATGTCGGCGATGGAGTACTCGGTGCCCGCGAGGAACTCGTTGTCTGCTAGCCGGCGATCCAGCATGTCGAGCTGCCGCTTGACCTCCATGGCGTAGCGGTTGATCGGGTACTCTTGCTTGGTCGGCGCGTAGACGTAAAAGTGGCCGAAGCCGCCGCCTAAGAACGGGCCAGCGCCCATTTGCCAGAACAACCACGACAAGGCCTCGGTGCGCTGAGCAGGGGCTTTGGGGAGCAACGCGCCGAATTTTTCCGCGAGGTAAAGTAGGATAGAGCCGGACTCGAACACGCGCTGGGGCGCCTCGCCGCTGCGGTCCAAGAGCGCGGGGATCTTGGAGTTGGGGTTGAGCTCGACGAAGCCGCTGCCGAACTGGTCGCCCTCCATGATCTTGATCAACCAAGCGTCGTACTCGGCGCCGGTGTGGCCGAGGGCGAGCAGCTCTTCCAGCATCACGGTCGCCTTGACGCCGTTGGGGGTCGCCATGGAGTACAGCTGAAGCGGGTGCTTGCCCACCGGCAGCGGCTGGTCGTGGGTCGCCCCGGCGATGGGCCGGTTGATGCTGGCGAGGGGGCCCGCGCTGGACTTATCCCAGGTCCAAACTTTGGGCGGGGTGTATTGGCTGTTGTCTGTCATTTACGATTCCCTAGCTCTTGCTGGCTACGGGGGCATGCATAGGGAGCGGGATCGCTGACGTCTAGGCTCACAGCGCGTTGATCAGGTAATCCCAGTCGCTGCCTGAGTTTTCATCAACGCCGAGCGCGTCAATCGTCGCCGAGCAATTGACCCCCACCGCCGCGCCGCGATCGTTTAGCGCTTTGGCGTGGTAGGGGTGGTGGTTGAGCACGCCGGTGTTGATCTTGCCATTGTCGATGGGGCTGCTCTTTGGCAGCGCGTTGTGCACGTAAAAGGGCGGATCGTCTGCTGTCATCAGGCCGAGGATGTCGACGTTCGCGCGGTAGGCCTTCATCGCAGGCGTGTCGAGTTGACCTGGGATGTCCGTGGTGGACGGGAGCCCGTAGAACGACGCGAGGCTTAGCTGAAAGCTCGGGTCATCGGTCCCAAGGACGTCGACCCCGTACTCCTGAAATATATCCGTCCACTTTCCTAAGTCATAGGTGGACTGGGTGGAGTTGGCGGCGACGGTGACCACTCGCGTGGATTGCCGAAACACTGGATCCGTCGCGCTGGGGTCGGCCATGTCGTCGTGAAACGCGAGCCACAGGCTGGTGCCTGCGCCGGCGGAGCCCCCCCGCAGCGCGACCTTGGTTGGATCGATCCCAAGCTCGCTCGCGTGATAACGAATGAACTGCAGCGCGCGCTTGGAGTCCATCAGCGGCTTGATCACGCCGTCAGGATCGAGCGCGGTGCTGCTGAGTACGCGGTAGTTGAGGGAGGCGTAGGCGATCTTCGCGTCAAACAGCGACTGGGGGCCGCTGGTGTTCTCGTACGCCTTCTCTTTGGCGCCACCGGTGAAGCCTCCGCCGTGGATGAAGATGACCAGAGGCGTGGCCTCGCTCCCCGCAGGCTTGATCAGGTCGAAGCGCAGCAGTGGATCCTCACCGTAAGCGATGTCCTGGTAGAAGGTGACGCTGGCGTCGCCAACCGGTGACGGTTTGGTCGGCGCGGGCAGCGTCAGTTCGACATAGTAGCCCTCAGAGCTGCCGCCTGCTCCGCCGCTGCCGCCGGTCGTGGCTGCACCAGCTCCGCCGCTGCCGCCGGTCGTGGCCGCCCCGGATCCACCGCTGGTGGTGCCAGCGCTCGACGACCCCGACGAGCCACTGGCGCCGCTCGCGCCGCCCTGACTCGCGCCGCCCTGGCCTGCGCCGCCCTGGCCTGAGCCGTCAGCGTCGTCGCCGCACCCCGCCACCGCGATCAGCGCAGCGGCGAGCCCCCAACATGCGATATTTAGAGTTCTCACGCGCCTAGAGTACGGCGATTAGCGCAGCGCTGGCAAGGACCTGTTTCTGGCGCAAGTCGCTCACTGCAGCATACAAGACCACGCGGTCAAAAAGCAGATGATTGGTCACTCAGGGTTTAGCCCGCGCGGGTCAGCCTGTGAGCGGCATTTTGTGTCCCCGCACGGTTGCCACACGGTACTGTAAAGCTCGCGCCTAGAACGCGCCGCCAAAGCTCACGCCGCCCCACGGCAGGAAGCCCCCCACGCCGACCAAGGGCGTGAAACCCACCTTGAACACAAAGCCTCCGTCTGGTGGCTGATAGCGGTAACCCACGGTGGCGGTGCCCGCGATGCCGACGCCTTCGCCAGATGATCGGCTGCCGCCGCTGTCGACTTCGCCGCCTGCATAGAGCAGTAGGGCGCCCGCGCCGAGCTCCAAATGACTGCTGCCGTCCCCGACCAGGTAGTTGGCCATGAGCGGGAACGTCATCAGGGTGACCTTCGCCGAGCTCTCTCCGGCGCTCGCGCCCACGGAGAAGTAACTGAGGCCCAGGCGGCCGTAGACCTTGTCGCCAAACCGACGCTCATAGTTCAGCGAGTACAAGCCTGCGTTGCCGAGGAGCTCGAGGTACATCACGTTGTCGGCTCGGCCATCGTCAGCATCGGAGGCGTCACCTGGTGCGCTGGGTGCTTCTGCGGCGCTTGGATCGACGGGAGCAGCCTCTTGCGCGACACCCAGGCTGCTGATCGAGCAGACCAAGACGGCGATGGAACTAGTGACGAATACGGAGTGTTTCAGGTGTCTCATTAGGTTGGCAGGTGTACGGGTGCGCGCTCCATACCTACCTGAGGCACGGTCCAATTTGAGCGGCCGTGCTGTACGCCCGCCAGCGGCCGGCTGCTGCGAGCCCTAGCTTAGCGGTTAGTCCGCGCAGCAGCGGAAGCCTACGGAGTCGACGGCGCGGCCGCGTGGCCACTTGAGGGCGCGGCCCATGTCGCAGCGCGTGCCGTGGGCGTGGTGCTGATAGCTGCCACCCCGGATGCGGCAGCCCGCGGCCGCGTCGTCGCTCTCGCAGCTGTCGTCCCACTCGGCGACGTTGCCGCTCATGTCGCTGAGCTTGCTGTATGCGGCGTCGGGAGAGCGGCAACCCGGCTGGCTGCCTACGTCCACGATGCCCCATGTCGTGTAGTCGTCGGCGTCGGCGTCGCGGCAGGTGTCGGTGTTGAACTCGTCGCCGTAGGTGAACCCATATTTCCCTCCGGAAGTACAAGCGGCGTGCCACTCGCTGACCTTGGGGTCGTCATAGCTCGCAAAATCATACGCGCCGCCGCTGCCCAGCGCGCCGCACAGCCGCTTGCCCGCGGCCGAACAAAACGCCTGCGCGTCACACCAATCGACGCAGACCACTGGCTTCTCTTGATCGGAGCCCGGCTCCCAGCTGCAGCTTGGGGTGTAGCTGTGGTTGCCAGCGCAGGCCGCAGCTTGGCCATCGCTCGCGGGGTTGGTGCTCAGCCAGGCCTCGTACTGGCCCCGCGTGACCTCGGTCTTGTCGATGCAGAAGCCCTCGGGCAGCCGGAACATGTCGGGGCCCATGCCCGACTCGGCCTGCCCGGCGGGGCAGCTGTCCTCCGCCGGCTTGGGCTCAGGGCTGGGCGCTGGGTCTTCACCCCGAATAGGCTGTAGCGGCGGGCCTTGCCGTAGGGTAGCAAACACCAACGCGCCAAGCGCAAGCGCGCCTAGCGCGACGAACGCCGCGGCCTGGCGCCTCACCAGAACACCGGGGACGAGTTGCGATAGGGCGCGTCGTCGGCCATAGGAAAATGCATCTGGATGTCCTCTGCTGGCGCCGCGCCAGGGCTCCTGTTCAGGATGTTGCCTTCGGCCACCCCCGCGACGTCGCGCAGCTTATAGTTCTCTTTTGCCGTGCGGTTGATGCGGTTATCTTCGAGCCGCGTGCAGCCGAGGTTGAAGCCTAAGATCATGCCCTCATGGAGCGTGTTACTTGCCACGAAATAGCGCAGGTTGTGCGCCATGTGGAGCCCCGCGTCGAAGAACGTGTTGCCCGCGATGTAGTTGCCAACTGGGTTCTCACGCGAGGCGGTGCGGTCGCTCACGTAGCCTAAGATCCCCCAGAAGCCGTTCACCGTGCGCATCGACATGCGGATGGTGTTGTTGATGATGACGTTGTCCGTCTCTTTCCAGAGGATGATCGGACCGTCGGTTTGCCTGTCGAGGGCGCAGGGCAGGGAGGCGTCGTAGACGCCGTCGTCGCTCACTTGGCACTGCGCCAGGGTGTTCTCTTCGAACCACACGTTGTGCCCCGATGAGGTCACGAAATCGCCGCCTGCGTTGTGGTTGAACACGTTGCGGTAGATGTGGATGTCCTGGTCGCGCCGGCCAGCGCCCTCGATGTCGATGCCAAACTCCGGCGACGTGCCCTCGATGTGGTGGATCTTGTTGCCCTCGACCACGATGTTGTGCCCACCCACGATGGACACGCCCTGGCGGCGGTTGTGATGGATGTCGTTGTCGCGGATGGTGACGTTGGTCGTGGGTTTCTCCGGCGTGCCGTCTTGCGCCTTGACGCCCACGATCAGCACGCCGTCCCCAGTTAGTTCGTGGAGCTGCATGTCCTCGATCAGCACTCGATCGACGCCGCTCCAGACGCAGACCCCGTGGCCCTCGTCGTGCCCGGTCTGCTCTGGGTTGCCGTAGTCGTGCAGATCGCGATCGCCCATCACCTCACCACCGCGGATGGTGATGTTGCTGTTGCCGTCGACGTTGATCACGCAATAGTTCCAGCGATCGCTCGGCGCCATCTGCAGCACGGCGCCGTCGCTCAGCTCAAAGGTCATGTCGCCTTGCAGATCGATGCCGGCTGCGTAGGCGTCATTGGTAGCTTCACCGACCAAGTAGGTGCCGGGCGGAACCACGACCTTGTTGAAGCCGTTCTCCGTCGCCCACTGGATGGCCTCGTTCATGCGTCGGCGGGTCTCCACCGGGTCTTGACCGGCGTTGGAGATCTGCCAGCGCTCCAGCTCGATCACATACTCTTTGGTGTGCTCCGGCGGCAGCTCGGCGCTGGGGCGCTGGCCAGGCGTCCAAGCGCACTCGCCCTCACCGGGGATCGGCACCACGCTGCTGCCGTCGGCGCGCGAGGCGTCGCCTGGGGTCCCGCTGTCGAGCGCGCCGTTGCCGCCGCCGCCAGCGCCGTCGCCCGTGCCGCCGCTCGAGTCGCTGCCACACCCCGCGGCAGCGGCGAGGCCAAACACCAGCGCGCCGCCGATCAGCGCGGCGCGCGTGGTCCGCGAGGGGCGTCGCGGTTCACGGGCCCCGGCTGCCTGGTTCACGCATGGGTGATCGCTCATGCCCAGATGATCCAGCGCCGACGCGCCGTGCGTCAAGCGGCCCCCCTGAGCGCGCGAGCGGACGCGGGCGCCTCGCGGCCCGATCCCCTACGCCGGCGCCGCCTGTTGAATCATGCGCTGTGAGGCTTCTACCTCGAGCGCCGGCGCCGGTCGCCGTCGCCTGTTCGCGCCGCCGACCAGATCAGCTGCCGCCGCGTCGCTGGGGAGACTGACCTGTGGCACGCTAATTCGATGCCGTGGGGCGACAAGCGGCTCGGCGTCGTGGCGCCACCCCTCCACCCCTCCACCCCTCCACCCCTGGCTCCCTGCACCCTGCACCCTGCACCCTGCACCCTGCACCCTGCACCCTGCACCCTGCTGGTCAGGCTGCGGTTGGCTAGAGCCAGCTCAGCTCTAGGGTGGTTTGGGGATCGCCCTCCCACCGACGTTCGGTGAACACTGCGTTCACGTGCTTGCCGCCGGCGCGGCGCACCAGCTCTTCCAGCGCGCCCCGGGTCTGCATGCAGGCTGCTAGCTCGGCGGTGTCGCACATCTCGTAGCGGAGCTGGAAGCGCGCGGTGTTGTCCAGGACCTCCTTGACGCTCAGCACCTCAAAGTCGAAGTAGCCAGCGCGGTACACCACGACCCGCATCAGCGACTCATACGGGCTGCCTGGCTCGATAATTTCCGGGTGGATACGAAGCATCGCGTCCACCTGCAAGTGGCCCCAGGTGCGCACCATGTCCAGCGAGCCTCGAGCGATCGCGTGGAGGATGCCGAGGCCAAAGCGCTCGAACGTATCCAGCGGGTACCACTCGTGGTCGTCGATCTGCAGCGCCAAGAACACGAAGTCTTCTGGCTCTAAGAAGCTGCTCCAGTCGACCTGCTTGCTGTGGCGGATCAAGCGTACGTAGTCGAGGAACAGGGTACCGCGGACGTGCTTCACGGCCGCACACTCCACGGTCGACTTCGACGCGTCAAGCGCGTCAACTCAGGCCCGAGCGTGGTGGCGAGCTTGGACCGGGCGGTGCGTGAGGTGTGGTCGATTGGTTGACCGCGGTAGCGCCCACCAGGCTTTACGTGAGGCGTCGCTGCGCGAGTTAGTCGCGGTCAGCCCGCTTGGGAGACTTTACGGCCCAGACCCCTGCGGTCAACACGCAGCACCCGGCGGCGAACCCCGCCAGCACGTCGGATGGCCAGTGCACCCCGAGGTACACGCGCGACAGGCCGATCAGCAAGATCAGGAGCGGCGTCGTGACGGCCAGCGGCCAACGCAGCCCAGGGTAGAGGCTGGCGAGCACGAACGCCATGATCCCGTACGCCGCCGCGGAGCCCATGGCATGTCCGCTAGGAAACGAATAGCTGGAAGGCAGCGGCGCGCCCCACCCTAGCTGCGGTCGCGGGCGCCGAAACAGCAGCTTCATCAGTGCGTTGGAGACGCCGGCCAAGCTAGAGACGCCGAGCAAGATCGCGACGTGCGGGTAGGCCCTACGCCGCAGGCCGACCAACGTGCTGAGCAGCAGCGCTGCGATCACGGCGTACCCAGTGCCCAGCGCGCTGAGCAGCCGCATGAAGCTGGTCAGGCCCGCCGATTGGTAGCGATGCAGCCACAAACTGAGGGCGCGATCGGGCGCGCTGGCCTTGCCTTCCAGCACCTCGCCGGCGATGAACAGAAACAGCATCGCGCTGAGGGCGCCCACCACTAGCGCTGCCGTGGTGCGCGGAGAGATCGCCTGGCGAACTCGTCTGAGCAGCTGCGTGGCGGTCATGGGGCAAGCAGTGTAGCCGAACCCAAGCAGCTGGCCCTTGGCTGCGACGAGGACTCATTCTGCGAGGAAAACTTGCTTGACGGCCGCGATGAAGGCGTCGTCTTTGAGTGCGAAGCAGAATACACAGCGCCGCCGGACTGCAGGACGCAGGCTACCGGGGATGTGCACCGTCGCTGAGCGCTTCGATGGTCCCGAGGACTGCGACCCGCAGCGCGTCGCCTATCACGATCACAAGCCGGGCTACGGGTTTTCCCCAACGGGTTCGGGTGGATGCGAGGGCAGACCGTAGATTGACGCGGTGCTGTCCTCGGCCTCCTGCGCTGGGGACAAGCGCTCGTGCAGCGGGGCACCCAACGAGGGGACGTCGTTCAAGATCAGCGGACGCCGACCCGCAGCGTTGTGTGGTCGCAGCAAGGCGGACCGCAGGAGGTGCGATTTGGATTTCGCGGTGAGGTTGGGGTGGGGGTGAAGTCGAGCCGCGGCCCGCTGCTCGCGCGCTGACGCGTGGCGCGAGAGGTAGGCGTCGGTGCGGCACAATTCGCCCGTTTACCCCAGCGAACAGTGGACGAAACGCGCGGTGTGTGAGTTATGGTCCCGCCGCCATGACAGACACCACCGCCGACAAGGCTCCCAGCGCAGTATTCGAGGAACCGAGAGCGGGGTCGCGTCCAGCATCCGTGCACTCCGTCACCGGCCGCACCCACGGTCTGGAGTTTATCTTTTGGTTGCTGGAGCGCAGTGTCTTCACGCTGTTGGCGATCCCCACGGTGATCGCGGGGCTGGCCTTCCTGATTATTCCCGGCGGCTGGCCGGTGTTCGTTGCCGCATGGTTTATCGTTCCAACCCTCGGCGTCGTCCTGCCGTTGATGTACCTGGTGTACCGCTCACGCACCCACGACGCGGGCGCTACGGACTGGACTGAGGCCATCGAGTGGAAGGACGCAGCCGAGTCCAAGCGCTGGATGGGCCAGAAGATCCCGATGGAGGTCGTGTACGAGGCGTACATGGCTGGCAAGCTGGACTTCAAGCAGGACGTGTACGAGGTCATGCTGCGCCGCCATCAGCTCTTCCGCATGGCGTTTACCTGGGGCGACGTGAAGTTCTACTTCCGCGAGTTCCTGGGGCAGAACGTGACCCACACCCAGGAGACGGACAAAGGCGACATCGCCCACGTCTACAACCGCGGCAACGACTTCTACCACTGGTTCCTCGGTGATTCGATGACGTACACCTGCGGCATCTTCCAGGACACGGAAGAGTCGCTAGAGGACGCGCAAGATCGCAAGCTGGAGACGGTCTGCCAGTACGTGCAGATGAAGCCCGGCGATCGTCACCTGGACATCGGCTGTGGTTGGGGCCCGTTGGTGACTCACGCGGCGAAGCACCACGGCTCGATCAGCACGGGGGTCACCCTCGCCAAAGAGCAGGCTGAGTGGGCTCGCGAGCGCGCCGAGAAGAACGGCGTGGCCGACCGCGTGCGCGTGTTGGTGGACGACTACCGCAACCTGCCCGACGTGAAGTTCGACAAGATCACCTGCCTTGAGATGGCCGAGCACGTCGGCATCAAGAACTTCCAGGCCTTCTTGCTGCAGGTCCACAACATGCTGGAGGACGACGGCATCTTCTACCTGCAAATCGCAGGGCTACGCCGCCCCTGGCAGTACGAGGACCTGGTCTGGGGCCTGTTCATGGCCAAGTACATCTTCCCCGGCGCAGACTCCAGCTGTCCGCTGGGCTTCGTGGTCTCGCAAGCCGAGCGCGCGGGCTTCGAGGTTCACCGCGTGGAAAACTGCGGCGCTCACTACTCGGTCACCATCCACAAGTGGTACGAGAACTGGAAGCGCAACCAGGCCGCCATCGTCGAGAAGTACGGCGAGCGTTGGTTCCGCATGTGGATGATGTTCTTGTCCTGGTCGGTGATGATCGGTGGCCAGGGCAGCTCCACGGTGTTCATGGTCACGCTGACCAAGAACATCAAGCTCGACAAGTCGACGGTCAGCGCAGAAGAAGCCAAATCAGTCGCGTTCAGCCGCACCAAGCGCTGGATCGGCAAGAACGTCATCGGCACCCAGCAGTAAGCCAGGGCCGCTAGGCAGCCGCCGGCTTCTCACAGCATCACAGCCGCAGCTCAGCTCACTCACCTCGGTGAGGGCTGCCTGCGGCTCGAAGCTTTTGTGGGGGTGGTCCGGGCACAGCAGCGCGTGGTTCCGCGTGGGCAAGCCACCCCGTGTCAGGCGGCTGCTTCTGCCCACAGCGCGCTCTGGAGCTGCGCAGCCAGGCTGCGCGCTACCTCGCGAGGCGGCAGGCCGGCCAGCGCTAGCAAGTCAGGTGCCGGCTCGGCGTCGCAGCCCGCCAGCAGCTCCGCGACTGCTCGGCGCTTGGCGCCCGCGATGGCGCTGCGCTCGTCTGCGCTCAGCTGCGGCGCTAGCCACGCGGCGACGCGCCACGACAGCGCCGCGTGGCGTAGCTCGTCTTGGGCGATCTCCGCCATCGCGTGGCGCAGCTCCACATCTCGTGCGGCCGCGGCCTGGTGCAGGCCGACCAGCGCGCCGTACGTCTCCCGCACGCAGCCCTCTACCGCGTTCTCTAGCGCCACGGCGAACGCGCTGCGGGGCGCAGCAGCGGGCACCTGCGCACGAAGCGGTACCGCGTGGTAGCGGAGCGCGTGGCGTGTCATGGCGTCGGTGTGTCGCCGCTCGTCGGCCGCTGCGCGCTGGGCGTCGCGCAGCAAACTGTGAGGCGCTCCTAGGGCCCGCAGCTCCCAGCTCATGCGCTCAAAGGCCGCGACGGATGCGTCTTCAAGCTGAGCCGAGAGCGCCAAGTAGGTGCCGACATTGCCATCGCCGCCGCCGCTACCGTCACCGCCGCCAGCGCGCTCATGGCGGCTGGCGGCGGCCAGGGTGAAGCCCGCCGGGCGCCGACCGGCGCAGGGGCCGTTCTTTGAGAGCGGCTTGCTGCCCAAGACCTGGATGCTGCCGCTGGTGTTGATCTTGAGGTTGAACTGCGTGATCTCGATGGGGCAGCTGTTGGTCATCTTGGTAGCGGTGAGCAGGTAGCCGCCAGCGGTCTTCTTCAAGCTGCTGGGGAGTTGGCTGCAAGACGCCACGCTGTACTGCTGAGACCAGGCCAACAGGTAGGCCTCGCCCTCGGTGTCGATGGGCGCGAGGAGCTCGGTGAGCTGTTCTACGTTGTCGGCCATGCCGACGCTGTTGCCGCGTGTATACAACAGGTTGAAGGCGCAGTGCCCAGGGATGCAGCCCGTGCGGAAACCCTCCAGCGGTTGCGTGGCCGCGACCGTCCGTGAGCAGGCTGCTTGGTCTTGGGCGCCGCTGCACACGGCGCCGATCGTCGCGACGGGCGTCACCGCGCCCTCTCGGTGATGCACGAACTGGCGCAGGCTGATGAAGTCTACCGGCGGGGTCGGCGTCAGCTGGGCGACCAAGTTGATTTGGTCATCGTCGCCGCAGCGCTCGCCCTGAGGCGTGCCCTCCGGGAGCTTCTCTGGTCCGAGCGGCGCTTGAGCGCTGGCGCTAGGCGCTGGCGTGGAGGCAACGCTCGAGGTCCCAGGGAGCGCGGGCGGGGCCTCCGCTTCCGCGCCGATCACCACGACGCTGCTCGGTTTGGCGGTGGGAGCCGAGGGCGGCGTCTCTGCGCTGCCACAGGCGGTGGACCCCACGCCGGCCAGGGCTGCGACCAAGATCCCGCGCGCCAACTGCTCCAACTGCTCGTCGTTCATTGGCAGATTATAGCACCGCCAACCAGGGCTTGCCGTTCACCACCCTTGCGTCGCCGTGGGGCAGCATCGCCGCTAGCTAGAGGTGATCTGCGCGCCGGCTGTCGCGCCAGGCTTCTTACGGGCCGCCCACTCGCGCAGCCGCTCCATGTAGATGTAGAACACTGGGGTCACCAGCAGCGTGAGCAGTTGAGAGAAGAACAGCCCGCCGACCACCGCCAGGCCGAGGGGTTGTCTCGACTCTGCTCCGGCGCCGATCCCCAGGGCGATGGGCAGCGTGCCGAGCAGCGCCGACATGGTGGTCATCATGATCGGCCGAAAGCGCACCACGCAGGCTTCGCGGATGGCTTGCCGTGGGCTGAGCGTCTGGTGTTTCCGCGCTTCAACGGCGAAATCTACCATCATGATGCCGTTCTTTTTCACCAGCCCGACCAGCAAGATCACGCCCACGAACGAGTAGACGTTGAGATCGTGGCCGAAGGCCAGCAGCGTCACCAACGCGCCAAAGCCGGCGAACGGCAGGGCCGAGAGGATCGTGATCGGGTGCAGGACGCTCTCGTATAAGATCCCGAGCACCAGGTAGATCACGAACACGGAGACCAGCAGCAGCATACCGAGGCCCTTGAGCGAGGACTGATAGGCCTCCGCGGAGCCCTGAAAGCTCCTGCTGATGCTGGCTGGGAGGTGCTTGCGGGACACCTCATCTACCACCTCGACCGCTTCACTGAGAGAGTGGCCGGGCTTGATGTTGAAGGACACCGTGGCCGCCGGCAGCTGCCCCGCGTGGTTCACTGAGAGCGGCCCGAGGGACTCGCGTAGTTCCGCGAGGGAGGAAATGGGCACGAGCGCGCCCTGGTCAGAGCGCACGTGCAGTTGTCCGAGGGCGCTCGGATCTTGCTGCGACCGCGGGTCAAGCTCCAAGATCACCGGGTAGCTGTTGTTGCTGGCGAAGATCGTCGACACCTGCCTAGACCCGTACGCGCTGTACAGCGAGTCCTCGATGCGCGCGATCGAGACGCCTAGCTCCGCCGCGCGATCCCGATTGATATCCAAGCGGATTTGAGGGTTGTTCAGCGCGACGTCGGTGGTGACGTCAATTAGAATGTCCGACTTGGCGAGCTCGCGAGCGAGCAGGGGCGCGCTGTCATACAGCAACGCGGTTTGTGTGCTCTGCAGCGTGAGCTGATACTCGCTCTTGGTTGAGTGCGACCCCAAGCGTATCGGCGGTGGCACGGAGACGAAGGCGCGCATGCCCGGCACTCGAGCCAGCTGCTGCGCGAGCTCAGCGCCGACCTGCTGCGCGCTCTGGGCGCGGGTGGCCTTGGGGCTCAAGCGGATGAACATCCGCCCCTGGTTGGTCGCGCCGCGGTTGCCACGAGCGCCCGCGGTGGACATAAACGCCTCGACCTCCGGGTGACTCCGCACGATCTCCGAGATGTGCTCCTGGTTCTTGGCGACGATCTCATACGAGACACCCTCTATGGTCTCGGTGGTGATGTTCAGCTGATCCGTGTCTTCCGTTGGCAAGAAGCCCTTGGGGATGTGGATGAACAACGCCACGGTCGCCGCCAGGATAGCCATGGAGAAAACCATGGTGTGCGGCTGGTGGTCCAGCACGGCGTCGAGCATGCGCTTGTATACGCGCAGCAACCAGTCAAAGCGGCGCTCCACCCAGAGGTAGAAGCGCCCTTGCTGCGCCTGATCCTGAACGGTCAGCAGGCGCGCAGACAGCATGGGCGTGAGGGTGAGCGAGACCACCCCCGAGGCTAAGATCGCGATGGTGATGGTGACCGCGAACTCACGAAATAGACTGCCCAGGAGCCCGCCCATGAACAGGAACGGCACGAACACGGCAGCCAGCGAGATCGTCATCGACAAGATCGTGAAGCTGATCTCGCTGCAGCCATCCAAGGCAGCCTGCATGGGTGGCTTGCCCATCTCCATGTGGCGCACGATGTTCTCGAGCACCACGATGGCGTCGTCTACGACGAAGCCCACGCTCAAGGTGAGCGCCATCAGCGACAGGTTGTTCAGCGAGTAGCCTAGCGGGTAGATCACGCCGAACGTGGCCAAGATGGCGAGCGGCATGGACAGGCTCGGGATCAGCGTGGCGGTGACTCGGCGCAAGAAGATGAAGATCACGCCGACCACCAGCAGCAGCGTCAGCCCGAGCGTAAGCTGCACGTCGTGGACTGACTCGCGCACGCTGAGCGAGCGGTCGAACAATAGCTCTAGGTCAATCGCTTCAGGGATTTCCGCGCGAAATTCCGGGAGCAATGCGATGGTCTCTTTGACCACGTCAACAGTGTTCGCGCCCGGCTGCTTCTGGATCGCCAAGACAACTGATTGCTGCAGATCGGTCGGGTTGCCGCGCCAAGCGATGGTCTTGTCATTCTCAACGCTGTCGAAGGCGCGGCCTAGGTCCTTGACGCGGATCGGCGCGCCGTCGCGGTAGGTGACGATCAGGTCGCTGTAGTCGACCGCTTCTTCAAGTTGGCCGTTGGTCTCGATGGCGAACGCCTTACGAGGCCCGTACAGCGCGCCGTTGGGGACGTTGACGTTGGACTTCTGGATGGCGCTGGCCACCTCATCCAGACCGATATTTAAGGTCGACAGCCGCCGCGGATCGGCCTGTACGCGGACAGCGAATTTCTGAGAGCCGTAGATCTGAACTTGGGCGACGCCCCGGACCTGGGAGATGTTCTGGGCGAGCCGTGTCTCAGCGAACTCATTCACGGTGGAGAGCGGGAGCGTCTTCGAACTGAGGGACAGTAAGAGCACCGCTTGGTCTGCCGGGTTTACCTTGCGGTAACTCGGCGCTGACGGCATATCTCGGGGCAGGCGTTGGACAGCGCGGGAGATCGCGGCCTGCACGTCTTGCGCGGCAGAGTCTAGATCGCGCCGCAGGTCGAATTGGATGGTGATGTTGGTCGAGCCGAGGGAGCTGGTCGAGCCCATCGACGCGATGCCGTCGATACTTGAGAACTCTCGCTCAAGGGGCGTCGCCACCGAGGAGGCCATGGTCTCGGCGCTGGCACCAGGGAGCGACGCGCTGATCTCAATCGTCGGGAAGTCGACGTCTGGCAGCGCCGCCACGGGGAGGTTTACATACGCGAGCGCCCCGAACAGCGTGATCGCGAGCATCACCAGCATGGTCGCGACCGGGCGGCGGATGAACGGCTCAGAGAGCTTCATCAGGCGCCTCAGGCGTGGTTGGCTCGGCGCTTGGTTGCAGCACCTCCACCGCGCTCCCGTCGCGCAGCCGTACTTGCCCGTCGGTCACCACGACGTCACCTGGTTTTAGTCCCGTGCGGATCAGCGCGAGCCCGGCGTGGACTCGGTTCACCACCACCGGACGCACGTGGGCCTTCTGCTGGTCATCGATGACGAACGCGTACTGCCCTGTCTGACCGGTCTGGACCGCGGTCTCTGGGGCGACGATGGCTCGCTTCTCGACGCCCAGCACCAGCTCCACGTCGACCGAGGCGCCGGGCCACAGCTCGAACTTCTCGTTCTTGAACGACGCCTTGAGTGACAGCGTGCCCGTCGCGGGGTCAATCGTGTTCTCAATGAACGTGAGGGGCCCTTCGACGGCCTTCGCGCCTTCGCCCCGAGCCAGCGCGCGTACGCTGAGCGTGCCGTGGTCGAACCGCTCTCGCAACCTAGGCAGGTACTCCTGCGGGACCGCGAAGCGTACGTAGACAGGGGACAAACTGCGGATCACCACCAGCGGTCGGCTGTCGCCTGCGGAGACCAGGTTGCCAGCGTTCACCAGCAGGCTGCCGGTCTTGCCGGCCATGGGAGCAACGATGCGCGTGAACGCGACGTTGATGTTTGAGCTGCGGATCTGCGCCTCGCCCGCCTTGACGTTCGCTTCCGCCGTGGCGGCTTCGGCCCGCGCCCGCGCGAGGTCCTGCTCGCTCGCGATCCCCTGCTTGTTTAGCCTGAGCGCGCGGTCCGCCTCGCGCTTGGCTTGCTTTGCTTCCGCACGGTGGCGCTCAAGCGCCGCACGCGCCGCGGCCAGGGTGGCCCTGTAGGGGCGAGCGTCTACCGTGAACAGCAGGTCCCCCTGCTTGACAAAATCGCCCTCTTTGAAGTGTACCTCGGTGATCAGCCCGGTGATCTGCGGTTGAATCGCTACGCTGCGGTTGGCTTCCACGCTGCCGAAGGTCTTGATTACCGTTGGGACGTCTGCGCGCTCGACCTTGGCCACTCGCACCGGCGCTGGCTTGCGCGCAGCGGCTGGCGCCTTGTCGGTGCTGCAGCTTGGCAGTGCCCAAGCTAGCAAGAGCAGCAGTAGGACGTGTGACGTGGCTCGCTTCACTCAAGGTGCCTAGCGCCGGAGTCTGTCGGCGGTTTGACTGGGGTGTGTCCGAATGTGTCGGCTAGGTCTAGATCAGCTCGGCAGTGTAAGCTCAGCTTGATGGAAGGTGGGCGGCTGCATGTGTTGCTGGTCGAGGATGACCAGAAGCTCGCGCGGCTCACGCGTGACTATTTAGAGCAGCGCGAGCTTCAAGTCACCCTGGTAGCTGATGGCAGCTTGGCGGTCCGTGAGGCGCTGCGCCCCGAGATCGACGTGGTGGTGCTCGACCTGATGTTGCCTGGGCGCGACGGGTTTGAGGTGTGCCGTGCCATCCGCGTAGAGTCCCATGTCCCGATCATCGCGGTCACTGCGCGCGTGGAGGTCGCCGATCGAGTGCTCGGGCTCGAGCTCGGCGCGGACGACTACGTGACCAAGCCGTTCGCGGCGCGCGAGCTCTTGGCGCGCATCCATGCGGTAGTGCGCCGAGCTCGGGGTTTGGCTGGTCCGGCCGCGCAGGAGATCCGCGTCGGTCGGCTGTGCGTCAACCTCGCGAGCCTGTCCGCGAGCCTGGACGATCGGCTGCTCCACCTGACGTCATATGAGTTCACGTTGTTGCGGGTCCTAGCCGAGAACGCCGGGCATGTCCTCGGGCGTGAGCGCTTGCTTGAGCTCGCCAAGGGCAACGCCGACGACGTCTTCGACCGCTCCATCGACGTGCGCATTTCGAGGCTGCGTCAAAAGCTCGGTGATGACCCGAGGCAGCCCGCGCTGCTCAAGACCGTGCGAGGCTCCGGCTACGTCCTCACCCCCGACGCCGCTTCGGTTCGCGCCGAACCTCGCGACAGGGGTCCAGGTGGAAGCTAAGCGGGCGTTGACCACGCGCCTTTTGTGGCGCGTCTACTCGTACGGCATCCTGATGCTGGCCCTGGCTGGCGGAGCCAGCTTCGTGGTGGGGACCTATGTCATCACGCCGGCGGTCGAAGGTCCCGCGCGACCAAGTACCGCGTGGATCGCGTGGTACCTCATGGATCAGCTTGGCCGAGGTGAAGACGTGACCCGTGAGCTCGCAGACTTGCGCGACTCCTCTCGCATGGAAATGTCGTTCTACGCCGCTGACGGCGCGCTGCTCGCGTCCAACGCCACCCCTCCACCCGATCCTCTGGCGGCGCCTGAGCTGCGCGCGGTCACGCAGGAGGTCACCAAATTTCGGGGTGGCTACGGCTTCGTCGCGAGCCTCGACGCCAGCGGTGAGCTGCAGCGCTACGCACAGATCCGCTATCCGCTGCCCGAGTTACCGTTCGGCACCGCGCTCGCGCAGCTGGCGGCCGCGTTAGGTGTCCTCGGCCTGCTCTCGATCCCGCTCGCGCGCTCCGTCACCGCGCGCGTAGAGCAGCTGACCGCGGCGACTAAGGCGTTCGGTGCAGGTGATCTGTCGGTGCGCGTGCGCAGCCAGCTGCCAGACGAGATCGGCGACCTCACGCGGGCGTTTGACGAGATGGCGGATCGAATCGTCCAGCTGAGGCACTCAGAGAAGGAGCTGCTGGCGAACATCTCCCACGAGGTGCGCACGCCGCTCGCCAGGATCCGCATGGCATTGGACCTGGTGCGAGACGGTGACAGCACCCGCGCCGCCAACTACCTTGAGGACATCGAGGACGACCTGCACGAGCTTGAGGAGCTGCTCGACGACGTGATGGCGACCGCGCGCTTAGATCTCGCGCGGGGTGAGACCGGCGATTCTCAAGCGCCGCTACGCCGGGAGCAGCTGGAGGCGGCGGCGCTGCTAGACGCGGCGGTCACGCGCTTTGAGCGCCGCTACCCTGACCGCGAGCTTGAATGTCATTTCTCTGCGGATCTACCGCGGATCGACGCTGATCTGCCGCTGCTGCGCCGGGTGCTCGACAACTTGCTTGACAACGCGGTCAAGTTCTCGAACAGCGACCAAGCCGTGGAGCTACACGCGGGCCGAGGTGCGCCGCGGGGAGATCTGCTGATCGAGGTGCGCGACCGCGGGATCGGCATCGCCGCTGAGGACCTCGAGCGCGTATTTGAGCCGTTCTTTCGCAGCGACCGCAGCCGCGCGCGGGAGACCGGCGGCGTCGGGCTCGGCCTTGCCCTGGCGAAGCGTATCCTGGAGGCTCACGGCGGCCAGGTGACGATCCGGAGCGATCAGACCGACGGAACTCGCTTCGTGCTCAGGCTGCCGGCGGCGTGAGCTTGCCCTCAGCGTGAGGCTGGTGTCGGCGCGAGCCTGCTGCGTGAGCCAGCCGTTGGCGGTAGCGCGGCCGCGGGACGCTACGGCGTGCGGCAGCAGCGGAAGCCGATGTTCTGCAAGATGGCCTTCTCTCCGGCGCGCGGCGCGAGATCGATGTCGCAGCTGAGCCCGATGTTCGGCGAGAGGTAAGAGCCGCCGTGCAGCTGGTAGATGTCCTGGGGCGGCGCCTCGTTGGTGGCGCCGGTCTTTGTAGAGGTCCACTCGGTCGCGTTGCCAGACAGATCGAAGATGTCGTCCGTCGTCTTGCACTGAGCCAGCTCGCCGGTGGGCAAGAGGACGTTATCGTCCGCGCCGCCTGGCACGCCGTCGTAGTCGTCGCCGTTGCAGGTGTTGGCCTCGTAACTCGATCCGTACGGATAGGCATTGCCGCCCTGGGCGCAGACCTGAGCTAGCTCTGCTGCTGTGCACAGGCGGTATCCGGAGCCGCGCGCCTCACAGGCGGATTTTGCCTGCGACCACGACGCGGCGGTCCAGGGTAGGACCCCCGACGCCGTGCACGCGATGTTCTCATTCAGGCCTGAGGCGAGGGCTGTCGCGTCAGGGCGCGAGGCCTCAAAGCGGTCCACGTAGAACTGCGCCGCGCCGCTGCTCGGGAACGGCGCCATGTCGAAGCTGATGCCTTCATCGGTCTGGCCGTCGCAGTCGTCGTCGAGGCCGTTACACAGCTCAGCGCCAGCAGGGGTCGGGTCTGGCGGGAGCGTCAAATCACACTTGGTAGCGGTGACGTCGGCCGGATCGCAGACCACCTCGCCCGAGTCACGGCACACGCCAACACCCCCGTCGTCGCATGGCTTTCCGAGGTCGAAGAACGTCTCGTCGACTTGGCCGTCGCAGTTGCCGTCGATGCCGTCACACCGAGACTCCAGCGGCCGCACGAAGCCGTGGTCTGACTCGACGTCAGGGCCATACTCGCAAGCCCAGCCCTCGGACCCCAGACACACCGCCGTCGCGGTCTCACACGGCGTGCCGGCGGTGGTGTTGCAGAGCCCGGTAGGCGGCAGCAAGTCAGTGTCGGCGAGGTCCACGTCACCGTCACAGTCGTTGTCGATGCCATCACAGATCTCGGGGCCTGGGACCGGCACAGCGCAGCTGTACTCACAGCCGGTCGCGGGGTCGCCGTCCAGGTCATAGAAGCCTGGAGCGCAGCTGTCGATGGCGCACTCGCCGAACCGGCAGGCGGGGAAGGCGCCTGGCAGCTGACACACGTTCCCGCAGTCTCCGCAGTTCTGTACGTCGTTTTGCGTGTCGGCTTCGCAGTGGGCGCTGCCTGCGCTGCCGCCAACTGAAATGAAGCCTCCGCTGCCGCCCTGGCCAGCGTGTCCCCCGCCTCCAGCCCCGCCGATCGCGTGGATGTTGCCGTCACTACAGCCGGCGAAGCAAAACGCGTCGACGGTACACGATGGCAGCCACGCCCCGAGGGCGAGCAGCAAGCTCAGGCTGGCTAGACGCTGGGCGATCATGCTGCCTCCTTGCCAGCGACCTTTGCCGTGCGGCGACGAACTAGCCCCAGGCACAGGGCCGCGAGCAACAAGCCGATAGGCGCGTCGCGGTCTGGCCGGTGGCCCACGGCGCAGCCACCTCCACCGGTGGCGAGGCCGTAGACGCCGTTCGCGCTGCCGCCGTTGCCTGAGCTGCCAGCGTCGCCCGCTGCGCCGCCGGCGTTCAGGCCCGAAGCGCCGCCGGTGCTCGAACCTGAGCTGCCGCCCGTGCCGCTGCTGCCGCCGCCCGTGCCGCTGCTGCCGCCGCCCGTGCCGCTGCTGCCGCCGCCACCGCCCGCGCCACCCTTCATGACGCACAAGCCGTTGACGCACTCTTGATCACTTGGGCAGTCCCCGTCGGTGCAGCCCAGCGGGAAGCAGAAGCTGTTCCGACATTCGAAACCGCCGGCACATTTGAACTCACCAGAGCCGCAGGGCGCGACGCACTGACCTTCGACACACTGTGTTACCCCGGGGCAAGGTGCCTCGTTGTCAGCCACGCCGTCGCAGTCGTCGTCCTCGCCGTTGCAGATCTCCGTCTTGGGTTTCACGGCGCCGGTACACACCGGGCTGCCGTTGATGCAGCTGACGCGTCCCGGCTTGCAAGGCGCCTGGTCGTTGGGCGCGACTAGAGGCTCACACTCGCCGCCGATGTTCGGATCGTTGGTCGACACGTCTGGCTCTTCGTCGATGCTCTTGTCGCAGTCATCGTCCTTGCCGTTACAGACCTCCAGCTCAGGCACGCAGCCATTGCACACGATGCCCTCGTCGACGAGGCCGTTGCAGTTGTCGTCGAGGCCGTTACAGATCTCTGCGGTCGCGGTCGCGCCGGGGTTGGTGATCACGCACTCGGTGCCGCTGCCGTCCGCCTTGCACTGGTAGGCGCCGGTGCCTCGACACAGCCCGACCAGACCATCGTCGCAGACCAGGCCTTTGTTCGGGAAGTCCTCGTCGATCAGGTTGTCGCAGTCGTCGTCCAGGTCGTTACACGACTCGAAGCGCTGGCTCGACGCGATGATGGTGGCGATGGCGTTGGCCAAGCCGTCTTCGTCGTCCGCGAAGAACGCCGCGTCGGGTTGGCCGGTGAAGTCGCCCGCGTCGGTGCCGCCGGCCTGCGCGATGGCGTTCAGCTGCGCGCGCTCTGCCGCCGACACGCTGAACCCGATCACGTAGGTCTTGATCTCTTTGCCGGGCACGGCTGTACGCAGGCTGGCAGCGGCAGCGGCCGGATCACCCTGGCAGCTCTCGGCGCCGTCGGTGAGCAAGATGGTGGCGTAGGTGCGGCAGGCCTGGGCGCTGTCGCAGGTGACCACCGGCGTCAGGAACTCTTCAGTGGCGGCCAACGCGCCGGCGAGCGGGGTTGGCCCCGTCGCGCGGAGCTCACAGTCGCCGCCTGCGCAGTGCTGGCCCTGGACTGTATCCGAACGGAAATTTGTTTCTTGCCCGTCGAGCCACGTCAGGTACTCGCGCAGCGGCGAGCTGAAGTCCACCAAGAACTGCGCGCCGCGCTCCGGAGGGCCACACGAGCCCGCGTAGTTGATGCAGTCGGCGTTGGGGCTCTGCCACCCGATGTTGATGTCGGTGGTCCTGCCAGGGTTCGCGAACGAGTAGCCGGCGCTCGGGTACAGCGAGCTCAGCACGCAGCGGTTGTCTGGGTAGTAGTTTGGATAGGCGGGGGTCACGTTGTTGGTCGGATCGTCATACGAGCAACAACTCATGGCGCACTCGAAGTTGGACGCCGTTTGACAGCTGCGATTGACGCCGACGTCTTGGTAGTAACGAGCGAGGGCGTAGTCGCTCTCAGGGAACGCTGCCAGCACCTTGGCCACCGCGCTCTTCGCGATGAACAAGCGCGAGTCTTGTCCGGCAGGGCCAGGGGCGTTGGTGTTGACTCCAGGAAAGTCGGCTGAGCCGTCACCGAAGGTGGGGTTGCCGTTGCGGTCGAGGAGCATGGACCCGGACGAGTCGAGGATCAGCGCGAAGCGCGGCCTGGCGTCTGTCGCGGTCACGGTGCAGGTCGCGGGATTGGGGGTACAGGTCTGAGGTAGCCCTGCGACGCAGCTCGGCACCTGGGTGCCGTCGCAGTTGAGCGGCGGCAAGTTGTCGTCCACGACCCCGTTGAAGTCGTTGTCCTTGCCGTCGCAGATCTCGCCGACGAACGCGCTATCGAGCTGCAGCTCGCCCGCGCCGCCACCCGCCTCACCGGCGCAAATTGGGCAAATACCGCCGTTTCCTCCGCGCACGTCGAAGATGGCGTGGGGGTGAATCGATGCCGTGCGGCTCTGCACGTTGATGATGCCGCCGCCGCCGCCGCCAGCGCAGTCGTCGCAGGTGCCGCTGTTCTGGGTGCCGGCGCACTCAGCCTCGCTGTCGCCCACGTCGTAGGGGGTACACTGGTTGGCAGCGTTAGCGCATACGTTCCCCAGGGTACCGCCTAAGTTTCTACAGGTCTGCCCCGGGTAGGTGCAGTCCGCGTTGGACGAGCAGGGCGTGCAGTTGCACGGGCCGCAAAGCCGGTAGGAGTTGCCGCTGGCTGGCTCGGTGTATGTCGTACAGGTCTGTCCACCGCCGCAGTCGGCGTTCGTAGTGCAGGGCAGGCACTTGGGTTGGGAGTCGCCGCCACGTCCGCCGTGGGCGCTGACTCGCGCGCTGCTGGCCACGTTGACCGTGTCGCCGATCAACAGCACGACGCCGCCCGCTCCGGCGCCCGCCGAGTCGTTGCCGCTGGAGCAGCCACGGCGCCCGTCGGCCACCACGCGCCCTGCGATCTCCAGCACGCCGGTCTGCGCCGCGTTGGACGCGAACAGCACCACGCGTCCGCCGCCGTTGCCGGCGCGCAGCGCGTTGTCGAAGCCGTCGCGGCACCCCTTGTCGCCGCCCGCCGCGCCGAACTCGACGTCGAGGATGTGGTGGTAGTAGCTCTGTCCCGCCACGTCGGGCAGGCCGTTGCCCGCGCCAGTGGTTTGGTTTGTTGGGGTCGCGTCGTAACCCCAGCAGGTGGCGAAGCCTGGCTCTGGGGTGTCCGTACAGCCGTTGCCTGCGGCGTTGAGCACGCCACACGCCTCTTCGAATTCCTGCGGAAACGTGCAGGTGGTCGCGCTGCCAAACAAGAAGCAGTCCTTGGTGCCGCGACCGCCGCGACCAAAATGACCGCCGCCGCCGCCGGAGTCGCGCACCGCGCAGCCGCCCCGGCCGCCGGCTAGCGGTGCCCCAGCGGGCCCTGGGCCGTTGTCGCACAACTTGCCCTGATAGCCTGCGCCCTTGGCCGTGATGCGTGACTTTGCATCCACGCGGATAGAGAACGCGTTGGTGGGATCGCGCCCGGTAGCTTTTAGCACCAGGTTGCCGGTGACCAGCCGGTTGCCGGAGAACGACGCCACGGTCAGCACACCGCCGCCGCGGATGTCGATGTAGTCGAACTCGTGAGTTCCGCCGTAGGTGCAGCCGGTGCCGCCGCCCGTGACCGTGCCGCCTGGGCAACTGGTCAGCGCGGGGGTGGTGCCGTCAATGATCAGCGGGGCGGCGCCTGCGCTGAGCGCGAACGTTGAGGTGAGCGCGGCCAACGCGACGGCTATCGATTTGAATCCCAAGACAATCCTCCGAGGAGGCAGGATACGACGCGCGAGGGCTGGGGTAAACGCCGGGGGGCCAGCGTGAACTCGCGTTTGGGGCTGCGCGTGAACGCTGCGCGCCCATTGCCTGGCCCTCCACCCCCCAAGAATGAGCCTGGGAGTGAGCTCAGGTTGTCGTCTGGGCGGGCTCGCGGTCGAGGCTTGCCAGCTTGTGGCAGGCCGTTCGCGGTTGATTTCGTGGGTCGTGGAGTGGGTTGGCTATTCAGCCGTCCATCCACCCGAAGTTCGTGAGAAGCTCTGGGTTGAGCGGGTATGGGGTTTGCACAGCGCCGCGTGGCGTGGGTTGCGGTCCGGGATGGGCTGTCGCCTGGGGGTTATTGCTCTTGGATCATGAGGAAATACGACATGACAACGAGGATCTGGATCGCGCTTGGGATGTGTGCCGCGCTGGCGGCGGGCTGCTCGGACGACGGGAGCAGCTCGGGGGGCAGCGCAGGCAGCGCAGGCAGCGCTGGTAGCGCCGGTAGTGGAGGCAGCGCCGGCAGTGGAGGCAGCGCCGGTAGTGGCGGCAGCGCCGGGAGCGGAGGCGTGGATGTCCCCATCGACGATCTGCCGGAGCTTTTTGCCAGCGCCCAGTGCGAGCTCGCGAAGCGGTGCTACGGCCCGATCTGGGAGGAGATCACGTTAGGCGAAGACTGCGACGCCATCTACTCCACGGCGCTCAGCGATGAGCTGGGTCGCTTCAAAAAGAGCATCGCGGACGGCAAGTCCGTGTACGACGGCACCCAGGTCATGCCGTGCATGGAGGCGCTAAGAGCGCTCAGCTGCGAGGCGCTTGGGACGTCGCCGGCGGTGTGCGACGAGGTGTTGGTCGGCCAAGTCGACCTTGGCGGTGCCTGCAACGGAAACGACGAGTGCGCGAAGACCGCGTTTTGCAAGCTAGACGCCGCGTGCCCCGGGACCTGCACCGCGAAGCAAGACGTGGGCGTCGCGTGTCAGGATGACGACGACTGCCGCGAAGGCCTGAAGTGCGATGGCACCTGCGTGCAGCCCAGCGCCAAAGGCGAGGCCTGCGGCGGCGGCGTGGCGCCTGACTGCAAAGCGGCGCTGTTCTGCCTCGGTGAGGACGAGGACAAGGGTACCGCGGGGAAGTGTACTACGGTCGATGAGACGTTCGTCGGTAAGCTGGGAGCGACTTGCCTTCAAGACGCGCCGCTGTGCGAGGCCGGCCTGAGCTGCGCCGTGACAGCCGTCAGCGGTCAGGGCCAGCTGACTTGGGAGTGCGTCGCTAAATCAACCGCAGGCGCTGCTTGCAACATCGCGTTCCCCGACGTGTGCCCCGCGGATGAGTACTGCGACCCGGTTCCGCGGACCGCGGCCGGGACCTGCAAGAAGCGCCCGATCGACGGTGAAGCCTGCGTCCAGCCCGCGTTCGGAGATCCGGTGTGCGGGCCGAACACTCGCTGCGACGGCGGTGTTTGCAAGGCAAGGCGACGCCTGGGCGCCAACTGCGTCGACGACGCGGTGTGCTTCACTGAGTTCTGCAGCGCCGGGAGCTGCACCTCAAAAAGCAGCTGCGAGTGACCTAGAAGCCAGGCGCGCAGCCTCGCATGCCGGGAGGATCTGCGCGCCATGGTTGGTTTCCGCACCTACTCGTCGAACTTTGGCTATAGTCTCGGCGCGTGAGGGACACAACACGCCGAGGGTTCTTGGGTGGAGCCAGTACGCTCCTGGCCGCTGGGATTTTGGGGGTGGGGGCGAGCGGCTGCGCGAGCACACCCCAAGGCTGCGCACGCTGGAAGCAAGCCGGCAGGTTGTGGCGCGACGCCAAGCGCAGCAATTCAGGGGTCAAACCGAGCTACAGCGTGGCGCCCGAGGGCCTGGCTGATTTGGTCGAGATCGTAGAGTGCGCCGAGCGCGAGCGCATGGGCGTGCGCATGACCGGCGCCGGGTTCTCGTTCTCTGACGTGGCGTTCAGCCGCGGCTTTTTGCTCAGCCCGGCGGAGATGGGCGCGGCGCTAGAGCTGCCCAAGGACCAGCTGCGCGCTGGTGTGGACGCTCGATTGCATTTCCGTGCAGAAGCGGGCGCGCGCATCAGCAGCCTCAACGCCGAGCTAGATTGTGCGGGCTTGGCGTTTAGCAATTTGGGCGGCACCAGCGGGCAAACCATCGTCGGCGCGGCGATGACCGCCACGCACGGGTCAGGGCTGCGCCACGGGCCGATCTCATCGCAGATCGCGTCCATGCAGGTGGTGACCGCCGGCGCCAGCGTGCTGCAGCTGGAGCCCACGGCAGGCATCACCGATCCTCAAAAATTCCCCGGCTATATCGAGTCCCAAGGGCGGCGCGTGCCTGCCAAGCTCGTCCAGGATGACGCGCACTTCAACGCGGTGGTGGTCAGCATGGGCGCGATGGGCCTGGTGTACGCGGTGGTGCTGAAGGTGGTGCCTGCGTACTGGCTGCAAGAGGTCCCTCACGTGGTCAAGTGGGGCGAGCTCACCTGCCCGGGCGGCTTCATGGATCGCCTGATGCGCGGTCAGCCGCTCAGCGCGCACGGGCCTGAGCCGTACTCGTACGAGGTGCTGCTGAACCCGTACCCAGCGAGCATTGGCGGCGGACCAGCGGACCATCAGTGCGTGCTGCAGCAGTACTACAAGCTGGAGCAGGAGCCATGGCGCAGCGCGAGCGACCGCAAGCGCGGCATGTTGGGCAAAGAGGTGGACGCGCTCGCCACGGAGCTCAGCGCCAAAGGCGCGCTCCTCGCGGAGACGGTGAACCATCGGCCCGATCTGGCCCCTGCGGCGCTCAACGCTTCCCTCGCCAGCCGCGGCGATCGCACCTACATCAACAAGAGCCACGAGATCTTCAATATCGGTCCAGTGAACTACATGCGCGCTTTCGGCATTGAGATGTCGTTTCGCTTCGAAGACGCGGTGCGCGTCGCCGAGCGCTTCTTTGAACTCGCGCGCAGCCACTACGACCAAGGCATGGTGCACACGACGCCTTGTACGCTGCGCTTCGTCAAGCCCTCAGCAGCCAACCTGGCCATGATGCATGACCGCAAGACAGTCACGCTCGAGATCGGCTCAGCGATCGGCGTGAGGCGCTCAAGGGAGATGCTCGTCAACTACGAGAAGGTGTTCATCTCGGAGTTCGCCGCGCGACCTCACTGGGGCGCCGATCTAAACGTGCTCACCAGCATCGATCAGGTGCGAGCGCTCTGGGGTGAGGCGAACGTCGACCAGTGGCTCGCGATCTACCGCCAGCTGAACCGCACAGGCACCTTCAACAGCCCCTTCACCGACCGGCTCGGGATCTCGGTCCAGCCGGCTTGATCATAGAAGCCGCGCGGTCGCGTGGCTCCTTCACCACCACCTGCCGCTGCTCGGTAAATTACGTTGAGGAGAGATTGGGTATGAGAATTGGCACCACCGTCACCGCCTGCGCGGTGCTGGGCTTCGCGCTCCTGGCCTGCAAGAAGGAGGAGGCGCCCACGGCTGCTTCCGCCGCTGTGTCAGCCGCGGCTGCCGGCGACAAAGCACCTGAAGCGAGCTTCGAGGAGCAGGTCAAGAGCAGCACGCCGCTAGCGCCGGTAGTGAAGAGCGTGAAGCTCGGCACTCAAGATTTCGCGCCGGAGCTATGCAGCTTTGACGAACCGCTGCTCGACAAGAGCAACATGGACGTGCTGCGCGCGGTCCAAGCCGTCGGCGACAAGCTGTACTTGGTCACCTCGGATGGAAAGGTGCGCGGCTACAAAATTGCTGCAGGGAAATGTGCTCTGACTAAAGACGCGAGCTTTGGTGACGACGGCGTGTTGAGCCTGAGCAAGGAAGTGAAGTCGCTGAGCAAGGACAGCGCTGGCGATCTGTTAGCTTCAAACGGCATCTTCGAGAGCTACTACATCAGCGGAGGCAAGCTGAAGTATGAGTGCAAGGCTCGAGGGCAGGGCTACATCGCCATGCATCCCAGCGGAAAATGGGGCCTCGGCCCGTTCGCCAACGCGACCGTCAACAAGCTCAAGTTTGGGGACAGCGCGTGCGAGAGCGAGCCGTGGGTGCTGCAGGACCTCAGCCAAGAGGGCAAGCGCAAGGGACCGTTCAACAACGTGAACACCATCGGCTTCGTCGGCGATCTGGTGTTGGTGGGCGGTATTTTGCCCAAGAGCGCCGACCCGAACGAGTCGCGCGTCGTGATCGGGATGGATGCCGCAGGGAAAGAAAAATTTCGATTCGGCAGCACCGACAAGAGCTTTGGGGAGCAAAAGTTCGGCTGGATTCACGCCATCGGACCTTGTAAGGCTGGGATCTGCGTGGTGGATTCAAACATGCGCCAGCTCAGCGCGTGGACGAAGGACGGCCGGTTCGTCGGCTCAGCCAAGCTGTCCGACGCGTTCGGGCTGAAGTATCCATGGATCTCAAGCTTCAGCGTGACCAAGGACGGCACCGGATACTTCGCAGCGGGTCAGAGCCGAGAGAACGCGAAGGTCGCTGAGGGGCTCGTTTACCGCGTCAAGACCCTGTAGAGAGCTAGCGCTGATGCCGCGCCGCGCGACGTCGCGCGGCGCGCGCAGTCTGGTGTTGCTGTTTGCCGCGCGACGTTGCGTAGCGCGCGCAGCTTGGTGCTGACGTTCGCCGACCACTTCAGGCGAGGCGTTCAGCCTACCAATTCAGGCCGGGCGAGAGCTTGCCGCGCTCAGAGGGGCCTCGGATACTGGCCACCGGATAGGCGCAGTACAGGCTGGACCACAGCGCTGCAGGGCGGTGATTCCCGCTGCGTTTGAGCCCGCCGAAGGGGAGCTTGCTGGACGCACCGCAGGTCGGCGCGTTGTGGTTGATGCAGCCGTACTCGAGGCGTGTCCTGGCGTGCTCGAAGCGCGCCGCGTCGGCGGTGAACACGCTCGCGCTGAGCCCGTAGGGAAGCGAGTTGGCGTGGGCGATAGCCTGCTGCAGCGAGTCGACAGGGACCACCGCGAGATCAGGGCCGAAGATCTCTTCGGCGATGTATGGGTCCTCGGGATCGAAATCTCGGACCTCATGCAGCGTGGCCGGCGCGAACGCGGCGCCCTCCGGGCACGCGCTCGTCGCCACGCGCTTGGCCCCAGCCGTCACCGCCTGAGCGAGGCTGCGCTCGAGTTTGTCTCTGGCGGCGGCGAAGGCCAGCGGCCCCATGAACACGTCGCTGCTGGGATCTCCGATTTGGATCCCCGACAGCATGTCGCTCAGCCGCGACACGAAGCCGTCGTAGATCGAGCGCTCGACGAAGCACAGCCCCGTGCCAGAGCAGCGCTGGCCACTGGTGACGTAGGCGCCCCAGGCCACGTCGTGGAGCGCCTTGTCGAGCGGCGCGTCTGGGAGCACGATGGCTGGGTTCTTGCCGCCCATCTCCAGCGCTAACAGCTTACCCGGCTGCGTGACGTTGGCTTTAGAGATGGCGACGCCAGCCGCGTAGCTGCCGGTGAACAGCACCGCGTTGACCTGCTCGTGAGCAGCCAGCGCCGCGCCCACCGGGGCCGCGCCCTGCACCAGGTTGAACACGCCCGCCGGTAAACCCGCGCTGTCAAAAATTTCCGCGTAGATTTGACCGCAGAACGGGGTGTGCTCGCTGGGCTTGAGCACGACGCTGTTGCCCAAGAGCAGCCCAGGGATCACGTGCCCGTGCATCAGGTGGATCGGGAAGTTGAACGGCCCGAGCACGGCTAGAACGCCGTGCGGGCGATAGTCGTAGCCTGAGCCGTCCTCGAGTCGCACCTCGCGCACCAGGTCGAGCCCCGCGTTGATGCTGATCTCGATCTTGCCTATCGCGGCGTTGACTTCCGTGCGGGCTTCCCAAACTGGTTTGCCCATCTCGCGGCTGATGCACACCGCCAGCTCGTCACCGCGCGCGCTGAGCACCTCGGCAAGCGCGCGCACCGCCGCCACGCGAGCCGCGACAGGCTGCTGCGCCCAGGCGGGCTGCGCGCGCTTGGCTGCCTCGACGGCGAGCCCGACGGCGGCGGTGGAAGCGGCGACGCGACCCAGGCACGCGCCGGTCGCCGGGTTGATGCTGACCAACTCCTGCTCCGCGTCGGGGGCGACGAAGCGCCCGTTGATGTAGTTACCTCGGCTCTGCATGAGCGTCGTTGTAGCGCGCCCAGGGCGGAGCTGCGCGGCGTTTGGGCAGACGAGCCGTTTGGCGAGCTGCTGCTCGTAATCGGCGCAAGCCTGGCGATCAGCGATGCTCCCCCGAGGATCGAGCCAAGTTCGCCTTGGCTGAAAGCCTGGGCCCTCGCAGCTATCCTTGGCGCCGCGAGCAGACTCAACTACTTTCGCGTACTTCAATGCCTGCAGAGCTTGGTCGTCTAGAGACGCAACTAGCGGGTCGCTCCAAGGCGACGCGGTTGCGGCCGTCGAGTATCGCCGCGTCCGGCGCTGACTCGCTGTTGGTCGAGGGCGACCTCCTCGGTCAGCGCTACCAGATATTGCGACATCTAGGCCAAGGCGGCATGGGAGTTGTCTACCGAGCGCGGGACCTACACCTGGGCGGGGACGTGGCGGTCAAGGTGCTGCGCGCAGACCGTCAGCAAGAGGCGCTGCTCACTCGATTCCGCCATGAGTATTACCTCATGGCAACGCTCAACCACCCTCGCTTCGTTGAGGTCCGTGATCTCGTGATCGGCCGGGCCGGTATCCACTGCCTGGTGATGGAGTTCGTTGAGGGTGATGATCTCGATCGCCTCGTGCCGCTCAGCCACGAAGACTGCGTTCAAGTCATCGACCAGCTGTGCGAGGCGCTCGCGTTCCTGCACTCGCGCCGCTACGTTCACCACGATCTGAAGTCCAACAACGTCCGCATAACCCGAGACGGCTCCGGTGAGCTCAGCGCGCGGCTCTTAGACTTCGGCATCATGGAGAACATCGGCGCCGTCCGTCGCGAGCTAGCCGGTACTCCCGCCTATCTGCCCCCCGAAGTCCTGTTTGGCGCCCCAGCAGATCCGCGCCTTGACTTGTACTCACTGGGGACGCTCGCGTTCGAGCTGTTCACTGGCTATGTGCCGTTTGATATCCACGACGTCGAGAGCTTCGTCCAGGCCAAGCAAGTCAGCCCACCGGACGTGCGCAAGCTGTTGGTCGATGCTCCACCCGAGGTCGCGGAGCTGATCGCCGATCTGATGAACCCCGACCCCGGTGGTCGCCCACACGACGCGTCCGTCGTGCGTCGCCGCTTGCGGCAGTCGGTACCTGAGCTGATCTCCTGTGGCACGGGGACTTCGTCGCAACTCACCGCGCCGACCTATTTGAAGCCCACGCACCTGGTGGGGCGCGACGGCGAGCTCCAGCAGCTCTTGGGGCTGTGTGGCGGGGACGCGGGAGCTCCCGTGCTTGGCTGCATCCGCGGGGACGCGGGTCTTGGAAAGACGGCGTTGCTGCGCGAGCTTGCGCTGCGCCTCAGGCTGCGCGGCGCAGCGGCTGAGGTGGTCTCCGCCGAAACCGCCAACGGCCCCTTCAGCATCATCACCGCGTTCTTGCGTGCGCTGTGGCGGGACGGCGAAGGGACGCACAGGCCGGAGCTGGTCGCCCTGGCGCCGCAGGTGTTTCGTATCCTCCCGGATATTTCTGAGTGGACACCTGGGGTAAAGGCAGCCGCTCCGCACGCCGACCCCGTCGAAGATCGCCGGTTGCTGTTTGACGCCCTTTGCCGCTGGGTCAAGCTGGTCAAGGGGTCGCGGCGCGTGGCGCTGCTCGTGGACGACGCCCAGAGCGCGGACAGCGGCAGCCTCGAGGCGCTCCGCGCGCTGCACGCGAACCGTGACCTGGGTGAGCTGATGCTGATCCTCGCGTTGCGACCGGACGTACAATCTCACGGGGTCGCGCTACATCGCCTGCTCGCTTCCGCGGAGCTCGACGTGACCGCGAGTCCGTTGGACGAGCTCTCCGTCGGTGAGTTGCTGCGCGGTTTATTTGGCTCCAGCGAGCCCTATCCAAAATTCTGTGCGGAATTGAATCGAGCTGGGCAAGGTAACCCTGGCCTGATCTTAGAGCTAGTGCGCGAGCTGGTTCACGATGGGGCCATCCAGTTCGTTGATGAACGCTGGCAGCTCCCCCGAGACCTCGGGGATATTTCGGTCGCGACGAGCCTGGCAGAGGCCCTCGCCCGGCGGGTCGGGCAGGTCGGCGGTGACGCCCAGCACCTGCTCGACGTGCTGGTGGTGGGGCGGCGCCCGCTGGACGTGGATCTGATCACCGCGTGCAGCGAGCTATCGGAGCAGCGCGTGTTCGCGGCGCTGGCTGAGCTCCGCGACGCAGACCTCGCGCACGAGTCGACCAACGGTGTGGAGCTGGTGACTGGGCTGTCCCGGCGCAACATGTTGTCGGACATCGACGCTGGGCAGCGAGCCGCGCTGCACGCGAAGTTTGGGCGCTTGCTTGAACGACGCTACGCAGGTGAGGCGGCGCAGCACGCCGCGGAGCTGGCCGAGCATTTTTTGCATGGCGGCGCCCTGTGTAAGGCACGTCACTACCTCAGCATCGCGGGGCACCAGCTGTACGAGGCTCAAGCCTTGTCCGACGCCCGGCCGCTGCTCGAACAACTCGAGCAGCTGCTCATCGCCGAGGGCGCGTCAGACAAACCGTACGGAACAGAGTTGCACTCGGCGCTGTTGCTCACCCGCCACCGCCTGGCTCGCCTGGGGGTGGCGCGCGACTCAGAGCTGGGTGACGCGATGCTCGGCGTCGAGCGCAGCATGTACCTGCCGGAGATCCGCGCCCTGCGCTCGGGTGCTCCGCTCCACGCGCGGCTGGCGGAGCTAGCCCGGGTGGTCGGCGTGGGGGTCTTGCGGGGCGGGATCCGTCCGCACACGCTGGCTGAGCGCCTCACGCAGTACTTCTTCGCCACCAGCTATCAGACGGTGCTGCTGGCGATGAAAGGTGACTTTGGGAAGTCCGAGCAGGTGGCGCACACCCTGTTGCCGTTCATCGTCGGCCGGCGCAACCGCGCGCGCGGCGCGTACGCTGCTTGTCGCTGCATCACCCTGACCCACCAAGGCCTGGTGGCGCGCGCGGAGCGCTACGGCAACCTCGCGCTGAGCCTACACCTAGATCCGCAGCTCTCTGCGGGCGTTGATCAAGAAGACGTGGAGACCGGCCTCGGCGGGATCTACACGTTGATGACTGTCCTGTACTCGGATCGTGGCGCGCCCGAAGGCGCTGAGTGGCTGGCGATGTTCGAGGCGTTCGTTGAGTCCCGCGACGTGGAGCGCGCTTGGTTACGCCCGAACTACCTGCTCGCGCGGCTCCAGTTTCACCTCCACCGCGGTGAGGTGCTGAGGTGCCGCGAAGTCGAAGCCGAGTACAAGGCGATGCACGCCAAGACTGGCGGCTTCAACTCACAAATTGAGATGAAGATCATGGTCGCGCTCGCCCGCACGGCCATTGCCGCACGGGATTTCGTCGGCGCAGAGGCGTTGTGCGCCGAGCTGGCGGCCTCGCCTAAAGACAGATGGATCGCCCACGGCTGGGGCGGCGTGGTGCTGGCTGAGCTGTGGCGACAGCAGCGCCTGCTGGGCCGCGCGACGGCGGCGCTTGATGAAGCACAAGCCTACGCGATGCGGCCCGGCTCGCACTGCTACAAGCTGGAAATGCGGGCGCTCAACACCCGCGCGGCGCTTGAGCTGGACAAAGGGGATCCTGACGCCGCGCGGGTCAGCGCACAGCGCGCGCTGGACATCGCGTGTGATGAGCAGACGCGCAGCGAGTATGAGGAGCTGTGGGCGCGGCGCCTGCTGGTCTTCCTGTGCCACGAGGCTGGCCAGCAGGTCGCCGCTCGGCGTCACATCGCCGCGCTCGCGGCGCTGGTTTCGGCCAGCAACAACCCGCTGTTCGAGGCGATCTACGAGAAGCTGGTCAGTGACGGGCTCGGGGTGCCGCCGGAGGTGTTGCTGAGCGAACATCGAGTCGCCGCCGAGCGCTTGTTCCAACGTCTGGGGTATGAACCAGAGACGCTAGGTGGCAGCGTCCAGCGCGCGGGGACGGGGTCCGGAAGCGACAGTGGAGCCTGGTGGAACCAGACCACCCACCCAGGCAACACGGGTCGCGAGCAGGAGACAGTTGTTGCTACGCCGGAATCGGCGCTGCTGACTGACAGTAAACGCAAGCGCTAGCTTGGCGGGGCGCAGGCATCGCAGCTTGATTGAGGCATGTTCCTCCCAATTTGTTTCCCGAGGGCGCCGCCAGCTGATCTACGCTCAGCCTAGGAGATCCGATGAACATCAAGCGTCGTTCGTTCTGTACCCTGGTCGCCACGGGGCTGGGCAACCTAGCCGTGGGTTGCGGCCCGCCTTGCCCCACGGCGTCGCCTCAGGCGGAGGGCGCGTGGGAGAAGGCGGTAGACGCCATGGTGATCTTGCCGCTAGACGCCAAGCAAGCCATCACCATCAAGCGCGACGTCCACAACATCGTGATCAACGCGGAAGCGGGCGAGGTGGCGGACGCCTTCCAACAGGTCATGCGCGATCGCAGCCTACACTTCGGGCTGATCGAGGTGCGGCGCAAGCGTGAGAACTGGGACAAGCCGTTTCGACTGGGTGAGCGCTTTCAGGGGCACTACTGCATCTCCCTCGCCGCCGAAGAGCTGCCCAAGTTTTGGCGCAGCATTTTTCGAGAGCTGTACGAGCATGAGGCGATCCAGGTCGTCACCTGCGAGATCGAGAACGGCCTGACCAGCGACTACGGTGAGATCACGCTGCTCGACCTGAACCCCAAGCCAGGGGATCCGTACCGCATGCAGTACAAATACCTGGGGGTGAAGGATCCGCAGAGTGGCTCGCCGATCAGCGGGAGCTCCACCTTCATCGTGACCCCCATCGTCGACATGCACGAACTCAGCGCGCTGGGCGTGAGCAAGGCGTGTCGGCTCACGCAGATCTTCGAGTACCAAGAGCAGAGCGACTTCATGGCCTACTTCTTCTCTGCCGGTGGGCTGACCTTGCACAACCAGGTGGTGTTCAGCCAGGCTCGCCAGGCCGCCGCGAAGATCGGCGCCAAGATCCTCAGCTCAGATATCCCCGAGGAATACCAGCAAGGCCTGTAGTCGCAGCACGAGCGGGGGTCTTGGGGTGTGCGCCACACGCCCCTAGCTGTGCCAGCTGCCTCAGCCTACGCGAGGCAGCGGCGGCTCCGATCAGGTGCCTGGCGGGAAGAGCTTTGAGACGACTTCAGACAGCTTCTTTACCGTGTTCGGCTTCATGCCCGTGTTGGGGTGCGGCCAGGCGAAGCCGCGTGCTTCCACGCGGTTACACGAGAACGAGATCAAGAGCTCGTTGTTGCCCATGTTCGAGCTAAAGGCCAGGCCCATCTCCGCGTACATGCAGTTGGCTTGGGTCGAGTCGAAGTTGCTGTCGTCGCCGAACAACTTACCCAGATCTTCCCGCAGACCCTCGTCCATGACCGGGGTCTGGCTCAAGATCCTGAAGTTGGGGGCTGTCATCGGAAAGCGCGGCGCGTCGGGCTGGGCCTGCAACGGGGCGGCAGGCGCGCCGCCCAGCAAGCCAGGCGGGAGCAATCCCGGCGGAATCAACTGCTGCAAGCCTTGGGCGCCAGCCTGAACCCACTGCTGGATCTCTGGGGGCAGCCCTGGGATCGTCCCTGGCTGAGCGGCGGCGGCGGCTGCAGCCGGCGGCTCGTAGTTCTGGAGACGGAACGCCGTGGTCTGCGATGTCTTGAGCGTGTCGAAGGGCGCAGCCGGAGCCCCGGCACAACCGGAGGCCAGCGCTAAGAGGCCTACCCAAGACCCCAACTTGATAGCGCTGCTCAGCGCGCGAACTGGGCGCTGAGCGCCGCGGTTTTGGTTGAGACTATCGTTCGACGTTGTGGTCATGGTGTCCTCGGGAAAGCGGCCCTACAAGCCGATTAGACGAACCAGCGCGAAGGGACTTCAAGCATGAAAACAAGACTGATTTCCGCTGGTACTGGCTTTGTCCGTAGGCGACTTGTAGCGCGCCTGGCGTCCCGTGGCGACCGGGTTGTCGTGCTGGCTCGCAATAAGACAGCTCCCCGCGCCGCTGAGCAGCCCGTGGGAGGCGGTGTCGGCTGATTGGGAGCCAGGACGCAAGGCTGGCTGTTCGCAGCGGGTTGAGGGGGGAGACGCGGTCGCGCGGGGAGCGCGCCCGTTGCTGACCGCTCAAGGCGCGCCGCCGAGCGCGCTGGAGCCCACGCGTTTGAGTACCCAGAGCGCACCGCTGCCGTGACTCGAGCGCTCGGGTTGAGACTGGCCAGCTTGACGGACCACTACCCAGCGGCCTGATGTAGAGTTGCCGCTTGCTGCATCAGTCGTTCCGACGTGTCCTAGTCGCGCTGCTGGTGCTCGCCTGTGTGACGATCACCGGCGGCGTGGTGCTGTGGTTCGCGACCGGCAGGGTGTACGCGATCTCGGACGCCATCTACTTTGCGGTGATCACCGTCTCGACCGTGGGTTACGGCGAGCTGCCTGACATGACGGCGCATCACAGCGCGCGCGTCCTGACCAGCGTGTTGATCGTGGCGGGCATCGGCGCCATCGCCTTCTTTCAGAGCACGCTCACGGCGCTGTTGGTCGAGGGTGCGATCGGTAAAGCCTTCCGGAAACGAAGAATGGAAAAACGAATCAAGGCGCTCAAGGACCACTTCATCGTGGCCGGTGCCGGCCGCACAGGCCGCATGGTGGTCGGAGAGCTGATCACCACCGGGGTAGAGTTCGTGGTGATCGACACCGATGAGCACCATCTCCACCGCATCGAGCACGAGTTCTCAGTCAATCTGTTGTAAGTGATCGGGGACGCGACCGAAGATCATACGCTGCTGGAGGCGGGGATTGAGCGCGCCCGCGGGCTGGTCGCGTGTTTGACCGATGACCCCCAGAATCTCTTCGTGACACTGTCCGCGCGGTCCTTGCATGCCGACGCGCGCATCGTGAGCAAGGTGATCGAGCCCGAGAACGAGGCTAAGATGCTCAAGGCTGGAGCGAACACGACCGTCAGCCCAAACCAAATCGGAGGAGTGCGCCTGGCTAGCGAGTTGGTGCGCCCAAAGCTCACTCGCTTCTTGGATGAGACCATGCGCAACCAGGGCGCCGCGCTGCGCTTTGACGAGGTTGAGATGCCCAAAGACAGCAGCTACGTGAACCTGACCCTGGCTCAGATCCCCATTCGGCAGCGCACCAACCTGCTGGTGATGGCGCTGCGTTCGCCTGACGGGGCTCTACGCTTTAACCCACCTGCCTCTGAAGCCATTGCCGCGGGGACTCAGCTAATCGTGATGGGCGGCCCCGAGGACATCATGACGCTGCGCGAGATGTTGGGAGGTGGCAGGCCGAGCAGCGTGAACTGACGCGCCCAACAAAACGCGAGACGCCGCGAGGTAACTCGCGGCGTCCTTCGCGCTGCCCTGCTCGCCTGGCTGCGGTGAGCTTTGGCTGGGCTGCTGTCTAGGCTACTGCGCGGCAGGCGCCGCGCCTGAAGCCGCGAACTCCCAGGTGTAGGTGGCGTTCGCCGGCCGGTTGTCACCGGGTTGCAGCGCTAGGCCGTCCAGCGACGCGATCACGCACTGGCTGACGGGCTCAGCAGCGGTCGTGTTCGCCGCGTCAACGGCAGCACCCGTGATGTTGCCGGTGTCCTCTTCCACGCGGAAGGTCACCGTCACGGTGCCCGCGGCGGTTGGGTCGCTCGCTCGAACGCCCATCCAGCAGTCCGTCACGGACTGGCCTTTGGTTTCGAGCAGCGCCTTCACGTCGCGCGCGTAAAAGTCGTCACTGCGTGCAGCGCAGCCGGCGGCCGCGCTAATCAGTAAGGCAACAAGACCCATTCGAACAGCTAGTGTCATTCAAGTCCCTCTCTCGCTTGCATCCCTAGCTCGGGGGCTAGAGGCCCCGAGACATTCGTTAGTCGCCCGGCGGCTGTCAATCGTCCTGTGTACGTTCGGCTCCGGCTGAGCTTCCCAAGCTAGCTCGGGCCGTGGCCCACTTAGCCTAGTCAAGCGGGCCGGCGTCGCTTCGAAATTGCCAGTCAAGCGGCCGATATCAATGATTACCCGTGGTTACGCGTGTGTTGAGAGGCTGACGGGGCGATTTCGTCAGTCAGGCGTTTCTGCTCTGGCAGCCTCCGCTGGCGGCGAAGCTGCGTGCGCTTGGTGCTTTACCGGTCCGGAGTGAGGTCCCGCCTCAGCCTCTCGGGCGAGGAGCAGCGCGCGCTCCCACGAGCGCTCGCCCGTGATCAGTCGCGCCCCGCGCTTGTACGTTAGGTAGCCCCAGGTCCACTGCAGCAGCACGATCAGCCGCCGCCGATAGCCGATCAAGTAGATCAGGTGGATGAACAACCAAGCTATCCATGCGGAAAATCCACTGAGCTTCAAGCGCCCGCTCTCAGCCACGGCTCGCGAGCGCCCGATGGTGGCCATCATGCCCTTGTCAAAGTAGTGGAACGTCTCAGGCGGCTTAGCCTTGAGTTGGCGCTCGATCTGCCGCGCCACGAACCGCCCTTGCTGCATCGCCACTTGTGCCACGCCAGGCAACGGGCGCTGGCTGCCGTCGGGCATGAAGTGCGCCATGTCTCCGATCACCGTGACCTCGGGGTGATCCGGGACGCTGCAGTCGGCGTTGACCAGCACGCGACCGCTGCGGTCCGTTGGCGTGCCCATCCGCCCGGCGAGGCTGCGCGCGCACACCCCTGCGCTCCACACCACGGTGCTCGCGCGGAGCCGCTCGTCACCCAGCTGCACGCCATGCTGGTTGATGTCGGTCACCCGAGTGCTGAGGCGCAGCTCCACCCCCAAATCCTTGAGCTGGCTCGCTGCAGACTCGGCCAGCTTGTCCGCCAACCCCGGCAGCAGTCGATCTGTGGCTTCGATCAGGACCACCCGGGGCTGCTCACCAGCTAGCACGCGGAAGTCATCCGCCAGCACGAAGCGCCCGAGCTCAGCCAGACCTCCCGCGAGCTCCACCCCGGTCGGGCCGCCGCCGATCACCACGAAGGTGAGCAGGCGTCGCCTGGCGTCCAGGTCGGGTTCGCGCTCGGCCGCCTCGAACGCCAGCAGCACGCGGCGGCGCACCTCAACGGCGTCGTCCAGTGATTTTAGGCCGAGGGCGTGGGCAGCCCAGCCTTGATTTCCGAAGAAGTTCGTCTTGGCCCCCGCGGCGACGATCAGGTAGTCGTAGGTCAGGGTGTCGCCGTGGTCTAGCTGCAGCTGTCGGCTGTCAAGCTCGACGCGGGTGACCTCGCCGAGCAACACCCGGCAGTTTGCCTGGTGCTTGAGGATCGCACGGATCGGCGCGGCAATTTCCGCAGGAGAAAGACCCGCCATCGCGACCTGGTACAGCAGCGGCTGAAACAGGTGATGGTTCGAGCGATCGACCAGCGTGACGCGCACAGCGCAGCCTTTGAGGGCTTTAGCGGCTTCGAGGCCACCAAAGCCGCCACCCACGATCACGACGTGCGGGAGCTCAGCCACGCTTGGCCTCCGCCTGAGGGCTCAGGCCCGCGCAGCTGCGCACGGGGAGCTGGGGATATTTGCGGAAACGCGGGTCGCTGCGGCTCAGCTCACACAGCCAATAGCCGCCGCCCCGCTCCGGGTGGATGCTGCGGCTGTGGGCGCAGTGCACGCAGAGCCCGACGCGCTCGCTTGCTTGTGGCTGACGCATGGGGCCAAGCATACTCACGTTTCGCGGGGCTGCTCAGATCAGCGCCGCGCCGGCGACCGAGCAGCCCCCAGCGTTGGGCTAAGGCGCGGTGCTCGTTGGCTCGGCCAGGGCAGCGTCGATCTCGCGCACGTCCGCTTCGCTCAGCTGGATGGAGCACGCTCGGCTGCTGTCGCTGATGCTCTCGACCCTGCGCGCGCCGGGGATGGGGACGACGACGGGGCTCTTGGCCATCAGCCAAGCCAGCACCAGGCGATATACGCTGACCCGGCGACGCTTGGCCTCTTGTCCGAGCTTGCCCAGGCCGAGCTCGGGCGCGTCGCGCGAACCACCAAACGGTGAATACGCCAAGAACGTGATGTGGTGCTTGGTGCAATAATCCAGCACGCCGCTCGTTTCAGGGGTGCGATCGCTGGTGTTGAAGCGGTTCTGCACGCTGGCGATAGGCACGATGGAGCGCGCCTCGGTGATTTGCTGCGCGGTGACGTTGCTCAAGCCGACGTAGCGCACCTTGCCTTGGTCGACCAACTTGCGCAGCGCGCCCACGCTGTCCGCGAAGGGCACCCGCGAGTCTGGTGAGTGCAGCTGGAGCAGGTCAAGCGTGCTGCGGTTGAGCGCCTTGAGGCTGGCTTCGGCGGCCAGGAGCAAGCGATCGGGCCGCGCGTCGACGCGCCACGCGCCGCCTGGGCGCACGCAGCCGATCTTGGTCGCGACCAGCACTTGCTCGGTGCGTCCTCTTAGTGCCTCGCGGATCAGCTCTTCGTTGTGGTTGAAGTCGCTGTCGTCCAGGCAGTAGGCGTCGGCGGTGTCGATTAGGGTGATGCCCTTGCTCAGCGCGCAGTGGATGGTCTCAATCGCCGCAGCTTTGGGCGGCCGGCCTTGAATGGACAACAGCATGCCGCCGAGGCCGATCGCGCTGATGGTGGGGCCATCAGCGCCCAGCTTGCGATACTGCATTCGACCTGCTTTTAGGCTCAATCCGCTTGCTCCCCCTGCCCAGCAGGCGTCGTCGATGAACACTTGAGCTGCGGCTTGGGCGCGTGCGGCGAGAGCTTGCTAAAGCCCACCGCGACCAGCGACTCATCGCGCTTGAGGACCAAGCCGCCGAAGCGACACTTTTCCACCAGGATTCCATCCAGCGCGTCCAGGTTCGCGTCTTGGATCTGCACTCGTTGGCCTTCGCTGAGCGCCGCGAAGCGCCGGGCGTCGCTGCTCATGGCGGCCAGCTCAGGGTCGACGTCGGCGCCGGCGCTCGGCTCCAGTCGATGTATGGGCGCTCTGTGTACGACGTTGCCGCGCGTGAGCACCAGCGCGCTGCCTCTTGCTTCGGCCAGCAGCACACCGGGTAGGCTCACCAGATCGCTGGTGCGCAGCTGCACCAGTTCGCCCACGCGCGCCGTGCTGGCGGCGCGCCCGCCGAGCCGCGCTCGCATCTGATCCACCCGGGGCGCAGCAGCATTCGCCGCGGGGTCGGTGACCGGCAAGCCAAGGATTCGCGCCATGTGGCGGAGCATACTCCCTCACCCCGAGCGGGCGATGGGTTTGGTGTTTCAACCCGGGTTTTGGGCGTGGGTTGGCTGTGCGTCGCGCCAGAAGAAGCCGCGCGCGCGGCGATCGTCTCGGAAACGTTCGAGCTGCTCGAGCTCGAGGTCGACCACCAGCAAGCCTGGGTCGCCTTGCGCTGAACCCGCTGGGGCGCGAAACAGCCCCTCCGCTGCTTGCGCTGTGGGGTCGGCGAAGCCGGCGACTCCGCTGGGCGCCAAGCGCGGTAGCCTGGAGCTCGCCGCCCAGTCGCTGACGCCCACGTAGCAGCCAAATTCGTAGGCCCTGGCGACCATCAGGTGCTGCCACAGCGCGCGGCTGTACGTGGGCGTGGCTTTTCGGGACACCGAGAGCGCAGGCACCAGCACCAGCGTCGGTAGCTCGACTGACCTCTGAAACACATCAGAGAACCAAAAGTCTGCACACACCAGCACCAGGCAACGCAGGCCGCTGATCTCGCCGAGCCCCAAGCGTTGCCCCGGGGTCACCCAGTTGCGCTCGTCGGCGTAGGGCCGCAGCTTGTCGTACTCAAACAGCCGCTCGCCGCGGCCAGACATCACGCAGCCGACGTTGACCGCCAGCTGTGCGCCTTCGGCCAAGCGGTGTTGGCTCCCGCCGACCACGTTGCAGCCGACGCGCAGGGCAAAGCGCGAGAGGCGCTCCATGTACTCCTGCTCTGAGTTTGAGATCTCACAGTGCTCCGGCAGCAGCAGGATGTCCCTCGCCGCTGGCGCAGCGCCCTCGGCGTCGAGCAAGCGCAGCACGCCGTCGTAGTTTTGGTCGCCCGCCGAGAAGCTCAGCTGAGGCTGCGTGAGCCAGAGGCGCATGGCGTGAGCCTAGCGCTAGCGCGGCGCCGGAGGAGTGATTGTCGTCCGCTGCCGCCTTCGCGCGCAGCGATCGCGGGTTTTTTTCCTGTCACGCGACGGCGCATCACGCGCTGCCATGCCACGCACGCCCTCCACCCCCGCCCGTGTATGATCGTCGGATGACGCCTTGGCATCGCGTGTTCGCGTACGGGTCCAACATGGATCTCGGGGACGTGGCGGCGTGGTTCGAGCAGCAGCAGCTTGGCAAGCCGAACGTGCTGCACCTGGCGGTGGGCTGCCTTGAAGGGCATCGCTTGGTCTGGAACTACCGCTCGCCGCGCCGGGGCGCGGGGGCGGCCAATGTGGAGCCTGCTGTGCAACGCAGCGTGCCTGGGCTGTTGCTGGAGGTGGACGACGCGACCCTGAGCGCCTGGATCGCAAAGAGGGCCACCCTGGGCGCTACCTGCGTCAGCTGCAGACGTGCCGCGTCTGGTCAGGCGAGCTGCGGGAGGCCTGGGTGTACCGCGTGGTACCCGCATACCGAGAGCGAGCGCTCGTGCCGCCGCGGGCTGGCTATCGCGATATCTTACTGGCAGCCGCCCGCCGACACGGCTTCCCTGCGGAATACATTGCTGAGCTCGAGGCCCTGCAAGTCATCGAAGATTGAGGCGATTTCAGGCTGTTCTAGGCCGGGTCGGCCCGTGGGCCAAATAGTACTTGCTGAGCCCAAGTGGTTGAGCTAGAGCCGCAATAATGACGGGGGATCCTTGCTCTGGGCGCGCATCTAGGGCCTCGCTTGCCCGCGGCTTAGTCGGCCTCGCGGCCCTTGGCTTGGCGTTCGCTGGCTGCACCACCGACACCGGTGGGCGGGCTGAAATCAGCGCAGGCGGCAGCGGAGGCACGAGCGGCGCGGCGGGGCTGAGCGGCGCTGCTGGGCAGGGCGGTGCTGGCGGCGCGAGCAGCGGCGGGGTGGCTGGTGGCGGCGCGGCTGGCGGCAGCGCGGCCAGCGGCGGAGTGAGCGGCAGCGGAGGCAGTGGCGGCAGTGGCGGCAGCGCTGGTGTGGGCGGTGCCGCGGGTGTGGGCGGCAGCGCGGGAGCTGGCGGCGGCGCTGGCCTGGCAGGTTCCGCAGGGATCGGCGGCGTGGCTGGCGCGGCGGGCAGCGGCGGCGGCGGGCCGCTCACGGTGGACGACTGCTTCGCTGGCCAGTTCGTCTCCGACCCTGGCCTGGGGCCGAACTACGATCAGTTCTCACCCGTGATCGGCAGCCACTGCAAGGGCACCAACCACCAGCAGATCAGCGGCGTGCGGCGGGTTGTGTTCCTCGGGGATTCGGTCACCGTGGGGACGCCGCCCACGCTAGGTACGGATTTTTACCGTACGCGGCTCGCGAACCGCCTCGCCACGCGCTTCGGGCTGACGGCTCCAGGGCCGCTGTGGGAGAACGCGGACGTGGTCAACGGCACCAGCATCGTGCGCGAGTCCGGGGACTTCGCCAGCTGCGCCAAATGGGGGGCGCGCGCTGACGACCTGCTGAAGGACAACTCACAGATCGAAGACTGCATCCCCGCGGACAAGCGCGACCAGAACACGCTGGTGGTGCTGACCATGGGTGGCAATGACATCGCCAGCATCACCCAGGCCGGCATCGACGGCAAACCCGTCAGCGACATTTGGAACGACGTCCACGCCTTCGTCAGCTTGATGCGCGAGGCGGTGTGGTGGTTCAAGGAGCCAGGTCGCTTTCCCAACGGAGTCAGCGTGGTGTTCGCCAACATGTTCGAGTTCACCGACGGCACCGGCGATGTCTCGGCGTGCCCCGCGGCGGGGCTGGCGGGCTTTGGCGCGGCTTGGGCTGACCCGAGCGCCCTGGCCGCGATGGTGATCTGGGCCAACGAGCAGTTCATGGACATCGCGGTCGAGACCCAGACCGACATGGTGTTCATGCTGGAGAGCTTCTGCGGTCACGGCTTCAACTCAGGCAACCCCAGCGCGCCGTGCTACCGCGGGCCCGGCTCGGCCAACTGGTTCGATCTGACCTGTATCCACCCGAACCCGACCGGGCACAAACAGCTGGCCGATCTGTTCTCCGCGGTGATCAACGAATAACAAGCGGCAGCAGGGCAGGGGGTGGAGGGAGCGGCGCTACCCAGGCTTGCGAAAATGCAGCTCCACCGTGTCGCTCTGATCGAACAACTCCCGCGTCTGCGGCGTGCGCTGGTAGCCCTTGCGCTCGTAGAAGCGGTGCGCGTCAAGGAAGCGCGTGTCGCTCCACAGCTCGATGAAGTCGACCTGTCGGGCCGCCGCCGCGTCCTCGACCAGCGCCAGCAGCTCGCGGGCGATGCCTTGGTGTCGCTCGCAGCGCTCGACGTATAGCTTCTTTAGCTCGATTCCGCGGGGTTGCCTGGCGCGCGCTGGGCCAGGGGTGTAACCGACGCAGCCGATGACGCGCCCGGCGCGCTCCGCCACCCAGAACTCGCCGTTCCAGCTCGCGAAGGACAGGGCGATGTTGCGCAGCTCTGGCAGCTCACCGTCCACGTCCATCACGCAGCCTGGGTACTCTGCGAACACCGCGCCGATCAGCCGGACCAGCTGGTGCCCGTCGCTGTCCCGCGCCGGTCGGATTTGATAGGGCGGAGGGCGCCAGCGTCGATACGTTGAGCTCGAAAACACCGCGCGAGCATACTCAGCTTGGGCCGTCGAGGGACCAGTAATGCATGGTCGCGAACCAGACCTCTTGGAGCCGCTCAAGGGTCACCTGTTGGCGCCCGGGCTCCAAATCGGCTGGCAGCTCGAGGGACACCTCCTGCCAGCGGAGGCCCTGCAAGCTGAGCTGGCCTAGGCTCCGGCCCGCGACCGAGACGCTGAGATCTAGCGGGCCATCGGCGCCGCCGCGCAGCCACAAAACGCCGCCTGGCTTGAGCTCCAGCTCAAAGCGCTCGCGGCTACGGAAGGTGCGCGCGCCGTCCGCGCGCTCGCCCTGCACGCGCACGTCGCTGGTGCCTTCGTGGGCGAAGGCCACGTCGTAGGCGTGCGCGGCTTCGCTCTCCAAGTCGCACACGTCGAGGCGATCGATTAGTTTCCCGGCGGAAGGAGGTGCTTCGCCGCTGCCCAGCAAGTCGAAGCGTGTTTGGAAGGCCACCATCTCCGGTGAGCCGAGGATGCTGGCCCCGTACACGCTGCGTCGGGTCAGCTCTGGGCCAGTGATGGCGTCGATGCCGAGCCAGCTCGGGTATAAGATCAGGTAGGGCGGGAGCACGCCAGAGTGCTCGTAGTGTTCGAAGCGCGGGCCGGGCCCCGCGCGCCAGTAGCGCGCTTCCCCGCGGGTGGTCAGGCCGACCAGATCGACGGTTGGATGCCCGCTCAGGTACGCCATGGCGCCCGCGTCGTTGACGCCGATGGCGGCGCCCTCGGGCAGCTCGGCCTTGGCCCAGCGCGCGAGGCTCACCTGTTGGTTCGTGATGGCCGCGCAGCTGGTGACCAAATCGCTGACAGCCGCTGGCCAGTCGTGGGCTAGCACCGCCGCTGCGGCCAAGCCGAGGCCCACGCCGAGCGCGCTGCCTGCGCGGACGGAGCGGCGGTCCAGCAGCCGCGCGCTCAGCTCAGCCAGCGCCGCGACGCCGAGCAGCCAGGCCGCGGCGAACGGCCAGATGTAGCGCAGGCGGTTGACCAAGAACGTCCAGTAGCTGGTGGGGATCAGCGCGCCAAGTGCGACCGCAAGGATCAGCGCGCTGCGCAGCTTGCGCCGCCGGCCGCTCAGCAGCAGCGCGAGCAAGCCCAGGGGAGGCAGCCACCACACGCCGGTCGGGATCAGGCCCTCGGCCCAGATCTCGCCGTTCAGCAGGGTGCCGAAGAGCAGCCGCACGTTCTCTAGCTGCGCCGCCCACGCGCTCTCGGGCGTGGCGTAGGGGCTGGTGCTCAGCAGCTTGGCGGTGGCCGTGGCGCTCAGGGCTTGGCCGGTGACGGCGAGGTTCAGCAGCGGCGAGATGGCGGGGCCGACCAGCGCGAGGGCGCTATAACGCCGCGCGCTGGCGCCCCCTCCACCCCCCCAAAAGAAGAGCGTGAAGGCGACCATGGCGGCGGCGATCACGCCCTCCGGTCGGGTAATTGCCGCGCAGAAACTGGCCGCGATGAGCGGCCAGGCGGCTGGCGGCGCGCGGTCGCTCTGGGAGGCCTCGATGTAGTCTGCACATAACCGTGCGGATAATACTAATAGCCAAGCCAGGGGCAGCACCTCCATGCCGCTGGCGGCGAACCAGCTGTGCGCGGGGAAGCACAGCACCATGACGCCGGCGGTCAACGCGATGGACGGCCGCAGCACGCCTCTGGCGACGCGGGTCGTCTCCCACGCTAACAGGCCGAGGCAAACCCAGCCAAAGCACCAGGCGGCGTAGATCAGCCAGAGCTCGCGGAGCCCGACAGCCCAGCTCAAGCTGAGCAGCGTCACCCAGCCGAGGCTGGTGGCGCCGGTCGTGGGCGGGTCGCCGGGCGAATAGACCAGCGGCTGCAGGCGGGCGAAGGAGCGCGCGTAGTTGAAGTGGATGTAGCTGTCGTCGAGGGGGACGGCGGGCTCACCGACCTGCAGCACGACGCGGTAGCTGACGTAGCATCCCAGGGCGCAGGCGAGCGCTACCCACAGCGCGCCGAAGCGCCAAGAGGCGAGGCTGCGCTGGGTCAGCTGCGTGTTAAAGATCCCCACGGCGGCGCGAAGCAAACCACGCGAGCCGCCGCGGATGCACCAAGGGACTGTCGATCAGCCGATCTTGCGCAGCGCGAGCGGGCTCAGAGCTGCAGACTTCAGGCGAGGGCGGGCAGCGGCAGGCGCATACCGGCGAGCAGTTGACGACGTAGAGCACGGCCGCGGGCGCGGATCCTTCGGAACATTCGCATGATTCAGACTCGCAGTGCGTCGTCCGGCTGCAGGCAGCGGCGCGCGTGGAGAGTGGCCAGCCAGCGCTGACCTAGGACAACGCTGGGGTGGGACGCGGGCGTCCAAGCAGAGCGCTGTGGGGGTGTGTGGGTGCGATGGCTACTGCAGCTGCCGGGCTTTGGCAAGTCTCTGGTGACGATTGCGCCGCTCGGGTCGGGGGTGGAGGGGCGGCGACCAACGGCGCCGCGGGTGCGCGGTCCAAGCGCGCAGCCGCGACCAAGGGTATCTCGGCGCGCGCGACATCGGGTATCGTCGCCCCATGCGAGTGCTGGTGGTGGGCTGTGGTGCGATTGGTGGCGTGGTGGCAAGTTCGCTGGCCTCGCTCGGCTTGGACACCAGCGTGCTGACGACCAATCAGCAGATCGCGGCTGCCCTGCGCGAGCACGGGTTTCGCTTCTGTGGGGAATCAGCGCAGCCAGCGGTCGCTATCCCTGGGGATCATGTGCTCGAGGAGCTGAGCCCCGCGGTGGAGGCGTTTGACGTGGCGCTCTTGGCCACGCAGCCGCCCCAAGTCGAGGACGCCGCCCGCGGGATCTTGGGGCACCTCAAGCCCGGCAGCCGCGTCGTGTGCTTTCAGAACGGCCTGTGCGAGGAGCGCATCGCGCCCATCGTCGGAGCGGAGCGGGTGGTGGGCGCGGTGGTCGCGTGGGGCGCGTCGATGCCTGAGCCCGGGGTGTATGATCGCACCAGCGCGGGTGGGTTTACCTTGGGGCGCCTAGCTGGCCAGCCAGACAGCTCTCTTGAAGAGCTGAGCCGCGCCCTGGAGAGCGTCGGCCCGGTAAATTCCACGCAGAATCTGGCGGGGGTGCGCTGGAGCAAGCTCGCCATCAACTGCGCGATCAGCACGCTGGGGACGATCGGCGGCGACCGGCTGGGCGTGTTGATGCGCAAGCGACACGTGCGGCGCTTGGCGCTGGAGATCATGACCGAGGTGGTGCGCGTCGCGCAACACGAGGGGGTGCAGCTGGAGAAGGTCAGCGGCACCATCGATTTGGAGTGGATCGCGCTGACCCCGAGCGAGGCCGCGGCCAGCGGCTCGCCGAGCTTGCTCGCCAAGCACAGCCTGTTGCTCGCGGTGGGCACCCGCTACCGCCGGCTGCGCTCGTCGATGCTGGCTGCCATTGAGCGCGGGCGCCCGCCCGCTGTAGATTTTTTGAACGGTGAGATCATCCGGCGCGGCGAGCAGGCAGGCATCCCCACCCTGATCAACCAAGCCGCCCGCGAGCGGGTGTGGCAGATCTCCCGCGGCGAATCGCCGGCTACGCACCAGGGGCTGCGCGCGCTATACGACCAAACACGGTGAAACAGCTTCAACTCAAATTAGGTCGCGCGCGGCTGGCGGCCCTCGGCGCGCTGCTGCTCAGCTGCGCGGCGCTGTTCGGCTGCCGGTCCGAGGCGGACCCACCAGCAGCCAAGGTCTTCGCCAGCGCCCAGGCGCCAGGGGAGCTGGCTGAGCTGGGTCAGATCGGCGACTTTAGCTTGAAGGATCAGGGCGGGGCCACGGTCACCACCAAGACCCTGAGCGGTGAGCCGTGGGTGGCTGCGTTTTTCTTCACGCGCTGTCCGGTGGTCTGCCCGCGCCTCACCGCGAAGATGCGCGAGGTGCAAGACCAGGGCAAGCAGCGGGGGCTCCGCTTTCGCCTGGTGAGCTTCAGCGTGGATCCAGACAACGACACGCCCGAGCAGCTGACCGCCTACGCTAAAGCCAACCACGTGGATTTGGCCAACTGGAAGCTGCTGACGGGCGACTACGAAGTGGTGAAACGCACGAGCATTGACAGCTTTAAGCTCGCGCTCGAGGGCAAAGCGGATCCCAAGGCAGACCACTTTGGGATCCTCCACGGCTCGCACTTGGTGCTGGTGGACGCCAAGAACCAAATCCGTGGCTTTTACCGCTCGGAAGACGCTGACGTGGTGAGCCGCTTGCTGACCGATATCAAGCGCCTGTCTGAGTAGGGGTGGCTTGGGCGCTTGGGCTGCGAGCTCCGCGGCTCCCTCTAGACTCCTGCCAGCAACGCGAGCCTTTACGCGCTGCGTTGCCAGGGCTACAGCGGCCAAGCTGCTGAAGGAGGTCCGATGGTACAGGTGCTGATTGCCAAAGAGCGAGCTGACGAACCACGAGTCGCGGCCACGCCAGAGACGGTGAAAGCCATGCTGGCCTTGGGGCTCGACGTCGAGCTCGAGCGCGGCGCGGGCGCGGGATCGTTCATCGGCGACGCGTCGTTTGAGGCGGCGGGCGCCAAGCTGGTGGAGCCTGGGTCGCGCTGGGGCGCCGCCGATTTGGTGCTGCGGGTGCGCGGCCCTGAGGCCGCCAGCGAGCCAGGGCTCGGGGAGCTGCGAGCCGGCGCAAGCCTGATCGGCTTCATCACCCCGCACAAGCACCTCGAGCTAGTTAAATTCTACGCGGAAAATAATATTTCCTGCTTCGCGATGGAGCTCGTGCCGCGCATCACGCGCGCGCAAAAGATGGACGCGCTGAGCTCACAAGCCAACATCGCCGGCTACAAGGCGGTGCTGATGGCCGCGGCGCACCTGCCCAAGTACTTCCCGATGTTGATGACCGCCGCGGGCACGGTGAAGCCTGCCAAGGTGGTGGTCATGGGCGTCGGCGTCGCGGGTCTCTCGGCCATCGCTACCGCACGGCGACTCGGCGCGCTGGTGGAGGCCAGCGATATCCGCCCCGCCTCCAAGGAGCAGGTGCTGTCGTTGGGCGCCAAGTTCATCGAGCCACCCGCGCTCGAGGGTGGAGGGGAGGCTGAGGGCGGCTACGCCAAGCAGGTCAGCGAAGACTACCTCAAGCGCCAGCAGGTGGTGGTGGCTGAGCACTGCGCGAACGCCGACGTGGTGATCACCACCGCGCTGGTGCCCGGTCGCGCGGCGCCGGTGCTGCTCACGCGGGAGACGGTGGAGCGCATGCGCCCTGGCAGCGTGATCGTCGACTTAGCGGTCGAGGCCGGCGGCAACTGCGAGCTCAGCCGCGTGGGGCAAGACGTCCGGCACAACGGCGTGTTGATCCTTGGGGAATCTAACATCCCCGGCACCATGCCCACTGACGCCAGCATGCTCTACGCGCGCAACGTGTTGGCGTTGGTGCAACACCTGGTCAAAGACAAGCAGCTGGTCCTCGAGCTCGAGGACGAAGTCACCGGCGGCACGCTGCTGACTCACGCCGGGCAGGTGCTGCACGAGCCGACCGCGAAGCTCGTGGCTGACAGCGCAAAGAAAGACGACGAGGCAGACGCATGATGGGACCGCTGTTGATCGGGATTTACGTGCTCGTGCTCTCAATCTTTGTGGGCTTCGAGGTCATCACCAAGGTGCCGCCGACCCTGCACACGCCGCTGATGAGCGGCGCCAACGCCATCAGCGGCATCACCATCGTCGGCGCCCTGTACGCCGCGCAGACGGCCAGCGTCACGGTGTCGAACGTCCTGGGCTGCGTGGCCATCGCGTTCGCCACCATCAACGTGGTCGGTGGCTTTTTAGTGACGGACCGCATGCTGGCGATGTTCGGCAGCAAGAAGGACAAGCGATGAGCCCCGAACTCAAGACCATCGTGGTCAACGTCTCGTACTTGGTCAGCGCGGTGATGTTCATCTTTGGCCTCAAGCGCCTGACCAAGGTGCGCACGGCGCGCCGCGGAAACGCCATCTCAGCGCTGGCCATGTTGGTGGCCATCGTCGCCACGCTGGTCGACATGGGCATGGTCGACTACCGCTGGATCCTCGCGGGCGTGGTGGTGGGTGGCGCCATCGGCGGAGTCGCCGCGCTGCGCGTACCCATGACCTCCATGCCGGAGCTGGTCGCGGTCTTCAACGGCTTCGGCGGAGGCGCCTCGACCTTGGTCGCGGTCAGCGTGGTCTGGCTCGACGTGGTCGAGCCCGGCAAGCTCGGCACCCTGGCCACGTTGCTCGACACAAACGGCGCTGGGGCGGCGGTGGCGGTCACCATCGCGCTGTCGGTGGCGATCGGTGGCGTGACGCTCACCGGCAGCATCGTCGCCTACCTCAAGCTGGCAGAGAAGATCAGCGGTAAGCCCTTGCTCTTGCCCGGTCGGCACGCCCTCAACGCGGCGCTGGCGCTGGGGCTGCTGGTCATCGGCGCCTACTCGGGTTTCATCGCACAGACGCCAGCCCAGCTGGAGATCGGGATCTTGCTGCTGTGCGTGGTCAGCCTGGTGTTGGGCGTGATGCTGGTGGTCCCCATCGGCGGCGCCGATATGCCCGTCGTGATCTCGCTGCTGAACAGCTACTCCGGGCTCGCCGCTAGCGCGACGGGCTTCGTCTTGAACAACAACCTCTTGATCATCAGCGGCGCGTTGGTCGGCGCCTCGGGCCTGATCCTCACCAAGATCATGTGCGTGGCCATGAACCGGTCGCTCACCAACGTGATCTTTGGCGGCTTTGGCGCGGACGCTGGGGCCGGCTCAGGGGGCGGGGGTGGTGAGTACCAGAACGTGACGTCGTGCGGCGTTGAAGAGGCCGCGATGATGCTAGAGGACGCGCGCTCGGTGGTGTTCGTGCCGGGTTACGGCTTGGCCGTGGCTCAGGCGCAGCACGCGGTGCGCGAGCTCGCCAACCTGCTCGAGGCTCACGGCGTCAGCGTAAAATACGCGATCCACCCGGTCGCTGGGCGAATGCCAGGCCACATGAACGTGCTCCTCGCGGAAGCAGACGTGCCCTATGAGCAGCTGGTGGAGATGGACGACATCAACCCAGAGTTCAAGGACACCGACGTGGCCATCGTGCTCGGGGCGAACGACGTCGTGAACCCAGCCGCCCAAACCGACCGCACCAGCCCGATCTGGGGCATGCCAGTGCTGGAGGTGTTCAACGCGCGCACGGTGTTCGTGGTCAAGCGCAGCTTGGGCGCGGGCTTCGCCGGCATCAAGAACGAGCTGTTCGAGCGCGACAACACCATGATGCTGTTCGGAGACGCCAAGAAGGTACTGCAAGGGCTCACCACTGAGCTGAAAGAGACCTTCGCGCAGGCGGCGTAAGCTCTGCGGCGGCCTTGTAGGGCAACCGGGCTGCCAGCGCCCTCGCGCTGCCCGATCTGGGCTGTGCAACTGCGGTTTGGTGCCGCTGCGGTTTAGTGCGGGCGCGGTTTAGTGCGGCCGCGGTTCGGGCTACTCCGGCGAGCCTCAGGGGCTTAACGACATAGAAACGGAGCATCTGCCAGGCATCGCAAACGCGCGGGGCGTGGATCAAGCTCGCGCGTCGCAGACGACAACGTGCCAACGCTGCGTAGCGAGTGGACCAAGCCTTACCAGGTACGGCTGACAAAGACGCCCTGACGCCAGGGCAGGCGTGGGGCGCGCCTGGTGAGTACCTGAGAGCACGCCACGTTCGCGAGCCTCGGCAAACCAATGGCAGCCGCGCGGAATCGATGAGCTGTATCGCGCAGTACTCCATACCGCGCGGTACAGCGCTGCTCTAACTCTGCCGGAGCGTGTCAAGTTGTGGCCGCTCTTGGGTGGCTATTAGCGGCCATAACTCGTCTCACGGTGGAGATGTGGCCGTTGATAGGGGAGCATTAGCGGCCACAACTGCGGCTCGCGCCGTCTCGCGCGCCGCGAGGATTGAGCTGCTCTTCGTTGAGCTGTGGTTTCATCCGCGGGCCGCTGACGACATCGACGCAGGATCGCCAAACCGGTTCAGCGAGCCTACGAGCTCTGCGCCTCAATAGCCCGGCATCACGCTCCAGAACGCGTACTGGTGCACCGCCCAGCCAGCGTGGCCGGGTCGCGCGGCGTAGCTCGCGTCCAGCGCGGACAGCGCGCTCTCCAGCGAGGCCTTGGTGGTGAGGGCCTCGTTCGGAAAGCTCGGATCGGTCTCGACGCCAATCCACAGGCGCTTGCCGCTTGGGTCGGTCAGGTCGACCTCTTTGGCCGAGTTCGCCAGCACCGCGCGCATCGCAGCGATAATCTCACGGGCGCCTGCGCCCGGGAAGGGCGCTTTTGGCGCTCTTGAAGTGGACCGGTTCGAAGATTCAACTGCCCCGAGCGGGCGATGCCGCGACTTCAGGAGAGGGGTGAGCGCAGGGGCCGCGCGCGCCCATCGAGGACGCCGTCATGGTCCTGGAGTCCTTTGGAAAATCCGCATGGCTATCGGTCCCGGTTGCGCCGTACGAGCCAGCGTGTCCATGAGCGTGTAAGCATGTGCCTCCAGGACCAGCTGTTGGCGCGCTGAGATACAGCCTTGTTCAGTCAGGGTCAGTGGGTCAAGCTCCGGCTGTGGAGAGCAATATCCCCAGCGGCTCAGCTGAAGCACGCGTCGATCGCGTCGTTCTGTTCGACATCGACGGCACCCTGGTCTCGCTTGGCGGCGCGGGTCGCGCCGCGCTGCAGCGGGCCATGACCGAGGAGTGGGGCATTGAGGATCCGCTCGCAGGCATCTCGTTCGCCGGAGCGACCGATGGCGGTGTGGCCGCGGCGGTCGGTGGAGCGCGGCCACGAGCAGGGGTGTGGCGTCGCTATCTACAATATCTGAGCGCGTTGTTGCCGCCCCGGGCGGCGTCTCCGCTACCGGGGGTGGTCGCGCTGCTCGATCACTTGGACGCCTCGGGGGTGCGGCTGGGGCTCTTGACCGGTAACCTGAGCGGTTCCGCGCGGCTGAAGCTCGACCACGTCGGCATTTGGCCTCGCTTCGATCTTGGGATCTCTGCCTTCGCTGAAGATCACGATGACCGGCGAGAGATGGCGAGCAGCGCTGTGGCGCGCTGCGCTGGCGCGCGCGTGGTGGTGGTGGGGGACTCCGCCGCGGACGTGCTGGCTGCGCGCCACGTCGGGGTGCCGGTGTTGATCACCGCGACCGGCCCTGAGCAGCGCGCGGAGCTTGAGGCGCACAGGCCAGACTCTGTGGTCGACGATCTGACGGCGACCGAAGCCGTCGCCAGTTGGCTGTTAGCGCAGCTGGGCGTGGACCGCGCGGAGGCTGAGTGAGCGCGCCGGACCTGGCGCAGCCGACGAGCCCAGGCGCCATCGCTGAGCCAGAAGAGCGCTTTCGGTTCAGTCACCACCTGGGCGTGCGCTTCGCAGACACCGACGCCCAGGGCCACGTGTTCTTCGCCAACTACCTGACCTTCTTCGACGAGACCCTGACCCAGTACATGCGCGCCATCGGGTGCCCCTGGCAGCGCATGATCGAGTTCGGCGTAGACATCGTGTACGCAGAGAGCCGCTGCACACACCGCGGCCGGTCGTTCTTTGAGGACCAGCTACGCATCGA
>CAZKDY010000038.1:0-72 GCA_964551615.1 uncultured Polyangiaceae bacterium
CTGAGCCGCCCGTCGCGCCTGAGCCGCCCGTCGCGCCTGAGCCGCCCGTCGCGCCTGAGCCGCCCGTCGCGC
>CAZKDY010000038.1:172-28546 GCA_964551615.1 uncultured Polyangiaceae bacterium
CGCCGCCGTTGCCGCCACTGCTGTCGTCGCCGCACGCAGTCGCGCCAAAGGCCAGAGCAAAAATTGAAGTGAGAACCAAGAGCCGAGTCTTCATGTGGCGAAGATTCGCACGAGCCAAAGCAGGCGGCAATTGATTTGCTGCATGGCCTGACTCGGCCATCGCCCAGATCACCTCGTCTGGTTTCCAGGCCCTCAGGCGTCCAGTCCGGAAACAACCGGAGATCCACCTACGTCGGGCAAACCAGAGCTGGCCACCGACCTGAATTGGGGTTAGTCCCGGCGCCATGCAGCGACCCCAACTGGCCCGAATTGAGACCTCCAGCAGCGCGCTCAGCACCACGTCACGCGCCAGCGCGCGTGCAGTTCAAGCGCTGCGTGCGCTTCCGCGCGCCGCCTGCAGCGGGCTCGTGCTGTGGGTCGCTGGGTGTGGCGCGGTTGCACCTGAGCCCACCGCAGCCCCCGCGCCGACCGCGGAGCCGAGCGGCGCGGCGGCCACTAGCGTGGCCTCAGCGAGCGTGACTCCCTCCACCCCCGCTCCTAGCGCTGCCGTGGAGCCTGCCAGCAAGCCCGCGCCGGACAGACCCTTGAACGTGCTGTTGATCTTGGTCGACAGCATGCGCGCCGATATGCCCTGGGCTGGTTACTCGCGGCCCATCGCGCCCAACCTGACGGCGCTGGAGGCCGAGAGCATCAGCTACACGCGGGGCTACGCTATCTCGAGCTACACCGCGAAGAGCGTCGGCGGATTACTGGCTGGAAAATACCCTTCGTCCCTCAGGCGCAGCGGCTTCTTCTTCACCAAGTACTCCGCTGCTGACACCTTCTTTCCTGAGCTGTTGCAAGCCGCGGGCGTCCGCACCATGGCTGGACACGGTCACATGTACATGAAGCGCGGAAACATGATGGACCAAGGCTTTGACGACTGGCGCGTCGTCGACGGCATCGATTTCGACGCCCAGACAGACAAGAACGTCACCAGCCAGAAGCTGACGCCCATGGCGATTGAGCAGCTGGGCACGGTCAAGGCCGACAAGCCGTTCTTCATGTACCTGCACTACATGGATCCTCACGACGTGTACGTGACCCACAAAGAAGCACCGGATTGGGGAAAATCCGCGCGGGATCGCTACGACCAAGAGATCTTTTACACAGATTTGTGGATCGGGAAGCTGCTTGAGCACTGCAAGGCGCAGCCTTGGTGGTCCAAGACGGCGGTGATCGTCAGCGCCGATCACGGCGAAGGCTTTGGTGAGCACAACGTGTATCGGCACGCCTTCGCGCTGTGGGACATGTTGACCCACGTGCCCTTGTTCGTGCATTTGCCTGAGCAAGCTGGGCGCCGCGTCGACGTTCCGCGCAGCGCCATCGACATCGGGCCGACGATCCTCGACCTGATGGGGGTGGACGCTCCCGCCGGCGAGTTCGCTGGCAAGAGCCTGGTCGAGGAGCTGTACGGGCGCGAAAAGCCCGCGCCGCGGCCGGTGATCCTGGACCTGCCTGCGGACAGCAATAACCCCCGGGTGCGCGCGCTGATCGACGGCGACTACAAGCTGATGGTCTACGACAAAGGCTGGCGCAAGGATCTGTACAACCTCAAAACAGACCCCGGGGAAACGAAAGATCTAGCCAAGGCTGAGCCAGAGCGCTTCAAGCAGATGGTGGAGCTGTTCGAATCCACCTGGGCCGAGATCAAGCAAGTCCAGCCCTACGGCGGCAACAAGCTGAAGGACGGGACCGTCGCCAACGGCCCCAGCTGAGCCTCAGCTGCGCGCGCACCTGAGCTGAGCGCGCGGCGGGCGGCTCAGGGCTCGCGGCGCCCTGCTCAGCGCAGCACCGAGCCGAGATCTTGATCTAGCTGCTCACCCGAGCTGCGGATCACGCTGGCGTACCAGCGCGTGTGAGCCGTACGCACATAGTAGTCGTACTTGGCGTCGGCGCCTGGCGCTGACGGGTCGCCCGCTGCCCCTGGCAGCGCCGCGCCGCGCACCAGCTGAAGCTCACCGATGCGCTGCTTGCCTTCAAAGTACTCGACCACCACGACGGGGGTTGAGCCGCTGACAGGCGCCTCGCCGACGTACTTGTTTGGGCGCAAGCGGCCGAGCTTCACCATCCAATTGGACGCGGTCTCGTCTTCTTGGCTTGGGGTGTCGGCCCCTGCCCAGGCGCTCTTGTTGCCTGCCAGTGGCACCAGCTCACGCGTCTGCTCGCCAGCGCTGATGCGCACGCGCGTGACTTGCTCAGGTTCGAAGGCGTGCAGGCTGCGCTCGGTGAGCCGTGAATCAGCGTTCTCGAGATCTCTAGAGATGTTGCCGAGGATCGCGTAGGCGATGCCCGATGTCTGATCCTTGACGTAGCGGTCCGCGCCCCCCGGCGTGGTTCCCCCGAGGATCAAGCTGTGGACCTTGCCGGCGAGGGTGATGGTCAGCTTGCCCTCTGGCTTATCAAAGCCGAACTCAGCCAGCTGCGCGTCCTGGAGCTTGCCCAGCGAGCGGTAGGCGCTGAGGGGCGCGAGCTGCTCGGCCAGCTTATCCATGCTGCTCACGGCCACGAACGTCAGCTTCTCGGTCTCGGGGGGTGGAGCGGGCGGTGGAGCGCCAGCGTCAGCGCGCTTGGCCACGTGAGGCGCCGGCTTCTGACGGCTCAATTCGCCGACGAAATAGCGGCCCGCCTTGTCAGATTTCGCGACCAGTGAGACCGTGCGGTTCTCAGTGCTGAACTCGACGCGCTCGAGCTGCGCTGGTGTGCCCGAGTAGACTTGGACCTCGAGGCGCTGACTCCCGCTGGCAGGCGCGCTCTTCGTGAAGCCGGCGTACGCCAGGCCAGAGGCCAACAGCAGCAAGCCACCGTGAACGAACAGGCTGTTAGACCTCATTTGTCGTCTCCGTCAGCGTGGTCAGCGTCGTCATCCTCGTCAGCGTCGTCATCCAGAGCGTCACTCGCCCGCGCCGCGGGCTTGGTCGCCGCGTCCTGATCCGCGTCCGCTCTCGGCTTGGCGGAGCCGCCGGTCTTCTTGCCGCGGGGACGCCGGCTAAACCACAGGCCAAGTCCCAGCACCAACAGCGGCATGCCCAAGATGGTGCTGTAGAACCACAGCGTGTCGTCCTTCTTGGTGTGCTCAATCGCGACGTCTTCCTCGCTGTTCACCTCGCCAGCGAAGGACTCCTCACCGCCGAGCCAGCGCACGGCGTCCACGAACATCAGCTGGTTGGTTGGCGCCTTGGCCATCACAAAGTCACTGATCGCGTCGGCGTCTGCCAGCACGAACGCGCGCATTTCCTCAGGGAGCTTCTCGTCGGTCAGGGGCTTGCCCTTAGCATCTGGCTCGGCCGCGGGCTTCGCCGCTGCCCCGCTGGCCGGCATGGAGACCGCCGCGGCGAAGTTATACACCTTGCGCACCTCGCCAGGATCGAACTCATAGTTGTGGTTCAAGTCGGCGAAGGTGCCCGACAGCGAGCGGATCGCGAAATCGACCTGTGGCTTTCCGTCGGGAAGCTTGACTAGGCTGCCCGCGCCGCTCACCACCACCGCGGTGCGGGCAGAGTTACGGCTCAAGGTCGAGACCGAGGCGTGGGACGAGAACTTATTGGTCGGCAGCAGCGCGCGATCCGACGCGTTGAAGCGCAGGCTGAGGTGCTTGCCTGGCGCGTCGTTTACCAGCACGCCTGGCTCGAGCGCTAGGCCCACCACCCCCGCCAAACTATCGAGCTTCGCGTACTTTTGCGTTTGCTCTGCGCTCACCGCGGTCGGTGGGGGTGAAGGAGCGTCGCCCGGGGCTGCGCTGGGCGCTGCGCTGCCTGCGACGTGAGGCGCCGCCTTGGCGCTCGGTGCTGCGCTCGGTGCTGCGCTGGGGGCCGGCTGAACGCTAGCTGCGGGCGCGCTAGCTGCGGGCGCGCTGGCTGCGGGTGAAGCGTCTGCGGTCGCCTCGCCCGGCGCCAGCGCCACCGCCGTGGACACCGCGTCTGGGTCCAGCGCGATCAGCAGCTTACCACCGCGGTCAGCGTACTCTCTCAGGCTCGCTAGCTCTTCGGAGGAGAATGCCTCAGTCGGCCCCAGCACCATCACGATGGTTGCATCCTCGGGGATCCGGCTTCCGAGGCCCTGGGTGAGGCCCAAGGTCTTGACCAGGTAGTTTTGAGCTTCGAGCTGCTTCTTTAGGATGTCCGCCGAGCGGTTGGCCGCGGCGTCGCCTGAAGACGGCTTGTCGTTGATCTCGCCGTGGCCCACGGTGAGGTAGGCGGTGCGGCGCTTACGCACGACCTTCAGGAGCTTCTCCTGAAAATCGCGATCCAACGTCTTCAGCTTCTTCTTGGCTGAAGACATCTCGGTGCCGATGCGCAGGCTCTCGTTGACGCTGTCTTTGACCAGCACGATCACGCCGTCTTGGGTGACGCGGAGGTCACGCGCCGCAGCCGGCGCCATCAACCGATCTTGAATCTCGACTCGCAGGTTCGGGGTGACCTTCCCCAACTCGTCGAGGTAGCTCTTCACCTCGGAGCGTGCTTCGTTTACGTCCGGAAAGAAGGCCACCACGCGCACCGGCTCAGTCAGGCTCTTGGCGATGCTCTTGGTGGAGTCACTCGGCCGCGACGTACGGAAATAAGAGAAGTCTAGCTTGTAGTCCAGTGTCCCCGCGGCAAAGACGAACAGGCTCAGATACACGACGGCGGCGGCGACGCCAGCCCCCGCGACGGCGGCGGACTGCACTCGGCGCAGCTCGGCGTGGGCGGCGTGGCGCATGGGCAGCAGCGCGGCCTCCGCGAGCAGCATCGGCAGGGTCGCGATCAGCAACAGTGACGCCCACGCCACGCGCAAAATAGCCGCGGTTTGTTCGCGCTGCTTGGCTGGCCCCGTGTCAAGCCCCAGCGCGCTCAGCCCGGCGTCGGTGGAGGCGAAGTAGACCGCGAGGCCCAGCAACGCGAGCAGCGAAAGCGCCTGCAGCACGCGGCCGATGCGGCGGCCGTCCCCGCGCTCTTGCCAAGCTGGGACGAAGCGCCCGAGGGTGCCGATCACGACCAGCAGCAGGCCCGCGTCGCTGGCGATCCAGCGTCCGCTCTCGCTGGCGACCAGCACCCGCTCGCCGATCAGCAGCAGCCCGAGCCCCGCGATATACAGCGGCAACAGCCAGCTCTTGATCGGGCTGTCTCCCTGGTGCTTCTTCTGCGCTTGGTCGTGTTTAGCCTCGCTCATCGCCAGCGCCTCACTTCGAGCACCTTGGTCGCCGCGAACAGGAAGAAGCCAGTTACCGCAAGGTAATAGGCAACACAGTCTAGCTTGAGCACGCCATCCATAAAGGGTCGAAAGTTTTCGTGGTGCAGCGCCAGCGCGCTGAGCAGCGAGTTGAGCGGCGGATCCGTCACCTTGGCCAGCATCCACAGCGTGACCAGCGGCGCCAGGATCAGCGCGGCGATCACCACCGCGACCACTTGGGAGCGCGCCAGGCTCGACGCGAACAGGCCGATGCTCATGGTCGCGCTGCCCAGCAAGAGCAGGCCCGTGTAGCCCACTAGGATGTGTCCGAAGCTGACCTTGCCGTGGACGAAGATCAGCGCGGGCATGTACGCGGTGAGCAGCGTCGCCAGGCTGATCACGCAGAACGCGGAGAGGAACTTGCCGAGCACGATTTGAGCGTCGCTGACCGGCGAGGTGTTGAGCAGCGTCAGCGTGCCCGTCTGGCGCTCCTCTGCGACTAGGCGCATCGAGAGCAGCGGACAAGCGATCATGATCGGGCCGCTCGCGTTGTAGAAGAACTGGCGCAGCACCTCAGCGCTCAGCAGCTTGTCGGCGCTGAGGCCGAAAATGTAGAATAAGATCCCGCTCATCAGCAGCATGCCAGCCACCACGATGGCGCCCAGCGGTGACCGCCGGTAGGAGGTCAACTCACGCCCCGCGATCAGTAAGACGTTGCCCATCAGCGGCCTCCCTGGTGCGCAGCCTGCTCGGCGGCTTGCTCGGGTTGCCGTGCGGCATTGGCGTAGTCGGAGCCCTCCGCGAGGCGCATGAACACGCTCTCAAGCTCGTGCTCGCTGCGGCCCAGCTCAAGCAGATCAACGCCCGCTTCGACGACCAGCCGGGCGATGCGCGCCCGCAGATCGCCCGGCACCCGGAGCTCTGCGCGCAGCACGTCGCCTTCGACGCTGAGGCTGACCACCTCAAGCCCCTCGACAGCGTGTAGGAGCTGCGTCAGGTCGGCTTGGTTAATCCCGCTAACACACAACGCGAGGCGCATGCCACCCAGCGTCTGGTTCACGATGCTCTGCTCGCTGTCATCGGCCACGATCACGCCGTCTCGGATCACCAATAAGCGATCGCAGGTCTGACTAATTTCCGAGAGGATATGGCTTGAGATGAGTACCGTACGCTCACCCGCCAGGCTGCGGATCAAGTGGCGCATCTCCACGATTTGACGTGGATCTAAGCCGCTGATCGGTTCGTCTAGCACCACGAATTTCGGATCATGGACGATGGCTTGGGCGATGCCGACCCGCTGTCGGTAGCCATGGCTGAGCGTCCCGATGACTTGATCGAGGCGGTCGCTCAGCGCGGTTTGTTCCGCCGCCCGCGTCACCCGCCCAGGCGCCGCCGCTTGCTTGACGCCCTTCAGCCGGGCAGCGAACGTCAGGTACTCGCGCACCGTCATCTCGGGGTACAGCGGCGGCGTATCGGGCAAGTAGCCAACCCGCGCGCGCACCGCCGACGGGTTGTCGACCACGTCAAAGCCGTCCACCGAGACGCTACCGCTGGTCGGCAGCAAGTCGCAGGCCAGGATGCGCAGCGTGGTGGTCTTGCCCGCGCCGTTCTCCCCGAGCAACCCCACGATTTCCCCAGGTTTCACCTGGATATCGATGGGGCCAACCGCGCGGTTTTGCCCGTAGTACTTATATAGCCCTCGGATCTCGATCACGATACTCTTCTCTGTGCGCGCCTCCGCGGGCGCGACTTGCAAAACCGCAGCCATCAACTGCTGGCAGCAGCGTCCGCGCTCAAACAAGCTGCCAAGCGAGCCTAAGACCCGTGCTGTCGCGCGCTTATTCCCCAAAGCCTGGCCGGTTGCAAGCTGACGGCTACGCCGGCGCTGATCGCCGCTGGCGAGGCGCGCGTACTTTGCGTGTACTTCCAGCGGGCTGGCGCTAAAGGGATCTCGCGTGGAGCAGGAATCACCCATCGTCCCAAACGACCTGCCGCCTGGCGCGAGCAAGCATTTGCCGCGCCAAGCGCGAGCGCCGCTGCAAGGCGAGGCGTTGCTCGACGAGATCACCCGAGCCGCTGAACAACTCGGGTTCGTGGGTCTTGGGGTGGCACCCGTGGACGACCTGAGCGCGGCCAAACAGCGCTGGCAGGCGTGGCTCGCGCAAGGCAATCACGGCGAGATGGCCTACGTGGCTGATGGCCAGCGCGCCACGCCGCGTTCCTTGCTGGCCGCGGCGCGCAGCGCGATCTGCGTTGCGCTGCCTTACGCCGCAAACCGCGAGCTGGTCCCGCTGCGCTTGTCCCGAGAGCAAGCGGCTCGGGCGCCCGCGGTCGGCAGCGTCGCCGGGTACGCACAAGGCGGCGACTACCACTCGGTGCTGTGGCGCAAGCTGCTCGCCCTGGCAGATCACGTCGCTGATTTCGTAGGCAGCCCGATCGTCGCCAGGCCCTGCGTCGACACGGCGCCGCTGCTTGAGCGCGCGCTGGCGGCCAGCTCAGGTCTAGGTTTTGTGGGCAAAAATGGCCTCCTGATCCGGCCTGGCCTCGGCAGCTACATGCTGCTCGGCGAGCTGCTGGTCGACGTGGATTTGCCGTATGGAGAACCTGCACGCGACCGCTGCGGCGAGTGTCGAGCGTGCCTCGACAGCTGCCCGACCGGGGCCTTTCGAGGACCGCATGATCTCGATGCTCGACGCTGCATCGCCTACCTCACCATCGAGCTGCGCAGCGCGATCCCGCGCGAGCTGCGGCCGCTGATCGGTCAGCGCATCTTTGGCTGCGACGCGTGTCAGAGCGTGTGCCCGTTCAACAGCGAACCAGCCATCGCTCGCGCTGGCAGCGCGCCCGAGCTGACCAGCCAGCAGCAGGCCCTCGACCTGCTCGATCTGCTCGATCTCGGGTCCGGCGCCTACAAGCGCCTGGTTCGTGAGACCTCGATGCGCCGCGTGAGCCGCGCGCAGCTCGCGCGCAACGCCGCCGTGGCACTAGGGAATCTGGCTGACCCAGTCCATGTCCCGGCGCTGATTCAGGCGGTCGACACCCAGCCAAGAGCCTTGGTCCGCGAACACCTCGCGTGGGCGCTGGGGCGGCTGGGGGGGGCTGAGGCTGAGGCATGTCTCAGGCGCTTGGCAGAGGCGGATCCAGAGCCGTCGGTGCGCGCTGAAGCGCGCCAGAGCCTAGCGGAAATGCTCGCTGCCGCCGCGGCAGCGCCGGGAGACACCGCGCGAAAGGCTTGACCCGGCTTGACCCTGTCGCCAGGACCTTTAGGCCCGCCCGCCTGTCAAGCCCGGTCGCTGGCGAGGCTTGGTCGAGAACCGGAGCGGAACATACGCGGGTATTTGAGCGCCGGAAGCGCAGACCAAACGAAGCCAGCGGCCGGGATCGGCAGGCGTCGTGACGGCTAAGATGCCGGGGATGGGCTTGACCCGCACTCGCAGCCCACGTAACTCATACGGCGATGAGCGGGATTGAGCGAGCTTCGGAGCCGGCGCCGGGCGCCGCGCTGGACACCATGACCAAGATTTGCGAGGCGGGTCGATGCTTCACGCTGCGCGCTCCATGGCTCGCGGCGCTAGCGCTGCTCGGGCTGCTCGCGTTCAGCCCGCCCGCTGCTGCCGACGTCAGCCCCGAGGCGCCGGCCGTCAGCGCTGTAGCCAACGCCGCGCCGCCCGCAAACGCTGACGGCGCAGCCAGCGCCGGAGACGCCCAGAACTCTACCCCGATGACACAGCCCGTGGTCACGCCACGCAGCAAGCGCTGGCTCTACACCGCCCTGCTCGTCTCAGGCTTCCTGATCTTCGCCGGCGTAGTGGGCGCGAACGACAAGCTCCGAGGCGACGCTAAGCCATTGAATCCTCAGGGATAGACTAGCTCGGCTAGGCCAGCTCAGCTGGACCGCGCCCGCCTAGCTGAGCTGACACCGCAGAGGCCGCGGCGCGGTGGAGCTGCGCCCTGTCGCTCGACGCGGGCCAACCTGCGGGGCGCGCTCAGCTGCGCAGGTTCCGCTTCAGAAACGCCGTGGCGCGCTCAAAGGCCAAGCTGGCGTTCTCGGCAGAGTACACCTCGGGTCGTTGCTCGTTCATGAAGGCGTGGTCCGCCTGGTAGCTGAACAGCTCGTAGTCCACCCCCCCGGCCTTCAGCCTGACCTCCAGGTCGCGCACCGCCGCTGGGCTGCACCACTCATCTTGGGTGCCAAAGTGGAGCGACAGCGGGAGCTTGATCTGGCTCAAATCTGCCGCTTCGGCTGGAGGGATGCCATAGAAACACACGCCCGCCGCGAGACCAGACACCTTGACGGCGCTGATCAAGGTCAGCGCGCCCCCCATGCAGAAGCCCGCCACCGCTACCTCTTTAGACAATTCCTTGAGGAAATTTACAGCGCCCTGGATGTCCTGCTGAGCGGCGTCCATGAAGTTGAGCGCGTCCATCATATGGTTCGCTTCGTCGGCGTCGGTGGCCAGCTTTCCGCGGTAGAGATCAGGGACCAACGTGCGGAAACCCTGGGCAGCCATGCGATCAGCCAGGCCCTTCATCTGCTGATTCAGGCCCCACCACTCTTGAATCAACACCAGCGCAGGCGCGCTCGCGCTCGCCGAGCTAGCTAAGTAGGCCGGACACGTGTCGCCGTCTGGCCGCTTGAAAGTAATCAGTTCACCCATGGCTTCCACTCCTCCTACGGTGCCCGGTCAGAGGGCAGCCTACACGCCGCGGCGCGACGCGCCCAGGGGCGTCATGCCGCGGCCCCCGGGCGGCCCCAGCAGCCAAACTCGCGCCCGTTGCTGTGATATTGCGGCCTGTACAGCGGTTGTTGGTATGCCGTGACGCAATCGCTGCTGATCGGCGCTAGGCTCTGACGCCGGTATGACTGATTACCCTGAAGCGAGCGAGCGCGTGCTGGGCGAGTGGCTGCGGCGCGTTGAGGCGGAGTATCGCTCCGCCGCCATCACCCAGCATTTGACGCTGTGGTTGATCCAAATCGGCGCGTCGCCAGACCTGATCAGCGATGGCTTGCGCATCGTCGAAGACGAACTGGCACACGCCGAGTTGAGCCACGCCGTGTACACCGACGGCGGCGGCACCAAGGCCCCGCACCTAGTGCGCGAGTCACTGGCGTTACCGCGCTGCCCTGGGGATCCGTTAGAGCTCGACGTGCTGCGCGCGAGCGTCGACGTGTTCTGCTTGGGAGAGACCGTCGCCGTCCCGCTGTTCAAGGAGCTACGCGCCAAGTGCACCGTGCCTAGCGCCCGTGAGACGCTGGACCGCGTCCTGAAAGACGAGGTCCGCCACCGCGATTTCGGCTGGATGCTGCTCGCGTGGCTGCTTGATTCCCCGCGGGAGGCTGAATATCGCCGCGTCATCGAGCTGGAGCTGCCGCGCATGTTCGGCCGGATGCGACGGCTCTACGCGCCCCACGGCGCAGAGTCCGATCGCGAGATGAGCGATGACGAGCGCGCCTGGGGCCTCATGCCCAGCGCCCGCTACGGCGAAATCCTGGAGCGCGCGCTCGAGCGCGACTACGTGCCTCGCTTCAAAGAGCTGGGGCTGGACGCGCGCGCGGCGTGGGCAGCTTCGCAACCGTCCAGCTAGCCGCTGCCCACGCGGTCCTGTATGGACTCGCGTGGGCTTCGGTCACCCCGCCCCGCTCAGCCCCGCTCATCACTCGGAGCCCAATTTCGGGCGATCGAAGGGCGTTGTCTCGGCTTTGACTCGCGGATCGGTCAGCGCGTTGCGCATGAAGTCGTTGATGTCGCTGATGTCTTGATCGGTGATATCGAGGCTGCCCATCAGCGGATCAACCGTGGGGCCGTCTAGGAACGGCGGCGATTTGTGCGCCTGCATCATGGCGAGCAGGTCAGCTCCGGGACCCGTGCCCGTGTGGAGCAAGCCACCCGCTTCGCGCAGGCCCACGTTCCGCAGTGAAGGCGTCTTGATCGCGCCTCGATGCGCGGGATCGCCAGTGACCTTTTCGCGACCGTTGTCGAAATTTGGATCTTCGTCGAAGAACCCGATGTTGTGGAACTCAGCGTTCACTGGCACCCCGGCCATGCCAGCGTCTGAGAACAACGGCGGCGCATGACACAGGTGGCACTTGGCTGCCCCCATAAAGAGCTCAAAACCCCTCACCTGCGCTGGAGTCATCGCGGTGTCGTCGCCGGCGTTCCAGCGATCCCACGGGGTCTGATGTGACGTCAGCCGGCGCTCGTGGGTGGCGATGGCGAAGGCGATGCGCTTGGTGTTGATCTCCTCAGTTCCGAAGGCCGCGCCGAACATCTTGGGATAGGTCGGGTAGCTGGCGATGAAATTCAGCATCTCCGTCGGGATATCACGCGCGAACTGTAGCGGCTGCGCGGTCGCGAGCTTGGCGTGCACTGAGGGCCACTTTCGGTTTTCACAGGCCATCTCCGCGTCATTCATCGGCGGGCCGACTGCCTGACTCTCCAGCCCGCCGCCGCTGGCGATCGCGACCTGGCTGGTGTCGGGATCGATGAACTGCGAGCGCGCGCGCCCGTCCCAGAACAGATCGGCGGCGAACATGGCGTCGAGATAGGTCGGGGGTTTGCGGCTCGTGACCTGAACGTTTAACCCGAAGGTGGCGTCGGCCTTGTAGCTGATCACGCCCGCGGTGTCGGTGCAGCGCTTGATGCCCTGCGCGCCCCGGCGGTCGTCCTCGGTCCCGAACAGTCCGTCTTGGCCGGGGTGGATCGCCGAAGCCTGGCTAGCGCGTGGATCGGAGCCGCCAGCGCCAGGGCGATGGCAGGTGCCGCAGGCCATGCTGTTGTCACTGCCCAGCTGTTCCTCCCAGAACAGGACTTTACCGAGCAGCGCCTTCTCTGGGGTCGCTGGATTTTCCGCGGGGTAAGGCACCTCTGGATAGGCCGCGAACCCACGGCCGGCAACGCCAGCGGTGCCTGCCGCGCCCGCGCTACCGCCTAACCCTGCGCTGCCGCCTAACCCCGCGCTGCCGGCGCTGCCCGCGCTGCCGCTCGTGCCCCCCGTGCCGGCTGTCGCGCTGGGGTCCGGATCGTCGTCGCCGCCGCAGGCGGAGAGCACCGCGGCTGCGACAAGAGTGAGTAAGAGTGGTGTAGGCGTTCGCATGGTCGGCACCCTCAGCCCTCAGGTTCACGCCGCCGGCAGTTTGGCCGGCAGCCCCGGGAGGTAGCGCAGGATCCTAGCCTAGCCGCGCGACCTAAACCAACTCGCATGACGTGGCGGTTGCGCTTCTCAGCGGCTCGTCGCGACAGGCTGGTGTGGCGCGCGCTACCACACAGCGGGGCTCGCCAGGCGTGGCGTTCTAGCGCTGACGCTACGGCAGCACGCTGCAGGCCGATGATTTGATCACGACGTACAACACGAGACCAACGCTCAGCTCAAGATCTTGGATCGCCCCCTGGCTGAGCTCTACCAGCAGCCCCCGGGGGTCGCGCTGACGGGCGGCGCTTACCAAGTGTTCGGGTGAGTCCGCGGAGTCGTTGAGCAGGTTGATCTCTACCACCCCCCCAGGATGAAGCTGCTCGATCCTGCCCCGCAGCACGTTGCGTGCGGAGATCTGCTCTGGCCGCGCCCGCGCCAGGATGACGTCACGCGCTGCGATCGCGACCAGTGACTGCCTTCCGGTCGAGCCCAGGCCGCGCGGGTCCCGGTGCGCACGGCAGTGCAAGCGGACGCCATTGCCGAGCTCAACCAGGACGTGTTGAGAATCCGCACGGATAATATCGCACGGCAGCATCGACTCCACCTCGGCCAAAGGCAGCCCAAGCTCGTCGTCGGCGAGCCCGCTCATCAGCACTGCCTCAGGCCTGCCCTGGGCGACCACCCGCCCGTCGTGAAAGCTGAGCACTTCGTCGCACAGCGCTAAGATCTCCGTCGGGCTGTGGCTGACCAAGAGCATCGGCACCGCGAACTGTTCGCGTACGCGGCGCAAAAAAGGCAAGAGTCGCCGCTTGAGCGCGACGTCAAGCGCGCCCAGCGGTTCGTCCAACAGCAGCAGGTCGGGCGCCGAGCACAGCGCACGGCCCAGCGCCACCCGCTGCCGCTCGCCGCCAGAAAGCGTGCGCGGCATCCGCTGCCAGAGCGGCTCAAGCTCTAGCACGCTGCTCACTTCGGCGAGGCGATCGTCGCTGGCCAGCCGCTGCTGGCGGTGAGCGCCGCTCAACAGGTTTTGTCGAACATTGATGTGCGGAAATAGGAGTCCGTCCTGCGGCACGTAGCCCACGCGGCGCCGCTCGGGCGCCACGTGCAGCGAGCGCTGGCTGTCGAGCCACGCGATGTCCCCAAACCGCAAGCTGCCTGTGACCTGCTCGCGCAAGCCTGCGATGCACTCGAGCAGGCTCGTCTTGCCGGCGCCCGAGGGCCCGAAGAGCCCCGTGACCTGCGCCCCTAGCTCGGCTTCGACGACTAGATCAAAGCGGTCTAGGCCAAGGCGGATTTGGACCTGCAGGCTCATGTGCGACGCCCCTGAGCCAGGTACTCGGCCGCCAGCACAGCCAGCAGTCCCGCGCCCAGCGCGATCAAGAGCAAGACGTGGGCCTCGGCGTCCTGACCGGCCTGGTCCGCCGAAAAGATCGCGAGCGCTAAGGTCTGGGTGCGCCCTGGGATGTTCCCAGCGATCATGACGGTGGCGCCAAATTCCCCCATCCCGCGCATAAAGCCCAAGATCGCCGCGGCGACCAAGCCTCGCGCGCCGAGGGGCAACGTGAAGCGGACAAACGTCGCGAGGCGACCATAGCCCAAGGTGCGCGCCATCGACTCGAGGCGTGGGTCGATGCCATCGAAGGTAACCTTTACCGTGCGGAGAACGATCGGGAACGAGAGCACCGCGGCCGCCAGCACCCCCGCCTTCCAGGTGAGCAGCACCCCCAGATCGAGGCCTAGCGTCTCGCGCCCGAGCAGCCCGTCATCGGCGAGCAGGCGCAGCAGCAAGTAGCCCACCGCCGTGGGCGGCAGCACCATAGGCAAGATCAACACGGCGTTGAGCCACAGCTTGCCGCGAAACCGCGCGCGGCTGAGCAGGTAGCCGAGCGGGATCGCCAGCGCTAACACCACCAGCGTCGCCACGCCCGCGATCTTGAAGGTCAGCCAGAGTGCGCTGGTGTTTCCGCCCATTTTGCGCCTGAAGGCTCAGCCCCCGCTGACGGTCGCTGAGCCCGCGAGCTTAAAGCCGTAGCGCTCAAACACCCGGCGCGCAGCGTCGCTGCGCAGATAGGCGTAGAGCGCGTCCACCTCTAACGCCTGCGCGCCTGGGCTGGAGCGAGCGATCTTAGCCATCGGGTAGACGATCTTTTGCGTCGCGTCTTCGGGCACCGTGTACAACACCTTGACCTTGTTTGAGAGCGCCGCGTCCGTGGCGTAGACAAAGCCGACAGCGCCGCGGCGCTGTTCGATTTGCTGCAGCGCAGCGCGCACGTCGGGCATCGGGACCAGCTTTGACTGGATGCTCTGCCACACGCTGGCGTCGCCGATCTTGTGCTGCTCTAGGTATTTCTTGGCATAGATCCCTGCGGGAACCGCCTCTGGATCACCCACTACGATGTCCTTGAAGCGAGGCTCGGTCAAGTCGCTCGGGACCTTAAAATCAAGCTTCGTCGACCCGTTGCCGATCAACACCAGCCGGTTCGTCAATAAATCCACGCGGCTATTGGGTATGAGGCGCCCGGCCTGCTCCAGCCGCGTCATCCAGTCTTCGCTCGCCGAGATGAACAAGTCGGCCTTGGTCGTCGCGAGCAATTGGCGCGCGAGCTGGTTGCTACCAGCAAAGCTCAGGCTGACCTCGACGTTCGGCCGCGCCCGCTGAAAATCGGTTTGGATCTGCGTGAGCGCGTCGCGCAGGCTCGCCGCGGCGAACACCAACACCTGCAGCTTAGAGCCAGCAGCCTCGCGGCTAGGCTGACAGGCGACGCTGGGCAGCGCGAGCCATGTCGCCAGCCAACTGACCGCCGCCCTTCTGCCCACCCGTCGCATGGCCTGACCCGATAGCCCGCCGCGCCCCGCATCGCAACCGCTCTAGGTCCCTAGAGAGCCTGGCTGATACCGGGTGTAGCCTCAGCCCTTGGTGACTAGCGTGCCGACGTGTTCGCCAGCCAGGGCGCGCGCCACGTCATCCGGCCGCTGGCCGTTGACCACCTGGAACGCGTCCAGCAAGCGCGCATGGTCGAGCAGGTCAAGCAGCACCCGGTCGAACGGCAGCGTCGGCAACGCGCGCTCACGCAGGCTACGCGAATCGATGCGCTGGATGAGCTGCGCGCCAGGGTGTTGCTTTGGGTCGCGGTCGTACACGCCGTCAACATCCTTCACCAGCACCAGCCCTTTGCAGCCGAAGGTCTCCGCGAGCAAGAACGCGCCCGCGTCGCTGCGGTGCGGCGGGATGCGCCCGATCTGCGGCGGGTGCTCCCACAGCGAATAGGGTGGGACCCCGTGGAACACGATGCCCGGCGCGGCGTTCAAGAACAGCGGCATCAGGTGCCCGAGTATTTCCGGAGGGATAGCGACAACGCCGTACGGCGCCAGCAAGGTGCCTAGGATGTGGGCGTTGCCTAGGCCGTCGGCGGCCGCGAGCTGGGCCAGCACCCCGGTCGGCAGCCCTAGATCGATGCCGATCGAAAACAGGTGCCGCGTGCGCGAACCACCGCCGGTGCTGATCACCAAGCGCTGTCGCTTGAGCGTCTGGCCCAGCATCTCGATCAGCGGGTTGACCACCTGCCGCCCCGCCTCCAGGATCGACCCCGCGCCGATCTTCACGACCTGCACGTCAGGTAGCATGCGCACGACCGGGGACTCGGTGGACTGCATCACGCCCTTGTCGAGTAAGCTCTCGCGCATCAACAGCGACTGCAGGTGGGGACGTTGATCGTCAGTAGGCATATCACTCTGGCTCGCTCTACTACAGGTGGGGGTGGGCGACGCGCCGGGGCTAGTCAGCGCTGATCAGCGTGCCAACGTGCTCGCCGTCTAACGCCTTGCGCAGGTTGCCAGGCTTGAGCCCGTTGATGATTTGGATGCTGCGCCGGTGCTGGGCCGAGAGCATGAACTCCAACACCGGGCGCTCCACGACCAAGTCGTTCAAGTCCCGCTCGAGCAGCTCCTGAACGCTGATCTTAGGGATAAACTTCGCGGATCGATGCTTCTTTGGGTCGGCGGTGTAGAGGCCGTCCTCGTCCTTTACGTAGATCATCGAACGACAGCCAAAGACCTCACTGATCAGGTACGCACCCGTATCCGTGCGGTGTGGTGGGATACGCCCAATGGCGGGGTTTTGATGCCAGAACGTGTAAGGCGGCATCCCGAAGAAGATCACCGCGCGCCGCTCCGCGAGGTAGAGCGGCAGCTGCGGAAACTGGACTGGCTCGATAAACGGGATGCCGTGTTTAGCCAGCAGGTAGTGCAGCATGCGCGCGTTCTGCATGCTCACGAACGTGCCCAGCACGCTGAGCACGCCGGTGGGAGCGCCTAGCTCGATACCTAAGCTGTAGGCGTGACGCGCGCGGGTGCCTGCGCCGGTGCCGATGATCATTTGATGCTGTGGCAGCGCCTCGACCACCTCTTCGATCAGCGGAAACACCGCGCTGCGACCGCGGTCGATGATGCTCTGGCCACCGATCTTGATCACGTTAGCATCAGGCAAGATCGCGAACGCTGGCGACTCTCCAGTCGCCCGCAGCAGCTCGTCGTCGGTGAGCGAGCCAGCGACCAGGCGCTTGCCCAGCTCGCTGAGCAGCCCTGCGTCAGCGCGGCGTTCGGGGTTTGGGAGGTCATCGGATCTTGTCACGTTGGGTCGTCTCGGAGGTTGGGGACTTTGAATTGCCCCGTGGCAATTGATAACTCAGAGCCAGCGAACGTCGCGCGTCAGCCCACTTCCGAGGGGATCGGGCCACCCAGGCGCGAAGTCAGGCGCACGCACGGGACAGCTGGGCTGTTAGGCGCTGCTGAGCGGCTGTGCGCTGCGTCGGCGCGTAGCCGCGCGCCTTGCACCGCATAGCCTTCCTCGCAGGCCAGGCTGCGGTGTAGCGGCCCCAGCGCAGCCTCTGCACGGGCGGCCACGCGATCTAGCAGGGCTTGGCGCGCGGCGCTGGGCAGCTCAACGCCCGCCAGCACGGGCTTGCGGCGCCAACGCTCAAGCAGCGTCTCGAGCTGGACCTGAGTCGGCCAGCTGAGCAGCCAGCGTTCAGGTAGCCAACTGGCCGCTGGGTCGCGCTCCACCAACTGCCCAACCAACTCGCTTCCCTGGCGCGGACCGTCTTTGGGAGCATAACCCAGGCGGCGGAGCTCGTCGTGCATCCAACCGCGGAGCCGGAGTTGGGGGTGGGTGGGGGCATGCGCCACACGACCCAGCAGCAGCGCCGCGGCGCCGCGGCCCACACGAGCGAACTCGCTCAACAGATGCTCCGGATTCAGCCAGTGGGCGGCGCGCGAGACAAACACCAGATCGACCGAGCGGTCGCCGAGCGGCCAGGGAGCGTCCGCGTCCTGCTGAAGCAAGCTGGTAGACTCGGGCTGCTCCAGCGTCGCGAAGCGCTGCCGCCAGATCTTGGCCATCTCGGCGCTGGCCTCAATCGCGACATAGCGCTCCACCCGCGCTGCGATGCCAAGCCCAAGCTCTCCAGTGCCAGCGCCGAGCTCCAGCACGCAGGCTCCTGCCGCCTGCCCAGACCACAGCCCGAGCAGCCCGGCGGCCACGATCCCAGGCGCGCACGCAGACAGGCCACGTTCGCGGTCGAAGCTCGATGCCTCGGGATCGTAGCCGCGAGCCGCCAGCGCGCTTCCAGAACGTGGGTCGGAGCTCGAGATCACTCGCCGCAGCCTACTCGCAACTCGACGGGGCGGCACGGGTAGAGGCGCGACGTCGCCCGGCGTTGTAGGCGCTGAGCTGAAATGCTCGCCCTCGCGGCTTGACGCCCCAGCTGCATCAATCGTATATCGTCGATGAGCTTTGAGTTGGGTGATGAAGAAGACCAAGACCACCGCCTGTTGCCCGCCCGCCGAGCCGCTACCGCCAGTGCCAACTGATCCGGACGAGGCGAACCAGCGCCTAGCCCGCCTGGCCAAGGCCATCGCTCACCCCGCGCGGGTCGCCATCATCCGGCTGCTGATCCACCGGCGAGGCTGCATCGTTGGCCAGATCGTAGACGAAATCCCGCTGGCGCAGTCGACCATCTCGCAGCACCTCAAGCAACTCAAGCAGGCCGGGCTGATCCGCGGTGAGATCGACGGGCCCCGCGTCTGCTACTGCGTTGAACCCGGCGCGGTCGCGCTGCTCAAAGCTCTGGTGCTTGGGCTGTGACCCGAGCGCTCGCGCGCTTGAGCCGTAATTTTCCATGTACTAATAGAACTTCCATCTAGTCGTAGATCGACGAACGACCGGGCATTGACCCAGCCAAACAGTTGAATCATGGGTACTTTTGAGCGTTTTTTATCCGTGTGGATCGCTCTAGCGATCGCCGCTGGCGTCGGCCTTGGGCTCGTCATCCCCGGAGTCTTCCAAGCGATCGCCCGCTTTGAGTGGGCGAGCGTCAACTTGGTCGTTGCCGTGCTGATCTGGCTGATGATCTACCCGATGATGCTCAAGGTGGAGCCGTCGTGCCTCAAACAGGTAGGCCGAAAGCCTAAGGGGCTCGCCCTCACCTTGGTGGTCAACTGGTTGATCAAGCCGTTCACCATGGCCGCCCTAGGGGTGCTGTTCTTTCAACATGTGTTTGCGGGCCTGGTGCCAGCTGAGGACGCTCAGCAGTACGTCGCTGGCATGATCCTGCTCGGCGTCGCGCCGTGCACCGCGATGGTCTTCGTCTGGAGCCACCTGACCGACGGCGACGCCAACTACACGCTGGTCCAGGTGTCGGTGAACAACCTCATCTTGGTGTTCGCCTTCGCCCCCATCGCCGGGCTGCTGCTCGGCGTGACCGACCTCTCGGTGCCGTGGGACACGCTGCTGGCGTCGGTGGTGATCTTCGTGGTCATTCCGTTGGGCGCGGGCATGCTGACCCACACGCGGCTGATGACGCAGACCGGCGGCGCCGAGGCGATCGAGCGGCTCTCGAAAAAGCTCAAGCCGACATCCATCATCGGGCTGCTGCTGACCGTGGTGCTGCTATTCGGCTTCCAAGCGGAAACAATCGTCGCGCGCCCAGGCCGCGTGCTGCTGATCGCCGTCCCGTTGCTCATCCAGAGCTACGGCATCTTCGCCATCGCCTACGCGCTGGCGAGGGCGCTGAGGCTCCCATTCAACGTCGCCGCACCCGCGGCCATGATCGGCACGTCCAACTTCTTTGAGCTGGCCGTCGCCGTCGCGATCAGCCTGTTCGGCCTCAGCTCCGGGGCGGCCCTCGCCACCGTGGTCGGGGTGCTGATCGAAGTGCCGGTCATGCTCTCGCTAGTCGCCTTCGCCAACCGCACCAAGGGCTGGTTTGCGAGCAGCGCCGCTGCTTCTAGCTGACAACGACCGCCCTCCCCTTGGCTAAACTGAGCCTTTACGCCGCGCGCGCTGGGTGTCATGTCCCGGGCGCGATGAGCGTCAACCCACCCCCTGCTACGTCCACCGGTTGGGCGCCAAACCCGGCCCACACGCCTCAGCCAGTCGAGCGCCGCGTCCAGCTCGCGACCGGGCTCAACTATCACCTGCTGGAGTGGGGGGCCGAATCGACGAGCGACCACAGCGTCGTGCTCATCCATGGGTTCCTTGACTTGGGCCGAAGCTGGCAGCCGGTGGTGGAGTCGGGGTTCGGCGCGGGGCTCCACGTCATCGCACCAGATATGCGCGGCCACGGCCACAGCGATCGCGTGGGCGCCGGCGGCTACTACCATTTCATGGATTACCTCGCGGATTTAGCGTCGCTGGTCGAGCAGCTCGGCCGGGACCGCGTGAGCCTAGTCGGGCACTCCATGGGGGGCAGCGTCGCGAGCTACTTCGCGGGCGCCTACCCGCAGCGGATCCACAAGCTCGTGCTGCTCGAGGGGCTTGGGCCGCCAGAAGATGCACGCTCGGTGGGCGAGCGCGTCGCGACTTGGGTAGAAGGCTGGCGGCGCCAAGCCAACGCGTCGCCCAAGCGGTACGCGGATCACGCCACGGCCGCGGCGCGCCTGATGCGGCTCGATCCGCTGCTGGATGAGCCGCTGGCCCGGTGGCTGGTGGAGCACAGCACCAGCCGGGCCGCAGATGGTTCCGTAAGGTTTTTGCACGACCCGCTCCACCTCACCACCGGGCCTCAGCCGTTCCGCCTGGACGTCGCGCACAGCTTCTGGGATCGCGTCAGCTGCCCGACGCTGTTCGTAGAGGGCGCAGAGTCGTTCATGCGGCACACAGCAGAGGAGTCCGCCGCGCGCAAATCGCACTTCCGTGATGGTCGCAGCGAAGTGCTCGAGGGCGCTGGCCACATGCTGATGCGCCACCGCCCGCGCCAGCTGGCGCTGCTGCTTCAAGGTTTTCTGGGCTGAGCTGAGCGGACTGCGCTCATGCTGCGCCCGCAGCAGAGCACCGGAAGCGCAGACCAAATGAAGCCAGCGGCCGGGCTCGGCAGGCGTCGTGCCGGTTAAGATACCGGGGCTGCTGGCTCAGCTCACCTCAAACCGAGTCCGAGCCAGTTCGTTGCCGGCCTTATCACGCACCACGGCGTCCCACTGGCCAGCCTGCTTGATGTTCTGGGTGCGCCCCCAGGTGCGCCAGCGCGGCTGATTTGCGGGTACGTTGAGCTCAACGTGCCCGACCTTGCGGCCACCGAGACGCTCGAAGGTGATCACGATGTCCTGCTCGGCCTCACCAGCGTTCTCAAGCTCCACGAACGCATACACCACGTCTGCGCCGGCGGTGAAGTGGCTCACGCTGACCGGCTCACGCTGCTCGATCCCGGTGGTCACCACCAGCCGCTTGATGGTGAGCTGACTCGCGACCCCGCTGGGGGCGACGTCTGCCGTCTTGGTGTCGCTGTCGACACCAGGAGCCTGGTTGTCCGCCGGTGCTTTGGGCGCCACTTGGGGCGCTGCCTCAGGCTCTTCTGGGTGCCCCTCGACCTCCACGGTTTCTCCCTGGGGAAGCGCTAGTGGCTTTCGGATGCCCGGCTTTGCCTGAGCCTCGACCTGCACGCTCACCTGGGCCGGGTCGGGCTCGGCTTGGGTGTCCTGGCGCTGACAGCCGAGCGAGCTCACACACAACAGCGACAAGCCGAGGCTCAGCGCCGGCCAGCGCGCTGTGCCGCTCAGGGTGGCTATGGATATCGAAGTACGCGCCATCATCTCTTAACCTTTCTGTAGAGCACCCCGCCCCACACCAACCTAAAGGCAAGCCCCGAACCACCCAAGTTTCTGGCGTGATCCAAGCCAGGATTTCCCGGATTTTTGGGGGTGGAAGCGCGCGGCGCTGGCCCACGGCAGCGTTGAAGCCTTCGCGATGCTGTGGGTGACCAGAGACGCCGCTGTGTCCGTGGGAGCCCACGACGTAGCTTCAAGCGCTGCCCGCGCTATTTAGGGCTTATGCAAGCGCGAGCATAAGCAGTAGCCAGGTGGGTCAGGGCCGCGGCGACGCTGGTGCATAAATCAAAGCGCGGCGCGCGCGCCGCCGTGTCGGGCGGCGATCCTGCTGCCCTCGGCGTACGGCCAGCGTGTTCGTCGAACACCAAGTAGTCGCGGGCCACGACGTCGAACCAGCTGCGGTGCCGAAAGCGCCTGACGTTACCCTGCGGCAACTTTAGCTCGGCCAGCCACTCCAGCTGCCGTGGGCCCCGCTCGAGCGCCGCCTCGTCGAACGGCTGTCCGTAGCGCTCAAACACGCGGCTAAGGCAGCCGTCAGGCAGCAACAGCGGCGGATCAGCGTTCAGCTGAAGCGCGAGCGGCTCGGCGATCAACCAAGTGCGATCGCGCTCACCGAGCGCGGTCTGCTCTTCAAACACACACAGGCGCCCGGCTCCCGCGCTGGCAGGCGCTGAGCCGCTGCGCCCGAGCACGGTCTCAGACACCGGCTGCCCGGCTCATCAGCCTCGTCAGGCGCTTGGCCAAATCCCCAGGGTTATCTAAGGGGCTGCCCTCGGCGAGCAGGGCTTGATCGTACAGCACCTCGATCCACTCGCTGACGTCCGCCGCGTGCTCAGCGTCGCCGCTCAGCACGTCCAAGCGCTTGATCAGCGCGTGCTCGGGGTTGATCTCCAGCGCGCGCTTTTGCTCGGGCAGCCCCAGCTTTTGAGCACGCATCAGCCGCTCGATGTGGGGCGCCATGCCTCCGCTCGGGATCACCAGACAGACTGGGGAGTCCGAGAGCCGGGTTGAAGTACGCACCTCGCTCACGCGCCCTTTCAACACCTGCTCAAAGCGCTCACGCAGCCCCTTGAACGCCTCGTCGCGAGCTTCGCGGGCTTGTTCGCTGGCCTTGTCGTCGTCGCCGAGCTCAAGCTTGTCGCTCATGGCGTTGACCAACGCCTTACCGTCGTACTCTTGGAACGAGCTGACCACGAACGGGTCGACCGGGTCGGTCATGAACAGCACCTCGAAGCCGCGCTGCTTCAAGGCCTCTAGGTGGGGGCTCGACTCGACGAGCCGGCGCTCTGCACCCGCCACGTAGTAGATCGCCTGCTGACCTTCGGGCATGCGCGACACGTAGTCCTTGAGGCTGGTGAGCTCGCCAGCCGCGGCGCTGCTCTCGTAGCGCACCAACTCGGCCAGGCGCTTCTCGTGCTCAGGCTCGAAGTGCAGCCCCTCTTTCAGCACGGCGCCGAACTCGCGGAAGAAGTGAGCGTAGTCCTCGGGCCTCTCGCTGGCCAGCTCTTCGAGCATGCTGAGGGTCTGCGAGACGACCTGCTTCTTCATGATCCGCACGGTTTTGGAGTCCTGCAAGATCTCGCGCGAGACATTCAGCGGCAGGTCTTCACTGTCGAGCACGCCGCGCATGAAGCGCAGCCAGCGCGGCAACAGCTCGTCGCAGTCGTTCATGATGAAGACCCGCTTCACGTGCAGGCGGATCCCGCGCTTGCCCTCTGGGTCGAACAGGTCAAACGGCGCCTTCTTGGGCAAGAAGAGCAGCCCGGTGAACATCTGCGTGCCTTCTACATGGAAATGTCGACGAGCCAGCGGCGGCTCAAAGTCGTGGCTCAGGTGCTTGTAGAACTCAGCGTATTGCTCGTCCGTCACCTCCTTGGGCGACAGCTGCCAGAGCGCACTTCCGCGGTTGATACGCCTACTGGTCGGCCCGCTGGGCTTCGACTCCGGCTTCGACTCTGGCTTTGACTCGTCTGCTTCGGCGTCAGCGGGTGCGTCGTCCTCTGCGTCGGGCAACTGCACCAGCTCGATGGGGTGCCCAACGTAGTCCGAGTAGCGCTTCACCAGCTGCTCGACGCGCCAACCGTCTAGGTACTCCTTGGCCTCGGGCTTGAGCTTCAAGACGACGTCGGTGCCGCGACCCGCGCGCTCCGCTGCCTCAATCGTGAAGCTGTCCTTCGCCTCGGATGTCCAGGCGAAGGCTGCCTCAGCCCCGGCCCGACGGCTGACCACGCGGACTTCGTCGGCGACCAGGAACGCCGAGTAGAACCCCACCCCAAACTGGCCGATCAGCTGGAGCGCGTCAGCAGACTGCGCCTGGGCTTGGCTGAGCTTTTCCATCAGCTGCCGCGAGCCGGAGTGCGCGATGGTGCCCAGGTTCTCCATCAACTCGGCGTGGCTCATGCCGAGGCCGTTGTCGCTGATGGTCAGCGTGCCCGCGCTGGGATCAGGTGTGATCCGGATCACCAGGTCGCTGTCATCGCCCATCAACTCTGGGCTGGAGAGCGCCTCGAAGCGCAGCTTGTCGAGCGCATCGGATGCGTTCGAGACCAGCTCGCGTAGGAAGATCTCTGGGTTCGAGTAGAGCGAGCCTACGACCAAACGTAGGACTTGGCTCACCTCGGCCTGAAACGCGTGTACTTCCGCCATAGGGCGCGCACAGATGGCCACCCTGGGCCGGCTGTCAAGGCTGCTCGGCAGCTTAGCTGCGCAGGCCGCGAAGCGCCGGGCCCAAAACCCCCGCCGAAAAGCGCGCTAAAGCCGCTAGAAGCGGGCCCACAGGCCTAGACCGCCAGCCCTGGGTGCTGCGGTGGGCACCAGGGCGACGCTTGGGGCGTGGCCTTCGTCGTGGCTGAGCACCAAGTAGGCGCCGGTCGCCAACAACAGCGAGCCCAGCACCAGGCCCGTGGTGCTCACCGCGCCCAGGGTGCGACCTGACTCGGCGGCGTCGAAGCCCTGTGCGTCGCAGCGCTTGTCTGGGCAGTGATCGTCTGCGGTGCTCTTTTTTGAGAGCGTCATGAAGCCAGTGATCGCCCCCACCCCGAGCCCCAAGATCCCGACGCCGCCGAGGACGTAGCCCAGGGTGGGTGGGGACGCTTCAGCGGTTTGCTGGCTCAGCTCTGGGCCTGCGCTGATCTCGAGCTCACGGGAGTCGCGCTCGGCCATCTCCACGCGGAACTCTGCCCGCTCGCGCCCGGGGGCATCTACGCTGACCACGACCTCACCCGGATCCACGGGCAGCGGGGCCCCGAAGCTCGCCGTGGTGAGCTCGACGTCGCCGCGGCGCACTACGGCACCGGGCGGCAGCGCTCCAAGCAGCTTGATGGTGAGCTTGGGGAGCCGCGGCTCCAGGGCTGCGGCGCGCTGCGTGGCTAGGCCGCGGCGCTCGTCCGCGGGGGGCAGGCGCTGAGCTACTTCCTGAAAGTGGGTCCACGAAGTCGCCACGCGACCGAGCTTCTCTTCGCAGTCGGCGATGTTGAACAGGGTGCCGATCGCGGGATCTAAGCGGTTGCTCTCGCGGAACTTCTCACATGCCGTACGGAAATCACCCGTGTCCGCAGCGGCGCGCCCTTGGCGAAACAGCGCCTCTGCCGCAGCGGGATCGCTCTGAGCGACGGCCGAGCCGCCGCTGAGACTCAGGCCAAGCGTCAGCCCAAGGGCAACTCCGATCGGGCGCAAGCGGCGGGACATCATCGCTGCACACTACCCCAGGTGTAGCCGCACGGCGAGACCGAAGACGGTCGCTAGGGCCGCGCACGACGGGACCAGCAGTCGGCCCGCTCAGTGCCGACGGTCGAACGGATTACCAGTAGACTCCGGGGCGGGCTTGCTGGTGGCCGGCGGTTGAGCTGTCGGTTTGGAGGTGGCTGTCGGCTGCGCGGTGACTATGGGCTTGGCGCTGACCGGGGGCTTGGCTGTGGCTGGCGCGGGCGGATGTCCAGACACCGGGACGCTTCCGTGGGTCGTCTTAGCAGGCTTGGGGGCGCTAGGGCTTGGGGCCTGAGCGCTGCCGTCTTGACTGCCGTCTTGACTGCCTTGCGCGCTGGGCGCAGGCGCCAGCGCGACGCTGGGGTCGGGTTTCGGCTCTTGGGCCTCCGGACCCAGCGCGTCGTGCGCGGTGCCAGCAGCCTTGTCTTCGCGGTCGGCGTGCTCTGCGGAAACGCTGCGGACGCCGATCACGCCGATAATTGCCACGACCAGCAACGCCGCGATCGCGACGGCCGCGGTGGTCTTTCGGCTGCGAACTGGAGGCACCGAGAGCGTGGGATCTGCCGTGGAAGTGAGGGGATCTCCAGTGGTGGTGAGCGCTGGGATGGACCCCACATCCGACGCTTCGTCTAACGCAGAGTTGGTGAACAGGTCTTCGGCGCGCAGCGAGGCGGCGGCCAGCGTCGGCGGCGAGCCTTCGTGGAGGGACGGGCGGGGTAGACTGAACGCGGGCAGATCCAGCGACTCTTGTGCCTCGCGCAGGCCACCTTGCATGGCCCGAGAATCGGCCCAGCGATCGGCCTTCTTGAAGCTCAGCGCGCGATCGACCAAGCGCACCACGGGCACCGGCAAGTGCGCGCAAAACTGGGCGATGCTGGGCGCGTCAACCGTTGCCGCGAGGATTAGTTGCTCGTTGATGGTGTCCGCTTCGTGGACGTAGCGCCCTGACAGCAGCGTGAACAACGTCGCGCCCACCGCCCATAGGTCCGTGCGGTGGTCTACTTCTTCCAGGCGCCCGAGGGCTTGCTCTGGAGCCATGAAGGCGGGGGTGCCGAGCAGCGACCCCACCTTGGTGGTCGCGCCCGAGTGCTTGGAGAGCTCACGCAGCCGCGCGATGCCGAAGTCGAGGACCTTGAGCCGACCATCCCGGGTCAAGAACAGGTTCTCTGGCTTCAGATCGCGGTGGATCACGCCGCGCGCGTGCGCTGCGGCCAACACATCAAGCAGTTGGTCGACGACTGGCAGCACTTCGCTGGCTGGCAGTTGCTGGCCTTTGCGCTCCCAGCGCGCCTCCAACGTCTCGCCCTCCAACAGCTCCATCACCAAAAACGCAGCGCCATCTTCCGCGACGTCGTCGTCAAAGATCTGCACCGTGCCCTGGTGCTCGACGATGTTGGCGACGTAGCCTTCGCGCAGAAAGCGAGCGGTCACCTCAGCGTCAACCGACACCTCTGGGTGCAGCATCTTGATCGCGACGCGGCTGTTGTTGCGGTGGGTGGCCGCGTACACCGTCGCCATCCCGCCCACCCCGATCACACCATCCAAGGTCCACTTACCCCTGAGCGTGGTCCCGATGCGATCTCGAGCGCGGTCTGAAATGTCGTCGCGAACTGCCATGAGCCGGGGGGTTGGAGAAACGGCGCTGCCTAGGCTTACGCTGTGGGTTGCGGGTGGAGAGGTCGCTGCCGGTGGCAGTCTAATTTCATCGCCGGCTTGTGCCAGCAACGTCGTGGCACGCTCCGCTGCTGTAGCGCGCGCGCTAGGACGTAAGAGTACCTTGGGATCTGCGCTGGAAGCCAGCCCGGGCGTACCCAAAGACCGTACGCGGCGGCCGGGGATTGTCTTCCTTGGGTCCACCCCGCCAGCGAGCCGTGTTGGATCCCCAGGCTGGCGTGGCGAGCTGGGCTGCTGGAGCGATCGACTCAACATGCGAGGTGACACAACGCTTGAAGGCTCGCGGCTTACAGCCGGCCCCGCAATAATTGTGGCTTGTTCACGTAGGCGTGCGGACCGTGGGCCGTGGTTCTCAACTCGTGGAAACACCAAAGCCACGACTTTTGTGGCGGCTTGGCGCGACCTGAGGTGTCTCCGCGCGGTGGCTGCGAGAAAAATCAACTGAATGGAGGGATGATCCCAGCGCTGTGGCGTATGCTGCCAGGCCTTATCCGTGACTCATTGAGGGAGACCCATCATGAAGACAGCAAATTGGAAGAAGCGCGCCATCACCACACTCGCCGCCGGGACCTTGCTCGGAGGCGCCTTCTACGCAGGCATGGCCTTCGCTGCTGTGGACCCGCTGCTCAACTCGGCCGATCTGTCCGCTGAAAAGGCGATCGCGCAGCTGCAAGCAGCCACCAACCCAGGCGTGAAGCCCGCGTTTGGCGGTCATCGTGCCAAGGCCATTCGGCACCTCAAGCAGGCCCGCCGCGAAATCAAGAGAGCCACCAAGTACGCAGAGAATCACCAGCCGCCGCCGCCCCCCGCGGCGCCTTGATGCGCTGAGGCGAGCGCCGTTCAGCCAGGCGAATCGCTTGGCTGAACTTTGCGCATGAGCAGCCGCGCTGGTCGCGGCCAATGGGCGGAACCGGTGCCCAGGATTCGAGCACGGCTCGGGGCGCGTGAGCCGCTGCGGGTATGGATCGCGCCGGGGTCCAAGCACTCCGGCAGCGCTGAATTGGACTGCTAGGATCGTTTGTGTTGGGGGTGGAGGGTTGGCCTTGGGAGCTAGCCCTTGAATGAGTTAACCTGGCAAGTCGATGCCAATTGCTGAACGCCACATGCGCCGGGCCGCTTGGGTCGCTCTAGGAGCAGCCGCCTGGCTTAGCCAGAGCTGCCTGGTCTCGTTCGACGGCTACGAACTGAACGGCGACGCGGGGGCTGCTGGCTCAACCGGCGCGGCTGGTGGCCACGCTGGGAGCGGCAATGGCGGCTCAGGGGGTACGGCCGCCAGCGGCGGGACCGCAGGCGGCGGCGCCGCAGGCACACACAGCGGCGGCAGCGGCGCGGGCGGAAGCGGCGGAACCGCAGGCAGCACCGCTGGCACCGGCGCGAGCAGTGGCACTGGCGGGAGCAGCGCGGGCAGCGGTGGCAGCAGCGCCGGCACCGGCGGAACGGGGGGAACCGGCGGCAGCAGCGCCGGTACGGGCGGAACCGGCGGCAGCGCCGGTACGGGCGGAACCGGCGGCAGCGCCGGCACGGGCGGCAGCGCCGGCACGGGCGGCAGCGCCGGCACGGGCGGCAGCGCCGGCACGG
>CAZKDY010000038.1:28646-76367 GCA_964551615.1 uncultured Polyangiaceae bacterium
GCGGAACCGGCGGCGGCAGCGCCGGCACCGGCGGAACCGGCGGCGGCGGCAGCGGCGGGACTGGAGGAGGCGGTCCGGTGACCACCTGCCCGACCGGTCTCAAGGGGCCCACCATGTCGAAGCTGCCCCTCAGCTCGGCGCCCGAAGACTTCTTTTGCGCCGACACCACCGAGGTCACCAACGCGCAGTACGCGCTGTTCGTCAGCTTTGGCACGCTGAGCGGCCAACCAGCCCAGTGCTCATTCAACGTAAACCGCGCGCCTGAAACGGGCGAAGGCTGTAGCAGTACGGCGGACTACGATCCCGCCAACAAGGCCACCTACCCGGTGACCTGCATCGACTGGTGCGACGCCTACATGTACTGCGCGTGGGCCGGCAAGCGGCTGTGCGGCGGCGTCGGCGGGGGCGCAGCGCCATTTGCAAGTCGCGGCGATCCAGGGTCAAGCCAGTGGCACAACGCGTGCACATTGAATGGCACGCGAACGTTTCCGTACGGATCGTCTTATCAGTCTGGTCGCTGCAACGACGTGAGCTCTTCGACGTCGGGGCCGTTCTTCACCAGCGGCTACCCGACGTGCTCCGGCAACTGGACTGGGGAGCTGCCCATGTACGACATGAGCGGGAACGTCGCGGAGTGGGAGGACTCGTGTAGCGGCACCCAGTGCTCAAGTCGCGGCGGCGATTGGAACGCCAACAGTACGACGGCGGCCTGTGGCTCGCTCGCGAAGGCCGCTATCTCCGCGCGCGATCAGCATCGCGGGTTCCGCTGCTGTTGGGATCCACCGGCGCACTAGCTGAGGGCCCGCGCATGAAGAGGTCGTGCATTCGGTTGAGGATGCGTGGCCTCTGTCCGCGTTGTCCGTGGCAGCGCGATCTCGGCGCCCAAGCACTGGCGCCCGAGAAACGCCGCACTAGTATTCCGGGTTCAGGGCGTCGCCCTGCGTGTGCCCTGCTCGTGCCGCCAGGGCGCCGCTGACCGAACATCACCATCTCCGTGAATCGACGCATTGAAGAGGGCTCCGCCGAGCTACAGACGATCCGGGCCGCGCTGGCTAGGGTGATCCGTGGCCAGTCACAAGCCATCGAACTCCTGCTGACTGGGCTGCTCGCCCAGGGCCATGTCCTGATCGAAGATGTCCCGGGGGTGGGAAAGACCACCCTGGCCAAGGCGCTCTCAAAGGTGTTCAGCGTCGATTTTGCGCGGGTGCAGTTCACCCCAGATCTTCTCCCCGCGGATGTGCTCGGGTGCCAGGTCCTAAACCCCAAAGAGGGGAGCTTCTCATTCCAGCCTGGGCCGGTGTTCACCCACGTGCTGCTCGCCGACGAGATCAACCGCGCCTCGCCGCGTACGCAGTCTGCCCTGCTCGAGGCGATGAATGAGGCCCAAGTGACCATCGACGGCGTGACCCGTCCCCTGCCCCAGCCGTTCTTCGTCATCGCTACGCAAAACCCTGTGGATTTTCAGGGCACCTATCCCCTGCCAGAGGCGCAGCTCGATCGCTTCGTGTTGAGGTTCGGGCTCGGCTACCCCACGTTTGATGAAGAGCTCTCGATGCTCAGCGACCGACGTGGACGCGACCCGCTCGCTGATCTGGAGCCGCTGGCGAACTTAGAGCTGCTCCAAGCCTTGCAGCGCGCCGCCCGCGGCGTTGAGATCACTGAGGCGGTCAGTCGCTACCTCCTCGAGTTGGTGCGCGCCACCCGCGAGCGCCAAGAGTTCTCGCTGGGGGTGAGCCCGCGCGGCGCGCTCGCGTTGACCCGCGCAGCGCAAGCCTACGCGCTGTTGAGCGGCAGGGCCTATGTCACGCCTGACGACATCCAGCTGCTTGCCCGTCCGGTGCTCGCGCATCGAGTGCTGCTGAGTCGCGACTCACGCTTCGGGGGCAGCGATGCCGCAGGGATCATCGCGGAGGTCGTCAAGCGCGTCGCGGTCCCCACGTGAACTTCGCGCGCCTAAACCACGTCCTCATCCCCTCCACCAAGGAGGGTCGCGACCGCGCCAGATCTGGAAAAATGGTGCGGGTGGCGCGTCCGCTGACCTGGCTGAGCGAGGCCACCACCACTGAAGGGCGGGTCTTGCTGTTGCTGACAGTCATGATGGCGCTGATCGGCGTCGACGTGCAGTCCACCCAAGTCTTCCTGCTGTGGACGGCGCTGGCAGGCCTGCTCACAGCGAGCCTGATCGGCCGCCGCTGGTTCGGCCTCTCAGGAGTTGAGGTCGCGGTGCGCGCCCCGCGTCATGTCACCGAGGGCGAACCACTGGAGATCAGCGTCGAGCTCATCAACCATGGAGCGCTGGCTCAGCACGCCATCCGCGTGGCGGGCCCTTTCTTGCCGTGGGACGGCAGCTGGGTGTCACGCGCGCCGCGGATCAAGACGCTTGACCCGGGCGAGCGCATCGAGCGCGTCATGCGCGCGGTGTTCATCGAGCGCGGTGAGCACCACCTCGACGTGTTTCAAGCGGCTGCGCTGCTTCCGCTCGGACTAGCGCTCGGCCCGGCGGCGGAGAGCACGGGTTGTCGTTTCACGGTGCTCCCCCGGGCCGCCAATGTGGCTGAGGTCTCATTCGAGCCAGGCTCCGCCGATCCGGCACGCAGCGCCGGCAACCAAAGCAGTCAGGCCAGAGGTGCCTCGTTCGAACTGCTCGGGGTGCGCGCCTATCGGTCGGGAGACCCCGCGCGCGATCTTCACGTGCGGACCTGGGCGCGCACGGGGCAACCTCACGTGCGCGAGTATCAGGCGACGCAGTCGGGTCGGGTGCTGCTGGTGCTCGACGCCGCGGGGTCACGAGACGAGCCCGCGTATGAGGCCAGCATCCGGCTCTGCGCGGGGATCTGCATGAAGTTGGTCGACACAGGAAGAACCCTCGACCTAGTGGTCTCTAGCGCACCTGAAGCCCTGCGCGGGGTTGGCAGCCATCAAGAGTCACTGACCGCGGCGCTAGCCATGCTCGGGCGCACCGGCCCAGACGCCCAGGACATCGCGCTGCTTTGGCAGCGGATACTCACGGAAATAGACGACAACACCGAAGGTCTAGCGATCGTGTCGTCCGACGCTGAGCGTGGGGCGGAGCTGGAGGCCAGGGCTCGGGTCTTGGGGACCGCGCTGCGCTGCGTTCGCGTGGTTCGAAGCCGCGAGGCGCTGAGCCATGCCCGTGAAATCGCAGCTGAGGACATCGATCACGGTCGGAGCCTGCGCCTGTGAGGGCCCTGCGGTGATGAAGGAGCTGCGGCGATGAAGGAGCTGCGGCGATGAGGTGGTCGGCTGCCAGCCTGCTCTGGCTCTCGCTCACCGCCCTGCTGGTCGGCCCCACGCCTGCCCTAGCGCTGGTCGGCGTGGGCCTAAGCCTCGCGGCCCTTGGACTAGCGCGTACGGTCGCCCTGGGGCGGTTGGCAGAGATCGCGCTGACGCTCGGGGTCTTCGGGCTGGCTGCCCTGCTCGCCGCGAACCTGGACCCCAGCCAGGCCCTGATCGGGGCAGATACGGTTCCGCGCGGATGGGCTGCTCTCGGCATAGCGTCGCTGCTGGTCGCGGTGCTGCGGCTGTGGTTGGCGACCCCGCTTGGCGGGGCGCCGACCACGCTAGCCCTTGGCCTGGTGTCGTTGGCCATTTGGGGGGCGAAGATCTCAGGCGGGGTCTACCCCCTCGCGGTGCTGGGGTACCTGCTGAGCGCGGCGTGCGCGCTGCGCGCGGCAGACGCGGCTCGCCCAGCCTTGCGCAACTTGGACCGGCGGCACCGCGGGCTGCTCGCAGCTGCCGTCGCGAGCAGCCTCAGCCTCGCGCTCCTAGGCTCAGCGCTGCTGCCTCCGCTACACGGCTGGGTCGTCGAGCGCGTCATGCGCGGCTTGCCCAAGCGCAGCGGGTTCTCCAGCTTTTTATGGCTGGGCTCGATGAAGGGCATGCTCCAGTCAGACAAGATCGTGATGCGCGTGCGCGGCGCTCCCACCGATTACCTACGCGGCATCGTCTACGTGACCTACGCCCAAGGCGCCTGGACGCGCCGCACCGCTGAGCACGTGGTGCGCCCAGTACCCCGCGAGGGAGGTCCGGGTACGACCGAGCTCGAGCTAGTCCGCAGCGGGCCTCGCTACTTCGTCCCGCTCGGAGCCCTAGACGTGTCCGCTTCGACCGGGTTCGTGATGGTTGATGACGTCGGGATCGTGGAGCCAGTAGCCGGCGACCCCGCGAAACGTATCTGGTACACCAACCCGCCGTCTGTCAGCGAGCAGGTCGCCCCGACCGGTCTCGCTCATATCCCCACGGCATTGGTCAGCGGCTCGCCTAGCAACCGGGAGCTGTCGCTCCCCTGGGAGCTCCAGCGCGAGCTGCGTCAGCTGGCGCTGGGCTGGACTCAAGGCGCGAAGACGCCTCACGCCAAGCTCCAGGCGCTGACCCTGCACCTGCGCTCGGAGTACCGCTACTCGCTAGACTTCGAGCGCCGCGACGGCGTGGATCCGATCCTGGATTTCTTACTGCGCGACAAGTCAGGTCACTGCGAGTACTTCGCGACCGCGCTGGCGCTGCTGGGCCGCAGCATCGGCGTGCCCACCCGCGTCGTCGCGGGGTTCACCGTCAGCGAGTTCAGCCCGCTGGGGGACTACTACCTGGTGCGAGAGCGCAACGCACACTCGTGGGTAGAGGGCTGGACCGGCCAACGCTGGGAGACCTTTGACGCCACGCCGCACACAGAGATCCTCGGGGGTGGAGCGGCGGTCACGCCCTGGGCCGGCGGGCTCTTCGACCTAGCCGCTTCCAGTTGGTCGCGCTTCATGGACTGGCTCCTCGAGCGAGAGCTAAGCGAAGTGATCGGCGCGCTCACCGCCGCGGTCGCGCTGCTCTTGCTGGTGCGTTTGCTCAGGCTGCGGCGCGCCGCCCGAGCCAAGAGCGCTCAAGGATCAAACGCGGGTCCGCCTCCCCTGCCAGGCTGGCTCGACTTGGAGCAGACGCTCAAAGGTCGCGGCCTTCAGCGCTTACCCACGGAGACGCCCAACGCGTGGGCTCAGCGGGTCTCGGGAGCCCTGCCCAGCGCGCTGGGGGACCAGCTGCGACAGCTGAGCCAGGCATATGCGGCGCTTCGCTACGGCGCCGTTGGCGAGGAGGAGGAGCTGCAAGCTCAGCTCAGTCAGCTGGGGACCCAACTCCGAGCGCTAGCCCCGCGGTGATGGACTCAGCTCTCGGGCGAGGCGCGCTCCTGCTGCCCACGCTTGGCGCGCCGCCCGCCGCGCCAGGGTTCGCGCCGGGCTAGCGGTCGTCTCCGCTGCGCGCTCTCGGCGGCTCAAACGCTCCATGGCGACCCTCGCCGGCTGCGAAGCGCGCTGCGCCGGACCCCGTCTCGCCCGTTCGAATCACCTCGAGGCCGCCCGCCGTCTCGGCGCGCAGGGCCTCGGGCAGGCTCAGGTCCCACTGCGCCAGCGCGCTGCGTCGATCTGCCAGCATACATCCTTGCGGAAATTCATTTAGCTGCTCACACAGCTCAAGGGCAGCCCCCAGGGCTTGCCCATCCGGGACGACGCGGTTGACCAACCCCATCGCTAGCGCCTCGACCGCGCCTACCGGACGCCCCGTCAGGATCAGATCCATGGCGCGGCCGTGGCCGATCAAGCGCGGCAGGCGCACCGTGCCGCCATCGATCAACGGCACCCCCCAGCGACGACAGAACACGCCCAGCACGGCGCTCTGCGCCGCGACCCGGAGATCGCACCAAACGGCCAGCTCAAGCCCTCCAGCCACGGCGTAGCCCTCGATGGCCGCGACCACCGGCTTCTGAGTGACCAGCCGCGAGGGCCCCATGGGCGCGTCTCCATCAACGGTCACCTGGTTGCCGCGCGGGCTCCCCACCGCCTTCAGATCGGCGCCGGCACAAAAGTGCCCGCCGCTGCCGGTCAAGATCAAGCTCGAGATGCTCGGATCTTGATCCAGTTCGCGGAGCGCGCTGACCAGCGCGCTGGCCGTGGGACCATCCACCGCGTTGCGCGCGCCTGGGCGACTGATGCGCACCACCCCAGTGGCACCGACGCGTTCAACGTCCACGCTCACCGCGTCATCTGGCGCCTGCGGAGCAGCGGAGCCGCTGGGCGACGTGGCCGCTGAAGGGCTGGACGCCAAAGGGCTAGAGGCCGAAAGGCTGGACGTCGAACGGCTAGGCGGCGAAGGGCTGGGTGGTCGACTCGACATGCGTTTCCTCGTGATACCGGACCGCGCGACACGAGGCGCGCTGCGCTACGACTCGGCCGCGCGGCGATTGAACCACGCGCTCGCGGCGCGGTACACACCTGCGAACTCGAGTCGCTCATGCTACGCTGACTGGTTGCAAACCGCTAAGGCACGTTCGGCCCTCTACGCAGCGCGCGCTGGTGCGCCGACGCTGCTGCTGGCGCTGCTCGCGGTCGGCTGCGCGCGCGGCGTGCCGGCGCTAGGCCCTCCACCCCCGAACTTGGGGCGGGCTAGCGAGGCTCGGGCGTGGCACGCAGAGGGGTCGCCGGGCTCAGACCAGCTCCCGCCTGCTGCCGCGGCGCCGCCTAAGGTCGCTCAGGGCGCTGGGGCCATGCTGGCTGTCGAGGCGGCGAGCCCTGTGGCGGAGCTACCGGCGACGCTTGAGGTCGGGCGCTTTCACAGCCTGCAGGTTGATCAGGGTCAGATCGAGGTGCTGCATGCTCCTGCCGCGATCCGGCGGGCGCTGATCTACCTGCACGGCGCCTGCGGTGATATCCACGCAGCAAAGGCCTTCACCGACGTGCTGCAGCGCTACGCGACCCTGATCGCCCTGCGCGGCGAGCGCAGCTGTGGCCGCGCAGATCGGTACTATTGGAGCGGGCGCGTTGAGCCGCTGATGCAGCGGATCGACCAAGCGCTGGACGCGGTGGCCAGCTTGCGCGCGGGCCTCCTTGACACCCGAGAGGTGGTGTTGTTCGGCTACTCACAAGGATCGCAGGTGGCGCAGCTGCTGACTGAGCGCTGGCCCGAGCGTTTCCCGGAGGTTATACTGGGCGGCGTGCCGTCGACGCCCAGCGTCTCGGCCCTGCGTCACGCGCGCAGCGTCGCGCTGATCGGGGGCAGCCGCGAGCTGCTGACCCCCATGCGCCGCGGCGCCTGGCTGCTCGAGCACAACCAGATCCGGACCCAGCTGTTCGTGCTGAAGGGCGCGCGCCATGGGTCGTTTGGCTCAACTCCCAGTCAGGATTTGGCGCGCGTGTTTAGCTGGCTGTTCGGCTGAAGGGCTGAGTTTTTCTGACCAGTCGTCGATCTGCCCTGACGACGGCGCGATTGTGCCGTAGGGATCGGCCATGGCTGACGCGGATCCTCACACGGCGGTCCAGACGCTGCTCCAGCGCTTAGATCTCGAAGAAATCGACACTAACCTGTACCGCGGCTACAGCCCGGTAGACGGCAGGCCCCGCGTGTTTGGGGGTCAGGTGGCGGGCCAGGCGCTGGTCGCCGCCTGTCGCACGGTTGAGGGCCGCACGGCTCACTCGCTCCACTCGTACTTCTTGCGCCCCGGGGATCCCACGATCCCGATCATTTACGAGGTGGATCGCATCCGCGACGGCCGCTCATTCACCACGCGGCGAGTGGTCGCGCTGCAGCGCGGCGAAGCCATCTTCAGCATGGCGGTCTCGTTCCAGATCGAAGAGCCCGGGCTGGAGCACCAGCTCGAGATGCCAGAGGCTGCGGATCCGCTGAGCGTGCCGTCTAACAGCGAGCGGCTCACCCAGGGCTTCGCGCGCACCCACAGCGGGCTGCTCGAGTTCTTGCTCAAGCTGGAGCGCCCCATCGAGCAGCGCGACCTCGATCCCGTGAACCTGCTGGATCCCGAGCCACGGCGTGGCCTGCACCGCATCTGGTTTCGTAGCTGCGCCAAGCTGCCAGACGATCCGCTGCTGCACCAGTGCGTCCTGACCTACGCCTCGGATCTATCGCTGCTCGACAACTGCATCAACTATCACGGCCTCACCTGGTTCAACCCGAACCTGATCGCCGCGAGCCTCGATCATTCGATTTGGTTCCATCGTCGATTCCGCGCGGATGAGTGGCTGCTCTACGCCATGGATAGCCCGAGCGCCTCCGGCGGGCGCGGCCTGAACATGGCGCACGTCTACGCCCAAGACGGCAGGCTGGTGGCGTCGGTGGTCCAAGAGAGCCTGATGCGCGTGGTGGACAAGCGCTGAGGGCTGGTGGCGACCAACTCACCCGGTCGGTCGAGGCTGCGTCGCTGGCGTACCGAGCGGCCGCGCCGGAGCTGTCCAAGCCGGGCCAGCTGCGCTAGCCTGCGCCGGCGATGGCGAAGCTCTACTTTCGATACGGCACCATGGACAGCGCCAAGACCTTGAACCTGCTGGCTGTCGCCCACAATTACCGCAAGCAGGGCAAGCGGGTGCTGCTGCTGAAGCCGCGGCTCGACCTGCGCTTTGGCCCTGAGATCATCCGCTCGCGTGCCGGCCTAGAGGCGCCGGCTGATCTGCTGATTGAGCCTGACCAGGCCCTAGACATCGAGCAGCTCCGGGGGCTCAATTGTATCCTCGTGGATGAAGCGCAGTTCCTCAGCGAGGGCGTGATCGAGCAGCTGCGGGAGCTGACCAGTGAGCTCGGCATCCCCGTGATCTGCTACGGCCTGCGCACGGATTTTCAAGCGCGGCTGTTCCCGGGATCAAAGCGGCTGCTTGAGCTAGCTGACAGCATCGAAGAGGTCAAAGTGACCTGCCAGTTTTGTGATCGGAAGGCGGTGTTCAACCTGCGTATGGCAGACGGGCAGGCCGTGCTCGACGGCCCACAGATCCAGCTAGGCGCCGATGAGCGCTACATGCCCGCCTGCTGGATTCATTACCGCGCAGAACAGAACAAAGCCCGGGCCGCTAGCAAAGGCTAGCAAAGGCTAGCAAAGGCTAGCAAAGGCTAGGCGACGCTTGCGCCCGCCAGCGCGCCCGCGGCGGTCACCGGCTCAGGCCGCGACCCGGCGGCGACGTAACCCAAGTAAGCTCAGCAGCCCGAGGGCGAGCAGACCACCCCCCTGCTCCTGGCCTGCGCCCCGGCCACCCGCGCCAGCGCCGGGGGTACGGCAGCTACAAGCGTCGGCGGCAGCGCCTGAGCGCGGCTTGGTGCCAGCGTCAGCCCCCGCGTCACAGTCGGTGCACGCCGCTTCTACTTGGCAGTTGTTGCTGCAGCCATCGCCGCTCAGGGTGTTGCCGTCGTCACACCCTTCGCCGGAGCTCCGGTTGAGCACCCCATCACCACACGCGGCTCGGGTGCAGTCGCTGTTGCAGGTCGGGCTCTCCGCCCCGTCGTCGCACTCCTCGACGGGCAGCCCTCGCGCGCCGTCGCCGCACTCGGTGTACGTCTCGTATTGCCGCATCATCGCCTGATCTTCGTGCTCCAAGATATGACAATGGTAGGCAAATTTCCCGACAAAGTCCTCGAACCTCGCCATCACGCGGACCGCCTCAAACGGCGCGACCTGCACGGTGTCTTTCCACCCGGCTTCTTCAGGCGGCGGCGGGACGCGGCTGCCGATGGGCACCGGCTCACCGTCGATCAGCTGGATCGGCTGCCGGTCGAGCACTTGGAAGAAGAGCATGTGCATGTGCATCGGGTGGCTGGTGCCTGAGCGGTTGACGAAGCGCCAGATCTCCGAGGTGCCGAGGCGTGGACGCTCGGTGATGTCGTCCCAGCGCAGGCCATTGATCAGCCAAGCCTGACCGCTGCACGCGTCGCCAGCCTGCGCTAGCTGAAAGTCGCGGGTCAAGACCGCGTCTTGCTCGACGTACGCCGCGATCTCCCGCAGCTTGCTCGGGATGGGGCTGGTTGGTCCTGGGCTGTCTTGAACGATGAACTTCATCACGTTGGGCAGCGCCGCGTCAGTGCCCCCCTGCGGAAACGGCGTCGCCGCTGAGTTGGTGAGCAGGATCTCGGTGCCCGGCGCTTGCGCGCTGAAGTCGACGATCAGATCCGCGCGCTCGGCCGGGCCAAGGGTGAGCTGGGTGAGCGCCACAGGCCCACGCAGCAAGCCCCCTTCACTGCTGATCACCTGAAAGCCCATGCCGTTGCTCAAGGCCAGGGTCAGGAAGCGTGAGCCCGAGCCGTTCAATACGCGGAAGCGGTACGTGCCTCGCTTGACGTTGAGGTACGGCCAAACCTTGCCGTTAACCAGCATTTTGTCCCCGAAGAAGTGCTCCATCCAGACCGCTGGGTACCGAAACGAGCCGTCCAGGTTGAAGGACCGATCTTGGATAACCAGCGGCACCTCGAACTCACCGCTCGGCAGGTTCAGCGCGGCCTCCGCGTCGTCGCGGATGATGTACAGGCCAGCCAGCCCGAGCATCACGTTCAGCCGCGTGATGCCGAGGGCGTGGTCGTGGTACCAGAGCATCGCGGCGTCCTGCCAGTTGGGGTACTGGTAGGTCGTGGTCTCGCCCGGCAAGATGGTCAGCTCAGGGTAGCCGTCGTACTCAGCCGCCACGTGACCACCGTGTAGATGCACGACCGTACGGGCGCCACCAAGCTGGGCGCCGTGGGGGCACTGATCAACAGGCAACAGGTGCTCAGTGCGCAGCGCCCCGCTCGAGTCTCGCAGGTTATTCACCCACTGAACCTCGACGTTGTGGTCCTTGCGAGCCTCGATGGTGGGACCGGGGAAGGTCCCTCCATTGCCGTCATCATACGCCCAGACCGTCGTCGCCGGCAGCTGAGAGTGCAGGATTTGCCGCTTCTCTACCATGCTGATGCGATACCGCGCCTCAGCGCCCGAAAGCCCGCTGAGCGGCTGGGCGACGCGGGGCAGCGGTAGCTTGTCGACGAACGGCGTGAGCTGCACCAGGCACGGGTTGGGGCTACACGTCGTCATTTCCCCCCGGAAATTACCAGCGCGCGCCGTGCACTCAGCCTGGCTCTGGATCTCACACGTGGCGTCGACGTCTTGCAGACAGCACGCGCCTGGCGGCCGAGGGCAGAGATCCGCCGTGCACTGGGTCGCGACGCCTTGATAGGCGCCGCCGCAGGCGGCCCCCGGATCGAGGACCACGCTGCACTCGCCGTCTGCTGCGCAGCACGCGCCGGTCGGACCGATCGGAGTGAACACCAGGTCAAGCTGCGGCCGTTCGTCCGGCGCTGCCTCGCGCGACCCGAAGCGCCGCGCGGTCTGGATCATCGACTCATCGCCGATCAGGATCCACCCCAGGTTGTCAGCTGGCGTGTCCAGCCAGCGCTGGACGTCGGCGACCATGCTGGGGCTTGACCAGGTGTAGCGCTGCACGGTCGAGCTGACACCTTGGGTCGCCACAGGCGTCAGCTCAAAGTCACCGCCCGGCGTGGTCCAGCTGCTGGTGTCAAAGCTCCGAAACACCCAGGTGGCGTCGAGCGGGGTGGCCAGCGTACCGCCACCGCCCTGCCCCACGGCAGCGGATGTGCCCTCGCTCCACGCCGCCAGCACGCGGTGCAGGCTCACGCTGCCATCAACGGCGCGCGACCGGGTCATCGCGAGGCTCAGCGTCGCTGAGCTGATGCTGGAGCCGCCCGGAACCAAGCGCTGAACGTCAAAGGCTAGCAAGCTGCGGCGCGCGGCGCCAGCGGCGGTCTCCCCGACGAAGAGCCCGGTCCCGGCGCAGTTGGCGCGCCCGCCGTCTTCAGCGTACAAGGTGCAGTCCATCTTCGGCGTGACGCGGGCCGTGTCAGCCGCTGCCAGCGGCGAGAAGCTCAGCGTTAACCCCGCGCTGAGCGCGGCTGCGCGTGCCACGTGCATGTCCTCGACTTATGCGCATTCCGCGCGCTTCGCCAGCACAATACCGCACACCGCTAGCTCAGCGCAGCGTGCCGGCCACAGCCGCAAACAATGCGCGAAATTGGGGGAGCAACTCCACCGCCGCGAATCGCTGGGTGTGTTGCCTCCGGTCGGCGCGCAGCGATATGCTCCCGTCAACGAAGCCGCGCGCTAGCCGCTCGAGCTCGCTCAGCGCGTGCTCAAAGTCGCGATACAGATATTCTTCAGGGAAAAGCTCAGGGTAGACCAAGCCGTTCGGCAGCAAGGGCCGCGCCCCGGCGTGGACGGCCTCGATCACGCTGATGCCAAAGAACTCATGCCGCGCGGTGCTCAGCACCAAGCTCGCTCGCCGCAGCAGCCGCGCGTAGGCCTGTGGAGCCGCGGTGCCCCAGTGCTCCACGCGGTCACCGAGCAGCCGCCGCGTGGGTTCGAGCGCCTCAGGCTGCTCAGTGAAGCGCTGGCCGCACACCGCGACCCGGAACGGCACACCACGCGCCGCCAGCGCCGCGAGCAGCTCGCAGCAGGTGTCAGGCCCTTTGTCGTACTCCCAGCGATGGTTCCAGAGGATGAGCGGACCCGCCGCGCGTTCTTCAAGGGGAGGATCGGGTGGTGGGGCTAGCGCTTCAAGCTCGAGCGGCACCCCCAGCACGCAGGACTTTAGCCTGATCGCTTCGAGCCAGGCCGTCGGTTGAGCGTCGGGCATGCGCCTGAGCAAGGACTCCGCCGCGCTGAGGAAGCTGATCTGGTTGTAGGCGCTGTTGAACACGCAGCGCGTGGCCGCGGCCGCGCTGACCAACTGCGTGAAGCCAAAGTGGTGGTCGCGCTCGGCTGGGGCTGCGCCAGGCTGTAGAGCCGAACGCTTCCGTGCGGGATAGCTGAGTTGGTTCTCATGAAAGTACAGCAGCGAGGGCACCGGGGCGAGGGCCGGCACCAGGCCCAGCAGCTCGGCGAGGGGCAGGTAGCTGCTGGCCACGATCAAATCAAACTTGCCCCTCAGCAGCTCAGCGTGGGCGCTGGCGAACCACAGCGCGGCGCCGCGCATGCGCCACTTCCAGTGCCGCGCTGGCAGCGTCAAGCTCTCCCACTCAGCGGCGATACCTGCTTGGAGCTGCTCTCCGAAGCGCTGGTGGGATCCGCCGTGAAACGGCTCAAGATACAAGATCCGCAAGGGCGCTCAGTCCACTCAGGCTGCTCAGGCTGCTTGGTTCCAGGCGCTCAGGGTGAGAGCACGAGGGTGGTCACGCTGAACGCTGGCAGCTGCCGCACAAAGGCGTTGGTCTTGCTCAGGTTGAAGTCGGCGCCGCGGCTGAGGGCCGGCGACGCCGCGCTCAGCTCGTAGGTTTCAGCGTTGGTGAGCTGGACGGTGTGGGTGAGTGAGACGCCGACGTCCACGGGCGCGCTGGTCTTGTTCAGCGCCACCACGATCACCCGATCTTCTGAGCCGGCGTCGAGGCTGGCGTACACGCTGGTGCCCGGCACGTCGCTGGTGCTCGCCATGATCGACGTGTCACCGAAGCCTGAGCCGGCGCCGTCGTAGTCCAAGAACGCGTCGAACGCGCCCCACACGTAGTCGTCCGCTCCGGTCAGAGACCAATAGCACGCAGCGTACACGCCCTCGCGGCCGTAGATCCCCAGCACGTCCGCCTGGGCGATCCCTCCGGAAATGTGGTTGGTGCCGCCATAGTTGTATTCGGTGATAGCCAAGCCTGTGCCTGGGTAGCTGGCAGCGATCTTCGACTCGAGCCGGTGCAACAGATCGATCGGCCCGGAGGTGGAGTACTGAGTGATCCAGCTGTCTTCGGTGTAGCTCGGATCCCACAAGCTCCGCGGGGCCTGCAGCCGCGCTGCCACCAGGCCAGCGCTGCTGCCGCTGGAGGTGATGCGCTCCCCTGCACCTTGGGCTTCGGGGTACCAGTGGAAGTCGAGCACGTCGATCAAGCGCTTGCCCGCGGCGCTCTCTGCCGCGCTGGCGCCAGCCAGGAAGAAGTCCAGGTAGTCGCGGCCCGCATTGTCAGGCGCGTCTTGCAGCGTGGTCATCCCCGCCCAGCCATAGTTCACCGAGCCGAACACGGTGGCGCCGGGCAACACCGACTTCACAGCGCGCGCGTACTCGACGTTCTTTGTCAATAGCTCGGCGTAGCCTACCGGATCCGGGTGGATGCGCGCATGGGTGCTTGACCACAGGTCTGGCTCGTTGTCCATGGAGAACATCAGGCGCTTGCGCGCGTCATTTTTTGCGTATGGAAATTTTGAGTCGAGCCAGGCGACGAACTCATCTTGATACACGTAGCCATCGTTAGGATCAGGGTTCAGGCTCAGCCCAGAGCCCTTGAACGCTTGAGAGATCCGAAAGCGCGTCTGCAGGTAGTTTGGAGAGCCCGCGACGTCACCGCCGCCGTTCTTGTCGGCGGCCACGTAGCCCACCAGCGGCACCGTCACCAGCGCCGCGGCGCCTCGATCGTGGGCCGCCTGGACGTGGAGCCGCACCACCTCCCCGGGTGTGTCCCCACCCCCAAGAAATGAGTCGTTCTGGTGTTGATAGTCGCTGCCTGCGTTTGAGGCGTTGTTCTCCCAGTTGTAGGCGGTCATGCGGTTTCCGCCTTGACGAGCCAGAGGGATGTGCGGGTGCCCCTGCCAGTCTGGCTGATTGGTGCAGTAGACGTAGGGCGAGATGGCGTGGCGCTCGCGGCTGCTGATGCTGAAGCTCACGCTGCCGCCGCCGGGATCGTCCGGGGTGATGAATGACGCATCCCCAGGGATCCCAGTACCACCGCTGCCGCTGGTGCCGCCTGACGCGCCGCCGCCGCCCGTCGCGCCGCTGCCCGCGCTGCCGCTGGTGCCACCCGACGCGCCGCCGCCGCCCGACGCGCCGCTGCCGCTCGTGCCGCCGGACGCGCCAGTTGCAGAGCCACCGCTACCGCCTGCGCCGCCACTGGCTGGATCTGAGTCATCGCTGCACGCGACGGCCAGCGCGAGGCTTGATACCGCGGCGCACAGCAGCGTGCGGCTGGGGACGAGACGGGCGAGCTTGGACGCGCGGCGTGTGAGCATAGCGCACAGCCTACGCTGATCCCATGGGGCGCCAAGCTCCTCAGCTCGGGCGCGCCACCTCACGCGCTCACATCCTGAGCGCGATACCTTGGGGCTCTGCTGTCAGGAGCCGTGGCGCGACTGAGGGGCGCAGCCCGCCGGTTGGTGTCGACCCCCGAAGTAAAGCTCGGTAGGCTCGCCGGGGCGTGCGCTCTCCTGCTGAATGCCTCCCCTCCGCCTGGCTGTGTCTCTCACTGCTGCTGGGCGTGGGGAGCGTCGCGTCCACGGCTGGCGCTCAGCCGGCGCTGCCTGTCGCGCCCGCCAACGTGTCTGCAGCTCCGCCGCCAACACTGCAGGCCCTAGCCCCGACCCCAGCCAGCCCCGACGTCGATCGCCGCCTGGCGTACGTGAGCGGAGCGCTGACCCGCAACGCCCCGGCGGAGCGCGCCTGGTGGTTTGGCTGGATCGGTGGCTTCGCCGCGCTGGCGGGCGGCCAAGCCTACTTTTACTTTACCAAGGACGAGCCCGAGGAGCGCATCTTGAACGCCGTGGGCGGGAGCATGAGCGCGATCGGGCTGGTTGGGCTGTTGGTCTTACCCAACGCGGGCCGCTTCGCCGACCATCGCCTCGCGGAAATGCCAGAGCACACCAGGGGCGAGCGATCGCACAAATTGCGGGCGGCCGAGCAGATGCTGGAGGACGCCGAACAAGCGACCTGGCGCAAGCGCAACCCGATCGCCGTGGTGGGTCCGATGCTGATCAGCGCGGGCACGTCGATCTACGTGTGGCGCAAGTACGACGCGACGCTGCCTGCCCTGCGTAACTTGCTCGGCTCGATCAGCGTCAACATCGCCCACTGGTGGACTCGCCCGACGAGCGACGCCGAGGCGGCGCGGCGCTACCGTGGCGAGACCGCACGGCTACGTTTGTACCCCCAGCCATGGCTCAGCGCAGAAGCCGCGGGGTTTGGGGTCGCGGGCAGCTTCTGACGATGACGAGCCAGCGCGCGGCGCCGGCGCTAGCCTAACCGCCGGCTAGCGCCGCGAGCGCACATCGCTGATGGCTTGCTTCAGCACGTCGCCTTCGCGCAAGCACGGGTAGCAGTCTTCGCGTCCGCTGCTGCCGCAGCCCCGGCGAGTCGCCAGGCGCCCCAGCAGGTGCAGTGAGCGCGTGTCGCCCACCTTCCCCGCCTGTACGACCAGGCCCTTCAACTGGCTGCACGGCTGCTCCTTGTCGTGTGCGCGCAAGGCCAGCGCGACGCCCAGGGCAGGCGACGCCTTAGGGCTCAGATCTTTGCTCATCACCAGCTCCTCAGCGAGCTGGGTTGTCTCTGTACGCTTGGGTGTGCCGATCCAAATCTCATACAGAAAGTCCATCGCGCGCTCGGTGCCCAAGGCGGCCACGGCCTCGAGGGTGTCTGTCGATAGCTCGCGGTTGCGCGCGTACTCCTCAAGCTGCTGGCGCGTTGCCTTGTCTGCGAGCTGCTCGGGATCAGCCTTGATGCTCGCGATGAGCGCGCTCCACTGCGCGCGCAGCTGAGCTGAGCGCCCCCGCGCCAGCGCCACGGCGTCGGCCGCGGTGCGTTCGCTGGCGGGTACTCCGGCGTCGCCGGGCGCGGCAGCTTCGCCGGGCACGGCAGCTTCGCCGGGCACGGCGCTGCCACTCGCGGGCAGCGGGCTGGTTGGTGTCGTCGCCGACGCTTCAGCTTGGCTGCCTGCGGTGCTAGGAGCGGCGGCGCTGGCGAGAGCGCTGCTCGCAGGCTCTATCGCCAGCTGGCCCCGCTGTTCGGGCGCGGCGGAGCCACCGAACAGCAACGCCCCGAAGCCAACCCCGAGCAGCAGCAACGCCGCCCCGGGGGCGAGCAGCGCGGCCCAAAGCGGTGCGCTGGTGCCGCCGATCCGCACGGGTTCGCTGAGCGCTTCGCCGAGGCGGAGCGCGCTGGGCGCCAGGTTCACCGGGGGCAGGCTGGGGATATCACTTCCTTGCGGCAAGTGCCCTGGCGCGCCGGGGTAGTCCGCCGCGCGCAGCGGGCGGGTAGACGGCGGCTGCGCGACGTCAAGCGGCGGCGGCTGCGCGTCAAGCGCTGGCGGCGCGTCAAGCGGCGGCGCAGGCTCAGGCGTCAGCGCCGGGTTGACCTGCGCCAGCTGGTCCAGCGCTGAGCCCTCGGCTGGCGCTCCAGGCATCACGCTCGGAGGCGGCAGGGCGCCGACAACAGCCTGAGCCTCAGCCGTCACGACAGGCGCAGGATCCTCTAGGCTCACGATGCGCGGCGAGCTAGCGTCGGTCTCTGAAGGCATCGCGAAGCGAGGCAGGATGCCGGAGGCCCCCGGCGCGGGCCCTGGCGGCGCGGCCTGAGGCTGCGCGGTGCTCAAACTAAAATCAGATCCTACCGGAAACGCACTGGTCGCTTGATCCGCCTCCAACTCGTCCAACAAGTCCGCGGCGTCGGTCAACGACTCAGCCACTGCGCGCGGCGGCAGCGGTGGTCGAACGGGGGGCGACTCAGCCTCGACCTGACGGGACCCCTCGCCCCCAGCGCGCCCGCGGGGCACGACGGCGGGCCGTGGCAAGCGCGGCTTTGGCGGGCTGGGGGTGGGCTCTGCGGTCGCCAGCACATCGAGGGGCTGCTCCGGGCTCTCTGGGTCAGCCCAGCCTGAATCGACCAGTGACGTCCTCGGAGGCTTGGTCGGCGGCTTTTCTTCGGCCATGGCTGAGCAGCCTATCACACCGGCGATCTCGCGATGCTCCACAGCAAGTGGGCAAAGTGGGCAAAGTGGACGGACCCCGCGCCATCAGCTAGTGCGACGCTGCGATGGCCAGTTTGGAGTTCAAGCAGCGCGTGAAGCTGCCCGAGGAGTTCTTCCTCGACCGCGCTCCAAGCACCCCGCGGCGCTGGCCACGTTGGCCCCTGGCGCTGCTGCTGTGGACCGGGTTCAGCGGCCTATGTTTCGGTATCAATACGGGCAGCGTGCCCCTCGCCGGGTGGCTGGAAGCCGCGCTGGGCCAGCCCCTGGCCGAGCCAGTCGCCGCGGCAGCGCACCTGCGCCCAAGCCAAGCGCGGGCGCTCGCGGCGCCACCCGCCCCTCCACCCGCGATATTGACCGGGACAGCGCCGGCTGATCTGGAGCCGAGCTTGCCTGCGCCGGAAACGGCGCAGTTCGCGGCGCCGGCCGGCCAGCCACCCGTGGACCAGGCGGAGGATCGGGCAGAGGATCGGGCGGAGGATCGGACGGCCGAAGCTCCGCAGGCCGACGCCACGCCGCGTGAGCCGTTGGCCGACCGGGACGCCGCGCTCCGACCAGCGCCGCCGGTCGCAGATCGTGCAGCGCCTGGCCCAACACCCGACGACCCTCCAGCGAGCTGGTCTAGTGTAGGGCAAAGCTGCGAAGCGGCGGTCGCTAAATACCAGGAGGAAATTCGCATCGGTGGCCCAAGCGCCCCGCCAGATCTCAGCCGCTCACAGTACGCGGCGGTGCTGGAGAACGGGAGCTACTTCAGCCACTGCGGCGTGCCAGATGAGATGAGCGTCGAGATCTGCGTCGCCGTGCGCTCAGGCCGAGTGCTCGGGATCAGCGTCGGCACCGAGCCTGGCAGCCCGTCGATCCAAAGCTGCGTCGCCCGCGCCGTGCGCGGCCTGAGCTTTCCGTCGCATCCGCGCATGGACGTCACGCGCACGCGCTTCGCGGCCAACTAGTCGGGTCAGCGCTGACGCGGCGGCAGCGGCAGCAGCATGGAGACGCGTGTTTGGACTTGAGCGAACGCCGGCCGGCGCTCTAGCATGCGCCGCTCGAGCAGCGGGATGCTGACCACACGGAACATAATGCTGATGGCCAGCGCGCCTGAGAGCGCCCAATATGCCGTAGGCTCTGCCGCCAAGGCGAACAGCCCAAGGCCCCACCAAAACAGTATTTCACCGAAGTAGTTGGGGTGGCGGGACCACGCCCACAAGCCCTGCTCCAGCACCGCGCCCGGGCGCTTTGGCCCGGCGACGAACCCGCGGAGTTGCCGATCAGCCAACGCCTCGAGCGCGACCGCCGAGGACGTCAAGAGCGCGGCCGCTGCGTCGACCCAACCCAGGGGCCTCGGTGCGCTGAGCGCTGGCCAGAGCGCGAGGCAACCAACATACACCTGGATGGTCGGGAACAAGTGCAGACCAAAGAAGCTCAGCGCCCAGTACCAGCGCCGCGTTTTCCTACGGAAGTACTCATAGCGCCAGTCTTCGTGCTCAAGGCCGCTCCACCCCCGCGCCCAGTTGTAGGTGAGCCGGACCCCCCACCAACACACCAGGCTGACCACTATGGCTTGGCGCAGCGGATCGCCGTCGACAGCCTGTGCCGTGAGGTAGCCAGCGTTGGCGATGGGCGCCACGCTCCAATACGCGTCGTACACGCTCGAGTTGTCGAGCCACGCGCTGGCGGCGAACACCAGCAGCATCGCGGTCAAATCGGCCGCGGCGATCACCCACAGCGGGTGCAGCCCGCTGAGCAGCCTCGCCGCCACCCCAAACGCCACCCCGAAGGCCACCACGTACACCGCCGCGACCAGCAGAAAAGATCGCGCTCTGCTAGGACGCAGCGCCATCCTCGGGTCATAACCCTGGCTCGCGACGATTGACCAGCGCCGATCAGCAGAGCATGACCCCGACACCCAAACCGCCGCCGGTGACGAGCGCAGCGCCAGCAGCGGCCCGGCGGGCGGGGCAGCCGCAGAGCCCGGCAACCGACGCCAGCGCTGCGGCGCCCGAGGCACCCGCTGGAGCGCGAGCGGATCCGCTAGGGGTCGCTGCGCCCGGGGGGCTCGGGCCGACCGTCGAGCGAGCCGCAGCGGAGGTCTTGGCCGCGCCGCGCTTCGACCTCCCGAGTCGCCCCACCGGGCGCGGCTACCGCGCCGCGCGCTGCTCAAATTGCCGCGCGCCGCTGGACGGCTGTTTCTGCGCGGCACTAAGGCCGATCCCTTGCCGGACCCGCGTGTTGGTGATCATGCACGCGCTCGAGCGCTCGCGACCTACCAATACGGGGCGCTTCGCCAGCCAGCTGTTGAGCGGCGCAGAGCTACGGGTGCGGGGCGCGAGGGACTCGCGGCTGACCCAGGTGCCGCTAGAGCTCACAGATTTAGACCCCACGGATCCTAACCTGCTCTTGCTGCACCCAGGGCCGGCCGCGGTCCCGCTCGACGCTCAGTTCAGGGCCGCGCCCGGGCCGCTCCGCCTGGTGGTGCCTGACGGCACGTGGACGCAGACCCGGCAGATGCTACGGCGCAAGCCGCGGCTCAAGGCGCTGCGCCAGGTCTCGCTGCCCGCGGGGAAGCCATCGGTGTACGCGCTGAGGCGCGGTGTCCACCCGGGTGGCCTGTGTACGCTGGAGGCCATCGCGCGGGCGCTGCGGGCCTTGGGCGAGCCGGTGGTCGCGGCCGAGCTTGAGCGGGTCGTCTTGCTCTGCGTGCGCGCCGGCATGGCCGCCCGCGGCTATCACGACTGGCAGCCGCCGATCTGAGCGCTCGGTGTTCGCCAGCGCCTCAGGCGCCCTGCCCATCATCTTGGGCTGCCCGCCTAACGTCACCCCACCATCTTGGTGAGTGAGCCACTAAGCCGCGGGGCTGCGCCAGTTTCTTGCGTGATTCCAAGGATCTTGGGCATCGACAAGCTGCCGGGTTTGGAGTTACCTGCCCGTCCCTGGGCGTCCGCGCAGGGAACAGACGACCAGCATCGGGATAGCGCGGGCCCGCGGAGGCGCGAACCAGCAGCAATTCCCGCAGCTCCTCCCCGCGCACCGCCCAACTCAGGCATCGCGAACCTTGCCCAGCTCAGCCACAGCGACCCACACCGAACTGCCCACCCCGGCGCCCGCCCGCGACCCTTCCGTGAGCCGTGGGCCTAGCTCCGCCGCGCCGGTGTCTGGCGCGGCGCCGCGGCCTGCGTGCGCGTTCGTGCCTGAGCTGAGGATCTACACCGAAGCGATGATGGTCGAGGCGGGCTCGTCGAGCCGCGCCAAGCGGGCGCCAGACATCGAGCTGCCGGTCATGTCCCTGCGCTTCAACTACTCGGGGATCCGCGTGCGCCCCGAGGGCGAGGCCGATGACTTTGATCTAGATTTCGATGACGGCTTCAGCTCGGGCGCCAGCGCGCCCAGCGTCGTTCGCCGCGATCACGCGGCGGAAGCTCAGGCCCAGTGTTTGCTCGAGACCTTCGGCGCCGTCGAGCTCTCGTGCATCGACGACGTGATCCCGCCGTTCGGCTCGGAAGCAGACTATTTGGTGCAGTCGAGCAACAACGCGCACTCCCAGTGCTCGTTCATGGCGCACGCGGTGCCGCAGCTGCGGCAGCTAGGCTGGCAAGTACATATCCACAAGGATTTTCCATATCAAATCGTCGAGGGCCGCGTGCCCTGGTACGCCGACGTCGATCAACCAGACGACGACGCCCCTGGCTGGTTTAGCCTGGAGCTGGGCGTCGAGGTGTCCGGCGAGCGGGTCAACCTGCTGCCGGCTTTGGTCGAGCTGCTCGACCTGGCGGCGGACAGCGAGAGCTTAGACGCGCTGCTGAAGCTCCCCGCGCGCTACCGCGCCATCCCGGTCGGCCCCAACCGCTACCTGCCCATCCAGCCCGAGCGCCTCAAGCACCTGCTCAGCGTGCTGTTAGATCTGTATCGCGGCGGAAACAGCAGCAAGACGCCAGCGGTGATCGAGTTCGACCCCATGGCCATCGGCAGCCTGACAGATCTGGAAGACGCCGTGGGTGGAGCGGGCGGTGAGCTGAAGTGGATGGGCGCCCAAGACGTGGTCGAACGCGCCCGCGCGCTGACCCGCGAGCCAAGCTTCGTGTCGGAGCCCGCGGGCCTTCAAGCCACCCTGCGCGGCTACCAGCACGACGGCCTGACTTGGATGCAGCACCTGCGTGAGCATGGCGCCGGCGGCGTGCTGGCCGACGACATGGGCCTCGGCAAGACGCTGCAGACCATCGCCCACCTGGCCAAGGAGAAGGAGGCCCGGCGCAGCGACCTGCCGAGCCTGATCCTGGTGCCGACCAGCTTGATCGGTAACTGGCAGCGCGAAATGAAGCGCTTCGCACCACACATCACGCTGTGCACGCTGCACGGGCCGCGGCGCCGCGAGCACTTTGGTCGAATGACCAAGGTCGACGCGGTGATCACCACCTACCCGCTCTTGGTGCGCGACATCGAGCAGCTGAGCGAGGTGAATTTTCACTACGTGATCTTGGATGAGGCGCAGGCCATCAAGAACCCGCGCAGTCAGGTCGCCCGCACCGTGCGCCAGCTGAGCTCGCGGCACCGGCTGTGCCTGACCGGCACCCCCGTCGAGAACAACCTCGAAGAGCTGTGGTCGCTGTTCGATTTCTTGATGCCGGGCCTCCTGGGCGAGGCCGCGCGGTTCCGTGCAGCGTTCCGCGTCCCGATCGAGCGTGAAGGCAACGACGCGCGGCTCGCTTCCCTGCGCAAGCGCGTGTCTCCCTTCATCCTGCGCCGCGTGAAGGAGACCGTCGCGAAGGAGCTCCCGCCTAAGACGGAGCTGGTGCGACCCGTCGAGATCCAGGGCGACCAGCGCGAGTTGTACGAGGCGATCCGCGTCGCGGCCCACGACGACGTGCGCAAGGCGATCCGCAAGAAGGGCTTCGCGGCGTCCACCGTCGCCATCTTAGACGCCCTGATGCAGCTGCGGCAGGCCTGCTGCGATCCACGCCTGGTGCACGTCGCCGGCGCGAGCGAGTGCCAGGGCAACGCGAAGTTTGACATGTTCTTCGAGATGCTCACCACGCACCTCGAGCAGGGGCGGCGCGTGTTGGTGTTTAGCCAGTTCACGCGCATGCTCGCGCTGATCTCCCAGGAGCTTGGCACGCGCGGCGTTGGCCACGTGGTGCTGACCGGCGGCACCCCCAACCGCCAAGCGCTGGTCGATCGCTTCGAGGCTGGTGAAGTGGACGTGTTCCTGATCAGCCTGAAGGCCGGCGGCACCGGGCTCAACCTGACCAGCGCAGACACCGTGATCCACTACGACCCTTGGTGGAACGCGGCCGCCCAGGCGCAGGCGACCGACCGCGCCTACCGCATTGGACAAAAGCGCCCAGTGTTCGTCTACAACCTGATCGTCAGCGGCAGCGTTGAAGAGCGCATGCTGCACCTGCAGCGCCGCAAGCGCCACCTTGCGGATACGCTGCTCGGCGCAGGCACCTCCGCGCCGCAGCGCCTGTGCGAGGAAGACATCGACGGGCTGCTGGCCCCGCTCGACGAAGATCCCGACAGCGACGACTAGCCACCTGCCCGATCTGCTGCGCGCGGCGAGCAGATCGAGTCGAGCCATGGCTTTTCTGGGTCTGGTCCTTTCAGCTTGGGTCGGCGCGGTCTACGCTCGGCCCGTGATCGACGTCATCAACCCCGCCACTAACCAGTTGATCTGTCAGCTGGAGGAGCACACCGCGGCTCAGATCACCGATCAGGTGCAGGCAGCGCGCGAGGCTCAGCCCGCCTGGCAGCACACCCCGCTCGAAGAGCGGGCGGCGTGTATCCGGCGCTTCGCGGCGCTGCTGGCAGAGCGGCGCGAGGTCTTGGCGCGCACGACGAGCCTTGAGACCGGCAAGCCCATAGCCCAAGCCGAAGGCGAGATCGCGGGGCTCAGCGGGCGGATCGACTTTTTCCTGGAGCACGTCGCGGCAGAGCTGGCAGATGAACAGCTGATAGCGCCTGGGCCTGGCGTGACCGCAGAGCGTATCCGCCACGAGCCGTTGGGGGTGATCGCAAATATCTCCGCATGGAATTATCCGTACTTCGTGGGCGGCAACGTGTTCCTGCCGGCGCTGCTCACCGGCAACGCCGTGATCTACAAGCCCTCAGAGCTCGCCAGCATGACCGGCCTGATGCTGGGCGAGCTGCTGCACCAAGCCGGCGTCCCAGAGCAGGCGTTCCAGGTGCTGATCGGCGGCTCGCAAGCGGGTCAGGCGCTGATCGACGAGCGGCTGGGCGGCGTGTTCTTCACGGGCTCGAACCGCACTGGTGCCCACATCGCGCAGCTGCTAGCGCCGCGCATGGTGCGCTACGCGCTGGAGCTCGGCGGCAAGGATCCTGCGTACATCGCGGAGGACGTGGACGTAGCCCACGCCGCGGCCGCCATGGCAGAAGGCGCGTTCTACAACACCGGGCAGAGCTGCTGCGCGGTGGAGCGGGTGTACGTCCACCAGGCGATCTACGCTGATTTCTTGCAGGCGTTCAGCGGCGCGGTGCGCGCCTTGAAGCTCGGCGATCCGCTGGACCCGGAGACGTTCATCGGCCCCTTGGCGCGCCGCGAGCCGGCGCTCGCGGAGCTTGAGCGACAGGTGGCTGAGGCGCTGGAGCTCGGCGGGCGGTTGCTCACGGGAGGGCACCGCGCGGCAATGCCTGGCTCCTACTTTGAGCCCACGGTGATCGCTGACGCGCCGCAAGCTAGCCTGCTCATGCAAGAAGAGAGCTTCGGCCCGATCATCGGCGTGGCCAGCGTCACGGGTGACGCCGAGGCGGTGCAGCAGATGAACGACACGCACTACGGCCTGACCGCAGCCGTCTACACCACAGACGCGGCGCGGGCTGAGGCGCTGCTGGCGCAGCTGGACGTCGGCACCGGCTACCACAACTGCTGCGATCGAGTCAGCCCACGGCTGCCGTGGTCGGGGCGCCGCGGCTCGGGGCTCGGCTCAACCTTGTCGACCTACGGCATTGAAGCTTTCTTGCGCCCCAAGGCGCTGCACCTGCGGCCCGCGAGCTGGACCTAACCCGCCGCTCAAAGATCCGCGAGGTACCAGCACTCCACTCATCAGCCCATGCCTGGCAAGCGCCTGATCTCCCGGACTCACCTGCTGGTCTTGGTCGCCCTCGGCGCGACGCTGCTGACGCTCGGCTTGTGGAAGACCCCCGAGGGCCGCCTGCGGGCGGAGCTTGAACAAGCCGCCACGGACCTCAGCTATCGCCGAGGCGAGCCCCAAGCCGCGCAACAGGCGCGCTTTGAGCAGGCGCTGACGACGCTGCTCACCGCCGACGCCAGCATCCAGATCGACGCTTCGACTCAGGCTCCCCATCCCTCCAACACCCGCTCCGCTAATCCCTCCGCGTCAGGGCAACCCCAGCACTTCTCGGGGGTGGAGGGGGCGCTCCAGGGGCTGACCCAACTGCGTGCGGCCAAGCCGACGCTGCTGCTCGAGCTGGCTGAGCTCACCCTCACCAAGCAAGGCCAGGGCCTGACCGGCGTCGGCTTGCTAAACCTCTCGGAAACGCAGGTCGCTGATTTGCACCGCGAGCAGCGGCGCCTCGATCTGGTGTTCAGCCGGGACGGCGCGCGCTGGCGACTCAGTCGGCTGCGAGTGGGCGAAGCGGACAACGACCAACCCTGGGAGCGCCCTTGAGCCTGAGGCGCCTGGTTTCAGCAGCCGCAGATCGCAAATCCGGCTCCAAAACGGCAGTTATCAGCGCTCCACCCGAGGCCCCAACTATCCGCAGCTTTCGCTTGTCGGATTGAGGATTCGCGCTATAAAGCGCCTCCTTAATCGGGCGCGCAGCACCTCGGTGACGCGAGCCCTCAGCGCTACACAGCGCGAGCCCTAGTGCTCCCGTCCCCATCGTCTAGCCAGGCCCAGGACACGGCCCTTTCAAGGCTGTAACACGGGTTCGAATCCCGTTGGGGACGCTAATACCCGACGTGGTAGCAACCTCCGACGCTCGGCTTCCTCGGTCGGTGTCGGCGGCTATTTGCCGCCCGAGAGATCGATCACGACGCTGAAGGACCAGTTGTCGCCGTCGACGGTGCTGCCTGAGCCATTGCTTTTCCAAACACCGGACTTGCCGCTGTAGAGCGTGTCAGGTTCGGCGTGGCCGTAGCCGACGTCCGTGCCGTCGAGTCCCTCTGAGCCGGAGCAGCCCTGCGCCACCGCCACGTTCGGCATGCTGAGCGGCATGGTGTATGCGAAGGTGCATGCGCTGCACGAGGTGTCCTCAGTAGCGCCGGTGACGCTGTACGCGACGTCACAGACCGTACCGCCGTCGTCTGCTTCCGTGATGCGGTAGCTGCCCTCTCCGGTGCTGCGGTCGAGCGTTCCGCTCAGCGTGAACGTGTACGTGCCCTTGGCGGTCGAGCCGTCCTTGCCGGTGGAGCCGCCGTTGCCGCTGCAATACCAACAGTCGCCGTCGGGGCTGCTCTGGTTGTCGCCACAGCCAACGAGCGTCCATGGAAGGGCCACCGCCATCGCGAGCGCTATCAGCCGCATGTCATGTGTTTAGCAGGCGCAGCGGAGCGCCGCAACGCGGCCTTGAGCCCCACGTCGTCAGCTCGCCGCGGTCCATAGCCTCAGAGGGCTCCGTCTCGCCCGAAACGCGATAAGAACTCCCAGACCACGCGGTTCGCGTGCACGCCATCGACGCTGACGTCGAACCACACGTGCTCGCCGCCGGCGACTCGGAAGTGCTGCACCTCGGTACCGTTGTCACCACCCGCGTACGCGAAGAAATCCACGTGCGTACCATCGTCGTCGGACGAGCCCGTCGTGGGTGCGGCGGTGATGTGGTCGAGGTCGGTCCAATAGTCCACGATTCCCTGGGCAGAGAACATCCCGGCGCCGCCATCGTAGGGCAGAACAGCGTCGCTGGTGCCGTGCAAGGTGATCACAGAAGTGGGGTGCGACGGCGTGCAGCTCACCCCAATGTCGTCGAGCATGGTGCCAGAGACAGATGCCACAGCTGCGATGCGATCGCTCCTGTAGCAGGCGAGGCCGAACGCCATCATCGCGCCGCTGGAGTAGCCCGCCGCGTACACCCGGTTGGCATCGACAGCGAACGGGGCCGCGATGGTGTCGATCAGCCGTTCGACGAAGCCGAAGTCGTCGGCGTCGCTCTTATTGTCCGCTGATGGCGCTGCGCTGTTCCAGTGAGAGGCGCCGTCGAGCAGTGAACCCTGGGGATAGACCAACAGGAAACCATACTCATCTGCCAGCGGACGCATGTCAGCCCATTCCATGTAGTCAGCTGCCGTTCCGCCGAAGCCGTGAAAGTTGAACAGCAGCGGCGCCGCTTCATCGCTGGAGTACGACTGGGGCACATACACGATCGCCTCGCGCGTCACGCCGTCATGCTCGAACGAGAGCATGTGCGTCCCCGGCCCTCCCTCCGGCAGACTCGACTGCCCCGAGGAGTCGCTGCCACAACCCCACAGCGCGACGAGCGCAATTGAGGCCATGGACGCGACTCGGCTTGCGTGGTGGCAGCTCGCGCCGTGGGGATCCAAGGTCATCGCGTAACAGTACGCGACCTAGACCACGCTTGTCACCAACCGCTCGAGCCCTCCGATGCACGGCGCCTAGACTCGAAATCGGTCGGAGCGGCCTCTCCGCTGTGACCCGCAACACACTCCACACGGCAACGTGCGAGGACCAGCGCGCGCTGCGCGTCGCCGCGTAGAGCGCGTACCTGCCAAAGCAGCGCCGCGCAGCAGCCTCCCCAAGGGTCGAAGTACCTTCGCCGTGCCTGACCCGGTCGCAGCCTGGGGATTCACCGAGGACTGCCGGCGCTTGAGCGCCGACCAGTTCGCCAGTCCTCAATAGTCCACCCGGTCTGCTCACTGGATCGGTCCTTCGTGTCGATGAGTTGCTGCCGGTGGAGGCGCCGCCGCGCCACACTTTTGGCGAAACAGGTCGCCGCAGGCGATCCCAAGGTCGCTCTAGGCCCCTCACCCGTTCGAGCCCTTTCGCCGCATACTGGCTGTGATATAGCCGCTGCTGGTGGCGAGAGCTCTGACTGGCGAGCGCCGTGGGGCGCCGCCGCTGGCATAGGACTCAGTGAGGCGCGAGACAGCATGACGAGCGGCAAGGCAGCACGAGTTACCCTAACCGTGGCGCGGTTTCACATCCCCCCAGTGGAGAGCGTGTTGGTGGTGGGCACGCGGGCGCCGATCGGCGCGCGGGCGATGGAAAAGGCGTTCGAAGAGATGATGCCGAACACGTTCTTGCGCATCGAGGTCGGCGGGCCCACGGTCGAGGCGCTGATCGTGCGCCGCTCCCACCTCAAGCGGATCCCTGAGGAGAAGCTGATCGGCCTGGTGCTGCGCCACGCTGAAGATCTGATGGAAGACAGCGAGATGCTCCAGGTCGGCCTGAACATCGAGGTGGTCGCCAACGAGGAGATCCTGCTTTGACGCAGGCTGGCAGCATCGCTGATTTTATGCAGCCAGCCGGCGACGTCGCAGATCACGCGACCCTCGCGCAGGTGGAGCCGTTGCTAAGCAGCGGGGCGCCCGCGTTTTTCCGCGACGGCCCGCTGTGGCGCGGTGTCGTGGCCGCCCTAGTCACGGGGCACCCGCGCAGCCGGCGCCTGATCGATCTGCCCTCGGTGGTGGTCGAGCCGCTGACGCCGGACCTGGACGCCGCGATCGAGATGCGCAAGCTGGTCGGCGCGGCGCTGCAGTTTTCGCCCGTGGTCAGCGACGACGTGCTGGTCGGTGTGCTGGATCACCGGCAACTGGCGTTCGCGCTCCACGACGAGTCCTTCAGGGACTCGGTTGAGGCCATCAGCAGCGTGCGCATGACCATGCTGGGCCTGCTGCACGATCTAGCCAACGTCGTCACGGTGATCCAAGCGGAGACTTCAGATCCGCGCCTGACCAGCGCTGCCGAGCACACCGCAGAGTTGGTTCAGCGCATGCGCGCCCTCCAACTGGGCTACGACCTGCAGGTCACAGAGGCCAGTTTGCAACAAGTCGCCGCGCGCTGCTTGCCGATGCTGGAGCTGCAGGCAGGCTCCAACGTGGCGCTCGACGTGCTGCCGTTCAGCGAGCCGTTGGTGGTGCGCTGCATCCCTGGGCTGGTCAGCCGCTGCCTGATGAATTTGGTCGCCAACGCCCAGGACGCCCTGCACGGCACTGGCCGGATTGAGATTCGCTTTGGGCGCCCCAATGGCTCCGCTTCGTCGGCCTTCGTCGAGGTCTGTGACGACGGCCCCGGCGTGCCTGAAGAGCTGCGCTCCAAGATCTTCGAGCGCGGCTTCTCCACCAAGATCGGCGAACATTTAGGGCTTGGGCTCTACGCGCTACGGCGCGCGGCCCGGCGCGCAGGCGGAGAGCTGTTGCGCGTAGCGCAGGCCGGACCGACCCTGGGACGCCCTGGCGCGACTTTTCGCCTGGAATTGCCAACGATCTAGGCATGGCTGAGAACGCTCCAGCTCAAGCGACCCCGCCAGCCGAGGCCTCCCGCGAATCCCTAGGCACGCTGCTGCTCACTGGGGCCAGCGGCTGGCTCGGCACCCGCCTGCTCGGCGTGCTCTTGCGCGAAGGCGTGGAGCCGCTGGGTCTGCCGCGCTGGGACGCGCTGCGCATCTTGCTCCAGCCCCATGACCCTGCGCCCGACCTCTCGCTGGCGCCTGCCGGCCAGGGGCGCCGGGTGAGCGTGGTGCGGGGCGATCTGCGGGACCCCGCCACCCGGGCCGAGCTGTGTCGGGGCGCGTCGGGCGGCACGCTGATCCACACGGCAGGGGTCATCCACCCGCGCCGGGTCCGCGACTTTATGACCGTGAACACCCAGGCCACCGAGCACCTGCTTGAGGAGGCGATCCGTGCGGACGTGCGGCGCGCGGTGGTGGTGAGCTCCAACTCGCCGCTCGGCTGTAACCCGAGCCCCGAACATCGCTTCACCGAGCGCTCTGAGTTCAACCCCTACATGGGCTACGGCCGGTCTAAGATGCTGATGGAGCAGGCCGTCCAGCGCGTCCAGCAAACGGGCAGGCTCGAGACCGTCATCTTGCGCCCGCCGTGGTTCTATGGGCCGTATCAGCCCCCCAGGCAGACGCTGTTCTTTGAGATGATCCGCGACGGCCGCGCCCCGATCGTGGGCAGCGGCGACAACATGCGCTCGATGGTCTACATCGACAACCTGTGCCAGGGGGTGCTGCTGGCGGCTTTAGTTCCGCACGCTAACGGTAAGGTGTACTGGATCGCTGACCGCGAGGCGTACAGCATGAACCAGATCATCGACACCGTAGCGCGCCTGCTCGAGCACGAATTTGGCTTCAAGGTCCGCCACGGGCGGCTGCGCTTGCCCAACGTCGCGGGTGAGCTGGCGACCTGGCTCGACGGCGCGGCGCAGCGCGTCGGCCTGTACCTACAAAAGCTCCACGTGCTGGGCGAGATGAACAAATCCATCGCCTGTTCGATTGATCGCGCGGAAGCGGAGCTCGGCTACGCGCCTCAGTTCGCCCTAGAAGAGGGCATGCGGCGCAGCATCCAGTACTGCGTCGAGCAAGGCTTGCTGTCGCCTGCGTCGCCGTCGTCAGCCGCCGCGCAGGTGGCACGCTCAAGCGCGGTCCCCCCACCCCCACCCCCCGCGCCTGAGCGGTGAGCGGGCGCGCTAGCGGTGCGAGTTGGCGCGGACGCGCGCTGTACGTGGGCGTTGGGCTGTGCTCGAGCGTCGGCTTCATGCTGCTCGCGGCGCGCCGCCTGAGCTTCGCGGACGTGGGTCACGCCCTGAGCAGCGCTCAGCTCTGGCCTTGGTTGCCGCTGGCCATCGGCTGCTACCTGTTGGGGCACGTCGTGCGCGGGGTGCGCTGCCAGCGTCTGGCGAGCAGCGAGGCCAAGCTCACCACCGCCACGGCCACCAACGTGGTCGTCCTTGGCTATGCGGTGAACAATATTTTGCCTGCGCGCCTGGGCGAGTTCGCCCGCGCCGCCATGTTCGCCGAGCGCACTGGGTTGTCATTCATCCAGGGCCTGAGCGTCACCTTCTTAGAGCGGATCTTGGACGGCGTGGTGATGCTCGGCTTGCTCGGCGCGGCCTATCTCAGCTTGCCAAGCTCGACCCACGCCGCTTGGCTCGACACCACGCTGTGGGTGTCAGGCGGCGTGTTCTCGTGCGCGGTGCTGGGGGTGCTGAGCGCGGTCATGGCGCCGAGCCTGCTGGTGCGCTGGAGCAGCCGGCTCACTAGCTTTTCCCCACGGTTACATGATCCGCTGGTGCGCGGCGTCGATCACGCGGTGCGCGGGGTGGCCTATTTGCGTGAGCCAGGCGCCGCGGCGGGGGTGGTCAGCCTGAGCGTGCTGGTCTGGCTGTGCGAGTCGGGGCTGTTCATCTGCCTGCTGCCAGCGTTCGGGCTGCCGCTCGACCCTCGGGTGGGGCTGCTGGCCATGACCGTGACCAACCTCGGCATCTTGGTGCCGTCGAGCCCGGGCTTCATCGGGCCGTTTCACTATTTTTGCATGCGCGCCCTAGGGGCGGTGGGGGTCGGCGAGGCGCTCGGCTTCAGCTACGCCGCGCTGGTCCACCTGGCGTTCTACGTGCCGATCACGGCGTGGGGCCTGGCCATCATCAGCAGCTACGGCTTCAAGTTCGGGCAGGCCTTCGACGCGCGCAAAGACGCCGCGCCGCTGCGCTTGTTGTCCGATCCTGAGCGCTTTCGCGCGCCGGGCAGAGCCCCTGACAGCCCCGCCCCCCCGTTGATCTTCGCCCTGTGCGAGGCGCTGATCCCTTCGGAAATGGCCAACCCCGCTCAACAGCGCGACGTGACCGGCGACTGCGCGGCGTTTGTCCACGGCCAGCTGCGCGCGCTGCCCCTGCGGCTGCGCATTTACTTCACCTGCGGCATGCTCGGCTTCCGCGCGCTGACCGTGTCGCGGTTCTTTCGCGGCTTTTGTGCCTTGCCCGCCGAACGCCGCCGCCGCTGGGTGAGCGCCTGGGCGTATGGTCCGTGGAGCCTAGGTCGGCAGCTGTTCAAGGCGCCACGAGCTACCGCGCTGGTCGCGTACTACGAGCACCCGTTGGTCACGGCCAAGGCGACCTCAGCCCCAGCCGCCAGCGCCGAGCTCGTGCAGCTCCGCCAGCGGTCAGCCCCTGAGGCCCCCGATGCCTAGCGCGCCGGGCGACACCGATCGCGCCCAGGTGCTGGTGATCGGCTCAGGGGCCGGCGGCGCCGTGGTCGCGCTAGAGCTGGCCGCGCGCGGGCTGGACGTGGTGGTCTTGGAAGAGGGCGGCGCGTTTGAGTTGAGCGACTACGGCGCGGCGCCCACTGTTGCCATGCGGCAACTGTATCGGCGACGCGGCATGACGCCGATCCTGGGTAGCGTGCCCATCGGCTATGTTGAAGGCTGTTGCCTGGGAGGCAGCACCGAAATCAACAGTGGCTTCTGGCACCGCACGCCGCCCGAGGTGCTGGTGCGCTGGCAAGCCGAGCGCGGCCTGGATGTCAGCGCCAGCGAGCTCGCAGCGCATTTTGACTGGGCAGAGGCCGAGCTGGGGGTCGGGCTCAGCCAAGCGCCCTGGCCTGCCAGCACCCAGGCGTTCGCGCGGGGCGCCGAGGCCATGGGCTGGAGCGCCTGGGAGGTGCCTCGCGCCGCGCCTGGTTGCCAGCACACCAACGCCTGCGCTCAAGGCTGCCCGACCGGCGCCAAGCGCGGCATGTCGCGCTCGCTGCTGCCCAAGGCGCGCGAGGCTGGAGCGAGGCTGATCTCGGGCGCGCGGGTGGTGCGCTTGCTGCTGCGCCGGGGCCGCGCCGAGGGCGCGCTGGTGCGCGTGCACGACGAGCGCGGGACAGCGCGCCTGTTACGCATCCTTGCGGAACATGTCTTTGTGTGCTGTGGACCGACCGAGACGCCGTCGCTGCTGCTGCGCAGCGGCGTGCGCTATCACGTGGGCAACACCCTGCGCGTACACCCCTACCTCAAGCTGGCGGCGTTATTCCCTGAGGCAATGCAATCGCAGAGCAGCGTGCTGCCGCTGCTCCAAGTCAAAGAGTTCTGGCCCGAGCTGTCGCTCGGTGGCGCCTACTTCGGTCGCGGCCAGCTCGCGATGACGCTGAGCGACAACTGGCCTCAGAATCAAGGCTTGATGCGCGACAGCCAGAACATGGCGCAGTACTACGTCGGCGTGCGCGGCACCGGCAAAGGCTGGGTGCGGCCCACCGCCCTGGGCGACGACGCCACGCTGGTGCGCTATGAGCTTTCGAAAGCCGACTTACGGCACCTGAGCGTCGGCCTCGCGCGGCTGTGTGAGCTGCTGCTGCACGCCGGCGCGAGCGAGCTGTTCCCGTCGATCTGGGGCGTCGGCCCCTTCAAGCGCTCAGGCGACGCCGCGCACTGGCTCACGCGCGACCTGCCTAGGAGCGCGCTCAGCTTGGTCACGGTGCACGCCTTCTCATCCTGCCCGGCAGGCGAGCAGCAGGCGTGGTCGGCGGTGAACTCGGCGGGCAAGGTCTGGCGCTACGAGAACCTGTATTTGGCAGACGCGAGCGTGCTCCCAGACTCACCCGGGGTGAATCCACAGGGCACCATCATGGCGCTGGCTAGGCACAACGCGCTGGCGTTCGCCAGCGCGCTGCGTTGAGCTGACCCCGCGGCTCGCTCAGCGCTACCGCGCCTCCGGAGGCGGCCACGCACGACCGCGCTAGAGCCTGGCCCAAGACCCACTCGAGCAGCCCGGCGCTCAGCCAAGCGGATTGGTGGCTGGCTCGGCGCGGCGCGTATGTTAAGAGCCAGCGCGTGGTCACTCTAGTAACCGGCGGCTCCGGATATTTCGGCGAAATCCTGGCTCAGGCGCTGCGGGCCCAGGGCCGGCCCGTGCGGGTCTTCGATCGCGTGGACAACCCGGACCGCCCGGCGGACATCGAGCTTTGCCAGGGCGACGTGCGCGATCCAAGCGCGGTGGCGCGGGCCATGGCGGGGGTGGAGGAGGTGCACCACAACGTCGCGCAGGTCCCCCTCGCCAAAGATCGCGAGCTGTTTTGGGCGGTCAACGTCGACGGCACGCGCAACGTGCTGCGAGCCGCGTACGACGCCGGCGTGCGCAAGGTGGTGCTCACGTCGAGCAGCGCGGTGCACGGCATTCCGCCCGGCAACCCAGTGACAGAACACACCTTGCCTGCGCCCCGCGAGGCCTACGGCCGCGCAAAGCTCGAAGCCGAGCGCGTGGCGCAGCAGTTTATCGCCCGCGGCCTCGACGTCAGCGTCGTGCGGCCGCGCACCGTGCTCGGCCACGGGCGCCTAGGCATCTTCAGCATCCTGTTTGAGTGGGTGCGGCGGGGCCGGCCGGTGTACCTGCTGGGTCAAGGCCACAACCGCTATCAGTTTGTCCACGCCGACGATCTTGCGCGGGTGTGCCTCGCCGCAGGGCAGCGCGCGGGCGCGGGGGTGTACCTCGCCGGCACCGACCGCTTCGGCAGCATGCGTGAGCTGTTGAGCGGGCTGATCGAGCACGCGGGCAGCTCGAGCCGGATCCGCGCGCTGCCCTTCGCGCTAGCCAGCCGCGGCATGCAGCTCACGAGTAAGCTCGGGCTGTCTCCCCTCGGCGACTATCACACGCTGATGTACGGGCGGTCCATGTGGTTTGACATTGAGCCCACGTGTCAGGCGCTCGGGGTGCGGCCTCGCTATTCCAACGCAGAAATGATCGCCGACTCCTACGACTGGTACACCGCCAACCGTGAGGAGATATTGAGCCGGGTGGGCGCCTCTCACCACCGCTCGCCGGTCAAGCTGGGGGCGCTCAAGCTGCTCGAGTGGCTGCCGTGAGGCGCCGCCCCCTCCACCCCCCCCGCGCAGCTGGGTATTTTGAGCGGCGGCGTGACAGCGTCGCAGCGTTCGGCTAGCGCTTGATGGCGTCGAGCACTGTCCGCTGACCGGAGACCTCGACGTAGCTGGTGTGAGGTACCACCCGAGATGGACCGGTGGGGGTGTGTACTAAAATCCCTGTGGCAACAGCGAAGTCCGCAGGTCGCTGGCGCACGCGGCGCTCCACCAAGTACTCGAGCTCCTCGGTGATCGCGTCAGCGGCGGCCTTAGTCAGATCCGCCAGCGTGGGGATATGGTTTGCGCCTCCTAGGTGCCCCAAGCGCCGGCGAAGCAAGCTCATCTCCACGTCGTGGGGATCCAACGCGTCAAACCCCAGCAATGAGCCCGCTCCTTGCTGCAGCTCCGCCAGCAGCATGGTCAGCGCGCCGCACGCGGGGGTGGCCCTGCGCTGCCCAGGTCGAGTGACCATGCCCAGCTCGTCACCGCCATCGGTGCCGACGTGGGTCATGCCCACCAACAGGTAGCGCTCGCGCCCTCCGACCCGAGGCGCGTGGGAGAGCGCGGCTTCGAATCCAGTCACTCCAAGCAACGGCACGCCAGCCAAGCTCGAGAGGTTGAACACCTCGCCCCAGGCGTCGGAGATCACATCGATGAACGGACTGCACAGCTCATCGCGACACACCGCGACACAGGCGATGGTGTTGCCCGCGGCGAAGCCGCGAGACTTGAGGTCGGCGGTCAGCCAACGCAGCCAGTCGGTCTTGAGCAGGCTCGGCCCGAGCCAGTGCTGAACGGTGTGCTCTAGATCGGCGTCGGTGGGCGGATGATGCAAGCTCACGGCGGACACCTATTTGACAACGCTGGCCGTGACACAAGAGCGAACTGCGGTTTTGTAGGCGGCGCGCCGCACTCGAAGCGCGCTCCAACCAACCGCGCCCGACTTCTGCTGCGATCTTCTTGAGCGCTACCCAGCGAATCCCCTGCCCAGTCAGCGCTTTCGTGAGCCCTGGGTTGTGGCTATGGTCCCCGCCCCTTGGCCCGCCCTACTCCATCCTCCAGCCTGGCTCCCCCCGCTCAGGCTTCTTCGCGGCAATTCGCGCTGATCGTCGCGCTGTTCGTCGGCTCGGGCTTCACCGGGCTGGTCGATCAGATCGGCTTCTCAAAGTACCTGTCCTACGTCTTGGGCTCCACCGCGTACGCGGTGAGCGCGGTGCTCGCTGCGTTCATGTGCGGGCTCGCCCTCGGCGCGCACCTTGGGGGCAAGCTGTCGAGCCGCATCTCACGGCCGCTCTTCGCCTACGGCGTGCTGGAGTTGATCGTGGCGCTCGCCGTCGCGGCTGGTCCCTTAGCGTTCAAGACCCTCACCCCCATCTACCTGTCGCTGATCGCCGTCGCCCCCGACTCGTTGCTGTTTGCCAGCGTCGCGCGCTGGCTGCTGGCCGTGCTGTTCGTGGTCATCCCCACCACGGCCATGGGCGCCACGCTGCCGCTGTTGAGCCGCGTGGTCGCTAGCAACGTAGGCTCCTCCCTACCCGCTGAGAGCGGTCAGCCTGAGGGCGGCGAGTCAGGCAGCGACGAGCGCGCTGGAACAACTCCGCACGGCAACGCGAATCCTCAAGACGCTGCGCGCAACGCCCAGAGCGAGACCCGGCTGGGGCGGCTGTACGCGTCAAACACCTTGGGCGGGGCCCTTGGCGCGCTAGCCGCGGCGTATTGGGTCCTGCCGTGGCTCGGGTTGTCAGGCACCCTGTACGCCGCCGCCGCAGGGAGCGCGCTGATCGGCGTCCTCGCCATGGTGGAGGGCCGTGGACAGCACCTACCGCGAGCCAGCCAAGCGACGGGCCGCGCGCCGAGCGTCGGCCTGATGCTGGCAAGCTTAGCCTTCATGTCAGGCGCGCTGGTGTTCGCCTGCGAGGTGATCTTCACTCACCTGCTGGCGCTGATCATCGGCAACAGCGCGTACGCGTTCGGCCTCATTTTAGCTGTATTTTTGATTTGTCTGTTCGCGGGTGCGTCAGCGGCGCCCAGGGTACATCAGCGCTTCGGCGACGCGGCGTTGCCCATCGGGCTGTCGGCCGCGGCGCTAGGGCTCGCCCTCACGCTGCCAGCCTGGGATCGCCTACCCCTGCTGTTCGCTGGCTTGGGCAAGCACGTAGTCAGCTTTGAAGGCCGAGAGGCTGTGCGCGCAGGCGCGGCGTTCGTGATCCTCGTGGTACCGACCACGCTGATGGGGCTGACCTTTCCGCTGCTGCTCCAGCGCGTAGCCGGTGACAGTCGGGTGGGCGCTCAAGTCGGTCGCCTCACCGCCATCAACACCCTCGGCGCCGTCGCGGGCGCCTTACTCACCGGGTACTTGCTGTTACCCAACCTGGGCTCCGAGCGCTCGCTGCACAGCGTGGTGATCGCGTTTGGTGTACTGGCCTTGATCACAGCGCGGCTGGCCCAGGGCTTCGGCGCTGAACCCAGCGCACCTCGCGGCAACATGCGGCGCCACGTCGCGCTGGGCGCCGCCGTGCTAGCTATCGGCTTGCCCTTCGCCCTGCCCGGCTGGAACCTGGCGCGCCTCACCAGCGGGGTGAATGTCTATTTCGAGGGCTGGGAGCAGCCCGATGAGATCCGCTTTCTGCGCGAGGACATCCACGGTGGCGTCACGACGGTGACGCAGAAGGGCGACATCACCACGCTGTTCACCAACGGCAAGTTTCAGGGGAACAACGGGCATGAAATGCAAGCGCAGTACTCGTTCGCGCATTTTCCGAGCCTGTTCGTGTCGCGCTGGGAACGTGGCTTGGTGATCGGCTTGGGCACCGGGACCACGTTAGGGACGCTCAGCGGTTACCCGTGGAAACGCATCGATTTGGTCGAGATCTCTCCGGCCATCGCTGAGGCTGCGCGCACCTATTTTGGTTCCATCAACGAGCACGCCCTGGACGATCCGAGAGTGCACCTGCACCTGGACGACGGACGGAATTTTCTGCTGGTGCGCGCTCAGCAGTACGACTTCATCGGGATGGAACTGACCAGTGTCTGGTTCGCTGGAGCGAGCAGCCTATACAGCAAAGAGTACTATGAGCTGGTCAGGTCGCATCTGTTACCGCACGGTATTTTCCAGCAGTGGGTACAGGTACACCACATGGAGACCCACACGTTCGCGCGTATTCTGGGGTCCCTACGTCAGGTGTTCCCACACGTCGCGATGTTCTACTCTGGCGGCCAAGGCGTGTTGATCGCGTCTGGTGAACCGCTGCGCGCTTCCAAAGCCCGCGCCAGCGCGCTGTCTAGCCGCCCAGGGATCGCCTCCAAGCTCGACCCAGGCGGCACGCTGATCGACTTGATGAAATACTTATTGATCACCGGGGATGACCTGGACCGCTTCCTGGAAGATCAAGCCAAACAGGCCAACCTGACCGTCGGTCAGCTGGTGTCCACCGATGACAACCTGTTCCTGGAGTACGCGACACCGCGGGGTAACGTGTTGCCTTGGGGGCACCGTGCGGTGCTGCTCAAGGCGCTGACCCAGCACCAAACACCTGGCGCGGAGCAGGCGCTGATCGCGCCCTAGCCGGCCCAGCGGCAGGCTGACCACGCTCGAATGCAGCGGCGGCCTGTCCGCTCAGACAGGCGCGGCGCGGTCATTTTTCCCGCTCTGCGGGGCATGGGCAGCCGAACCTGCTGACGCGCCATGGCGAGCATGGTACTCCCGCAGGATGCGCCTTGCTCTTGCGGCATGCCTCGCACTCTCCTCCGTGGGCTGTGCAAACACCATCCAGCGCCTCGACGGCGAAATTCCCCTCGCCACTGGGCCGGCACGCAGCGCGTGCGAAAAGGCAGAGTGGCTCGTCATGGCGCCCACCAGCTACGAAGTGGTGCGCGAGAGCGGCAGAAGTGACACCCAGTTGGATGGCGCGGCGTTGTACCCAGTCGGCGGCAGCGAGGCCTCGGACCTGCCAGAGCTTGGCCCGCGCATCGACCCTGACGCCGAGGTCTTCCTGCGTAAGGCCGGCGAGGTCAGCCAGCACGATCGCGATCGCACCATCGGGCTGATCCTCGCGGGTGTCGGCGTCGCGGCGGTCGCCACGGGCACCTACCTGTTCGTCACGTCCTTCGACGAGACAACAGACGCCAGCGGCGACGCTGCGCAGACCATCGATGGCACCAAGGCGGTGGCGGGCGGGCTGACCGTGGGGTCCGGCTTCATCATCGGCATCATCGGCCTGGTGGTGAGCCCCAACCACGCAGAGCGCGCCGAAGCGGACGCCGCGCGCTACGTCTTCAACCCAAGCCAAGACGACCCCGAGCGGGTCAAAGCACTGATCGATCGCCACAACGCGCGTATCCGCCAGCGCTGCGAGGCGGCGGGTCAGGGCGCCGGCGCCGCCGACGTGCCAGCCGCCGCCGCGCCCACCAGCGAGGGCGCAGCGCCGTGGCTGAGAGACGCGCCAAAGCCGGCTCCAGCTGCCACGCCCGAGGGCGCGGACGAATAGCCGAACTCAGCTGCGAGCGGCGCTCACACCGCTGCGCGCAGCTTAGCCTGAATCGCTGGGCTGGAGGTGAGCGGCACGACCGTCGCCGACTCGCGGCGTGACACCTCACCGGTGTGCAGCTTCGCCAGCTTGAGGATGGCGTCGCACAGCTCATTGAAGCCGTAGCCCGCCTCGCGCGCGATCTTCGGCAGCAGGCTGGTCTGGGTCATTCCAGGCAGGGTGTTCACCTCGAGCACGTACTCGTTCTGACCTTCGGTGACGATCAAATCTACGCGCGCCGCGCCCGTGACCTCCAGGGCGTTCGCTGCGCGCTCGGCCAAATTCAGTACCCCACGGTAACGCGTCGTGGGTAGCCGCGCCGGCTGATGGTAGCGCGTCTTGCCTGGCGTATACTTGGCGTCGTAGTCGTACAAGCCAGCGGGGGGCTCGATCTCGATGGCGCCTAGGACCCTCCCGTCCAAGATCCCGACGGCGATCTCTTTGCCCGCCACAAAGCGCTCAACCAGCACGCTGTCGTCGTGTTGCTTTGCTAGCGCCACGCTGTGCTCAAGCTCCGCCGGGTCGCTCGCGATGCTGAGACCGATGCTCGATCCCTCACGGCGCGGCTTCACGACCACCGGGTAGCCGAAGGAGCCGTGCGCGTCGTCTAGATCCTCAAGCCCCTGATCAGGGCCGAGCACGTAGTACGGCGGCGTCGGCACGTTGTGGAGCCGAAACAGCTCCTTGCTCTTCAGCTTGTCCATCGCGAGCGCGCTGGAGAGCACGCTGGACCCGGTGTAGGGCACGCCGAGCACTTCGAGCAGGCCCTGGATGCAGCCGTCTTCGCCGAGGCGGCCGTGGAGCGCCAGAAACGCTGCGTCCATCGGGCTCGACTTGAGCGCCGCGAAGGCGTCGACCCCTGGCCCCAACACGACCGGGATCACCTCGACTCCAACGGCGCGGAGCGCCTCGGTCACCGCACGGCCAGAGTTCAGCGAGACCTCTCGCTCGGCGGAGCTCCCGCCCATGATCACGCCTACACGCTTTGCACTCATCGGTTCCTCCGGGTGACCGTGGTGAGCTCGGCCGACCTGCATCAGGCGCTACCCTATCTCGCGTGAACCGGACAACTTCCGCGCCTGAGCCGGCGCGTGGGAGGGGAACGCGACGACACAGCACCAACGTCCGCCCGGGCGGGGAGCGCTCAGGCGAGGGTCAGCTGACTTCGACCAAGATCGCGGTGATGTTGTCTTTTCCGCCGCGCGCGTTGGCTAGATCGATGAAGCGCTGCACTGATTCCTGCCCGCCGGAGGCTGCCGTCCCCGCGATTTCCTCGGGCCTTAGGTAGCCGTGGAGGCCATCTGAACACAGCAGGTATTGATCGCCCAGCTGAAGCTCAATCACCCCGGTGTCTACCTGGACATAATCCCGGTTCCCCACGGCGCGGGTGATCACGTTCTTATGGCGGCTGTGCTTGGCTTCTTCTTCGGTGATAAAGCCCTGCTTGATTTGCCACGCCACCAGCGTGTGGTCCTCGGTCAACTGGGTCACCACGGTGTCTCGGATCTGGTAGATGCGGCTGTCCCCAACCTGCGCGGTGATCACGAAACCCTCGATGCCCAGCATGGCCGAGATGGTGGTCCCCATCCCGGTCTTGCCCTTGTCCATCTCGCCCAGGGCGAACACCATGTAGGTCGCTGCCTGCACGGCGCCTTCGAGTAAGCGGCAAGCCGCGGCCAGGGTCTTTTCGCCCACCGGCGCCCTGAGGTCCAGATCGGCCTTGCCGCGCTTGACCATGCCGTAGACCGTGTCGATGGCCTCTTGGCTGGCAATTTCGCCCGCTGCGTGCCCGCCCATGCCGTCTGCGACGACCCAGAGGCCGAGCACGTCATCACGCATCAACGCGTCTTCGTTGATCTCCCTGCGCCTGCCAACGTCCGTTGCGCCGTAGGAATGGAGCGTGAGCGGTTCGGGCGGTTCGCTCATTGTGGGCTAGCCTACGGGATAACACCCACCAGCGAAAAGCCGCTTTCTGTTCGACCAGCACTTTCTAGCGCGGGGCGTGTTTTCCATAATTGCTGCTATCCGCCGAGGAACAACCGATACGGCAGCGCAGACCGCAAGTTTCGCTGCGACGACTCACCACGCCGCATGGCGCTGTCCTGCGGGCTGGACGCAGCCCAACCCGCCACGCGCCGCGGGTGAGTCAAGGTTACACGTGGGTAGGTTTCCACTGTGTCCCCAGAGCAGGGCCGCATAAAGTAGCGCGCGAGGCGATGGGGTGAGGGCCGGAAGTTTTCTGATCGAGACGCGAGCAGCGTCCAAGGTCGCCCAGGCGCTGAGCGATCACACGGATCAACTGCTCGGAGCCAGGCGGCGAGCAAGCCTCGACGGCAAGGGCGGCGCCGTTGTGTTCGTTTGTGGGCAACTGAGCCGACAGCTGCCAGAAGTGGCCGCGGCCGTGGCAGAGCTTCAGCTCCCGTTCACCGTGCTGATCGCCGCTGGCGCCAGCGTACTGTCGCAAGACGGCGAGTTCGAAGATCGCTCCGCGGCGTCGGGCATGATTTGGACGGGTGGGCGCTGTGAAGGGCTGAGCGTCCACAGCCGCACCCCAGATGACCTTGGGGAAATGCTTAGCCGACTGATCTGCGACCGCAGCGCAAAGACGTCGCCTACTGTGCTGCTATTTCCTCATAGCGAAGGCTTCTCCGCGGAGGCGCTCACCCCGCTGTACCAGTCACGCGGCACACCCCACGTGTTCGGGGGTGGAACGGTGGGGCCCCATGGCAGCTACGTCGTGTCGCCGAACACCGAGCCTGAGACGGGCAGCGCCTGCATGCTGTTTCTGCGTGGTATCGCGCCGCCTCATCTGCGCTCCTCGCCCGCCTGTCGGCTGTTGACCCCCCTGCGACCTATCACCGAGGCTCGCGGCGCCATGGTGCTAGAGATCGACGGCGAGCCCGCCCTAGACGTGCTGAGCGGCGCCGGAGAGCACCTGGAAGGGGGCCACCTGATGCTGGTCGCGCTAGCTCCAGAAGGCACCTCAGATCGGCATCAGATCGGCGGCCGAGCAGATCTGGTGCTGCGCGGCGTCCAGGGCGTGGATCCCGCGCGGCGCGGCATTCAGGTCTCAGATGAGATCCGCCCCGGGATGCGGGTCGGTCTGGCGGTGCGGGACGCCCACGCGGCGCGCACCGATCTTGAGGCGGTGGCCCGTGAGCTAGTGCGCGACATCCGCGGCGCGGCGCCGAGCTTTGGTGTGTACATCAACTGCGCCGGCCGCGGGTCCCGGCTGTATGAGCAGTTCGACGTGGATACCCGCATCCTCCGCCAACGCTTCCCCGGCATGCCGATCGCTGGCATGGCCTCGGCCTTCGAGATAGGACCGCACGGCGGCAGGCCCGCGCTGCAGCTGTACTCCGGGGTGCTCGGTCTATTCACGGCTCCAAGCTAGCTTTAGCTGCGTGGCTCCACGCCGCGCCGCGCCACCCAGTCAAAGCGAAGAAGCATGATGCCCAGCCAAAGCCTGTTGCGAGGACCTCAGAAGCGCCGTTACGGCATCGCAGACGCCGCGTTGGCCGGCGTCGTCGTGATGGTGGTCGGGCTGATGATCGTCCCGCTGCCCACCTGGCTGCTCGATCTGCTGATCGCCAGCAACTTGGCGAGCTCCGTGGCGCTGTTGCTGGTCACGCTGTACGTGTCCGACGCGCTAAAAATCGCGTCATTCCCGACGTTGCTGCTGCTCACCACCTTGGTGCGCCTCGCGCTCAACGTCTCGTCGACGCGGCTGATTTTGCTGCAGGGCAACGCGGGCGAAGTGATCCAAGCCTTTGGTCAGTTCGTGGTGCGCGGAAACTACGTCGTGGGCGGCGTGATCTTCCTGATCCTCGCGATCATCCAGTTCGTGGTGATCGCCAAGGGCGCTGAGCGGGTCGCCGAAGTCGGCGCGCGCTTCACCCTCGACGCCATGCCGGGGAAGCAAATGGCCATCGACGCGGAGCTGCGCAGCGGCGCCATCGACGCCGCCGAGGCCCGCCGCCGTCGCCGCGAGCTCGGGCGCGAGAGCCAGTTTTACGGCGCCATGGATGGCGCCATGAAGTTCGTGAAGGGCGACACCATCGCCGGCTTCCTGATCACTTTGGTCAACTTGCTCGGTGGGTTGGCGATCGGCGTGGGTCAGCGTGACATGGAGGTCGTCGCCGCGCTGAAGCGCTACGGCCTGTTGACCATCGGCGATGGCCTGGTCAGCCAGATCCCGTCACTCGTGATCGCGGTGGCTGCGGGTGTGCTGGTGACCCGCGTCGTCAGCGAAGAAGCTGGCACTCCCCTCGGGGAAGAGCTCAGCGCTCAGCTGCTCGGGGTGCCCAAGGCGCTGCGTGTCGCGGCGGTGTTTGTCGGGGCGCTAGCGCTCATCCCGGGCCTACCAGCGTTGCCATTCTTGGTCATCGGTGGGCTGTTGTTCGTCGCGTCGCGAGCCCGAGCACGGCAGCTGCGGGCGGTCGAAGATCAGGCTGCGCGCGAGCCCATTCAACAACGCGGCGCGGAGCGAGGCGGTCCACGCTTCGTGCCTGTAGTGATTCCGTGGGGCATGGAGTTCTCACGCGACCTTGAGCCGCTGCTCGACGATGATATCCGCGGTGAAGATCTCAGGCGGGCCGGGCTGCGCGCTGCTGGCGCCGCCGTGCGCGAGGTCTTGTTTCGGGATCTTGGGGTGCCGGTGCCGGCGTGTAAGATCAGCTTCTCTGACGAGCTACCAGAGCGTCACGTGGTGTTCAGTATCCACGAGGTCCCTGCTAGCGTGTTCGCGATCCCCGACGACGTAGTCGACACGGAGATCGCTCAGCGCCTAGTCGATGAAGCTGCCCTGGTGCTGCGCGATCGGAGCGCTGATTTCCTCGGGATCTCAGAGGTCCAGATGCTGCTTGATGCGCTGGAGCAGGTGGCGCCAGCCACGGTGCGCCAGGTCGTCCCAAAGCCCGTCAGCTTGCCACTGCTGACCGACGTGTTGCGGCGCTTGCTGGAAGAGAACGTGTGCATCCGTGATCTGAAGGGCGTCCTGGAAGCCCTGAGTCAGGTGGCGAACACCGACAAAGACCCGCTAAATCTTGCCGAGTTTGTGCGCTCACAGATGCGTCGCGCGCTGACCCACGAGCTCACCCAAGGAGCTCCAGAGCTCGCGGTTCACCTGCTCGACCCCCAGATCGAAGACGCCGTGCGCTCCGCGATTCAGCGCACCGCCGCTGGCAGTTTCCTCACGCTATCGCCAGCCGCTGGGCGTGACATCGTCACCGCCGTGCGCCGCGCCATCAGCAGCGCCGCACCTCAGCACGCGCCCGTGATCCTCACTCAGCCCGATATCCGGCGCTTTGTGCGCAAGCTCCTAGAGACTGACCTACCCGAAGCCAAGGTAGTCAGCTATGCGGAGCTGCTGCCCGAGGTCAGGCTCGAGACGCTGTCACGCGCCAGCGTGGCAGGCGTGTGAAGCCAGCGTCGTCCGCGAATTCCCCGCAGCGTGGCAGGCGCTAGGCGCCGCGCGGGCTGCGCTGCATCTGCATCTTGCGCGGCACCTTGCCGGATTGCTCAAGCAGCTTCTTGGCTTCCTTTTGCAGCAGCGGGTGTGCCTTGCGTTCAACGAACGACGCTAGCAGCCGAAAATCCTGGTCGAGCAGCTTGCGCAGCTCGCGGCGCATCGGCTTCAGCTTGTTGGTGTGGGCAAAGGCGTAGGCTCGGGCGCGGTGCAGCTGCGGCGCGATCGCCTCGAGCTCGTCGTCTGCTGGATCGAACAGCTCTAACGTGTCAACGGCCTTCTGCGCCTGTCCGGTGCGCGCCCAGGCTTCTGCGACGACCGCGCCCATCATCGCTCGAGACTTCACGTCTTGGTGGCGGCTCAGATCGATGCCGTCAGCCAGCTCACGAGCGCGCTGAGGTTGACTCAGCATCAGGTGGATCATCGCCCTTTGAGCGCGGGCTTCATCGGCCATCGTGGCCATCACCTTGCCCAGATCGATCTGCTCGAGCGTCACCAGCGCAGCCCGCGGATCTTCCTGCATTTGCAGCTGCGCCTTGGCGAAGATGGCCGCGGTGTCCTTCTTTTTGTACTGCGTCTCGAGTTGCTCGAGCGCCGCAGCGCGGCCTTCGGCGTCCTCGACGCCGGCCAAGATCCCGGCGACGCCCTTGGCCTTCTTGGCTTGACCGAGCGCCCACACGACCAGCCCGATGATCGCCAGCGTGACGACCCCAGGGATCACAAGCGCCACGGTGATCACCGTCTTGCTGGTGGAGAAGCCCGCCACCAAAATGCCCAGCGCCCAGACCGCGACGAGCGGGATGCTCAGGCGGCCGAACATCTTCTTCAGGTTCGCGGCGCTCAGTGGATCTGGAGGCTCGACGCGCTTCGCCTGGGGCGGTTGCTTCAGCTGCTGCTTCAGCTGTTTGCCACCAGAGGTCTTGCCTGCACGCTGTAATTTCCGAGCTTCCTTCGCCACGGCCGGGGGCATAGCCCCGCCGCGCCACTGACGCCAGCACCCAGCCCACGAATACCCCGCGCTGTCGAGCAGGCCGTACGCTGGGCTCCCCCCACCCCCGAACTTGAGGTGACTAGGAGCAGGCGCAGCTAAGCCGGGCCGGGGGTCTTGGGGGCGGGCTCGGAGGCTGGAGGATGGCGCATCGCCGATGGAAACAGGCTGTCGGGGGATGCGTCGGGCAGCGACTCGAAGCGGAAGTGCTGGAAGATCGACTGCGTGATGCTGAGCACGGGCACGGCGAACAGCGCGCCCCACAGCCCAAAGAAGTGCTCTCCGATGATCAGCGCCAGCACCACCAAAACCGGGTGGATCTTGGCTGCCACGCCGATGATCTTGGGGTTGAGCAGGTTGGCCTCGACTTGGTGGATCCCGAGGATCCAAATCAGCACCCAGAGCGCCGTCCAGGGGTCTTGGGTCAAGCCGATCAGCACCGCAGGGATCGTGCTCAAGATCGAGCCGAAGATCGGGATCAAGCTCATGATCGCCGCGACCAGCGCCAGGATCGGCCAGTACTTGAGATCGAAGATCCAAAACCCGATCGCCGACAGCACGCCGTTCACGCAGCAGATCAGCAGCTGCCCGCGCACCACCCCCGACAAGCCTCGATCCATGCGGACCAACAGCCGGTCGAAAGAGGCCCGCGCGCGGGGCGGCGGCAGCGTGCGGAAGAAGCCGATGATCTCCTCGCGCGTGAGCATCAGGTACGCGGCGATCATCAGCGTCATAAACAGCAGGAAAATCCCTCGGGAAATTCGGCTGACGATGACTTGCCCCACACGGATCACTTCAATCGCGTTGCGCTTGGCGTAGTCGACGGTCTGGTCCACGCCTTGGCTGAGCAGCAGGTTCACGCTGAACTTGCCTGGCTCGGGGCGTGGCTGGACGCGCCAGTGCTTGGCGCTCTCTTGGGTAATATCTACCCCGCCATGCAGCACCACGTGGTAGCCACCGCCGGGCTGCGGCACGATCTCGAAGGCGTGGGGCGCGGGCGCTGCTGGTGCTTCGGGTGCTGCGTCGTCGTCGGCGCTCGCAGCGGGCTTTGACCCGGTTTCCAAGCGATCTAGGAACGCTTGGACACGCACCTCGGCGACGGGGCCCCACTTGACCGCCAGCTCTCGCGCACGGGCTGGGGCTTCTCTTGAGAGCTGCAGGGTCTCTTGGAAAATCCGCGGAAAGACCAGCGCGGCGAAGCCGTAGGTCGTCCCGAACACCACCAGGTAGACCAAGATGATGGCCAGTGCCCTGGGGATCCGAATTTTCTCGCACAGCGCTACCAGCGGCGTGAGCACGTAGGCCAGCACGATCGCCACCAGGAACGGCAGCAACACCTCGCGCGTAGCCACCAGCAAGGCGCAGGTGGCCACTGCACTCACCAACAGGAAGATCACCCGAGAGCGATTCCATCCAGGTCTGAGCTCTCCTGAAGGCGGGAGTTCAAGGCTTGGCAGCTGAGACATACGGCGACGGGCTGGTGCTACACGCTCCGCGCTGCTCCGTCGAGGGCAGCGGCGCGCTTTGCAGTATGCGGCGGGACGGCTCGGGCGAGGGCGCGCTGCACAAAAAGCCGAACCCACCCGCGCGCTGCGCTGGGTGGGTCCGAGTGGCCTGGGTTCAGGCTCTAGTCAGCAATTGAGTTCACTGACACGCGATGCCGCAGGCGCCGTCGTCGCCCGCGGTCGGGCCGAACACGCAGTCAAGCAGCGCGTTGACATCGTTGACGCCTGCGTTGTGGTTGGTCTCACAGGTGTTGAAGCAGGCCGTGTCGTTTGCAGCGCAGGCGTTGATGCAGGTGATCAGCGCACCGCAGCTGGCGTTAGCCGAGCAGGCATCGGCCTCGGCGCTGCAGCAACCCCCGGCAGCGTACTCCGCGTCCTGGCACTCGCCGCACGAGTCCGTGCTGGTGTACTCCACACCGCCGTCTGAGCAGCTGTTCGCGGCGTCAGCCCAGGAGGCGGACGCGATGGTCAGGCACTTGCCGCCCGACACGGGGGTGCTGGTGAAGTCGGCTGCGTACGTGACCTCCACCAGCGTCACGTTGCTGATACTCCCAGAGCGACCATTCGCGGTGACCAGGTTCATGCTGCCCGCTGACTGGTAGTACTGCGTGGCTGGGGTCGCGTTTGCATCTTGGACCGCTCGCACGCAGCGTTCGCAGGTGGCGTAGTTGTCGTTGGGCGGGCTGCTTAGGTTCGTGGTCCCAGCACTCGCTCCGTAGAACTCAATCGACACGCCGTCGATGTCGGCGGTCCCGAGCTCGGGGTTGATGTCAGCCACCCATTGGTTCGCGGCGACGCGAGCGAAGTTGCTCAGGGTGATGGGCGTGCAGGTTGGCGTAGTGCCACCCGTGCCGCCGCTGCCGCCGGTTGCCCCGCCGCTGCCGCCGGTTGCGCCGCCGCTGCCGCCGGTCGCGCCGCCGCTGCCGCCCGTCGCGCCGCCGCTGCCGCCCGTC
>CAZKDY010000039.1:0-70372 GCA_964551615.1 uncultured Polyangiaceae bacterium
CTCCTGGCGCATTCTCGCGCTTGTTGGGGTGTCCACGAAAGCGGGGGAGGATCAGGTGAGGGCCGCGCCCGTCAGGGCCGTTGCAAGGAGTCTTTTACGCATGTTTGTGTCTCCGGTAAGGACCTACAGGTCCTGACTTGTGTTATTTCCGCTATATACGCCAACGCACTGCGGATCTCCCCATTTTTGGCCGTTGCTCAGGCCATTCGGCCGGCGAGTTCTCCACACAGAAACGTGTTTCATCGCGGCGGGACCTTGGGTGCCACGCGGCCCCCTGCTCGCGACCACACCAGCCCGGCTAGCGCGGCGTCGCGCCATGGCGTGATCAAACGGGGGACCCAGGTAGCGTCGTTAAATTAGGTACGACAATGCCGCTTCCGACGGCATTGAGGGCAAGTCGTCAACTTTCCCCAAGGTTTTTCTGGGGTGGAGGGGCGGCGACATGAATGCCACGCGGACGGTTGACTGACTTCCTCTGGGTAGCTCACGACCCAACGGGCGGCGGACTGCACGGGACTGGACAACGATTCAACGATTTATGGCTTGTGCCGGGGGAAAGAATCGAAATTGAATTCGATAAGTTGGGAATCCTGCGGCAGCTGACGCCGGATGTACTGGACCGACTGGAGCCGTCGCGATGGGGGAACCGGGAGGAACTAAAAAATACTATTAGTAGCGTATCGATGTGTCGAGTTGGGCACGAATAGCGTAGTCGTCTCCGCAGCAGCGGATCTTGGGGGTGGACCCGAGCGAGGAGCCAGCCGCTCCACGGCGCTCCACACTAACGAACGCACGCCCTCGCCTCGAGCCGGCAGCGGCCCAACGTCTTGCACTCCGCGCTGCTTTGACAGTCTGTGGTGCTGCGCGCGCGGCAGGTGACGTCGTCATAGTAGTCGACGCGTGTGCAGCGCCCAGACCGCTGGCACCCCGTGGAACGGCGGCAATCGGCGTCCGACCGAGGCGCGCAAGAGCGCTCAGCGCGGACGCGGAGCAGACCGCACGCGCCGTGTTCGGTGCACCCTGTCGAGGCTTCGCAGTCGCGCTCAGCCCTCGGCTCGCACTGAAAAGCGTGATCGTTGCGCCAATGACAACGCCCCTCAGTCTTGCAAACAGCCGCGGCCGCGCAACCGGCATCGTCGCCGACGGAGCATTCTTCCGCGCCGACGCACTCACCATGCGTCTTGCACTGAAGCGATTGTTCACAATCGGAGTCTGCCCCGCGGACGCAGGTGTTCGTGCCGACGCTGTTCGTGCCGAGCCGGCACCGACCCGTTGTGCGGCACAGCACATAGACCGCTGCGTTCACACTGCTCCGAAGCAGCACAGTCCGCGTCGGAACCGGCCGTGCAGCCACCGGGTCCTTCGATGCACCGCCCGTGAATCCGGCATTCGAGGCGCTCTCGGCAGCTGGGAAGCGCCACCACGGGACCCAGGGTGGCTGGGGCGACGGGCTTCGGGGACTCGGGCGCAGCCGGCGCAGGGGCCGAAGGCCCACACGCGCCACACAGCGCGAGCACCCCTAGCCGCAACCCGAGCCGCATGCCTCACCTTACACCTAACTGTGGCAGCATCGGCGTCTAAACCGCTGCTCAACCTTAGCTCGCCGCGTATGTCGGACGCGCGCTACGGCGCCGCGAGCGCGGCGATCTCGTCGGGGCGAAGCGCGCGCGGAAACGGCCGCAGCGCCTCAAGCGCGCCCTTCAAGTGACGCCAGTGCCCACCCCCGATCCGGACCCCTTGTAGCGAGAGGTGGTCCGTGCTGAAGCCGGAATTGACGCCGGACGCGCCCGCACCCGCGCCGTCGACGCAAATCATGACCCCGGCTCCGCCCTGGATGACCGCGATGCGATGGAACGCTTGATCCTTGATCGGGGTGTCAATTGACCGAGGCTCGCCTACTTCAGCGAGGCAGTAGAAGTGGGGAGAAATCAACCAACGACCCATGACACCACGAAGACCTCGAAGTAGAGGATCTAGGGGGTGGGGGGGCGACCGCAGCACATTGCCGCACGGACTCTATTCGCTTCGAGCAGCGGGTGGGTGCCGCCGGTGCGGCAGCAACGAAACTGCCGGTTGGACTCCGCGTGAACGAGCTCGACGACTCGCGCGCGTGCGGTCGTTGCGGCCGCTCTCAACGTCGGGCTGGCCCGCGCCGTGGTGGAGACCCACCTCGGCGACCTGGATGAGGTCGTGCTATCCTTGCGCGCTCAGCCCCCTGACAGGTAGGGCGAGTGGCTCGCCAAGGAGCGCTGGTCTCGCGCTCAGCTGGCCTTCGGATAGCGGATGGCGGTCACCTCGAGCGCCAGCGTCCCCGAGGGTCGCCTCCACTCGACCGCGTCGCCCACGCGCGCGTCGCGGAGCGCGACCGCCAGGGGAGAGAAGGGCGCGATGAGGCCCCGCTTCGGGTCGGCTTGGTCCTCACCGACGATGCGATACGTGCTCGGCGCGCCGCCCTCGTCGAGGACATCCACCTCCGCCCCAAACGCGACGACCTCGGGGTCCTGCGTTTCGAGCTCCACCAAGATGGCGCACCCGACCCGCGCCTCGAGGAACCGAATATCACGCTCCACGACGGCCATCGGATAGGGCCGGTTCATGTCATCTTTCGCTGCCTTGAGCTCAGCCAGGTCGGCTCGACGGACCTGCAGCCGCGCGTTCAGCTCGAGCAGGCCATCGCGGGTGACGTAGTTGGGGTGTTCACTCTGCGGCAGATCCGCGAGCTGCTCGACTTGGGCGTCGTCTTCTTTGGTGAATGCTTTGCTCATAGCCAGAGTGGATCTCTAGCGCTCGCCAGCCGAAAGCCCAGTCGCGCGGACAACGAGGACGCCCGCCGCGCGAGATTCACGCCGCTCAGGCCTCAGAGATCGACCCTCCGCAGCCGCAGGGCGTTCGTGATCACCGAAAAAGAGGACAGGCTCATCGCCGCCGCCGCGATCATGGGCGAGAGCAGGAGCCCGGTGATCGGGTAGAGCAGCCCCGCAGCGACAGGCACCCCGACCGCGTTGTAGGCGAAGGCGAAGAACAAGTTCTGCTTGATGTTGCTCAAGGTGGCCCGAGCCAATTTCCGCGCGCGAACGATACCCATCAGATCACCACCTAGCAGCGTGATCCCCGCGCTCTCCATCGCCACGTCAGCCCCGGTGCCCATGGCGATGCCGACATCTGCCGCGGCCAAGGCCGGAGCGTCGTTCACGCCGTCGCCCGCCATCGCGATCTTGTGGCCGTCGCGACGGAGTTGGTCGATCAGATCTTTCTTGGCGGCGGGCAATACGCCCGCCCGGACCTCGTCGATCCCGAGCTCGCTCGCCACCGCCTGCGCCGTGCGTTCGTTGTCGCCGGTGGCCATGATGATGCGCAGCCCCTGGGCGTGGAGCTGCTTGATCGCCTCCGCGGTCGAGTCCTTGATCGGGTCCGCCACCGCCACGATGCCCACCAGCGCACCATCGACCGCGATGAACATCGCCGTCTTACCCATGGCGCGCAGCGTGTCCGCCTGTGCTTCGGCCTGCGCCGTATCGAGCTCCAGGTCCTGCATCATCGCGGTATTGCCCAGCGCCACTGCGCGTCCGCCGACCTTGCCGCGCACACCCTTACCGGTGACCGCCTCAAAGTCCGTTGCCTCTTGACGTGTGGCGCCCTGCGCTTCGGCTCCTTCGACGATCGCCTCGGCGAGCGGGTGCTCCGAGCCGCGCTCCAGCGCGGCGGCGAGAGACAGCAGGTCAGCTTTGGGCAGATCGGCCAGCGCGAGGGTATCTGTCAGCTTCGGTTTCCCCATGGTCAGGGTGCCAGTCTTGTCGACGATCAACGTATCGACGGCCGCCATGCGCTCCAGCGCCTCGGCGTCCTTGATCAGCACGCCAGCCTGCGCGCCGCGCCCCGCCGCGGTGGTGATCGAGATCGGTGTCGCCAACCCCAGCGCGCAAGGGCAAGCGATGATCAGCACCGAGACCGCTGAGGCGATGGCAAACACCAGCGCCGGCTCCGGCCCAAAGATCAGCCAGACGACGAACGCGACGATCGAGACGGCCACCACGGTCGGCACGAACACCGCCGAGACGCGGTCGGCCAGCCCCTGGATCGGCGCGCGGGAGCGGCGCGCGTTCGACACCATGGCCACGATCTGCGCCAGCACCGTGTCGGCGCCGACCTTGCCGGCCTCCATCACCAAGCTGCCGTTGTTGTTGATCGTGGCCCCCGTCACCGCGTCGCCTGGACCCTTCTCCACCGGCATCGACTCGCCGGTCAGCATGCTCTCGTCCACGCTGGAGCGCCCGTCGATCACCACGCCATCCACGGGCACCGCGTCGCCCGGGCGCACCCGTAGCCGGTCGCCCTGCATGATGTTGTCCAGCGGCGCGTCGTACTCCGTGCCATCGGGCAGGATGCGCCGCGCGGTCTTGGGTGCGAGATCGAGCAGCGCGCGGATCGCGTCGCCGGTGCGCTCGCGGGCGCGCAGCTCGAGCACCTGTCCCACAAACACCAGCGCCACGATCACCACCGCCGCTTCGAAGTAGTTACCGACCCCTTCAGCTGTCCGGTAAGCATCCGGAAACACCCCAGGCAGGAAGATGGCGACCAGTGAGTACAGGTAGGCCGCGGCCACGCCCAAGCTGATCAGTGTCCACATATTGGGCGACCGATTCAGCACCGAGTCCCAGCCGCGTTTGAAGAACGGCAGCGCTGCCCACAGCACGATGGGCGTCGCCAGCACAAATTCGAGGTAGCCGGCGGTCTGGTGCCCGATCCAGTCGCGCACCGGCAGGGCCACCATTTCACCCATCGCCAGGATCACCAGCGGCACCGCCGCCACCAGCGAAACCCACGTGCGGCGGGTGAAGTCGGTCAGCTCCTCACTCGGCTCGTCCGAGGGCAACATCGGCTCCAGCGCCATGCCGCAAAGCGGACACGGCCCCGGCGCATCACGAATGACCTCCGGGTGCATCGGGCAGGTGTATTGGGCGTTGGCCGGCGCGGCCTTCTTGCGCCCGGCGGCCCGACCCGACGCGTAGAACCATGGGTCCGCCTTGAACCTCGTCTGGCACTTTTCCGAGCAGAAATGGAAGGTCTTGTCCTGAAACGCCGCGTGAGGCTTGCCTGCCCCAAGCTTGACGGTCATGCCACAAACTGGGTCCTTGACCGTCTCAGCCCCCTCCGGGGCGGCAGATGCGTGCTGATGTTCGGGTTCCATGTTGCGTTAGCTTTCTTCTAGTTTGCTGCGCCGTTCAACCCGGCGGGCCACAGGGCGAGCTTGAGCGCTTCATCTCGTCGTGTTGGTTTCGCGGCGGTCGCCGGTAGTCAGCTCAACTTATCATTGGCTTGCGATATCGAGTTATGCGACGCCGCACGGCAACCAAAGGCAGGTCACTGGTGGCAACTACGACCTGTTTGTCAAACCGTAGCAGGCTGAAGCTCCAGCAGCTGACTTAAGCGCCGCGCTCCTGGTGCTTGGCCATCGCGTCGAGCGCGATGGCCGAGTGCGCGAAGGCGCCGCCGGCGCGCATTTCTGCCGCAACCCAGATGGCCTCCATGATCTCTTCATCGCTGGCGCCGCTCCTCAGCGCCCCGTCGGTGTGGCCCTTGATGCAATAAGGGCACTGCGTGACATGGGCGACCGCCACGGCGATCAGCTGCTTGGTCTTGGAGGGCAGGGCCCCCGGGGCGAAGACGCTCTTGCTGAACGCCTTGAACGCGTCGGCGGGCCCGGGAGCGAGCCGGGTGCGCTCGGCGGAGAGCTCGCGGGTAGCGTGGGGGAAAACACAGTCATGATCAGGCATGAGGCCTCCTCAGTGGGAGAGGCAAGCGGCGCAGGCTGCGGCCAGCGGTGATGCCTCCTCCTCGTAGATGTCTGGTGCCTTCATGAGGCCGGACAGCGTGGCATGCAAGCGCGCCTCCAAATAGCGCCCGAACAGCGCCCGGACCCAAGACCCCCAGACCCTCGCAGAGCCATCGATTGCTGGATCTCGCGGTGCTTCAACCGGTGTCAGCAGCCTGTACCAGATCTGGCGGCGCGTTGAGCGCAGCCCCAGAACGCGTCTTGGGGGTGGACGGAGCCGCACATGCAGATTCCGCGCGGTGTCTCCAGCGTAAGCCGCGACCTCAGCCGCCGCGACGGAGCCCTGCTTGGTTTACCCCCGGACGGACTTCCACTCGTCAGCCAATCCCAGGGCGGCAACCCAGCGCTCGATGTACTCGACGTCGAGCCGGCCTCTGCTCATTGGTAACAGTTCCTGTACATCTTCTAGCTGACGCCGGGAACCACCGCCCAGCTTTGACCATTCAAGCTTGGAGATGACGACATCCTCCACGGTCGCGACCGCCAACTCCAGGTCCAGGACATGGAGCGTCGTCCGTCGGTCAAATTCCTCCACGGAAAATGCACGACGCTTCAGCGGGATGATGTCCGCTTTCCAGCCGGTAACCATGTCGATGACGTTGAACAGCGTTTGTCGCCTGACCGCTTCCGCGGCTGCCTCGCGTGAGACGTAGAAGCGGTCTGCGGGTAGGGAGTTCAGGAAGGCTTCCAGTGACTCCGGCGTCAGCCGAGCCACCAGATCGAAATCCTGGGTCGAGCGCGCTCGGCCGTGGGCAAGGGCCGCCACTGATCCCACGACCATGTAGTCGATGCCGGATGCCGTCAGCAGCGCGGTGAGATCCTTTAAGGTGCGGGTGATGTCATCGGTCACGGCTCAAGTAGCTCCCAGCCGGGACGAGCCTGACGATACAAGTCGTCACCCCAGAGCAGCCGCGCGAGGGCCATCTCCACCTGCGCCTCGTCGTACCCAGGGTGCCTGGACCGAATCCCGGCGCGCATCATCTGACGGCTGAAACGAAACAGCTTCTCTCCCTCGGCAAACCGCTCTGAGGGGCTCATGGCGCGCAGCCGCGCCCGCAGAACCTCGGTCGCCTCGGGGTCAGTGTCACCACGCATGCCGGCCAGCCTAGCGCAGCCACAGCCCGCACGTGAGAGCAGGTTTGGCACGCCCCAGCGAGCCTGCAGCTAGGCAGCGACCTTTTCTTCTGCGAGCGCTTCCTTCGGCTCTTCTCGCTGCGACTTCGAACCGAAGCACTACATCATCCGCCGATCCTCCAACGCAGCTGTCGCCGCGGGTGGGTTGGGGTGGCGCCCCTCAGGCGTGCCTGGCGCAGCGACCGACCAGCCACGGCCCCGTGGGCGCTCAGACACGCGGCCATCAGCAGTCGATACGCCCAGCGTCACAGCGCAACCCGGTTGTTACGCCCCGCCCTCAGAAAACTCCCACACAAGACCCAAGTCTTTAGGTCGCCGTGGTGTTTTTCAGCGGTAGCCAGCGCGATCACGCCCTCCGGCGAGTTCGGCACGCGACTTGTATAGGACCCACCGAAGCGCGACGCAGCAAGCCAAGCCTCGCCGCTCGGAAACTTTCTGCGACCCAGCATGTCACAGGTCGGCCCGTTGATTCGATTGCCCACCCGGTCCTCGAAAACTCAGCTCAAGACACTGAAAGCCGAGCCCAGCCAGCGACGTTCAGCGAGCCGACCCCACCACCCCAGAGGAGAGAAGACCATGACCCGCACCCGCAAAGCCATCGCCAAGAGCCTGATCGTCGCCGCCGCCGCCCTCGGATTGGCAGGCACCACGTCTAGCGACGCACAAGCCTGTGGCGGTGCATGGGTGCCGATCATGGAGCAGCAAATCGACTGGCGCGTCCCCGGCGTAGCCCGCGCGGAAAAACAAATGGACCAAGGCAAGTCCGTTGACGCAGCGGCCAGCGTCGTCCGCATGATGCCCCACATCAAGTCGCTCAAGATGAGCGAAGGCAAGCCCCTAGTCAACCGCGCGATGCGCGTGTTGGCGCTCAGCGTGGCTCGCAACGATGGCCGCTTGGACGCCGCCAAGCAGCTGCCCGTCTCGGTGCAGGACACCTGGGTCGGCAAGACCGCTGAGGACCGCAAGGTCAACCTAGCCTGGGCTGTCGACGTGCTGCGCAAGACCAGCAGCGCCAAAAAAGACGATCCCCAGGCGCAGACCGAGCTAGCCGAGGCGCTAGCGCGGGTAGACGCTCACCAGCAAGAGGCCTTCGACATCCTCAACAAGCTCGCCAACAAGGATCTGGTGGCCAGCCCCGAAGGCTACGCGACGCTGGCTCAGCTCAAGAGCGAGCGCGGCGATAAGGCGGGCACCAAGCTCGCGCTCCAGCGCTGCGAGGCCATGGCCAAAGACAAGGCGCTCTGCTCCAGCACCGCCCGCGGCTGATCCCCACGCGTAGTCAACGCGCCGACAGCGCTCCTCTCCCCCAGGGCCCATCCAGCGCAAGCGCTGCGGTGGGCCCGTTCGTTTCCGCCAAACTAACAACAGCACATCGTCTCGTTCATCGCCTATGCTGCATCGCGTGCTGAAAGCCCCGCCCCATCGCCCACGCCGCGCGGCAGTAACGCCGCGCCTGGCCCTACTTTTTTTGGGGGTGGTCAGCGCCGTCGTCGCGCCGCTCGGCGTCGTTGGCTGCGACGAGAAGCCAAGCGCCGCACCCGACGTCGCGAGCAGCCAGCCCGGCACCAGCGCCGGCGCTGCTCCCACGCCGGCCGCGCTCGCGGGCGACGCTGAGCACGGCTTGGCGCTGATGGAGGAGTTCGAATGCAACCGTTGCCACGACGGCGCGGGGCACGAGCCGATGAAGCTTGAGCAGCACTGCATTCATTGCCACCAAGACATCTTGAGCGGGCGCTTCAAGGCGCCCGCTGCCGAGCTGGCCAAGTGGCGCAAGAACGTCGCCCACTACGAAGACGCGCCGTCGCTCATCGGCTCACAAAAGCGCTACCGCACGGATTGGCTAACGAAGTACTTGCTGGAGCCCCACGATCTGCGACCGGGCTTAGTGCAGAGCATGCCGCGGCTAGCGCTTGATGAGCGGCAAGCGGCAGACATCGCCGCCCACTTGACCAAGCCGACGAGCAAGCCGAGCGATGGTCAGCCCACGGCCAAAGACCCGCTAGCTGGCGCGAACCTGAGCAAGGGCCGCGAGTTGATAGAGCAAAAGGGCTGCGGCGGCTGCCACCTGATGAGCGGCGTGCCCGCGTTTATGACCCAGCCTGACCCCAAGGCGACCGACGAGAACACCCGCCGCGGCCAGAGCCTGGCGCCGGACCTGCGCTACGCTAGAGATCGGTTCCCTGTGGAATATATCATCGCCTGGATCAAGGATCCGCGCAGCATCAAGTCGGACACCCGCATGCCGAGCACTAGCCTCAGCCACGACGAGGCGCGGGACATCGCTGGCTACGTGTTCAAGGCGGAGCTGGCGGCTTTTGTGCCTAAGCCGATGCCAGCCCGCTTGCCGAAGCTCGAGCGCCCGGTCAGCTACGAAGAGGTGTTCAGCAAGGTGCTCGGCAAGACCTGCACGCACTGTCATGGGAACCCAGACGTAGCGCGTGGCGATGGCGGTCCAGGTAACACCGGCGGCTTCGGTTTTAAGCCCCGCAAGCTCAACCTGGGGAGCTACTCGTCGCTGATGAGCGGCATGCTAGACGCCAAGGGCGAGCGCATGAGCGTGTTCGCGCCGATGCCCGACGGCACGCCGCGCCTGGTCGCGTCGTTGCTGGCGCGCCAAGCTGAGGAGGCGGGCGCGCCAAGCAAAGAAGTGCGCGGCATGCCCCTCAGCCTGCCAGCGCTGACCTCCGAAGAGGTCCAGCTGGTAGAGAGCTGGGTCGCCCAGGGCCGCCCGCGCTAGCTGCGTGATTCACGCGAGCGGCGTCGTTCACGGCGGCTGGTCGTGTGCGCTAGCTGCGTCGTCTGCGCTGCCTGCGAGAGCCTGCTAGACGCCCGCTGCGCTGGCCCGCTATACGGCGTCCGTGACTAAGACGGTTGTCTACACAGACGGGGCGTGCAGTGGAAACCCAGGGCCAGGGGGGTGGGCTTGGGCCATCGACCGTGAGCGCTACGGCGCGGGGCCTGAGAAGCACACCACCAACCAGCGCATGGAGATCCGCGCGGCACTAGAAGCCGTGCGTGCCCTGCCCGGGCCGCTGGAGGTGGTGAGCGACTCCACCTACGTGGTGAACTGCTTCAACGATCGCTGGTGGCAAGGCTGGCTGAAGAAGGGCTGGCTCAACAGCCAGAAGAAGCCGGTCGCGAACCGTGATCTGTGGGAGCCGTTCATTGAGCTGGTGCGCGAGCGCGGCGACGTGACGTTCCGCTGGGTCAAGGGCCACAGCGGCCACCCCATGAACGATTTCGTGGACCAGCTGGCGGTCGAAGCCGGGCGGACGCAGGCCCCGCTGGCGTCGCCCTGAGCCGCGGCGCCATGCCTGTGGCGCTGGTCGGCCGTGGCGGAGCGCGCTAGCCGACCAGCTGCCTAATATCCACACGGCAGCATGTGTGAGCAGGACCTGGCTAGCTGAGATCCAGCTCTACGCTGAGCGGGTAGTGGTCGCTGGCCACCTCAGCGCGCGGGCCGCGGTGAATGCGCGCCGAGCCCGCCACATAGTGAGCGCGGGCACTGGCAGCCAGCAGCGCGAAGTCGATGCGGTTGGTGTGCACGCCGCAGCGGTAGCTGGGGACCAGCAGGCCGCCAGCCTCCAACTCCTCGGCGATGGGATCCCACAGCAGGTCAGAGCCGAGCAGCGGGCTCAAGCTGGGGTCTGCGGGCGCGGCGTTGAAGTCGCCCAGCAAGAGGCAGGGCTTGACCAGGTGGCGCTTGAGCAAGCGGGCTGCGGCGCGGGCTTCGGCGCTGCGGACGGCACCTGCTGTGTGGCGCATCCAGGCGTAGCTTCGCAGGGACTTTAGGTGAGCCACGAAGAGCTCCACCCCCACCCCCGAGAGATCTACTGACACCCGAGGAAAATCCCTCTGGAAACGTAGAGGCTGCAGCTGCCCATCCCGCGCGGCGTCCCGGCTCGGGTAATCCTCTAAGGGGTTGCCCTGTTCATCCCAGAGCACGACGTCGCGGTGGGAGGCGACGGCGAAGGTGTAGCGGCTGAGGACCGCGAGGTGAATGCCGCGGCTTGAGTTGGAGTGGCAAAACGTGGCCTGCGCGTAGGGTTGCTCGAGCAAGCCCTGCAGCTGGTCGAGGGCCTCGACGCTGCCGACCTCTTGCAGGACCAACACGTCGGCGTTGACGGTGTCGATCATCTCCGCCACCGCGCGCCACGAGGACTGCGGCTTGAGCGGGCGGCGTCCATGGTGCCCCGCGCCCAGGCACAGCATGCGCACGTTGTACGTCGCGAAGCGGACACGGCGTGCGGCGGGCTGAGTCATGCGGGGTCAGCCATCCAAGCGAAAATCAGCTGGCCGGGCAAGGGTCAGCTCAGCGCAGGCAGCGATCCAGCGGCGCAGCCTCAGGTTTCGACGGGCTGCTGCTTTTCAGCCAGCGCGCTGCGTGGCACAAGCGGGCATGGCAGACAACATCCGATACGAGGTGATCGACGGCGTCGCGGTCATCACCCTCGACGATGGCAAGGCGAACGCCATCGGTCTCGACGTGATCAGCGCCCTCAGCCAGCAGCTGTCGCGGGCTGAAGCCGAGGCGAGCAGCGTGCTCTTGGTTGGGCGCCCTGGGAAGTTCTCCGCCGGCTACAACCTCTCGGAAATGATGGCAGGCGCCGACAGCGCCAAGCGCCTGGTGCGCGCGGGTGGCGAGTTGATGCTGCGCGTGTTCAGCTTCCCGCTGCCGGTGGTCGCGGCATGCACCGGGCACGCGCTGGCAGCGGGAGCCATCCTGTTGCTCGCTGCTGACCTGCGCCTGGGCGCGGAGGGAGACTTCAAGATCGGCCTAAACGAGGTCTCGCTCGGGATGACTCCGCCCATGTACCTGGTGGAGCTAGCGCGCCACCGGCTGAGCAAGCGTTGGTATACCCGTGCGGTAACGCAAGGGCAGATCTTCAACGCGACGCAAGCGGCCGAGGTCGGCTACCTGGACGTGGCGCTACCAGGCGAGCAGTTGCTCACCACGGCTCAGGCCGAAGCCGCGCGCCTGGGAGCCTTGCCCAAGACCGCGTTCGCCGAAGCCAAGCGCCGCGAGCGCGCTGAGATCAGCGCCGCGCTGCTGGCGGGGCTGGACCAAGACATCGAGAGCTTCAACCTGGACCGCTGATCTTGCTCCGGGAGTAGTCCCCGCGCGCGCGCGCTGCTAGTGTCAGGTCGATGAAGGCCAAGCCACTCGCCCAACGCCGCCTCCCGCTACGCGCGGCGTTCGTGATGACCGCCTCGTTAGGTTTGGCTTGCGGGCGCTCTCAGGCAGAAGAGCGCAACCCACGCGATTACTACAACCCGCCGCCTCCACCCCAAGAAACGCCCGAGGTCGACCCGGAGCCTGATGCGGCGACTGACGCGCAAACCGGCGCCGCGGCACCAGCCACGGCCAGCGCCGCGGCCGCGGACGAGCCCATCACTCGCGTCAACCACCCGCGCCTGCTCAACCAGAAGAACGGGCAGGGCCGCAGCATCAAATTCGCGTGGCGCGGCGATGGCTGCTTCGTCGATGGCGACCTGAAAGGGCCAGTGCCGCCTGGCTCAGAGCCACCTGCGATCCCCATCGAGTGTCCGCCTGCCATGCGCGACCCTGCCTTCGCGAAGTGTCGTGGCGGAGAGCTGCGGGCGAGCAACAGCGCGGGCCCGAGCCAGCCAGCGCGCTGCGCTTGCTTCGTACCCGGCAACCCTCCCCCACCCCCGGAGCGCGCAGAATGCCCGACGAGCCCCTAGAGCCCGAGGCCGAGACGGTTTATCTGTACGGCAACGACACCGACGCGCCCTCCCGCACGGCAAAGCGCAAGTCGGCGCGGGCCGACGAAGCGCGCGTGCGGCAGCTGGTGCTTGAGCTCGCGGCGCTCAACCCAGCGCGACTGAAGCGGCTCAAGTTGCCGACTGAACTTGAAGATGGCGTCCTGCTGTGCGCCAGCATGGCCGCCTCCAAGGCCAAGGTGCGGCAGGTCAAGCAGCTGGCGCGCAGCCTGCAAGCGCTCGATCACGAGACCATCCGCCGCACCCTAGCGACGCCCGGGGCGCTTGCTAAACCGCGCGGCAATAAATCTGAGTACGCCGCGACCTGGCTCGCTCAGCTTGAAGCCACCCCAGACGCGAGCCTGAACCGACTGTTGGCGGCGCACCCAGAGCTAGATCGGCAGCAACTTCGCAGCTGGCTGCGCAGCGCGATAAGAGATGTAGAGCCTGACGGCACACCCAAGCCTGCTGGGCGCAAGGCGCGCGAAAACCTGCAGCGCAAGCTGGGCGAACTACAACCTCCGGCGATGAACCTGCAAGCAGAGGACGCCGTCGCTGACTAAGGCCAGCGCATGGATCGCTCATCGCGTCCACGGCGGCCGCGGCGCTTGTAGACGGAGCGGCGCTTGTAGACGGAGCGGCGCTTGTAGACGGAGCGGCGCTTGTAGACGGGGCGGCGCTTGTAGGCGGAGCGGCGCTTGTAGACGGCGCGGCGCTTGTAGACGGAGCGGCGCTCGTAGACGGCGCGGCGCTTGTAGACGGAGCGGCCCGGCTAAGCGCAGCAGCGGCTCGCCCGTGGCGTGCATTTTCAGATCAGCACGCGGGCTGTCCGCGACGTGTCAACCGCTCAAAGGCGCGTATACTTGTAGATCATGTCTCGAAAGGTGACAGCGCTGCGCGCCGCAGCCGACAAAGCGCGCATGCGCGGCGACCAAGCCGAGTTGGCGCGTCTGTACGTCGAGCTTGAGCGCCACGATCCGGGCGAGCCAGAGTGGCCCAAGCGCGCCGCCGACGCGTATCAGCGTCTGAGGCAACCGACCGAGGAGTTTGAGGCGCTCCTGCGGGCAGCGCAGAGCTACTCGGAAGCAGGCTTTCTGCTCAAAGCCGTGGCGGTGTGCAAGCGCATCCTGCGCCTGGATCCAAACCACACGGAGACACAAATGCAGCTAGCAGAGCTGCACTCTGGGCGCAGGCGAGGCTTGCAACGCGTCGGCCGCCACCCCGAGCGGGTGGCGGCGCAGTCGCCCCACATCACCGCTCCGAGTGCGCTGATCCCTCCGCGCGCGGCGGCCGATCCCACCCCTGCCCCGCCACTCGCCGCGTCACCACAGCCTCGTGCACCGAGCGTGAGCGAGGCTGCGGCGCGCGCGGCGAACCCGAAGCCAGCCACCGCCGCCCGGTCCGCGCCAAGGGCCTCAGCTGGCCGCGTGCGCGACCAGAGCAAGCGCCTGATGGACGCGCTGCGTCGCGAGCGCCTAGCCAGCGCCGCCGCCTCAGCCGACGGCGCTGCACCGGTGGTGGCGCCAACCCCAGCCGCAGCGCCCGTGGCCCCGCGAGCCCCGGTCGCGACCGTCGAGTACCCAGTGCGCCACTCCAGCATCCCGCCCAGCGCCGCCCTAGAGACAGTAAACCTCGCGGCGATGATGCCGATCACGCGGCGGCTCACGCCGCCCGGGGGCCTGGCGATCTATGAGATCAACCTCGACGACATCGAGCTTGATCCGCACGGCGATGTCCAAGGCGCCGGGCGCCCTGTGCCAAACGCCGACGTCCATGCTCCAGACCCACGGCTGCCTCCCGGAGCCGCCGAAGCCCAGGGTTCGGTCACGACACAGGCCAACGAAGCACCTCGCGAGGCCGCTCCGCCGCTGGCTCCGATGGCGCTTGAGCTGGGCGAGCTCGAGCAGGCCGCTCTGCCCCCGCCCCGACCGCGCGTGAACGCCACGCTGCGGCACCTTCCGCTGTTCACTGAGCTCGATCCACGGACCTTGGCGCGGCTGATCCAACAGGTTGAGCTGCGAGAGGTGGCAGCGGGCGAGGTCATCTACGCGGTCGGCGACGCCGCCGACCGACTGTTCGTCGTCGTGCGCGGTGAGGTGACGCTCCTTGGCACGCCGCCCAACCTGGAGTTCGGGAGCCGCCACGACAACGAGTTCTTTGGTGAGCTTGGCGTGATCAACGGCGCCCCACGACCTACGACCGCCGTCGCTCACGAGCCGACCGAGCTGTTGGTGATCGATCGCAAGTTGCTCTCGGCGCTGGCCGCAGAAGAGCCCAGCGTGCTGACGGTCCTGCTGCGGTTCATCCGCGAGCGCTTGGTGCACTCGCTGATCCTGACCAGTCCGTTGTTCGCCAACTACGACGCGAGTGAGGCCCACGCGCTCGCCGCGCGCTTTCATTTCCTTGAGGTAGTAGCAGGCGCTACGCTGCTGTCGCCCGACCAGCGCGCCGATGGTTTGTACGTGCTGCTCAGCGGGACCGCCGAGCTCAGCGTGCGCGGGGAGGTGGTGCAAGACTTGGCAGCGGGAGACGTCTTCGGTGAGGAGTCTTTGCTGAGCAACGCAGAGCCAGCGGTGGGCGTCACGACGAGCTCCAAGTGCTTTGCGCTGCGGCTTGACGCGCGTGACTTTCGGGAGGTCATCATGACCCACCCGCCGGTGCTGGTGTATCTGTCCGAGCTAGCAGATGCGCGCAAATCCGCGCGGGCAGGCCTGTTCAGCGAGCCCCCGCCCCCGTGTGGACGGGTAGATCTCAGCTGATCGGGTCGGCGCAACGCGGCGCGCTGGTCAGCTCGCTGGGCGCGCGCTACGTCAAGGCATGGAGTCGAACACCGGCACCCAAGGCGACGCCGCCGCGGCGCAGGCCGAGCAGCGGTGGGAGCTAAGCCGCGGCACGGCGCCGCTGCTGATCAGCCTGCCTCACTCTGGGGTGCGCATCCCACCCGAGATCGAGCCGCAGCTGACGCCACACGCGCTGCAGCTGCCCGACACCGATTGGCATGTGGAAAAGCTCTACGCCTTCGCGCCGAGCCTCGGCGTCAGCGTGTTGAGGGCTAAGCTCAGCCGCTACGTGATCGACTTGAACCGGGATCCGAGCGGTGCGTCGCTCTACCCGGGTCGCGACACCACCGAGCTATGCCCGACCTCGACCTTCGACGAGCGCCCGATCTACTTGCCTGGTCACGCGCCGGACGCCGCCGAGATTGAGCGGCGCAGCGCTGAGTACTACCGCCCTTACCATCAGCTGCTAGGGGCAGAGCTCGAGCGCCTGCGCGCGGCCCACGGCTTCGCGCTGCTACTTGACGGCCACTCGATCCGCTCGGAAGTGCCCCGCTTCTTCCAAGGCCGCCTACCAGACCTAAACTTGGGGAGCGCTGATGGGCGCAGCGCCGCGCCGAGCGTTGAATTAGTCGCCAGCCAAGTGCTCAACAACTCTGGGCTCAGCGCGGTGGTCAACGGTCGCTTCAAGGGCGGCTTCATCACGCGCCACTTCGGCGATCCCGCCCGCGGCACCCACGCGCTGCAGCTTGAGCTGGCCCAGAGCTGCTACATGCAAGAGGGGCCGCCGTTCGCCTGGCAGGCTGAACGCGCGCAGCGCCTAGTCGTCACCCTACGTCGCCTGGTACAAGCGCTGCTGGATTGGTCGCCAGCCGAGGTCAGCGCCTAAGTGTCACCGCGCAACGCTAGCTGCTGTAGCGCAAGCCTAGCCGCTGCAGCGCAAGCCTAGCCGCTGCAGCGCAAGCCGAGCTGCTGCAGCGCCAATTACCCCTACGCCGAGCCAGCATGTCACTCCATAGCCTGTGTTGTGAGCAACTCTTCGACGGATTCCGCTGGTATAGCCCTGGCTATATTCAGATCCGTGGGGGAATCATTGAGGCCGTCGGCTCAGCCGCACCAGCGGTGGTCTCACAGCAGCTCGCTGGGCTCACCCTGCCGGGGGTCCCCAACCTGCACTCTCACGCGTTTCAGCGGGCGCTGGCGGGGCTGACCGAGCGCCAGTCGGCCTCGCGCGCCGAGCCAGAGCAGCGCGACAGCTTCTGGACTTGGCGGGAGCTGATGTACGGCTTCGTAGCGAAGCTGGGCCCTGACGACGTCGAGGCCATCGCCGAACAGGTCTACGTCGAGATGCTCGAGGCGGGCTACACCAGCGTCGCCGAGTTTCACTATCTGCACCACGATCCAAGCGGAGCACCCTACGCGGATCCAGCGGAGCTCGGCCGGCGCGTCGCCGCAGCGGCCCGAGCGGTGGGCATGCGCATGACGCTGCTCCCAGTCTACTACGAGACCGCCGGCTTTGGCTCCCAGCCCCTACAACCTCGCCAGCGGCGCTTCTACAACACCCGCGACCAATTCTTGTCGATGCATGAGCGCTTGCTCGGCGAGCAGGACTCGCTTATATCCGTAGGGATTGCACCGCACAGCCTGCGGGCGGTGCCCCTAGATGGCTTGCGCGATGTCGTCCTAGCCGCCCAGCAGCGGCGCGCAGACGGGGTGATCCACCTGCACATCGCCGAACAGCTACGTGAGGTCGCTGAGTGCCAGGCGCACCACGCAGCCCGCCCGGTGGAGCTGTTGTTCGAGCAGCAGGCTGTTGATCAACGCTGGTGCCTGGTCCACGCGACCCAGCTCAGCGCGAGCGAGATCACGCTGCTCGCCAAGAGCAGGGCCGTCGCGGGGCTGTGCCCGACGACCGAGGCGAACCTCGGCGACGGGCTGTTTTCGTTGCTGGACTATCTGGCGCAAGGCGGCCGTCTGGGGGTGGGGAGCGACAGCCAGATCACGGTCAGCCCCGATCACGAGCTGCGGCTGCTAGAGTACGGACAGCGCTTGAGCACGCAGCGCCGAAACGTCGCCGTCACCCAGCGGCCAAGCTACGCGCACAGCGGCGAGTTTTTGCTAAGTGAGGCGCTGCTTGGAGGCGGCCAGGCGCTCGGCACCGGCGCTGGGCGGCTCTCTCCAGGTTGCCCTGCGGATTTAGTGGTGCTCGACCACGAACACCCGAGCCTGCTCGCCAGATCGGGGCCCTCGCTCCTCGACAGCTGGATCTTCGCCAGCAATCGCCCAGCCATCGCGCGCACCATGGTGGGCGGCGAGTGGCTGGTTGAGGCTGGACGGCATCACAGACGCGCGCCGGTGCAGGCTCGCTTCCTCAAGGCGATGACTCGCCTGCTGAGCTGAACTGACCCGAGCCGAACGGCTACTCGCGGCAACCGCCGGCTACTCTGCCTCGCCCGGCAGGCGCCGCGACGGCGTACAGCGATAGATGAAATCCCCGTCCGGTCCATCAAAGGTCCAGACCCAGGCGTTAGTCGCCGGATCCACTTCTCGAATGCGCGGATAAGAGGGGAACGGCGCGTCCAGCGACGCCGAGATCGCGGTGTCCAGCACCAGCAGGTGGCCGTTCGACATCCGGTCTACGTCGCCGGCGATCATCGCTAAATACGACTCATTCGTCTCTTCCCAGACAACGCTAGCGGTCATCGCCGAGGTGTCGAGCGCCAGGCGCATCGGGCGAGTCCGCCATAAGCTCGGGTTGAGGCCTGGCTCAGAGACGCCGTTATCATATAGCAATATCGTCCCGTCGGCTTGCACCTCTGGAGAGTGCTGGTGGAAGAACCAGCTGCCGCTGGTCAGGCTGAAGTCGCCCTCATCCCCCAGCTTCCAGATCACATTGCCAGTCTTGTGGTCGATCTTCACGACCCAGTCTTGGTGCCGCATGCTGAGCAGTAAGCTGTCATCACCTGGTAGATAGACCACGCCGTTCGAGTGCGTCCAGTCTTTGGCTTGCGAGCCGGACGGGCTAAAGTAGGGATAATACGGGTTGTCAAAGCCCTCACGCTTACGCTGCGGATCGAGGTGGTCGAGCGCGCTCCAGCTCCAACTGATGACGCCCGCCTCGTTAAATTCCACCAAGAAATCACCAGCGACGTAGTGGGTGGCGCTGTCCGCGGGATAATACACATCCCGTAGCTCCAGCGAGATCGCCATGAACTTGCCACCAGGCAGCGGGATGACGTCGTGATGCAGCAGCGGCACGCCGAGCTGTTTCGCTGTGACCTCGACCACCGTGTCGCCCAGCTCGTCGACCACGCGCACCCGCTCGCCTTGGGTGAACAGTATGTTGCCATCCGGCAACAGCTTTACGCCCGCTGCTAGGTCATCGATGACCGCAGCCTCAGGGATCGCAAAATACCAGCGCGGGGTCCCCGCGGCGTCCAGCGCGTAGATGCCTGCGTTGTCGACCTCAGGCGCGCTAGCGTAGTCGAAGATGCGGTAGTCTTGCGCCGGGGTCCCGGCGACGGTCACCGGGAATTTCGCCTTGAAGCCCTTGAGCGGAGGCCGCGTCCTAAAGCTGACCGGAAAGCGCTGGTCCGCCACCACCAGCTCAGCTTGGTACTCGGTGTCAGGAGCCAGGCCTCGCAAGCGGAAGCGCCGGGAGTCAGGATCGTCCTCAGGCAGCGTCGCGATCTTCACGCCCAGGTCAGCGGCCAGCTCCAGGCTAGCGGCGATTCCGTCGGGCAGCGCTGCCGACACGTCTACCACCATCGGCTGGCGGTCGTACAGCTCCGCCTCCAGCGTGGGTTGAACGCCGCCGCTGCCCCCCACGCCGCCGCTGCCCGCCGAGCCGCTCACGCCGCCGCTACCCGCGGAGCCGCTGCTACCGCCGGCGCCGCCCCCGCCGTCGCTGTCCGACGAGCACGCGATCGGCAGCGCTGCTGCCACTGAGACCAACCCGATAAGTAAGCGTCGCATGGGCAAAATCTAGCATTTTGACCGCGCGCCTCGTAGCGTCACCCTCACCCACCCGGCGCCCCGGCCAACGTCAGCCGACCGAAGATCCCGCGGCCTACACCGCGCCGGACCCAACTGCACTGCAACTTTGCGCCCCGAGCACTTGAGTTTGCGGCGAAGGCTGTCATGGTTCCGCCCCGCTGGCCTGGTCCGACGCGTCTGCGCGCACGACCAGCGCGGCCGCCGTGAGCGCCCGCCCACCAGCCCCCTCCACCCCCTCCGCGAGGTCCCACGATGATCACCGTCAGCGAAGTCTCCATGAACTTTGGCGAGCAGGTGCTGTTCGACAACGTCAACGTCACCTTCAACGTCGGCGAGCGCTATGGACTCACCGGACCAAACGGCTCCGGCAAGTCGACGTTCATGAAGATCATCACCGGCGACCAAGAGCCGATGCACGGGCAGGTCCGCCGACCCAAGCGCGTTGGGATCTTGCGTCAGGACCACTACCGGTTCGATCAGATGCGCGTAATCGACGTCGTCCTGATGGGGAGCGAAGCCCTGTGGCAGGCGATGAGCGAGAAGGAGGTCCTGCTCCGCAAGGGCGACGCGCTCACCGACGATGACGGCATGCGCCTCGGCGAGCTAGAGGGCGTGATCGCCGAAGAAGACGGCTACATGGCGGAGGCCGAAGCGAACGCCCTGCTAGAAGGCCTCGGCATCCCAGAAAAGTTCCACGAGGAATCCATGGCGTCGCTCACCGGCGGCGACAAGGTGCGCGTGCTCTTGGCGCAGGCGCTGTTCGGGAAGCCTGACGCGCTGCTGCTCGACGAGCCGACCAACGCGCTGGACATCGGGAGCATCCGCTGGCTCGAAGGCTTTTTAAAGGACTACCGCGGCGTGCTGGTGGTGATCAGCCACGACCGCCATTTCCTGAACGAGGTCTGTGATCGCATCGCGGACATCGACTACGAGACCATCATCGTCTACCCGGGCAACTACGACGACATGGTGCACCAGAAGGCAGAGGCGCGCTCGTCGCTAGAGACCCACAACTCAGCCAAGCAAAAGAAGATCCAAGACCTACAGGAGTTCGTTCAGCGATTCCGTGCGGGTTCACGCGCGAGCCAGGTCAAGAGCCGCGAGAAGTCGCTGGAGCGCGAGAAGCAGGCGCTGTCGGACTTGAAGCGCTCGAACATCGAGCGCCCGTGGCTGCGCTTTGAGCTGAAGCGCCCGAGCGGCAAGCAGGCCCTCGCGGTGGAGGGCCTTGAGAAGCGCTTCGGCGACAAGGTGATCTGCGAGAACTTCAACTTTGGTCTTTTCCGTGGAGATAAAGTCGCGGTCGTGGGGCCAAACGGCGTGGGCAAGACCACGCTGCTCAAGATGCTGGTGGACGATGTCAAGCCCGACGCAGGCAAGATCGACTGGGGCTATGAAGCCCAGCTCGGCTACATGCCTCAGGACCACCACGAACAAATTGAGAAGAGCGACACCACCGCGCACAAGTGGCTGTGGGGGTGGAGCGAGGACGCCGACGAAGAGCAGATCCGAGCCATGTTTGGCCGGCTATTGTTCAAGAAAGAGGAGCCCTTCAAGCCCACCAAGGTGCTGAGCGGTGGCGAGACCGTGCGGCTCTTGCTGGCGCGCTTGATGCTGCTGAAGCCCAACGTGCTGCTGCTCGACGAGCCGACGAACCACCTCGATCTTGAGGCGATCCGCTCGCTCACGGACGCGCTGGCGACCTACGAAGGCAGCTGCATGTTCGTGACCCATGACCGCCAGATGGTCAGCACCGTGGCCGACCGCATCCTCGAGCTGAGCGAGGATGGGATCCGCGAGCTTACGCCAGAGCAGTTCATGGAGGGCGACTTCCTGACCAAGCACAAGACCTACCAAAAGCCAGGCTGGTAGCCGAGCCGGGTCGTAGCCGAGCCAGGCTGGTAGCGGCTGGTAGCTGCGCCGGCCTACTCGACGCAGCTGCCGTCGACGAGTCGGCACACGCCGTGGCGGCAGCCCCTCGATTTCACGCAGTGCTCTACGCGTGTCGGCCGACAGCTCTCCGCCTGCAGCGCGCAGTCGCCCCTCAACTTGCACTCTAGGCTGGCCGCGCAGTCCGCGTCGCTGCTGGCGACGCACAGCCCGCTCTTAGCGCTGCACAGCCCGCGGCCTACGCAGTTAGCTGCCGCACGGCAATCACGATCTGACAGCGCCGCGCACACGTCGCCGCGCTTCGAGCAATAGCCATCCGACTTGCAGCGCGCGCTGGCCCGACACTCGGCGTCCGTCGCCGCGACGCAGCGGCCACCCGCGGCGCCGCACAACCCAAACTCGCTGCACGCTTTGCCGTCGCGGCAGCCCGCGGCGGAGCACAGCTTGGGGTCGAGCTCAGGGCAGTCGACACACGGCGTGCAAGCGCCTGCCCCGAGCTCAGCTGCCTGCTGGTCGATGTCGCCCAACTGCTCCTCAAGGCTCTTCTTGGGGGTGGCGGGAGCGCTCCCCACGGTCTCGGCACTCGACAGCGCGCTGGCTGATGCAGCCACCGCGCCCGCGCTCCCGCCGCCCGATGCCTGCGGGCTGGCGCCGCACGAGTCACAGCTGCAGCCACCCAGGCTCAGCGCGCTCAGCAGCAGACCGAGCCAACGCACCGCTGCACCCCGCGGCGCGGCTGCACCCCAAAGCGCAGCTGCACCCCAAAGCGCAGGGGCGCGCTGCGCTGTGACCCTTGTACGTCGCATGAAGCCTACTTAGGCTTCTTCTTCAAGATCTGCTTTAGCGTCAGTAGCAGATCCTCTTGGAAGCGCCCATCGCTGACGATGTGGAGCTGGGGACCGGCGGTGAGCGTCGCCTCCTCGATACCGAGGATCATCAACTCAGGGCTGTCTTCGTCATCCAAGTCAGGGATGGTGGCGTGCGGGCGCTGGCGCTGCACCTCGCCAGGCGACTCCAGATCGGCGACGACCGCAGCGATGTTGTCACGCCCGCCGACCGCGTTAGCCACGTTGATCAGCAGCTGCGCCACCCCTGCCGGCGTCTCTTCTAGGCGCAGCGTGGTCTCGATCTCTGCGGGCTCGACGTAGCCGCACAAGCCGTCGCTGCACAGCAAATAGCGATCCCCGGGGAAAGCTCGGTGCGTATTGACCGAGACGCGCAGCTGCTGCTCCATGCCCAGCGCACGGGTCACCACGCTGCGCGGGAAGCGAGCGATGACATCGTCCGGCAGGTCGGGCTGGGTCTCGAGCACCTCTTGAAGCAAAGAATGGTCTTGGGTGAGCTGCTCAAGGCTGCCTCGGCGCAGCCGGTAGCCGCGGCTGTCGCCCACGTGCGCGACGTGTACCAGCTGCGCGCGGGGCGAGAACAACATGGCGACGACCGTGGTCCCCATGCCCTTGTACATGCCGTGGGTGCGTGAGATCTCGACTACATCGCGGTTGGCCTTCTGCACCGCAGCGACCAAGCGCCGGGCGTCGCTCGCCAGACCAAATCGATCGTAGTCGGGCGTGTCCCAGGCCTTGCGCACCGTGGCGCCGACGTAGTTGGCGATGCTGGTACAGGCGAGCTTGGCCGCGACCTCGCCAGCGTTGTGGCCGCCTGCTCCATCGGCGACCACCAGCAGCCCCAGATCAGGGCGCACCACCACGTGGTCTTCGTTGTGGCTGCGGCGCCTGCCGACGTCCGTCAAGCCCGCGGCCGTTAACTCCATCGTGTTACTCATGGCTGGTCTTCACGCTCAGCGCGCACAGCCAAAAGTTGCCGCACGGTAGCTCGACTTTCCATCGCGGCTTCACCCGAGCCAACTGACGGCACGAAGGGCGCAGAGTCGGCGTCGGTTTTGTTCGCGTCATAGTGGTCATGCCAAGGCGAGCTCGCGCCCCGCAGCGCGCCAGGCGCTGGCTGATACGCTGGCTTCTCCGCTCCCAGGCAGCCGAGGACGAGATAGGGGTCGAGGCGGCGCTCACGGCGCATCCCCGAACGCGCCTTCAGCCCGAGCGGGTTCAGGCAACGCTCATCCAAGCGCTCGACGAAGGCGTCAGCCGCGACGTCGTTGCTCTGGTCGCGGCCTGAGTGGGTCTCGGCCCGCGCCGCCTTTTCTGTGGCGTGGACGATCAGCTCAAGGTGCAGATGCGGCATGACGCTGGCTCCCGCGGCGTTGCCTGTCTTACCCACACGACCCAGCGTCTCACCTAGCTTCACGTCGCGCCCAGCCTCACCGAAATCCACTTGCTCGGAGAGGTGAGAATAGAACACCGACACGTAGCCATCAACCCACTCGCTCGGGAGCCGGCAGACTAGCTTTACCCATTTGCCGTACCCGCCCATCACCCCGCGGGTGGCCTGACCAGCGCAGGCTGCCAACACCGGCGTGCCGATGGGCGCCAGCAGGTCGACCCCGTTGTGTTTGCCATGGTAGCGCGGGGCGAGGAACTGCCCCTGCCCGGACTTATCCGCACGGATACCATGGTCTATCGCCATCACCCAGCCCGCGAACGGGGGTGGCGCAACAGGCGGCGGAGGCTCTGCGCTGACAGGCTCCGCCGCGGCTGGCTCTGCGACACCCACGACCTCTGGCTGTGCGGCAGCAGGCTGGGGGGCGATGGCTTCACGCACCGACTGGCCGCAACCAGCCAAGGCCCCTATGGCGCCTGCGGCGAGCGCCAACCTGGACCCAAGGCTGGCGCCTAAATGACTGAACTCAATGAGTTTTTCGTCGCTAGCTCGCGCGCTGTTCAGGTCGCCGCGGCGATGTCGGGAAGCCATCTCGCGAGCATAGCAAAAGCTTGTTCAACGCCCGAATTGCTGGCTGCGCGCGACTTGTTCGGCCACAGCTCAGCGACCGACGCGGGCCCGCGAAAACCCGCGCTCCGCCGCGAACGAGAGGAAAGGCAGCAGCACCAACAGCGAAGCCGGCCCGAGCGGCTGAGTCAGCAGGCCGAGGCCAAGCAGCCCGAGCACCAACAGCGCGCCCAGCGCCCGTAACCTGGAGTAGACCCGCCTCGCCCCAGCTGCCAGCAGCGGCAGCGCCAAATCGCTGGGCCAGAACAGGAGCATGGCCTGATTCACGCGCAGCTCGTTCATCTCTGCCGAGAGGCTCAAGCCCCACACCGCACACCCCAACAGCCCGAGCAGCAAGCCGACCACTCCAGCCGCCAAGCGGATGCGCCGCTGGGCGAGCACCGCCGCCGCAGCTGCTAGCATCAACACAGCAGCAGGCAGGACAAAGAACGGCCAGGTGGCGCCTGGTCGCTGCTCGAACGCAGCTCCCTTACGCCGATACACGAGCAGGGGCTTGGCCCCCAGCTCCGACTCCAGCCCTCGCCGGAGGTAGCTCGGCATGAACATGGCTTCTCTCACTTGGAGCGGCTGATCGAGGCGTGGACCAGCGAAGACCTGCCCAACCGCCAGCGCGGCCGGCCACTCAGCTAGTCCTACCGCGCCGAGCTCCCGGCGCGTCGCGCCGACGTCATCTTTTCCGTGCGCTAATAATCGACCCCCGACCGCCTGATCCACCACGTCACGGACGCGGGTGGTGCAGTTGTCGTCGAAGTGATGATAGCGATAGTAGCGGTTCGCTTCTTGGCTGTCCTGCTCCAAGAGCTGCACCAGGCGCGCTTGCTCCGCGGGCTGCAGGGCCAGCACCTGCCGATAAATATCCCGATCTGCGGCGATGTACGCCTGCAACATGCGCTCTCGCGACCAGACGGACACCCAGAAGCGCGCCTTTCCACGTATAAAATCCCAGCCGATCTTCTGCGGCGGGGTCTGAAAGTCCGTGGTCCCGTAGTTGTAGCAGCGGTCAGCTGCTGGTTTGGGCGCGGGGGTGGCCGCAGGAACTGGGTGCTCTACGCAGATAGCCGCGTGACCGAAGCGTTCGAACACGTGCTCGCCGGGACCCATGGTGTACACCGCGATCTCGGCTGGGGCCACCAGGGCGCCTAGCAGCGGCAGGGCGCCTAGCAGCGGCAGGACTGACAGCACCCTCAAGCCTGGGCCACTCAACGCAAAACGCAAGGCCGCGCGGTGCTTGCTTCGGCGCGCGGGTCAACTAGCCGCCGAGCGCTGCGTCTTCCTCAGGTCGCAACCCGAGGGCCGGCTCTTAGAAGTCGTAGTTCGCGAACGCTCGCGCGCCGACAGCGGTCGCTTGACCCGCGCCGACCGCTGGGTTCGCTCCGCCGCGCATCGCCGAGCCCGGCTCGGCGACCCCCACCTCACCGCCGACCGTCAACAGGCTGCCCCAGAGCAGGCCACGGAAACGCGCGCCGAGATCGTACTCCGTCCCCCAATAGCCTCCAGGCGTCGCGCCCAGCACGCTCTGCGCGGCGCCGCCCGCGACGCGCGCGTTGGCCGCATCAGTCGGGGTCACCGCGGCGAAGGCAAACAGCACACCCGCGTACGCGTCGAGGCCTGGCAGGAGCCGGTAGCCGAGTCGCGGAAACAGCACGATGCTGTTGCCGATACGCCCGTCGTCCGCGATGCGCTCTGTGTTTCGGATCGGCGCGCCCGCCACCCCCCCCGCGGTGGCCACGCTGCGCGCAGATTGAGCGCTGATAACCTGCCGGAACAACACCACGCCCATCTCATAGTTCTTATCCGCACGGAACCCAGTCACGACGCCGTCATCTGGGTCTGAGTCACCGCTGGCGAACAACAGATCCAGCGCGGTGGTCACGCGCTCTAGGCTGAAGGTGGTCCGGAACGAGGCGCCAAAGGCCCGCAGATCTTGTGGGGCGCGCAGGCTGGTCGCCGCGAGGTCCGTCCTCCCGTGCTGGTACGCCAGCTCTGCCTCAAACACCAGGAAGCCATCCCCTGCGTCAGCGCCCATCACGGCGCTCGCGTCGAAGACGCCGTACGACGCTTGTGCTCCCGTCGCTGACTCGTCACGACGCCACGCGATATGTGTTGCGATGTGGTCGAGATCATCGCCCCCCATCTGCACGCCGGCCACGGCGCGCTGAGATCGCTCGTCGCGCCTGAGCCCCTGCTCTTCGCCAGCGGCGATCACCCACTCGTCGTCGAGCACCTGCTGGAGCGCCAGGTATGCCGTGATGCCGGTGATCCGAGCCGGCCCTGTGGTCAGGCGGGCCTCCAGGATCCGATCGCCACCTCGCGGATCTGAAAAGCGCGCGCTGCCCGGCTCGGGGTCGTGAGCCCCATCATTCTCGAGCAGACCCATACCCCAGTGGCTGGTGTCGAACCCAAGCTTCAACCCGACGTCATTGCTGTGGCGAAGGGCGAGGTTGGCTTTGCGCAGCAGCGGCTCGCGAGCCGCGTGGCCGGGATAGCTGCGGCCAGCCGGCACGTCCGATCCCCCAGAGTCACCATTCAGCAGCTCGTGCTCGTACTCGGCGCGAGCCGAGAAATCGCCCAACCGCCGCCCCGTATCGAAGCTCAGGCCAAGGCGCACGAGGGGTGAAGTGACCCAGCTCGCCGGAGCCTGGCCGCCCTGGGCGTCCAGCGTCACGTCAGGCAAACGTTCCGTACGGAACCGCGCAGTCCCAGTCAGCTCCAAGCGCATGCAGCGCCCAAGGCCGAGCACCAAGGGGTGGGTTGGCAGCTGGGGATCGCCGGCCAGCACCACAGCGGGCGTGGGTCCGCTCGCGGTGTGTGACGTCGTCACACACGTGCCAGGCGCGGCGGACGCTGAAGCGCCCCAGCACAGGATCCCGGAGACAAGGCCCGCCAGCCGGAGCAACGGGCCCGGCAGCGATGAGAACTGAGTCATGCAAAAGCGTATGTAGGAGAATCCCCCGGCGTTGTGAACCACCTCCGTCGCAGCGCGGGGCTTTTGCTCGGCGCAGGCCACCCCAGGCCCGCCGCGCCAAGACCAAGCTCAGCCTTCGGTGCTGGAGGCGGAGCGGCGCGTGTACAGCGCCGCGCCCAACAGGGTCAGACCGCCGAGCACCGCGATGGGCAAGAGCCCTAACAGCTGCGCCTTGAAGGCTTCTGCTCCGAGCACGCCAATGCCCATCAGCAGCACGAATCCGCCAAACACCTTGCGCAAGGTGTCCGCGCGCACCCGAGTCAACAGGCCCATGCCCACGAAGCTGCCAGCCACCGCAGCAGCCGCGAAACCCAGCGTCAGCACCCAGTCGATGGAGACATGCCCAAGGTGCCCAGCGGCTCCTGCGAAGGAGTTCATCGCGATCACGAACAGCGACGTGCCGACGGCGTGTTTCATTGGCAGGCCACCCAGCAGCGCCAGCGCGGGGACCACCAAGAAACCACCTCCGGCGCCGATCAACCCCACCACCAGCCCGAACGCCACGCCTTCGATGGGGACCCACCAGAGGGACTGACCCGGTCCAGCGGCCCGCTGCTTCCTGCCCCTGAGCATCGCCAGCGACGCGAGCAGCATCATGGCACCAAAGCCAGCTAGCAGTATTTCCCCACGGATGTATTTGGCGATGTGCCCGCCGGCGAACGCCCCCAGCATGCTGGAGGCGCCGAAAAAAAACCCCATGCGCCAGTTCACGTTGCCAGCCCGCGCGTGCTGCAAGGTGGCTGCTGCGCTGGTGAAGCCAACCACCACCAAGCTCATCGCGATCGCCTGCTTGGCGTCGACGCCGACCACGTAGGTCAGGATCGGCACGGTCAGGATCGAACCGCCACCTCCGAGCAACCCGAGAGAGACGCCGATCAACCCGGCCAACACCAATGCAACAACCAGCATAGAACCTCAATCAGCCCTTAGACTGGGACAGCCTCGTTGCGAGTCGCGTGCCAAGCGGCGTTGGTCCGACAAGCCGTACGAGACCTGACTGCGAACGGCAAGCGCTACGCTGAGTGAAACGGAATGCAACGTCGCTGCAACAGACTGAACCATTCGGCTCCAGGTCGAAGTCATCGCTCCACGGCGACGCAGGGCGCCGCCTCGGTTGATGGGTGGCACGGTGCTTGCGAGACAGCCTGGTGCTTGGCACGCCAGGCCAGGAAATCGTTTGCTGTTTGCGCCTCCGCAGGCGCGAATCGTTGCTTGCTCCCGCCTCCACAGGCGGAAATTGGGAGACACCATGATCCTGCGTCAACTCTTCGATCGCGACAGCTCAACCTACACCTACCTGATCGCAGACCCTCGATCTGGTCAGGCCGCGCTGATCGACTCCGTCAAGGAGCAGATCGAACGTGACCTGCAGCTCGTCTCGGAGCTTGGCCTCAGCCTGGCCTACGTGCTGGACACCCACGTCCACGCCGATCACGTCACGGCAGCAGGCGAGATCGTGGAGCGGACCCAGGCCCAGAGCGTCGCGGGGGTAGGCGGCGCGGTGTGTGCCCTGCGGCACGTCTCCCACGGCGAGGCGCTTCCCCTCGGCGACCTAGAGATCAAGGTGCTCGGCACGCCAGGGCACACCGATGACAGCCTCAGCTTCCTGGTGGGAGATGCCGTGTTCACTGGAGACGCGCTGCTGATCCGCGGCTGCGGCCGCACGGATTTTCAGAACGGCGACGCCGCGACGCTGTACGACTCAATCCATGATGTCCTGTTTCAACTCCCTGCGGATACCAAAGTGTTCCCAGGGCATGACTACCGCGGACACACGCAGAGCAGCGTAGGTGAAGAACGCGCGCACAACCCGCGGCTAGCCAACCGTACGAAGCAGCAGTTCATTGAGCTGATGGATAACTTGCAACTGGCAAAACCTGCACGTATCGACGAGGCCGTGCGCGCCAACCGAGTGTGCGGCATGCCGCCGACGGCGTTCGCTGGCACGCCGCAGGCGGGCGCTGGCTATTTCCAGTTGGAGGCAGCGGACTTCGTCCGGTCGACACCCGACGCGCGCATCATCGACGTACGCGAACCGGCCGAGTTCACGGGTGATCTGGGTCACCTCGCGGGAGCCGAGTTGGTCCCGCTGTCCACCGTCGCGCTGGTCGCCCAAGACTGGCCACGGGATGAGGCGCTGCTGATCGTCTGCCGCTCCGGTCGCCGCTCGGCGGTGGCAGCTCAAGATCTACTGGCGCTCGGCTTCAAGCAGGTCGCAAACTTGGAGGGCGGGATGCTGGCCTACAACCATGTGCTAGAGAACGCGCCAAGTTGAGCCGTTTGGTCCAGTTGACCCAGTTGACCCACCCGCCCCCTGGCCCCCTCTCCTAGCACTGGCTCTGAGTTGATCTATGAACATCGCATTCGATTCCTTCACCCCTGGCATGTCCGCACTTGGCGGCGCGCTGATCGGCATCAGCGCGTCGATGTTGCTGCTGAGTCACGGCCGAATCGCCGGCATCAGCGGCATCGTGGGCGACGTGCTGAGCGGCGACACGACGCGCAGCGATTGGCGTCTCAAGTTCCTAGTTGGCCTCGTCGCTGGTGGGTTGGTGATGTGGCTGCTGGCCCCGTCTGACTTCGTGGTCCGCGTCGAGCGCAGCACGCCGATGGTCGTTGCCGCGGGGCTACTCGTAGGCTTCGGAGCGCGCTTGGGCAGCGGCTGCACCAGCGGCCACGGGGTGTGCGGGCTGAGCCGCATCTCCCGGCGCTCCCTGGTCGCGACGATGACCTTCATCACCACAGGTGCCATCAGCACCTACCTGACAACCCACCTCTTGGGAGGCATCTCGTGAAGCACCTGTGGCCATTCATCGCGGGCGTGGTGTTCGCCGTCGGGCTCGTGCTGGGCGGGATGACCCAACCCGCGAAGGTGATCGGCTTCTTAGACTTCACCGGCAACTGGGACCCCAGCCTGATGCTGGTGATGGGTGGCGCGGTGGCTGTCCACTTCGTGCTGTTTCGCTTGATCCTCAGGCGCCAGTCGCCGCTGTATTCCCCCGCGTTTCACGTCCCAGGTCAGGATGGAATCGATCGCAGGTTGCTCGTGGGCTCCGCGCTGTTCGGCGCCGGCTGGGGTCTGGCTGGCTATTGCCCGGGTCCAGCGATCGTCGCCAGCGCCAGCGGAAGTGGCCGCGCTTGGGTGTTCACCGCCGCGATGCTGGCAGGCATGGCTGGCTTTCAGCTGCTGACACGCCGGAGCGGCGGAGAGACCAAAGCCGCTAGTCAACCGCTCTCGACTCCATAGCGCCTGAGCTTACGCCACAGCGTGGTCCGGCTGATGCCCAGGTGCTGAGCCGCTCGTTCGCGATTTCCTCCCGCCTGATCGATCGCGCGCAGCAGCTTGTCTGCTTCCGGGTGGATACTCGAAGCACCGCCGCCTGCCTTGGGCTGCGCGCTCTCGTGGCTCAGCACCGGCGCTGGATCGCCGCGCACCTCCGGGGGCAGATCAGCCTCGGTGATCACCGAGCCGCTGCCCATGACGAAGGCATATTCGATGGCGTTCTGCAGCTCGCGGACGTTGCCAGGCCAAGCATAGCTGCGCAGCGCGCGCAGCGCCCCCTCAGCCACTCGGCTGACGCGCCGCACCGAGCGCTGGTTCCAGCTCGCGACGAAGTGCGTACACAAGAGCTCAATATCCTGACCCCGTTCCCTCAGCGGGGGCAAGAACAGCGGGATCACGCGCAGCCGGTACATAAGATCCGCTCGGAACCGCCCAGCGGCTACCTCGGCGCGGAGTGAGCGATGAGTGGCCGCCACGACGCGCACGTCCACCGCGATCGCGCGCCGAGCCCCCACCGGGAGCACGCTCTTCTCCTGCAGCACCCGCAGCAGCTTGGCTTGCAGGTCTAGGGGCAGCTCGGCGACCTCATCCAGGAACAGCGTGCCACCATCGGCCAGACGAAAGTGACCTTCGTAGTCACGGGTCGCTCCGGTGAACGCGCCGCGAGCGTGTCCGAACAGCTCGCTCTCTAGCAGCTGCGGTGACAGCGCGGCGCAGTTCAAGGCGCGAAACGGACCGCGCGCGCGCCCCGACTCGGCGTGGAGCGCCGTGGCGACCAACTCCTTGCCGCTGCCTGTCTCGCCGCGCACCAACGCGCTCGACTCAGCGCGGGCGACCTTCACGACATCCGCGAGGAGCAGCTTCATCCGGGGATCGCGGGTCAGGATCCCATGAAAATTCACCACGTCGCTCGCCAACGCGTCACTCGCCTCTGGCTCAAGCAGCAATATCCAGCCTAGCAGTGGCGCGCCGAGTGGTAGCGCGCGGATATGTATCCCGCGATCGACACCGAGGGCATCCGTGCGGGTGATGCTGCCGCTGACCGCTTTGCCTGCCGCCAGCGCGTCGGCGATGGGCCGGTCGCTGGAGTTGCCGCAGAGCACGCGTGTCGCCAGCGCGCCCAGCGGGAGCTTGCTGCCCACCAAGCGCTCCGCTTCCAGCGTGCGCTCGACGATCTTCAAGCGCGGGTCGAGCAACACCACGGCGCCCAGCACCTGCTGTAGCGCGGTCTGGATCAGCTCGGCGCGGCTCACTCAGCTACTCTAGTCGCTATTCGTTCCGATCGTAACGCAGCGGATCGATGTCGGGCAGCGTGGGCTGGCTTGAGCGCGGCTCGCCCGCGCCCTCGACATCATACTGTAGCGGGTCGAGATCGAGCAGGGTCGGCGCGAGCTCCCTTGGACGGCTGTGTTGTGGCGGCTGGCCGCCGCCGGCTGACTTGCGCGTGGCAACCGCCGTAGGTTTGACCCGCGCTGGCCTACGCGTCGTAGGAGGTGGCGTAACTGGTGCGTCCGCGGGGTCTGCATCCCAGCGGTGATCAATGTCACCTGTGTCCAGGGCAGCCAGGGCCGAGAGAGATGCGGGCGCTGCCGCGGCGCCCAGATCGACCGTGGCTCCAAGCTCGGCAGCGGAGGCGGGCAGCGGAGGCGGGGCCTTACGCCGGCTCCCGCTCGAGCTAGTGCTCGCTCGCGTCTCCATCGGGTGTTTCTTTCGCGCCGTCATCTACTGCTTCTGCGCTCGGAGTGTACGGTAGCCCACCGCCCCCTACAAGCTACACGATCAGGCGCACGCCACCTAGATCTGCGAGCTGGTGCGGGAAGCGATCCCCGGGGCAACCGATGAACATGTAGTTCTTTGGAACGCTCAGGTGGCGCGACAGCTGCTCGATCAGCTCCGGTCCAAATTTGCCCCGTACGGCGATGAAATCGATGCGGATCTCCGGATAGATCTCGTCCAGCGCCCTCAGCTGGTCGGCGAGTCGAGGTGGGATCTCGCCCTCCTCTCGGTAGACGTGGACCACCTTGAGGTTCGTGGTGTGCTCATTGGCGAGCACGTACTCAATCGCCCGGCGCAGGTTGGCGGGGCCGTCTCCTCGGGTAAAGAACACGATGGCCTGGCTGTTGATCGCGGTGATGCTGCGGGTCGTCCAGCTGGCGATTCGATCATTAAAGCGTTGCACGAAGGCGTGCAGCGCCTGCCCCATCAAGAGCAAGATCTGCAAGATGCGGACGCGCATGAACATGGTACCAACGACCGCTGCGGCGACCGCGAAGTAAGCCGCGAAGATCAGCGCCTGCTCGGGCGACCTAACCAGGTTGCCAGCCAGCCCGAACGCTACGGCGATGCCGGCGACGATCACGGTCGGCCAGCTGGCGCGCACCTCACGCGGCAGCCGCGCGCGCTTGATGGCCAATAGGCGATTCCCTAGGGCAAAGAGCAGCATCACGCCCAGAAACGAAATGGTATACACGCCTGCCAAGGTGCCGACGTCACCGTTGGTGATGAACAAAATCGAACAGCACACGGCGAAGAACGCGAAGATGATCCAGTGTGGGGTCTTGAAGCGCTTGTTTTCCCGGAGCAAGCCCTGAGGCAGACAGCGATCGAGCGCCATCCGGCGCACCAGCCCGGTCACCCCGACGTAGCTGGTGAGCACCGCGCCAGAGAGCACCAGCACCGCGTCGACGCTGACCCAAGAGGCGAGCCAGGGTCCGACCGCGCGCGTGCCCATCTCACTCAGCAGCGCGGTCTGGTACTCGCCGAAGCTGCTGGTGGGCAGCATGCTGAGCGCGAGGAAGCAGATCAGCGGGTTGAACACGAAGACCGCGACCCACATGTTGCGCAGCGTCTTCACGAACACGCCTGGCTGTTGCTCTTCGATGAAGTTCGCCGAGCTCTCGAAGCCGCTGATGCCGAGCATCCCCGCGGCGAACCCAAAGAACAGAGCGCGGAGCAGGCCACCCTGCGGCGGATGACGCCCGTTTTCAGCGAAGGTCGCGAAGCCGTCATGATAGGCGTAGCGCGCAGCTGCTACCGTGAGGAAAATAAGCGTCGTGATGTGCAGCACGAAGATCACCAACGCGACCACTGCGCTCTCGGTGATGCCGATGATGTTGAGCAGCGCGAACAGGGCCAGCAGCACGACGGTGCCGACCATGATCGGCACCGCGTGCGCGAGGTGGTGAGCGTAGTGCGTCGCTTCGTTGGCGCTGATCACCGCGGTGGCGACGTATGACAACAACGTCAAGCAAGCGGCGACCGACGCCTTGCCTTTGCTGGTGGTGTTGAGCAGCACGTTGTACGCGCCGCCGTTGAGCGGCAGCGCAGACCCCACCTCCGCGTAGATGCGCCGAAACAGGTACAGCACTAAGCCGACCATCGCCAGGGCGATGGGCGCGTAGACGCCCGCCGCTAGCGTACACAGCGCCGCGACGTACAACACGCTGGACGTGATGTCGTTTCCGCAGATCGCCGTGGAGCTCCACTGGCCGAGCTTGTGCGCTGGAGCCTGCCGTCCATAGCCCACCGCTGGCGCGGCTGACTCAAGATCGGTCAGCCGGGTGGCGTGACCCCAGCCCGCGAAGATCCACGCTGGCGCGCCTGTCGTCGCGCCGTGGGTAGTCCCGTCATCAGGCGCTGCCACGCGCTCAGCTGGCGTCTTGATGGCGCCTGGTGCTGGCTCGGGCACCTCATCATCGGAGGGCTTTGGCATTTGGTGCCGGACTTTAGCTCAGTGGAAACCCCGCGCAAGCCAGGTCAAGTCGCGGATACAATACCTGGGGTCTGCGGCTCGCGCAGGAAGTTTCGCACCAGCGAGTGGAGCACCTCTGGCAGTTCGAACTGAGGCACGTGCCCGCAGTCTTGAAGCACCACCGATTTCGCGCGGGGGAGCGCTTCTTCCACGTGGCGAGAAAAGCCGCTCGGAACCAACACGTCGCGATCGCCCCAGACAAACAGCGCTGGCGGCTGTAGCTCGGCGAGCCGCTCCCAAAACCCGAGCTCACCCCAAGGGTGATCTAGGTAAACTTGCCGTGCGGCAGAGAACAACGCGATGCGGCCGCGCCGCGTGGCGAACACTCGAAAGAACTCGTCGGCGGCTGCGTCGAACCACGGCGCAGGGACGCGATCAGGGCGCGAGAAGATCTGCTGCATCAGCCTCATCACCACCGATCGGGGGATGCGCAGCGGCAGCGCCCCCAGCTCTGGCCGCACCAGCCGCACCAGCGGGACCAGCTGCCTCAACTTCCGAAACGCGACCGCTGGACAGTAGAGCACCAATTTGCCGACTCGATCAGGGTACTTGAGCCCTACCTCGAGCGAGATACGCCCACCCATTGAGTTGCCGATCAGCACCGCGCGCTCGATGCCCAGCGCGTCGAGCAAATCGACCACCCACCTCGCAAAAAATTCCGCATGGTAAGCAATCAGCGGCTTACCAGTCTCACCGAAGCCAGGCAAATCAGGCACGATCACCCGGTGCTCCTTGGCGAGCGGTGGCAGCGTCGGTAGCATCGACGCCCCGGTCGCGCCCAGCCCGTGGAGCAGGACGACCGGCAGCTTGTCGCTCGCCCCCACCCCAGCTTCCATCACGAAGGTGTCGATGCCTGCGACCTGCACCCGGCGGGGTCGAGCGTAGTGGAGCGGACGCGGCCCCTTGAGGAGCGCCTCGAGCTTCAAGGCGAGGGCGATCGAGCCGCGAACGCGGACGAACCCCTTCAGCCAGAGCTCAACGCCCGAGTGCATGCCCTCCAGCAGCTCAGCCAGGGTCGCAGCGTCGACGTAGACCGTCGCCGTGGGTCGGCGCACCGAGCCGGGCTCCGCGATCACCTTTCCCGCGCGGCTGCTGATGGTCCAGCTCCCGACCCCAGCCGCCTCAAGCACTAGCTGGCTCTGAGCGTCTTCGGGGAACGGCCAGCGCGAGACCAGTCCATCACGCAGCGCTAAGTCGATGCGTCGCCTGACTGAGCCTGAGTCCCTAGAGCTCGGTGTCATCACGCTACATGTAGCGCGGATCACCCGCGTCGAACCAGTTGCTGGCGCTAGAGCCGGAATTCATCAGCCGACGCGACGCCGCTGGCCCTGGCGCAGCTTCTCCCCAGCGCGCTGCGCCAACCCGTGCTAAGCAGCCCGCGATTGACGGCCATGAGCAAGCTTCAGCAGGAAATTGAGCGACGTCGCACGTTCGCGATCATCAGCCACCCGGACGCCGGCAAGACTACCCTCACGGAAAAGCTGCTGCTGTTCGGCGGAGCCATCCAGATGGCGGGGGCGGTCAAGGCGCGAGGTGAGCAGCGCCGTGCGCGCTCCGACTGGATGAAGGTCGAGCGCGAGCGCGGGATCTCGGTGACGTCGGCTGCCATGACGTTCGAGTACGCTGGCCGCACGTTTAACCTGCTCGACACGCCAGGCCACGAGGACTTCAGCGAAGACACCTATCGCACGCTGACCGCCGTCGACTCAGCGGTGATGGTGCTCGACGCAGCCAAGGGCATCGAGACCCAGACGCGCAAGCTGTTCGAAGTCTGCCGCTTGCGCGACATGCCCATCACCACCTTCATCAACAAGCTCGACCGCGAAGCGCGGGAGGTGCTCGAGCTGCTCGACCAGGTCGAGCAAGATCTGCAGCTCGAGGTCACGCCGGTGACCTGGCCTATCGGCATGGGCGACCGCTTCGTGGGCTACTACAATATCCCTGCGGATCGCATCGTGCTGATGGACAAGCGCACCCGCGACGTGGCCAGCGAAGGCAAGGTCATCGACGGCATCGACAACCCAGAGGCAGACAAGCTGCTCGACCCCGCGGTGCTCGCCACCCTGCGCGAAGAGGTGGCGATGGCAAAGGGCTTGTGCAAGCCCTTCACCGCCGAGGCCTACCTGGAGGGCAACCTGACCCCGGTGTACTGCGGCAGCGCGCTGGTCAATTTTGGGGTGCGCGCCCTGTTAGATGGCCTGGCCAGGGACGCCCCTAGCCCCAGGCCGCAGCCCACAAAGTCTCGCCCGGTGGATCCCAGCGAAAACAAAGTCAGCGCGTTCGTGTTCAAGATCCAGGCGAACATGGACTCGAGGCACCGCGATCGTATCGCGTTCGTGCGCATCTGCTCGGGTCACTTTCAGCGCGGAGCCAAGCTAAAGCACGCGCGCAGCGGCAAGGTCATGGCGATCCACAACCCGCTGACGTTCCTAGGTCAAGACCGGGAGATCGCGGAAGAAGCCTGGCCAGGGGACATCATCGGGGTGCCTAACCACGGCAACCTGCGCATCGGCGACACGCTCACCGAAGGCGAGGACATCGTGTTCACGGGCGTGCCAAGCTTCGCTCCAGAGCTGCTCCAGTCGGTGCGCGCCGATGACCCCATGCGCAGCAAGCACCTGGGGCGAGCCCTGCTGCAGCTAGCAGAAGAAGGCGCTGCGCGCGTGTTCAAGACCACCATCGGAGGCAACTGGATCGTGGGGGTGGTGGGGGCGCTCCAGTTCGAAGTGCTCGCAGATCGCATCCGTACGGAATATGAAATCCCGGTTCACTTCGAAGGCACCGCGCTGCACACCGCCCGCTGGGTCGACTGCGACGACCAGCTGGAACTCAAGCGCTTCATCGACGGCAACCGCGGCGCTGGAGCCGAAGACCATGACGGCGCCCCCGTGTTCTTGGCGCGCAACAACTGGCACCTAGAGACCACCCAGAAAGAGTGGCCTAAGATCCAGTTCTTGAAGACCAAAGAGCAGACGTAAGGGCCAGGCTGGCCTCGCGACCCAGGCGTCTGGGGCTGAGCGTGAGCAGCAAGCGAGCCGCCGCTACCAGAGGCGTCCCTCGGACTGCTTGGTGTATGGGGTAATGCTCTCCGCGCGCCCCGAGCGCAGCTTCAAGAGCCACTCGGGATCGGCGAGCAGCGCGCGCCCTACAGCGACCAAATCGAACTCGCCGCGCTCAAGCCGGTCGAGCAACGGCTGAATCGACGCGACGCCCGTCCCAGCACCGACGTTGGTGCGGAAGAAGTCAGTGTCAAGCCCCACGGAACCGACGCTGATGGTGGGCTTGCCAGTCAGCTGCTTGACCCAGCCGGCGAGGTTCAACTCCGAGCCCTCGAACTCGGGCTGGTGATAGCGTCGTGTGCTGCAGTGAAAGACGCTAACCCCCGCGTCAACTAGGGGCGCGAGCCAGCGCTCGAGCTCTGACGGCGTCGCAACCAAACGGTCGCGATACCCACCGATCTTCCACTGACTAAAGCGCAAGATCAGCGGAAACCCAGCTGGCACCGCGGCTCTCACCGCGCGCACCAACTCCGCGGCGAAGCGCGTGCGCTGCACGAAGTCACCGCCGTAGCCATCGCGGCGCTGATTGGTGCGATCCCAAAAGAACTGATCGATCAAGTAGCCGTGGGCGCCATGCAGTTCTACAGCGTCAAAACCAAGGCGATGGGCGGCCGTCGCGCCGCGAGCAAACGCCGCGATCACCTCGGCCAGCTCAGCTTCGGTGAGCGCGTGGGGCACGTCCCCTGGCTCCGCGGGGACGCTCAAGTCGGGCTGCACGCCAGGGTGCGCGACGGCGCTAGGAGCGACGCCGCGCACGCTCGGGTCCGGCGGCATCCCGAGGCGGCGCACGCTGCCGCAGTGCCACAGCTGCGGCGCGATCTTGCCGCCTGCCTGGTGCACGCGCTGGACCACGTGGCTCCAGCCAGCGAGCGCTTGCTCCCCGTGAAAAAACGGCACATCGGGATAAGCCGATGCAGCTGGGTGATCGACCAGCGTGCCTTCGGTCAAGATCAACCCAACGCCGCCTAGCGCGCGGCGCTCATAGTAAGCCCCCACGTCATCGCCGGGGATATTTCCCGGGGAGTAATTGCGGGTCATGGGGGCCATCAGCACGCGGTTGGCGAGCCGTAGCGGACCAAGCCGAAACGGCTCAAGCAGCGGCCGAAGCCAGGACTCAGGAGAGGCGTGCATCGTGTCCTTGCCTGGCATCAAGATCCTCACGGATCATGTCCACGCGCTGGCAGCCGCCAAGCGCAGCCTCAGTCTCCTGGGTCTCGAACGCCGGTACGCTGTGCATGCGCCGAGCCTAGCGGACCCAGGTGCGGCTTGAAGCCGAAACTGCGCCGCGCCAACCAGTAGCCAGTTTCCACCCCTAGATCCTGGGGAAAACGCGATCTAAGAGCGCTTTGCGTGGGGAGTCGCGCGGCGCGCGGGAGGCACGATCAGTTTGCCAACCGACGAAATCGAGGGGATCGGGGCCCAACCGGTCCGCTCACTGGATCGGTGCTCTAGTGATGCACCGCCATCACGGCTGCTGCGGGGTGCCTGGCTTCAGGGCTACAAACAAGGCGAGGCGCGTCGCGCCGTGGACGCAGTGCTTCGGAGCTGCAAGTGCTCCCACGATTCGATCTCCCACGTGGGCGCGGGCGGGGCTGAGCTCACGGCGGAGAGCCTGATCCGCAAGGCATTACACCATCTGCTACCCAAGGCCATGCGAACAGCGTCAACGAACGCGGCGAGCGCCTGAACGGATCGCCGTGGCCCAAGGTCTCGGTCACCAGTGAGCGCGGAGCTTGCTCATGACTTCGTCCGCGGAAGAGCGTGATCCCGCTCGTGGTACACCCCGCCGCGATGTTGAACGTGGACCGCATCCTGGCAGAGAGGCCCTGAATTTGAGTGACGCCGAACGGGCCGAAGGTCGCGAACAGCTTACGCAGCACGTCGACGTCACAGACGGCTTTGAGTACCGGCGCGAGGCAGGTGTGTAGACCTAATCCGCAGGGCACTACCCCAGCTGCGCCCCGGGTCCATGCGAGCAGGGCGAACGGACGTGCTGCACTGCGCGGATGCACTACGAATGGTCTACCAATCGCCACGTGGCAATGCGGTCAACTGATGCAGGCTGCGGAGGATCGTGGCGCTTGATTCACTCCAGAGCCGCCCGCAACTCACTCCAGCGCCGCGTCTGCGCAGCAACGAAAGCCAAGCTCATCCCACGCCTGACTGATGGGGTGGGAATCGTTCGTTTGGCAGTCGCCTGCGTCGTCGTCCGACTCATGAGCGATGCTGCGGTCGTGCCAGAAGCCGCCCTGTACCCGGCAAGTTCGATAAGTCGGGTCGCGAAAGTCACACCAGTCCACCCACTCGGTCTGGTTGCCACCCAAGTCGTACACGCCCTCAATGCCGCCTTGGCAGGTGGTCCGCGTCGCCACCTTCTCCCGCAGGTCGGAGCGGCAGTTGTCGCGGCAGCGCGCGTTGCAAGCCAGCGGCTGGGGGTCATTGCCCCAGGGGAAGCGCTGGGTGCCAGCGTTGGAGCAGGCGTAGTTCCACTCCGAGTTCGCGGCAGTCGGTTGGGCGGACGAATAGTCAGGCTCGCCGACCGCGCGACATAGGCGCTTGCCTGCCCAACTGCAGAAGGTCGCCGCGTCGCACCAATCTACGTTGCCCATGGGGTAGATCAGGTTGCTGCGAAAATTCACCGGCCCGAAGCGCTGCTTGTATGCGCAGACCTCAGGCATTAGCTCTAGCACCGCGTGGGGCTCCTTCACATCCCGCAAAAAGGCATCGAACTGTTCTTCGGTGACCTCCGTGCGGTCGATACAGAAGGCCGCGCCGGCGATGACCCCCGCAGGAACCAGCGCCGGCCCGCGGCTGGTCTCGGGGCACACCACGCTGCTGGTGGTGCCGCCAGATGCCGCCGTGCCGCCAGATGCCGCCGTGCCACCAGATGCCGCGCTGCCACCAGATGCACCCGTACCGCCGCCAGTAGCGCTGCCGCCAGACGCTGCCGCGCCCGCACCAGCGCTGCTACCGCCGACTCCGCCAGAGCCAGCCCCTGCGTCACCACCCATGGCATCGCTGGGACCGCCACTCACGACGCCACCGCACGCGCTGGTCAGCAGCACCAAGACCCAAGCAACGCGCATCTAAAAGTCCGTCCCGGCGGTGTCGAAGTAGCGTTTGGCATAGGTCACGGCGTCCACCTCTGCGTGTTTTACCATACGGACTTAAATGCACAACAGCGAGCCTTGAGAGCCCCCTTCCACTCGGTGCCTTATCGGACCGCGCGACACTTCAAACCACGCGGCTCGCCCACCAGAACACTGGCGTCACCGAGACGTGGAGCTCATCAGTGAGCGCATTTCAGCGTCGACGACAAGGCCGCAGCTCGCCCGACCTCATCAGCGCGCGACTCAGTCGGCGCCGCAGGCGGCTGCCTGCAGGCCGTTAAACGTCTGATCCGTGCGATCCATGACGCGAAACCAGCCCCCGTCGTCCCACAGCGCGAAGGCCCAACCGCGGCTCCGGGTCTCCGACGCGACGGCGGCGTACCAGCCTCGAACGTTGTCGTTGATCTGGTGGGCGTGCTGGTCCCAGTTGACGCCGAGCTCGCCCACGTAAATGGGGAGCCGCCCGTCGGCCCACACCACAGTCTTGTCGAGGGAGGTTCGAATGGACTCGGCCGTCCAGGCGGTGTTGATCCCAGCGGCGTCGCTCGCGTGGGTGAGCGCTGTTGGAGAATAGTAGTGGATCGAGCCCATCAGATAGCGATCGTTGCCCCCGCCGGGGATGTCGCTCACGCTCGGCCACGTGATCCGCAGGGATGCGGGGCTTCCCCAGTCGTCCCCGTCGATCACGATGATGCGCTCGGCGTTGTGGCCGCCGCAGCCACGGATCACGTCGTACGCGGTCTGGTTGAGGGCCCGAACGGCGGCCGCGTCTGACACCAGCGTCCCGTGCGGCTCGTTGACGACCTCGAACACCAGCCCATATCCCTGATCGGCAAAGATGGAGCAAATATCGCTCCAGAGGCTGCGAAAGATCGTCAGCTGGGCGTCGCTCCACGGGTTGGTGAACAACCAGTCCTCGTGGTGCGCGTCGACGACCACGTACATGCCCCGATCCAGCGCGTGGTCGATGATGCTGGTGAGGCTCGCCAGGCGGGGGTGGGCGCGGTTGACCACGCCGCTCGGGTCCGCGAGCAAGCCCTCGCCCCAGTCTGCATCAAGCCAGCGCACCGGGATGCGCAGCATGCGGTAGCCCTGCTCGTAGTACGCATCGATCATCGCGTTCACCGAGGTCGGGGTGCGTGGGTGCTGGTTGGTTTCGAAGGTATTTCCTACGTTGAAACCACAGGTCATGGCTGCGGCGGCTGCAGCCGCCGTGATCGGCGTCGGTCCACCTCCGCCACTGCCACCGCCGCCACCAGCACCGCCGCTGGGAGCGCCACCGCCGCCGCCGCTGGTGCCGCCATCGCCGCCGGTCCCGCTGCCACCGCCGCCGGTTCCCCCCGCGCCACCGTTGCCCGACGCGCCGCCTCCGTCAACCCTTCCGCCTGTGCTCTGCCCCGCGCTTGAGCCTCCGTTCGCCGCGCCGCCGCTGCCTTGACCACCCGAGCTTCCGCCTGGCGTGGCCGCGGAGTCTTCTCCGCACGCGACCAGCGCGAGCGAGGCACCCAAGAGCAGAGCGAGTGAAGCGCGAGCCGAGCGGAGGATTCGCATCCGTTAGGAATAGCGAATCCACGTGAGGGCGGAAACCACTCCAGCGCTGGCTAGAGCAAGTGGCGATAAACCCGCGGCTCCAGCGCGGCTGCGGTGAGCATGCCCGTGGTCATGGCTCCAACCACCCCGAGCGAAGCGACGTCGACCCCCGTCAGGTAGAAGTTCTTGAGCGGTGTTCGGGTGCGCAATTGCTGGCAGGTGAAGCGCGCCGGCGTGGCCTCCAGACCGTAGATCGCCCCCTGGCTTGCCCCCGTAAAGTGGTGGGTGGTGATGGGCGAGCTCAGCTCGCAGTACACCATCAGCTTCATCAGCTCAGGCATGCGCTCAGTCAAGTGCGCGACCAGCCGCTGCTCGATGTCCTGTTTCAGGGCCTCGTAGGCCTGTGGACGACTGCCTAGCTCGCTCTGGGTGAAGGGCGCGAACACGTCCCAGTCGACGAAGGTCACGCACTCGCCGGTGTGCTTGTTCTTGGGGCCTGGGTCGTGCAGTGGATCTTTGAGCGACGGAAACGAGCAGTAGAGGATCGGCGCGCGAGCGCTTTTGTCCAGCACGTCCCACAGCCGCGCTTCCTGATCCCAGGTCTCGAAGAACCAACGATTGCTGGCCGCGGCGCCTGCCGCGCGGATATCACCCTCAAAGCCCAGGTTGAGGCAGATATAAGGCGGCGAGTCTTTGAGCGCCAGGATCGCCTGCCCCCAGTCGCTGTCCCTCAAGCTCGCCGGGACCAGCCTGCGGAGCGTCGACTTAGCACCAGCCGCCGAGATCACCACCGGGGCCCGCAGCTGCTGCCCGCCGAGCATCTCCACCCCGACCGCGCGCTGTTTCTCCACGAGGATCCGAGCGACGCTGGCCTTGACCAACGTCTTGCCGCCGGCCTTACGCACCACATCTAGCAGCTGAGCCGCCAGCTCCTTCGAGCCGCCCTTGGGGTAGTAGGCGCCGTTCCAAAAGTGAGCGTGGGTGAGCGCGTGGACGGGGAACGCCGACTCGCTGGGCGTGCTGCCGTAGTAGCCCCAGTGGAGGGTGAGCACCGTGCGCAGCTTGCCCTGCACGTCGCACAGATCGAGCACCTCAGCCGTGGTGAGCTCCCACCATGACATCGGGCTGCGCATGCCACGCAGCACCTTCGCGCGCTGCAAGCCGTCGAGCACCGCGCGCCCCACCCCCGCCACCCCCGCGGGCAGGGACTTCATGGCGAAGAATAACAGCGCCGCTTTGGACGCCTCGTCTACTGCCGCGAGGTAACGCTCTAGCGCTGGCAGCTGCTCAGGGAACTCGCGCTTTAGCGCGGCGACCCAGCGCTCGCGGTCGTCGGGCAGGCCCCAGTCGAAGCCATCAAAGAAGCTGAAGCGATCGTAGGGATCGCCCAGGGGGACCATCTCGACGCGACCCGCGGTGAGCCAACGCAGCATCTGACCTGGCACCTCGCCGGGCCCCATCTCACCGATGGCGTGTACGCCAGCGTCCCAGGTGAAGCCCTTGCGCGCGAAGCTGTGGGTGAAGCCACCTGGCACGTAGTGCTGCTCGAGCAGCAACACCTTGCGGCCGTAGTGGGCCAGGGCCGCCGCGCACGACATGCCGCCCATGCCGCTGCCGACGATGATCGCGTCCCAGTCGCCGCGCGCCTCATCGGGGCTGTAATTTTCGTAGACGCGCTGGCCGTCGATGGTCGGGATGGCTGACATGGGCGTCAGCTGAGCGCCGCGATGGCGGCGGCGAAATCGACCAAGCGCCGCGCCATTTCTGCGTGTAAATTCTCGACGAGCTTGCCGTCCACCAGGACCACGTTCTTGCCCTCGGCCACCGCCGCCTCATACGCCGCGATCACGCGGCGCGCGTGCTCCACCGCCTCCGGGCTGGGCGCGAACACCTGGTTACAAGGCTCGATTTGCTTGGGGTGGATCAGCGTCTTGCCGTCAAAGCCCAGCTCTAGGCCCTGCACGCAGCTGGCTCGAAAGCCGTCGGCGTCGTCAAGATCGAGGTGCACGCCGTCCAGGATGGCTAGGTCGTAGGCGCGAGCGGCCAGCACGCACATCCCCAGGGAAGTCAGCATAGGCAGCCGCAGGCTGGTGTGCTGGGCGTGCAAGTCTTTGGTCAGATCGCTGGTGCCCATCACGAAGCAGCTGACCAGCGGGTGCGCGCTGGCGATGTCTTGGGCGTTCAACACGCCGAGGGGCGTCTCGATCATGCACCAGATCTTGGTGCGCGCGTCGGCGCCGCGCATCAGGCTCACCAAGTCGGCGATCTGCGCTTTGGTCTCTACCTTGGGCAGCAAGATGGCGTCACACGGCACCTCTGCCGCGGCGCGCACGTCGCTCGCGCCCCACTCGGTGTCGAGGCCGTTGACGCGGATGATCAACTCGCGCTTGCCATAGCCGCCGGCCTTGACCGCCGCGCACACCTGCTGGCGGGCCTCGACCTTTTTGTCCGGCGCCGTGGCGTCCTCCAAATCAAGGATCAGCCCATCGGCGGGCAGGCTCTTAGCCTTCTCCAGCGCGCGAGCGTTGGAGCCGGGCATGTACAGCACGCTACGACGAGCAGCGACGCGGTTCTCAGGTGCGGTCATAGGGCGCATACAAGCACAAAACCCGCGGGACATGGAGCCCGAACGCGCCTGGCGCCGCCAGCTGTGCCAGACCGCGCTGACTACTGGACTGCGGCGAGATCGACGGAGAACTCCGGGCGGACGAAGACCGGCGGCGTGCCGACGGGCGCCGCGACCGTCACCCGCTCGCCGCCGCTGTAGCCCTGGCCGGTCAAGGCGTGGCGCCAACTGCCTGGCGGCAAATACACCTCACGCGAGACCGCGCCTTCAGTCACCACCGGCGCCACCAGCAGTTGTTCACCGAGCATGAACTGATCGCTGACGCTGCGGCTCGGCATATCCTCCGGGAAAACAAGCAGCAGCGGGCGCAGGCTGGGCAGCGAGCTGTGCGCCGACTCAGCCGCCAGCGCCTCGAACACCCCGCGCAGCGCCTGATGGATGCGCACGAAGCGCCGGAAATGCGCGGTGGTCTCAGCGTCCGACTCCCAAGACCAGTTGTCGAGCTTCTTCGCGCCCTCGTGGGTGCGCATGATGGGGGTGAAGGCGCCGAGCTCGGTCCAGCGCATGAACAGCTCTTTGGTGCTGGGCCCGCCGCTGAAGCCAGCGATGTCGTGGGTGACGTAGGGCACCCCCGACAGGCCCAGGTTCAAGAGCGCCGGCACCACCGTGGGCAGGCCGTCGCTGGGCAGAAAATTAGCCTCTTGATCGCCGATCCAGTGGATCATCGACACCTGCTGCACCCCGGCGTAGCCCGAGCGACCAAACACCGCGTAGTCGCCGTCAGGCCGCGCCTCGTCCAGCACCTCGCGCCACAGCCGGTGCCACTCAATCGGGTAGCGGTTGTGGGCTGCCAGCGCGTCGGAGCCGTCGAACAGCTCAGTATCAGGCGGCAGCCACTCGCCAAAATCTGCCATCCAGCCGTCGTGGCCGCTCGCTACCATTTCCTTGAGGTATCGCTTCACGTACGCGCGGGCAGCGGGGTTGGTCAGATCCGGCATCGACGCCGCGCCGTTGGGCGCGATGGGCACGTAGCTTGCCCCGTCCTTGCGGATCAACAGCCCGGCCGCGTCCATCTCCGCGAAATGGTCCAGGTTCTTGGGCACAAATGGGTTAGCGTAGCTCAAGAAGCGATAACCCCGCGCGTGCAGGTCAGCGATCATGCCAGGCAGATCGGGGTACAGCGTGTCGTCGGCGAGCCAGCGGTAGTTGACGCCAAAGCCACCATCTAGGTTCTTGCGGATCCCGGTCCAGTCCTGCACCCACAGCGCGCCGACTGGGATCTGCGCGGCCTCCAAATTCGCGACCTCGGCCAGCACTGGCTCGCGGCCGCCTTGGGCGCCGATCCACAGATCGTACGCCCAGGCTGGCGGCGCCTTGGGCCTGCCGACCTCTTGGCTCAGCTGCTCGATCACTTGCGCGGGCTTCGGGCCATGAAACACCAACAAATCAAGGGGCTCAGCGCTCTCCACTTCGATCCACGCGGTAGCGGAATCCGCCTTGCACAGGTCGAGCAGCGTGCGGCGCTCAGTGCGCCAGTAGACGCCAAAGCCGCGCGCGTCCAGGTAGTACGGCATCGGGAAGTAGGTGGTGTGTACGCCGCCGTTGAACAGCCCAAGCGGCTGCGCTGGATCGCGCCCGATGCCCTGCTCGCTCACGAACAGCTCAAACGCCTCGCCGCGCTGATCGAGGGCGTTGTATTGTCCGCCCAAGCCGTAGAACGACGACCCGGCGTCGCAGTCGAGGGGCAGCGCCAGGGAGTCGTACTCTGCGTCCAGCTCCACCCGAACGCGGGTCGCGCCCGGGCGCGCTGCGCTGAACGTGATGTTTCCGTGGATCGCGCCCCCTCCACCCAACCCGGAGTCGGAGACTAACGGGACGACGACGCTGCCAGCGGCTTGCTTGGCTGCGCCCACGTCGACCTTCAGCTGCGCGCTGGCTTCTGCGTCGCGGGTGAAGGTGTAGAGCGCCGTCGGGCCTTGGACGTGGAGATCGAAGCGCCTGGCGATGGGGCCCTGGGCAGCGATGCGCACGAGCTCACGATCGCCTACCAGAACCCCGACGCTGCCGTCGGCTGCCACGTCGACCACCGCTTCGCCCGCCTCGAGTTCGGGGGTGGTCGCGACCTCGGCGTCGCTGGAGCAGCCGTACACTAGCCCTACGGCAACGATGGGGCTGACTGACCGCGCGACGCGCACCAAAAGAGCCTTCACACCCTGGCTTTACCCGCAGCTGTAGCGGCGAGCAAACCAGTGCCGGAACGCCTGCATGCGCTTCTGCTGTTCTTCCGGGGCGCGGGCGCTGCAGCTCTTGCTCTCCGCAGAGTTCGCCGCGGCGCCCCAGCGGACCTCAGGGCAGTCGTTTGGGTTCCAGCCCAGCTCGAGCTGGGTCGCGCGACCTAGCAGCTCGAGCAAGTTGAGCTCCACTGGCTGACCGTCGCTGCGCGTGTAGCGGATGCTGCGCTCGAGGCTCCAGCGCTGGTGCAGCTGCTCGAGGTGCGCCTTCAGCTTCTCAGGTTGCGGCGCGACCCGGATGACCTGCGCGGGAAAATCGCGCAGCGCGTCGATGCCGACCAGCAAGCGCAAATCACGGCACGGCGTGCTGAGCGCCTCCCACGGACCCGTGGTGCGGAAGATGGCTTGTCCGCGCGGCATTTCAATCACCTCGCCGGGGTTGCGCGCCATGTACTCGCGCCCCAGCTCGATCTCCTTCACCCGCTGCTTGAACTGGCGATGCAGCGCGCGGTGCAGCTCTTTGTAGGCCAGCACAGGCGACAGCGGCTCAGGGTTGATCAGGCTCTCCATCCGCCCGTAGAAGCCAGCGGCGTCCAGCTGGTCTTGCTCGGTGCTGTAGTTCTGGTAGCCGTGCGCGAGCGCGATCTGCCAGTTGCTCAGCAGCTCAAGCTGAGCCTTACCCTCGCGGCTGATGTCCACGACGATGGGCCGAAACGCCTTGAAGCCGTGGCCGTCGATCTTGCCGATGGGCGAGAACAAAAAATTGCCGCGCCAGAAGCGCTTGATGTTGATGGTCTCGTCAGGCTGCGCGTCCACCGCCAGCAACACCCCAGCGTCGGTCTTGGTCTGAGGGCGCCAGCTCACCAAGGTGTATGTGTGTCCGTACGGATCAGAATACACGCTGCCCGGCCGCAGCGCATCGCGGGTCAAAGGCACCGGGTACAGGTCCGTGTCATCGTCTGCGTAGTCAGTGCGCAGGCTGCGCGCGTTGATCTCATTTTTGACCAGGGCCAAGAAGCGCGTCATCTCTCGGGCCGGCGGCTCTCTCGGCTCGGTGAGGGTCATAAACGGCACGCTCCGCGGCTTGCTCGGCGGGTCGCTCGGCGCGCCTGCCTCCGCCGCTCCTGCTTCAAGCGCGACGGCCGCACCTGCGTCCAACGCCTGCGCCGGTCCCTGCCCAGCGGTCCCGGCCTTGGGTCTTGGGGTGTCCTCGCCTGGCTTAGGCTCGGGGACCTCTACCCCGCGCTGCGTGGTCCAATCTGCGCACTTAGGAGCGCCGCTGATCGAACCAAAGCGACAGCGGTGATAACCGAACGGCAAGCCAAGCTTCCAGGCAAAATACGCGCGAAAGAAGTGGGGACCATCAGCGCAGTCAGGGGTCATGCTGAGGGCGTTCGGGCCGACGTCGCGGTCCTCGTCCACGCCCAGATGATCGTAGAGGAAGTTGCGTGCGCGCTCGCGGGTCAGCGAGTGGAAGCTGTGCCAGGTGGTGGCCTCCGGCGCGTCAAACAGCACACTAATCCACGCGGAATATAAGTTCTCGTAGTCGCGGTTCCAGCCGGTGCTGGCGTGCCACAGCTCAGCCTCCGGTTGCCGTCGCGGCGCGACCTTTGACTTAACCACAAAGCGCTGGCAGAGCGGCGCTCGGCCTGCTCGCGCTGACCCACCGGCTGCTGCCGCCTGAGCCTGGCTGAGCTTGACGCGATAGCGCCCCTGCTCCACCCGGGCTTCGCCCAGCCAGTAGTACGGCGGCCCGCCGCCCTGCTTGAGCAGGCTGATCTGCGCCGGTGCCCCCGCGCTGGTCTCCAAGCTGAGCTTGAGCGGCTGTGCGCTGCGCGCGGCGAGATCCGCCTCACTCACCACCACGACGCGAAAGGCTTGGTTCGCCTGAGGTTGACTGGGCGAGAAGAAGACCGCAGTGCCGCTGCCGGACGGCACCGGGATGGAGCACCGCGGGTCGCCGAGGTCACCCCCCAGCTCCGCCGCCGAGAAGCGGCGCTTCAGCTTGCGGGTCGCGTAGTTCAAGAAGGCGTCGCCCAGGTAGGCGTGATCCGCGATGGCCTGCTGCGCGGCGTCGACGTCGCGGTTGGCCAAGCCCACGTCGAGACGGTGCAGCGCGATCTCTCGCCGCGCGGCCGGCGCGACGGAGCGCATGCGGGTGCGCAGCGCCTTGACCATGAAGGCGTCTTTGCACAGCATGCATTCCGCGAGGTAGCGCTCGGCGCGCTCCAGCACCCCCTCAGCCACCAGCACCTGCTCTGGGTTACAGCTGGCCACGCGGTGCGGCCAAGACGCCGCCGCTGGCAGCTCAGGCGGGCGACACGGCGCGAGCAAGTCATCGTGCTGCTGGCTCAGGCGCGCGAGCTCTGGGTGCCGTGGGTGGGCAGCGATGAACGCCTTGAGCTCGGCCCGGCCGGCGCTAGCTCCGGGGGGCGCCCCCGACGCCGCCGCGGCGCTGGGCTTCCAAACCGCGGGGTCGAGCTGCTCTGCGGCCTGGACCGGCTGAGCGAGGTCGCTCTCGTCGGCGGAGCCGGCTGGCGTGGCGCTGGGCGCGGCGGCTGAGGGCGCCGGCTCAGGCGCGCTGGGCTTCGAGCAGGCCACCGCACAAAACTGCGTAAATAGCCCGAATCCTAGCGCGACCAGGGTCAGCGCTCGGCGTGGTCTATCTGCCAGCGTAGGGCGAGGAAGCATTCTCATCCGTGAGCAGCGGTGCTACAGCACGCCTATGCAGCCTGGTCCCGAAAAATTGTCATCCGAGCAGTCTACTGGTTCCAAGCGCGGCGCGTCCGCGCGCGGCGGCCAACCGCTAGTCATCTCCGCTGGCGGCTCAGGGCGCCAAGGCGCCATGGCGCTCAGCTTCTTGCTGGCAGCGGGGCTGATCTCAGCGCCGCTGTTCGCAGCCAGCGCGCCCAGCCCAGCCGCGGTAGTGACCGACGTCAGCGCGGGCTCCGTTAACGCTGACTCCGTTAACGCTGGCTCTGCCGATGGCGAGCTCGCCGGCGACCGCGCCCAAGCACCCGTCAAGCTGGAGTCGCCCGACGGTGACTGCTTCGAGTGGAAGTACCCGAAGAAGGCCGAGTGCGGAGCGCTCTCAGGCAAGACCGAGTGCAAAGCTGAGCCCTCGATCAACACCCTAGAAAAAGACGAAGCCAAGCGCGCCGCGTGCAAGCCCGAAGAAGGCGCTGAGTGCTTCTGCGGGGAAGATGACGACGAAGACGAAGACGACGACGACGAATGAGCTGCGCCAAGCAGCCTAGGCCAGCTGCGCCGTGTGTCGCTGCGCTGTGTGTCGCTGCGCCGTGTGTCGCTGCGCCGTGTGTCGCTGCGGCTTAGGGCAGCTCCTTGCCAGTGCACAGCATGCGCGGCCCGAAGTCGCCCTCGGGCGTCATCGGTCCCGTCCCGCCGTAGGTGTCGCGCAGGCTCTGAGAGAGCTTGCGCGTCTCGGCGATTTCACCGAGCACCGTGGCACCCAACGTCGGCGTGCGTGCGTAGGTGGTGTAGTCGACGGAGTACAAACCAAAGCGCGGGCCGAAGCCCTCCGCCCACTCAAAATTGTCGGTCAGGCTCCAGTAGTAGTAGCCGCGGACGTCGACCCCCTCACCTCGGGCCGACTCAATCTGCTCCAGCGCCCGCACGATGTTTGCCGCGCGGCGCTCGCCCACCTCTGTCGCGATGCCCGACTCCGTCACGATCATGGGTAGCCCGGGGTAACGCTGGCCCATGTCGCGCAGCACGTTGTACAGCCCTTTGGGGTAGTACTCGTAGCCCATCTCAGGCACGCACCAGCTCGGATCTTCTGGCAGCAGGCAGGAGCCAAAGTCGAACTGCACGGCGCACGGCGTGAGCTTGAGCGGCTCGGGCAACAGCCCGTTCTTCCCAGTTACTCCCGCACGGAAATAATACTGGACCCCTAGCCAGTCCAGCGTCCCCTTCCAGGTCGGCTGCGCTTCATCCGGGGTTCCGTCAAGATCCGAGTCGAACTGCCCGCCCCTCAGCGCGTCGACCAGCAAGTAGTGGTACACGTAGCGCATGCGGTCCGCCGCGGCGATGTCCTCAGGATCTTGACTTGGCGCGTTGTCTCGCGAGGGCGCCCACTCACCCACGCTCAAGGTCAGGCCCACGCTGGCAGCCACGCCGTCGCCGTCAGCGTCGATTTGATCCGCTTGCTTCACGGCGGCGTACATGGCGGCGTGCGCGCTCACGAAATCGCGGACGACTGGCACGAACTTAGTGAGCAAGCTGAAGATTTTGCTCTTCCCCGGAGGAAACGCGCCGACGCCCTGGCTCGCGACCAGGTAGTTCACGGGCTCGTTCAGCGTCCCCCACTCGTCCACTCGGTCGCCAAAGCGCTCAGCTAGCAGTTGGGCGTGCTGCCGCATCTCCTCGATCACCAACGGGCCGCCCACCGGATCACCCAGGCCGCACAAGTTCTTGTCGCTCGGCCCAGCCGCGCAGTCGACGTCGCGGGGGTCATCAACCCAGATCGGGTTACTAAAGTGGTGCAGCGTGACGTTCGGTTTAATCCCTGCGGCAATCAGCGCGTCAAGAAAGTCCGAGTAGTGCTGGAGCGCTTCCTCGTCGATCTGGTCTCGCTGTGGCTCGATGCGCGCCCACGACATACTGAAGCGGTACGTGTCCAGGTGCATGGCCTGCATCAACTTGATGTCTTCCAGGGCCAGGCTGTAGCCGCGGGTCGCCTCCCCCACAGGAGCCTTGCCGTTACCCAGCCCACCGTCTGCGACGGGGCTGCTCCAGACCCACCAATCAGTGTGAGTGTTTTGATCTTCGATCTGCGCGTCGGCGCTGGCCGCCCCAAACTGAAAGCTGCCCTTGCCCGAGCCGGCGCTGAGCGAGCCGGGCTTAGCATACGAGAAGGGCGTAAAGCCTGGCTCTGGTTCAGCCTCACTGCTGCAACCGGCGAATAGCAGCGCGCACAGCGCTGATCCCACCCCCAACCCCACCAGCCGTGTGGTCAGCCCCAGTCCATTCGGCGTGCGAGCGTGCGTCATGCTGCGACTGCTAGCACGGCTGGCGCGAACTAAAAAACGCGGGCGGCGCTCGCCAGCACCTTGACTACTTGTGCCCTAGCGCTTGCTACCGGCGCGGCGAGTCTCCAGCGCTTCCCAGCGCTGCATCAGCTGCTCGGTGAGCTCGCGTGCTTGGGCGAGCTCAGCCTGCAAGGCGGGCAGCTCTGAAGCGCGCTCGCGGTACACGTCGGGCTCTGCCAGCACCGCCTCGAGGCGCGCTTGCTCCGCCTCTGCCTCGGCGATGCGCTGCTCGATGCCGTCTAGCTCGATGTCCTCAGCGTAGGTCAGCTTCTTCAGCGGCGCGGCGGCTTGGCTCGGCGCAGCCACGCTCACGGCGCCTGATTTATCCAAGCTAGCTGGCTTGTGCGCGCCCAGATCGAGGGGATCTTGGGGGTGGGGCGCGCCCGAGCTGGCCTCGGCCCGCGGCGTCTCGGCGCTGCTTGTCTGCTCAGCGCCGCGCTTGCGCGCCTGCTCTAGTTCCGCACGGCGAGCGTCGCGCAGCCGACGATAGGTCGAGTAACCACCGACGTAGTGGCGCACGGCGGTAGGCGCCCCTGGCACCTCCCAGTCAGTCTCGAACGCCAAGATGTCCGTCGCCACGCGGTCCAAGAAGTAGCGATCGTGGCTGACCACGATGGCGACCCCGCTCAGCTCAATCAGCAGCTCTTCAAGCGCGCTGAGGGTCGCCACGTCCAGATCATTAGTCGGCTCGTCCATCACCAGCACGTTGGCGGACCCGAGCATCAGCTTGGCCAACGCCACGCGCGCCCGCTCGCCGCCGCTCATGGCGCCCACCGGCGTACGTTGACGATCACGCGGAAACAACAGCCGATCCAGGTACGAGTACACGCTGATGCGGTTGCCGTTCCAATCCACCCAATCATTACCGTCCGCGACGTTCTCCAGCACGTTTTGTTCGTCGCGCAGGCCGCTGCGAGCCTGGTCAAAATAGGCGATGCGCGTGTTGTCGCCACGCCGCACGCTCCCGCTGGTCGGCTCCAGCTCCCCCAGCAGCGCGCGCAGCAGCGTGGTCTTGCCAGCGCCGTTCGGCCCGATCACGCCGAGCTTGGTCCCGCGCACGAGCTTCAGGGTGAGCCCGTCGACTAAGCGGCGCCCACCCAGCTCGAGCACCAAGTCCTCGACCTCGATGATGCGGCTGCCGAGGCGCGTGGTCTCGAGCTTGAGCTCCGCGCGCTTCTCTTGCAGCGGGGGGCCCTGGTCCCGAGCTGCCTCCGCACGGTCTACGCGCGCCTTCTGCTTGCCACCGCGCGCCTTGGGCTGGCGCCGCAGCCACTCTAGCTCACGCCGTAGCAGGTTCTGACGGTTACCCTCGGCGCGCGCCTCTAGCGCTTGTCGCTCTTGCTTTGCTTCAAGGTAACCGCTCCAGCCTCCGCCATAAGAGTACAAATGACCTTGGTCCAGCTCCAGCGTGCGCTCAACGACAGAGTCGAGGACGTAGCGGTCATGAGTGATCAGCAGCAGCGCGCCCTGGTGCTCTTCGATCAGGTAGCGCTCGACCCACTCGATGGTGTCCGCGTCCAAGTGGTTGGTCGGTTCGTCCAGGATCGCCAGATCCGGGGCAGAGAGCAGGGTGCGCGCCAGCGCCACGCGGCGTCGCTCACCTCCGCTGAGTTCACCGACCTTGCGGTCGCTATCTATCAGGCCCAGGCCGCTGAGCAGGCGATCTGCGCGCTGGCTGAGCTCCCAGCCGCCCAGCTGCTCGACCGTGTGAGCTGCCGCCGCCTGCTGCTGCAACAGCTCGTCGAACGCCGCGCCCGAAGCGGGCTGCTGCTCAAGCTGTTTGGATAACGCTGCGTGCCGCTCCGCCGCCAGCGCCCACTCACCTAAGCCCTCCAGGCAGACCTCGCGGGCGCTGCGCTCGGGATCCAGCGTGGGCTCTTGCTCCAAATACGCGAGCTTGGCGTCGCGGCGGAGCGCCACCTGCCCGGCGTCTGGAGCATCCCGCCCCATCAGGATCCGCCCCAGGCTGCTCTTGCCGCAGCCATTATTACCCACCAGCCCGATGCGTTCGCCGCGCCGGATGTGGATCTCAACGTCCCGCAAGATGATCTGGGAGCCGAAGCTCTTAAATAAACCTTTCGCGCTGAGCAGGGGCACGGCTGCCTTATGCACTCCTGCCGCCAAGCCTGAAACCTCAATTGCTCACAGGCGCATATTGACACTCAGTGCCACTTAGCTAGGCTCCGGTGGTTGGGCGAGCCGGGCCGCGGCGCGCTACGCTGTCTCACGATTGGCAGCTGCCTGCGCAGTGAGCCCACTACAACTCGCGCGCAGCGTGCACAATCAAGGCAAGAACACAGCCGAGGAGGCGTTGGTGACTTTCAGAAGCTTACGAGTGGGGGCGGTCTTGCTACTGCCCGCGTTGAGTACGGTACCCAGCTGCCAAACCTTTGATCCTCCGCCCAAGGCATCCTTGGTCGGCGCCGAGAGCTCGTTCCTCCCTGGCTCGCCCAGCGATCCGCTGGTGGTGAGCTTCGACGAAGACATCGTCCCTTCAAGCCTGCGCTTCAAGATCGTGCGCGGCGACAAGGCGCTGGACATTGATCCCGAGGGAAACCTGCCTGACGAGGAGGGCTACTGCGTGGCGCAGCGCGCGCGCGGGCAGTGCGACGGCGACGCGCCGGCCCCGTGCTGCAGCAACGAGGGCCTGATCGAGCTGGCGAGCTATGACGGCAGGACCGACACCAGCTCTGCGGCGCAGGTCGAGGTCGACAGCCGCCGTGTCGTGATCCGTACGGATGAAGCCGCGCGCATCGCGGTGCCCTACCTGCTGGTGATCGAGCCGGGGTTGGAGGACACCGCGGGCAACACCACCAAGGTGCGCCAAAAGATCGGCTTCACGTATCGCGCGTTTCTGCCAGGACCTAGCTCGCTGCCCACCGGCCCCTATTTCTTCTTGTTCGACATCGAGCCACCCCCGCTCAAGCAGCAGCTCCGCTTGTTCGCCTGGCTGAACGTCGACCCGGTGACCGGCGACTGGGAGGGCCTGTTTACTGACGGCAACCGCATCGTGGCGCTCAACGACCGACCTGGCTGTCCCTCTGGTTGCGCACCCAACGTGTGCCAGCTGTACCCCGCGCCGAACTGCGTCAAGCCCTCCACCAACATGGGCTCCATCGACGAGGCCTTGGATTTCGCGCCCGTCAAGGATCTGCCCCTAGGCTACACCTTCCTCGGCCACGGCTACACGGCTGACCTACCCGACGGCACCACGGGCCTCGGCACGCCTGAGTTCCCCATCGACATCAGGATCGGATCGGGCAACGTGCGCATCACGGCCGTGGACACCGTGATCATTGGCCAGGCCAGCTTGGACGCCAGTGGGCGCTGGCGCGGCTCGGGCAGCGCGACCATCAAGAAAGTTCAGGTCAACAGCATCGGGGAAGAACCCACGGTCGGCACCCTTAGCTTCATGAGCCTGCTCCCGGCAGAGGTAGAGGAGGTAGAGTCCTACGGCGAGCCCATCTACAAGCCGGGAGAGGTCACCCAACCGCCACCGGTAGATCCGTAGCGCGGCGATGGGGCTCAGCTACGCTGAGATCAGGCGCTGCCTCGCGGACACGCCGCTGCCGGTGGCGTTCGTCGATCTCGCCGCGTTTGATCGCAACGTCGATCGCGTCGCGGCCATGGTGCGGCCGCACGGTATCACCGTGCGCCCCGCCAGCAAGTCGCTGCGGGTGCCTGCGCTGTTGAGGCGGGTGCTGAGCCACCCGAGCGGCCTGCTGCGCGGCGTGATGTGCTTCTCGGCGCGCGAGGCAGAGCACCTGGCGAGCCAGGGGTTTGACGACCTGCTCCTAGCCTACCCCGTCCACCAGGCGAGCGACCTCAACGCCCTCGCGCGCCTAGCCGCGGCGGGCTCTTGCATCCGCGCTGTCGTGGATTCTAGGTTGGGCGCCGAACGACTAGGCCGCGCCGCCACCCAGCACGGGACGACGCTAGGCGCCTTGCTCTGCGTCGACATGAGCCTCAAGCTGGGGGCGCTGCACATCGGAGTTCGTCGCTCCCCACTGCACACCCCGCAGCAAGTGTTAGAGCTGGCGAGGGCCGTGGCTGATACACCGGGCCTGCGCTTTCACGGGCTGATGGCCTATGAAGCCCAAGTCGCCGGCCTGGGCGACGCCAGCCCGTTTGAGCCGCGCATGAACGCCGCGAAGGCGCTGCTCAAGCGCGTCTCGGTGAGTGAGCTGTCGCGGCGCCGCAGCGCCATGGTCGCGCTGCTGAAGCAGCGCGGGCTGCCGCCGCTGTTGGTCAACGGCGGCGGCAGCGGCTCGTTGGACACCACCACCCCCGAGAGCGGCGTCAGCGAGGTGACCGCAGGCAGCGCCTTCTTGAAGAGCCACCTGTTCGACTACTACTCCAACCCGCACATGCGCGAGCTGGAGCCCGCGGGCTTCTTCGCGCTGGAGGTGACGCGCGCTCCCGCGCCAAACTTCGTGACCTGCCTGGGTGGAGGCTACGTCGCGTCAGGCGCGAGCCAAGCGGACAAGGCGCCGCTGCCGCACTTGCCGCAGGGTCTCAAGCTCTTGCCAGCAGAGATGGCCGGTGAGGTGCAGACACCGCTGCGGGTGCCAGCGGGCCTACGCCTCGAGCACGGCGATCCGGTGATCTTTCGCCACGCGAAGGCCGGTGAACTGGCCGAACGCTTCAACCACTATCTGCTGTTGGCCGACGGCAAAGTGGTTGATCGCGTGGCGACCTATCGCGGTCAGGGGCAGTGCTTCTTGTAGTCCCCGTCGCGCTGGAGTCCCGAACGCTCGGTCGAGTTTTCAGCAGCACGGCGACTCACGGAAACAACCGCGACCTGGTGCGACACGCTGTTCGCACCTGAATGGCCCGCCCGCGGCGGCGTAGACACGCGCCCAGGGCTCTGCGGCAGGGACGGAAACGCACGATCAAGGCGCTGCCGCGGATTCGAGAAGCTAGCGCGTGAATATCCACCGGGCAGTGCCAGCCTCCACGCGAGTCGGCTGACCAGCGCACAATCTAGCCGACTCGCCGCGAGAAAAGTGCTACCGCTGGGTCCGGCCGGACGCCACGGCGCTCCTGCGCCACGCTTCCGCGCCCCGCTGCCACCCCACCGCTCGTCGGCTAGGCAGCGGATCGCTGCGCTTCACTTCCGCCCACGGCTCAGGCCGTCCACAGCTCAGGTTTGGCCGACGTGCAACCAACGCCGACACTACGCGAACGCAAGAAAGCCCGCACCCGCGAGGCGCTGATCGACGCGGCTCAGCGCCTGTTCGCCAAACAAGGCTACGCCGCGACCACCGTCGACGACATCGCCGCCGAGGCTGAGGTCTCGCGGCGCACGTTCTTCCGCTATTTCACCAATAAAGAGTCGGTGGTGTTCCCGGACAACGCCGAGCGCCTGGCGCACTTTCAAGCGCTGCTAGGCGCAGCGGCGCCGGGTGAGGCGCCATTTGAGTGCGTGCGCCGCGCCTGCCTGACCATCGCCAGTGATCTGATGGCCGGCGCCGACGCCTACGCAGAGCAGCAGCGCTTGGTCACCACGTCCCACACGCTGATGGCCCATGAGCTAGAGACCGACCGCGAGTGGGAAGCCGCCATCGCGGTAGCATTGCTGTGCGGCAATACAGCAAAGCACGAGCCCGCTGACCCTCGGCACGAGCATCGCGCGCGGATTTTGGCGGGCGCCGTGATGGGCGCCATCCGCGCCACCCTCAAGCACTGGCGCGAGGGCGAGTGCAAGGCGAACCTGATCGAGCTTGGCAGCGCAGCCCTCGACTTGCTTGAAGGTGGCGTCGCCCGCACGCCCTTCGCGCGCCGTTAGCTCGCGCTGCCCGCGAGCTGAGCGTCGGGGTGATCGTAAACCCAGAGCAAGAACGCGTACTCTAGGGCTAGCTCTTTCAGGGCCTCGAAGCGACCGCTCGCGCCGCCATGGCCGGCGCTCAGGTTGGTGTGCAAGACCAGCAGGTTCTTGTCGGTCTTCAGCGCGCGCAGCTTCGCCGCCCATTTAGCCGGCTCCCAATACGTCACCCGAGGATCTGAGATCCCCGCGGTGATGAGCAGGTGTGGGTAGCCCTGGGCGCGCACGTTGTCGTACGGGCTGTAGCTCAACATGTAGCGATAGACCTCGGCGTCCAGCTCTGGGTTGCCCCACTCGGTGTACTCGGGCGGCGTGAGCGGCAGGCTGGAGTCGAGCATGGTGTTCAGGCAATCGACGAACGGCACCGAGGCGACCGCCGCGTGAAAATAGCTGGGAACCTGGTTGATCATGGCGGCCACCGCCATGCCCCCCGCGCTGCCACCGCTGATCGTCACGTGGCCCCGTGAGCTGACTCCCTCTCGCTCGAGCTGCTCGACCACGGCTTTGATGTCGTTGAAGGTGTTCTGCTTCTTCAAGAGCTTGCCGTCTTCGTACCAGTGTCGCCCCATGGCGCTGCCCCCGCGCACGTGGGCGATGGCGAACGCGAAGCCGCGATCGAGCAGGCTGAGGCGATTGGGGCTGAAATACGGGTCAATGGTGATGCCGTAGGAGCCATACACGTACAGATAAAGCGGCGTCTCGGGGCCCAAGGCTTGGTCACGCCGGTAGACCACCGACACCGGTATCTGCGCCCCGTCGGCGCCGACCGCGAGGCTGCGCCGAGAGGCGTACTCGCTAGCATCATATCCGCTCGGAATTTTTTGTACCTTGCGCACCCGGCGCTCTCGCGTGCGCATGTCATAGTCGATCACGCTCGGCGGGCTCACTAAAGACTGGTACTCGATCCTCAAGCTGCTGGCTTCGAACTCAGGGTTGTCGCCGATGGACACCGTGTACGCAGGGTCCGGGAATGAGATGCGGTGCTCACCGCCCTGGGCCAAATCGAAGATCCGCACGTGAGGTAAGCCGGCCTCGCGCTCGAGCGCCACCAGGTGGCCTTGAAACAGCGCGAAGCCTTCGATGTAGCACGCGTCGCTGGCCTCTACCCAGGGCGTCCACGCGGCCTCGCTGGTGTCGCTGAGGCCCGCGCGCATGAGTCGAAAGTTACGATGGGTGTTGTTGGTGCGGATGAACAGCTCGCCCTGGCGGTGATCCACGTCGTACTCATGCCCATTTCTACGTGGCAAGATCAGCCGCGGCTCTGACAGCGGCTGAGCCGCGTCTAGCAACCTGACCTCCGAGGTCTGCTTGTCGCTTGAGCTGATCACCACGAAGCGCTCGTCGGAGGTTTGGTCTACGGACAACCAGAACCCTGGATCTGCCTCTTCATACACCAGCACATCCGCGCCGCTGGCGGTCCCCAGGCGGTGGCGATAGATCTGGCTCGGTCGTTGCTGCTCGTCGAGCCGCGCGTAGAACACATACTGACCGTCGCTCGACCACACGATCTCGCCCTGCGTGCCTGGGATCCGATCAGGCAGCTCCTCGCCACTTACTTCACGGAAACGCACCTCGTGGCGCTCAGAGCCGTCAAGATCGAGGCTATACGCGAACCGGCTCTGGTCTGGCGAGGTAGAGAAGTCGCCTAAGTCAAAGTAGTCTGAGCCTTCAGCGAGCTGGTTCAGATCCAACAGGCACCGCGCCTCAGCCTCAGCCTCGCTCACCCCCCAGCGCCAGATGCGCGGGTGCTCTTCATCCGCAAGGTAACGCGTCTGATACCAGAAAGCCTGCTTGCGCGCTGGGACGGAGTCGTCGTTCGGTTGCACTCGGCGGCGCAGCTCAGCTTCGAGCCGCGCGCGCAGCGCCTGCACAGGCTCGAGCGCCTGCTCCAAATAAGCGTTCTCCGCCTTGAGGTAGTTGAGGATCTCCGGATCGGTGACCTCGGGGTAGCTTGGATCGCGCAGCCACGCGTAGTCATCCACGCGCTCGTCGCCGTGGACCACGCTGCGCCGTGGGTGGCGCGGGCAGCTAGGCGGCGGGGCGGGTGGTAGGCGTGAGCTGGTGTGAGACATGCTGGGCTGGCTCTAGCACGCTGGCCAGCCAGCCGTGGCGCTTTGTAGACGCAGGGGGCGCTCCGGCTGCTACGCGATACATCACGTCTTCTCCGCCCGGAATACAGCGGCAGGCGGCGCTAGACCCACGGTCAACCCCTCGCAAAATCGGCACCCCGAGGGCGCAGCGCGACGTTTCAGCGCACGCGGTGCAGCGTGCCGCCGGCCTCGACGAACACGCGCAAGCCCTCAAATCGCGGCAAGTAGGCGGCGGGTGGCGGCTTGACCGCGTGGCCAGCCTTCAAGACTAAGATCGCCTGGCGCTTGGCCAGATCGTACTCCACCCGATACTGGGCGCCCCCGAGCTTCAGCTCCAGCGGGTACTCTTTAGCGAGCTCCGCTTCGACCTCGGGCGGCAGCGCCGGCAGCTCAAGATCGGCCGCCGCCAACAGCTTCCAGTCGTCGGCAGCAGACACCCCCAGCTCCTCAACTCGCTGTCGTAGCCACGCGTGGTAGGTCGGGGGTGGGGAGAGCTCAACGCTCTGGAGCCAGCCAGCCCGGCTGCTGTGTTTGAGGGCAGCCGCCAGCGCCCACTGGCGCTCTCGCTGCTGGCTCAGCTTCGCGACCCCCTTGAGGATCCTCCCGGCAAGGACCAGCTCACACAGCGCGTCCCACAGCAGCTCACCAGTCGGCAAGGTGTCGTGCTCGCCGATGCTGCGGCCAGCGTGTACACGCTCGACTTGAGCCACGATCTGCCCGCGATGGTTGAGCGCGACCTGGGCCACCCGCTCTTGTCCCACCCGGGCTTCGCGCAGCTGCGCCAGGGTCGCCGGCTGCGCGCAGGTGGCCACGACGCGGTGGCTCTTGCCTCGCCCAGCGCTGCCGAGGGCGCGGGTCTCGAACACCACCAAGGCCTTGGGGTGCGCGAGCTCAGGGCCGCGGAGCAGCTCAGCCACCAAGCTAGAGTTCCCTACCTCGATCTCCGTGCCGCCGCTGCTCCAGCGCAGCTCGTGCCGCCGGCGCCGGGGCAAATAGGCCGAGCGTGGATCCGCACGGAGAGCGACCATGGCTAGCCCCTCGGCGCTGGGCTGCTCTTGACACGTCGCGAGCGCTGGCCGGCCAAACGCTCGGCGCAGGCGGCGCGCGTTCTGACGGGCCTCGTTGAGCGCCCCGGCGTCCAGGCCATGGCGCCTGGCGTCGCCCAGCCGCACGGCTCGCACCAGCGCGCACGCGTCAGAGGACTCGGCGCCCAGCAGCTCACGCACCTCGTCTGTCGCCGTGCGGAATAGCTGACGTGAGGTGGCCAGCGCCGCCACCAGATCCAAGGTGTCGTCGAGCCACGGCGTGGCGCGGGCTTCAACCACCAAGCGGCCAAGCGGCGCGTCGAGGGGCAGGCGAGCCAGCTCTTGGCCCAGGCTCGTGGTGCGGCCGCGCTCATCAAGCGCGCCCAGCAGCGCCAGCTCAGCTCGCGCCGCCTCCAGGGCGTGAGCGTGCGGCGGATCCAGAAACTCCAGGCTCGCCGGCTCTACGCCGAGGCCGGTCGCCGCGAGCATCAGCGGCACCAGGCTCTCGCGGTAGATCTCCGGCGGCGTGGCGCGTTCCAGGATGGCGCTGGGGGACCACAGTCGATAGCTCACCCCAGGCCCCGTGCGGCCAGCGCGCCCTGAGCGCTGATCGGCGGAGTCTAACGCGATGGGCGCCAAGCGCAGGAAGCCGCGGCCGGCGTGGTACTGAGTGCGGCGCACCAGCCCCGAGTCGATCACCACCCCGACGCCGGGGATGGTGAGGCTGGTCTCGGCCACGTTGGTGGCCAGCACGAGCTTGCGCCGCTGGCTGCGCTCGAACACCCGGGCCTGACGGTCGAGGCTCATGCCCCCGTGCAGCTCAAACACCTCAAACGCGCCGCCGCGGCGCTCCACGAGCTCAGCCACGCGGGCGATCTCCGCTTTTCCGGGAAGAAATACTAGGACGTCGCCGGGATCAGCCTCGGCCCGGCCCAAGGCCGCGGCGATCCGCTGCTCGAGCCCCTGGATCTCTGGCAGCTCCGCGCCAGCGGGTAAGTAGCGCACGTCGACCGGGAACGCGCGGGCGCTCACCTGGATCAGCTGCGCTCCGAAGCTGGCTGCCACGCGCTCGGCGTCGAGGGTCGCGCTCATCACGATCAGGCTCCGCGACTCATCCCGGCGCAGCAAGGCGAGCAACAAATCGACGTCCAAGCGGCGCTCGTGGAACTCATCGAGTATTACTGTGCGGAATTTATCGAAGCCATCGAGATCGCTCAGCAGCATGCCAGGCGTCGCGAACAAAATCTGAGTGTCGGGTCCACGTTGGAGGTCATCGCGCACGGCGTAGCCCACCCCACCCCCGAGCTCGGCGCCCTCTAAGCTCGCCACGCGGACGGCCAGGCTACGACAGGCGACCCGGCGCGGCTCAACCACCAGCACCGGCTCGGCGCACCAGCGCGGCACCTCAGTCGATTTGCCGGTCCCGGTGGGCGCGCTGATCACCAGACGTGCGCCTCTGCCGCAGCTCTGCCCGGCGGCGAGCAGTTCCAGCACGCGAGCGCGCGCCGCGTGGATGGGCAGATCGTCGGTGTTCACCGCGGCAGCGTGTTGAAAAACACGTTGCCAATCAACCAACACCGCGAGTTCGTAGATCGCATACTCTGCGCTATGGCTGACTCCCCGGTGGATCAACTGCTCGAGCGCTTGCGCGCTTCGCTGAACGTGCAGCGCCGTGACGCGGTGACCCGCGTCCAACTCATCCGCGCTGCCGCCGACGCGTACCTCAGCGCCGTCGAGGCCGACGTAGTGCGTGAGTTCGCGAGCACCCACGGCTTCGGCCACGACCCCAAACCCAAGGGCGCGGCCAGCGCCGCCGCGGCGGCCGCGACGCTGCTCGAGCTGGTCTCAGCGCTGCCTGAGCTGAGCGCGCCGGCTGCACCTGCCGCGACGGGCGCGCTCAGTTCGGGTGCAGGCAAGCCCGCGTCAGCCAGCGCTGCACCTGCCGCGGTCAGCGCTCCACGGGCGGCGGCTAGCCCGCCGGCGCCGACCCCTAAGGCCGCTGTCGCCTCGCCTCAGCCTGGCCCGAGCGGGCCGCGGCCAGCCTTGAACGCGCTCGGGCACAAGCGTCCGCTGGTGGTGGTGGGCCGCCTCGGCAAAAAGGACCGCTTGGTCTCGTTGGAAGCGGAGCTGCCGCCCAACCTGGAGTGGCTCGACACCAACCAGAACGGCATGGCGGCCATCGGTAACCTAGAGCGCCGGCTCCGCGAGCGGCGCGTGGGGGCGCTGGTGTTGGTCGAGGGCTCCCTCGGCCACAAGCACACCGAGCCCCTAATCAGTGCCGCGCGGCAATTCGACATCCCCTTCGCCTACGCGAACAAGGGCGGCAAGGCGTCCATCTTGCGCGCCCTAGACGAGATCGAGGCGACGCTGAAGCGTTAGTCGAGTGCAGGCCCAGGATCTCGGCTACAGTGACGCCCTGGCCCCACAAGACCTCGCGCTACCACGGCGCGCGCTGCCCTCGCGACCGACGCCGGGGGAAGCTCGCACGGGGCGGCCGCGTACCACGGGCCAAAGGAGCTCTCGATGAAAGTCCGCCTCGCACTGTTGCTTCCATTTCTCGCCGCGCTCGGCGCCTGTATGATGCCGCCGGGCCAGTACACCGGCGCGCCGCAGTCAGGTGGCGCCGCGCAGCCCGCGAACGCGCCGGCCCCAGACCCGGCAGCTGCCCCCAGCGCGTCCCCAGGCGCCAGCGCGCCAGCAGGCCCGACCACCGCGTCCGTCAGCCTGCGCTCAAGCTGCCCCAAGACCGTCAAGGTCTTCTACGGGGACAAGCCCAAGTTCGGCAGCGGCACCTACTCGACCATCGAGACGAACTCCGTCTCAAACCACACCTTCAGGACTGGCGATATGTTCTGGCTCGTCGACGATTCGCAGAACGGCCTCGCGAGCGTGACGGTCGACGCGAACACGCGCCAGATCGAGGTTTCAAGCGACTGCGCGCACCTGTCCGCGCGTTGAACGACCTCTCGTATCAATAGCCGTTAGCGCACGAGACATCGCCGCGCGAAACATGCCGCACGGCATAGTCAGTCAGCTGGCTCACCCGCGAGCAGCCGCTGTAGCCGCGGCGCGATGTTGGCGGTGGCGCCGGGCCCAGAGATAGACCCAAAGATACGCCGCGCTCCGCCGCGACCGCTGGCCTCTGGCAAGGCGAACAGCGGGATCAGCGCTGAAGCGTAGCCGGCGCTGGACAGCGCGTCGTGGTCTTGGTCTAGATCAAACTCGACGAAGCTCACGCCGCGCAGCTGCTCATCAAGTTGCCCTGCGGTAACCGCTTGATGAAAGCGCTGACACGGCTCGCACCACGTCGCCCCCACATACACCACGACCTGCGTGTACCCGCTGGCGCTCGCGCGGCTGCGGCTGGCCGCGTCGAGCTGTAGCTTGATGAACGGCTCGACCGACGTGCCCCCCGTCGGCCCGCGGATGAAGCGCGGCGGCAGGAGCTTTGCGGCGCTGGTGGCTGAAGCGGAGCCCTGAGCAGGCGCTGGCTGAGCGCTGGCTTCAGGCGCTGGCTTCGCGCTGGACTCGGCGGGCGCTTCACAGGCTAGCAGCGCGGGGAGCAGCACGACCAACACAGCCACTGGCTTGAGAAAATTGAGCGCGGCGATGGCCGGTTGTAACACGCGAGGGCGCGATCTGCAGCGCGACGAGCGCCTTTCAAATCGAGGCGGACGTGCCAGAGTGGCTGGGTGCAGGCAAGCAGATCACTCGCGCTCGCGCTCGGGGCCCAGCTCTGCGCTGGCCTGGTCAGCTGTGCGCACGCTGGCTCCAGCCCGCCCGCCGCCGCCGCTCGCCAGCTAGAAGGCGACCAGGGCCTGCTCGAGCCGTTTCGCTCCATCAGCCCGCGCGAGCCGGTGCCGCACTTCATGGTGTTGGACACCGACGGCGCGGTCCACGACTCGCGCGAGCTGGTGGGGCGCGGACCGCTGCTGATCAGCTTCTTTGCCTCGTGGTGCGAGTCGTGCGCGCTCAAGGCGCCGATGCTGAAGCGCAGCCTGGAGCAAGCTCCCCACGGTACCAAGTCGCTGTGGGTCTCGCTCGACGACGCCTCCACCTGGCCTAACGTGCCCGACTATATCGAGTCACATCAGCTGCGTTTCCCGGTGGTGCGCGGCGCCGAGTTCGCGAAGTTCGCCCTGGCTTACGATCCGATGCAGGCCGTGCCAGCGGTGGTCGTGGTGGACTTAGCAGGCTACGTGGTCGATTTTCAGGTCGGCGTGCGAGCGAGCGACGCCGAGCGCCTGGCCAGCGCCCTGCAGCTGGCAGCCACCAAGCGCCCTACTTCGGGCAGCCTAACGCTTGGGCTCCTCACCACCCCCGCCCCCAGCTCCGGCGGCGTCATCGCCGATCAGTTCGCTGCCCGCGCGGTCGCGCAAGCGGTTGACTAGGCGCAGCACTCCGGGGCGAAACAGCAGCTTGCGCTGCAAGCGGCGCTTGCCCGGCGCGTCCAGCAAGCCCAAGGCGACGATCAGCGTGAGGATGCCTTGGCCCGGGCCGACCAGCATCACCAAGCCCGCGACCAGCAGCAGCACCGCCAGCGCGTTCTTCAGCACGCGCAACACGACGCGGGTCGGCCTGAGCCGACGCCAGGGGACGGGGTCTCCGACCAGCAAGCTCGAGGGCGCCCGCGCCAGGTAGATCGGGATGCCGATCACCGAAAGCGCGAAGCTCACGCCTGAGATCACGCTGAGCCAGAGCCAGGTGGGCGCCGTGCGGATCGCTTCAATGATGGCCATCGGCATCACAGGTACGGCAAGATCTCGCCCTCGATGTCCTCTGGCAAGACCCCAAACCCGGACCACAGCACCTTGCCATATTTATCTACGAGGATATTTAGCGGGGTGACCCCGATGGTGAACAGCTGGAGCGTATTGCCCTGCGGATCGACATACACCGGGTAGCTCAGCTTAAACGTGTCGCGCCACGCACGGCAAAAGGTCACGCCCGGCGCGAAGCCCTCGCGGTCGGCGTACATCAGCTGCACCACCTCCAGGCCGCGCGAGTGGTAGCGCTGATACAGCTCTTCCATGAAAACCGCCTCTTGTTCGCACGGCTCGCACCAGCCGGCGCCGATGGAGACCAGCGTGACCTTGTTTCCGCAGCGCAGCTCGTTCAGGGTGGCCACCGCGCCGTCGCAGCCGAGCAGGCTGATGTCAGGCAGGCTCTGACCAAAGTCGCGATCGATGCCGAAGGGCTCTTTAGCCGAGTAACAGCGGCGCCCGGCGTCGGGGCGTGAGGCGTCAGCGCGCGCAGCGTCGAGATCGGCGTCGGTCAACGTCCACGTGCCGGCGTCTGAGGGCGCTACGGCGCCGAAGCGATCGGGGCTAGACTGGCAGCTAGGTGCGACCGCCACGGCGCAAGCCAACGCAAAGCTCACGGCGAGCCCCCGCGCCAACCTCTGCCGCCAACTAACCAATGCACGCGCCACGTCCGGGCAGCATAGCAGCCGCTGAGCAGCGCTCATGCAACGGGAGCGCACAGCGCGCCCGGCTGGGAGCCAGGCGAGCCACCCAGCTGGCTTTTGAAGCAGCTTTTCTAGGTCGAGGTGCAGCGCTGCCACGCCCCGCTCAAGGGCAGCGCTGCCTCGAGCTCAGGTCAGGGGCGCGCCCGCCGCAACCCACCGCGACCGCTGAGCAGCAGACGCCGCCGCTCCGGTGGTCCAAGTGGCCCAGGCATGCGGACCAGACTTCATTGCTCGACTAGGACAAGGGCTCGGGGGTGGAGGGGCGGCGATGCGCGAAAGAGCTGCGCGTCGGCGCACGTCGGCGCACGGATGAGGCGCACGGATGAGGCGCACGGATGAGGCGCATGGATGCGGCGCATGGATTGAGATGCGCCGATGAGGCGCATGGATGAGGCGCGCGACACTCGCGCGAGGCGTTCAAGATCCTAGAGGCTCAGATCGGGTCGAGCGTGGGCAGGACCAAGTCGCTGGTGGGGTTGGTGAGCAGGCTTGGGTCGCGTAGGAGGCGTTGGAAGTCTGCTGTTCCGTACGGTCTCATTGAATACGCTGAGCGGCCTTCACGGGATGCACTTGCTGAGCAGGATGCTCACCGTGTTGGCGTATAGGTTCGCAATGGCGAGGTCGGGCCTGCCGTCGCCGTTCAGGTCCGCCGCCGCGACAGAGACTGACTGCGAGCCCGTGGGGTAGTCGACCTTGGCGGCGAAGGTGCCGTTGCCGTTGTTGAGCAGCACGCTCACTGTGCCGTCATTGGAGTTCGCGATCGCGAGGTCGGGCTTGCCGTCGCCGTTCAGGTCCGCCGCCGCAACCGAATAGGGGACCGAGCCCGTGGGGTAGTCGACCTTGGTAGCAAAAGTGCCGTTGCCGTTGTTGAGCAGCACGCTCACCGTGCTGCTGCCGTAGTTCGCGACGGCGAGGTCGGGCTTGCCGTCGCCGTTCAGGTCCGCCGCCGCTACCGACTGTGGTCGCGAGCCCGTGGCGTAGTCGACCTCGGCGGCGAAGGTGCCGTTGCCGTTGTTGAGCAGCACGCTCACCGTGTTGCTGTTGGAGTTCGCGACCGCGAGGTCGGGCTTACCGTCGCCGTTCAGGTCCGCCGCCGCGACCGAGTATGGCACCGAGCCCGTGGGGTAGTCGACCTTGGCGGCGAAGGTGCCGTTGCCGTTGTTGAGCAGCACGCTCACGACGCTCGCGGCTTGGTCAGCGTCTCGTCAACAAACGCCTTGGCCCCATCAATGACCGCGTCCACCGCGCCTGCGTCGAAGATGGAGTTGGAGAGATCGGGCGACGTGACGGTGATCAACGATGAAAAGGGCGTGTCGCTTGCGGCGCCAGCAACACCAGCGTCACCCGCCTCGCCAGCAAGCGCAACACGCGCTGAGCTGTGAGCGGCGCGGCCGTTCACGCTGCTCGCGTGGACCTGGGGAGCAGCTGCTGTAGTGCCCTGAGGATCAGGCTCTCTACCGTGAGCTCAGGCTCGCTCGCTCCCACATGGGACGCGTCCACTCCCACATGGGACCGCACGCAGCTCCGACCCACGGCATCCAAGGCGCGACGCGCTTCACCTTGCTTGTAGCCCAGGGTGGTCAGGGCGAAGAACGCCTTGGCGTGGTGATCGGCGGCTACCGGATCCGCGACGCGACCGTAAGGGCTCCCGTCGGCGTGGCTGAAGCGAAAGCCGGCAGATGCGCTGCCGTCGATCAATAATCGGCCTGCGTGGGCCGCTGTGTGGTGAGCTCCGCACAAGACCGCCAAATTCTCCGGGTTGTGGTCTCCCCCTTCGGAGCGCAGCTGCACGTGGTGCACGTCCACGTAGTCCGCGTGTGTGCAGCCAGGCACCGCGCAGCGGCGGTGATGGCGGCTCATCACTAAGCGTCTGGTACCCGGCGGAATCGATTGAGTGGCTCGGCGGCGCTTGTTCCGATTGCTCGCCGCGCTCGGATTGCTCGCCGCGCCCGGGTCGCTGGCCGCGCTCGGGTCGCTGGCCGCGCTCGGATCGCTCGCCACGCTTGGGTCGACCGAGCCGATATACGGCGCGTCGCAGGCGGCCTTCTCTCTCACCACGTCGTCTATGGCCACCAGCTCACCCCCTGCTTGTAGCCAATTTTTCCGGCATTGCTCGCAGGTGAACATGGCGATTTGGTAGCTGGAGCGGCCATCGTCGCTAGGGCCGCCGAGCAACTTACGGGCGATCAGCAGCAGGAGTTCATCGTCTTCGAAGCGGGACTCCGACTCCTTGCGTAGCTGGCCCACCGCCTCGCGGAAGGTCGCGTAGGTCTCAGCCGAGACCAAGAAGCGCAGGACGTGCTGCTCAGCGCTCGGATCTGCGCGGTCTTCTGGTGAGTCACCCAGCCGGTGACCTTTGACTAGCCGCTCGACCTCGCGCACCGTCTTCTGCTGGGCGCCCGCAAGCCATTTGCTCTCGGTCTCTGGCGTCGCGACTCGGGTCAGCTCCCGGACCGCCGAGAAGCTGATTTCGCCGCTGCGCAGCGCCTGGGTCGTCTGCGGTAGATCCTCCAGGGCGCTGGCCACCCGCAGGCGCTCGGTGGTGGTGTGAGGCGCGTAGCCCAGCAGGCGGTCGGCGTACTCGAGCAAGCTCCCAAAGCCGAGGCGAAGGTGACAGCCCGCCCTCTGCGCTCGCAACAGCTGCTGACCGATCTCCCAGTCAATCTGCGCGGCCTGTTGGGCTAGCTCGAGCAAGCGCTCGTGGATCCCGCGCCAGTCGTCCTCGGAGTGCTCGGAGTGCTCGGAGTGCTCGGAGTGCTCGGAGTGCTCGGAGTGCTCGGAGTTCGGGCCAAGCTCGGGGTGAGAGCCGAGCTCAGAGTGAGAGCCGAGCTCAGAGTGAGAGCCGAGCTCAGAGTGAGAGCTAGGATCAGGTGTCGTATGGATCGAGTGGTCGTGAGTCATCGCATCCCCCTCTTGGAAAACACATCAGTACCACGAGGTTTTTCAGCCTCTCAGGCCGCCCCGAGTGCGGCTTTTGGAGCGGACGACAGCTGCCGCGTCGTCGGGCGCTCGAAAGCCACTTCAGGTGGCCTACAAGCCGGCGCCACGGGCACGCTGTAGCGGACTGTCGCTCCGCACTCGCTACCGTTAGGAAACGCTGTCAAGACAATTCGAAACGGAATCATCAAATTGCCTACAAGCATCTGCCCGCTGAGCATCGCCAGAACCTGCAGCCCGCCGACCGATGCCGGGTCAGCAAACACATCGACCTCAAGTCTAAACCCGCGCTCTTGGTCTCAGGCCCAAAACCCGCGCTCTTGGTCTCAACTCTAAACCCGCGCGCTTGACCTCGAATCCAAATTTCGCGCGCTTGGACTCAAGTCCTCAACCCGCGCGCTTCGCGCTTGGACTCAAGTCCTAAACCCGCACTCTTGATCTCGAGGCCGATGAGGTGCTCGCGCACTACACCGCCACGGCGCAGATCCTGGAGCAAGACACAGCTCACGAGCAGATCGCCGCGATCAGTGGCGCGCAGGCGGCGGCCGCGATTCGTGGTGAGGGAGTTCAGGCTCCGCCGCTCCCACGTGGGACCGCTCGCCATCCCCGGTATCTTAGCCGTGACGACGCCTGCCGATCCCGGTCGCTGGCTTCGTTTGGTCTGCGCTTCCGGTGCTCAAATACTGGAGTATGTTCCGCTCCGGTTCTCGACCAAGCCTCGCCAGCGACCGGGCTTGACAGGCGGGCGGGCCTTAAAGTTCTGGCGATGGACCGCTCGCAGCTCCGAAGCACTGCATCCAAGGTTCGACGAGCCTCGCCTTGTTTATAGCTCAGGCTGGTCAGAGCTGGGGGTGCCTCTCCCCGCGCCTCGTGGCGTTGCCGCGCGGCGCGCCCACGCCCACGTGGGAGATCGGAAAATCCGATGTCTCTAGGTGCTCGCGCACTACACCGCCACGCAGGCGCGCGGCCGCGATTCGTGGTGAGGGAGTTCAGGCTCCGCCGCTCCCACGTGGGACCGCTCGCCAGCGACCGGGCTTGACAGGCGGGCGGGCCTTAAAGTTCTGGCGATGGACCGCTCGCAGCTCCGAAGCACTGCATCCAAGGTTCGACGAGCCTCGCCTTGTTTATAGCTCAGGCTGGTCAGAGCTGGGGGTGCCTCTCCCCGCGCCTCGTGGCGTTGCCGCGCGGCTCGCCCACGCCCACGTGGGAGACCGGGAAATCCGATGTCACTTGTCAATCGCCCAGCTCGGCTCGCCCACGCCCACGTGGGAGA
>CAZKDY010000040.1:0-68031 GCA_964551615.1 uncultured Polyangiaceae bacterium
CGACGGTAGAGGCAGCAACATAGTCATGCTGTCCACGGAACCGGGGGAGGTTCACACCCTGGCCATTTCTGGTAACGCGGCAGCCCAGGATCGTCCCATCCACCTGGGCGTGGGTCTCGGCTATATGTTGCCGATGGGCCAGGTCCAGGGCGACATGGACGTGGCCGGAACTACGGTCAAGGGGGCGGACCTGTCCGAGGTGGTCAGCGGTGGTATCGCCCTCCCTTGGGTCGAGGCGGGTTACTTCCTCACGCCTCAGGTGGAGGTGGGCCTCTATCTAAACTACGGGCTCTTGAGCGTCGCTGACGATAGCTGCCCGGATGGCGCGGACTGCAGCGCCAGCCTGCTTCGCTACGGGCTACAGGGGCAGTTTCACTTGGGCCGGGGAGAGTCGACAGATATCTACTTCGGCCTAGGCTTGGGGCTGGAGAACGTCTCGACCACGGTCGAGGCCGGCGGTCAGTCGGCTGACGGCTCAATCAGCGGCATGGAACTGAACCTGTTGGCAGGAGCAGATTTCCAGGTCGCCGACGGGATCGCCCTAGGGCCGATGGTCAGCTTCTCGCTCGGCCAGTACTCGTCGGCCGAAGCGGGAGGCAAGAGCGCTGACATCGAAGAGAAGGCGCTGCACCAGTGGCTAACACTCGGCGTAAAAGGCAGCTTCGGCTTCTGAGCTAGAGCTCGATAGCGGGCCCGGGGCGCCCCCGGGCCCGACGCCGACCGGGGCGCAGCGGGCGCGCGCTCCGCGATCAACCGCTGGGCGACATCCGGAGCTGTTACCACGGGGAACTAGCTGTGGGCGGGGCGCGGCTAGCCGAGCTTGCCGCACGGGTGACGTGTAGCGGTCAGCGTCGGCAGTCGCAGTGGCCATGGGACTGATCGCAGAAGGGGGTGGTTAGGGCCATGGCCTCCCCGAAGCGCTCGATGCCTAGCTGTGCGCAGTCGATGCGCTCACGACAATCCTGGTCGCGTCGACAGGGCGCCGCGCATTCGCAGGCTCCGTCCTCGTCGCCGGGCTCTTTACGGCACAACGCTCGCTCTCGGTCGCCGCAGTAGCCGACGCAGTCGCTGGCGTCGACGCACAGCGCGTGGTTCGTGCCCGGGAACGCGATGGCCCCGAGGGCGCATTGGTGGGTCGAATGCGGCTCCGCTGGCGCGTGGCACGCGGCTGACCAGGCGAGCACCGCCAGCGCTGCGAGCTCGACCCGGTGCAGTCCGCGCATAAAGCTCAGCCTGGTGTGTGGTTCTGCCATGTGTCTCCTTATAGGGTGCCGGGTGTGACCGCCTAGGTCGCGAGCGATCCGGTCCGAACCCCCACGCTCGCGCGCCGGTTGAACCGCGAGGCAACGGGATCTTGGCCTGCCAGCCAGATGCGGGCGCGCACACTCGTCGCTTGACATCTTGCCGCAACCGGCAGATCGCCTGTTGATGCAAGCTCCTTACCCCAACCAAGGCCCCGGCATGCAGCTGGGCCCACCCGTCTCCGATTCAGCCATCAAGAACGCGAAGATCGCCCGCGGTTGCGGCGGCGCTGGATGTGGCTGTGGCCTGCTGTTGTTGATCGTGGGCGGCGTGCTGTTCGCCTTCGGTATGCAGCGACGCACTAGAGAAGCCATGCCCTTTGCGATCATGGTCTTGGGCCTCATGCCCTTTGCCGTGATCATAGGCGGCGCCCTGCTCGCCTGGGGCATGACGACGCTCAAGAAGCTGACCGGGAAGTAGACCTGGCCAAGGCGGGGTCACGGGTCAAGCACGCGCAGTACGCAGTTGGCTGGGTGTCCTAGGTCGCCAGCCTGGTTCAGGCAGAGGCATATCGAGCAGCCGATGACCGCGCGATACCGGGCTAGGGTGTATAGAGCGTGTAGACGACGCGGCTGGTCACACGGACGGGGCTTGAGCCGTAGTCGGGCACCATCGCGCTGACGTGGTATGCGATCCCGTTAGATGGCTCGTTCTTCGCGGCCTGATCGACATATGCGATCCAGAACGTGAAGCCTTTTCCGTTCTCCTCCGGGTGGAAGAAGCTGACCGGTGACGCGACGAGTTGATGCGGAAACACACCGAACACGGTGCCGATTTCCGTTTCGACCGGCGGCCGGTCGGAGGTCTTTGCCCTCTCGTCGTCCATGAAGCGCGCCTCAATGAGCATCTTGGCGTGCTTGTCCTTGTCAGCGTCGAACTCCCCGCGCACGTCGTAGGTGTTCAGATCGAAGCGCTCGAGGGTTCGCAGCACGCGCACGCCTTGGATGCGGTTCACCCCCGAGGTCGCCCTACCCAGCTCCGTGGTACCTAAGAAGTCGAAGACGTAGTCGACCTTGCCGGGGACTCTGACGACGGCCCGCACGACGCCGAGTCTCGGGTGATACCAGACATCGCCGCTGGCCTGATCTGCACCGAGCAAGGACAAAATTTCGCTGTTGGTCGCGGTCCCGCTGGCCGTGAACTTACGACAGCCGTTCAGCACGCCCGCCTCGGTCTGGATGCTCTCGTCGTCGTTCGCCATCGTGTACGACCCGGAGAACTCGACCTCGACGGGCTGACCGAGGAGCGTGACGGTGGCCGTCGCGGTGAGGGTCTGAGCCGCGCCGACGGGCGGGTTGAGGTCGACGTCTACCGGCTCGGCGAGCTCGACGCTCGCTGAGGGCTCCGTCGAGCTTGGGTTCGGCAGGATCTGCTGGGACCAGAAGTCGCCACCGGCGATTATCGCCGACTCGGGGGTGGGAAAGACGACCCACGCTTCCACGCCGCTCGGTGCCGACGGGTTGAAGTCACCAACTCTTGCCCGCCAGAACGCGTTGCCGGCGATGGTCTTGTCGCCCACGACTTCGGACACGATCTCGATGGTGGTGCCGTCGCTCCGATTACGTTTGTATTGGTTGACGGTGTCGCGCGAAACCGGGCCGTAAGGGGCTTTCGCGGCGGTTTCGGTCGACGCACCACTCGGCCCTTCATCGCCGCACCCCGTGAGGGGACCGACTGCCACGCAGGCCATCACGGCGCCGACGCGGACCAGCCTTCTACGCCACAACGATCCAAGTTGAGCAAATATCACAGTGCACAGCTCCAGGTTGTCGCAACACGCCTTCGGACGAGCCGCCAATACTCTGCACGCGAAGCCCGTCCGTCAATCACCTCGGCGGCGTTTATAGCGATTTCGCCCTTGTGATTCGCAACGCAAGAACGCCCCGCGTGGTGTGCCACCTAGCGGCGAGGGGCCGCTCATCCATCCGTGCGGCTTCGGAACCAAGCCGTGAAGCGGCGCATGAACGACCGCACGGGCCCTATCGCTCAACGGTTGGCCTCAATCGCGCGGCGCGGCCAAGTCAGCGTCTTTCGCGTTCGGGCCGAGCAGCGTGCCGCACATGGTCTTGCACAGCGTGTCGCTGGCCCGGCAGCTGCATTTGCCTTGCGCCTTGAGCTTTAGCTTCTCGCGCATCTCCTCGGTGGTGAAGCGCGCTAGGCTCTCTACCCGAGAGAACTTCCAGTTGTCGCGCACCTGGTGCGGGGTGCGAGGGTCAGTCTCTGCCCCATCTGGTTCCGCGCAGCAACGGAAGCTCAAGTAGTAGTAATAGAACCCCTCGTCGTGGGTGTAGATCTTGGGGCGGCACTGGTTACGCACGCCTTTGTACCAAGGGCCGCCGGTGTTCACGCTGTCGAACTTGCCCTTCCAGTCGCTGCCCATCTGCTCGTTAGAGACCACCTCGTCGGTGTTCGCGGGCAGGTCGTGCACGCCGTAGTCGCTGATGCACTCGGGCTGGGAGCCTGAGCGGACTCCCTTCCACAGCCGGGCGAGCTCTTTGGGGTCGCGCTGGGCGACCTTGGTCATGTTGGGGCCGTCCCACTTGTGATCACCGTTGCACTTGTTGGGGTCTCGTTTATAGCCGTAAGGAAAAGGCTTGAGGTCGGGGCCTTCGCACGACATCGTCCACTCGCTCTCGGTGCACATGCGTTTACCTGCGGCAGCGCACTTGACCTGAGCTTGATAGAAGTTGTTCATGACCTCTGGGCGCTCACCCTCGACGTTCGGCCACGAGAACTTGTCGATGCAAAAGCGCTTCTTAGAGCGTGAGCCGACGCACTTAGCGGTGGGCTCAAACTCTTCACACACCTTCTTCTTATTCGACTTATCGAACCAGCTCTTCACGCACGTGTGCTCGACCTTGCTGCAGTAGTCGCCCTCAACCAAGATCATGTTGGCGCCGCAAGCGGCTGGACCTTGAGCTGCATCGCCAGCGTCTCCCGGGCCGGCATCACTCGCCGCCACCGGGGTCAGCGTGGAGGCGTCGAACGCGCCGGCGTCGGGTGCGGGCTCGGCGCTGGGCTCAACGCTCGGGTCGGTGCGTGGCGCCGCGGTACCGCTCGGCGGAGGCGAGGCGGGCTCTGGGGTGGCGCTGGAGCACGCCACTCCGGTTACGAATGGAAGAGCCAGGGCGACACAAGCCGCGAATAGTCGACGCATGTCGGGGGGCGTAGACGATCAGTCGCCGCTTGCCAAGTTCTGGAGCCTGAAGCTCAGCCGCGCGGCGGACGCTTGGAGCGCTCAGTCTCTAAGCCCGCTTCTCGGCGGTAGCTGTGGCACTGCGGGCTGCCTTTTTCGAACTCGCGGCACGTGGTCCCGCGCTCGGCGTAGATCGAGCAGGCATGGGGACTCAGCTCAGTGCCAAGGTGCAAACAGGCGCCGTCTGCGCGTGACGGAAACGCCAACTCGCTGAAGTGACCTTCAACCAAACCGTCGATCAAATCTTGGCGCCCCGCGCTGCGCCAGCGCACGAGATCCTGTGCGGGCACCAAGATATGCCCTGGCCCCGCGACGCGACAGCAAGCCGAGCAGCTCAGGCAATCTAGCTCGTCGTCGCTCGCGGCATCGCTCACTGCGTCGCTCACTGCCCCTGCGTCGCTCGCGGCGTCGCTCACTGCGCTGCGCTCCGCCTCAGCACATAAAAGAAGTCCCGCGGCTCTGGCTTTTGGACGTAGCCGGTCTTGCGGTGCTTCATCTTCGGCAGCAGCGTCTCGCTCACTTGGAGCCCGTGCTCGCCCTGCTCAAACCAAAAGAAGCGCGTGTAGGACCAGTTGATATCTAGCTGAGTCGCGTTGTCTACGCCTAGGGTCTGCATGGCCGTCGCCATCAACTCAGGCGTTTGTTCTTCGCCTACCGCGTAGAACAAGGTCCCGCCGTCGCGGCTGATCCCCACGGCAGAGCGTCGGATCTCCAGCTTGCCCTCAGCGCTCATGCCGTACTTTCGGCGCTGCCCGTTCTTGACGTTGGGGTTGACTTGGCCGCCCTCGATCAAGCACCAGGGGCCCTGCCGCCAAGCTCGAAAGCGGCGCTTATCTGCCTGGATATTCGACCAACTGCCGATGCGCAGGGTGCCGTCATCGACCAGCGCGATCGTACACAGCTCGGGCCTCGGTGGCAGGAGGTCGACGCCCCCTAGACCCATGCCATGCCCTCCGTGCTTGGTCATGAAGCCGCCGTTGAAGATCGCCGCCAGGTTCGGCTGCGCGGCTTGAGGCACGAGGCCAGTGCGCTGGCTGTCATCTAGCGCCTTGGTGTCGGGCTCACGGGTCCCGGGGACTAGATGAATTTCCGTACGGCTTAAATCAATCGCCACCACCAAGACATACGCGAAGCGCTTGTAGAGGTGCGGGCGCAAGCTGGTGCGGACCATGATCGGCTCGCCGTCTACCAGCCCGGCCTGTGGCGCGGCCTCCCAGTGGCCGTCGCCCGGTCGCGCGCTGCGCTCAAACGGAGGCGCGAAATCTTGCGGTGGAAAGCGCGCGTTGGCGAACGGATCGGGCTCGCTCGGGGCGCTCGCCACCTCAGCTCGCGGCGCCGTGCTCACCGCGTCCGCCTGGTTTGGGGGTGGAGGGGAGGCGACCGCTCGGTGCTGCGTGCTGGAGCTAGCCGGCGGCGCTGCTGGCGGTGGTGACCCGCAGCCGAAGCCGTGCAGCAAGAGCGGCGCGAGCAGCCAGCGCCGAGTTCTGCGCAGTTGACGTCGTAGAGCGAACATACAAGGCCCCAGCATAGTCGACGAATCAAGAAGTCAAACTGCGGCGCGCGTGGTAGCAACCAGCGGCGTGGCGATTGGCAAGTCGAGCGATGATGGGTCGAGTGCGTCGTCGGCTGAAGCCGCGGGGCGACCCAGCGCGCGGCGACACGGCCGAGGTGAAGCGGTGGCCATCCACGGTCGGGTCGAGCCTGAGTTTCGCGGCTTGACCGAAGCACTATCACGCCAACTGACCCGCAGCGGAGGCGGCGCGGCGGTCGCCGTCTACTACCAGGGCCAGTGCGTGGCAGACATCTGGGGCGGCGTGCGCGACGCTGGGGGTCAGCCCTGGGAGCGCGACACGCTGAGCGTCTCATTTTCGACCACCAAAGGCGTGACGTCCACCGCGCTCCACATGTTGGTCGACCGCGGGCTGGTCGACTACGACGCCCCGGTCGCTCGCTATTGGCCAGCGTTCGCGCAGAGCGGTAAGGCGTCAATTACCGTGCGGCAATTGATGAGCCATCAGGCTGGGCTGTACGGCCTGACTGATCTCGTGATCCGCGCGGATGATCTGCTCGACTGGGACCTGATGGTGTCGCGGCTGGAGCAGGCCGCGCCGGCCCACGTGCCGGGGCGCTACAGCGCCTATCACGCGCTGACCTACGGCTTCTTAGTCGGGGAGATCGTGCGCCGGGTCTCCGGGCAGAGCTTCTCGCAGTTTATCCAGGCTGAGATCGCCGAGCCGCTGGGGCTGGATGGCCTGTACGTCGGCGCCCCAGAGCAGGCGTTGCCTCGCGCCGCGCGGCTGATGCAGCGGCCGAGCGCCAAGTCAGCGCGTCGTGGCGCCAGCTTCAACGGAGATCCCGCGGCGCGAGCTCAGCGTCGGGCGCAGCGCTTGAGGCGACTGCGTCGCCAGCAGCGCGCTGCGTGGGTGCTTGAGCGCGGTCTGCGCGTGCTGGGGGTGCCAGCCGACTTGACGCAGACGCGGAGGGCATTTATTACCCCAGGGATCGGTCGCTTGGACTTCAGCGCCCCGGCGGTGCTCAGGGCCAGCATCCCAGCGGCCAACGGCTTGTTCACCGCGCGCTCTTTGGCGAAGTTGTATGCGGCGCTGGCTGGCGGCGGGAGCCTGGACGGCGTCAAGTTGATGTCTCCAGCGACGCTCGCCCGCGCCACACAGATCCAGACGACGGGGCCGGATCGGGTGGTGCTCGTGCCGATGCGCTGGCGTCTTGGCTATCACCTAGTGGGCACCTCCCTCGGCGTGCCCAAGCGAGCGTTTGGGCACTTTGGCTTTGGCGGCTCCGGGGCGTGGGCGGATCCAACGCGCAACCTGAGCTTCGCCATGGTGTTGAACTGCGGGGTCGGCACGCCGTTCGGCGATCTGCGCACGGTCTGGCTCAGCGGCGAGGCCCTGCGCGGGGCTGGACGGATGTACGACGCGCGGCGCTCGAGGTAACTGCCGTGAGCGTTGCTGCCTCAGGGAAAAAGGAGCCAGCGCCAACGGCGCCGAGGGCCAGAGCCGCGGGCGCGGGGATCAACTGGTCAAGGCTGGTGGGGGTGGTGGGGCTGCTCGCGCTGTGCGCTCAAGCTTGCAAAGGGCGACCTGCGCAGTCGCCCACCGATTTCGCCCCGCGCGGCGACCTAGCAGAGCTCGAACTCCCGCTCACAGACGCCGCCGGTGCTTGTCAGCTAGAGACGCTGGCGCCGCACGTTGACTGGGCTGCGCCGCTGCCCTTGCGGCTCTCGGCCGCTGCCCCGCCTGCGCTGAAGGTCTCTCGTGTACCCGCGCGGATCCGTGTGTCGGGCAACGGCGCCGCGCGGATCTTGGTTGACGATGGCATCCTCGAGCTGGCGGCTCAAGCGCAGCTGACGGATCTGAGGCTGTATCCGCGCCGCCCGCTGCGGGATGAGGCGATCGTGCTGCTGCCCCAAGCCCTGCTGCGTCCGCTTGAGGTGAACGGGGGCAGCCTCCGCGTGGAGCACTCGCTGCGGGGTCCCCTGCGGCTACCGCGGGACAACGCTCAACAGCTGGAGGTGGCCTGCGCTGATCTCGCGATCAGCCGCGGCGCTTACGACGCCGCCGCGAGCGTCGCGCTATTGCGACGCCTGGGGTACGCCTACCTCAAGGGGCGACAGGTCGTCACGCTCTACCCTGACGCTGCGGCCGACGCTGGCATGCGCCTCCGCGTGTTCTTGCCACAGGGCCAGTGGCTGGAGCTCGCGCTGCACAGCGCGCCAGCAGACACAGGTCGCGTGCTCGCCAGCTATCGGCAGGGCGCTGAGCTGATGGTGGGTTGGATCGCGGCTGGCGATCTTGAGCTGGAGACTAAAGTGCCTGCGCCGGTCTCATACGCTGGCGCCGAGCGATTCTTGATACCACAGGGAATCGGTACCAGGCGCTGCCGGCGGCCGCTCGAGCTAGGTGTTGTGCAGGGCGCGAGCAGCGCGTACGTGGGGCGGCTGCGCGCCGGCGGCGGCTGGGACCTCGCCGCGGCTGAGGAGCCCGATTTGGACGCGCCGGGGCTGGTGCCGATCCATGTGCCGCACGCGAGTTGGCTTGAGTTGCTGGGCGGCGCGCAGTTGGTCGCGCGCGCCGCGGACCTAAGACGCTGTCAAGATCCGCCGCGCACGGCTCCCACCCCCAAAAAATAGGGCTGAACGCTACTGGATGGCGCAGTAGTCGGGGAAGATGCCGGGCAGGGTGCCGGCGTAGGCTGGGGCCGCGCCGACGTAATGATCCACGAGGAAGCGCATGGCCCAGCCTAGGTAGCTGGCTTCGATGTGGTGCCCCTGGCCGTGGTTACACAGCACCACGAAATGGCCTTCTGACTTGAGCTCGCTCGCCATGTCGGTGCCGAGCGTGTTGAAGTCTTGCTCGAAGGCGCTGTCCGTGGGCCCGCCGTAGGTGACGAGGGTCGGCGGCTGGTTGCTGGTCTTCACGTACGGCGTCGAGATCCCCCCGGAGAACGGCGCGGCGGCGGCGATCACGTCGGAGCGCTCGGCGATCAACGTCCCGGTCATCAGGCCGCCGTTGCTCATGCCGGTGACGTAGACGCGCTGGTCATCGACGCTGAAGGACTCGCTGACGCATTTGACGAGGTCGTCGAACAGCGCCACGTCTGCGTTTGGTCCAGCGGGCGTCGCGATGTTCCAGGTGGCGCCGTTGCCGGACTCAAGGCCCTGAGGGGCCACGATGATCACGTCGTCGAGGTCTGCCCGCGCGCGGAAGCCGACTTGGTCGAGCATGCCCTCCGGCGTGCCGCCGAAGCCGTGGTACACGAACATCAGCGGGTAGCTCTTGCTCGCGTCGTAGCTGCTGGGCGCGACTAGCTCAAACTCGCGCGGCTCAGCGCCGCTGGGGAAGCCTGTGTTCTTGCCAAGCGTTACCGCGGGGCATTGAGTGATGCGCGGCACGTCGGCTTGCGCCCCTTCACACGACGAAGGCGCGGTCCCACCCGCGCTGAACGGCGCGGCTCCGAATGTGCTGCCAGCTAGATCCGTGCCGAAGGTGATGATGTTACCCTCGATGGTGCCGCACATGAAGTCCTCGCGCGCCACCTTGCCGGACACTATCAGCTGCACCTCCACGTCGCTCTTGGTAGGGGTGAAGGCGCCAGGCTCGGTGAAGGTGCCAAAATCAATCTGAAAGCTGCCATCTTCGGCGGGGACGACGTCGGTCGCTTGAGCGAGCAGCTCGCTGATCTCGCCTGAGTTGGAGACGGCGCGTAGCTCAACGTCAGCGCCAATCACATCCATGCGGTAAGGCAACACGAGCCCTGAGAACGGCGCGAGGGAGACGCCGAGCAGGAACTGCCCTTGGGGTAGTTGAGGTGACGACGTCTGTTCGGGATCGCTGCTATCACTCGAGCAGGCGCTGAGCACGCCGACGCTGCTGACGCTGAACAGGGTCGCGACAGGGCTGCTGATGAGCAAGGCGCCGATCGCGCCTAGGGTGGGGAAGTTGAGTCGTTTCATGCTTTACCGCCTGGCTAACGTGAGGGACCCGAGCTTGGCCGCGGCGCGGCCAGCTTCAAAGGCCTTCGTGCGCTGCTGGCTACAATCGACGGGCATGATTTGATCGTGCGCAGATCTTGGGCCAGGGTTGGAGCGTGGTTCCTCGGAGTTTGTTGCGACTTGGCCTGATCGGTGGGGGTTTGTTCGCGGTCTGCGTCGCCCAGGGAGAAGGCGCGAGAGCGGGCGCCGACGACGGCGCCGGGAAACGTGAAGCCAGCTCAGCGGCCTGGTGCGCGCCGGAGCTCACGACCTTGGCCGGGGAGGTGTGCAGCTATCAGGCGCCAGCAGCGAAAGCGGCGGAGCCGGCTAAGCCAATCGAACCTCCTGGCGAGCCGTCAGGCAAGGCAGACCAAGCGCCCGCCAAAGCTCCTGAAGCAGCGACTGACACGCTGGTGATCTTCTTGCACGGCGTGATCAAGGCCGACTCAGGCTGGCAGTACAACCAACAGCGCGCGCTGTTGCGGGCCGCCAAGGTGAACCATTTCGATCTTTTGGCTCCGCGCGGACGCCGCGGGATCGGGCCCAAGGACATGGAAGACTGGTGGACGTGGCCCACCAAGAGCTCCGCGCAAAAGACCGTGGAGCCTGAGATATTTCAAGAGTGGCGTGACGCGCGCAAAGCGCTCGAGCAGGCGCGCGGCAGCAGCTACAAGCGCCTGCTGATCATCGGCTTCTCTAACGGGGCGTACTACGCCAGCAGCCTGGTGCTGCGCGACGCGTTCGAAGCCGATGGCTACGCCACCCTGGCTGGCGGCGGCGCGAATTACCTTGAGCGCACAGCGCGCAACGTGAAGCGGCGCCCGCCGGTGTATGTAGGCTGGGGGTTGAAAGACACGAGCGCGCGCAAAGACGCCGCCGGCTTCGCCAAGCTGCTAAACCGCATCGGCTGGGTGCATCGCTCCAAGGCGCGACCCAAGGTCGGACATAGCATGACCGACGCGCAGCTCGGGGAGGCGCTAGCCTTCTTGCGCGGGAAGTCCTGAGCCACAGGTCGCCGCCGCACCCGAGTGATTGGCGAGCCCTGGGCGCGCGTGTATGAAGGGGCGTGGCTGCAAACCGAAAGCTTCGTCGCGCGCAGCAGGCGCGGAAACAAACCTCACCTCAGGTCGTGCCAGCGCGGCCGCCGACCCACGCCAGCAAGGCAGAGCTGCGGCGGCAGTCGTCTAGAGCGCGCTTCGCCCGGGAGAACTCCGAGCTGCTGTGGTCACGGCTCTTGGGCTGGAGCGACCAGCGCCTGGCTCGCGCGCACCTGTTGGACGCCGTGCATGATGGCAGCTTGTGGAAGCAAGCCGCTGCTGGCGCCGGCGTGCCGCCGTATGCTGCGGCGGGCGTGCTGGGGACGCTCGCCGCGCGGCGTCCGAAGATCGCCGAGCGGCTCAACCCCGCGCTGCTAGACGCCGCGGTGGACAGCTGGCTGGCGTCCGGTGACGAGTACCACCTGCAGCAGCCGACGCCTAAGTGGCAGACCCTGGCAGAGCTGTGCGCGACCTGCGAGCTTGGCTCGGTCAGCGCCCTTGAGCTGCAAGACGACTGGGAGACCTGGATCGGCCTCGCGTTGGCGTCTGCGCCCCGCGTCGCCGCCATGGACGCGCTGCGCACCGCAGAGACCCACCTGGCGAGCCTCGCGGAAATAACCCACAACCAAGATCTGAAGGCCAGCAGCGACGTGACGCGCGCGCTGTGGTCCGCGCTGGCTTACGGCGACGAGACCACCTTCAAGCGGGTGCGCGCTTGGTCGGCTGAGTGGCTCGAGATGCTGGCCGAGAAGGGCTGAGCCGGTGCGGCTTCGGGGGGTGGCCCCCAGACCGACACATCTGGAGCCAGCGGGCCCGGCAGCATGGGCTGCAGCGTGCGCTCAAAGATCTGAAAGTCGTGCCGGGCGTGCAGGTGTAGCGGCAGGTTCTGCACCGGCCCGCCTTGGGTGAGCCACACCCGCAGCGCCTCTGCGTTCTGCGCCACCACGAAGTGCTGTGGATCGGTGCGCAGCGCCGTGCGTAGGTGCTGCTGCACGCTCTGCAGGTCGCGCCGATCGGCGGCCATACAGGCCAGGTAGTTGTGGGCCAGGCCTGGCAGTGGGTAGCCAAGCTCTAGCGCCCTGTGGAGGTGCTCTTCGGCCAGCTTGAACTGGCGCTCTCGATAGTACGCGCCCGCCAGATCCATGTGGGCCGCGTGGTGATCGCCAAGTTCCGCAAGGATAGCCTGGCACTCGGCTACGCCCTCTCGGTAGAAGTCGCGCAGGCCGCAGTTCTGCGCGAACCACTCGGCGAGCACCCGAGTCGTCTCGGCGTCTGCGTCGTAGGGCACCTTGAGCTCTTGAAAGCTCTCCTCGAAGAAGCGCCGGCGATCGAGCCAGGTCCGCTCGGCGTCTTTGAAATCGCGCGTCCCCGGGTAGATCGACAAGCACGAGAAGATGTACTGGTGGGGCCGCGCGCGCTCCAGGAACGCCAGCGTCTCGTGGAACGTCTCAACCGTTTCCCCCCGGTTACCAAGCATCATGTAGAAGCGCACCTGGATGCCGTACTTTTTGGCTAAGTCAGCGCTCTCGACGATCTTATCGACGGTGATCTTCTTGTCGATCTGCTTGAGGATCGTGGCTGAGCCCGACTCCACCCCCAAACTCAGGCGCTGGCAGCCCGCCAGCCGCATCTCACGCAGCAGCTCATCGCTCAACACATCCACGCGGGTGTCACAGCTCCACAAGAACTGGAGGTTGCGCTCGCGGATCCCCCGGCACAGCGCCAGCACGCGCTTTTTGTTGGTGGTGAAGGTGTCGTCCTTGATCTGCAGCAGCTTCACCGGGAGGCGACCGACGGCGTGCTCGAGGGCGTCGAGCACGTATGGCACCGATTGCGCACGGAAACCGCGACCCCAGCTGGTCTCGGCGCCGCAGAACGTGCAGGCCCAGGGGCAGCCCCGCGACGTCATGAAGATGTGGGTGTCGAACAGCGCGTGAGGGGAGGCGAGCTTGTCGAGGTCGTCGATCGAGGCCCTGGGGGGAGCTTCGTGGATCAGGCCCGCGTCGCGGTAAAAGGTGCCCGCGATGCCGGTGGTCGGCTGCCCCGCTGCTAAGCGCTCGCACAGCTCCAAGAACTGCAGCTCACTCTCGCCTTGGCTGACCGTGTCGATCGCCGGATAGTACTCTAGCAGCTCGCGCGCGAAGGGCGTAGCGTGGGGCCCGCCGACCACGATGTGCGTATCCGGGTGGATCTGCTTAATCAGCTCCGCTGTGTACGCGACGCCGCGGCGGTTGGCCGTCCAGCAGCTCATCCCCCAGAGATCGGCTTGGAGGCTCTGCACGATGCGCTCGACCTCCTGCCACGGGTAGGCTGAGAGGTTCAGCAGCTTGACCTGCACCCCGGCGCGGATGGCCTGAGCCGCGAGGGAGTACAGGCCGTACGGCGTCTGCCAAAAGTCCGGATCGAGATCGCCTTCGCGGTAGTCTCTTGGGGGGCCGCCTTCTTCTGTCGCGTAGCCGAGGGACTCGTCCGCCTCTAGGCTGAACGGCGGAGCGAGCTTCCATGGGGGTGGGTAGAGCAGCACGACACGCATCGGCCGCTAGCATAACCGACAGAGGCTCAGCGTCGCGCGGATTGGCAGCAAAGTGGCGTGATCGAGCGCCCAGCGCGCTCTGCTGCCCAGCGCGCTCTGCGGCCCAGCGCGCTCTGCGGCCCAGCGCGCTCTGCTGCCCAGCGCGCGCTGCTGCCCAGCGCCTACTCTTTGCGGCGCGGCGCTAGGACCAATCGGAACCCGCAGGCCGCGTCGCCAGCCGCGCGACACTCGGTCGTCGCTGTGCTGATTACGTGCCTGCCCATTGCCATGTGGATAATTCTGGCAGCCTCGCGGTTCATACGACACAAAAAGCTGTGGTAGCCGCGCCAGTTGACGATGCGTGAGGTCACTATGTCGCCATCCACCCGCGACTCAAGCCGCCCTGAGCTGTAGAAGCGTGTCCACAGCGGCTGACTGTAGTGAGCGTAGCGCTCTGGCGTGAAGACCAGCCGAAAGAACAGCTTGTAGGCTCCGTGTAGGGTCGCGTCCATCACCGCGCCCTCCAGCTGCTCAGCTAGCAGCTGCACCTCGTCGTCCGTGAGCCCCTGGCAGAGCCCGTCGAACAGCGCGTGGACGAACGCGCTCGGGTACCACTTGCTCGGTACGACCCCAGCCCCTGGCACACCCGGCTTGAGATCTCCAAGCTGCTCGGGAGTCATGGCCTCCAGCACTTCACGCAGGCGCTCGGGATCACGCTTGTGTGAGTAGGCGTGCAGCACCGCCGCGATGCCGACCCCCTTGATGTGATCGTGCGGGTCCGGATCGCCCGGGCAGCGGGAGTGCTCAGCGTTTCCGAGAGGCGACCCTTGAAGGGTCTGAAGCTTGGGCTCGCGCAAGCGCCAAGCTTTGCATGCTGCTCCCACGCGCGCGAGCAGAAGTCAGCGAGCGGAGCCGCGATCAGACTTGGCTAGCCGACGCGCCGGGCAGAGCGCGCACGCTTTGCGCCTGACTAGCGCTGCGCTGCAGACAACGAGCCTGTTTTGCGCAAGAGCTCCAGGCTGACGCGCTTGCGGTCTTCGTTGAACGTGTCGTCGCCGCTCGCCGGCTGGGTTCGGGTGAGCAGGGTGGCGAAGAAGTGTGGGCCAGTCGCCGCGTCGACGTATCCGACGTACCACCCGACGTCACCGACGCTCGGTTGTCGGGTGCGCCCTGTCTTGGCGTAGATGGGCAGATCGGGATAGTCGATGGAGCGCAGCATGCGCTTGACGGTGCGCTGCGCCTGCTTCGAGAACGGGAGCGACTCGCGGTATAGCCGCTCCAGCAAATCCAGCTGCTGCAGCGGCGTGACGCGCATGTCCCCCACCAACCAGAACTCGTCTAGCACCGGGCTGATCTTTTGGTTTCCGTAGTGAATCGAGTCAACGGCGGTCTGCATGCGCGCTTGGCCGATCTCGCGAGCGATGCGCTGGTAGTACCAGACCGCCGACACCTGAAGCGCCGTCAGCAGGGTGTGGTCCTGATTCCAAGCGGCAATGCCGCGGTCCACGCCGTCCCATTTGTACAGGTGCTCAGGCCCCCTCGCGACCCCCAACTCGAGCGCGAACAGGCTGTTTGGGATCTTGAAAGTGGAGGCTGGTAAGAAGCCAGCGCGGCACGTCTCGGCGTGCACCAGCCTGTCCGCGCGATTTGGAGAGCGCAGGGCGAAGCACCCGGCGTAACCAAATGAGTCAAACAGTTGGGTCAGCTCGGCGAGCTCAGCAGCGCTTTGAGCGGCCGGATCGACCGCGTTGGGTGCAGCGGACCGCGGCGCCAGGGGTTGGCTGGAGGCCTGTGGCTTCGGCGCCTGAGGCGACCCTGGCGCGGTGATCGGTGCAGACCTAGCTTCACACCCAGCGGCCGTCAGGCACAGCAGACTGCACAAGATTTGAAGGTCAGGTCGCTGCATGGCTGGCTCCAGAACGCCCCTGGGGCGAGCAGCATTCCGTCGCGCACTGCCCACGCGCAAGCGAGTTTCCGAGATTCGTGTTGCGATTCGGACGCTTATGCAACACAGTTGTAATTACTCTCCGACTGGCGCGGTACGTTCGATTGAACCTGCATCTGATTTGCGATAGCGCGGCGCTGTGCTGATCCCCATGGCTGCCGCGGCTGGGTCCGTCCTGCTTGGGGCGGGGTTGGCGTTCGTCCCGGCGCGCAAGGGCCTGATGTTGGGGCCGATCCGTAGCTTTGCGCTGACCGCGTCGGTCGCGGTGGTCTTTGCTCACCTGCTGCCCGAGGCCTACGAAGTCCTTGGTGGTCGAGCGCTGCTGGTGTTCGGCGTCGGGCTCATGCTGCCTTCGCTGCTCGGCGCGCTGGCCCAGCGCTTGGACCGCGGGACCCAGAGTAGCGTTGGCCTCGAGGTCGGGTACGCGGGGCTGCTGCTGCATCACGTCGGAGACGGCCTCAGCATGGGCGCCCTGAGCGAACACGATCACGGGGGGCATGGACACAGCGACGTCGTGATCGCGCTGGCCTCACACACCGTGCCGGTGGCGGCGATGGTGGTGTTAGCGTTTGGAGGTTCCGCCCGGAAAAAGGCGTCGCTGTCACGCGCGCTTGGTCTGGCCGTCAGCGGCATGCTCGGGGTGGCGCTCGGTCACGTGGTCAGCGCCGGGCTCGAACAGATCACAGCCTGGGTCGCTGGCCTGACCGCTGGGATGGTGCTCCACGTGGTCGTCCACGATTTGAAGCAGAACCCGCCGAGCAGCGGGGTCGGCCGCACCCTCGATCTTGGCTTCGCTGTGCTCGGGGTCTCGGTCGGGGCGATCGGTGCTGTGGGTCATGCCGGAGAGGGCTCCGGCCATTTGAGGTCGGTGCTCAGCGCGCTGCTCGACTTGACCTACGACGCAGCGCCGGTGCTGTTGCTCGCGCTAGTCTTGGCCGCGCTGATTCAGGCGCGGGTGCCGTTGGCGTTGCCGCGGGTGAATGCGCGCGTCGGGGCCACTGGAGCGGCCGCTCAAGGCGTGGTCCAGGCCGCTCAGCGACCGCTGGCGGCCAGCGGCGTGCTGGCGCTTGGGCAGAGCTTGGGGTCAGCGCACCCGGCGCAGATCTTGGGCCTGATGTTGGCAGCGCCGATCTTGGGGGTGGATTTCGCGCTGATCGCGTTGAGGTTCTTTGGGCTCGCGTTGACGCTGGTGGCGCTGCTCAGCGTGCTCGTGATGGCCTTCTTAACCGGCGCGATCTTCGGGCGCCGTTCTGAAAACCGTACGGAAAACATTGGGGGGCGGGGTGCGGCAGCCCTGGCTTCTGACGCCCCAGGCTTGGTCCTAGATCTCGATCTGGGGGGCAGCTTCGGGGCGCGCTTTCGGCGCGCGTTCGAGGGTTTGCTGGATCACCTCGGCGTGTGGATGGTCGTCGGCCTGGTGCTGGCAGCGGTCGTGGAGGTTTGGGTGCCGAGCGGCTCGCTCAGCGCTGGACATCCCCTCTTAATGCTGGCTCTGGTCAGCGTGGTCTGCCTCCCCAGCTACGTGTGGGCGGCGAGCGCGGTGCCCGTGGGCGCCGTCGCGATCGCCAAAGGGGTTCCGCCGGGCATCGTACTCGCGGGGTTGATCCTGGGCGCCTGCCTGAACCTGCAGGGCCTGAGGTTCTTTCGGACCCTGCTCGGACTCCGTCGCACCTTGCTGCTCACGCTGAGCGTCCTGCTGGCTTGTTGGGGCCTGGCGTGGCTAGTCGGCCACGGGGTGCCAGTGGTCGGCGAGCACACGCTGGGTGAGGTGGCGCCACACGCGCCGGGCTTCATCGGGCGCGCCGCGACGCTGCTCTGCCTGGTGCTGCTGCTGCGCAGCGTGTGGTGGCACGGGGTGCGCGCCTGGTGCGCGGAGTTGGCTGGTGGCTACGCGCACAGCCACCACTTCGCGCGAGCGCGGGTAGAGGTGGGGACACGAACTGACTCCGTGCGGTAGCGATGTGGGCTGCAGAGTGGGCTGACGCCGCCGCGCCGACTAGGTCAACGCCACCACCAGCACCAGAACGCCTATCGCCAAAATGAAGCCGAGGCACACGGCGATGATGACCAGGTTGACGGTCATCGCGCGCCCGTCCTTTTTGGGGGGTGGCAGGGGCGCGCCGGTCGTCATCGAGTGGACGTGCTGCTGAATGCGCTGCTCAAACAAGCCGAGCACTGAGGGCAAGAAGCCGAACGGATCAGCCAGGGCGAGGATGCTGGCGGTGACTCGGATCTGGGCCTGGCCGTCGGCGGTAGCGAAGACGTTCGCGGTCACGTCGACCGGGTTGGTCCAGCCAAAGCCACGGGCAAAATCGATGCTGTATGCCTGAGGGTTCTCACGAACTAGCTTGAAGCCTGGGATCTCGCTGCCGGCGCTGCGCACGAGCGCGTAGGCTTGGTTGGCTGAGACGGGCAGGCTAACATCACGCGACTGGCTGGGCATTGACTCACCTGGTTTTCGTGTAGGGTTGGCTGTCCTTAGCTGAAGCACGCCCCGCCGCACAGGTCGTCGGAGGGCATGCTCAGGTGTCCTTTAGAGCGTGACGCTGGAGGAGCCGATGCAGGTACATGCGATCGAGCTGCGCCTTGCGCGCGGCCTTGCTGATGTTGCCTTCAGCCCACTTCATTAATTCCGTGAGGTATGCGCGCTCGTACTCAGCGGTCAGCTGCTCTTTGCCGGTCTTGAATGGCACCTCGATGTTGGCCATGGCGCCGCTCACGATGGCCTGAGCCGTGATGCCAGGGGGCAGCGTTGATTCGCGTCGTTGGTTCGCGGGGCCAGCGACGTCGAGGACGATCGCGCGCTCTACGTAGTTGCGCAGCTCGCGCACGTTGCCGGGCCAGTCATGCTTCGCCATCTCGGCGCGCACCGACTCAGTGAACAGGTGCTGCGCTTCATCGGCGCTCAGGCTCTCGAGCAGCACTCGGATCAGGATGCCCAGGTCCTCGATCCGCTTGCGCAGCGGCGGGATGCGGATGGTGACCACCGACAGCCGAAAGTACAAGTCTTCGCGGAAACGTGCGCGGTTCACCTCGCGCTCGAGGTTGCGGTTGGTCGCCGCGATCACGCGCACGTTGATGCGGCGCGCTTGGTTCTCGCCCACGCGGCGTATTTCCTTGGCTTCTAGCGCGCGCAGGAGCTTGGGTTGCATGTCGATGGGCATCTCCCCGATCTCATCGAGGAAGATGGTGCCGCCGTCGGCCGCCTCAAAGGCTCCCACGCGCGCGCGATCCGCGCCGGTGAACGCACCCTTAGCGTGGCCGAACAGCTCGCTCTCGATCACGCTCGGCGAGATGGAGCTGCAGTCAACCACCAGGAACGGCCCGCTCGAGCGCGGGCCCCGGTGGTAGAGCTCGGTGGCGGCGAGCTCTTTGCCGGTTCCGCTCTCGCCCTCCAGCAAGACCGTCGCGTCGCTGTTCGCGGCGCGCTCAAGCATGCCGAAGACTTGGCGCATGCTCGCTGACTCGCCGAACAGCTCGCCGAAGCTAGGCGTCTCGGGGATCTGCGCGATCCCCGAGGCAGCGGACTCCTGAACACGAACGATCGAGTCGCCGAGGTGTAGCTCGCAGCCGGCTCTTGGGACATCGACCTCACGGATGCGCAGACCAGAGATGAAGGTGCCGTTGAGCGAACCGGTGTCTGTCAGGGTCCAGCTGCTGTCACCCCGCATGAAGCTGCAGTGGAAACGTGACACCAGCTGGTCGCCTAAGACCAACTCATTCGAAAGCTGCGAGCCGACTCGGATGCGATCGCCCTCCAGGGTGATCCTGCGATCTACCGCTCTGCCACCCTCACGCACCACATGGAACTCGATGCGCGGGACGGCCACCGCCGTCGCCATGCGCTGCATCGTGGGGAGCTGGTAGCCGTGAATGCTCGTCGGTCGGTCGGACTCGGCCACGCCGCGAGTGTAGTAGGTGCCGCGCCCGGGCTGCTGCCTAAAGGCAGCGATCGCTCCCTGCAGGCAGCAGCAGCTGCTCCCTCGCGGCCTGGTCTAGCCGGCTGGGCTGGGGGCCCACAGACCCATGATTTCAGCTACTTGACCGCTGTGTGCGGCTTGGAACGAGGCTTGCGTAGGCCGGGCTATGAACTCGCTGCTGACCGCCGTCGCCATTTCGATGTTCCTGCTCGGCTCCAGTGGCGAGCGCGCCGTCGCCGTGGAGCGCGAGGCCCCTCCACCCCCTGCTGCGGAGCCGACGGTCGCGCTAGAGCGCGTGCCAGTAGACGTCGTGGCGCGCGTGGTGCTGCCATGGCAAGCGCCGCGCACCGCTCGCGGACCGCTGTTCGCTGCTGCAGAATATCGGCGTGGCCGCAAGCTCTACCTGTTGCCGCATGGTTGCGCTGAGCGCGCTGAGCTAGATGTGGTGATCCACTTTCACGGCAGCCCCAAGGTGATGACCAAGAACTTCCGCGAGAGCGCGCTGGACGCCGTTGCCGTGGTGGTGAACCTGGGGGCGCTGAGCGGCCCCTACGAGAAGGCCTTCGAACGCCCTGGGTCTTTCGTGAATTTCCTTGCAGGAATTGACCGTGACTTGGCTGAGCGCTGCCCCGGCGCGAAGCGCGGCCGAGTCGCGATCTCGTCTTGGAGCGGCGGCTACGGCGCTGCCTATCGTATCTTGGTCGACGAGGGCAACGATCAGCTGGTCGACGCGATCTTGTTCTCGGACGGCCTCCACTCGGCGCTGGCCAACAAGCTCACCCGTGAGCTCAAGGCCGAGCACTTGGCGCCGTTTACGCGCTTCGCCAAGCTCGCGGCCAAAGGCGAAAAATTGATGGCGATCGCGCACTCGAGCATCGTGCCGCTCGCCTACTCGAGCACCACAGAGACGGCGGATTTTCTCTTGCGCTCACAGGGGGGGAGCGCCGAGCGAGTTGATGAGGCGGGACCGCGCGACAGCATGCGGCTCACGTCGCGCGGCGCGGTCTCTGGGCTGACCGTGCTGGGCTTTGCGGGCAACGACACCGACGCGCACTGTGATCACCTGTACGCCATCGGGGGCACCCTGTTCTCTCAGCTGGCGCAGCGCTGGGCCCGCTGAAGCGACTTACAGGACGGCGCCGGGCGCAGTTCAGGTAGCGCTCGCGCAGCTAAACGCACGCCGCAGGAGATCGACTGGACCGCGACGAAGCAACGCGCGTCAGGCTGCTTGGCGCTGATGTGCCTGGCGACCTGGCCCCCGCTAGGCGCGCGCTCGCCTAGATCCTACGGGTTGGCGGGTTATCGCGCCTTGGCGGCGGCTTTGCAGGCGTTAGCGCTTGGGCGCGCCGCGAGCCGTGGAGTAGGCTCAGCCCGCGCTGTGGTTTCGCCGTCAGCGCGAGTGAACGCACCGTGCCCCCTAGCTCAGCTGACAAGTCATCCGCAGACAAGCCGACGGTTCTCGACGGCGTCTCTGGTGCGGCCCCGCCGTCGGGCGCGGCGGAGGGTCGCGAGCCTGACGCGCCAGCTGCTCCGCGGGCGACGCCTGGAGCCGCGCCGGGGACGGCCCAGGTTGGCCAAGTGTACGCCTACGACACCGGCGACAGCGAAGAAGTCGAGATGCTCGACGAATTGCTCGGCGAGACGCTGCACGACACCTACCGCCTGAGCGGTGTGCTCGGCGAGGGCGGCATGAGCCGCGTGTACGAGGGCCACCACACGCGCATTGAAGGCAAGCGCTTCGCGGTCAAGGTGCTGCGCGCCGACATGGCAGGCCACGGGGAGGTCGCTCGGCGTTTTCGTAGGGAAGCGCGTGCTGTGGCCAGCGTCATTCACCCCAACGTGGTTGATATCTTTGACGTGGGGGAGACCCCTGACGGTCGCCCGTACCTGGTGACAGAGCTGTTGGTCGGGGAGAGCCTGGGTGACCGCCTCGATCGCGAGACCAAGCTGCCGGTCGCGCTCGCCGCTCAGGTGCTGCGCGGGATCTGCGCGGGCGTGAAGGCCGCTCACGACCGCGGTATCATCCACCGCGATCTCAAGCCCGACAACGTGTTCCTCGCCGGAGATCCAGCCAACCCACAGGTCAAGGTGCTCGACTTTGGCCTGGCGCGGCTGATGGACACCGAGGACAGCAACCTCACGCGCACTGGCGTGGTGATGGGTACCCCTGGCTACATGTCACCGGAGCAGGCGCGCGGAGAGCGCGTCGATTTCCGTACAGATATTTACGGCGCGGGAGCGATCTTGTACGCAGCGCTGACCGGTCGCGCGCCGTACGAGGGCGACACATTTCAAATGACGGTGCTGGCGGTGATGAGCGGCGACCCGCTGCGGCCACGCGCCATCGAGCCGCAGATCCCCGCCACCCTGGAGGTGATGATCCAGCGCGCGATGGCCCGTGACCCGAGCGAACGCTTCGCGAGCCTGGACGAGCTCAGCATGGCCCTGGAGCGCTTTGACAGTTCCGCGTTGAGCACCTCAGCCACAGCCCTTGGGCCGCCGCGCGCCCCACATATCTCGCAGCTCGCGCTGGCCGAGGAGTCAACCGCCGCTGAGTCTGCCCGCACGCAGTTCCTCGGGCTGTGCCTGGTGGGGCTGGTGGTTTCAAGCGCCGCGCTGGCGACGGCGGTGATCAGCGCCCTCGAGCTGTTTGTCTTCAAGCGCTCAGCCACCGGGGTTGAGCTAGCGCTGGTGACGCTGGCCATCTTGGGGACCACCGCGACGCCAGCCATGCTGGCCTACGCGCGGGTCCGCAAGCGCATCTGGAACAACAGCGCTCGCGTGCTGGAGCTCTTAGGTAGTATCCGTACGGTATTGGTATCCGGCGCTGCTGCGTACGGGCTGGCCGCCATCGTCGTGCGCATTCACGACGGCCTGGTCGCGCGGGGTGAGCCGGTGCTGATGCGCACGCTGGCGACCGGCTGGGCCGGGTGGAGCAGCATCTTTTTCTTGGTGGCGGCGGTGGTCGGCATCGCCGCGTTGGTTAGGCGCCTGTCGATTCGGCCGAGCGCTGGCTGGCTGCGCAAGCTGCTCGTCGGGCCGCTGCTCGGCCTCGCGGTGCTCGGCGCGACGCTCGGGCTGCTGAAGCTCGGCTTCGGTGCGGGCGCCGACGCGGCGCACGCGGTAGCCGCTGAGCTGAAGCCGCGGCCAGGGCTGGTGGTGCCCACGCCTACCATCGGCGGCGCGCCGAGCGCGGCGCCTTCGGCGATCACGGAGCCAGACGCTGGCGCGCCCGTTGCCAAGACCGCGTCCGCGAGTGAACTGGGCGCGGCCAAGGCGAAGGGCCTGGCCGGCCTACTGCCACTCAGAGCGCGCTACCCTGAGGATCCAGACGTGCTGAGGCCGCTGGCGCTGGCGCTGGGCCAAGACAAGCGGACCCACGCCGACGCTGTGTCTGCGCTGAAACAGCTGTTTGCGCTGGCGCCAAAGGACACGGCGGACAGGCAGCTGCGCACGTTGGTGATCCGCATCGCGGCCAGCGGCGGAGGCGCCGTGGAGCCAGCGTTGGAGTTGATGAGCCACGGGATGGGCGAGGCCGGGCCCGACCTGCTGTACGATCTGTTCCTCACCAGCAGCGCGCTGCGCCCGCGCATCACCCGCTTGTTCGATGACCAGGCGCTGCGCAGCAACGCGTCGCCGGCGCTCAGCATCGCTTATGATCTGCGCTCCGCGGACTCGTGCGCGGCCCGCGTCCCCTTGCTCAGCCGCGCCAAGCGCCATGGAGACGAGCGCAGCATCGCGACCCTGCAGATGCTCAGTTCCCGCACCAAGAAGGGCTGCGGCTACGCCAAGCGCAAGCCCTGTCCGGCGCCGTGCGCCGCTCAGGCCAAGGCGTTCATCGCGGCCACCACCGACATGCGCGCCCGCCTTGAAGCACAACAGCAGGCGCTAGAGAAGCAGCCCGACGCCGGTGATCTAGAGGCAGGCGCGGCGAGCCCGCCTGGGGCCGACGAAAACTAGACGGCGTGCAGCGGAACTCTGGGCAGCCAAGCGTGTCCTTAGCCGCTCTCGCCAAAGGCATGTATGTTCGCCAAGTCCGCGTGGCTTGGATCGCGGCGGTAGAAGGTCTGAGGAGCATGGGTATGACGTGGAAGGTTTGGGCGGTAGTTGGGTGCTCGGTTTCAACCTGGGGGTGCGCCGCGCAGTCAGGTTCCGTGGAGCAACCGGTGTTGCCGCTCACCACGCTGCGTCTGTATGAGACGGGCGTAGGCTACTTTGAGCGCTCCGGGACCATCACCAGCGCCAGCGACACCTTGCCGGTGCCCGCATCGCACGTGGACGACGCGCTGAAGACGCTGATCGTCATGACCGACGGCGGCAAGGCGCAGGTCGCCGGTGTGGAGTTCGATAGCGTGATGAGCCGAGGCCTGGCTCGCTCCCTCGCCGCGCTGCCCCTCGACTCGGATAAGCCCGTCAGCTACGCCGACGTGCTGGAGAGCCTGAAGGGGGTGGATCTCGAGCTCACCCCGGTTTCAGGCAGCGTCGTACGCGGCAAGCTGGTTGAGGTCACCGAAGCCCCCGCTATCCCCGTGGATCTCGCGGGGCAAGGGTCGAATCCAGAACCACGTGGCAGCGACGACCCACTGGCCAAAGCCATCAACCTGCCCGACTCCGAGAACGATCATTACCTCACGCTGCTCAGCGAAGACGGGAGCCTGCGGCGCTTTCGCGCCTCTCGCGTGAGGACGCTGAAGCCGCTAGATCTCGGGCTCGCTAAGCGCCTCGGAGCGGCGGCGGGCGCGCTCTCTGGGCGAGCGGCGCAGATCCAGCGCGGGCTGCGCGTGTTGGCCACGCAGGCCATGAAGGTGCGGCTCGGATACATCGCAGAGACGCCGGTTTGGCGCTCCACTTACCGCCTGATCCTACAGCCTGGCAGCAAGCAAGCGCGCATCCAGGGCTGGGCCTTGATCCACAACGACACCGACGAGCGCTGGAAGAACGTCAACGTAGAGCTGGTCAATGGTCGCCCAGACTCGTTCCTGTTTCCGCTGAGCGCACCGCGCTACGCCCGACGTCCGCTGGCGGAGCCTGCCGAGAAATTGTCGACGGTGCCGCAGCTGGCCGAGCACACGCCGGACCAACTGTGGGGAGACAACATCGAGGAGTCCGGCGAGAGCTACGGCGCCGGGGGGTTGGGCTTGAGCGGCGTGGGAATGGGCGGAGGCGGGCGCGGCGAGGGCTACGGCTCGGGCTATGGCAGCGTGACCAGTAAAGAGAGCCAGGAGATCAGCATCGGAAACCTCGCGGATATAGCCCAGAGCAGCGGCCTCGAGGTCGGCGCGCTCTTCAGCTATAGGCTCGCAAATCGCCTTGAGCTCAGGCCTCACGGCTCCGCCCTGGTGCCGTTCACGTCACAAGACGTGGAGGCACGGCGCATCACCTGGTTTGAGTCGGTCGCCGACTCAGGGCGCAGCGGCGTGCGGCTGACCAACACCAGCAATCAAACGCTGCCCTCGGGCCCGGTGGCGATCTACGAGCAGGCGGGCTTCAGCGGCGAGACCGGCGTGCCACGGCTCAAGCCGAAAGAGCGGGCGTTCTTGCGCTTCGGCATCGATCTGGATGTCGAGCTAGAGGCCGACCCCGAGTTCAAATCGAAGCCCGTTGAGGAGCCAAAGAAGGTGCGCTTCGAACATGGACAGCTGGTCGAGCACTACCTTCGACGCAGCGAGCGCAGCTACCTCCTGACCAACCGTAGCGCGGCGGCTCGCGACGTCTACGTGGTGCTCGACATCGTCAAGAACGCCAGCGTGAGCGGCGCTGACGAGCTCGACTTCGATCTCGCCGCAGACGCTGCCCTCGCGGTGTTTCAGGCGCCCGCGCGTGGCAAGACCAGTCGCAAGCTGGTGATCCAGGAGGCCCTGCGGAGGGGCACGCGACTCGAATCACTGAGCGCCGAGGGCGTGCGCGAGCTGCTCGACAAGCAGGGGTTGATCCCTGCGGAGCGGCGAATCCTTGAGGCAGCGGTCGTGCTGTTAGAGGTCGTCAAGCAGGCGCAGACCGCCCTGGCGGACGCTGAGAAAGAAGTGCAGCGCGTCACCGGAGACTTGGAGCGCATGCGCGAGCACCTGAAGGCGCTGGGCGACAAGAGCGGCTCACCCGCTGGCGCGAACCCGATCGTGACGCGCATTTTGGATCTAGAGGACAAGCTCTCAAAGCAGCGCCGCCTGGTTGAGACACTGACTGAAGCCGTCAAAGACAAACAAAAAGCGGTGAAAGAGCAGCTCGAGACCTTGGGTGAAGACACGCCTCCAGCTGGCCCAGCCACCAAGCCAGTCGCTGTTCCGTAGGGGTTGTTGAATGTTGTCTCTCAAGACCTCAGCCGTAGACGCCGCCGGCGGCCACCCTCAGTATATATCCGCGAGGATGTGCGCGTGAGCAGAATGCAGCGGGCAACGCCCAGGAGTCGAGCGATGACTTGGAAATGGCTAGTGATCGCGGGCTGCGCGCTCGCTTCGGTCGGCTGTGCAGGTCAGGCTGTCTCCACGCAGCGGTCAGTGCTGCCGCTGCGCACGGTGCGCCTGTACGAGACGGGCGTCGGCTACTTTGAGCGCGCAGGCACCATCAGCGGCGCCAGCGACGCGCTGCCTGTGCCTGCCTCCCACGTGGATGACGCGCTGAAGACGCTGCTCATCCTGACCGACGGCGACGCCGCGCAGATCGCTGGCGTGGAGTTTGATAGCGTGATGAGTCGCGGGCTAGCGCGCTCGCTGGCTGCGCTGCCGCTGGGTTCTGACCGGCCCGTTAGCTACATCGACGTGCTGGAGAGCTTGCTGGGGGTGGAGGTCGAGGCCACGCCGCTGAGCGGTGGCAGCGTGCGCGGGAAACTGGTCGAGGTCTCCGATGCACCCGCGATCCCCTTGGGCTCGCCGGGTCGAGTCAGCGCCGCGAGCGAGCACGACGGCGAGCCCCCCAAGGCACTCAACGCGCCTGATTCGGAGAATGATCACTACCTGACCTTGCTCAGCGAAGACGGCAGCTTGACCCGCTTTCGCGCGTCGCGGCTCCAGGTGCTGAGGCCGACAGATCCGCTGCTAGCCGCTCGCCTGGGTGCTGCCGCACAAGCGCTGTCCGGTCGAGCCGCGCAGATCCAGCGTGGGCTGCGCGTGCTCGCGACCCGCGCCGTCAAGGTCCGACTGGGTTACATCGCGGAAACGCCCGTTTGGCGCTCGACGTATCGGCTGATCCTAGCGCCGAACAGCAGCGAGGCTCGCGTCCAAGGCTGGGCGCTGATCCACAACGACACTGACGAGCGCTGGACCGACATCAACGTCGAGTTGGTGAACGGCCGCCCCGACTCATTCCTCTTCCCACTCAGCGCGCCGCGCTACTCACGGCGGCCGCTCGCCGAGCCGTCCGAGAGGCTGTCCACGGTGCCCCAGCTCGCATATAAGACGCCAGATCAGATCTGGGGTGACAACGTCGAGACCGGCTGGACCGGCACGGGGCAGGGCTTCGGCTCGGGCCATGGTCGCTTGGGTGGGAGTCGCCGCTCCCGCGTGCCGAAGATCCGTATGGGGGCGGCCAGCGTCAGCACCGGCGAGAGCAGCGAGATCAGTATAGGAGACCTCGCGGAGATAGCTCAAGCTGCCGGCGTCGAGGTGGGCGCGCTGTTCAGCTATCGGCTCGCGAACCGCCTTGAGCTCCGCGCGCACGGCTCCGCGCTGGTGCCGTTCACCGCTCAAGACGTGGAGGCGCGGCGCATCACCTGGTTTGACCGCCCGAGCGGCGCTGCTGCTCAAGCGCTGCGCGGCCGCAGCGGCGTGCGCCTGACCAACACCAGCGCTCAGACGCTGCCTGCTGGCCCGGTCAGTGTCTACGAGGAGGCAGGCTTCAGCGGGGAGACGGGCATGCCGCGGCTCAAGCCGAAGCAGCGCGCGTTCCTGCGCTTTGGCGTTGACCTAGACGTGGAGCTGAAGGCGGACCCCGATCTCGAGTTTGAACCCGTCGAAGAACCCAAGAAGGTGCGCTTCGAACGGGGTGGCTTGGTTGAGCACTTCGTCCAGCGCAGCGAGGTTGGCTATATTCTGACCAACCGCGGCGCCGCGCCGCGGGATGTGTACCTGGCGCTCGACGTGGTCAAGAACTCCAAGGTCAGCGGGGCCGACGAGCTGGATTTCGACCTCGACACGAGCCAGGCCCTGGCCGTGCTCAAGGCGGCGCCTGCCAGCGAGCGCAAGCGCCGCCTAGTGTTTGAGCAAGCACTGCAGCGTCACACCCCGCTGCCTAGGTTGACGGTCAAGACCTTACAAGCGCTGAGCACCAACCCGCTGCTCAGCGCAGGTGAGCGCAAGGTATTGAGCGAGGCAGTGGTCTTGCTAGAGGCCGTAGATCAGGCACAAACTGCGATTTCCGACGGAAACAAGCAGCGCGAGCGCCTCGATGGCGATCTAGAGCGCATGCGTGAGCACCTCAAGGCCTTGGGCGACAAAAGCGGTGCGCCCGCCGGCGCGAACCCGATCGTGGCGCGCCTCCTTGAGCTGGAAGATCGCCTCTCAAAGCAGCGCCGGCTGCTGGAGATCCTAACCAAAGACCTAGACGACCGGCGCGCCGCGGTGCAAGAGAAGCTCGAGACCTTGGGCGAGGACACACCGCCGGCTTCGGCGGCGACGGGCGCCGTCCCAGTGCCTAAGCCCTGAGGCGCGAGGGTGATGAGCGCCCAAGGCGGCGCCTTGGCAGACACAGGAGTTGGCTGATGTTGGCTGCGCGGATCCATGAATACGGAACAGCAGATGTGTTTCGCCTCGAAGAAGTGCCGGCGCCGAGCGTCGGTCCCCTAGACGTAGGGATCGCGGTGCAGGCGACCAGCGTCAACCCCGTCGACTACAAGATCCGTGCGGGAGCACAGCGCGGCGTGATCCGCCTCAAGCTGCCTTTCATCTTGGGCATGGATGTCTCGGGCACGGTGACCGAGGTCGGCGGTCAGGTGACGCAGTTCAAGGTCGGCGATCAGGTCTTTGCCTCGCCCAGCCACGAGCGCATGGGCACCTACGCCGAGCAGGTAACGGTGCGAGCCGCTGAAGTCGCGCTCAAGCCAAAGTCGTTGAGCCATGTGGAAGCAGCGTCGCTGCCCTTGGTGGCGCTCACCGCCTACGACGCGCTGGTCACCGCTTGTCAGGTCCGGGCTGGCCAGCGCGTGTTGATTCAAGCCGGTTCAGGGGGGGTGGGGAGCGCCGCGGTCCAGATCGCGAAACATCTGGGCGCTGAGGTGTACGCGACCTGCAGCGCGCGCAACGCGGAGCTGGTGCGATCGCTGGGTGCAGATCACGTGATCGACTACACGACACAAGACTTCGTGGAAGTCGCCCGCGGCGTCGACGCGGTGCTCGAGTCAGTCGGCGGGGCGGACATCTCGCGAGCTGTGCGCGCCACGCGCCGCGGGGGCCACGTAGCCATGATAACGACCGGCATGCCCGAGATGACAGCCCGATTTGGACCGCAGCTCGGGGTGCTGGCGCTGGGCCTACAGCTCGCTTGGCGCATCGCCAGCGCGCGCCTTGCGCACGGGGTGAAACTCCACGTGGTCACGCGCAAGGCGCTGGCCGCCAACCTCACTTGGCTCGCTGAGCTAGCTGACCAGGGTAAGCTGAGGCCCTTGGTCGATGAGGTGTTCCCGCTCAGCCGTATCGCCGACGCGCACCGTCGGATTGAGACCGGGCGGGTGCGCGGCAAGTTGGTGGTTGAGGTGCGGCCTTAGCCGCTAGTCGCGGGCGCCGCCACGCGCGGGCTACCTAGGCTCAGCTGCCGCTGCAGGTCTCTTCCGACGCAGGGCCCCTGGCTGGGCACTTGCCAAAGTCGTTGCAGTATCCGTCTAGGCACTGGTTGAGATCGTCGCAGGCGGCGCCCGCGGGCTTCTTGGCGACGCACCGGCTGATGGCGAAGTCACAGTAGGCGGTCTCGCCGCACGCGTCGTAGCTGGAGCACGCAGAGCCTACTCCCACGGTGGGCTTGCACACCTGTGCGCAATAATTGCCCGCTACACATCCGCCAGGACGACAAGGCTCACCCGCTTTGATGAGCGCCTCGCACTTGCCGCTCGCGGCGCAGTACAGGCCGTCGTTGGTGTAGCAGGACGCTGGTCCTGAGCTCCCGGCACCGAAACAAGAGAGGTACCCCGGAAAGTCGGTGCAGGTGCTGTTGCAGCCGTCGCCAGACTTTCCGCGTGGAACTTGGATGCAGACCTCCTGGCAGTAGGCGTCGCCAACTTCCGGAGCTGCACAAGAAAGCGGGCTGGTGCAGGGAGCGCCCGCGGGCAGCGTGCCCTTGATCATGCCGGAGCACTCGCTCCGCTCCACATCGCTGCAGGTGGTGAGCGCCTGCAGCATGGCGTCTAGGCAGCGCCGCGCGCCTTCGGGGTCGAACACGGTGTCGGGCTGGTCCAACGAGCTCTTTAGCTCGCGAGCAGACGTCACCTTGCAGGCCTCAGCGTCGTACACCAGCCCTGCGTCCTGGCAGCACGGTTGAATGTTGTCGCACAGCGCCTCGGCGAACAGCGCTGGCGCGTTGGCCTCGTTCAAGACGCCGCCGGCGCCTGCCGCCCCGCCACTGGCGCCCACCGAACCCCCGCTGGCACCAGCAGCCCCGGCGCTGGCACCAGCTGCGCCGCCGCTGACACCACCAGCCCCGCCGCTGCCGTCACCAGAGCCGGCGCTAGAGCCGCCGCAGGAGACGGGCAGCGCAAGCGATAGGAACAAGACGGCGACCAAACGCGGAGCGTGCACGACGCTACTCTAGACGCAGGTTGGCGTTCACACCAGCGCCCCACAGCAAGGCTGAGACTGGGCGGGCACTCAGCAAAGCGGTGCACGAGGCGTGGACCTAGATGTGGATGCGCCCTGCGGATCCAAGTCCGGCTCAGCTGCCGCTGCAGGTCTCCGCGGTCGCCGGGTTGCTCGGTAGGCACTTGCCGTCGCGGTTCACTGGACCCGCCACATGCGACGGGTAGGGGGTAGGGCCAACAACCACATCGCAACGTAGCGCGGGAGCTTCATGGCTCTGGCTCTAGGCTGAGGCGCGGGCTCTTGCTAGTTCATCTTGCTGCGGTCCGCGCGCTCGGACCTTGTTGGCGACGCGCTCGGAATACCCATGCGCACCGCACCAGCCGCCATCGTACGCCAACCCCGCAGCTTCGCAGCACGGCCTGATGTGGTCGCACAGCGTCTTGGCAAACGCTGCGGGTGCGTCGGCCCGGCTGACGGGGCGGCTGTCGTCACCCGCGCCGCCGTCGCCCGCCGCGCCGCTGCCCGCCGCGACCGACCAGTACCAGCCAAGCACCAGCTAGCCAGACGACGGCGCCGGAGCTGGAGTTGTGTGGCCGCGCGGAACTCATGGCACAGCCTGAATCGTCCCCTGTAGACGGCTGCGCCAGGACGCAGCGCCGCTCAGAGCTACAGCTCGCGCCGGGGCTGCAGTCAGCGGCGCTGCCGCAGGTGCTGAGGCAGGTGTTGGCGCTGCAGCGATACGGCACGCACGACACGATCTCGCCGAGTTCATCGATCCGCGCGGTGTCGTCAACGCACTGCAGCGTGCCCGAGACAACGCAGTCGCAGCTGGCCTCGCCGCTACACGCTGAGATGGCTTCACATGCGTTGCCTGAGCCTGGGTCGCTAGGGCACTCTTGGTCAGGATCCAAGCCCTTGACGATGGGACCGCAGGCGCCATCTGCGCCGTCTCCACGTTTCGCGCTGGTGCACGCTTCGCACACGCCGTCACAAGCAGCGTCGCAGCACACGCCGTCCACGCACTGGCCGCTCTTGCACTGTGGGTCGCTCGTGCACGGGGCGGCGAGCTCTAGGGTCTCTTCGAGCAAATAAGTGTAGACCCTGCCGGCCGCGGCGCCGTCGCCAACGTCGGGCACCCCCACGGCTAGCAGCTCGCCGTCGGTGGCGAGGCCGTGGCCGTAGCGGGCCGTGGCCGAGGCGTTGTGCCCGGCGTCAGTCGGCAGCCGCCCAAGCGGCTCCCAACCTGCGCTAGTTTGGTAGTAGGTCTGCACGTAACCGCGCGGATCGCTACGTGGGTCGTTCACGTCCCCGTGGGCACCCACGGCGAGCAGCCCTCCGCCCAGCGCGACCGCGACCCCGAAGCCCGCGTAGCTCTGCGTCGGGCCAAGCTTTGCTTCCAGCTCCCAGCTGGCTCCAGTGCGCTGAAAGACGTACACCGCCCCGGCCTCTGCCGCGAAGCTACTGTCGCCCGGCGCCGCGATCGCCAAATGATCGTCGTCTAAGGCCAGGGCTCGCCCAAATCGAGTATCCGCGAGGATTACGTCAGGCGCCAGGGTCTGTAGCAGCACCCACGCGCCCTGCTCCAGGTGGTAGACATGGACCGCGCCGAGGTTACTCGCCCCTTGGTCAGCGCGCGGCGCCCCCACCGCTAGGTAGCTCCCACTGAGCGCGACAGCCTGCCCGAAGCTGCTGAGCGCGACGCTTGGGCTCGGCGTCACGCTCTGACGAAACGCCCAGCCATCGGCTTCGCGTTCGAATAGATGGACGACGCCCTGCTCTGCGCCGAGCTGGCCGTCGAGGTAGTCACCGACCGCGAGCCAGTCGCCGCTAGCCTTCAGGGCGGAGCCGAAGCGCTGCGCGGCGGCGCTTGGACTGGTCAAACGCGCGCGCTGCTCTCCCGTCGAGAGATCGAAGGTCATGACGGAGCCATCGGCCTGGCCGGTGCCGATCAGCGCTTGAGCCACGCCGGCTGGGCTCACGGCCGCGTCGAGCGACGGCTCAAGCCAGCGGCTGGTGGACACACCGGTGGGGATCAGCTCCTCAGGGGGCGTCCAGCTCGCGCTGTCCAGCCTTGAGCGGAACACGCGGACGCCAGCGGTCGCTCCATCAGCCTGCGCGGAAACGACCCAGGGCTGCGCCACGCCCACTGCGAAGCCGAAGCGATCCCCGGCGCGCTCGGGGTTGCCAGTCAAAGCACCCAAGGGCACGAGGTGCACCTCGGCTAGCGGCTGTTGCGCCACGCCTGGGACTGGTCGCGAGTTGGCTGGCGCCTCCGAACAGCTGCACAGCCACGCCAACGTGATGACCAGCAGCGCCAAGCGGCGATGGAGCGGACGCCGGCGCGTCGCTGCAGCTGAAACACCGCGCAAAGAACTCACCGCGTAGAGCGTAGCAAGCTCTGTCGTGGAATGGGTCGGCTAGCGTCGCCCGACAGTCGGCCGACGCTCGTCGGCGGGGCTGTCTGGCTATGGGATTTCGCGAGTCCGTGTGCCCAACGGGTAAAACGTAGGTGATACGTCCAGGGCAAGCCTGGTACGGGGCTTGCTGTGTGTCTGGGACCTGCTGGCCGCCGCGCGCCTTGCGGATAGACTCGGCGGCCTCTTAAACCCACAAGTAAGGACCAAGCTCATGATTCGATCGAACCTGTTCAAGATGTTCCCGCACTCGGCGCTCACAGCGGTGCTCGTGGCCGCGGTCGCTAGCCTGGGTTGTAGTTCGTCGGATCCAGCTGACGACGCGACCGGAGGCAGCGCTGGCTCGGGTGGCTCGGGTGGCTCGGCTGGCTCGGGTGGCTCTGCTGGCGGCAGCGGCGGTGTTGGGGCAACGGCGGGCGTCGCTGGGAGCGGCGCGGCAGGCGGCGTCGGCGGGACGGCAGGTGGGGCTGGCGGCGCGGGCGGGGCGACCGGCGGCGCGGCAGGCGCAGCCGGTTCCGCAGGGACCGGCGGAACGGGCGGCGGTAGCAGCGTCTCGGTGGTCGACGTGACCATCACGGCGGACGTCCTGCTAGCCAACAACTTCGGTCTGCAGTTCGACCCGTTGTTCAGAGCGGGCTTCAGCTCCGGCTCTGCCATGGCTCGCATGCGCCTGTTCGCGCGCTTCTGCACGGATGCAGCGTGCAACGACCCGGTCGCCTTGGTGCCCGTGACCATCCCCGGCGCGAACGCCGAGGGCTACTACGTGTTTAGCAGCGCTAGCACGACGGGGACCGGGTTCGCTAAGGCGGTGACTATCCCCCAGGCGCCCATCGGCACCTACTACATGCAATTGGTCGGTGATACCCAGAGCGGCGACGACTCGGGCAAGGGGAGCTGCTCGACGCTGTCCGACTGTCCCGGGGACTCCGATGTCGTCCAGATGGACGGCTATCATATCGGCTCCACTGGTGCAGGGGCGGGCGACAACCCGGCGCCCCACGCCCAGCAGATCACCGTAGCGGCCATGGGCGAGACGCAGGCCCTGAGCGGGACGCAGTACATGGGCCACATCCGTTTCTCAGGCAAAGAGATCTGGACCCCTGCGCCCACAGACAGCGGTACGTTGGTCGCGGCGCTCAGCAATCAAGCCGATGACGCACGTAACTTCATCGCGCTGATCGGGCTCGGCGACGCCAGCGCCACCCCAGGGGCCACCGGCGCTGGCGCGTACACGTTGCAGAAGAACGGCGCAGATTTCCCTGGGGATGTGTGCGCGTTGATCCCCGGCGGCGGTTCGCTGTACGCGGTAGCGATTGACAACACCGGCGCCAACATCTTCGAACTCAACGGCAGCACCGGCGCCCAGGTGAGCGATGTCCCCGTCGTCACCATCCCCGCCACCGATCCGGGCAGCCCCAACACGTTCCCCTGGCCCTGCCGCGGGGTGTACGCCGAGAAGGGCGGAAAGAAGCACCTCTACATGGTGAACTTCAAGGGCGCGGGCGCCCTCGACACCTCTGGACCGCACCCGTTCTACTACGTGAACGTCACTGACAAATCCTACACCACGCCGCTGGATGCCTACTCGAACTGGGCCTGGCGGGACATCGCCGTCGACGCAGCGGCCAGCAAGCTGGTGGCGGTGGACATGAACTGGTCCAAGGACGCGAAGGACAACAGCGTGCCCTACGACCGCTTGGTGCCCATCGCGTTGGGCAGCGACGGTGCGCCTGGCGCCGTAGGAACGGTAGTGACCACCAACGTGACCAGCGACAACCAGTGCGGTTCGACCAACCACTGGCCGAGCGGCTTGGCCACCCACACCCTAGGCGGCAACGAGCGCTTGCTCGTCGGTCACGACAAGGGCGTCGCGGTCTACGACCTCGCGAGCCTAGGCACCAAGACCCAAGACCTCGACCTGCTCACCTTCGGCAACCTGTTCAGTCAGATCGCGGTCTCTCCAGACGGCAACACGCTGTACGCCATGCCCCAGTGCAAGGCGGACAACTCTAAGCACGACTGGACGCTTCCGTACGGAGTGAGCACAGAGCGCGCGGACAAGAACCTGGTGGCGATCTTGGAGGATAACGGCGGCAGCTTGGCGGTGAAGACCACCACCATCGACGTCAACGCCGACGGCACCTACGACAACGGGGTGGATCTAGACTACTACCGTATCAAGGGCTACATCCGCAGCTTCTCATCCACGCTGCCCATCCCGCCGGTCGTCTACACCGGCCCGCGCATGGCCGTCGGAAACAGCATGCTGTTCGTGCGCGGGAGCGGCATCCAAGGCAATGGCGGCTCAAGCATCTCGTCCTCAGGCCTAGGCCAAGTGCAAGATGTTGGCTTCTTCAGCCTGAGCACGGGTCACGGCGTGGTGTTTGATCAGTACATGCCCTTCTTCGATGGCCTGAGCTCCGAGGCGGGCACTGGCAACGGGATCTGGGGCTACGACATGCGCCCCGGCAAAGAGAGCTCGGTCGGGGCGCTGTATTACATCGCTAAATAGTGCTGCAGTAGGTTCGAGCACGAGTTGAGCGACGCGGCCCGGCCTGCACCTCACGGGTGCAGTCGCCGGGCCGACTTTGTCGGCTATGCTGAGCGCGGTGTCGCGCTTGGGTGAAATCATTGGTGGCCGCTACGAGCTCCTTGAGGTGATCGGGGAAGGCGGGATGGGGACGGTGTTCAAGGCGCGTCACACGCTGAGTGAGCACTTGGTCGCGCTCAAGCTGCTGAGCGATCTGAAGCTGCTAGGTGACTCCACGCGCTCGCTGGAGCGGTTCAAGCGTGAGGCCAGCGCGTCGGCGCGCATCGGTCACCCAGGGCTTGTCCAGGTGCTCGACGCCGGGACTGACAGCCCACACGGCGGGCTGTTTATCGCCATGGAGCTGCTAGAGGGCCAGACCCTCAAGGAGCGGTTCGCAACGGGCGATATATCCATGCGGGAAAAACTCAAGTGGCTCGTCGAGCTGCTTGAGCCCCTCGAAGCGCTCCACGCCGCGGGCTTCGTCCATCGCGATCTGAAGCCCGACAACGTGTTCATCGCGCGGGGCAGCGACGGAACAGAGCACGTCAAGCTCCTCGATTTCGGGCTGGCGCGTGAGATCGGGGTGGAGACCGCGACCCTGACGGGGACGGCGTTTGGCACCCCTCACTACATGGCGCCTGAGCAGTCCATGAGCGCGAAAGACGTGACCAGCGCCGCGGACGTGTGGGCGGCGGGGGTCATGTTGTACGAGGTGTTAGCGGGTACCAAGCCATTCACCGGGGAGACGCCCAACGCGATCATCGTGGCGTCCTGTACCTCTGGGTACCATCCGCTGTCCGAGGCTGTCTTGAGTCGTGAGTTAGTGTCTATCGTAGACGCTTGCCTCGCCAAGCACCCCGCAGACCGGCTGCAGACCGCTGGCGCCCTGCGCAGCGCGCTGGTTCATGCGCTGCAGGCTGCGCCTGAGCTCGACGCGCTACCTCGGGGCAGTGCCACGGGGCATGCCTTGGGTGCTGTCAACTCAGCAGGGCGCGCTCCAGGCACCGTCGACGCACGGCGAACCACCGCCTCCCTGAACGCCGACACTCTTGAGCTGCCGCTCACCGATACACAGCCGCAGCGCTCACCTCCCAGCGACCCTCCTCCGGCGCAGCTAGGCGCCCCAGCGGCGAACAGCGCCACATCAAAGCGTGGGATAGCCGCTGTATTGGCGGTTTTTTTGGGTGGAGGGGCGTCGCTTTGGTGGTCAATTCAAGACCACGCGGCATCGAGTGCGGTTGAGGCGAGCAGCCAGCCAGCGCGCAGCGTTGCCTCGTCAACCGCGACCAGCGCCGTCCCCCCACCCGAACAAGTCCCGACCCGCGCTGGCAGCGCAGCCCCCGCGCCATCGATCCTGGCATCGAGCCGAGCCCAGCAGCCGAGCAGCGGGTCAGCGCGACCGTCGGCAGCCGCAGCGCCCACTGCGGCTCACCATCCACCAGCTCCCCAACCCAGCGCTCCCGTCGACGACGACCCAGGCTACCTTGAAGACTGGAAGGCGCACTAACGGCTCGGCGCTGGAGCTCGCCCCGCTCGAGGGCTGCCGCTTCGATGATACGCAGCCTAGCCGCCGCGGCTAGACAAGGCGCCTAGTCGTTTCCTTGTGGCGTCAGCCCGAGCTGGCGTAGGCGGAGCTTGAGCGCGCGCTCCGAGACGCAGAGCCGTGCGGCGACGTCTCGCAAGTCTCCTGTGCGCGCTCCCAGCGCTCGGGTCAGCTCCTCGGCCGACAGGTCGCTGGCCTTACGCGTCAGCGGGGAGCGCTCCATCATGCCGTAGAGCGTGCTGCGGGGGATCCCTAAGGCAGCGGCGGTGGGGCCCACGGCGAAGTCGTGAGCCATCAGCGCTGCCAGCATGCGCTCATCGTTGAGCTCTGCGGCTGCGGGTGCTGTTGGGCTAGGCGCTGCTTCACCCAGGGTCAGGGTCTGAAGCATGGCTCGGTCGAGCAGGTACTCAGGCTCACCTCGGTTCGCCACCACCAGCTTGCGGATCACGTTGGCCAACTCGCGGACGTTACCGGGCCAGCCGTAGTTGAGCAGCGCCCGCATGAGCTGCATCGGGAACCACAGCGGAGCGCGCGGGTCGTGCCGCTCCAGCCGCTCACTCTCGCCGGCCTGAGCCAGCTCCACGCGCAGAAACTCGCAAGCCAGCTGGGGGATGTCGACGCTGCGCTCTCGCAGCGCCGGCACGCGGATCTCGAAGCCGCTCAGGCGATGTAGCAGCGCCGCGCGGAAGCTGCCTGCGGCGATCAGCGCCTCGAGATCTGCGTCCGTCGCGGAGAGCACGCGCACATCGCACGCCTGCTCTGTCCGACCCCCCAGCGGGCAGAAGAGCCCAGTCTCGAGCGTGCGCAGCAGCATCGCTTGCACGTCGAAGTCGAGCTCTCCGATCTCGTCCAAGAACAGCGTCCCACCATCAGCGCGCTCGAACAACCCGGGCCGGCTCTGGTGAGCGCCGGTGAAGGCGCCTTTCACGTGGCCGAACAGCTCTGAAGCAGCGGTCTCCCGCGCGGTGATCGCCATGTTGAACGTCACGCAGGGCCCGGCGGCGCGGCCGCTGGCGGCGTGAATGGCGCGGGCCACCCGCTCCTTCCCCGTGCCTGTTTCTCCGCGGATCAAAACCGGCACGTGCAGATCGGCGACGCGCTCGATGGAGCGGCGCAAGTCGGCGATCTTAGAGCTGCTCCCCGAGATCTGGTGCCCGGCGCCGCTAGCCTCGCTGGACAGGCCGATGCGCAGGCACACGCGCTTACCTAGCTCGACATCAAAGCCGCGCCGCAACACGTCGAGGGAGAGCACGGCGTGTTCAAGCGCTGCGCCGTCGGGGGTGCTGAGCAGTCCGGGTTTGGCCGTCAGCACGACGCCATGTTCGGTGATCTGGAGCTGAAATGGCGTGCGACTCAGGAAAGGGTCGGTCAGCGGTGACGCGCTTGCCTCCGGTGAAACGCTCAGGAAATCAGGCCGAGTGCGCGAGACGTCATGGCTCGACCCGGGTCGTAGCGGACCGAGCAGCGCGCGCTCGCCCCAACGTGCTGGGTCTGGGTGATACAAGACGTGCAGCGTCAGCAGCTCCGGGCGCCGCTCGAAGGCGCCCGTGTTCAGCTGCAGCCCGCTGTTTAGTGTTTCTTGTTGGCTAAGCGGCGGCTCCGCGTTGTCCTCGGGCGCAGCGGGCTGCGACGCCGCCGCGGACAGCTCTTCGTCGTCAGAGCCTGAGCCCGCCATGGGCTGTGTGTTCCAGAGGCCGCGCCCGCCGTCAAGCAGCCGCGGGGCGGTGGCTGATTCGACTCTGGCGATCGCGCAGCCAGTTGAGTAAGCGTTGCTGGGTGAGAGCGCTCGCGGCCTGTCTACTGGGGATGACTCTGCTGTCTACCCAGCGCGCGCGCGCGCAAGGCGCACCACACGCCGCGGAACACGCCGAAGTTGAGCCAGCAGCAGCGCGAGAGGCCGCGGCGCGTCGGCTGTTCGAGCGGGGAAACGTCCTGCGAGAGGCGGGTGATTGCGCGACGGCGCTCGGGTTGTTCTTGGAGTCCCGCGCGTTGCTCGCGTCCGCCTCGAACACGCTGAACGCAGCCTACTGTTTGTTTGAGCTGGGTCGGCAGGACGAAGCGCTCGAGCTGTATGAGGCGGTGCTCCTAGACCACGGCGAGGCAGTGGACGCCGAGCTGCGCGCCAAGCTGAGGCGTCGCGTCGCGAGCATCGTCGGTCAGGTCGCGCGCGTCAGCATTCACTCTAGCGTCACGGCGACGCTGGTGGTGGATGGTCGCAGCCGGGGCCAGGTGCCGAGCCTGTCCCCGCTGGTCTTGCTAGCCGGAGAGCATGAAATTCGCCTGGTGCGCAGCGGATACCAACAACGCGCGCGTCGCCTGCGCGTCGAGGCTGGAGAGAGCCGCGACTTGCATTTCGAGCTGCGGCCGCTGAAGGCGCGCGGCGTAGTCCGCGTGAGCGATCCCAGTAGAGCCGCAGGGAATCAAGCGACCGCGCCGGGGTCTACTCCAGCGCTGGTCTGGATCGACGGCGCGCTGGTGGGCCGCGCGCCGTGGGAGGGCGCGCTCGCGCCGGGGGAGCACTTGGTGAGCGTCGTGCAGGGTGATCGCGGCACTGGCCCCAGGCGCGTGGTGGCCCTGCAGGGGCAGATCAGCGTGTTCGATCCGAACATGCAGCCGCTCGGTCCCGAGCTCAGCATCGAGAGCGAGCCTGGCGGGGCGACGCTCAGCCTGGACGGCGTCCGCCTGCCCGACTCGGTGTTCTTAGGGCGCTTGCCCCTCGGCCCGCACCAGCTGTGGCTGTCTGCAGAGGGCTACTTACCGACGAAGCGTCGGTTTGTGGTGACCGTCGACGGGCCCAAGCAGCTCTCATTGCAACTCCGTGCGGATCTAAACCACCCGCGCTGGAGCCCACAAAAGCAGGCGGCGCTGCGCCTGGGCGTGGTCGGGCGCTACCTCAACGCGGCGGGCCTGGATAGCGGCCCAGAGAGCTGCGCGGGCTTCAGCTGCGACCAGCGCGATCGCGCGCAGGGCGTGTGGCTGGGCGCGGATTTAGACTACGTACTACCTAGCGGGCTGTTGCTGTCTGCGGGCCTGGGCTACACCCGCTTCAGCGTGTCCAGCGCGCGCCACGTTGATGAGCCCGACGCCAGCGGGGGCAGCGTGCGCTTCAGCCTGCGCGACGACACCTTGGTCAGCGGTCCGTGGCTGGCTGCCGGCTTGGGCTACGCGCGAGCCTTTGCAGCGTGGGAGGCGCGCGCCGGGCTAGGGTTGGCGCTGGTGCTAGCGGAGGTGAGCTTGGACACCAGCGGCGGCGTGTCGCGGGTGGGGGCGACGCCCGCGCAACAGGCCGACGTAGTGGTCGCAAACCGCGGCGCGAGCAGCGGATATGGCTTGCCGTTGGTCGCGCCCGAGTTGGAGCTCGCTCGTGCCTTCGATAAGTTCCGTGTGGCAATAAGCCTCGGCCTGTTGTGGGCCCCGATCCGCGGGCCAAGCAACTCTCGTGGGGACGCGACCCCCGTCAGCCCAAACCCAGTTGATTGCACGGGTTCGCCGCCGCCGGTGGCGTGCGCGCGAGCCTCTGCGGTCACCCGCGCCGAGCGCAGCGCTGGGCGCTTTGTCTTGATCGCGCCGGGGCTGCGGCTGAGCTACACGCTCTAAGGGGGCCGCTGAGTCTGTGCTCGGCGCGCTGTGCTTGATTGTTCCGCGCTTAGCGCGTGGGGGTGGAGGGCGATCGCCCCACGGAAATGAATCAGCCCCCGCATCCACGGGTCGTGTTGATAAGCGCACGCTGCGCATCTTGCCGTCTAGCACACCTCGTGTACTGATCAGGCAACCATCGAGACCTGGACCCGACGCGCGGTGACCGCGCAGGCGAGCAGCCAGCTGTTTGAGGCGACCGATCCTGTAGCCCAATGGTGTTGCCGCACGGTGTAGCTTGCGGTGCCCATGCCGCGGTGCGCCGCGCTGCGCCGCAGCGCGTCAGTGGGGGCATGAGCACCAGCCTGATCCCACCCCCAAATCCTGGCGCTGAAACGCACGTTCCAGGGGCTAGGTCATGGCTGCGTCATGGATCTGCTGTGGCTGTGACCTGTAGCCGGAGGATCCGTCGCCGCCAGCGGCCGAATACGCAGGGTATTACCAAGTCGTGACGCAGAACTGAGCCGCTGGAGGGCAGGCTGCGGAGGCCTGGCCAGCCGCGGCTGCACGCCGCGCGTCAGGCCTCAGACCCCCCTCGTTTGTGCCACCCCAGCGCAGACTAACTCACAGCTTGAGGTGACCTTGGAGCCCATCGGTGTATGGACCAGCCCGGCCGCGCCGCCCGCGTTTCGCGGGAGTGATGTCTTAGACGCGATCTCTGCGTTCCGCGAGGTTTGTCACGTGGTGCGCGATCCGCTGACCGGCGGCGTGGGCGTCGCGCGCGGGGGCGCGAGCGTGGCCAAGCCGAACGGCAGCCCCAGTTGGCCGCTGCTCGCCACGCTGCCTGGCATGTACCCGGAGTGGCTCGGCGATCGGGTGTTCACCGAGGTGCACCGGGTGCGCTTTCCGTACGTGGCGGGAGCCATGGCCAACGGCATCGCCAGCACGCGGCTGGTGATCGCCATGGCCCAGGCTGGGTTCTTGTCGTTCTTCGGTGCCGCGGGGTTAAGCCCCGGTCGGGTTGAGGCGTCGCTGGCTGAGATTGAGGCGGCCGTCGGCACCGAGGACGCAGGTGGCCCGACCTGGGGCGCGAACCTGATCCACTCGCCCAACGAGCCCAGCATCGAAGAAGCCGTCTCGGATATGTACGTGCGGCGCGGCGTGCGCCACGTGTCGGCCGCGGCCTACATGCGGCTGACGCCGCACCTGGTCCGCTACGCGGCCAGCGGCCTGTACCAGGACGAGCATGGCGTGGTGCAGCGCAAGAACTACGTGTTCGCTAAGATCTCTCGGCCGGAGGTGGCGCGCCGCTTCATGGAGCCGCCGCCGGCTGCGATGCTGCAGGCGCTGGTCTCGGCTGGCAAGCTAAGCCCCACGGAAGCGGAGCTGGCGCTGCGCGTGCCCGTCGCCGAGGACATCACCGTAGAGTCTGACTCTGGTGGCCACACCGACAACCGACCCCTCGGCGCGCTGCTGCCGACGTTGCTCAGCCTGCGCGACGAGATCGCGGCCAGCCATGACTACCCGCGGCCGATCCGCGTGGGCGCAGCTGGCGGCATCGGCACGCCTGGCGCCGTGGCCGCCGCCTTCGCGCTGGGCGCGTCTTATGTGCTCACCGGCTCGGTCAACCAAGCCGCCATCGAGTCGGGCCTGCACAGCGAGGGCAAGCGCATGCTGGCCGCAGCGGGCATCGCCGACGTGGTGATGGCGCCAGCGGCCGACATGTTTGAGCTGGGCGTTGAGGTGCAGGTGCTGCGCCGCGAGACCATGTTCGGTGTTCGCGCGCGGAAATTGTACGAGATCTATCGTGCTTATCCCTCGCTTGACGCCGTGCCGGCGGCTGAGCGCGCGAAGGTTGAGCGCGATCTGTTGCGCGCCAGCTTTGATGACGCGTGGGCGTCTACCGAGGCGTTTTGGGCCAAGCGTGATCCGCAAGAGAACGTGAAGGCGGCGGCAGATCCCAAGCACAAAATGGCCCTGGTGTTCCGCGCGTACCTAGGGCTCGCGAGCCGCTGGGCCATCGACGGCGTGCTTGATCGCAAGACCGACTTTCAGATCTGGTGCGGCCCAGCCATGGGCGCCTTCAACGCCTGGACCCGCGGCAGCTTCCTCGAGCAACCCGAGCAGCGCTCGGTGGTGCAGGTCGCGCGTAACCTCCTTGAAGGTGCGGCCAGTGTCAGCCGTGCCCAGCAGCTGCGCAGCTACGGCGTGCCAGTGCCCCACGCTGCCTTCGATTTTCGCCCGCGGCCGCTGAGCTGAGCCCGGGGTCCAGTGTTTAACCTTTGTAATTGACGAAGAGAGATCTCGTGAACGACTCATCCAACCTCCGTTCTCCTATCGCTGTTGTCGGCGCCAGCGCGCTGTTTCCGGGCTCTATCGACGCCAGCGGCTTTTGGCGCGATATCCTCGCGGGTAGCGACCTATTGAGCGACGTGCCGGCCTCACACTGGCTGATCGAAGACTACTACGACGCCGATCCCAGCGTGCCCGACAAGACCTACGCCAAGCGTGGCGGCTTCTTGAACCACGTGGATTTTGACGCCATCCGCTGGGGGATCCCCCCGAACCTGGTGCCAGAGACGGACACCTCGCAGCTGCTCGCGCTGATCGTCGCGCAGAAGGTGCTCGAAGACGCTTCCGCGGGGCAGCCAGACAGCTTGGATCGCTCGCGCATGTCGGTGATCTTGGGCTGCACCTCAGGCCAAGAGCTGATGGGCTCGATGGTCAGCCGCCTGCAGCGCCCGGTGTGGGTCAAGGCGCTGCGCGAGTCGGGCTTGCCAGAGAGCGAAGTGCAAGAGGTGTGCGAGCGCATCTCCGCTTCGTACACGCCGTGGCGTGAGAGCACCTTCCCTGGGCTCTTGGGCAACGTGGTGGCGGGGCGCGTCGCCAACCGCTTGAACCTTGGCGGAACCAACTGCGTGATCGACGCGGCCTGCGCCTCGACCCTGTCAGCGCTGTCGATGGCCGTGCACGAGCTGCAGCTCGGCGACTCAGACTTCGTGATCACCGGCGGCGTGGACACCATGAACGACATCTTCATGTACGTCTGCTTCAGCAAGACGCCGGCGCTGTCGCCCACGGGCGACTGTCGGCCGTTCTCGGACCGCGCCGACGGCACCATGCTCGGCGAGGGCCTGGGCATGGTGGCGCTCAAGCGCTTAGCTGACGCTGAGGCGGCCGGCGATCGCATCTACGCCGTGATCCACGGCGTCGGGGCGTCGTCGGACGGCCGCGCCAAGAGCGTGTACGCGCCGCGCCCCGAAGGCCAGGCGCAGTCGCTGCGCCGCGCCTACCAGCAGGCGGGGTACGGCCCTGACAGCGTCGAGCTGATCGAAGCTCACGGCACCGGCACCAAGGCGGGGGACGCCGCGGAGTTCGCGGGCCTTGACTTGGTGTTTGGCGAGAGCGCGCGCGCGGACCGCCAGTGGTGCGCCCTCGGCTCGGTCAAGTCCCAGATCGGCCACGCCAAGTCCGCGGCCGGTGCCGCAGGGATATTCAAAGCGGTGATGGCGCTCAGCCACCGCACGCTGCCCCCGACCATCAAGGTGGACGCGCCCAACCCGGCGTTGAAGCTTGAACAGTCAGCCTTTCACCTGACCACCCGCGCGCGGCCCTGGGTGCGCGGCTCGGACCACCCACGCCGGGCTTCGGTGAGCGCCTTCGGCTTTGGCGGCTCAAACTTCCACGTGGCCTTGTCAGAGTACGCCGGGCAGCGCACGGCGCCCCGGCTGCGCACGCTCCCGACCGAGCTGGTAGCGTTCAGCGCGGGCTCAGCGGCGGCGTTGGTTGACGCCGTGCGGCAATGTTCCGCGCAGCTGAAGGCGGAAGCGGACGTGGACGCCTGGCGCTTCGTCGCCTTCCAGAGCTGCCAGTCGTTTGACCCCAGCCAGCCAGCGCGCCTGGCGTTACAGGTCAAGGACAACGCGAGCCTGGTGGCCGAGCTTGATCGCGTGGCAGGGCAAATCAGCGCAGCACCCGAGCAGGGCTTCGCGACCCCAGCCGGCACCCACTACGGCGTCGGCGCGCAGAGCGGGGACGTCGCCTTCATGTTCCCAGGGCAGGGCAGCCAGTACATCGACATGGGCTCTGAGCTCGCTCAACACTTTGACACAGCGCTCAGCGCCTGGGACCGCGCGGCAGACTGCTTGCCCAGCGTAGCTGGTGAGGGCGGCGCGCTGCACAGCTTGGCCAACGTGGTGTTCCCGATCACCGCCTTCACTCCCGAGGCCGCCGAGGCGCAGCGGCGCACCCTGAACGCCACCGAATGGACGCAGCCCGCTATCGGCTGCACCAGCCTCGCGATGCTAGGCCTGCTGGGCGATCTTGGGATCCGTGCGGCACATGTCGCGGGGCATAGCTTTGGCGAGGTGATGGCGCTGCACGCGGCGGGGGCGCTGAGCGCCGACGACGCGCTGCGCGTGGCGCGGCGCCGCGGCGAGTTGATGGCAGACGCCGCCAAACACCCTGGCGCGATGATCGCCCTCTCGGAGTCCATCGAGCGCGTCGAGAGCTTGCTGCGCGAGCTGATCGCGGCGGAGCCCTTGGCACAGAGCGTCGTGGTCGCCAACCACAACGGTCCGCGCCAGGTGGTGCTCTCGGGCCGCACGGACGGCATCGAGGCCGCAGCGCGCTGGTTCGAAGACAAAGGCATCACCAGCCGCCGGCTGGCTGTGGCGACCGCCTTCCACTCCGAAGTGGTGGCTGAAGCCAGCGCCACCTTCGCTCAGTTTCTTGAGGGGGTGGAGGTCCAGGCGCCCAAGCTGTCAACCTACGCCAACAGCAGCGCAGCGCGCTACCCCGAGGATCCGAAGGCGATCCGCGCGACGCTGGCCGAGCAGCTATCGTTACCAGTGCGCTTCGTGGAGTTGGTCGAGGCGGCGTACGCAGCCGGCGCCCGCACCTTCATCGAGGTCGGGCCGGGCGCTGTGCTCAGCGGGCTGACTCAGAGCATCTTGGCCGGGCGCGAGCACAAGGCTGTCTGCCTTGACCGCAAGGGTAAGCACGGCGTGAGCGCGCTGTTTGAAGGCGTCGCCGCGCTGTGTGCGGCGGGCGTGCCGCTCAGCCTAAAGGCCCTGTGGCAGGGCTTCGCTCAGCCAATGGATCCAGCGACTCAGCCCAAGCCTAAGCTGACCTTGGCGCTCAACGGCAGTAACTACGGCAAGCCTTATCCGCCGGTAGGTGGCGCTGCCGCCCTGCCACCCCCAAACCCTGAAGCGACGATTGAGAGTAGATTTGTGCAGAACACCACCCCGCCCAGCGCAAGCGCTAGTTCGCCCGCCAGCCCCGGCGTAGAGGCACCTCAGGCTGCCTCGCAGCCCGCGCCCAGCGTCCAGCCCCTCGCAGCGCCTGCTCAGCAGCAGGCTGCGGTGGCGGTCACGCCGCCGAGCGCCGCGCCTGCCACCGCGCCGACGCAGCTGACTCGAGCGCTAACATCTTACCCTACGGCAACGGATGCTGGCTTGGGTCAGCCGCTAGTCAGCGGCGACTGGGCGCGGGCCTACGCTGAGGTGCAGCGGCAGACCGCCGACGTGCACGCCACCTACATGAACGCCATGGCGTCGTCGCACCTAGCGTTCCTCGACACCGTCGAGCGCAGCCTTTTGGCGCTGAGCGGCGCCGCGGCTCAGCCGTCCGAGCGGACGCCGAGCTTCGGCGTGGCAGCGGCGGCGGCTCCGAGTCTAGGCCAGTACGCCGCGCCAAGTGCGGCGGCGGCGCCCCCCATCGCTGCTCCGGCCGTCACGGCTCCCGCCGCTCCCGTCGTCGTGGCGCCCGTCGCCGCGCCGCCCGCTACGCCACCCGCTGACGCTCCTGCTGCGCTGGCGCCCCCAGCGGCCCCAGTCGCCGCGCCTACAGCAGCGCCTGCTGCCGCGGTCGCGGCTCCAGTCGTCGCTGCGCCGACGGCGCCCAGCGTGGATCTGCACGCGCTGCTCTTGGCGGTGGTAGCGGACAAGACAGGCTACCCCGCGGATATGCTGAACGCCGAGATGAACTTGGAGGGCGATCTGGGCATCGACTCGATCAAGCGAGTTGAGATCTTGAGCGGCATGCAAGAGCGCGCGCCAGGTTTGCCCCAGGTGGACACCAGCGTGATGGCCAAGCTCAGCACCTTGGGTCAAATCGTCGACTACATGAGCGAGCGCTTGACCGCCGCTGGGGGAGACGTGGCGCGGGGGGCGGCTGTTTCCGCACCTGCTGCCTCAGCGCTCACTGCGCCCGCCGCCGCTGGCGCTGCGCCTGCCGAACCCAGCGTGGCCGCGCCCAGCGTGGATCTGTACGCGCTGCTGCTAGAGGTGGTCTCTGACAAAACGGGTTACCCCGCGGATATGCTCAACGCTGAGATGAACTTGGAGGGCGATCTGGGCATCGACTCGATCAAGCGGGTTGAGATCTTGAGCGGCATGCAAGATCGCGCGCCGGGGCTGCCGCAGGTGGACACCAGCGTGATGGCTAAGCTCAGCACGCTGGGCCAGATCGTGGAGTACATGGGCCAGCGCCTCGCGGCCAGCGGTGGCGCAGCCGCGCCGCGCGCTGTGGCTCCTGGAGCCGGCCCGGTTGGAGCAGGCGCTGCTGCGCCGCTCGCCGCGGTGCCCGCGGCGGCTGCGCCGGACATCGATCTGCACGCGTTGCTGCTGGACGTGGTGTCTGAGAAGACAGGTTACCCCGCGGAGATGTTGAACGCCGACATGAACTTGGAGGGCGATCTGGGCATCGACTCGATCAAGCGGGTTGAGATCCTGAGCGGCATGCAAGATCGCGCGCCGGGGCTGCCGCAGGTGGACACCAGCGTGATGGCTAAGCTCAGCACGCTGGGCCAGATCGTGGAGTACATGAGCCAACGCCTGGGTGGCGCGGCTGCGGCCGCCACGGTGAGCGGCGCCGCGGCTCCGGCTGCTGGCGCGCCTGCCGTCGCTGCCCCTGCCAGCGCGGCTGCTGCGGTAGCCTCGGCTACGACGACCTCTGCCCCAGCGCCTCACGCCGCGCACGCTGCGCCAGCCCTGGGTCGCTTCGTGCAGCGCCCGGTGGCGCGGGCGCCGCTTGGGATGGCGCCGCCGGGCGTCTACGCGGGTGGTCTGTTGGCGGTCACGCGGGACGGCACCGATCTGGCCGACGAGGTCGTGCGCCTGCTCATCGAGCGCGGCGCGCTGGCTGAGGCGGTAGATGCGGTGCCGCGCGGCGCGTTTGGCGTGGTCCACCTGGGGGCCTTGCGCCAGTCAGCGGACGTCGATCAGGCCATCGCGGTCAACCGGGAAGCTTTCCGTGTGGCAAAGCAGTTCGTCGGCGGGGCGCAGTTCGCCAGCGCAGCGGGCGGCGATCAACCAGCACGCGGCCTGTTCGTCAGCGTTCAGGACACCGGAGGCAGGTTTGGGAGCGGCAGCCTGGCCAGCGACTTGGTGGCGCTGGACCCACTCCGCGCCTGGGCTGCGGGCGTCGCTGGGTTGACCCGCACCATCGGCCGCGAGCACCCACAGGTGGTCGTCAAGGCCATCGATCTGCAGCGTGGGGCTCAGTCGACGCGCGAGCTGGCGCTGCGCATCGTCGGCGAGGTGCTGCAAGGTGGTCCAGACGCAGACGTCGGGCTACGGGCTGACGGCGAGCGCTTGGTGCTCACCAACAGCGTCGCGACGCTCCCTGCCGGCGCTACCAGCGCGCAACCGCTCAGGCTGGCGGCCGGCGACGTGGTGGTGGTGTCCGGCGGCGCGCGCGGGGTGACCGCCGCCACGGTGTGCGAGCTAGGGCGTCAGCTATCGCTGCGCTTCGTGCTGCTGGGGCGCACCGCGATTCAGGCTGAGCCGCCTGAGCTGGCCGCGTGCGCTACTGAGGCCGAGCTCAAGACGGCGCTGATCAGCGCGGCGCGCGCCAGCGGGCGAGCCGTCGCGCCAAAGGAGATCAGCGCGCAGCTCAAGTCGTTGATGGCGCAGCGTGAGATCGCCGGGACGCTGGCAGAGCTGACCCGCGCGGGCTGTGAGGCGCAGTACGTCGCGGTTGACGTCGCCGACACGGCGGCGCTGACCGCGGCGCTGGAGTCAGTGCGTGGCGCCTGGGGACCCATTGCCGCGGTGATTCACGGCGCGGGTGTGATCGCCGACAAGCGCATCATTGAGAAGACTGAGCAGAGCTTTGACCAGGTGTTCGACACCAAGGTGCTCGGCCTGCGCGCGTTGCTCGCGGCGACCTCTCAAGATCCGCTGAAGGCGCTGCTCTTGTTCTCTTCGGTCGCGGCGCGTACGGGCAATCAGGGGCAGAGCGACTACGCGATGGCCAACGAGGTGCTCAACCTGGTCGCGCGCGCTGAAGCCGCGCGGCGCGGCAACACAGCGATCGTGCGGTCGCTCGGCTGGGGGCCTTGGGAGAGCGGCATGGTGACCCCGGAGCTGCGCGTCCACTTCGAGCGCATGGGCGTCCCGCTGATCCCACTTCAGGTTGGCGCGCGCATGCTGCTTGATGAGCTGTCGACCGGCGAGGGACAGCCCACGGCGGTGGTGCTGGGCGGCGATCCTGACTACGAGCTGCACCCGACCACGGAGCCGCGCGAGCTGACGTGCGAGATCTTGGTGAGCGCCACGAGCCATGCTTACCTCGCGGATCATGCGGTAGACGGCGTGCCCACGCTGCCAGTCGTGCTGGCGGTCGAGTGGCTGAGCCGCGTGGCGCAGGCCTACGCACCACAGCTGCGCCTGGCGCGCGTCAAGGACATCCGCGTGCTGCGCGGCATCGTGCTCAAGCAGTTCAACAAGACGCCAGAGCGCCTGGTGCTGCGCTGCAAGCAGGTCTCCAACGGTCACGGCATCATCGCGGCGCTGGAGCTGAGCAGCCAGCATGGCGTCCACTATCGCTGCACCGCGGAACTGGTCGAGCCCAGCAGCGCCGAGCTTGAGCCCGTGTGCGCGGCCAGCGCGGTGACCGCTCACAGCCTAGGCCTCGAAGCCTGGGGCGAGCGCCCGCTGTACGACGGCCGCGTGCTGTTTCACGGGCCGCGCTTTCAGCTGATTTCTCAGCTAGAGGGCATCTCGGATCAAGGCGCCGCGGGGCACCTCACCGGCCTCTTGAGCAGCCACTGGGGCGGCAGCGCGGGTGAAGCTCAGGCTTGGCAGACGGATCCTGCGGCGCTCGACGGCGCGCTGCAGTTGGCGGTGATCTGGAGCGCGCGGGTGCTGGGTGGTCCTACGCTGCCGACCTCCGTTGGCTCCCTCACGCTGCACGGCGAGCAGCCAGGGACAGGGCCGCTGCACGGCACCCTCGTCGCGCGGTCGGTCAGCGGAGCGCGGGCGCTCTCCGACGTCATCTTGCGGGACTCTTCGGGCCACTTGGTGGCTGAGCTTCAGGGGGTGGAGATGCACCTGTTGCCAGCGCGAGCCAGCGTCGAGTCGCGAGCTTGATCCGTGCGGTTTGCTCCAATCGCCATCGTAGGGCGTAGCTGCCTGCTGCCTGGGGCGCGCTCGCCCGAGCAGCTGTGGGACGTGGTGACGGCTCAGCGCTCGTGCGTTGGGCCGGCAGCCGACGGCGCCTGGCGCGTCTCGCGCGAGCGCATCCTGACCCCACCGGACAAGCCAAAGCCTGACCACACCTGGTCGGACCGTGGCGGCTACGTCGGTGATTTTAAGCTGGATGCTAACGGGTTCGAGCTGCCAGCCGCTGAGCTGGCTGGCCTTGATCCGCTGTTTCAGTGGGTGCTGCACAGCGGGCGCGAGGCGCTCGAGCCGGTGCGCCACAGAGACCTCGCGCGCACCGGCGCGGTGCTCGGGATCTTGGGCTTTCCGTGCGCGGAGATGGCGCGCTTCGCTGAGCGAGAGTGGCTGCGCGGCTCGGGCTTAGAGCGCGGCGCCGCGGTCGATCCGCGCAATCGTTTTCAGTCAGGTCTGCCGGTGCTGCTGCTGCGCAAGGCGCTCGGCCTCGGCGCGGGTGGCTTTGCCCTCGACGCGGCCTGCGCGAGCTCGCTGTATGCCATCCAGTTCGCGTGTGAGCGCCTGCACGCCGGGCTGGCCGACGTGATGCTCGCGGGGGCGGTGAACTGCGCCGACGATCTGTTCATTCACGTCGGCTTCAGCGCCCTCAGCGCCTTGAGTAAGAGCGGGCAGAGCCGGCCGTTTCATGCTCAGGCTGACGGCCTGGTGCCCGCGGAGGGCGCCGGCGTGGTCGTGCTCAAGCGCCTTGACGACGCTGAGCGCGCTGGCGATCAGATCTTTGGTGTGATCCGCGGGGTAGGGCTGTCAAACGATGGCCGCGGCAAGGGCTTCTTGGTGCCGAGCCAGAGCGGTCAAGTGCGCGCGCTGCGCGAAGCCTACCTGCGCGCTGAGCTCGAGCCGGATCAGATCTCGCTCCTGGAGTGTCACGCCACCGGGACGCCCATCGGAGACGCCACCGAGCTTGGGGGTCTAGGGGAGGTGTTTGGAGCCCCTGCCCAGGCGCTGCCGGTCGGCTCGCTCAAGAGCAACCTGGGCCACGCCATCACCGCCGCTGGCGTGGCGGGGCTGATCAAGTTGACCGAGGCCCTGCGCCATGAGGCGCTGCCGCCCAGCATGCCAGTGGGCGATCCGCTGAGCAGCTTGTCAGCAGGCGGGTTGAGGTTGCTGCAGTCGACCGAGCCCTGGCGGCCGCCGAGCCGCGTGCGCGACGGCGTGCGCCGGGCGGGCCTCTCGGCCTTTGGCTTTGGGGGCAACAACGCGCACCTGGTGCTGGAGGCGCACCGCCCGACGCGCCCGGCGGTCGTGGTGCCCGCGCAGGTGACGCCGCCGCCCATGCTGGCTCACGCAGCGCAGGCGCCGCTGCTCGCGCTGGTCGGCGTGGGCGTGATCGCGGCGGGAGCACGAGGCGTCGAGGCTTTCCGTGAGGCTTGGTTTGCGAGAGCACCCAAGCTGAGCGCCGCGCTAGCGGCCTATGGCGCGGGCGGCGCTGAAGAGGGGCGCGCCGGCGACATCGAAATCGATATCCGCGCGGCAGGGTTGCCGCCCAGCGATCTACGGCAGACCCTGGCGCAGCAGCTGCTCTTAGAGCAGGCTGCGCGGGAGGCCCTGGCTCAGGTAAAGACGCTGCCGGCCGCGCGCTGCGGCGTGTTCGCTGGCATGGGCACCGACAGCGAGGTCAGCCGCTACGGCGCGCGCTGGCGCTTGCCAGAGCGGCGCGCGGCGGACGGCAGCGTCCCGTCAGCGGCCTGGCTCGAGCGCGCTCAGGGCGCGCTGATCGCCGAGCTGAGCTCGGCCGGCGTGCTGGGCACCATGCCCAACATGCCCGCCAACCGCCTGAACCGCGCGTTTGATCTGCAGGGCCGTAGCTGCACGCTGTCGGCGGAGGAGCTCTCGGGGCTTGAGGCGCTGGAGGTCGCCGCGCGGGCGCTGCAGGTTGGCAGCCTCGACGCGGCGCTGGTCTGCGCGGTGGATCTGTGTTGCGAGCCGGTGCATCGCGCCGCGGCGGCGGCGCTGTTGCCCGCCGACCGCCAGCTGCCCGGCGACGCGGCGGTGGCGCTGGTGCTCAAGCGCTTGAGCGACGCCGAGCGCGATGGTGACGCGGTCTACGCTGTATTCCGCGCGGATAATGCTCAGCCCCCGCGTTCGCTGGCGCCCAGCCACGCTCCAGCGGGGCGGGCCGCGGCGGCCGCAGGGCATGGGGTGGAGCCGCCCGAGCTGTTCGGACCCGATCAGGCTGAGCGCTCGCTGACGCCGCTGTTTGGACACAGCCACGCGGCGAGCGGCCTCTTGCACTGGGCGGCCGCCGCGCTCTCGGTGGCGGCGGGCAGGCTGCCCGGCGGCCGAGCTTGGCTGGGGGAGCGTCACGCCGAGGTCCAAGTCAGCGCGCTGACCGGCGCGACCTGGACAGGGCGCCTGCAGGCAGCACCAGCGGCGAGCGCCGCGCCCGAACTGGCCGGCGGCTGGGGCGCGGAGACGCCGCGGCTGCACGTGTTTCGCGGCGCGAGCAGGGCGGCGATCCTCGCGCAGCTGGACTCAGTGACCGCGCGGGCTGGAGCCCAGCTGGCGAGGGGCCCCGGCAGCGGCGTAGCGGCTGAGGCAGGTTCAGCGGCGCCGGGCGGAGCTTGTCTGGTGCTGGTGGCGAGTGACGCTGTGGGGCTCGCTGCGCGCGTGCAGCGCGCGCAGCGGTACCTCCGCAGCGGGGCCGCGGCGGCCCCGGGCGCGGCCGGCCCTGGAGTCTATTTCCGAGAGGCGCCAGTACTGGGCGACGTCGCCTGGGTGTTCACCGCAGCGGGCGCGGCGTACGCGGGCATGGGCGCGGGGGTGTTGCGAGCGTTCCCCAACCTCAGCCGCCGGGTGGCTGAGCGCTTTCAGACGCTCAGCGACAGCCTTGGCTGGGCCCTCGACACGTCGCCTGCCGCGCCCAAGCCGACCTCGGCTCAGCGTTTGTGGGCCGCGTCGGCGCTTTCGCAAATCCATGCGGAGCTGACGCTCAACGTGCTCGGCCTGAAGCCGCAGGCGGCTATCGGCTACTCGTCCGGTGAGAGCAACAGCTTGTTCGCCTTCGGCGTGTGGCGTGACCTCGACGCCATGCGCGAGGACTTCGCGGCTACTGGCCTGTTTGAGCGCGAGATCGGCGGCGAGTTCGCGGCCGTGAGCCGCGCGTGGGGCGCGCCGGCTAGCTGGGCGGTGTGGACCGTGCTGGCGCCCCTCGGGCGCGTGCGGCGGCTGCTCGAGGCTGAGCCGCGGGTGCGCTTGGCCATCATCCACCACGCCGGTGAGTGCGTGATCGCCGGCGAGGTCGCGGGTTGCGAGCGAGTGGTGGCCCAGATCGGCGCTGAGCGGTGTCACCCGCTGGAGTACAACCTAGCGGTTCACGTGCCTGAGCTAGAGGCGGTGCGTGAGAGCTGGCTCGAGGTGCACCGCCGCGAGGTCTCCCCGAACCCCAGCGTGCGGATCTACAGCGCCGCCGGCTGCGCTGCCTACACGCCCAGCCGGGAGGCCTGCGCCCAGGCGATTTACCAACAGGCCCGCGCCACGCTGGATTTTCCGCGGCTGATCGAGCGAGCCTGGCAGGACGGCGTGCGCGTGTTCGTCGAACACGGACCGGGCGCCGCGTGCTCTGGGTGGATCCGCGAAATCCTCGGGGCAAGGGCTGCCCAAGCGGTGATCGTGCCACTCGACCGCAAGGGCGCCGGCGCGGCGCCGATCTTTAACGCGATCGCTGAGCTGATCGCGGCGGGGATCTCCGTCGCCGCAGGGCCTTGGCTGGCACCTGAGCCAGGTGTCTGGGCCGACGCTTCACTCGCACCCACCCCCGGACCTCGCTTGGTCCTGCCTCCTCACCCCCCACTCGTCAGCTGGCCTCCAATGGAACAATCGCGTCCCAATCAAGTCATGGCGCCGGCCCCCTCGCTGCCGTCCGCCATCGAACCAGCCCGCGCTAGCCGCGTGGCGCCGCGCGCGCCGGCGCGGGCAGCTGCAGCTGCGTCAGCCGTCGCTGAAGCTGCACCTGCAGCGCCCTCGGCCCGAGTAGTCAGCGCGGCGCTTCAGGACGCCGCGGGGCTGGGTGCGCTGGTCCAGCCAGCGGCGGCGACCGCTAGCTCTGGGCTGGCGCCTCTAGCCCAGGTGGCTCAGCTACACGGCGCGTTCCTGATCCAGCAAGCTGAGCTGCACCAGCGCTTTATGCGGCTGCGCAGCACGCTGCACGACGCCATGCTGCAGCGCGCGACGGGCGCGCCGCTACCTCGTAGCACTTTGCCCCAAGGATACGCGCCAGCCGCGCCGGCCGCGCTGCTCGCGGCACCACGAGCAGCGCCGCCAGCAGCGCCGCAAGGCGCAGGCGCTGCGTACAGCGCGCCTCAGGCTCCGCTCCCTCCACCCCCCGCTCGGGCTGCGGCTCAGAGCCCTGCGGCTCAGAGCCCTGCGCCAGCTGCTCAGATCGCTGCGGCTCAGAGCCCTGCGGCTCAGAGCCCTGCGGCTCAGGTCGCTGCGCCGGCTGCTCAGGTGACCCGGGCAGCTGGTCAGACCGGGCAGAGCCAGGCGGTGGACGCCACGCCCGGCGTGGTGGCTCGGCTAGCTCCGCGGGGAATCAAGCTCGACCGCGAGCAGCTCCAGATCCACGCATCAGGGAACATTTCGGAGATCTACGGGCCGCTGTTTAGGCAGCAAGATGGCTACGCGCGTCAGGTGCGCATGCCAGAGCCACCGCTGCTGCTCGCCGATCGGGTGACGGGCATCGACGCAGAGCCCGGCGTACACGGGCGCGGCGTGCTGTGGACCGAGACCGACGTCACCCACGACGCTTGGTACCTGTTCCGCGGGCGCATGCCGGCGGGGGTGATGATCGAGTCAGGCCAGGCAGACTTGATGCTGATCTCGTATATGGGCGCGGACTTCTTGAACCAGGGCGAGCGGGTGTATCGCCTGCTGGGCTGCCAGCTGACCTACTTTGGCGAGCTGCCAAAGGCGGGGGAGACGCTGGAGTACGAAATCCACGTGGATGGGCACGCCAAGCACGGCGACGTGCGGCTGTTCTTCTTTCACTACGAGTGCCACGTGGACGGCGAGCTACGCCTGCGCGTCGAGGGCGGGCAGGCGGGCTTCTTCACGGATCAAGAGCTGGCAGAGTCAGCTGGCATCGTGTGGACGCCAGAGGGCCAGGAGATCGTCAGTCAGCCCAGGTTAGACGCGCCGGAGCTGCCGAGCACGCGCTCGTCGTTCGACGCCGCTCAGGTGCAGGCCTTCGCCTCGGGGCGGCCCTGGGAGTGCTTTGGTCCCGGCTTTGAGGCGGCGGAGCCCCACTCGTTTACGCCGCGCATCCAGCCTAAGCCGCTGTTATTCCTAGACACGGTGCCAGTGTTCGACCCCCAGGGTGGGCCTTGGGGGCGCGGTTATTTACGCGGGGAAGCGCCGGTCAGCCCAGACGACTGGTACTTCGCCGGTCACTTCAAGAACGACCCGTGCATGCCGGGCACGCTGATGTTCGAGGGCTGTGTTCAGGCGCTGTCGTTCTACCTGGCTGCCCTCGGCTTCACCCTGCGCCGTGACGGTTGGCGCTTTCAGCCGCTGACTGAGGCGCCCATCGACATGCGCTGCCGCGGCCAGGTGACCCCGACGTCCAAGCACCTGACCTACGAGGTCTTCGTAGAGGAGTTGATCGCTGGGCCCGAGCCGACCGTCATCGCCGATGTGCTGGTCTGCGTGGACGGGCACAAGGCGTTCCACGCGCGGCGCGTGGGGCTGAAATTGGTGGCAGATTGGCCGATGTCCGCGACGCCGCGGCTGCTCGCGGAGTTTGAGGAGCCAAAGCCAGTTGCGTCCGTGCGGACAGCAGAGGGCGACTTTGAGCTCGGCTACCACTCGCTCTTGGCCTGTGCCTGGGGGCCGCCGACTGAGGCGTTTGGCCCGATGTACAAGCAGTACGACGGCCCGATGCCGGTGCCGCGCTTGCCCGGGCCGCCGTACCACTTCATGTCGCGCATCCTGAGCGTGACCGGGCCGATGGGCGAGCCTAAGCCCGGCGCCCACGTGGACGTGGAGTACGACATCCCGCCCAACGCGTGGTACTTCGCTGAAAACGGGGCGCGCTGCATGCCGTTCTGCGTGCTGCTCGAGGCCGCGCTGCAGCCGTGCGGCTGGCTCGCGAGCTATGTGGGGGGCGCCCTCGGTCCGACACAGGTGGTGTTCCGCAACCTGGACGGCACCGGCACCCAGTACATTGAGATCGTCGACACCAGCGGCTGCCTCACCACCCACGTGGACTGCACCAAGGTCTCGCGCTCTGCGGGCATGACGCTGCTCGGCTTCCAGGTCAGCTGTTACATCGGGGAAACACTAGCTTACGACATGGAGACCGTGTTCGGCTTCTTCCCGCCTGAGGCGCTGGCCAACCAAGTCGGCCTGCCGGTGGGCGACGCGGAGCGCGCCACGCTGGAGTCGCCGAGCAGCTTCACGCGCGACCTGAGCGCCCGCAGCGGCCCCTACTATGAGCGCTCTGCGCGGCTGCCCGGCAGTAAGCTTGACATGCTGAACCGGGTGACCGGCTACTGGCCTGATGGCGGCGCCGCGGGGTTGGGCGCGATGCGCGCCGAGAAGGACGTGCGCCCCGGCGACTGGTACTTCAAGGCGCACTTCTTCCAAGATCCAGTGCAGCCTGGCTCGCTGGGCATCGAGGCGATGATCCAACTCTTGCAGCTGTTCATGCTGGAGCAGCGCATGGACGAAGGGCTGCGCGAGCCCCGCTTTGAGGCGCTGGCCGTTGGCGAGCCGCTGACCTGGAAGTACCGCGGACAAGTTGCCCCACGGAATAAAAAAGTCACGGTTACCTTGGACATCACCGAGACGGGGCGCGACGACAGCGGACCGTTCGTCATCGCCAAGTCGTCGCTGTGGTGCGACGGGATCCGCATCTATGAAGCCGTGAACCTCGGGATGCGCTTGGTCAGCGGCGCCGCGCCGAGCGGCGGCGGCGAGCCGGGTGGGGGCCAGGAGATCTACACCGGGTTCGCCGAGGTCAGCGCGGCGCTGGCGGCAGCGGCTTTGCCTGGCGCTGGCGTGACCGCGATGGATGACAGCCGGCGCGGCGCCCAAGCCGCGTCACGAGCCACGTCACAGGCTGACGGCCTGAAGCTGGTCCTCGATCCCGAGCGTGATCGCTGGCTGAGCGATCACAAGCCGACCTACGGGCGCCCCGCGCTGCCCATGATGTTCCTCGTGGATCTGCTGGCGCGCGCCGTAGAGCAGCGCGTCTATCCCCAAAAGATCAGCGCTGTCAGCGATGTTCAGCTGGCTGGCTGGGTCGACTTTCCCCTGGAAGGCAGCGCTGAGCAGCGCTCGCGCCGCTTAGAGGCTGAGGTCAGCTCGGTGGGAGAGCGCTACGTAGCTCAGGTCTTTACTCGCGACCCCAGCGGTGAGCGCCGCCAAGTGGCCACGGCCAAGGTCAGCGTGGGCGCGTGGCGACAGCCGCCCGAGGCGCTGCCAGCGTTGGCAGGCGACGCCCTGCCGAACCCCTACGCCAGCGGCGCGCTGTTTCACGGCCCGGCGTTTCAGCTGTTGCTTAGTGGAAACCGGACGGAAACGGGCGCGTCCAGCACGCTCACGGCTGGTCCACTTGACCTGCCTGAAGCCCAGCGAGTGCCGCGTGGCTTGCTGCACCCGGCGCTGCTCGACGCCGGCCTGCATGGGATCCCCCACGACCGCCTGGACCTGTGGTCGAGTGAGATCGGGGCTGATCGCGTGGCCTATCCAGCGCGCGTGCTGAGCCTAGACGTCTACGGCCCGACGCCCAGCCGCGGCAGCGTGCGCTGCGAGGTGCGCTTTGACGGCTTCTTGCTCAAGCCAGACTTGCCGCGTTTTCGCCTGCAGTGGATCGGCGACGCTGGCGTGTTCTGCGAGATGACGTTGGTCGAGGCGTGCTTCCCTAAGGGAAGGCTCGGCATGTTGCCCGCGCTAGATCGCCGCGCGTTCTTGCGGGACAGACGCTACGTGGCGGGGGCGTCACTGTCCCGCATGAGCAGCCGGGAGACGCGGCTCTCCCAAGCCGAGGCGGACGCCAGCGACTGGATGCCTGGCACGCTCGAGAGCATCTACGGCACCCGCGACGCGGGGCGCATCGCGGTGAATGAGCACGTCGGGGCGCGCGAACACGTACACCCAGGGCTGCTGCCCGCAGGCTTGCCCCTGACGCGACCCGACGTGACGGTGACCCTAGACGGCGCGGACGTGGTGGTGGTGGACGCTCCGCCCAGCGCCCAGCGCCTCGACCTGAGCGCGGTGCGCCGCTATTGGAGCGAGGCCCTGGGGGTCAGCGACGACTGGCTCGGGCGTGATCTGTGGGAAGGCCTGATCCAGCGCTTCGTGTCCCGCGTGGTGCTGACAGATCCCCAAGGATTTCAGGGGGTGGTGGGCAGGCCGGCGATCTACGTGGCCAACCACCAGGTGCAGATGGAGTCGCTCTTGGTGACCAACCTGCTGGCAGCCCTGAGCCAGAGCTCGGTGGTGACCATGGCCAACAGCAAGCACGAGCAGGGCTGGATTGGCTGGGTGCTGCGCAGCTTGTTCAGCCACCCGGGCTGCACCGATCCGAGGTCGATCGTGTACTTTGATCCGACGCGGCCAGACTCCATGTTTGACATCCTCAAGGATTTAAAGCCGCGGCTGGTGCGCGGGGCGTGCTCGTTCTTCGTTCACGCGCAAGGCACGCGCAGCCAGAGCTGCCGCGAGCGGACCACCAAGCTGAGCTCGCTGTTCATCGACCTGGCGGCGGAGCTGGGCCTGCCCATCGTGCCGATCCGCTTCACCGGCGGCCTGCCCGTCGAGCCCATCACTGGAAAGCTCGAGCTGCCCGTGGGTTATGGCCAGCAACAGTACTGGATCGGGCAGCCGATCTCCGCCGCGGAGCTGGGCTCACTGCCTTATGCCCAGCGGAAACGCTGCGTGCTCGACGCCATCAACGCCCTCGGCGTCGATCCGAGCCTGGAGCAGCCGTCGGCGCCGGACCCGGCGTTTGCCGGCGCGGTCGAGCGCTGCGTCGCTCAGACAGGCACCGATGAGCTGCGGGCGGCGCTGTTCGCGACGCTGCAGCAGGTCGTGGACCCTGGGCTCGAGACCCAAGCGTTGCTGGCAGGCGTTGAGCGCGGCGAGTTGGCGCTGCCGTCGACCCCCAGCGGGCAGTGGCTCGGGCACTTCGCCCGCGGGCTGCTGGGGCCCGACGCGCTCCGAGTGCGCGTCGCGTGAGCCAGGCTGCGCTCCTCGAACGGCTCACGGGCGAGGCCCACGTCTGGCTGCTCGCCGTCCCAGAGCGCGCGCTGAGCGGCGCTACTGAGGATGAGCTGAAGGGGATCTTGGATCCTGAGGAGCGAGAGCGCGCCCAGACGTTCCGCTCGCTGAGCGATCGCCAACACTTCATTTTGGCGCACGCGTTCCTGCGTAAGACCCTGAGCCGCTACGCGCCGCGGGTGGCGCCTGCGGCTTGGAGCTACGCCATCGGTCCGTATGGTCGCCCTGAGCTCGCGGGCCCAGCGGCTGCTTGTGGCGCCGGCGGTGGTCCCCGGCTACGCTTCAACCTCTCTCACACCCGCGGCTTGGTGGCGTGCAGCGTGACGGAGGGGGGCGAGTGCGGAGTAGACGTCGAGCGCCGGGACCGCACGCGTAACTTCCTGGGCATGGCTCGTACGGCGTTCGCGCCCAGCGAACGCGCGCAGCTTGAGCGTCTCCCAGCGGAACAGCGCCAAGCTCGCTTCTACCAAATCTGGACGCTCAAAGAGGCGTACATCAAGCTGATCGGCATGGGGCTCTCGCAGCGCCTCGACCACTTTGACTTCGACCTCAGCGACCTGCCCGCCATCAAGTTTACACCGCCGCCGAGCCGCGAGCCCCGCGGGTGGCGGTTTGTGTTAGACACCCCCACCCCCGAACACCAGCTCGCCTTGGCTGTTGACGGCGCCTTGAAGCGCGTCGTGCTGTTCTCTGCGGAAGCGAGCGGCGAAGACCTCGCAGGCCTGCACCCTCTCGCCGAGAGACGCCTGGTGATCTAACCGCGCAGCGCCCGGCTTACTTCAGCTGCTCGAGCGCTAGGCTCAGCTTCTGCTTCACCTCTGCTGCCACCGCTTGGAGCGCCGGGCTCCCGGTCGAGGCGATGGTCTGCACGGGATCAATGGCGACCACGACGGCCTTACCTTGGTCGTCTTCGTACACGATCACGTTGCAGGGCAGCATCAGGCCCACCTCGAGCTCCGCCTCCAGGGCTCTCAGCGCCAGCGGCGGATTACACGCGCCCAAGATCTTGTAGCGCCTGAAGTCGGCCCCGATCTTCTCCTTGAGCGTGCTCTGCACGTCGATCTCGGTGAGGACGCCGAAGCCCTGAGTCTTCAGTGCCTCGGGGACACGCTGTAGCGCCTCTTCGTAGCTGGCGCTCAGCGCCTTTCGCATTCCATGAGTTGTCATTGGGTGATCCTTTATCTGCCGAATAGTTGCTGAAACCATGAGCGCTGGGTGCCCGACTCGGCGGGCCCGGCGCTGCCTGTATTTTTACCCGCGCTCTTTGATTTTGCCTCACGGCAACGACAGCGCTGATCCCGCGGGACATCAGATAGCACTTGTTCGATGTGGGCGCCGCAACCGGCGTAGGTCGGCTTGCTGCACTGCCGACAAGTCACGCGCTGACACATCACATGCCTCCGGCTTTAGCGATGGGCGGCTCGGCTGATTGCTCCTGCTGCGCAACGCTTTTGTGGACCTCTTCCATATCCAGAGCTTGCACCTTGCGTACCAGCTCGTCGATGGCAGAGCCTGGCAGCATACCGGGTTGGGCCGCTAGGAGCACGCCGTCGCGCAGCACGACCAAGGTCGGGATGGCGCGCACCTGAAACGCCGCGGCTAGGCCCGGCTCTGCCTCGGTGTCGACCTTGCCGAACACCACGCCCGGGTGGCGCTTGGCGGCGGCCTCGAAGATCGGGCCGAACGTGCGACACGGCCCGCACCATTCAGCCCAAAAATCCAGCAGGACGGTGCCCTGCTTCAGCGTTTCATCGAAGTTTTTCTCGGTTACTTGCACAGTTGCCATGTGGCCTCCTCGCTTAGGTAGAGCCACACGCGACCGAAAGGGTTCAGGGGGGTTCAGGGGGTGGTGACCAGCCAGTTGCGCAGGGCGACCTTGACCGCCGCCTGCACCGCGTCGGGCACAGGCAGGAGAGGCGCTGTCGTGCGGCACAGCGCTAAGGTGTGCTTCAGCGAGTCGCAGGTGCCGCGGCACGCGGCGCAGGCCGCCAGGTGTTGCTCCATTTCAGCGCACAGCGTGGCGGAAATGTCGCCCTCGAGGTGCTGTGAATACAGCGAGAGCACATCAGGACAACTGCCAGGGTTTGGGGGTGGATCAGCGCCTATCCCCAGCAAGGGCGCGACGTAATCGCGCACCGCCCGCCGCGCGCGGTGTAGTCGGCTCTTGACCGCCTGCACGCTGATCTCGAGCACCTCAGCCACCTCCGGCGCCGTGAGCCCCTCGATGTCTCGCAGCACCAGTACCTCGCGGTACATCGGCTCAAGGGCGCCGATCGCGACGTCGAGCGCGTGGGCCACCTGCTTACTGGCCAGGGCGTCGTCGGGGCTGAGGGTGGGCGCCGCGAGCTGGGCGACCTGCTCAGGCAGGTCGCTGTCTAGCGAGGCTTGGCTGCTCGGGGCGAATTTGCTCTTGCGCCGCTTCTTGATGCAGAAGCTCCGCGCGATACTATAGAGCCACGTGGAAACGGACGAGGCGCCGCGGAAGTCTTTCACGTTGCGCGCCATGGCCAGCAGCGTGTCTTGCAGGACGTCTGAGGCGTCCTCCGGATCGCGGCACATCTGCATGCCAAAGCGGTAGATCTGCGCTTGGTGGTGCTTGAGTAGGCTGTCAAGGGCTGCCCGGTCGCCGGCGCGGGCGCGCTCTAACAGCAGGTGCTCTGGTTCGCGTTGCATGCTTAGGCCTCAGCTGACTCGGGATCCATGGGCAGCGAGTCTTCCAACGTGAGATCATTCAGATCGTTTTGTACGTGGGAACGAAACTCAAACAGATCTTTGCGCCGGTCGAGGCGCGGGGTGACGCTGCCCGAGGCGCGGGAGCGGTACAGGTCGTGGATATCTAGGTCAGTCACCAGCAGCATCTCGACGTTGCTGTCGGCCTGAGCCTGCACGCCGTCGCGGGCAAACTCAAAGTCGCTCGGCGTGTACACCGCGGCCTGGCCAAAGTGGATGTCCATGGCGGCGACGCTGGGCAGGTTGCCGATGATGCCAGCGGTCGCGACGTACACCTGGTTCTCAATGGCGCGGGCCTGCGAGCAGTAGCGCACCCTCAAATGGCCTTCGCGGTTGTCGGTGCAGTAGGGCACGAAGATGATCTCTGCGCCCTGATCCGCGAGGTAACGGGCGGCCTCCGGGAACTCTGAGTCGTAGCAGATCAAGATCCCGACCTTGGCCTTGGGCGTGGCTATCACGCGCAGCTCATTGCCGCCGGTGATGCCCCAATACTTCTTCTCGGCTGGCGTGATGTGCAGCTTGGGTTGGAACACGTGGCTGCCGTCTGGAAAGCACAACGGCGTCACGTTGTAGATCGCGTCGCCGCGGGCGATGGGGTGGGTGCCGGCGATGATGTGAGTGCCGTAGTCCTTGGCTAGGCCGCTCATCAGCTCCATGAACGGCGCCTCGAGCTCGGTCAGCTTCTTGATGCCTTCGAGCGACGGCAGCTTCTTCAGGCTCTCTTGGCTCAAGAGCTGCACGCTGAACAGCTCAGGGAACAGCACAAAATCTGCGCGATAATCTGACGCGGTCTGGACGAAGTACTCCACCTGATCGGCGAAGTCTTGAAAGCTGTTGATGCGCCGCACTTGGTACTGCACGCACGCCACGCGCACCTTGCGGAGATCTTGCGGATCTCTCGGTACATAATCGGGGTTCTGCCACTCGATCAGCGTCGCGCAGTTGTTGCTGAGCGGATCACGGATGTAGTTGCGCAAGATGCCGCGCACGATAAAGCCCTCGCGCAGCTGAAACCCGAGCACCAGATCGCGCCGCTCGCCGATCTCGACCGCGCGCACATAGGCCTCCGGCGTCAGGCTGTCCGCCACCTCGCTGTAGCCATGCAGGCGCCCGCCCGCGAGGATCCGGCGCAGGTTCAAGCGCTGGGCCAGCTCGCGCCGTCCCTCGTAGAGCACCCGGCCCACCCCCATCCCCTGCATGTCTGGGTGCACGTAGACGTCAGCGCCGTAGAGCGTGTCTCCCTGGGGATTATGATTGTGGAAGAAGCCGCCGTCGGTCACGCCGGAGTAGGTGTGCTGACGATACGGATCGGTGCCCATGTCTACGATCAGGCTGGACACCGCGCCGACGACGCGGCCCTCGAACTCGGCCACCAGCTGTCCTTCGGGGAACACGCGCAGGTGGTTGGAGAGCTGGCCGCGGTTCCAGACCACGTTTTGCTCTGCCATGCTGGGGAAGCACAGTTTGTTTAGGGCGATCAACGTGGGAATGTCTGACTCGTGGGTCATTCTCAGCGTGATCTCGCCGCATTTCGCGCTGTGGGTCTGGGTCAGCATGCAACGGGTGTGGCAGATCGCGGGGTCCGCCGCTAGCGGCTAGCGCGACTTCACGCCGCTCGCGGCTCGCGCTCAGAGTGACCAGCGGCTGCGTAAGAGCAGGCTATCTCCGCTCACCGCGAGATCGAAGGGCAAGCTCAAGCTACGCCGCGTGGCTGGCGAGCTTGAGCCGCCGCTGTCGCTGTCGCCGTCGAAGGCCTGGATGCCGAGCAGCGCCAAGCCCGCGGTTTGCAGCACCAAGGACACCGCCATGCCCACGTACGCCATGCCTTTGGGCAGTGCACAGCCGTGCAGGGCGTCGCCTCCCGGACACAGCGTGTCGACGTCGGTCAGCCCGATGATGGGACCCGCCACTGGGACCAAGTGCCACGCCCAGGGCGCGGCGTCGTCCGTGGTGTCGACGGCGGCCCAGAAGGTGGCGTCGGTGGCGACGCCGCCGAGGAGCAGGGCAGTGCCAGCGTAGAGCAACGTGCGCTGCTGGCGCGCTGCGTGGCTCGGCTCCGCCGCCGCCGGATTGGAGCTCAGCAGCGCGGCGCAGGACAGCAACGCCGCGCACCCAGCGCTGGCGAGCGGTGTGCGGGGCAAGCTCAAAACGCCCCGCTTAGGCTGAGGCCGTTGCCTTCATCGCCAGCTGGGCCGAGGCCGATCCAGATCGGCGTGGCGTCTTTTTCCTCGCGGTGTAGGTGGGGCACCAGCAGGCCAACGCCGACGCCTTGACCGCTGCTTTTCGCGGCGTGCTTACGGAATTTCATTGAGGCGCTGGATCTCCTGAGCTCTAAACCATGCGGACACTGCCCGCGCTACGCGGCGGCCGCGCGAGCTAACGCGGCCCGCGGCCCCTGCATGTTGTAGCGAGATCGCCGTCAAGCGGCTAGCGCCTTCGCCCTAGGCACTACGCGTTGGTCTTTGTCTTAGCCTCAAGGCGCATCTCGCGCCACAAGCCCAAGGCGAGCAGCAAGGCGAAGAACCCCGAGGCGCCGAAGGTGCCTAGATCGAGCCCGCCAGCGTCGCGCGTCTTGGTCAGCAGATCACCGAAGGTCGCGCCAAACGGCCGCGTCAGCACGAAGGCTACCCAGAACAAAAATACCCCGGAGATCTTCGTGAAGAAGTGCCCAGCGGCGGTCAGCAGCAGCAGGCCGGCGATCAGCCCTGCGCTGAGCAAGAAGCCCACCCCGAGCTCATCCGACACGTAGTCACCGGCGGCGGTGCCTAAGGTATTGGCGATCAAGAAGGCGAGCCAATAGAACAGCTCCGCGCCGGTGTTTTCGATGCGCTCGACGGACAAGGAGCGTTCCTTGAGGAACCAAGCGCCCAAGGTGAGCAGCAACAGGCCGAGCAACAGCGCGGAGCCTAAGGCGTAGCCCAAGCCTAGGCTGCGATCGATGAAATCGCTGAGCGCGGTGCCCAGGATGGCCGACGCCGTGAACACCGCCCAGTAGCTGAGTGGGGTGTAGCGCCTTAGGAGCAGCTTGATGGCTAGCAGCAGCGCGAATACCGCGAGGAACAGCGCGATGGTGGTGGCGTAGCCGAGCTTCAGCGTCATGGAGAACATATCCGCGCCCGTCTCACCTAGGGTGGTGGACGCGATCTTGATCACCCAATACGCCAACGCGATGTGGGGCACGCGGTTCAGCGCGCTCCCGAGTGGCTTATGCATCAGAGTTGTTTTGCCTCACGCTGGTCAACAGGAACAGGCACGTCGCGAGCCGCTGTGCGCTGAGTTTTCAAACTCAGGCGCAGGACCGTACGTGCGCGCGCTGGCGGCGCCGCCTGCGGCGCATCACCACGAAGACCAAGCCAGCCGCGGGGATCGCGAAGGGGGAGCCTGGGTAGCCGGGTGAACCGGGTGGAACTGCTCGGTGCAGCCGGCAGCCGCAGCCCGCGTCTTGTCCCGGTGCGCTCGTGCTCCCCGCCGCAGCATCGCCCGTCGCTGCGTCCGGCGCGCTCGCGTCGGCGCCCACCGCGCCGCCCCGACCTGCGTCACCGGCGGCGCCAGGCCAGCCGCCCCCGTCACCTGCCGCGCCGGCTGTGCCAGCGCTGCCGCCTCCGTTTGAGCCCGAGGCTCCCGACGCGCCACCCGTGGATACACTCCCGCCTGCGCCCCCAGCGCCAGCATCCACGCAGCTGGCGTCAGCGGTGTGTTGGCACTTGTTGGCTTGGCAGCGGTCCGCGGTGCACGGGTTCTTGTCGTTGCACTCGGCGTTGGTGGTGCAGCAGTTGGCCAGCGCAGCGTGTTGGCACTTGTTGGCCTTGCAGGTGTCCGCGGTGCACGCGCTCTTGTCGTCGCAGTCGGCGTTGGTGGTGCAGCAGTTCACCAGCGCAGCGTGTTGGCACTTGTTGGCCTTGCAGGTGTCCGCGGTGCACGCGCTCTTGTCGTCGCAGTCGGCGTTGGTGGTGCAGCAGTTCACCAGCGCAGCGTGTTGGCACTTGTTGGCCTTGCAGGCGTCTGCGGTGCACGCGTTCTTGTCATCGCAGTCTGCGCTCGCATGACAACACCCAGCGATGGCGGTGTACTGGCACTTGTTGGCTTTGCAGCTATCGGTTGTGCAGCTGTTTGAATCGTTGCACTGCCCCGCGCTGGCACACGGGTAGAGCGTCTCCACTCCGGTGATGTCATCAGCGTCGAGCTTCAAGCGACCCTCTGAGCAGGCCGAATCCGTAGCGTACATGCTCGCTGTGGCCTTACTCGAATGATCGAGCCCAAGGGCGTGTCCGAACTCGTGAATCGCCGTGTTCTCAAGGACGATCTGCCCGCTACATGGGTCGCCGGCGGCGACGAAGTTGACCGCCTTGTCCCAAAACACGATGTCCGCTTCGATGATATTACCGCTCTGGATCCACTTGTACGTGGTGCCACGGGTGGTGGCGGTGCTGCCGATGTCGTTTCGAAACAGCACGACGTTTTCGCTGTCGAAGGCGAGGTTGGTCTTCGCCGAGCTGCCGCCATACTGAAACCGAAAGCCAGCGCGGCTCTGGTTCGTCCACGCGGCAGCGCTCCACCTGAGCCCGGCTAGCGCAGCGGCGTCGCTCATGTCTAGGTTCTTGGGGTTGACGAGGTAGGGGACCACGCGGTTTGCCCACTTAGCTGAGCTCTCCCAAGCATAGCTGTCCCTCGCCGACAGCGTGAGCGCCGCCAGCAGCAGGAGCTTGAGCGCGATGAACCTAACGGTCATCGGGATCGTCGCTCCGCGCGCCGGATCGCCTCGAGGTGCGCGTCGACGTCGCCGAGCTGCACGCCATTGCCCCGCAGATTGGGGACCCAGCCAGCGCGCCTGCGGTGTCGACGCAAAGCGAAGACGCCTTGGTCTCCTGGGCGCAAGTGCGGAAGATCGGACACTTCGAGGGTCGTGTCACCCAGGGTGCCGCCCTCCAGTTCAAACTCGATGCTGTCGCCGCCGCCGCCACGCAGGTGCTCGCGAACCGCCACCCGCACGGTCGACAGGATCAGCGTGTCGCCCCACTCGTTCTCATCGAGCCGCGCGCTGACTTGGGTGACGGTCCCGAGGACGACGCGGTCGGCGCCGTCGAAACGGAACTCAGGCTCGGCGGGGCGCTCTGGCGCGTCGGGTCGTGGCTCGGCGTCCGATAGAGCCTGGTCCGCCGCGTTCATGGCGTCGTCTTGATCGCCGCAGGCGCCCGCGAGCAGCGAGAGCAGGCCGAGGACTGAGAGCGAGCGCAACGCGACGCGGCGTTTGCTGCAGGAGGGTCTGCTGGGCACGCGTTGGCGTGACGTACGAGGCATGCCCGCAGGCTACAGCTGACGGGGGCGCAGCCGCAAGCAGCGCGCGGACAGCTAGCGGCAACCGACTAGTGAACGATGACGTCGAAGCGGTTGGCGCCGAACTGCTCGACCACCTCATACAGCGGCGGGGCGAAATCGTACTGCTGCTGAGCGTAGCCGGGCTTATCCTGATCGGTCCAACGGAAGGCGTGATCGAGGTTCGCCCTGAAGTCGATGCGCCCCACCTGGCCCGCCGTCAAAGTTAAATCCATCGGGAAATACACGGCCCACACCCCGTCTTCGACGAAGGCGCTGGCGCCTGCCGTGTGGCTCTCCTCCGGCACCGGCAGCACGCCGCTGAACTCGCCTTGGCCCCCCGGTCCGCTGAACTGGTGCACGAAATCGCCCGCGTCGTAGCGCTCCCCATCCAGCGAGACGCCGTCGGAGGTGATCTGCAGGATGCTGAGCACGCCTCGCTGCGCCTGGTCGTCCTGATGCAGCGCCGCGTCTACATCGAAGCTCGACCAGTCTTGCACCAGGCGCGCCCTGACGTAGTGGCCCGGGCGGATCGCCTGCGGCGAGAGCCTGCCGAGCGCGGTGAACGCGCCGGCGTCATAGCTGACCGTGGCGGCGCTCTGGGCGTCGAACAGGGTAAAGCGCTCGCCTTGGTCGTCTTCTAATTGGAGCATGCGCACTCCCGCGCGGATCCGCTTGGGGGTCTGAGAGGCCAGCTGGTCCTGGTGCGGGAACGCCGCGTCGCTGGCGCTGACCACGATCTCAAGCTCGGTCTGGCTGACCGCGCCCCCGCTGCCTCCACTGGAGCCGTCCCCGAGCGCGCCTCCGTCCGAGGTCCCACAGCCCACGCTGCAGAGCCCCACCCCCAACATGCCTACAAGCCAAAATCGATGCATGGTGCCGCCCTAAGCACGAGCCGTGCCGTGAGACGCAGTCTACTCGGTTTGCGGTGATCTCTGGCAAGTCGCCTAATCTGACGTGGGAAAACCCGCCCCTTCAGCGCCTCGCGTGGTGACTTGTGTGCGCCGCATCACAGCCCAGCCGTGGAGCCAAGCTCACGCGCTGCTCGCGGGGGTGGAGGGGGGGTGGAGGGCAGGGCTAAAGCATCATCCCACATGTGTGCCGGTGTCACCATTGGCGGCGCCGCC